>CAVSZX010000012.1:0-121515 GCA_963732525.1 uncultured Alphaproteobacteria bacterium
CGAAATCCGCGCGGATGGTGCCCTTGGCGGCTTTCTTCGGGTCGGTGGCGCCCATCAGCTCGCGGTTCTTCCCGATCGCGTCCTTGCCTTCCAGCACCAGCACGAAAACGGGGCCGGAGACCATGAATTCGACCAGGTCCTTGAAGAACGGCCGCTCGCGGTGCACCGCGTAAAAGCCTTCGGCCTGCGCGCGCGACAGGTGCATCATGCGCGCGGCCACGACGCGCAACCCCGGCTTCTCGAAGCGGGCGACGATCTGGCCGATCGCATTCTTCTTCACTGCGTCTGGCTTGATGATGGACAGGGTGCGCTCGACCGCCATTCCCGTTGCTCCGTGGATCGCTGAAAATGTGAGCCCGGGATTCTAGCATGGGCGAGCTGCGACTTGCGTAAAAACAAAGGCTTACGCTGAAGCCGTGCCGCTCCCACGGAAGCGTTGCCAGAGATAAATCGGCACGCCGATCGCCAGCCCGATTAGGTCGGTGATGGTGCCGGGATGCATCAGGCACAGGGCGCCGCCGAACAGCAGTACGCGCAACGGCATCGCCAGCCGGCCGCCGAACCAGCCTTCGGTGGAGCCCGCCAGGAACCACACGCCGATGCGCCGGAGACCGCGGCCTGCACGATGTCGGCCAGGACCCTTGCATCAGCAGCACCGGGGAGAAAAAAAACATGAACGGCACGATGAAAGTCGCCAGCCCCATTTTCAGCGCAATCCACGAGGTCTTCCAGGGATCGGCCTGCGCCATGCCTGCCGCGGCAAACGAGGCCAGCGCGACCGGCGGCGTAATCGCCGAGATCACCGCAAAATAGAAAATGAACATGTGCGCGACCAGCACCGGCACGCCGATCTTGGTCAGGCCCGGCGCAATGACCGCCGCGGCAATGGCGTAGGCTGCAGTCGTCGGCATGCCCATGCCGAGGACCAGCGCCACCAACGCCGCAAACAGCATCGCCAGCAACTGGCTGGCGCCGGCGATGCCGAGAATCAGTTCGGAAAAACGGCCGCCGATGCCGGTCAGGGCAATCACGCCGACGATGATGCCGGCGCAGGCGCACACCGCGACCAGCTGCAGGTATCCCGCGCCGCGAGGTTCAGCGCCTCGAGCGTGCGCCGCCAGCCAAACAGCGATGCCGGGCACATATCACGCGACTGCGCGAGATCCAGAGCCGGCCCAGCCGCCGACATGCGGCGCTGACCGCCTTGAATCCGACCACGGTAGCAGCCATACAGCGCGCCAGTGGCAATAGCGCAGCACCAAAAGCCGCAGCAGCAGCGCGGCAGCGACCGCAGCTGCGAGTCCGCCACCCTCGGCACCGCTCCGGACTCGTCGATATCGTGGAACATGCGCGACAGCCAGCCCGCAATCAGCGCCGCCAGGATGCCGAGCCCGCCGGCGCGGAACGGCGAATAACCTTCGAGCAGCGCCCACACCAAAACAACGATCGGCGAAAACAGGTAAAGCCGCATCAGCATCAGCTTGAGCGGCGGCAATTCGCTGCGCGAAAGCCCTTGCAGTCCGAGCCGGATGGCGTGCAGATCGACGTGAATCCAGCAGGCAATGTAGAACAGCAGCGCGGGCATCACCGCGGCAAGCGCAATCTGGCCGTAGGGAATCCCCGTGATCTCGGCCATCAGGAAAGCGCCCGCGCCGAGCACCGGCGGCGTGATCTGCCCCCCGGTCGAGGAGGTCGCTTCGATCGCCGCCGCGGTCGGACGGTCGTAGCCGACTTTGCGCATCATCGGGATGGTGACCATGCCGGAGGCCACCACGTTCGCCACTGCCGAGCCCGAGATCGTACCGAACAGGATGCCCGATGCGACCGCCGCCTTCGCCGGGCCGCCGCGCGCCCAGCCGAACATCGCATTGCACAGGTCGTTGATGTAGTCGCCGACCCGCGATACCTGCAGGAAAGCGGCAAGCAGACAAACAGAATGATGTAGGAGGACGAGACCTGGGTGGTCACGCCGAAAATGCCGTATTCACTGTAGATATAGGTGAAGAACCGGTCGACGCGAAACCCTTGTGCTCGCAGCACCCCGGGCATCCACGGGCCGACAAAGCAATAAAGGATGAATATGCCGGCGATGACCGGCAGCGCCAGCCCGGAGGTGCGCCGCGCGAACTCCAGCACCAGCAGCGTGCCGACGAAGCCGACCACCACATCGCCGGTGGTGAACTGCGCGCCGGCGCGAAACAGCAGGCCATCGAGTTCAACGGCGATATAACTCGCGCAAGCGATCGAAGCAGCACCAGCATCCAGTCGTACCAGGGCACGCCCGTCCCGCCGTGCGCTGCGGACGGCGCATAAATGAAGCCCGAGCGCGCCCCCCAGCCCACATGGATCGCGCGGAACAGCAGCGGCTCGAGCGAATAGACGTTGAGCACGTACAGGTGAAACAGCGTGAAGCCGATGCACAAGACCGCCAGCAGCAAGGTCTCCCAGCGGCGCAGCAGCGCGCCGGTTGCCGCTGAACTCCTCGTCCGGTATCGGCGGCTGTGATGGTTTCTTCGCGCTGCGCGTGCTCACGCCGCTCACCCCCTCCGCTAAAGCACGCCGCACTGAGCTTGCGCGCAGTGCGGCCCCGAAAACTGACTCATCCTTGACTCGGCGGAATCAGATGCTCGGGCACGTTGATGCCCTTCTCCTTGAAATAGCGGATCGCGCCCGGATGGAACGGCAGGAAGCCGTTGCGGTTCCAGTTTTCCAGCAGCGTTTCCTTGGCAGCCGCATGGCCCTTCACCATCTGCGGATTGTTCTCCAGCACCGCCTTACCACGGCATACACCAGGTCTTCGGGCACGTCCTTGTTCGCGATCGCGAAATTGTAAACTCCGACCGTCTTGTGATCTTCGGTCTGCTGCTTGTAAGTGCCTTTGGGAATCACCGAATCGGACAGCTCGGGCAACGCCTGCCTTCAGCTTCTTGATTTCGTCGTCCGTGAACGTGAAAAAGCGCACCTTGTTGGTGGTCTCCAGTTCCGAGTAGGCCGCGATCGGCACGCCGGCGCAGAACGGGAAGGCGTCGATCAGGCCGTCCTGCAGGTTGGCCGCCATGTCGGAGCCCTGGCCGTTGCGGATCGTCGTGTCGATGCCCAGCGCTTTGAACATCAGCGGGAAATAGGTGCCGCAGGTGCCGGCGCGCGGGCCGATGCCGGACTTCTTGCCGGCCAGGTCCTTGACCGACTTGATGCCCGACTTCTCGAGCGCGACGAAATGGAACGGCGTGTCGTACATCGGGAACATGGCGCGGATGTTGCTGGTACTTCTTGCCCTTGGTCCAGTCGCCCTTGCCTTCCCAGGCCTGCAGCGCGACGCCCATGGTGGTCATGCCGAAATCGATCTGCTTGGATCGGTCAGGATGATGTTCTGGTTCGGCCCTTGCGTCTGCTGCGTGCTGATGCTGGTGCCGATTTTTTCGTTGACCAGGCTCGCCCACACCTGGCCATAGACGAAGTACGTGCCGCCGACCGAGGCCGTGCCCAGCGTGATGGTCTTCGGCCAGTTCGGATTGGGTTTCGCCTGCGCCAGCGCGCCGACCGCGAACAGACTGGCGGCGAGACGAACGCCGTAACCTGTGATGGTGAATCTCATCTGCATTCCTCCTTCGGACCCTGAAATAGTGTTTTGACCGCCGCGGGAAGGATAACAGACCGGGTATTCAGCGACCAGCATCGCGCCACTCGGGAACGATGCCGGACGCACTGCCAGCCGCCTGCCAGGCCGCATCCACGCCAAGTCCCGGCACCGACACCAGTGCGTCCGCCACAAAATAGCAGCGGCAGGCGCTCCCTCCGCCAAGGCGGCACGCCCGCCTCCTGGAAAAGGTTCTTCAGGCTGCGCCGCGGCCGCCGCGGATCGGGCCGCAGGCGCTCACCACCGCGCCGCAAGCGCACGCTGAGCTTGCGGCCATCGACGAGCGCCGCGGCGATACCGCGGCCGCGCGCGCGGCCAAAGCGCAGCTCGCCGCCGAGCGCGGGCAGCGCCACGCCGCCGCTCCCCCTGCCACTGCGTCGCGACGAATGGCGCCCGGCTCGCCGGCCGGCGCGATCTCCACCTTGCCGCGATAGACGCGCAGCTGCGCGCCATCGTGGCGGATCAGCGTGCGCGCGCCGCGCCCAGTGAGCTGCTTGAGCATCTCGGCCAGCTTCGCCTCGCTCGGCGCACGCAGGCCGCGCGCCGCGAGAAATTCCCGCAGTGCCACGCTTGCGCCGGCGTCCGCCGCGGCGAAATGCCGCGCGGCGCGCGCCAGGCTTTCGCGCCAGCGCGGAAAGCGCTGCTCGAGCAGCGGGCCACATGCAGGCGCAGGAAATTGCGCGTCAGCGCGTCGTTCAGGTTGGACTCGTCCTCGATCCACGCCAGCCCGTGCGCGTGCGCATAAGCCAGCGACCTCGGCGCCGCGGCACGCTGCAGCAGCGGGCGCAGCAGGAGCTTGCCGCCGAGCCTGCCCGCCGCCGGCATCGCCGCGGCCCCGCGCGTGCCCGCGCCGCGCAGCAGGTTGAGCAGCACGGTCTCGGCCTGGTCGTCGAGCTGGTGCGCGAACACGATCGCGTCCGCGTCGCAGGCGCGCGAATACCGCACGGCGCGCCTCCCGCGCTGCCGCTTCGAGGCCCTTGCCCTGCTTGCGGACCTTGACGCGGCGCACGGTGAGTGGCACGCCCCAGTCGCGGCACAGCTGCCTGCAGAAGCGCGCCCAGGCATCGGCGTTCGGGCTAAGCCCGTGATGCACGTGTACTGCGCTCAGGCGAAAGCCGTGGCGCGGCGCGAGATCGCGCAGCAGGTGCAGCAGGACCACCGAATCGATGCCGCCGGAAAGTCCCGCCGCGAGATGCCTGCCGCGCAGGTCCGCGGCAAGGCTAGCGTTCAGCCGCTTCCTTGAACTTGCCATAGCTCATCAGCCGCTCGAGGCGTTCCTCGACGAGCTGTTTGGGCTTCTTCTCGCGCAACTGCCGGAACGCCTCGGCGAGCGCCTTGCGCAAGGCTTGCGCCGCGGCCTGCGGGTCGCGATGCGCGCCGCCCAGGGGCTCCGGCACCACCTTGTCCACCAGGCCCAGCGTCTTCAGGCGGTTGGCGGTGATGCCCAGCGTTTCCGCTGCTTCCGGCGCCATGTCGGCGCTCTTCCACAGGATCGAGGCGCAGCCCTCCGGCGAGATCACGGAGTAGGTCGCGTACTGCAGCATGATGGTGACGTCGCCGACCGCGATGGCGAGCGCGCCGCCCGAGCCGCCCTCGCCGATGATGGACACGATGATCGGCGTGCGCAGCGCGCGCCATGGCGTAGAGGTTGCGGCCGATGGCTTCGGACTGGCCGCGTTCCTCCGCATCGATGCCCGGGTAGGCGCCCGGCGTGTCGACGAAGGTGAACACCGGCAGGCCGAATTTTTCCGCCATCTTCATCAGGCGCAGCGCCTTGCGGTAGCCCTCGGGCTTGGGCATGCCGAAATTGCGCGCGATTTTTTCCTTGGTGTCGCGCCCCTTCTGGTGGCCGAGCACCATGCACGGCACGCCGTCGAAACGCGCCAGGCCGCCGACGATCGACGGCATCGTCGGCGAACATGCGGTCGCCGTGCAATTCCTCGAAATCGGTGAACAGCGTGCCGACGTAATCCAGCGTGTAGGGCCGTTGCGGGTGACGCGCCACCTGCGCGATCTGCCAGGGGGTGAGCTTGGCGTAGATCTCCTTGGTCAGCGCCTGGCTTTTCTTCTGCAGGCGCTGGATTTCCTCGGAAATGTCGACCGCCGAATCGTCCTGCACGAAGCGCAGTTCCTCGATCGCTGCTCGAGCTCGGCGATCGGCTGCTCGAAATCGAGGAATGTGGTTTTCATCGCCCGCGCATTCTAGCCGAGGGTCAGGGTCGGCCTCCACGCGGTTGCGGCCAGCTTGCTTGGCGCGGTACAGGGCTCGATCGGCGCGCTCCACCGTGCGCTCCGCCGAGTCACCGGGCCGATGCTCGGCGACGCCGATCGACACCGTGACGCGCCGTCCTGCCGGGAGGGCGGGCACCTGCATCTCCTCTACCACGCGTCGCAGGCGCCCGGCGGCGGCGAGCGCGGCCTGCAGCCGCGTCTGCGACAGCACGACCAGGAATTCTTCTCCGCCCCAGCGGCCCAGGCCGTCGGTCGGCCGCAGCGCGCGCTGCGCAGCGGCCGCGAAGGACTTGAGTACTTCGTCGCCGCACGCGTGCCCGTGGGCGTCATTGATCGACTTGAAATGATCGATATCCACCATGCCGACCGACAATGCACCGCCGCGCTGTACGCGCTGGGCCTCGACCTGCAGCTGGACGAACGCCTGCCTGCGGTTGCTGCAGCCGGTGAGCGCATCCGTGGTGGCGAGGACTTCCGAGTTGCGCAGCGCGGCGGAGAGTTCGTCGTTGGTCCTGCGCAGCTTCGCGCGCAAGCCGCTGTAGTAGCCGCCGAGGATGGTGAACCACGACAGCAACAGCGCGAACACGAACAGTTGGAACAGCTCTCGCGGCAAGTCGAGCGGCGTCTGCATCCCACCAGCACCGAGAGCGCGATCGTTGCCGCGTAGAAACCGACGTAGCACACCGCCACCCCGGCCAGCCGCCGCGCACCCAGCGTCAGCATGCCGAACATGAACGCGCTGAGATAGATCGCGGACAGCGCCGGGCGCGCCTGCGCACCGACATACACGAGATAGGTGGTCATCGCGCCCGCGGCGAGCAGCATCGGCACCGTGAGGCTGGGATCGGAGAACCGCAGGTTGGCGCCGCTGCGGATCAGGGCAAAGAACAAGGCTGCGCAGAGGGCGGCGCCGCCCGCATACACCAGCATCGCGCGCACCGGCAGGTAGCCCGCCAATGCGGCCGCCAGCGCGATGACCACTGCGACAGCCGTGGCCGCAACCCCCATGCCCAGGCGCTGAACCCGCAGTTGCTGCCGGCGGTCCTGCGTGCGCACTAGTATTCCACGGCAAGCGGGTCGAGCGAGCGCCACAGGTACCAGGTGGCGACCGAGCGCCACGGCTGCCAGGTGGCGCCCAGCTTCCTGATGCGCGACAGGGGCACCTTGCGCCCCTTGAAATAGCTCGCCCGTACGGCCTTCAGCAGCCCAAGGTCGCCCAGCGGGTAAATGTCCGGCCGCAGCAGGTTGAACATCAGGAACATCTCGGCGGTCCAGCGGCCGATGCCGCGCACCGCCACCAGTTCGGCGACCACGGCCTCGTCGTCCATTTCCGGCCAGCGATGCGGGTGCACGGTGCCGTCGGCGAAGTGGCGCGCCAGGTCGGCGATGTATTGCGTCTTGCGCTCGGACAATCCGCAGGCCCGCAGGCGCGGCCGCTTGAGCGCGAGCACCTCGCCGGGCGTCATGCCCGGCGCGACCGCGAGCACCCGGTTCCACACCGACTGCGCCGCCTTGACCGAGATCTGCTGGCCCACGATCGCACGCGACAGGGTCTGGAACGGCTCGCCGCGCGCCACCAGGTGCACGCGCGGGTGGCGCCGCATGATCGCCGCCAGCACTGCATCGCGGCGCGCCAGCGCCCGCTTTGCCCGGTCCCAGTAGTCTGGTTTCAGGTCAGGCTTCATGCAGTGGCAGGTTGGTCAGCAGGTTCTGCGGCTTCATGCGCACTTCCTGTTCCGCGTTCGCGCTCAGCGCCAGGTACACGGTGCGTCCGGCGATGTCCGGGCGCATCGCCGCCGGCTCGGCGAACTGCATGCCGAACAGGGCGATGATGTTGCGCATGCGGCCCTGCTCCACCTGGCTGCCCGCCCAGAGCTCGTTGAGGATCTCAGTGGACTCGGCATCGAGGCCGATATGCCAGGCCCAGCGCGCCTCCTCGATCTTGCGCAGCGGCTGCACCGCCACCTGCACGCCTTGGAAATGCAGCACCCACGCCTCGATCACGCGGCACAGCGCGTCGAGCGCCGCGCGCCCATAGCTGAGGCTGATCACTGTATCGTGGCGCGATTCACGCTCCCAGTAAAGCGCGGCGTTGGCGCGGTCGAGCACGTCCAGGTCGACTTTGCCGATCGAGCCCTGCGCCTCGACGATCAGCTTGCCCAGGTTGCCGTACCTGTTTCCCGCCGCATGCATCGCCACGGTCTCGAGGTCGGCCAGCAGTACGTGCCCGTCCTGCAGCGTGGCCTTCTGTTCGCGAAAAAACAGTTCTGCCGCGCGCAATTCGAGCGGGTCGTCGCAACTGTCGAGCAGGTTTCTCAGCGTGACGTGCGCCAGCTGCTCGATGAACAGGGGTGGCACGTCGATCGCGCCCTTGAACAGGCCCCTGTAGCAGCCCTCCACAGTGCCGGCCGCCAGCAAGCGGTCGCGGAACCCGAGCAGCATGCGGTAGTTGTGGCGCGCGTCTTGGTCCTTGAGCGCCTCGATCTGTGCAGCCGGACACCTCGCGGCGCGGCGCCTGCATGAGCGAGGCGTGCAGCCGCAGTTCGGCATCGCAGGAATCTTCCACCGGATGGATCTCCGGGCGCAGAAAGTAGGCGCGCAGGAAATCGTCCGTGACCCGCAGCAGTCCGGCCGCGTCGCGCTCTAGGAGGTGGAAGCCGCTATTGCGCCAGAAGTCAGGCAGAGGCCACAACCAGGCGGCGTGTGCGACGCACGTGCTGCCGCAAGAACTCCATCTGGTCGGCGAGGATGCGGCGGTTGGTGAGGATCAGGTACTCCGCCTTGTTCGGCACGTAGGGCGCGTAGAGCAACTGCAGCCCGGATTCCTCCGGCAGCCGGTTGCGCTTGCTGCCGTTGCAGTGGCGGCAGGCCGTGACCACGTTCATCCAGGTGTCGCGGCCGCCGCGCGACAGCGGCGTGATGTGGTCGCGCGTCAGGCGGAAATAGCTGAATTCGGCGCCGCAGTAGGCGCAGGTATGCCGGTCGCGCCGGAACAGCTCGCGGTTGTTCAGCGGCGGCACCTGGTGGAAACCCTTGGCCGCCAGCGCCTTGCCGCGGATGGCGATGATCGAGTGCGCGGTGATGCTGGAGCGCTCGCCAGTCAGTCGCGAGACGCCGCCGTGGAAGGTGAAGGTGCGCTCGCCCAAGGTCCAGGCCACGAGGTTCTTGGCGTAATAGAAGCAGGCCTGCTGCCAGCTGACCCAGCGATGCGGGACGCCGTGGCTGTCGAGAGTGAGGATCAGCAGGTTATCCATGACCGCCGGGATTCTGCCAGGTGGTTGAATTCGAAAAACAAAGGGCTGCAAGGCAAGCTCGCAGCCCTGACCTGCTCGCCGGCCGCTAGCGGCTGGAGACGCGATCTTTGAAGCCCTGTCCGGCGGCAAAGGCCGGCACGGTCTTGGAGGAAATGCGGATTTCCTTGCCGTTCAGCGGGCTGCGCCCGGCGCGCGCCTTGCGCCTGCGCGGCAGGAAGGTGCCGAAGCCGACGACGGTGACGCGATTGCCCTTTGCCACGCCCGCCACGATCGCGTCGAACACCGCATTGACCGCTTCGCCGGCGCTGGACCTGCTGAGATTCCCGGCACGCGCTGCTGCTTCCACCAGATCAGCTTTGGTGACGGACCGCATGTCTTGCACTCTCCCCTTGCGCGAACGAGCGTGCATCATAATCAGATCGCAACGCGAATTCAATGCGCGCGCGGAAATTTTCGCAACCAGCGAAAAACAATTTCTTGCACGCTCACGTTCCGCCCCCGGAGTGGGTCACCGCGCCTCGATTGGCCGGGCCAACCAGCCTGGCGTATTTCTCCAGCGCACCGGAAAGCCTTGGGCGCCGCGGCACGTCCCCCTCGCGCCATCACCCAATTTATCACCCAATTTGTTTGTCATTGGGGGGCTGTGACAGTCAGCGTCGATCTTCGAAGCGCACAGCAGCCCCCGCGACGATGGGATCATAGCCGATTGAAATAGTTTGACAAAATTTCACACCCAGACACGCACAGTCAGCGTGGGACATTACTGGTCAGTGGGGTGAGGAAAGGGGTCGTGGCGGAGAGAGTGGGATTCGAACCCACGAGACCCTTACGAGCCTACACGCGTTCCAGGCGTGCGCCTTCAACCACTCGGCCATCTCTCCGCATAGAAAATTCTGGAACGGCGGCGCACTATACCCAACGGCGCCCCGAGCGCAACATTCGTTGCCGAAGCTTGACAGGGGCGGGCGATTAACCGCATGGGTGCCGCATCGCGGGCCATTTTTCCGGGCATACCGGTTCGAGCCCAGAAATGTGCACGGCCGGACGGAACACGGATCTTATCATGTCAGCCCAGCGCCTCTTAAAGATCCTGGCCCTCGTTTCCATCGCCATGACGGCGGCGGCGGTGTTCGAATGGCGCCAGTCCGGCCTGCCCCCGCCGCGCTGGATGTTGCATGGCTCACTCGGCGCCTTCGGCCTCGCCCTGATCGTCGGCCTGCTCGGGGCCGAGACGCGGCCGCGGATGATGCTGCGCTTCGTGGCCGCGCTCGCCGCCCTCGTCTCTACCATCGCCTTCGTTTCCGACCTCTCGCATGCCGGCGGTGGATTCACCTCGCTGATCGGACACATCCGTCAGTTTTTCCCGTCGGTGCTGGCGGCCGTGCAGGCGAGTGTCGAGCGTGCCGCGGGGCCGGCGATGTGGGACCCGGTGGCGCTCTCGATCCTCTCTGTGCCGACGTTCATGCTGTTCGCGTTGCTGGCAGCGCTATGCGGATACGCTTCCCGCCGCCGCCGCAAGCTCAGCATTTACGCCAACTGAATTCGCGGGCCCGTCGTCGCCGCTCCGCTCCGACTGCGCTCGTCATTCCCGCGCCGGTGACGTCAGGTCACCGGATCCTGCGGCGGGCCTTCGCCGCGCCGAAGCGGCTTCGGCCGCGCGGGCGGGACCCACGCAAACGTCCGCATGACATGATCGTCGAGGCCCCGCGCCCGCGGCTGCATCTAAGGCCTGCTCCATCGTCGTTATTTGGAGACTTGCCGCAAGTCCCGGCCTGAGTTTAACCCAGGCTCGAGCCGCGGCAGGATAACGGGTATGCGAAAGCGCCCTCATAGACCCGCGCGAAACCTTACCCCCCGCTCATCAGATCGGTGCCGATGCCGAGCAGCAGCAACGTCGCAAGGCCGCTCAGCAGCGCCAGAACATGCCTGCGGTGGGCGACGTGCAGTCGCTCCATTTCGGCCGGATCGACGATGTAATTCTGCGTATCGATCTCGCTGATGTAGCCCAAGGCCCGCTCCTTCCTTGGACGACGCCAGATGGTGCGTTGCTCGATGAGCGGCACGGCGGCGCGGCGCGCGATGCTGCCGGCGATCTCTGCAAACGGAAAGGCGCCGCCTTCCTTCGCTTCGCTCGCATACCCGAGCGCGATGCTGCCCTTGTCCTTGGTGTGCACCACCGCGCCCTGCATCAGAACCGGCATCAGCGGCGCCCCGAACACCTCCCGGCGCAGCTCCACGCCCTTGATCGTGTGATAGGGAATGTGGTGGCTCTGATAGGCGAAGAGCGGCGTCGGCCCTAACCCTACCGGCAGCGTGAAGCGCAGCGCCGTCCGGTCCAGCGTCAGCCGCGCGCGCAGCGAATAGAGCAGTTCCAGCACCACCATCGCCATGATCGCCGCGAGGACAAGCGCGATCAATGCGGTTTGGGCGAGGTCGGACCATTGGCCGTTGTCGATGCGGTGATAGAGCATCACCGGCAGACTGACGACGAACGGCGCCAGCACCAGAAACAGCAGGGCGAAGACCGTCCTGCGGCCCTCGCTGGCGCCATAGTCGAGGCGCTCGGCGGCCTCTCTCGCGCGGGGGCGCGCGCCTCCGGGCGAAACACGTTGCGCCGCCGCCCCCACCCTCACTTCGACCATTCCGCAATTCCTATAGGCCGGCGTACACTGCTGCCGGTATTATGCCTCGCTGGCCCGATCTAAGCAGACATGCTACGCCCCGCCAAGTGTTCAAGGCATGACCTGCGGCTGATCTAAGGACAACCTTCAAACGATCTTCGAGGCGCCACACTGCCGCCGCGAAAACGGCATGCCCCACACGCAGCTTTTAAGCACGACCCAAGGTCCAAGCGGAATGGCACAGCTCAGCGACGACTGCTTCGCCTTCGGCGGCCCGATGCTCTCGGTCGCGGATGTCGAGCGCCTGATCGAGGAGCGCATTTCTCCCGTCGCCGAAATCGAGGCCGTCGCCCTCACTTCCGCCATGGGCCGCGTGCTCGCCGCCGACGTCGCCGCGGCAATCGCGCTGCCGTCTTTCGACAACTCCGCCGTCGATGGCTACGCGGTTCGCTTTTGCGACCTCGCAACATCGGGAGAAACGCACCTCCCCGTCGCCGCCCGCCTTCAGGCCGGCGCCCTTGCGCGCGCTCCCATTGCCGCCAATACCGCCATCCGCATTTTTACGGGCGCGCCCATGCCCGAAGGCGCCGACACCGTCTTCATGCAGGAGGACTGCCGCACGGAGGCTAGCGACGTTATTCTCCCCGCCGGATTGAAGGTGGGTGCCAACCGCCGCCTCAAAGGCGAAGACGTCCGCCAGGGCGCAACCGTGATTGCCGCGGGTGAACGCCTCGGGCCCCGCCACATCGCCATGGCCGCCGCTGTCGGCCTCACCGAACTCAGCGTCCGCCGCCGCCTGAAGCTCGCGCTCTTTTCCACAGGCGACGAAATCGTCGAGCCCGGCCAATCGCTCGCAGCCGCCGCCGTCTACGACGCCAACCGGCCATTACTCTCAGCTCTCTCGCGCGCGCTCGGCATCGACGTCACCGACCTCGGCATCCTGAAGGATGAGGCAACGTCGCTCTCGGCGGCGCTCACCGAGGCCGCGCGCGAACACGACCTGGTCTTGACCTCCGGCGGCGTCTCAACCGGCGAAGCCGATTTCGTGCGCACCGCGCTCGAGCGCTCGGGCACGCTCACCTTCTGGCGCACGGCCATCAAGCCCGGCCGCCCCGTCGCCATGGGTGTTCTCCGTGCGCCGAACGGCAACACCGCCGCCTTCGCCGGACTGCCCGGAAACCCCGTCGCCGCCTTCGTCACCTTCGCCCGTATCGTCCGCCCGCTGCTCCTGCGTCTCGCTGGCGCTCGCCCCGAGCCACTCGTCGCGTTCCCGGTCAAAGCCTCGTTCGCCTACAAGAAGAAGGCCGGCCGGCGCGAATACGTGCGCGTCTCGCTTTCCCGCAACCTCGACGGCCACCTCGTCGCCAGCAAGTACCGCCAGGACGGCGCCGGCGTCATCAGTTCCTTGACCGAAACCGACGGCCTGGTCGAATTGCCGGAAGACGTCACCGCCGTCACCCCGGGCGACACGGTTGGCTTTCTCTCCTATGCGGCACTGATTGGCGCCTGACGGGCAAGAATTCACCTTTCCGCGCCTTCATTTTCCGCGCGAAAATGTGATCGCCACGCGACCTAACCGGGGTAACGTAAGGGCAAAGAGCACGTATCTCCCGTGCAGGTCGCGACGGCCAAAATGATCCTCCAGGCCTCGCCAACATCTTTTTTGAACAAATGCCTTTTTTTCTGAAAGGAGCCCCCATGTTCTCTCGTCTCAGGAAGCCCCCGATGCCCTCGCTTACGACGGCGCTGCCCGGCCGCCCGACGCCCATCCCGACGGCCGAGGAGCATTATCTCTTCAGCCGCCCGCTGACCCCGCCCTACCCGCAAGGCATCGAGACGGCCTACTTCGCGCTCGGCTGCTTCTGGGGTGCGGAGCGCAAGTTCTGGCAGCTCGGCAACGGCATCCACGTCACCGCCGTCGGTTATCAGGGCGGCTTCACGCCGAACGCCACCTACGACGAAGTGTGCTCGGGCAAGACAGGCCACACGGAAGCCGTGCTCGTCGCCTTCGACCCCAAGGTCATTTCCTACGAGACGCTGTTGCAGACCTTCTGGGAGAGCCACGACCCGACCCAGGGTATGCGCCAGGGCAACGACACCGGCACGCAATACCGCTCGGCGATCTATTGGACCAGCGAGGCCCAGCGCGTGGCGGCGGAAGCGTCGCGCGACATGTTCCAAAAGGAGCTGTCAAGGCAGGGCTTCGGCGCCATCACAAGCGAACTCGCGCCGGCGGGTCCGTTCTACTTTGCGGAGGACTACCACCAGCAGTATCTCGCCAAGAACCCCGGCGGCTACTGCGGCCTCGGCGGCACCGGCGTCTCATGCCCGGCGCCGGCGCATGCGGCTATGGCGCGAAGCTGAAGTGCGTCGGACTGCCCCCACTTTCGTGCTGGAAATGCGCTCGTGAGGGGGGATGTCCGGCACTCACAAGCGCGAACTCACGTACGAAAACGAGCACAACGTCCGGCGATTATACCTGAAGCCGCCGGACGTCCTGCGGGCGCGATGCGCCCTCCCTCACTCCTCCCCGGCGCTGGCGCCTTGCCACGGCGTCCTTGACCCTCGAGGAGAGGGGTCGAGGACCGGCCGACCCAAGACCTTCGGCGGATTTGTCGGCGAGGGCAGTTCCCCTAATCTTCGCCGCGACAGACCCGCTTTCGCCGCCAGCAACGAGCCGCGGGTTCGCCCTGAAAATACGAATTGGTAAGAAACGCAAAAACACGCTGCCCGGGAGAAACATATGCAGGCGCCGCAGCCGAACTGGCCCAAGAAGACTCGCGAGTATCAGAGCCACCATTTCGATTCGACCTTCTGGAACGATTTCAAGTTCCGCGACGACGACATCATCATCTCCACCTATGCCAAGTCCGGCACGACCTGGATGCAGCAAATCGTCAGCCAGCTGCTGTTCAACGGCGCGGAGGGCTTGCCCACCTCCGAGATGTCGCCGTGGCTCGATCTGCGCGTGCCGCCGAAAGAAGTGAAGCTGCCGGCGTTGGAGAGCCAAACTCACCGGCGCTTCGTCAAGACGCATCTACCCGTTGACGCCATCGTCTTCTCGCCGAACGCCAAATACATCTACATCGGCCGCGACGGCCGCGACGTGGCCTGGAGTTTCTTCAACCACCACATCAATGCCAACGAACATTATTATGCGGCGGTGAACGATTCACCCGGCCGCGTCGGCCCGCCTTTCGCTCGGCCCGCCGAAGATGTCGTCGCATACTTCCGCGGCTGGATGGAAAACGACGGTCTCCCCTATTGGCCGTTCTGGGAGAACATCAAAACGTGGTGGGATATTCGCGATCTGCCGAACGTGCACTTCATCCATTTCACCAACCTTGTCGATGACCTGCCCGGCGAAATGCGCAAAATCGCCGCCTTCCTCGACGTGCCTGTCGATGAAGCAAAGTGGCCCGAGATCGTGCATCACTGCACCTTCGATTACATGAAGGAGAACGGTGCTCCCGCCGTGCCTCTCGGCGGCGCCTTCTGGGAAGGCGGTGCCAAGACCTTCATCCACAAAGGCACCAACGGCCGCTGGAAGGATTTGCTCACCGCAGAAGACAACCGCAAATACGACGCCAAGGCGGACGAGGAATTGGGCAAGGCCTGCGCCAAGTGGCTCGCAACTGGAACGCGTTGAAGAGGCAATCCGCATTGCTCCCTCTCCCCGTTTCTGCACTCAACGGGGAGAGGGTCGGGGTGAGGGGCAGCAACGGATTTGAACAAGCGGCTGCCCCTCACCCTAACCCTCTCCCCATGCCAAGCGCAGCGGCATGGAGAGAGGGGACGCGAGGGAGAGAGAACTTAAGCGATCACGCCTGCCAAGGCCTCGAGGATCATCGCCCAGCCTTGGCGCGCGCGCTCCGCATGTGCCGCCCACTTCGCGTCCATGAAATGCGTCAGTGACACGCGACTGCCCGCGCCCTCGGGCACGATCTCGACCTCGACGCGCGAGTGCGGCGACTGATTGACGGAGAAGTCGAACACGAGGCGGCCACTCCGAGCGGGGTCAATGGGCCGCTCAATCTCGACCCACTCGCCGAAGTGCTCGATGTCCTCGTCCTCGCGCCGGTCGACGATTGTGAACTCGCCGCCGACCTCCGCGTCGATCTCGCAGCGGATGATTTCGCCATTTGGCGTCGCGAACAGGAACTTCGCTGCCTCAACCGGATCGAGCCAGGCCTCAAACACGCGTGCCGGTGGCGCCGGAAAAGTCCGCACAACGACGATCCTGACCTTGCCGTCCTCATCCATCGCCACCTCCAATTCCACCCTCCGGCACCCGGAGACCAAGTTGCATAAACACTCTTTGCCCGTCATTTCAAGGACTTGTCCTCCCAGCCCCGGTCAAGTCCTGCAATGGACAAGCGTTCACCAGTTTGGTATACGCATCCCATGAAATCTCGACCAGGACCCGGGCGAAGGCCTCGGGGCCCATGGTGTTTTGCTTATTTCAGCCAATTCAACCGTCAACCGAACTCAAAAGGAAACTTCGCTTGCAGGTTCTCGTCCGCGACAACAACGTCGATCAAGCGCTCAAAGCCCTCAAGAAAAAGATGCAGCGCGAGGGCATCTTCCGCGAGATGAAGCTGCGGAACTACTTCGAGAAGCCGTCCGAGAAAAAGGCCCGCGAAAAGGCGGAGGCGGTGCGCCGCGCCCGCAAGCTCGCGCGCAAGAAGCTGCAGCGCGAAGGCCTGCTGCCGAGTAAGCCCGTTGTGGCACGCGGTGGCCCTGGCGGACCCGGCGGCCGTGGCGGTCCCGGCGGCGGACGTGGCGGCGCAGGCGGTGGTGGCTTCGGTGGCAACAGCGGCGGCGGCTTCGGCGGCGGCGGCCAGGGTGGCGAGCGCAGTGGCGGCGGCGGCTTTGGTGGTGCTGGTGGCGGCGGTGGTGGCGGCGGCTTCGGCGGCGGTGGCTTCGGCGGCCGCTGATCTCTGAGGTGATCCCTCAAAGCGGATCGCACGTAAATTCAAACGGCCCGTTGCCAGCGCGCAGCGGGCCGTTTTCGTTTCGGCGGTATCGCTTGAGACCGGTCGAGACGATCGAAAAGACGAGGACCTGCTCAATCGGTCGCCAGGAACTCCTCGGGCGTAACTCCGGCCTGCTTCAATATCGCTCGAAGCGTTCCTGCCGGCATATCGCCGGGATGATTGGGGATGGTTGTAAATTTCCCCGTCCGTGGATTGAACCAGATTTCATGCGAGCCAGCGGCGTGACGGCGGAACTCGAATCCCAACCGGCCGAGCCGACGAACGATGTCCCGGTAACGAAACCCACCGAGCCGACCCATTACATACCCACGATCATCGGATAGTCGAATTTGTCCGAAGCGGGCTGCAATTTGACTTCCCTGCCCGTGTCGCCCTGCTCCTCGATAAGCTTTTTGGCTACATCGCGGGCGATCTCGAGCGTCTCGGCGATCGTGCGGCCCTGCGCGACAAGCCCCGGAACGTCGTCCGAAGTTGCCAGATAAACACCTTCGGGCAGGTGTTCGATATGCAGATTGATGATCGATTCCATGACCGTGCTCCGACAAGTCTCAAGTCACGTCATATTAGCATAGAACGCACGGTGATTTCCAATAGGCCCGACATTAACCCGTCAGTGGCCCTAACGCACCCCGTCGATCCAGGCGTTGATCACGTCGTACGACCCGAACATGTAGTGATCCGCGTGCCCGGCGCCGGCGATGATCTCGATCTGCTTCGGCGCGTTCGCGGCGTCATAGAGCGCCTTCCCCATCGCCACCGGAATGGTCGTGTCGCGCTCGCCGTGCACGATCAGCAATGGCGCATGCACGCTTTTGATGTGGCGGGCGCTCTCGTAGCGATCGAACAGCATGCCCCGCACCGGCAGCCAGGGATAATGACCGGCGGCCAGATCGGCAAGCGAGGTATAGGGCGCGTCCAGGATCAGCCCCGCCGCCGGCTTCGCCACCGCCACCTGCACGGCAACGCCGCTTCCCAGGCTCTCCCCGTAGATGATGATGTCCGCCGCCCGCACCCCATCGCCGGTCAGCAGATCGTAGGCGCGTTTGGCGTCAGCAACGTTCGCGTCTTCGCTCGGGCTTCCCGTACCGCCGGAATAGCCGCGATAGCTCATCATCAGGATGCCGCGGCCCTTGTCGCGATATTTGCGGATGCGCTCGGAACGCGACGACAGCGATCCGGCATTGCCGTGAAAATAGAGCAGCGTCGGCTGCCCCGGCGCCGCCTTGGAGTACCAGGCGATGGCGCGCGCGTTCTCGCCGCTGTCGATCGTCAGTTCTCTGACGCCAGCGAGCCCCACCGCTGCCGGATCGATCCGGCCCGTCTGGTCGGGGACATAGACGAGCTTGCGCTGCCCGAACAGCATGGCGAGCGCGACAGTAAGATACGCGACGGCGAGAAAAAGCAGGAGTTTCGTCAGCATCGCCATCACCTCGTCGCTTGCAGCCTGCCCTCGGAACGCGTGCGATTGCCCCGGCGGCGAGCTTCACCGCCTCACGAGATAGCCGATTCTACTGCCTTCGCGGCGGCGGATGCCTTCCAGGTGCTCGAAGATTTCGAGCCCGTGCATCGGCCGCCCGAGGCGCGTGATGGTGTTGCGCTCGAACGTCGCCAGTTCATGCACGATCGGTTCCGCCGTCCGGTGCAGCATGGCGACGGCGGCGATCGCCTTGCGCCGCATGTTGATCGGCACCTTGGGCGCAACGGAGGAGAGCAGGTCCTTGGCGTCGTCCGAAAAGTAAGCCGACAGCCGCCCGAAAAACGAAACAACGCGGATAAAAAACGTCTCCTCGAAGCGGTAGCCGTACTTGTCCATCCACTCGAACAGCTTGTCCATCGTAAAGTCCTGCAGGCGGATGTGGCTCGTCTCCTTGTAGTCCTGCCACTCGCAGACAAGATCGAAGTTCCTGTCCATGTCCATGTCGCCCGGCGCGAACGTGTCCTCGCACTTGACGCCGATGCGGTTGAGGAAATCGCGATTCTGCATGCCGATGCGCGTCGGATAGGGCGGCAGGTCCACCTTTCCCTCGCTCGCCAGCTTGAATGCAAGACGCACCAGCTTCGAGCAGAAAAGCCGCTTCTTGTCGTCGAGGCACATGGAAAAATCGTACCAGATGCGCGTCGCGAACGTGCGCCTCGAGCGCGTCACGTGATCGAAGATCATCTTGGCGGCGCGGGCGCTAAGCTCTGCGTCCCTGTGGCGATAGAGCACGGCGCGGGCAATGCCGTGGTTCAGTTCGTGCGCCAGCGTGTTGACGATGGCCCCTTCCTCGATCAGGCTTTCGACGACGTAATGCCCGCCGTTGCCGTCGATGTAGACCATGGCTGCGTGCGAGAACTGGCTGTCGATGTCGCCGATGCGGGCAATGGCCGCGCTGTTGTGGCGTTCCCCGCGCACGATCAGGACGTCGCCCGAACGGAACGCCACCGGCCCCGCCTTGAAGTACGACCAGTTGACGAGTGTATTGAGATCCGTCCCCGAGAACCCGGCCAGCTCCTCGGTGTCGGGCTTCTCTTCCGCGAACTCGATTCTCATCTCGCCGAGCATGTCGGTGACGTAGCGCAGCACGCGAAAGCAATTGCGAAAGCCCTGCTGCACTTCCGCCGACATGAAGCCCTTGGCCTCGATCTCGGCGATGCGGCCCCGCAGCGCCAGGCGGATGTCGAACAGGCGATAGATGAGTTCCGGCGCCGCCTTCTTCACCGCCTTCAGATCGTATTCGGCGAAGTCGGCATAGGCGACGTGCTGGTAGATGATCTGAAGCGTCTTGGCGAACGCCTGCGCGCTGAACGCCGGCGATGCGGCGAGCCCCTCGAGAAGGGTGAGCGTCTTGTAGAAGGACGGCTCCTGGCCGGCAGGCTGCAACACGGTACTGGGAACTCCCTTTGGGCCGACCGGCCCACACTTGAGGCCGACTATAGCAAAGGGATTTCGGCGCAAAGCGTCCCCGGGGCAACACTTCAACTCCGAACCGCCCGCTGATGCCTCGCATCGGGGCTCGGAGCGCCATCAATCGCCCATGTCAGCGGCGGCGGCAGGCCGCAACCTGCATATTCGAGGTGCAGAACGCGGCGATGCCCGGACGCTGCAGCCCGCTTTGAGCGATGAACAATTAGCGGACGCATGGCCAAGACGCCGCCCACCTCCACAATGCACGATACCCCGCTTCGCCCAGCGACCTGATCGGCAATTGCCGCGCCGTTCAAACGCCCGGCTGAATGGCTGCCCGGCAAGACTTCCAGCGCACCATTGTGGGCGCCGCAGCGGTCGAGATGCACGCGCAGCGTCAGCATGCTCGCGAGCAGGGCCTCAGGCGGTTCGACGTGGTGGCAGCCGTCCTTGAAGGTCCAGTTGTCGAAGCCGGGAACTTCCGCTCTCACTGCTACCGCGATCGTCCGGTCCTGATGCCACGGCACGAACCAGTTTGCCCCGTCCGTCTTGTCGAAAGCGATAATGCGCACGAGCCGCATGGTGGAGCGGCCCAGATCACGCGCCAACATATTCAACAGTTCATGCGACGTCAGCCAACGAGCAAATTCGCTGTCTCCGTCGAGATGCCGGCCGCCAGCCTCGGCCCGAAATCCTTCCGCCATGCGATCGACATCGCAGGATGGAAGCGTCGCCGCCTCAGTCAGAAAGCCCTGGCCGTCGAAAGCAGTTATGTCCGCCTCTGAGAGCAACTCAATGCGCCAGGGCTTTCGCGATTTCTTCCGTCATCTTCTTGGCGTCGCCCAGCACCATCACCGTGTTGTTCTTGTAGAACACCGGATTGTCGATGCCGGCATAGCCGGAAGCAAGGCTGCGCTTGTTGAAGAACACCGTCGCCGACTTCCACACCTGCAAGACGGGCATGCCGTAGATGGGCGAGGTCTTATCCTCCTCGGCCGACGGATTGACGACGTCGTTGGCGCCGATGACGTAGACCGCGTCGGCCTGCGCGAACTCGTTGTTGATGTCCTCGAGTTCGAACACTTCGTCATACGGCACATTGGCTTCGGCGAGCAGCACGTTCATGTGCCCCGGCATGCGCCCCGCCACGGGGTGGATCGCGTACTTCACCTCGACGCCGGCCTTCTTCAGCGTGTCGGCCATTTCACGCAGCGCGTGCTGTGCTTGCGCCACCGCCATGCCGTAGCCCGGCACGATGATGACCTTGGCGGCGTTCTTCATGATGTAGGCCGCGTCTTCGGCCGAACCGAGTTTTACGGGCTTTTGTTCAGCTCCCGCCGCGCCCGGTCCCGCCGTCTCGCCGCCGAAGCCGCCGGCGATGACCGACAGGAATTGCCGGTTCATGCCCTTGCACATGATGTAGGACAGGATCGCGCCCGAGGAACCGACCAGCGCGCCGGTGATGATGAGCGCGATATTGCCGAGCGTGAAGCCGATGCCGGCCGCGGCCCAGCCCGAATACGAATTCAGCATTGAGATGACGACCGGCATGTCGGCGCCGCCGATCGGAATGATGATCAAGACACCGAACGCGAGCGCAGCCAGCGTCAGCAGCCAGAACAGGAAGCTCGAACCGCCCGAGTTGCAGAACCAGTAGACGAGCAGCACCATGAACAGCGCCAGGCCGCCGTTGATCACATGCCGCATGGGCAGGATGATGGGCTTTCCCGACATGCGGCCCGAGAGCTTCAGGAAGGCGATGACGGAACCCGTGAAGGTGATGGCGCCGATGGCGACGCCCAACGACATCTCGAGCAGGCTGGCGCCGTGAATGTTGCCGGTTACGTCGGCGATGCCGAAGGCCGAAGGAGCGTAGAGAGCGCCGGCGGCGACGAACACCGCCGCCATGCCGACCAGCGAGTGGAAAGCCGCGACCAGCTCCGGCATCATGGTCATCGGAATTTCGCGCGCCGTCTTGGCGCCGACGAAGGCGCCCGCGCCCATGCCGAGCAGGATGAGCGCCCAAGTCCAGAAGCCGTGATCGCCGAGCTGGGTCAACGTCGTGAGGATCGCGATCCCCATGCCGATCATGCCGAACATGTTGCCCTGGCGGGAAGAGGCCGGGCTCGACAATCCGCGTAGCGCCAGGATGAACAGCACACCCGCGACGAGGTAGAGAACGGCGGCGATATTGGCGGACATCGGTTGAATTCCCCTAGCGATCCATTTGCGTCAACTATTCGACCTGCACCTAATTAGTTAGTTCAGTGTCAACGGGCACTGGTTGTGAATATTTACGCGCGTCTCCGTACCTGCGCCTAAGGAGCTAATGACGCCGTCTTTGAGCCTGAACGCGCAGTATCCCTGAGTCCTCGCACTCCCGGTGCCGAATGCTCCTGCGACCTTCACCAGATTGGCGGCGTAGGCAATTGCCTTGGCTTCACCCAAGGGTTTTGCTCGATAGTATGTCGCTCCCCAGCCCTGCACGAGACAGGAATGGAAGACGCTTGGCATCAGCTCTCCCTCAACTTTGTAGCGTGCGCCGAACGATAGCGGACCCTCCGCCTCCAGTCTCTCGACACAGTTCGCCAATTCCTTTTTCGTCACGCGCTTGGCTACTTCATTCATCTCCGCGACCACATGCATGCGCATCTCATCGCCGTTCGACGCGGTCTCGATACCGGCACAACCTGCCAACAAGACGAGCGTGACAGATAAAATAGCCCTGGTTCTGGAAGCGAACACTACTATCTCCCAATCATGCGCTCTCTTTCTTCGCCGGCGTTTCTTTCTTCTTGTACATCGAGAGCATGCGCTGAGTGACCAGGAAGCCGCCGAAGATATTGACGCTTGCCATGGCCAGCGCCAGCACGCCGAAGATTTTCGCCATTACGCTGTCGGACGCCGTCAGGTTGACGCCGACCGCGAGCAGCGCGCCGACCACGATCACCGACGAGATGGCATTCGTTACGCTCATCAAGGGCGTATGCAGCGCCGGCGTCACCGACCAGACCACGTAGTAGCCGACGAAGATCGCCATCGCGAACACCATGAGGCGATAGACGAACGGATCGACCGCGCCGCCAGCGCCTTCGGAGGCGAAGGCGGGGAAATTCGAAAAGAGAACTGCCAATACGGCAAGAAGGAATGTCCGGAATTTCATGGCGTCAAACTCTCCAAATCCGTTCGTAGGTTGGGTCGAGCGCGAGCGATGACCCAACACCCGCTTTTGTAACTTCATCCCTTTGGTGTGTTGGGTCTGCGCTACCGCTTGACCCAACCTACAAGCTTGTCGTTCACTGCATTGGCATCAAACTCGGATGCACGATCTTGCCGTCCTTGGCGACGAGCGTGCCCTTGATGATGTCGTCATCCCAGTTCATCGCCAATTTCTTTTCCTTCTTGTCGAGCATGATCTCGAGGAAGGCGAAGAGGTTCTTGGCGTAGAGCGCGGAAGCGTTACCGGGGATTGTGCCTGCGAGATTGAGCGGCCCGAAGATCCTGACGCCGTTCGCCGTCTCGATGGTCTTGCCCGCTTCGGTGAGATCCGTGTTGCCGCCGCGCTCGGCCGCCAGATCGACGATGACGGAGCCCGGCTTCATGGCCTCGATCATGGCTTTCGAAATGAGCTTCGGCGCCGGCCGGCCCGGGATCAGCGCCGTGGTGATGACGATGTCCTGGTTCTTGACGTGATTGGCGACGAGCTCGGCCTGCTTGGCCTGATATTCGGCGCTCATGGGCTTGGCATACCCTGCCGCCGTCTGCGCCTGCTTGAATTCCTCGTCCTCGACGGCGATGAACTTGGCGCCGAGCGACTGCACCTGTTCCTTGGTGGCGGGACGGACGTCCGTCGCGGTCACCTGGGCGCCCATGCGCCGCGCCGTGGCGATCGCCTGCAGGCCCGCAACGCCGACACCCATGATGAAGGCCCTGGCGGCGGGAACGGTGCCCGCCGGCGTCATCATCATCGGCAGCGCCTGGCCGAACATGGCCGCGGCTTCGACGACTGCCTTGTAGCCCGCGAGATTGGCTTGCGACGACAGCACGTCCATCGACTGGGCGCGTCGTCGTACGCGGCATGAATTCCATCGAGAACACCGTCGCCCCCGTCGCGGCAAGCGCGTCGAGCCCGGCCCGGTCGCCATAGGGGTCGATCATCGCGGCGATGATCGCACCCGGCTTCAGCGCCTTGATTTCCTCGATGCTGGGACGGCGCACTTTGAGCAGGATGTCGGCACCATTGAGGGCGTCGGCATGCGAGACGATCTCGGCGCCTGCCGCCTTCAAAGCTTCGTCGGAAAAGCGCGAGCGCTTGCCCGCCCCGCCTTCGACGCGCACGGTCGCGCCGGCGCCGATCAGCTTCTTGACGGTTTCCGGCGAGACGGCGACACGCGGCTCATCTGCCGCTTCACTGGTAACAGCGATCGTGACCATGAATGCATCCGATTACAGTTGAAATGGCCGAAGCACTGAGGAAGGCGGTGCCCCATCGAAATATCAGGGCAGGCCCGGCGTCGAGCCTGCCCCGCAATTGCCGCGCCTGCTAGAAGCGCTTGCCAGGAGGGCTAGAAGCCCTTCCCGGGCTCAGACCAGGAAGACTTTCATGCCGACCAGCAGCAGCACCAGAAAAACGATCGTGATCTTCGTCAGGCGAAGAAACCCGGCATAGGTGCGGTTGTGTTCGGCGTAATCCATGGCCTGATGTCCGCCCGAAGTATCGATCCCCACTGTAGTCCTCCTTCGTACGGGTCCTGATTTGACCCCGTTGTTTTGTCGCTATTTTCGTAACGCATTTGCCCCAATGCCATCAAGGCGAGGGCTTACTGTCTTTCGGACAATGACAATGTTTCGCACGTTGCGCAAATGCCTTTGTATCCCAGGTCACTAGTCTCCACGGCCGCAGCATTGCGGTTGCGACCCCGTCATCTCCTAGGCACTCTCCTGGCGGCACTCTCTGCCGTTGGGGCAGCCCTCGCCGGGTCGGCGGCAAAACCCGCCGGACCGGGCTCACTCGACGCCTGCCTCGACGCCGTCGTGACGCCCGGCACGAGCGAAATCTCCTGCGATTATGCGGCTTTGCCGACCGATGAGGAGAGAGCCGACATGCGCCGGATTTCCCGCGGCCTGCTTCAGGATGCCTCCTGCCGCATCAGCATTCGCATCGCCCGCCCCCAGGTTGCCGCGGCATTGACCCTCTCGGACCACGTCTTCGAAGCCCCGGCCCAGCCCGTCTGGTGCAAAATCCAGACGCGGGACGACGGCTTCGAGGTCACCTCGACCTTCGCGCCGCGAGTCGTCTTCAAGGGCGGTCGAGCCGCCGCGGCGACCCCGGTTCTCGGCGCTGTCACCGGCATCAACCGCTATCTCGCCTGGGGAATCGTCCAATACGTCAACCGCGCTTCGGGCATCCAAACCAATATGCTCGCCATGATCAATGACTTGCGCCCCAAGCTCGCCAAAGCCACGAGAAAATAAAAGCCGAAGGGCATGGCACCGAGGCGCACCGTATCGCTATTTTTGCCGCTGACCTTGTGCAGCAACTTTTGTTTCAGCGCCTTCGAATTCCCGCGTTCCGCCTCTACATGTTTGTTGGCGTGGGGAATGGTCGGGCCAACGCTGGGGAAGCGTGCCGGGCCGTCATCGCAGTACCTGCTCAGGAGAACACCCATGAAAGTCAAAGACGCGATGCACACGGGCGCGGAATGGGTTGCCCCGAATACGCCGGTTTCGGACCTGGCGAAGAAAATGCGCCAGCACGACATCGGCGCGCTTCCCGTCGGCGAGGACGACAAACTCATCGGCATGGTGACGGATCGCGACATCGTCTGCCGCGGCCTCGTCAACGGCAAGGACGTGATGCAGCTCACCGCGCGTGACCTGATGACCGACAAAATCGTCTGGTGCCGTGACGACGAGGATCTCGACGACGCCATCCGCATCATGGAGGCGAAGCGCATCCGCCGCCTGCCCGTCATCGACAAGAGCAAGAGGATGGTGGGCATGCTGAGCCTCGGCGACGTTTCGCACGCGGGCAAGTCGAACCTTTCTGGCGAACTCTTGTCCGCCGTATCCGCGCATCACAAGTGAAACGGTCCGGTTTCGTGCGCACTCCCGGAACCGGTCTAAAATAGTCCAGGAGAATGGATCATGCGCCGAGCCGGACATTTCATTGCACTTGCCGCCCTGCCCTTACTTTTGGCGTTCCCGGTCATCGCCGGCGAGCGCGGCGAAGTCTGGAAGAACCCCAACTGCGGATGCTGCAAGGCCTGGCTCGGTCACATGCAGTCGAAGGGCTTTGAATTCTCGGTGAACGAGGCGACATCGAAAGAACTCGAGACGGTTCGAACGCAATTCGGCATGCCGGCGAAATTCGCCGGCTGCCATACGGCTAAAATCGGCGGCTACGTCATCGAGGGCCACGTTCCCGCCGCCGATGTCGCGCGCCTGCTCGAACAAAAGCCCGACGCGATCGGCCTCAGCGCTCCCGGCATGCCTGCGGGTTCGCCTGGGATGGAAACAGATGGGGCAGGCGACGCCTTCGACGTTGTCCTCATCAAGAAGGACGGCACCAGCGAAGTCGTGACGCATTACGGCAGCGATGCGAAGTTCAGTGACTGACCGGCTGTCCGTCCCTCAATCCGACAAGCGCTAACCGGATTTTCACCCTATTCGCAGCGATCGCCGTTCTGACGGGCTTTTGCTAGCCCGTCTGTTTCGCGCGTGACAGTTCCCGCGCCCATTTTCCTTGAGGGTGGCGGTCATGGCAGGGCGTTCATGACCACGCAACCTCAAGGAAAACAGCACAATGGCATACCTCACAGACCTCAGAAAAATTCTCGGCATTGCTTTCGATTTCGGCGCCAGTGACATCATCAACGGCACTGCCGATAGCGATACGATCAACATCTACGGCGGCGACGATCAGGTGATCGCCGGCGACGGCGACGACATCATTTTCGACGTCGGGTCGTACTCGGGCGGCCCCTCCGGCCGGGACATCGTCCGTGGCGGCTTCGGCAACGATCTGATCGTCTCCAGCCTGGACACCAGCTCCAACTTCTACGACGGCGGCGCCGGCATCGACACCGTGAACTTTATTCCCAATTCCCACGGTGTGGTCGTCGACCTCGCCTGGGGAACGGCGACGGACCGCGTAACGCAGGCCGTATCCTCCCTCCGCTCCATCGAGAACGTCGTCGGCACCGCCGCGACGGACTACCTCTTCGGCGACAGCAACGCCAACCGCCTCTCCGGCTACAACGGCGACGACCTGATCCGCGGCCAAGGCGGCTCCGATCAGCTCTACGGCGAGCGCGGCAGCGACGTTCTCTTCGGCGGCGATGAAGGGGACGCGCTCTACGGCGGCGACGACGACGATATGCTCTACGGTGACGCCGGCATCGACAGCCTGTTCGGCGACAACGGCAACGACTACGTCATCGGCGGCGCCGGCAATGACTGGCTCGTCGGCGGCGTTGGTCGCGACACCTTCAAGTTCGTCGCCCTCAGCGATTCCGGATTGACAACGACAACTATCGACACGATCGCCGACTTCGTCCACCTCACGGACCGGATCGACGTTGCCGACATTGATGCACGCGCGGCGCAAACCGGAAACCAGGCATTCCAGTTCATCGGCACGGCCAACTTCTCCGCGGCCGGGCAGATCCGCTACACCCTCGACGCCCAAAGCCAGGACACGTTCGTGCTGTTCAATACCGATAACGACGGTGCCGCCGAAATGGTGTTGCGCATCGATCCGCTGACGAACCTCAGCTCGGCCGATTTCGTTCTCTGATCGGTATTGAAGAAATAGAGGCGCGAGGGAGCCTTCAGGCTCCCTCGCCGTTTCTCGTCAGACCTGCACTTGCGTTCCGACCTCGACGACGCGATCGGTCGGAATTTGGAAGTAGGTCGTCGCGTCCTCGGCACTGTTGGCGAGTGCGATGAACAATCGCTCCTGCCAGCGCGGCATCTCCGACTTTTTCGTCACGCGCAGCGAGCGCCGCGACAGGAAGAACGAAGCCGAGCCCATCTCGATGTTGCAATCCTTGCGCCGGGCGTTCTCGAGAATTTTGGGGACGTTCGGCGTTTCCATGAAGCCGTAGCGGGCGATGATGCGGATGAAATGGTCGGAGATCCGCTCGACCGTCAGCCGCTCGTGCCGGGCGACCCGCGGCGTCTCCGCTGTCTTGATGGTCAGCAACACGTTACGCTCGTGCATGACCTTGTTGTGCTTCAGGTTGTGCAACATCGACGTCGGCGCCGAATTCGGATCGCCGGTCAGAAACACCGCCGTTCCCGGCACGCGATGCGGCGGCTTGGCTTCGAGCTTTCGCACCAGCCATTCGAGATCGGCTTCGTTGCGCTTCGTCTGCTTGGTCAGTAATTTCGTGCCGCGCACCCAAGTCCACATGATGAGGGCGATACCGGCGGCGATCAGAATCGGCACCCAGCCGCCCTCGAACAGCTTTAGTATATTGGCGGAGAAGAAGGCCTGTTCGACGAGCAGCAGCGGCACCACCAGCATGACCGTCCGCCACAGCGGCCACTTCCAGAATTTCCAGATGACGAAGAACGCCATCATCGTGTCGATGACCATGGCCGCCGTCACCGACACGCCATAAGCAGCGGCCAGATCGATGACGTTCTGAAAAGCGCCACCGCGACCAGCACGGCCACGAACAGGAACCAGTTGACGCGCGGCATGTAGATCTGCCCGGCCATGCTTTCGGACGTATGGCGGATCTCGAAGCGCGGCACGAGGCCGAGCTGGATGGCCTGCCGCGTCAGCGAGAATGCGCCTGTGATGACCGCCTGGCTCGCGATCACGGTTGCGAACGTCGAAAGCACCAGCATCGGCACCAGGGCCCAATCGGGATAAAGCCGGTAGAAGGGATTTTCGAGCGCCGTCTCGTCGCTGATGACCAACGCACCTTGTCCGAAATAATTGATGATCAGCGCCGGCATGACGAAGTACAGCCACGCCGACTGAATGGGCTTGCGGCCGAAGTGGCCGAGATCGGCATAGAGTGCTTCGGCGCCGGTGCAGGCCAGGAACACGAGGCCCATGATGGTCAGTCCGAGGACGCCGTGCCGTGCGACGAAAGTGATGCCGTAGGCGGGATTGAGCGCATTCAAGACGCGGAGATTATCGGCGATATGCATCATGCCGCCGAGCGCCAGAACGACAAACCACACGACCATCACCGGGCCGAAGAACTTGGCGACGCGGTCGGTGCCATGCGCCTGCATCCAGAACAGCACGCAGAAGACGAGCAGCGACACGGGTATGACGGCGCGTTCGAAGTGCGGATCGATGAGCTTCAGGCCTTCGACGGCCGAGAGCACCGAGATCGCAGGCGTGATGACCGCATCGCCGTAAAAGAACGAGGCGCCGGCAACGCCGAGCACACCGATCAACGGCGCGCTGCGCTTGGCGACCGATTGCCCAAGGGCCATTAGCGCGAACATGCCGCCTTCGCCACGGTTGTCGGCGCGGAGCAGGATCAGCACGTATTTGATCGTGACGACGAGCGTCAGGCTCCACAAGATGAGCGAGAGCACCCCGAGGCTGGCTTCGCCGACCGACAGCCCGCGGCCGGTGGCTGCGTGGATCGCTTCCTTGAAGGCATAGAGCGGACTGGTACCGATGTCGCCGTAGACGACACCAATACAACCCAGCGTCAGTGACCAGAAATTCTCGTGGCCGTGCCCGTCGCCGGCGCCGGGATCGGCACCTTGGCTCGCGGCCTGCGTTTGTGCCATTCAGGCACCTCGCCTTCCCAAAAGCTGCGTCGCAGCAAAGTCGCGGCCTTCTACTCCCGCCCCTCCCCTTTGGAAAGCGGCAAAATCGCGCGTTCGGCTCAAGTTCACCCCTTGACTTCGCCGCGACGCAAGTTGGTTTGGAGGAGGCCAACCGCCGCCACGGCACGGATTATCCCGAGTTTAATCGGTGGACGCGAGGTCTCGCCTTACCTCCGTCTTTGCGCGGCATACCGCCCAGCCCTTAACTGTTTCTCGTTGAGACATGTCCTCGCCGTGAGACACGAGCGACGTGCGTCGTGCGTCCGCGCTCGCACCAGGATCTCTTGCGCCTCAGGAGTCATGCGCTTAGTGTCTTGTCCGAATTAGTGGAACCGCATGAGCCGAGACCCCCTCCCCCTTCGAGGGGGGAGGAAGATGCGTCCGCGGTTTAGACGGGCGCTCGGGGAACGCTCCTCGAATTCAATACGCCCGGCTAAGCCGCTGGACGCATCAGGTGGGGGTGAAAAAGCAAGGAACTCTGCGACGGCACCCCCACCCGGTGCGCCAAGGTTCCACTTAAAACGGAAAGTCTCTACGACTTCGGCCAGCTGTCGCGGATCCAGCGCCTGAGGCCGTCTTCATCCACCTCACCTGCAGCCAGCGCAAGCGAGGCAGCAGTCGCCAACGATTTCGAGGGCGAAACCCAACACCGTTCTTACGTAGAAAGACCACCATGACCATGAATGCGGCTCGCTTGTTGCCGTCCACAAATGGGTGGTTGCGGGCGATGCCAAACGCATAGGCGGCTGCGAGCGCTGCGAGGTCCGTCTCACCATAAGTCCATTTGTTTTGTGGCCGCCCGAGTGCCGACTTCGAGCAGCCCCTGGTCGCGGATACCAGCTGGCCCACCGAATATCGCCAATTGCTCGGCATGGACCCGAACGGTCTGACTCGGCCGTCACCCAACCGGCTCCTTCACTTGGCCAGCGCCTTGAGCGTGTTTTTGTAGTCGCTCATGACCTCGCGCGCGATGCGCATGGTCTCTTCATCGTCATCGGCGTAAGGCGTCATCGTCATGATCCGATCCGGCCCTTCCGTCACCACAACTTCGTCCCCTTGCTGCAGCCCAAGCCGCGCCAGCAGTTCCTTGGGCAGGATGAGCCCGGTGGAATTGCCGATTTTCTTGATCTCCAGCTTCATTTCCGGCGAACCTCCCAATTCGCGTTGTACGAAATGTATAACACAGGAGCGTTGCGCTGTAAAACATTTGTTTTACTTAATGGCGCTCAAGTTCATGCAACACCTTAAATTATATAACGTTTCAGACGATCCGATCCATCGCCTCCAACTCGTCGATCATGCCTTCGATGACGCGCAGGCCCTTGTCCCAGAATTCGGGGTCGCGGGCGTCGAGGCCGAAGGCGTTCAATAGCTCGGAATGATGTTTCGAGCCGCCTGCGCTCAGCAGGTCGAAATACTTGCCGACAAAGCCCGGGTGCGCTTCGCGGTAAAGGCCGTAGAGCGAGTTCACGAAGCAGTCGCCGAACGCATACGCGTAGACGTAGAACGGCGAATTGATGAAGTGCGGATGTAGGTCCAGAACACCTCGTAGCCGGGCTTCGAACTCGATCGCGGGGCCGAGGCTCTCGCTTTGCACCTCGAGCCAGAATGGGTTGATCTGTTCGGCCGTGAGTTCGCCCTGGCGGCGCGCTTCGTGAACCTTGCGCTCGAAAGTATAGAACGCGATCTGGCGCACGACCGTGTTGAGCATGTCCTCGACTTTGCCAGCGATCATCGCCTTCTTCTCTTTGGTCATTTGTATCAGCGAGCAGTGCCTTGAAGGTCAGCATCTCACCGAACACGCTTGCGGTCTCGGCCAGCGTCAGCGGCGTCGGAGCCAGCAGCGGCGCCTTGCTCGCGCGCCAGCATCTGATGCACGCCGTGACCGAGCTCATGCGCCAGCGTCATCACGTAGCGCGGCTTGCCCTGATAGTTCATGAGCACGTACGGATGCACACTTGGCACCGTCGACGCCGAGAACGCGCCCTGCGCCTTTCCCGCGTCACCGGAGCATCGATCCAGCCATGATCAAAGAACATCTTGGCGGTTGCCGCCATGTCGGGCGCAAACGCCCCATAGGCATTGAGCACGGTCTGTCTCGGCTTCGTTCCAGGTGAAGATCGCGCTCGGGGCTTGTCGGGCAGCGGGGCGTTGCGGTCCCAATGCGTCAGCTCGCTGACGCCGAGCCACTTGCCTTCATGGCATAGTAGCGATGCGAAAGCCGCGGATAGGCGGCGCGCACGCTTTGACGCAGCGCGTCGACGACCGGCGCTTCGACGCGGTTGGCCAAGGTGACGACTATCGGCGACATCCTTGAAGCTGCGCCAGCGGTCGGAGATTTCCTTGTCCTTGGCGAGCGTGTTGGTGATCAGCGTGAACAGCCGAACGTTGGCCTGAAAGTCTTAGCAAGTGCATCCGCGCCGGCTTTGCGCCGTTCTTGCTTCGGGTCTGACATCAGATTGAGCGTTGGCTCGAGGGCGAGTGGTTCCGCTCTCGCCCTCGACTTTGAAGCGTGAGGCTCGACATGGTCTCGTCGAACAGCCGGTTGAAAGCGCCGCGCGCGGTCTGGCTTTTTTCCGTGAACAGCCGCTCGAGTTCTTTCATCGAGCTGATACGGCTTCTCTTTGCGCAGATCGTCGACCCACGGCTTGTATTTCGCAAGGTCCTAGTGGCGCAGTGCCGCGGCGAGACGGCATCATCGATCTGGTTCAATTCGAGTTCGAAGAAAATGAGATCGGTCGAAATCTTGGTCAGCGACTTCGGAAATGTCGCCGTAGAATTTCGCGCGCGCTGGGTCGGCCTGGTTGGCGGCGTAATAGAGCCCCGCATACGAGCCGAGCTTGCCGAGCAGATCGGAAAGTTGCTCATACGTCGCGAATCGCCATCGGCTAAGCTGCTGCCGATCGCTTGGCAATGTCCGCGAGCTTGCCCTGATAGGCGGCCTTCATGCGGCGCGGCCTCGCCGCGCCGCGCTTCGCAGTCGCGCTTCAACTGCCGGCTCATCGGGCGCCTTATAGAGATCCGACAAATCCCATTCCGGCATCTTGCCGAGATCGACAGGTAGTGCGGCACTCGTGACGGCGTTTGACATCGAGGAACTTCCTGATTTGGAACCAATTGACGCCACGCCTATCACGGAGCTTGCGCCGCCGCAAAGCGCTCCCGCTGGCCGCAGGTCCATTTTGAACGATTGCCGTCCATAGCCGAGAATGCCCGGTGCATGGCCGGCCGTCACATTTCTCTGCCGCTTGACCGCACTGCAGATAATCTGCAATTCAAGTTGGGGCAAAATCCGGCGAGGGTCACATGTTTCCGATCGGCGACGACAACACGGACCGCAGTCCTTCCCGGTCGTGACGGTCGTACTGATCGTCATCAACGTCCTCGTCTTCCTGCTGGAACTGCAAAGCGGCGACGCCTTCATTCAAGACTGGTCGTTCATTCCGGCGCGCTTCGGTGCCGAGCCCGCGGCCAACATCGACGAACATCTTCACCGCCATGTTCATGCACGGCGGCTGGATGCACCTCTTCGGCAACATGCTCTACCTGTGGATCTTCGGCGACAACGTCGAGGACCGCTTCGGCACTGCCGTTTCTTGCTGTTCTATCTCGTCGCCGGCGTCGCCGCGACCTTCGCCCAGTACTGCGGTGAGCGCGGCTCGAGCATTCCGAACGTCGGCGCCTCGGGCGCCATCGCCGGCGTGCTCGGCGCCTATCTCGTGCTGTTCCCGCAGGCCCGCGTGCGCGTGCTGCTCGGCCGCCAGGTGGTCGCGCATGCCGGCGCTCATCGTGCTCGGGTTCTGGATCGTGCTGCAGTTCTTCAGCGGCGTCGGCTCGATCGCGCGCACCGACGAGACGGCGGACGTCGGCGGTGTCGCCTACATGGCCCACGTCGGCGGCTTCGTTGCCGGCGTCGTCTGCGGCCTCCTCGCCAAACCGTTCGTCGGGCGCAGTGCGTAGCGCTCGATGCACTCCGGCGAGCGTTTCGCCCATCGCGCAACATCGGCATACCGCGAAGGCCTCACGCTTCGTCATCCCGGCGTCGCAAAGCGACGATGCCGAAGGCCTCAAGCTTCGTCATCCCGGCGTCGCGAAGCGACGATGCCGAAGGCATCGCAGGCCGGGACCCACGTCAAGCTTCTGCTCGTCCGGTGTCGAGGGTCGCACGCGACCGAAACATAACTTTTGCAGAAATTTGTCGTGGGTCCCGACCTCCGTCGGCATGACGGAGTTTGCGATTTGCTCCTCAGCTAACCCCCACGCGCAACTTGACTGGATTAAGTGCGCGAAGTCGGCATATCTATTCTGTTGCCTGTCTATTTGCCTGAACATTTCGGGCCATCATTCCATTCGCCAGTTCCCGCTGATTGGCCAAGCTGACCGCTGATTGAAACAAGCCGCCTGTCTAACCATAGATCGCCATGCACGCTCATCTCAGGGACAGCGTAACCTTTGACGCCGTTTGCCCCCTTGCCCGACCCATCGCGATTGACCAATATTGGCACTGGATTTTCCATCCCCAAGTACGCGTCAGGGATGTCTTGGCAGCTTTCTTTGTCCAGATTGGAAAACCTTATCTGCCACACGCCCCCCCAAATCGTGCAGTACCTTGAGTAGTGACGAATGCGACTAAACCGCAGGCCCCAATAAGAAGCCCCGCAACAAATGCGACTAGGAGTTTGATCCGTTCGGAATTCATGTCGCATGGCCCAGAAGCTGTTTCTCTCATCGGACCGCACTAACGGCTCTTCGCAGGACCTTACCACGCACGTTTGGAAAGCGCCGCGACGGCCGCGATTCCCCGTTAATCCCGCCCCCCGCACAAAAAGCTCCACATCGAAACGAAGCGTTTACACTTGTAGGGCACTCTTCCGACTGTAGTGAGTGGCTGGTCACCGGTTGTCCGATCCTGGATCACCTAGGGGTTGTTGCCCCGTCCGGCACGTGTAACAGTCGGTAAAGTCGCGTCTCATGTCCAAGCGTGTTCTGATCGTCGATGACGATCCCGCCCAGCGCCGTATTCTCGAAGAGATGATCAAGCGTCTCGGATTCGAGACCAAGACCTGCTCCTCCGGCGACCAGGCCCTCCAAATCCTCGAAAGCGAAGACAAAGGCTCCATCAGCCTCGTGTTCCTCGACCTCGTCATGCCCGGCGTCGATGGCATGGCCGTGCTCGAACGTGCCGCCAACAAGGCCGGCATGCCGCCGATCATCGTGCAGACCGCGCACGGCTCGATCGACACCGCAATTCAAGCCATGCGCGCCGGTGCCGTCGATTTCGTCGTGAAGCCGGCCTCGCCCGAACGCCTCGAGGTCTCGATCAAGACAGCCTTGAAACTCGAAGCGCTGCAAGGCGAAATCAACCGCATCAAGAAAAAGGTCGAAGGCACGCTGACCTTCGCCGACCTGGTCATGGCGGGCGATGCCATGAAGCGCGTCATCAGCCTCGGCAAACGCGCCGCGGCTTCCACCATTCCCGTCCTCATCGAAGGCGAGAGCGGCGTCGGCAAGGAACTGATCGCCCGCGCCATTCAAGGCGAGAGCGACCGGGCGGGGAAACCCTTCATCGTCGTCAACTGCGGCGCCATTCCTGAAAACCTGGTCGAAGTCGATCCTGTTCGGCCACGAAAAAGGATCGTTCACCGGCGCCGTCGACCGGCGCATCGGCAAATTCCAGGAAGCCGACGGCGGCACGCTGTTCCTCGATGAAATCGGCGAACTGCCCCTCGACGCGCAGGTGAAATTGCTGCGCGCCCTACAGGAAGGCGAAATCGATCCGGTCGGCTCCAAGAGGCCGGTCAAGGTCAACTTCCGCCTCATCTCGGCGACCAACCGCGACATGATCCAGCACGTGAAGAACGGCAAGTTCCGCGAGGACCTCTATTACAGGCTGAACGTCTTCCCCGTCTGGGTGCCGCCCTTGCGCGAGCGCATGGACGACGTGCCGCAGCTCGCCCGCCACTTCGCCCAGCGCTTCGCCGCGGAAGAAGGCAAGCGCATTTCCGCCATCAGCGAGCAGGCGATGCGCCTGATCCAGACCTACACCTGGCCCGGCAACGTCCGCCAGCTCGAGAACGCCATGTTCCGTGCCGTCGTGCTTGCCGACGCTTCGGAATTGACGGTCGCGGAATTCCCGCAGATCGCCGCCCACGTCGAAGGCTTCGATGCCGACATCCCCGTCGCGCCGACGGTCTACCAGAAGCAGCCGGCCTATACCGGTCCGGCGCTGCTCGGTGCGGAAGACACGATCCCCCAGACCATCGCCGTGAAACCGACGGCGGAATGGGTTCCATCGGCATTGCGGCTGTCGCCGAGGACGGCGAGATCCGGTCGCTGGAAGCCATGGAGGCCGACATGATCCGGCTTGCGCTCGGGCGCTACCGGGGGCATATGACGGAAGTCGCCAAGAGGCTGAACATCGGCCGCTCGACGCTCTACCGCAAGATGCAAGAGTATGGACTTGAGCCGCGGGCGAGCTAAAATACATTCCAACAGCATCCGGCCCGCCGCAAAACGGGCTGGTGTCCCCCGGAGCGCAAGGTGCCCTTCGCGCTTCGATTTGAAGGCTCCAGCTCTCCTGGCTGGGGCCTTCGGTCGTTTTGCAGTGCATAACCGAAGTGCCGGTGACTGACCCGGAAGGTCAGTCTCCGAACATCCAGTTCATGACCGCCGACCGATCCGACGTTCGCAGGAAAAATTACTGTCGCCGTTCTGCTGGCGCGACGTGTTGCCCGGGCACAGGCAGACGAGTTGGGTGGCACCCGGCGCCGTCTCGGACGCGATCCGGCGAACCATGCCGCCGTCACAGACGAACTTTTCGGCTTCACTCGTTTTGACGCTTGCCGGCTGAGCCGCCTGAACGGCTGCGGGCGCCGCAGCCCGTTCGAGCTTGCCCTTGTCCTCACTCTTCACCGCCACCGGCGTGACGCCGGCCTTCTCCACGGTCGCCGCCATCGCTTTCGGCGCTGCGGCCTGCACCGGCTCGGCCTTGGCTTTCGGCGCCGACGCTATCGACTCGACGAGACCCTCGCAACGCACAGAGACATCGAGCGGCGCTTCGATCTCCTCAGTTTTCTGGTCGGCGTAAAAATCAGGATTGTTCAGCATTTCCTCGGTCGGACGCGCGACGTTCGCCTGCATCCAGCGGAAATCGAAACGGCCGGTTTTCACCCGGAACAGCATGGCCAGCGACATCGCCGCCGATTTCACCCCGCCCTTAAGGGTGCCGCAAAGCGCGATGGCGTTCTGCGCCGTCGGCCCGCGGGGATCGATCTCGAACAGGAAAATATCCTCGAGCGACAGGTTGCCATCGCCGACCTTGGCCGCGAAGACCTCGACCGCCTTCGATGCTGCGCCTTCGCTTTTGAGCACCAGATCCGAATGCAGGATTTTGTACCCTCCGGCCGTTTCCTTGACCTCGGCGATCAGAGACAGTCCGGCAGCGAGCGACGTCGTCTTGATCTTGTCCGGACGGCCGTTCGTCGCCGATACCACCAGCACCGGCCGCTCGGCCTCGCCCTTGGCTGAGAGCACCTTGGCCGACAGCGTCACGCGCTCATCGGCCGAGACGGGCGCAATCTGGCAAATTGTCAGCGCCGCCGCAGACAACGCCAGTATTGCAGTGCAATTTCGAAATGAGGAATGCATGACGCTCGTCTCCACCTGCGGGCGGCCTAAAGTGCCCGGACGACCTTCCCTCCTCTGTCGCCGCAACCCTTGAACCGGTTCACGTGTTGGGAAATCCCCGCCGATGCGGCGCGGGCTGCCGACGCGCCGGCGAATTGAGATGCTTTCTCGGCGCCCCTGTGGATAAGTTGCAGCACCTTGCGGACTTCCGGCAACTAAGTCGCCGGCGTTTACACAACGTTCGAAATTTTCAGGGAAAACGTTGTTGCTCTGATAATCTCGGCCAGGCTACCGGCAAGCGCCAAGCGGCTACGTGTTGCCCCGCGGGTAGCGCAATCGCGTCGCGTTGCAGCAACAGTTTCGCCACAGCGGTGTGGGAAGCGTCTAGTAAGGCACCGGGGCGCCCGTTAAGGATATCTCTGCCTGTCGTTCAGTATGACTGATGAAGGGGCAGCGGTTGGGAAAGGTTGCGTCGGGAATGCGTGGTGCGCGGCGGCTAACGCTCGGCTTGCTCTTGGCACTGACGTCGCAGGCGCCGGCGCTTGCCGTCGAGCCCGACGATACGCCGTGGGATCTGCGCGGCACGGATTCCGCCGGCAAGCCGCAAACCATCGACGATCTACTCGCCCGCGACCAGATGAGCATCATCGAAGACACCGACATTTCGCCGCCCGGCCAGGACCAGCGCGATGGCGCCGAAAGTCGTGACGGCCAACGCTTCGAGGAAGACCACCTATCGCCGAAACTTCCCGCCGAAGTCCATGACGCGCCAGCGCGCGCGCCCGATACCGCGCTGTCGCCGATCCCGAACGCACCGATGCAGCCGACCGTCGCCCTGCGCCACGCCGAACCTGTGCAAGCGACCGAGCCTGCGATGCGCGCTATCGAACCCTTAGAGCCATCCGCCCAGCCCACGACCTCGCCTAATTTCAAGCCCGAGCCGGTCGCACCTGTCGCAACGCCGCGCCGGGCCGTGGCACCACTGGCGAAGCCTCCGGTGCCAGTTGCTCCAGCCCAAGCGTCGCCGACGCAGGCCGCACCCTCTCAGGCCGCACAGTCGCCTGCAGGCGCCCGCCCGGCTGACGCCGCCACCGGCCGTCTGCAGCCGAGCCAGGCTGCGTTGCCGACGGCACCATCCGGCTCGCAGCCTGCACCGGCACCCTCGCCGGCCGTAGCCGCACCGAGCGCCGCAAATATTCCCGCCCAGAACACACCGCCACAGAGTGCTCCCGCACAGAGCGCACCGGCCCAGAGTGCACCGGCAGCCCAGAGCGCTCCTACTCAGAACGCTGCCACCGCGCCCGCCCAAACCGCGCCAAACGTTCCGGCGCAAGGCGCACCAAGCGCGGCCCTGCAAAATACCGGCATTCCAGCCCAGCAGGTGCAAAGCCGTGGCGCGCCACCGGCGACGCCTGTTCAAGGCGAGCGGCCGCAAAACGTGCCCGTGAAAAACGCCGGCCTTCCCGCAACCGCGCCGCTCGCAACGACCCCGCCCCCGCTTTCGACCGCGCCGCCCGCCCAGTCGACGGTCGCCAAGGACGGCAACGACGCGCCGGCACCGCCGCCCATGGCCATTCCTTCCGAACCGGTCAATCAGGCGGCGGTTGCCGTCAACGGCAAACTCTATCTGCCCTTGAAGCGCTATTTCGAAACCCGGGCCGCGGTGACGCTGGCCGACTATGACGGTGCCGATCGCACCGCGCTGCTCGAGTATTATGAAGCGACGCTCGGCGAAGCCCTTTGGGTCGGCAAGGACGGCTTCAACGACGCGGCGCAATCGTTGATCGCGGAGATCAAGAAGGCGGACGACTGGGGACTGTCCAGCAACGACTATAAGATCCCGAGCCTTATCCTGAAGAGTGGCGGCGCCTTCGACTACGAGGATCTCGCCGACGCCGAGATCAAGCTGTCGCTTACCGCCATGATGTATGCCCGGCACGCCCGCGGCGACCGCATCGACAATCCGAGGGAGCAACTCGCCTCCTACATCGACCGCAAGCCGCAGCTGATCGAGCGTCCGAAACTTCTTGCTGCGCTCGCTGCCGCGTCCGACAAGTCCGCCTACCTGCGCTCGCTTCACCCCAAGCATCCCCAATTCGAACGCTTGCGCGATCTTCTGATCCAGCAACACGGCCAGCAGGTGAGCGGCTCCGAGCCCGAGCCTATTCCGGGCGGACCGAAGATCATGCCCGGCAAATCGCACTGGCAGATCGCGCTTCTGCGCACCCGGTTGAACGTCACCGCGGCGCCGGTGAAATCCGACGGCACACCCGCCGACACCGAATTCTTCGACGCCGCCCTCGCCGACGCGGTGATCCAGTACAAGGAAAAGAACCAGATTTCGCCCGCCAACGCCGCGATCACCAACGATCTGAGGCATTCGCTCAACCAGAGCAACCGGGTGAGCGAGGAAGTCATCCTGGCCAACATGGAAGAGTGGCGCTGGATGCCGGAAGACCTGGGCGAAACCTATGTCTGGGTCAATATCCCCGAATTCCTGGTGCGGGTGAAAAAGAGCGACCGTATCATCCATGAAGAACGGATCATCGCCGGTCGCATGGAGACGCAGACGCCGATCTTCTCCGACAAGATGCGCACCGTCGTCTTCCAGCCGCCGTGGAATGTGCCCGAGTCCATCAAGGTCAACGAATTGCTGCCGAAGCTGCGTGCCGGCGACAATCCAATTGCGAGCCAAGGTTTGCGGCTCGAACGCAACGGCCACGAGGTCGACGTCTGGGACGTAGACTGGAATTCGCAGGATATCCGCAACTACCACATCTTCCAGCCGCCGGGCGACGCCAACGTCCTCGGCATCGTCAAGTTCCTGTTCCCCAACAAGCACTCGGTCTACCTGCACGACACGCCGACCAAGCGGCTGTTCAACGAGAAGGTGCGCACCTTCAGCCACGGCTGCATGCGCGTGCGCGATCCCGTCCGTCTCGCCGAAGTCATCATGGCCGAAGACAAGGGTTGGACCCCGGAGCAGGTGAACGAGCTGATCACCACGGGGCCCGAGGACAATGACGTCGCCCTCGACAAGCCGATGCCCGTGCACGTCGTCTATTTCACGCTGTGGATCGACGACGATGGCCAGGCCAAGACCTTCGCCGACGTCTACGGCCACGAAAAGCGCATCAAGCTCGCACTCAACGGCCGCTGGAGCGATATCGAGAAGCCGCGCGACCATCTGCTGCCGCCGGAAGACCCCGGTCGGGTGGCGGGCACGCCCGACGACTGGGGTGATCAGGACGAGGACGTGGTGCCGAAAAAGCGCCGGACCCGTCAGGCCGCCCGCTACGACGACGACCCGCCGCCGCGGCAATACTCCCGCGTCCCGCCGCCAGGCTACAAGCAGGTGTCGCCGAAGAAATCCGGCTCGGGCATTTCCGATCTGTTCAAGAACATCTTTGGAAACAACTGACGTTTACGTCAGGGCATGGCCCCCGCCCGCACCCAAAAGCAGCCGTCCTCTCCCAGAGCATCCCTGCCCTTTTGTTGCCAAGAGCCTCAGGTCTATTGGCTTTGGTTACCTGGCCTTAAGAGTTGGGGATTAACTCTTCGGTAGGCCCGGATAACGGGGAATTACGGACGTCATCTCGTTGCGTAGAGGGATCGGGGGACCACTTGGCCTCGCGAAGGTTTGGGTTCGTTGCTGGAAGCGCGTTGGCGGTTTTGGGCGGCAGTTTATCTGCTGACCGGATTATCGCGGCGAGCCCGGGCGAACGCACGCTTTCCTTCTACCACATCCACACCAAGGAAACGCTGACCGTCACCTTCAAGAAGAACGGTCAATTCGTCCCCGACGCCTTGAAGAAGATCGACTGGATCATGCGCGACTGGCGCAAGAACAAGTCGACGCGCATGGATCCCGGCACCATCGACCTGATCTGGGAAATGCATGCCGAGCTCGGTTCGCAGGAACCCGTCAACATCATTTGCGGCTTCCGCTCGCGCGGTACCAACGAGATGTTGCGCAAGACGGTCGGCGGTCAGGCGAGCCAGAGCCAGCACATCACCGGCAAGGCCATCGACATCACGTTCCCCGACGTGCCTTTGAAGCGCATGCGCTACTCCGCCCTCATCCGCGAGCGCGGTGGTGTCGGCTACTATCCGACATCCGGCATTCCCTTCGTCCATGTCGATACCGCGCGCGTGCGCGCCTGGCCGCGCCTGCCGCGTTATGAGCTGGCCTTGCTGTTCCCCTCGGGCCGCACCCAGCACGCGCCCGCCGCCGGCGGCGCCATCACCTCCGACGACGTCCGCGTCGCCCGCTCGAAGTACCGTGACCTCGCCGTGCAGATCGCCCAGTTCCTCGACGACCGCCGCACCGGCAAGGCGACGCTCGTCGCTGCGGCGGCGCCGAACCCGGGTCCGACCGCCGACGAGACGGCTCCCGAGGCCAAGCGCGGCTTCACGATGGCGTCACTCACCGATGCGCTGCCGTGGAAGAAGAAAGCCGACGCGCCGAAGCCTGTCACCTTTGAACCGATCCCGCCCGCCGAGCGCCCGCGCAGCGATCAGCAGGTCGCGGCGTTGGCGCCTGACGCACCGGCCAAAGCCCCGAAACTCGTCGCTGCACCCAAGCTCGTCGAACGCACGTCGCGCTTCACGCCGGCGCCGTCCAACAAGGACCGCTCGAAGCTCGCCGCGCTGATCGAGAAGGCCACAAGCGAACCGCTGCCCAAGCTCGTCGCTGAGCCGAAGCCCGCCGAGCGCCCGTCCAAGTCGCTGGCACTCGCCGCGATGCCGAAAGAAATGCCCGTGGCTCAGGGCGCCAAAGTCGCAGCGCTCATCCCGGAAAAATCCGAGATGGATTCCGTTACCGACATGAGCCCCGATAGTCTCGGCGACGGTTGGGTTCAGGCCCCCGAGTTCGACGAGGACCATCCGGAAGAACTGGCCTATCGCCCCTTCCCGCTGGCGCCGCTTCTGACTGAAACCCCCAATGCTCCTGTCGGCCAGTTTGGCGGCCTCCAGCATCCCGACGTCGCCCAGACGCTCGAGACCCTCGATGACATCGGCGCCGTGCAGCCCATGCGTTTCCGCCCCGGCCAGCAGGTCGCCGAAGTCATGTGGGCGCAACAGTTCCAGGGCAAGGCCGTGCATCTCGACGCGCTCGAGGAACTCGATAATGCGCCGCGCCCGACCGGCATCGAGAACCGCGCGGTCCAAACAACCAAGCGCTGAGCCGATCCGGCATAGTCCGAAGCATTCTACGCTAATCGCTTCTGCAAATCCGCACGCGCACTTTGATCGCGGGCGTACCGCAGCACGGTCTCCGTCAACAGCGGCAGGTCCAGCCCGAACTGGGTGGTCATGAACATAAAGTCGGCGCCCGTCCAGTTGCGACTAGTAGAGATTGCCTTCATCGCCTTCGCCAAGGCATCAGGCGGGTCGACCCTGATCGCTGCGACGTCATGCACGTCAAGCAACAGCACGGGGTTCGAGTGATATTCGCCCTCCGCGACACTCGCGATATTGTCCCAGGGGATGGCGATGGCAAAGCGGCGATAACCGATGGTGAACGCCTCGGGATCGAACCGCAGGAACCCGGCCGGAACCCATTCTTTCCAGATCGCGAACAGCATTCCGGCACCGAGGACCACCAGCGACACGCCGATCAGGCGAAAGGCAAGCGGATATCTGGCGCCGACGACGGCCATGACGAGGCCGAGTCCCACGAGCCAGAGCGACATCGCAACGGCGATTGCTTTCTTCGGCCGTATGGGGACGCCGCCGGCAACGCTCACCTCGGCCGGGGCGAGCGCCGCGTAACTCCGGTATCGGCGCTTACGCACGATTGTGATGACGGCCATGCCGAGGCAGGAACCGAAAAACGCGATCGTCACGATCCCCGCCATCGGGTCCTTGGGAAGCGCGACAATTCCCATCAAAACGAAGGCCACGCCGATCGCAAACAGCAGCCAATCTTGGGGGCCCGGACCTCGGCGGAGGGGTGGTGGCAACCGTTCCTCGTTCATGCGCTTGCCTTTAGTCTTACCCCATTTTTCGCTCTCTCCCGCGCTTGATCGTGGCTTCGCCCGCCTCCTTTGCCAGTTCACTGAGCGCCTTGAAGTCGGCGGCACGCGGGCTGGACCGCCGCCACGCCAGACCGATGGTGCGCGAGGGTTCCGGCTCGGCGAAGCGCATCAGCTTGATCGCGCGCGCCCGCTCCTCGACCGGAATGCATATTTCTGGCAGCAGTGTGATGCCGAGACCGGCGGCGACCATTTCGACAATCGTCGATAGCGACGAAGCGCCAAAGGTGTTGATGCTGTCGACCTGTTTAAGATTGCAGTACGTCAGCGCCTGATCGCGCAGGCAGTGGCCTTCCTCGAGCAGCAGCAAGCGCTTTTCATCGACGAGATCGGCGGTCGCGCGAACACGGCCCGATACGTTCTGGGACGGTGGAAGGGCAAGCAGAAAGCGATCCTCGAACAGCGAAAGTGTCTCGATGTCGGAATGGCGGACCGGCAGCGCCAGGAGGACGCAGTCGATCTTGCCTTCCAGCAGCTCGCTCAGCAGCGTTTCCGTCTGGGTCTCGCGCACGTGCAGCTCAAGCGACGGATGGTTCTTGCGCAACAGCGCCAGCAGCGGCGGCAACAGGTAGGGTGCGAGCGTCGGAATGATGCCGAGACGCAAGACGCCCGAAAGCAGACCCGCCGATTGCTTGGCGTAGTCGATGAGATCGCTGACGTCGTTCAGGATCCGTTGCGCCCGTTCGGCAATGGTCTGTCCCTTGGCCGTGAGCTTGACGCCGGCGCGCGTGCGCTCGACCAGTTCCAGGCCAAGCGCCGCCTCCATCTCCTGGATCTGCATCGACAGTGCCGGCTGCGTCACGGAGCAGGATTCTGCCGCGCGGCCGAAATGCTGCTCACGGGCGAGCGCCTGGAAATAGCGCAGTTGCTTCAGCGTCAGATTGATCATCAGTCGGACTAATCACACGGAAGACCAAGAACGACTAGATCTTATCATGCGAAAGGATTTGCCACCATCATCGATTGTGCCGGCGTGTCCTCGACACATGAGCAAGCACGGCTTTCCGACGTCAGCACGAGCGCGCGCGCCGATTGCAACAAGGCTCAAAACAAAATGCCGCGGACACCGGCCATGGCATCCGCGGCTTTGTGCGTCGTCGTGAAGTTTGTAATTGTGCCGGCTACTCCGCCGCGATCATGGCGTCGGCTGCGGATTCGAGCGAAGAACTCTCGTCGTCGAGCATGCCGAGAGCGTGCAGGTAGACGTCGAGGATGCCCTGCTCCTCTTGGCGTTCGGCCTGGCTCTTCTTGCGCAGCGAAATGATCTTGCGAACGGCCTTGACGTCGAAACCGACGGCCTTGCATTCCAGATACTTGTCGCGGATGTCGCTCGCGGTCTGTTTCTTCTCCTCTTCGAGCCGCTCGATCTGCTCGATGAATTGGCGGAGCTGCTTTTGCGCGGAGGCTTGAAGTGAGGTCATGCTTATGGCGTCCCTGGCGACTGTTCTCGACTGCGACCGAGGCTAGCGGGCGGAACGTGTGGCGGCAACGCGGGACGGCCCGCAATCCCAGGGGAAAGGACAGGGATAAGTGCAAGAAGCGAGTTGACGGTGCTCCAGGGGGACGGCGCGAGGGTCGAGTCGGACTGCGAGGCATAGAAGCCGCTCCGCAAGATCGCGAATGCCCGTAATTGCGTGGTCGATGAGGCACCGGGAGATGTCGCTCATTCGCCGCCGGCGAGACGGGGAGGGTCCGCGAGCGGCATTCGCAGGTCGCACACCACACCCGCCGGTGTGAACGAAATGTGGGCGTCACCGCCGAGAGCATGTTTGAGGCCGCGTTGAATGAGAAAGGTGCCGAAGCCCTCCGATGACGGCGGACTGACGGCCGGGCCCCCGCTCTCTTCCCAGGTGAGTTCGAGACTACGTCCCGCTTGCCCAGACGCGATGCGCCAGGCGACGGCCAGCCTGCCTTCCGGAACCTTCAGCGCGCCGTACTTGTGCGCGTTCGTTCCGAGTTCATGAAGTACAAGCCCGAGATGCACCGCCGCCCGCGGCGGTAATTCCAGCTGCGGGCCGGAGTAGGAAATGCGCTGATCCGGTTCGGGGCCGATCAGCAATTGATCGCGGATGAGCGATTGCAGATCGGCGCCGGACCAGTTTCCCTGTGTCAACAGATTGTGGGCTCGCGACAGCGCTTGCAGCCGGCCCCGGAAACTATCGACGAAATGCGCCGGATCGCGCGACTTCTGCATCGTCTGCTCGGCCATGGCCTGCACGATCACCAGCGTATTCTTCACCCGATGATTGATCTCCTCGAGCAGCAGGTGTTGCGTATCCTCGGCCTGCTTTCGCTCGGTAATGTCGCGGACGATGCCGATGAACAACCGCCGCCCGCCCTGGCTCACCTCTGAAATTCCGAGATCGAGCGGAAATTCCGTTCCGTCCTTGCGGCGGCCGACGACCTCGCGTCCGATGCCGATGATCTTCGCCTGACCCGTTTTCAGATAGTCGCGAATATAACCGTCGTGGCCGCTACGGTACGGCTGGGGCATGAGCATGCGGACGTTCTGTCCCATGATCTCCTCGGCGGCATAGCCGAAGATGCGCACCGTCGCCGGATTGACGGAAAGCACCATTCCCTGTTCGTCGATCGTGATGATGCCGTCGATGGCGCTTTCGATGATCGCCCGCAATCGCGCCTCGCTTTCACGCAGTGCGATCTCGGCCCGCTTCCGGCTCGTGATGTCGGTGTTGATACCCGCCAGTCCCGCCGCCCGCCCCTCGGCGTCCCGGACTACGCGCCCCTGACCTTCCAGCCAGCGTTCGCCGCGGGCCGGGTGAATGATGCGGAATTCCTCGTGCCACTCGTCAGCCTTGCGCAGGATCTCGCCGACATGGCGCTTCAGCGCCTCGCGATCGTCGGGGTGCAGACTTGCCAGCCATACGCCCGAATCGAGAGCGCCCTCCGTGCTGAAGCCGTACAGCTGCCGGTAGGCGGCGTCCGCCGTGATCTTGTCGCTGGCGGCATCCCAGGCCCAAACCCCGACGCCGCTGACGTCGAGGGCAAGTTTGAGGCGCGTCTCAGGGTCCTCGAGTATCGACAATGCCGCCTCTTGTCTCGCTTCGTGCGATCTGCCGGACACCGCCGGCGTCAGCCCGCAACAGCATCAATCGGCAGGATCAAGGGCCTTCTCGATGGCGGTCGCGAGGACCTCCGGCGTGAATGGCTTCTCGATAAAGCCACACGGGTCGGCGGCCGCGGCGCGGTTGCGGGTGGCAAGATCTCCGTGCGCGCTGACAAAGATGCTTGGAATGTTGAATTGCTGTCTTGCCGCCACGGCGGTGTCGATGCCATCACTGTCATCGGCCAGGCGGATGTCCATGAGCACGAGATCGGGCCGAGCGTCGCCGGCCAGCTCCAGCGCCTCTTTCGCACTCGCAACCGGCCCGACGACGTCATGGCCAAGCTTGCGGATCACCCACTCCATATCGAGCGCCGACCACAGTTCGTCATCGACAACCAAGATTTTTTGCGGTGTCTTCGTGACCTTCATGCCTCGCCTCTTGGGCCAAGCCTCGGTTCGCTCCCGGTTGTCGGCAACCGCAGCCGGCGATGCTTCAAGGGTTTGCTCGTGACTGTCGGCATCTGCCATTGGCGACGCCTCAAGTCTGTGTCCGGTTTCGAACATAATGGACCTCTCTCTTTTACAGAGGGATAGCGGAATTTCGTCTTCACGCTCACAGCCCAGCGGCCGCCATTTGGACGGCATGTTAGCCGCCCTGGCGACCCAGTTCAATCGCGCACGAAATCGAACCGAAACCCGCACACGAATGCTTCTACGCGAGATCGGTGGCCGAAGCTGCCCGGCACCTGCAGGCAATGTACGTGGCGCCTACGCAAAAACCGGGAAGGTCTCGAATTTGTCGCGCAGAAGGCGGCGCTGTCCTGATGCTGCAGCCAGCCCTCGATCATGGTCGCATAGACGCGGCGGAAATCCGTCGTGAATTGCAGATTGCCGTCGGGCATCAAGTCGGTCAGGCTGGATGGCGTGCCATAGTGGCCGCCTTTGACACGTTCTTGCCGACGACGTACATCAGGTTGGCGGTGCCGTGGTCGGTGCCGAGACTGTTGTTTTCGGCCGCCCGCCGGCCGAACTCGGAGAACATCAGCATCGACACATCGTCGGCGCGCCCGATGCGCTCCATGTCGCGCATGAACGCCGCGACCGCATCGGAGACGTAGGTCAGCAGGCGCGCATGCAGGTCGGCCTGATGCACATGAGTGTCGAAGGCGTTGTGGCGGATAGGACGTGTAGTACAGCCGCGTCGGCATGCCGCCGCGATCAGCGACGCGATCTTGTTCAGTCCCAGCGGCACGATGCCGTAATCGACCGGCGTTTTGTAGCTGGCCCAGGCCTCGCGCACCAGTTGCGAGGCATCGCGGGCGCTGCGCGCCACATCCAGCAGGAATTTCTGCGACGCGTTCTCGTCGTGGGCCTCAGTGTCTCGACATGCTCGAACAGCGGCCGCTTCTGGCAAGCCCTTTGCGCACGAAGTGCTCGGGATCGTCGAAGACGACGGGCGTGTGGTCGGCTGGCGTTCACCGCCAGCGATTGCGTTTCGTCGATGTTGACGATGAAATTGGGCGCGCCATCGGGCTGTCAGCGCATCGGCCAGCCGGCCGACCCAGCCGAACTCCTCGCCGCTGTTGGGCGCGGCGGTGTGCCAATAGGCCATCGAGGTGAAATGCGAGAAGGAGGGCTGCGCGTAGCCGCAGCCGTGCACGATCGCCAGCTTGCCGTCCTTGTACAGCCGTTCGAAGCCCGCCATGCCGCCGCTGAAGCCGCAGATGATCGTCGATCTTGCAGAGCTTCTTTGCCGGGATGCCGAGGCGGCGGTCGCTGCCTGTAGTAGGCGTCGTCGCGCATAGGGCACCAGCGTATTCAGCCCGTCATTGCCGCCGGAAAGCTCCAGGACCACCAGGATGCGGTCGCTGCTCTTCTGCGTGTCTTCGGCCGCCCGCGCCAGCGTCGAGGTGAGGCCGAACATCAGGCCTTCGCCGGCCGCGCCGAGCGCCAGCGCGCGACGCCCCGTGCGCCCAGCAGGCTCGCCGCGCAGATGATGAGCGCGAAGCTATAGTGGGCTGCGTATCTCATCGTCGTGCTCATGCGGCGAGCGCTCGAAGGCGATGGCTGTTACCCGAGCTGATACTCGGGCGAACTCAAGATCAGGTGCAGCAGCATGCGCAGGGTTTCTTCCATGTACGTCTCGGCCCTGCGCGATGTCGTCGGTCCCGAGTTCCTTTTCCAGGAACTTGCGATCCGCTGACGCGCTTCCGGGCGACGCGGCACCACGGAACATGCGCGCGACGAAATAGTCGACGACCTCGGCGGCGTCTTGCAGCCCTGCCGCCATCACCATCGCGTCAGGTCGAAATGCGCGGTGTGCGCGGAATCGGCTTGACCTTTCGATCGCCATCTGCCAGCCGCGATAGCTGGCTAGCGCGTATTGAAGTCCTCGTCGCGATCGGCCATCATGTTCGACATCGCCATCACCTCCTTGCTTCTCGGCTTCGTCGCCTGCGTGATGTCGAGTCCGCGCGCCAGTCTCTCGTTCACCGGCCGGATCTGTCGTAGTCGGTTAGCCGGGATACCGGTCGGACGGCAGAAGATCGATATCGGGGAACACGACGTCGCGCGCGAAATTGCCGCGCTCCAGCAGCAGGCCGGGCGTGATCCAGCTCTTGCCCTTGCGCCCAGCCGGCGACGGTCGGCGGACAGAACAGCTTCTGGCCCAGCGCTCGGTCGGCTCGTTGAAATCGGGCACGCCCGGGACTTCGCGTGAGCCCGAGCTTTTTATAGGTCGAGACCACCAGTTCGACCGGGCCCTTGATGTGCGTGCCGCAGCTGGCGCTGGAGTAGAAATCCCGCGACAGGAAGATCGTCTCGAGCAGCGGCGCGATTTCGTAGTTGCTGTCGCGCAGCATCTCGCCCAAGCTGCTTGCGCATTCGCGGAGAGATGTCCTCGCGCACGAAGAAGCGGTAGAGTCTTGCGCGGCGAGAAACTCCGCGGTGACCGGCTGCTCCAGGATGATGTCGATGACCTCCACGCCGTCGAAGTTGCCCGTTCTGGCCGAGGAACGACTTGTCGGTCGTCGTCATGCTGCGTCGTCGTTGACGACGAAGTCAGGGCCGACGAAGTTCCAGCCGGTGAAGGCGCGGGCGGCTTCGCGGATGTCGGTTTCCGCGTAGTTGCCCACGCCCATGGTGAACAGTTCCATGATCTCGCGCGCGAAGTTCTCGTTGGGCGCGCCTTTCACGTTCACGCCGGCATCGAGAAAGGCGAGCATGGCCGGGTCTTGCGCCACGCCGATCAGCAGGTCGCGGAAGTTGCCGAGGCCCTTGCGCTTGAAACAGCTCGAGCTGCATCAGCATCTTGCGGTAGTCGCGCACCTTGTCCTCGCTGGTGGCGAAGTGGCCGTGCCAGAACAGCGCCATCTTTTCTTCCAGCGGGCGGTTGGTCGTGAGCATGCGGTTGGCCCACCAGTAGGCGACGCGATTGGTCTCCAGCCTGCTCGCCCGCAGCCAGTAGAAGAACTGGTTCGCCACCGGCTGCAGGCGGCGGTTGCCTGCGGGCTTCACCTTGATGCCGAGCGCTTCGCCCGTTTCCTTGGCCAGATCGGTGGCGGCGGGGCGGCTGGGCGGGAACGGATCGAGCCCCGCATCGAAGACGCCCGACTCGTCGAAAGGCGCGAGATGCACTGTTGTCGATCGCTTTGCGGCGCGACGAGATCGTGGACCGCGCTGCGCGGGTCGAGCGCCGCAATCGCCGCGATCTTTTCCGGCGTCTCGCCGAAGCCCGCCCGTTCTATGAGGTGTGCTGCCCGCGCCAGGTTCCAGTCACCCGCTTCAATCGGCCTCAAATCGCCTATCCAGGCCGGCGCCACCCGGACAGATGTCGGCCGCCACGGCGAAGGAGCCGGTGAGGAAAATTGCAGCGAGAGCCGAGCAGGCCCCAATCATCAGTCGTTTCATAACGGTTTGCCCTGTATCAAAAGCCCCCAAGCATGGCTCATTCGCGCGACGGCACAATCCCCCGAATGGCGAGCGGGGCGAGCAAAAATGCGTGAACGCTCGTGATTGGGCGTGCTGCCGCATAAGTCGGCGGAATAGACCCTCTTCGGTACCGGCCGCAACCGTGCCGGAAATTCGAACCGCTAGTCCTTCGGCCGGTTCTCTCGAAGGCCGCGAGCTTGTCCGCACTCGCTTCCTTCTGGTGTTTCGCCTGCCAGTCCTTATAGGGCTCGCCATAGATGATTTCGCGGGCTTCATCCTTGCTGAGGTCGAGACCCCTCTCCTTGGCCGCATCGACCGTCCAGTTTGCCAGACAGTTGCGGCAGAAGCCGGCGAGATTCATCATGTCGATGTTCTGCACGTCGGCTGCGTTGGCGCAGGTGCGGACCAGGCGGCGGAAAGCGGCGGCCTCGAGTTCGAGCGTGGTCTGGGGATCGAAGGTTTTCATCGTGCCTCCGGGGTTAGTTGGCAACTATCGCATTAGCTTGGCGCGCGTCCCCTCTCCCCGTCTTTTCGCTCAACGGGGAGAGGGTCAGGCTGAGGGGCCGAAACGGGCACCAACCTGCGGCCGCCCCTCACCCCAACCCTCTCCCCATGCCAGAGGGGCGCAAGAAGACGCATGGGGAGAGGGAGAAGCCCGCTGCGGCTTCCTATGCCTTGACGCTCAGGGCCGATCCCGCAAACCAGGACTAAAGACCAATCTCGACAGCAGAACAGGCGGGCCTCAAAGTCCCCGGCGCGGGAGGAAATGGCCGAGGCGAGCTACGGGGCGCGCGCGCGAGCCCTTGAACGCGCTGTATCAAGCCGCCTATACGACCGCGCACCCCTCCACCTGCCTGCCGCCGCACCTGCCCCCCGTGCCGGCGGGCGGCCGGATAATATCATCGGTGCCGGCAAGGGTTCGGCGGCCATGGCGGTCGCGGCCGAGGGCCACTATATCGGCGGCGGGGCAAGCCAGAATTTCCGGCCTTATTTCGACGCGGCACGGCTTCGGCCTGCCGACCAGGATCATCGAGATCCTGGAAGCCGGCCATCCCGTGCCCGACGCCAATTCGATCGCCGGCGCACAACGAGCGATTGAACTCGCGAAAAACGCCGGGCCCAACGATCTGGTGCTGTGCCTGCTTTCGGGCGGCGCCTCCGCCATCTGGTCGGCGCCTGTCGCCGGCGTCGTCTTCGAAGCCAAGCAGGCGCTGACCAAGCAGCTCCTCAAATCCGGCGCACCGATCTCGGAAATGAATTGCGTCCGCAAGCATCTTTCGCGGATCAAGGGCGGCAAGCTCGCCGCGGCAGTATATCCGGCTCGCCTGCTGACGCTCGCGATTTCCGACGTGCCCGGCGACAACCCGGATGAAATCGGCTCCGGACCGACCGTCGCCGACCGTTCGACCCTCGCCGACGCGCGCGCCGTTCTCGCCAAGTGGAAGATCACGCCATCCGCGGAGATCGCGCGGCCCTTGAAGAACCCGGCAATGAAACGCTCAAAGCCGGCGATCCGAAGCTCGCCAAGTTCGAGCTACAAAATCGTCGCCGCGCCGACGGCCTCGCTCGAAGCCGCCGCGCAGATCGCCCGCGACATCGGCTACCGCGTACGAATCCTCGGCGACGCCTCGAGGGCGAAGCTCGCGACGTGGCCATGCTCACGCCCAGATGGCGCTCGAGGCAAAACGCAAGGGCGAAAAGGTTGCGATCATGTCCGGCGGCGAACTGACCGTGACGGTGCGCGGCAACGGCTCGGGCGGCCCGAACCAGGAATACGCGCTCGGCCTCGCCATCGCGCTCGACGGAACGCCGGGGATTTCGCGGGCTTGCCGGCGATACCGATGGCATCGACGGCGGCGGCGGCAATGCCGACGATCCGGCCGGCGCGATGGTTTTCCCCGATACTTTGGCGCGGCCGGGGCGGAAAATCTAAATGCCGCCAATTTCCTGGAGAACAACGACTCCACGGGTTTCTTTCGCCCGATCGGCGATCTCATTCTGTGCGGTCCTACCCAGACCAACGTCAACGATTTCCGGGTCATCCTCGTCGATCCTTGAAGCGATCGGCAGACGTGTCGGCGCCGAAAGCCGAACCTGCACACCGGGCGGCCAGCTCGCGAGCCACGCTTGATTTGCGACGCGCGCGATTGCCCGCACGCATCGGCACTGCGCTGAGCTTCATTCCGCTGCGATCCGCCGCGCGCGCCGATCTGAAGCTATGCAATGCCACCGCAAGCCGGGTCGGCGTCGCAATCGGCTACCAGGACAACACAGGCTGGGCGACGGAAGGCTGGTGGAACATCGCCTCGCAACCTGCGAGACACTCCTCAAGGGTGCGGTGCCGAGCCGCTTCGTCTACGTCCACGCCGTCGATTATGATCGCGGCGGCGAATGGGGCGGCAAGAACGATCATGTGTACAGCGGACAAATCGTTCGCCATCCGGGGGGTTCAGGAATGTTACAAACGCGGATATAAGCGCTCAGGATTTTTCGAAGTGGATACTGGCGAAGCGAAGGAATGGACCATTCGCCTGACCGATCCTGAGCGGGCCAAGGACAAACAGGAAAAATGAGACGCAATCGCCGGGTCAAGATCGTCGCGACGCTAGGCCCGCCTCGCCGCCCCCGAAATGGTCGAGCGCCTGTTCCTGGCCGGCGTTGACGTCTTCCGCATCAACATGAGCCACTCGACCCGGAGGGCGCCAAAACGCTGTAGAACACGGTGCGCGCCTGCGCCGCCCGCCATCGCCATCCGATTGGCATTCTCGGCGATCTGCAAGGCCCGAAATTCCGCATCGGCGAATTTCACGCCGGTCGCGTGCACCTGCCCGGGAAGGCGACCTTCAAGTTCGATCGCGACGAATCGCCGGGCTCAGCGAACGCGTATTTCTGCCGCACCAGCAGATCTTCGAGCCGATCAAGCCCGGGCACATACTGTTGCTGGATGATGGCAAGATGCGCATGCGCGTCATCGAGGCCAGACCAAGGACAACATCACAGCCGAAGTTCTGACGGGCGGCGCTGGCAGCCGCAAAGGCATTTCGCATGCCCGACACGCTACTGCCGATCAGCCCGCTTACCGAAAAGGACAAGGCCGACCTCGAGTGCGCCTTGAAGCTCGGCATGGACTGGATCGCGTTGTCGTTCGTGCAGCGCGCCGAAGACATCACGAGGTGCGCAAGCTGATCGGCCGCGCGCCGCGATACTGTCAAAGATCGAAAAGCCGTCCGCGGTCGCCGACCTCGAGGAGATCATCGCAGCTTCCGACGGCATCATGGTGGCGCGCGGCGATCTCGGCGTCGAAATGCCGGTCGAGAAGGTGCCGGGCCTGCAGAAGAAGATCACGCGCCTGTCGCGCGCCGCCGGCAAGCCTGTGATCGTCGCGACGCAGATGCTTGAAAGCATGATTTCGTCGCCCATGCCGACGCGCGCCGAAGTCTCCGACGTCGCGACCGCGGTGTTCGACGGCGCGGACGCCGTGATGCTGTCGGCCGAAAGCGCAGTCGGGCAGTACCCGGTCGAGGCCATCGCAAATGATGGACCGCATCGCCTTCGAGGTCGAGCACGACCCACTCTATGAGCCGATGCTGCACGCGACCGGACCGACGCCGCAGCCGACGGGCGCCGACGCGATTGCGCCGCGGCCTCGGCCATCGCCGATACCGTGAAGCTCGGCGCCATCGTCTGCTACACGGCGACGGGCTCGACGGTGCTGCGCGTCACTCGCGAGCGCCCGGGCATTCCCGTCATCGGCCTGACCCCGATCGAATCGACGGCGCGGCGCTTGTCGCTCGTCTGGGGCGTGCAGACGATTCTGACGGGCGATCCCGAAAATCTCTCGCACATGGTGCGCAAGGCCTGCCGCATCGCGTATGAGGAAGGCCTCGTCAAGGCCGCGCGACGGCATCCTCATCACCGCCGGCGTGCCCTTGGGCTCACCCGGCGCCACCAACATGATCCGAATCGCCTTCATCGACGAGAGCGGCGCGCCGATTTCGGAAGACGTGTGAGGCGCGCTGCGCTTCCCATCCGATCAGGCCCGGCGCGAAATTTACCCGCAATTTACGACGATCTTCAATTTGCGGCCCGCCGCCGGGCGCCCCACCACATCTCTCAACAAATCCTAAAGCGGCCGGTGGGATGCTCGTCTCTGGTGCGCGCACCGGCTTTTTGGGCCTGCGAGCGCGCGCCCTGGAACGAGAGAGAGCGAGCACCATGGCGATCATCACGCTGACGTCCGGAATCGACGACGTGCTCGTAGAGGCGCCTCTTCAGTCCTTTCTCAACGGTTCTTCGATTTCTCTTGCGGGCACAATCATCGACGGATTGGGCGGTCTCGATACCCTTACCATCGACACAAGCATCATAGTCGGCGCCTATTCGATCGGCATGACGCCTGATCGGACTATCGTTCTCACGACGTCTGCCGGCTCAGCGGCGTTCACAAATTTCGAGCAACTCATGATTGAGGGCGTGGCCTACGCGTTGGGCTCCGCGAACGCCGACACCCTTGGGGGCACCGACGGAAACGACGGCTTCCTTTGGGGCTATGAGGGAAATGACACCATAAACGGCGGCTTGGGTGCAGACAGCATGGTCGGCGGCCTCGGCGACGACACCTACTATGTCGACAATTCCGGCGATCGCATCGCTGAAATGACGGGTGAAGGCAACGACACCATCATCTCGAAGGTGACGTTCAGCATGGTCGACCCGGCCGGCGGCCAGGACACCGCGGCGGCCTTCGTCGAAAACCTGACGCTCACCGGCTTCACCTCGATCAACGCCACCGGCAATGCCCTCGACAATTACCTCATTGGCAACAATGCCTCGAACGTCCTCGACGGCGGCGCCGGCATCGACACGCTTGCCGGCGGTCTCGGCGCCGATGCCTACTTCGTCGATCGCGCCACGGACATCATCCTCGAGAAACCCGGCGAAGGCATCGACGTCGTCACCGCCTCCGTGAGCTACGCGCTCGCAGCCAACGTCGATAATCTCATCCTCACCGGCACCGCCAAGACCGCGACCGGCAACTACTTGGCCAACATCATCACCGGCAACGATGTGAACAACGTCATCGATGGCGGGCTCGGCATCGACACCATGCGCGGCGGCAAGGGCGACGACATCTATTACGTCAGCCAGACGGCCGACCAGGTCTACGAGTTGACCGGACAGGGTAACGACACGGTGCGCTCGGGCGTGTCGTACACGCTGAGCCTCGGCGTCGAGACCCTCATTCTCACCGGCGCCGCAGCCGTCAACGCTACCGGCAGCTCGGGTGCCAACACGATCCAAGGCAACGGCGCGACCAACATCATCGCCGGCGGTCTCGGCCGCGATATCCTCACTGGTGGCGCCGGCGCCGACGTCTTCGATTTCAACACCCAGATCGATAGCCGCAGCTCCAGTACCGCGCGCGACCTGATCATGGACTTTCAGCACAAAATTGATCACATCGATCTCTCCGGCATCGACGCCAATACGATGGTCGGCGGCAATCAGACGTTCACGTTCCTCGGCGGCAAGGGTGCGGCTTTCACCGGCGCAACCGGGCAGATCCATTACCTGGCGGCCGGCGCCAACACGCTGATCGAAGGCGATACGAACGGCGACAAACGCTTCGATTTCCAGATCGAGCTCAAAGGTACGGTCGCGCTCTCGGCCGCGGACTTCGTGCTCTAAGGCGCGATCGGTCTTGGCTGGTGCGCTGCGCCCGCGCCTGCGCCTGCGCGGCGAGCCGACGAAACATCCCACGCGCCAACCGACTCTTTGCTTGTCGCTTGCGACTCTCGTTCCTCAAGCCGGTCCGCTTTTCATGGCGCGTTCCGACTCTCGTTCCTCGATCCCCGCCTTCGCGGGGAGGCCGGAACGCGCGGGTGATGCAGCGCCACCGGAGGATTGTCATCCCGGGCGAGCCCTCTTGCGAGACCCGGGACCCAGAACTCTCGCGCGATAAGTCTCCTGGGTCCCGGCTCTCCAAAATTGCGCACGCGCAATTTCTCCGGCCGGGATGACAAACTATGGAACGCGCACGCGCCAACCGACTCTTTGCTGGTCGCTTGCGACTCTCGTTCCTCGAGCCGGCCGCAAGCGACGGACCAACGCGAACGGCGGCCGGCGCTCTTTTGTTGGCGCGTTCCGACTCCGACTTCGCGGAGCCGGCCGGAACGCGCGGGTGATGCGGCGCCACCGGAGGATTGTCATCCCGGGCGAGCCCACTGGCGAGACCCGGGACCCAGGAACGCAGGCGAAGGAAGTGTACTGGGTCCCGGCTCTCCGAAATTGCGCACGCGCAATTTCTCCGGCCGGGATGACAAACGATGGAATGCCCACGCGCCAACCGACTTTTTGCTTGTCGCTTGGCGACACGCGTCCCGCGCGCCGGCCGCCAAGCGCGGAGCCGGCCGGAACGCGCGGAAGATGCAGCGCGACCGGAGGATTGTCATCCCGGGCGAGCCCACTTGCGAGACCCGGGACCCAGGAACGCAGGCGAAGGAAGTGTACTGGGTCCCGGCTCTCCGAAATTGCGCACGCGCAATTTTTCCGGCCGGGATGACAAACGATGGAATTCCCACGCGCCAACCGACTTTTTGCTTGGCGCTTGGCGACACGCGTCCCGCGCGCCGGCCGCCAAGCGCGGAGCCGGCCGGAACGCGCGGAAGATGCAGCGCGACCGGAGGATTGTCATCCCGGGCGAGCCCACTTGCGAGACCCGGGACCCAGGAACGCAGGCGAAGGAAGTGTACTGGGTCCCCGCTCTCCAAAATTGCGCACGCGCAATTTTTCCGGCCGGGATGACAAACGATGGAATTCCCACGCGCCAACCGACTCTTTGCTTGGCGCTTGGCGACTCTCGTTCCGGGCCTTCGCCGCGCCGAAGCGGCTTCGGCCGCGCAGGCGGGGATCCAAGCGAGCTTCCGCATGCGACCAGTTTCGCATCCTCGCTTATGTGGCTGCATCTGATGCTGGCGCGAAGTCCGGCCCGCTGGAACACGTGCGCGCGTTCCTCGACACTCGTCGTGAGGACGCTTGCTTGGGTTCCCGCCTGGACCCGAAATCGCGCAGGCGCGATTCCGGCGCGGGAATGACGAAGCTGAGAGAGCGGTGCCGCATTGCCAATCCGCCGGGACCAATCACCTTCGCGGGGGCCAATCGAAGTGTCGGTCGGCGCTGAGCCCTTACTTGCGAAGCCCGACAAGCAGCAACCGTCTTGGCGTTTAAGATTGCTTCCAGGATTTGCGAGACTTCATCATGGCGCTGAGCCCTCTCTCGCGCCGAAGGCGCACAAGCGAGATGGCGAAGCCCGACACTCGGCAACCGGCAATCGGCAACCGGTAACGGGCAACATGACCCGGCTCGTCATCTCGTCGCTGCTCACCCCTCGGACGTCATCCCGTCGCCGCTCGCCACCGGCGAGCGGATCCTGCGGCGGGCCTTCGCCGCGCCGAAGCGGCTTCGGCCGCGCAGGCGGGGATCCACGACAAGTTTCCGCATGCGACCAGTTTCGCATCCTCGCATATGTGGCTGCATCTGATGCTGGCGCGAAAGCCGGCCCGCTGGAACAGAGGCGCGTGTATTCGCGCCAGTCTTCGTGAGGACGCTTGCCTGGGTTCCCGCCTGGACCCGAAATCGCGCAGGCGCGATTCCGGCGCGGGAATGACGAAGCTGAGAGAGCGGTGCGCATCGTCGTGTGCCGCGACGCGGATGACGGGTGTAGCGAGACAACAGCGATACTTTGCATTCGTTGCGCCGGAGACCTCAGATCCCCTGGCCTTCGACTTGTTTTTTCAGATTGTCGATCGCCGTCTTGGCGCCGGGGGCCGTGGGGTTGATCTTGTAGAGTTCCTCGAGCGCCTTCAGCGCGCCCTTCTTCTGGCCCGTCTCCTCGAGGATCTTGACCAGCCCCTCGAGCGCCTTGAAGTGGTTCGGTTCCAGCGCCAGCGTGCGGCGCAGATCGCCGAGTGCGCGCGCGGTGTCGCCTTTCATGTAATGCACGAAGGCGCGGCGTCCGAAGGCTTCGGCATAATCGGGCGCAAGATCGACTGCCGCATCGAGCAGCTTCAGCGCCAGATCGGGGTTGTTCTTGTTGGCCGCATCGACCGCGCGGTCGATCAACAGGTTGACCGTATCGCCGCCGGGCAACCGCCAGATGCGCTCGATGGTGGCCATGACCTTGCGGGCGAGATCGGCGTCTTCAATGGTCGCAAGGCCGGCGAAAAGCTTGCCGAGCACCTCGGATGATTCGTCCGGCGTGTGCGGGAAGTTGAGACCCATGAGGCCCGGATCACCCTGATAGCCCTTGCGCGCCGAGCGATAGCGCTCGCGCAGCCCCGGCGCCTCGGCCTCGGGTTTCTTCGCCGGCGGTTCGGCTTTGTCGCCGGAGCGGCGCTGCCGCCGGGCGCAGGGGCTTCGCCAGGTGCCGCCTTGGGCTCCGCCGGCGTGCCCTCTTCGATGGCCTTGGGGTCGATCGATCTGATGCCGCCGTCTTCCGCGGCGTAAGCGGGCGTGCCAACGACGGCGGCCGCGCACAGCGCAGCCAGGGAAAGGGCAACGAGGGTGGGTCGTAAAGCCATCATGGGCGACGACCCTAGTCGATCGCGCCGGGAGCGTCAAAATAACGAACTTTAATGTGGGAAACGATCGGCTCGCCGCCGCAAGCTTGGCGGCCCCGGAGCGACGGGACGTCAAAATACGACCTTTGGCGGAAGACTTGCCGGCCAAAAGCTGCGCGCGGGGCGTCGGCCCCGTTCAGCCCTGGCGGGCCTTGAAGCGCTTCTGCGTCTTGTTGATCACGTAGACGCGGCCCTTGCGGCGCACGACACGATTGTCGCGGTGGCGCGAACGAAGTGATTTCAAAGAGTTTCTGACTTTCATGACCGTACCGATTCTGCGTAGATGGTGGGCACTACAGGGATCGAACCTGTGACCCCTACCATGTCAAGGTAGTGCTCTACCGCTGAGCTAAGTGCCCGTTAAGGGAAGAGGTGCTTCTAGCTTCGGTTCGCCCGGGCGGTCAAGCCTCAAACCCCTTAATTCTGCCAAAAGATCGCGCTTTCGGCCATGCGCCCTCAGGCCGCAAGCAACCGGTCGACTTCCTTGACCAGGTCCTTGAGGTGGAAGGGCTTTGAAAGCACGCGAGCATCCTTGGGCGGGGCATTGTCGCTGTTCAGCACCACAGCGGCAAAACCGGTGATGAACATGATCTTGAGGTCGGGATCGATTTCACTGGCCCGGCGGGCGAGTTCAATGCCGTCCATCTTGGGCATGACGATATCGGTCAAAAGCAGGGTGAAAGGCTCGTGTTTCAGCCGTTCGTAGGCATCTTCGCCGTTGGCGAAGGGAACGACGTCATAGCCGGCCTTTTCGAGCGCCTTGACCAGGAACCCCCGCATGGAATCGTCATCCTCGGCGAGGAGAATGCGGTGGACAGGAAGGCTCGAAGGATTGAGGGGCATGGATTTGGGCTCATGGCGGGCGTTGTCGGACGATGGATACCGAATAACGCAATTTCGATCTCAGGCAAATCTGTCCCGAGTTTGGTAAAGGGACGATGAAGTTGTGGACGAGACGCTGCCATCTAGCGGCAGTCGGGCCGCATCATGACCATTTTCCACCCGAAGTGGTTATTTATTCGCCGCGCCGGGCGTGGACTTGGCGCCAGCGCCCTGGCACTGTAGCGCCGCCGGGGCTAAGCACTTGCCAAGCGCCGAAGAGCAAGGGGACCGCAAGGCCAGGATGAGCAACGACCCGAAAGCCGCGCCGGACGCTACACTTCCCCCCTTCGAGATTCGCCGTCCCGAGCGACAGACCGCGGGCTTCGTCTTCTCGTCCCCGCATTCCGGGCGCAACTATCCCCGCTCCTTCCTCGACGCCTCCCGGCTCGGTCCTGCAGCGCTCAGGAAATCCGAAGACTGCTTCGTCGATGACCTGTTTGCCGGCATGCCGGGCCTCGGCGCCCCGCTCATCGCCGCCCTTTTTCCACGCGCCTTTCTCGATCTCAATCGCGAGCCCTACGAACTCGACCCCGAACTCGTCGAGGAGCCGCTGCCGGCGCACGCCAATACGCAATCGATCCGCGTCGCGGGCGGGCTCGGCACGGTCGCCCGTATCGTTGCAGACGGTGAAGAAATCTACCACGAGCGGCTGACCCTCGCCGACGTGATGGGGCGTATCAATGCCCTGTATTTCCCGTTCCACGGAGCCCTATCGGCCCTGGTCGAGGAAACCGCGGCGACATTCGGCTATGCGGTGCTGATCGATTGCCATTCGATGCCCTCGACGGCGGCGGTGGCCGGCGGCGGTCCGCGCCCCGACGTGGTGATCGGCGATCGCTTCGGCGCCGCCTGCGATCCCCGCCTGACCCGCCTGGTGCGCGAGATCTTCGTCAAATACGGATATGACGTGCAGATGAACCGCCCTTATGCCGGCGGCTTCATCACCGAGCACCATGGCCGGCCCCAGCGCGGCATCCATGCCCTTCAGATCGAGCTCAACCGCGGCCTGTATCTCGACGAGCAGCGGTTTGCGCTATCGAGCGGCTTCACGGCGCTCAAAGCCGATCTCGAGCAGATCTTTCAGCACGTCATCCTGTCGGCCAACCAGCTGTTCGCTTGCCGCGCTGCAGCGGAATAAGCGTCAATCCAGGTGGCGCTTCGCCGTTCGGCTTAGGCACAAAGCATTGGTCGAGGAAGGTCTCTCCGGACAGGCCCGGCGCCGACCAATTCCCGCGCAGCGACAGATACAGTGCCCAAAGCGACCGCCACGCCCAGCCCGTTGCGCAGGCATTGGCGCATTTTGCAAAGAAAAAGGGCCGCTCGAACAAACGAACGGCCCAAGTCTAGGGAGGAAACGCCCAAGGAGGGCTACGACAGACGGGCAGGGCCCGCCGATGTCGCACTGCAAAAATTAAGGGTGCACCGCAGCATGCGCAACTGCAAAATGCGCAGACCTGCAAGAACCAGGACGCAATGCAGCGCCGTTCATGGCATTTCGAACGAAAGTTGGGTTTTTTGGCGCTAAAAAAGGCCGTCCGAACGAGCGAACGGCCCAAGTCTAGGGAGGAAACGCCCAAAGTGGGCTACGATTGCGACGAAGCGTGTCAGCGCAACCGTAAGATAAAGATGCGCTGCTTCGCTGACCCTCGCAATCCGCCCAAGGGTCTCATAGACCAATTAAGAGTTCGATGTATCAGCAGTGCAACAACTTGAGGTTTCGAGGTAATCCTGGCTTAAGACTTAAGGCCTCGAAGTAAAACAGATCGCTCATCCGGAAATGCCGCAAGCAACTGAAAAAGCAAGAACAAGGGCAAAGAACTCCGTGCCCGCAGCAGCGCCGTTCGCCGCTCTTCTTGCCGCCGCGCATGCCTTTGCCGACCTCTCGGGCAAGGTGGTGCTGAAGCATTTTCGCCGATCACTTTCCGTTGATAACAAGGCCACGGGCACCCCCGCCGGGGCGACAGGCGGCTTCGATCCCGTCACTGAAGCCGATCGCGCCGCCGAACGCACCATCGCCAAGGCGCTGAAGGCCCGATTTCCGGACCACGCGCTCACAGGCGAAGAATATGGCGCGGCGACAAGCGAAAGCCGGTTTCGCTGGATCGTGGACCCGATCGACGGCACCCGCGCCTTCATCATGGGCTCACCGTTGTGGGGCACGCTCATCGGCCTCGTCGATGGAGACGAGCCCGTGCTCGGCCTGATGGACCAGCCGTTCACCGGCGAACGCTTCTGGTCGGGCGAGAAAAGCGCGCATATGCGCCGCGCCGGCGGTAAAGCCACGACCATAAAGACGCGCGCCTGCACCGGCCTGAAGGACGCCGTCTTTACTTCAACACACCCCGGTCTCTTCGCCGAAGGCCGCCAGCAGCACGTCCTCACCCGTCTCAATGCCGCCGCCCGCATGACGCGCTATGGCGGCGATTGCTACGGCTATTGCCTGCTCGCTGCCGGATTTGTCGATGTCATCGTCGAGCCCGGCCTCAAGACTTACGACATCGCCCCGTTGATCCCAATCATCGAGCGCGCCGGCGGCATCGTCACTACCTGGGACGGCTTACCCGCCACGAACGGCGGCGACATCGTCGCCTCGGGCGACAAGCGGTTGCACGAAGCGGCCTTGAAGCTGATCGCAAAAGCTTGAACAGTGCGCTTCGTCGGCAGGTAGCAGACCCGGCCGGATAAGGGTGTTGCGAGCGACGAGAGGGTGAGCGTTTCGCCATGATGCCGATGGAGACCCTGAAGGACTGGATCAAGCTCGCCGAAGAGCAGGACTTCGCCAATTTCGCCGCTGACGGCATCGACCTGCTCAAGTGGTTCGTCGATGAGATCGCTCCGGACGTGGCGACCTTCGTGCACCGCGTGCCCGTCATCGACGTCTGGCGCTTGACCCCCAACCGCTCGGTGGCCGAGAGCCTGCACAACGTCCGCATCGACCAGCTTTCGCTGCTCAAATACCCGCCGGCTGAAAAGGCCGGATATGGACGCGCCAATCTTCCGGGACAAAGCGTTCTCTACGGCTCGTTCTCGCGGCTCTCCGCCCAGCTCGAAACCGAGCCCATTCGCGGCGATCTCGTGACGCTGACGCGCTGGCAGTGTCCGGTTGGTGAAACAATAGCCGTTGCGCCGGTCGTGTTCCTGCCCGACGTCATATCGAAGATGCCGCATTTCGAGCCGCACTACGCACGCTTCGAGGGCTGGCTTGCCGGCATGGCGGACGAAGAGGCGGCGTACCGGCGCGAAGTGACGGCGTTCATGACGAAGCAGTTCATGAAGACCGTCGCGCGCGCGCGGCCGATCAATTATTTCGTCAGCGCCCAATACGCCAACCTGCTCCTCGGCGACGAGCGCATCGAGGCGGTGATTTTCCCGAGCGTCAAGACCTTGGGTCTGGACGTCAATATCGCCATCCGCCCGGACATCTTCGACCGGGTTTTCGTGCCGGTGGAAGCCGAGGAAATCATGGTCGGAAGCGGCAGCGACGGCAGCTTGTGGAACCACCGCACGGCCCGAACCTACGACTTCGATGTCGCCAATGGCCGCGTCTTGTGGGGCGCGGAGCGCAGCGTGCCGGAGGGCGAACTGCCGGCGCTGCACGAACACTTGGAACAGATGGAAGGCGAGCCACGAGGACCTGACAGTGAGTGATGCCGTCCGCCGCGTGCCACATGCCAGCCACTGGGGGACCTATACGCTGCTGGTCAAAGACGGCGAAATCGTCGGCGCCGAACCGTTTGCGGACGATCCGGCGCCCTCGCCCATCATTCAATCGGTGAAGCACTGGGCCGATCCCACGCATCGCATCCTGCAGCCCATGGTGCGCAAGAGCTGGCTTCACGACCGCGCGACGAAGGACAGATCGGACCAGGGACGCGACGCCTTCGCCGCCGTCTCCTGGGACGACGCCACCGCGCTCGTCGCCGCCGAAATCAATCGCGTGCGCGCGGACCACGGCAACGCCGCGATTTTCGCCGGCTCCTACGGCTGGACCAGTTGCGGCCGCGTCCATCACGCGCCTTCACTTCTGAAGCGCATGCTCAATCTCGCCGGCGGCTTTACCGGCCAGGTCGATACCTATTCGATCGCGGCGGGCCCGGTGATCCTGCGGCATATCCTCGGCAGCGAGGATGCCTGCGTCGGAAAATCGACCACGCTCGACACCATCGCCGAGCATACCGAGACCCTCGTCGTATTCGGGGCCCTCTCGCCGCGCACGGCGCAGTCGGAGGCCGGCGGCCTTGGACGTCACACGCTCGAATTGCATTTGAAGCGTCTCGCCGAACGCGGCGTGAATATCGTGCTGGTGTCGCCGCTCAGCGATGACCTGCCCGACTGGGTGCCGGCCGAGTGGTGGCCGATCCGGCCCAATACCGATACTGCGCTCATGCTGGCGCTTGCCGCCGAGATTGTTCTATCGGGCCGCCACGACAGCGACTTTCTCAGCCGCTGCTGCAGCGGCAGTGAAACGCTGCTCGCGTATCTGTCGGGTGCGCACGACGGCATCCGGAAAGATGCCGCCTGGGCCGAAGCCATCACCGGCATCAATGCGAATTCCGTCCGCGCCCTCGCGGCAAAACTGACAAGCACGCGCAGCATGTTGACCGTGAGCTGGTCGCTGCAGCGCGCCCACCATGGCGAGCAGCCGTTCTGGGCCGCGGTGGCACTGGCCGCTATTTCCGGACAGATTGGATTGCCCGGCGGCGGCGTCGGCTTCGGCTATGGATCGGTGGGCGGCGTCGGCGCGGCGATACCGCTGGCCCGGACGCCCGGCATCTCGCAATTGAAAAAGCCCATCCCCGATTACATTCCCGTGGCGCGCATCGCCGATCTGCTGTTGCATCCGGGCGAGACCTTCACCTATCAGGGCGAGACTCGGACCTATCCCGATACGCGCCTCGTCTATTGGGCGGGCGGCAACCCCTATCATCATCATCAGGATCTGAACCGGCTGCAGCGCGCCTGGGCGCGGCCTGAGACGATCATCATCCAGGACCCGATGTGGACGGCGACGGCATTGCGCGCCGACATCCTTCTGCCCGCCACGACGTCGATCGAGCGCAACGATGTCGCGGGCAATCGCCGTTCCGATCATGTGCTCGCCATGCACAAGGCCATCGAACCGCTGGGAGAAGCACGTTCCGATTATGACATCTTTCGCGGCATCGCCGAGCGCCTGGGGGTCGAAGCCGCCTTCAGCGAGGGCCGCGATGAAATGCAGTGGGTGCGCCATCTCTACGAGCAGACGCGGGAAGATGCCCGCCATCGCTTCCAGCACGTGATGCCGGATTTCGAGACGTTCTGGTCGCAAGGATTCGCCAAGGTGCCATCGAAAACAGGCGTCACCTATCTCGCCGAATTTCGCGAGGACCCGGATTGTCACGCATTGAAGACGGAAAGCGGAAAGATCGTACTTGGAAGCGAGATGCTCGCAAGTCTCGACTATGACGATTGCCCCGCGCACCCGGCCTGGTTGCCGCCGGCGGAGTGGCTCGGATCGGACGGCGCGCAGGACAACGGCCTGCTGCACCTCATTTCACATCAGCCGATCGGCAAACTTCACAGCCAGCTCGACAGCGCCCCCTGAGTCAAGCGACGAAGCGCAATGGCCGCGAGCAGGTGCGTCTCAATCCCACGGACGCTCTGGCGCGCGGCATCGGCGACGGCACGACGGTGCGGCTCTCGAATTCTCGGGGGGCATGCCTTGCAACAGCGCAGTTCAGCGACAACGTGCGCGCAGGCGTTGCGGTGTTGCCGACGGGGTCGTGGTTCAAGCCGGCGACGGCCACCGAAGGCGCGCTCGAAACGGCCGGCAATCCCAACGTGCTGACGCTCGACATCGCCACCTCCCGCTTCGGCCAAGGCTGCTCGGCGCACACCTGCCTCATTCGAATCGAAGCCGTCGACTGACGGCGGTGCAAATAAGGCGCTCCCGGACAAGCTCTCGGTTTTTGCACAGGCCATTATCCGGTGAATGCTTCCGCGCCTTGCCGGGCCATGTTACGGATCGGTAAGAAATCGCCGCGTCCGGCAACCCGGGCCGGCGGCAATTTTTTCGGGTTTCGGGTCATTCCAGCCGTTCAGGACGTTTCGTTGTTTCGCGTGTTTTCGTCTCGTGTGCGTCGGTTTTTTGGCTCCTGCGCGCGGAGAACAATCGAGATGACAGCGGCAAGCCGTTTCGACCCGGACAACGACGTTCTGGTCTTCCTGCGCGTACCAAAGACGGGTTCGACCTCTCTCGCGCGCATGTTGGTCGCCGCGGTCGGACAACGTAACAGCGCTGCCCTGCCAGACCGTCACGTTGACGGCCTGGACCACGGATGGAAGCGCGCCCACGATCAGCTCCGCCGGTTTGGCGTGCGGCTTTCGGACGACATTGCAGGCTATTCGAAAAAAATTATCGGCAGCGCCGATCCGATCGCGGACGCGCGTCTGCTCTACGGACATCATCCGCTGTGGGCGCCGATCCGGACGCGCCGGCGGCGCCGGCACATCATCATGTTCCGCGAGCCCGTCGAACGCTTCCTGTCGCTTTACTTCTATTACCGCGCCAAGGCCCTGAAACGGGGACAGAGCTCGCTTAGCCTGGAGAAGCGGCTCGCCGTCGACGAGGATGTCAACGACGGCGTGCTCCGGATCCTCTCCAACACCAGCCCGCGGCGCTTGAGCAGCCAATGCCGCTATCTCGCGCGCGCGGCGACGTTCGAGACTGCGAAAGCCGAACTCGACAACAATGTTCTGATGGCCTCGACACTCCACGATCTCGATCGCCTGAACGACGCGCTCGCGCGCTATCTCGGCGTACCGCCGCCGGCCGTTGCCCACGCCAACGCCGGCACGATCCGGCCGCGCACGAACCCGCTGACGCCCAAGGTCGAAGCCCGGCTTCGCGCCGCTCTGGAGCCGGACCGCCGTCTCTACGACTACGTTTGCGAGAACCGTGAAAGGTTAATTCTCGCGGCTGGCGAGCGCCCTCACGCCGCCTTGAGCGCCACGCCCATGTAGGCGTCGAACGCTGCCCAGAAGCGCTGGCGGATACTGTCGTTCTCCTGCAGGATTTCGTGACGCGAGGCCGGCATCATGATGACGCTGCCGACTTTCAATTCGACGCCGAAGTCCTCGATCGCCCGCGACGAGACGACGGTATCGGCGCCGGCGGCGAACATGAGCAGCGGCACGGTCACGTATTTGGGGTAATCGGCACGCTGGAGCACGGCGCAACTTCTGAGCGCCGATTTCAGCCACCCGACCGTCGGCGACCCGAGCGCCAGCTCGGGTGCCGTCTCGAGCAGCGACTTATTGCGAGACCAGCGCACGAAATCACTGGTCAAGCGGTTCTGCTCGAAATCGACGAGCTCCTCCGGCTCTTCAGTGCCGCCCTTGACGAAGGTCGTGCCGAAGCCGGCGAGCGAGGTTAATTCGGCATAGATGCGGGCGGAACGCTGCGAGTGACCCGACATGTCCTCGCTGACCTTGATCATCGGCGCCGTGAGGATCATGCGCTCAAACGGGCTCCTGGGGTCTTGCGCGTTGCGCAGAAGGATATTGCCGCCCATCGAATGCCCGAGCGCGATAAAGGGTCCCGGCAGATGCGGCAGCACGATCTCCTCCATGAAGCGGGCAAGATCGCGGTCGTATTCGGTGAAGCCGACGACGTGCCCCTTGCGCGGATTGGAGAGTAAGCGCTCCGAGCCACCCTGGCCGCGCCAGTCGTGGATGGCGACCGCGAAGCCGCGCCGGCGCAATTCAGCGACGACCTCGAAGTATTTCTCGATGCATTCCCCGCGTCCGGAAAAAATGCAGACCGTGCCGCGCGTCGGACCGCGCGTCGGCGCCCAGCGGGCGTAACGCAGGCTGAGGCCGTCGTAGCCTTCGAATATGCCGACAGCGGCTCCGGCCGGAACCGGATTGATGGCTATGGAAATTAGGTTCATTCAACCGCTCTCTGCTGTCCTGCCTGCAATCTAACGCAACGTGCCCGCCGTGCAAAACGGAGCCTCTTGCGGGGGCCTTGAACGGGCGCGAGACGCCCCTACTTAAAGCACGTGCCTGCCGCATCCGCGGGGGCACGAACCCAAGTGGTCAGGCCCTTCCGGCGGACCATCCACATGTCGCTTCTTCATGGAGGACTATGTCATGCGACACGCTGATTTTGCACCCTTTTATCGCTCGGCCATCGGCTTCGACCGGCTGTTCCAGATGCTCGATTCCGGTTTCGACAGCGATAACGGCTACCCCCCTTACAACATCGAACGCACGGGCGAGAACACCTACCGCATCACCATGGCGGTGGCCGGCTTCACGGCCGACGAGTTGAAGGTCGAAGCCAAAGAATCGACGCTTGACCGTGACGGGCGACAAGAAGCCCGAAGACAAGGAGCGGACGTACCTTCACCGTGGCATCGCCGGCCGCGCCTTCGAGCGCCGTTACCAGCTCGCCGACTACGTCGAAGTCAGCGCCGCCAACGTCGAGAACGGTCTCCTCAACATCGACCTCGTGCGCAAGTTGCCTGAGCGCATGAAGCCGCGCCAGATCGCCATCGGCGAAGCCGGCGGCGCCAAGCAGATCGAGGCCATGGCCTAGCGCCACGGCTTGGCGCTGGACTGATCCTGACGGTCCATCGAGGCTGGAGCCCAGCCTCTCACGGGCCTGATGCTCGCGAATTGGGGCGGTTCCGCTGAAGCGGTGCCGCCCCATTGTGTTGGACCGCGCGCTATCCGACGGCCCCCGGGGCAGCCCCAGTCAGGCGAAATTTTATTGCGCTAATTTGGGTTAATAGCGCCATAAAAGAATAGACTGGAGCGCTCCGGCTTCCCGCTTGTGCGACAAAGCGAAACCTGTAGAATTCCCGAAATAGGTCAATAATGCTGTCCTTTATCCCTAGGGGCCGGAAGGTGGTTTTTTGCGCGCCCTCGGGCCGAACATCGCGGACGAACGGGGCTGCGTGCAGGAGAGATGTGCTTTGGTTGTGGAGTGCAGGACAGTGATGTGCGGGCCGGGCAATCGAACCCCCGCTACGCTGCATGGTGAAAGCCATCGGCCGCGCCTGAAGCCAGGTGATCCGAGCAAGTTGCCAAAACGAAATTGCAACGCCGCGCCCGCTTTGATCGACACAAGCGCCGGGCGGCGAAAAAGGGACAAGGGTCCGGCGCGGCAACAGCGCCTTCGACGGCCCCAAATTAAAAACCGAACGCATAAGACTAAAATTCAAGCGCCCTGACGGGTCACTTCGAGGTCTGACGACGATGAGCGAAGGCACACTCCCCCTGATCGACGACGAGACGATGTCCGCCTCGGGCCGTCCTGCCAACGCCGGACTTTTCGATCCGGCACTCGAGCGTGACGCCTGCGGCGTCGGCTTCATCGCCGACATGAAGGGGCGAAAGTCGCACAAAATTATCGCGGACGCGCTGAAGGTTCTCGAAAACCTCGAGCATCGCGGCGCCGTCGGCGCCGATCCGTTGTCCGGCGACGGTGCCGGCATCCTGATCCAGATTCCGCACGACTTCCTGGCGGACGAAGCCGGCAAGCTCGGCTTCGTGCTGCCGAAGCCCGGTCACTACGCCGTCGGCCACGTCTTCATGCCGCAGGACGATCGCATTCGTGCGCACTGCGAACGCGTGTGGGCGCGCTGTCTCAAGGAAGAAGGTCTCGAACTGCTCGGCTGGCGCTCCGTGCCCGTCAACAACAAGTGCCTCTCGGACATGGTGCGCGGCGTCGAGCCCATGCACCGCCAGGTGTTCGTCGGCCGGCCCAAGATCATCAAGAACCAGGACGAGTTCGAGCGCCGTCTCTATCTCGTGCGCAAGGTCGTCTCCAACGCCGTGCACAATGCCTACAAGGGCCGCGACATCGGTCACTACACGGTGAGCCTGTCGACGCGAACACTCGTCTACAAGGGCATGTTCCTGTCCTATCAGGTCAAGGCCTACTACAAGGACCTCTCCGACCCGCGCATGTCGTCCGCGCTGGCGCTGGTGCATCAGCGTTTCTCGACCAACACCTTCCCGTCGTGGAAGCTCGCGCACCCCTATCGCATGGTGGCGCATAACGGCGAGATCAACACGCTGCGCGGCAACGTCAACTGGATGGCGGCGCGCCAAGCGTCGGTCTCGACGCCGTTGTTCGGCGACGACATCTCGAAGCTCTGGCCCATCTCGTACGAAGGCCAAAGCGACACCGCTTGTTTCGACAACGCCCTCGAGTTCTTGACCCAAGGCGGCTACTCCCTCGCGCACGCCGCGATGATGCTGATCCCGGAAGCCTGGGCCGGCAATCCGACGATGGATTGCAAGCGCCGCGCCTTCTACGAATATCACGCCTGCCTGATGGAACCCTGGGACGGCCCGGCCGCCATGGCCTTCACCGACGGCCGCCAAATCGGCGCCACGCTGGACCGCAACGGCCTGCGCCCGGCGCGCTATCTCGTCACCAACGACGACCTCGTCATCATGTCGTCGGAGTCCGGCGTGCTGCCGGTCGCGGAAGAGAACATCGTCAAGAAGTGGCGCCTGCAGCCGGGCAAGATGCTGCTCATCGATCTCGAAAAGGGCCGCATCATTTCGGACGAAGAATTGAAGGCGGAGATCTCGGCCAGCCATCCTTACGAGACCTGGCTGAAGAGCACGCAGATCAAGGTCGGCGAACTGCCGCTGCCGCCGAAGTCGGCGCCGTCGAAGACCAACACCAGCCTGCTCGATCTGCAGCAGGCCTTCGGCTACACGCAGGAGAGTCTCAAGTTCCTGATGACGCCCATGGCCGAAAGTGGCCAGGAGGCCATCGGCTCCATGGGCAACGACACGCCCATATCGGCGCTTTCGTCGAAGTCGAAGCTGCTGCACACCTACTTCAAGCAGAACTTCGCGCAGGTCACCAACCCGCCGATCGATTCGATCCGCGAAGAACTCGTCATGAGCCTCGTGTCGTTCATCGGGCCCAGGCCCAACATCCTCGATCTCGAAGGCACGTCGAAGGAAAAGCGCCTCGAAGTCGATCAACCGATCCTGTCGAATGAAGACCTCGAGCGCATCCGCGGCATCGGCGCAGTCAAGGACAACAACTTCGCGTCCGTGACGATCGACATCACCTATCCCGCCGAGCGCGGCGAAGCCGGCATGGGCCCGGCGCTCGACGGCGTCTGCGCGGAAGCGGAAGAGTTCGTGCGCGCCGGCGATTACAACATCCTGATCCTCTCGGATCGCGCCGCGCGGCCCGGATCGCATCCCGATCCCCTCGCTGCTGGCGACCAGCGCCGTGCATCATCACCTGATCAAGCAGGGTCTGCAGAACCTCGGTCGGCCTCGTCGTCGAGACTGGCGAAGCGCACGAGGTGCACCAGTTCTGCACGCTCGCGGGCTACGGCGCCGAAGCCATCAATCCGTATCTCGCCTTCGAGACGCTGTATGAAATGCTGCCCAACCTCGGCGCTACGGCGTCGAAGGACGACGTCAAGAAGCGCTACATCAAGGCCGTCGGCAAGGCGATCCTGAAGGTCATGGCCAAGATGGGCATCTCGACCTATCAGTCCTATTGCGGCGCGCAGATTTTCGACGCCGTGGGTCTGAGATCCCCCTTCGTCGAACGCTACTTCACCGGCACGCACACGCAGGTCGAAGGCGTCGGCCTGCGCGAGATCGCGCGCGAGACCGTCGAGCGCCACAAGGCAGCCTTCGGCGACGTGCCCGTGCTCGATAACGCGCTGGAAGTTGGCGGCGAATATGCTTTCCGCGTGCGTGGCGAAGCCCACATGTGGCGTCCCGGCACGGTTGCTGATCTGCAGCACTCGGTGCGCGGCGCCGACACCAACGATGCCATGAGCGGCAAGATCCCGGCGAAGTATCGCGACTTCGCCAAGTCGATCAACGATCAGTCCGAACAGCTGATGACGCTGCGCGGCATGTTCCGCATTCGCTCGGCGGAAAGCATGGGCAGAAAGCCCGTGCCGATCGACGAAGTCGAATCTGCGAAGGACATCGTCAAGCGTTTCTCGACCGGCGCCATGAGCTTCGGCTCGATTTCGCGCGAAGCCCACACCACGCTCGCCATCGCCATGAACCGCATCGGCGGCAAGTCGAACACGGGCGAAGGCGGCGAAGAATCCGACCGCTTCAAGCCGCTGGCCAACGGCGACAGCATGCGCTCGGCGATCAAGCAGGTCGCCTCGGGCCGCTTCGGCGTCACGACGGATTACCTCATCAACTCCGACATGATCCAGATCAAGATGGCCCAGGGCGCTAAGCCCGGCGAGGGCGGCCAGTTGCCCGGTCACAAGGTCGATGCGACCATCGCCAAGGTGCGCCACTCGACGCCCGGTGTCGGGCTCATCTCGCCGCCGCCGCACCACGACATCTATTCGATCGAGGATCTGGCGCAGCTCATCTACGACTTGAAGAACGTCAATCCGCGCGCCGACATTTCGGTGAAACTCGTGTCCGAGGTCGGCGTCGGAACGGTGGCCGCCGGCGTCGCCAAGGCGCGCGCCGATCACGTCACCATCTCGGGCTTCGAGGGCGGCACGGGCGCCTCGCCCTTGACCTCCATCAAGCACGCCGGCTCCCCTTGGGAAATCGGTCTTGCCGAAACGCACCAGACGCTGGTCGCCAACAAGCTGCGCGGCCGCATCGCCGTGCAGGTCGACGGCGGCTTGCGCACGGGCCGTGACGTCGTCGTCGGGGCGCTGCTCGGCGCCGATGAATTTGGCTTTGCCGACCGCGCCGCTGATCGCCGCCGGCTGCATCATGATGCGCAAGTGCCATCTCAACACCTGCCCCGTCGGCGTCGCGACGCAGGACCCTGTCTTGCGCGCCCGCTTTACCGGCAAGCCCGAGCACGTCATCAACTACTTCTTCTTCATCGCGGAAGAGGTGCGCGAGATCATGGCGCAGCTCGGCTATCGCAAGTTCGACGACATGATCGGCCAGACCGACCAGCTCGACAAGGATCGCGCCATCGAGCACTGGAAGGCGCGCGGCCTCGACTTCGGCAAGCTGTTCCACAAGCCGAAGCCCGACGCCGGCGTCGCCATCTATCACTGCGAACGCCAGAACCACGGCCTCGATCACGTGCTCGACCGCACCTTCATCGAACTGGCAAAGCCGGCGCTCGACGGCAAAAAGCCGGTCAAGGCCGAGCTCGAAGATCAAGAACGTCAACCGCTCGGCGGGTGCCATGCTTTCCGGCGAGATCGCCAGGCGCTACGGCCATGCCGGCCTGCCGGAAGACACGATCTGGTTCACGCTCAACGGCACCGCCGGCCAGGCCTTCGGCGCCTGGGTGGCGAACGGCGTGACGCTCGATCTGGTCGGCGAAGGCAACGACTACGTCGGCAAGGGCCTCTCGGGCGGCAAGCTGATCGTGCGGCCCAATCCGAAGTCCGGAATCAAGCCGGAAGAGAGCATCATCGTCGGCAACACGGTGCTTTATGGTGCGATCCAGGGCGAATGCTATTTCCGCGGCGTCGCGGGCGAGCGCTTCGCGGTGCGCAACTCCGGCGCCTATGCCGTCGTCGAGGGCACGGGCGACCACGGCTGCGAATACATGACCGGCGGCGTGGTCGTCGTGCTTGGGGCCACGGGACGCAACTTCGCGGCCGGCATGTCGGGCGGCGTCGCCTACGTGCTGGACGAAGCCGGCGATTTCGAAAGCCGGCTGAACAAGGAAATGGTCAAGATCGAGGAGTTCGCAGCGGACAAGGCGCTGCTCGACAAACTCGCCAAGGCCAACGGCGACGTGACGCGCAACCTCGCCGACGTCATGCTCGACATGCGCGAACAGGACGCCGAGCGCCTGCACGCGCTGATCTCGCGCCACGCGCATTACACCAACTCGGCCAAAGCGCAGGCGATCCTCAAGGACTTCGCGAGTTACCTGCCGAAGTTCCGTAAGGTCATGCCGACGGAGTACCGGCGCGCTCTGGCCGACTTGGCGAAGTCGAAGGACGCCGCGGCCGACAAGCCGCGGACACAGGCGTAACAGGAGCCAGTGACATGGCACACGTACGCATCAGCATTGATCCGCGCGTGATGGTCGGCAAACCGGTCATCAAAGGCACGCGGATCAAAGTCGAACTCATTCTCCGCCTCCTCGGCAAAGGGCATGCGCTCGAAGAATTGGCGGATGAATACTGCATTCAACGCGAAGACATCTTGGCGGCATTGACTTACGCTGCCGAACTCGTGCCCGGAGCTAAGCCGGACGGCGATGATTGGGGCGAGGGCTGGATAGAAATCCAGACAAAGACGTAGGTTGGGTCAAGCGTCAGCGCAGACCCAACACGACTGAAAGTATGAGCGCAGAATTGTTGGGTCTGCACTACGTTTGACCCAACCTACAAGTGAGACCGAACGACCATGGGCAAGCCGACTGGATTTCTGGAACTCGAGCGTGAAGACCGCACGTACAAGCCGGTCGAGGAGCGCCTGAAACATTGGAAAGAATTCGTCGTTCCGCTGGGCGAATCCGAGGTCAAAAAGCAGGCGAGCCGCTGCATGGACTGCGGCATCCCCTTTTGTCACACCGGCTGCCCGGTCAACAACCAGATCCCGGACTGGAACGACCTCGTCTACCAGGGCGACTGGAAACAGGCGGCGCTCAATCTGCACTCGACCAACAATTTCCCCGAAGTCACGGGCCGCATCTGCCCGGCGCCGTGCGAAGCCTCCTGCACGCTGAACATCGACGACCACCCGGTCACCATCAAGACCATCGAATACGCCATCGCCGATCGCGCCTTCAGCGAGGGCTGGATCGTGCCGATCGTCGCCGAACAGAAAACCGGCAAACGCGTCGCCATCGTCGGCTCCGGGCCCCGCCGGACTGGCCGCCGCGCAACAGCTGGCGCGGGCCGGCCACGACGTGCACGTCTATGAAAAGAGCGCGCGTCCCGGCGGCCTGCTCGTCTACGGCATTCCCGACTTCAAGATGGAAAAGGACATCATCGCCCGGCGCGTCAAGCAGATGGAAGCCGAAGGCGTGAAATTCCACTGCGGCGTTCACGTCGGCAAGGACCTCGCCATGAAGTCGCTGCATCTCGAAGCACGACGCGGTGCTGCTGGCGCTCGGCTCGGAGCATCCCTTCGACTTCTTTGCCAAGTCGCCGGGGCGCGACCTCGACGGGCTGCACTACGCCATGGATTTTCTCCCCCAGCAGAACAAGCGCGTCGCCGGCGAGACGACCGATCCGACGATCAAGGAAATCTCCGCCAAGGACAAGCACGTCATCGTCATCGGCGGCGGCGATACCGGCTCCGACTGCATCGGCACCTCGTTCCGCCAGGGTGCGAAAAGCGTGACGCAGCTCGAGATCATGCCGCAGCCGCCGGTGAAGGAGAACAAGGCTCTTTCCTGGCCGCACTGGCCGCTGAAGCTTCGCGTCTCTTCGAGCCAGGCCGAAGGCGCCAAGACCGAGTACTCGATCTCGACCACGGGCTTTTCCGGCGAAGCTGGCCGCGTAAAAAAGCTGCAATACACCCGCGTCAACGGCAACATGCAGCCGATCGCGGGCACGGAAGGCACGCTCGACGCCGACCTCGTGCTGTTCGCCATGGGCTTTTCAGGCCCGATCGAGACCGACGTCGTCAAGGAGCTTGGCCTGCCCGTCGTGGCGCGCGGCCGCTTCAAGGGGCTCGATGCCAACGATCGCGACTACAAGCTCGGCAGCGATCCAAAGCTGTTCTGTGCCGGCGACATCCGCCGCGGGCAGAGCCTTGTCGTCTGGGCCATCCGCGAAGGCCGGCAAGCCGCCCATGCGATCGACAAGGCGCTGATGGGCACGACGACGCTGCCGCGGTAGACAGAAACTCAAAACGAGTTCATTCTCACAGCATGAACGTGACGGTTACATCGGACCGGAAAATGGTCGTGCCGCTCGACAGTCTTGTCGGCACATTCCGTACGTTTGGCATATTTGGCCCGGCTTACGAAATACTGCAGATCAACGAGCCTGCGTCCGGCCCCAACGTCACCGTCAGAATTCGTGTTGTCGAATCCGGCGAGCAGCTTGACTATCCCCTGAGCGACACGCTCGACGACCCTCAGGCTCGCTGAAGTTTGCAATCGCCTTTGATCTTGTCGTTGAAGATACGAAACGCAAACATCCAAAAGGGGTCGCGCAAGCTTACTCGGATATAGGCGAGGCACTCGAACGGTTTAGCTTTCAGCGCATCCAAGGTAGCGTCTACGTTTGCGAGCGAGAAGATTTGGCCAATCTGTTTGCGGCCATGAATGCGCTCAAATCACTGCAGTGGTTCGCCGGCTGCGTGCGCGACATCCGTGCCTTCCGCATCGAACAGTGGTCGGACTTCACCGGCTTTTTCAAGTCCTGACGGCGGACGCCAAGCGTGCCTTACCCCTTCGCCGTGACGACCACCTTGCCGAGCTGGGCGTTGCTCTCGAGATAGCGGTGGGCTTCGACGATGTCTTCGAGCTTGAACACCTTGGCGACGACCGGCTTGAAGGCGCCCTTGGCAAAGCCGTCGTAGATGATCGCCGCGGCCGCCTCGACCTTTTCGCGGAAAGGCAGAAATTCAAAGATCGTATAGCCGCGAATGCTGAGGCCCTTGGCGAGCGCCGGGAACAGCGGGAACGGTGTCGGCTCTGGGCTCAAGGCGCCATACTCGATGATGATGCCGCGCGCGCTCATGGCCTCGGCCAGCTTGACGATCATCGGCCCCGCCGCCGGATCGAAGGCGACCCGCGCGCCCTTGCCGTTCGTGATGCGCATGACTTCAGCTGCGAGGTCTTCTTCGTCCGTCACCACGACATGCTGGGCGCCCTGGGCCTTGAGGGCTTCCGCCTTGGCGCGCGTGCGCGTCGCCGCAATGGAAATGCCGCCCAGATGATTGACCGACTGGATGGCGGCGATGCCGACGCTCGATGACGCGGCCGTGATGATGACGGCATCGCCCTTCGCCACATGCGCAATATCGACGAGCCCGCCGTAGACCGTCAGATAGGCCATCCACACGGCGGCGGACTCGATTGCGGTCAAGTCCCGCCGGACGCTTGAAGACGGCATGAACCGGCACAATCGCCTCGTCGCCATAGACGCCATACTTGGTGAGCGAAAACGCCGGAACGACACTTACCGCGTCGCCGGCGCTGAAGCCTGTGACGCCCGGCCCTAGCTCGGCGACGATGGCCGAGGCCTCATAACCATTGGTGGCGGGAAACACGGGCTGCTCGAGATACATGCCCGAGCGGAACATGCTCTCGGCGCGGTTGAGACCGATGGCTTCGATGCGGACGCGCATCTCGCCCTCTTTGGGCGCGCCAAGCGCAACATCCTCGATCTGCAGAACTTCGGGACCGCCGAGGCGGTGAAAACGGACAACGCGGGTCAATGGAGCTCTCCTCAAACGATGGCAACTTCAATTATAGAGTGTTCAGAAGGCATTGTGAATGCAGGCAACAAGGAGACGAGGCCCCGTATCGCCTGCGCTCGTCCTGCGGCATCGCGACTTTTCGTTTTCATCGGCCCGCCAAAAACAAGCCGACGTGGGAACAGAACAATTCCGGATACTGATACTGAGACCCGTGATTGGAATCGGGATAGACGATCAACTGTGCATTGGGCATGGTCTCAGCCATGATATAAGAGTTGATTGTCGGCAGAATGATATCATTGTTGCCATTGACGACGAGTGCAGGCTGCGTGATGCCTTTCAGATAGTCGAACGGATTGGCGCGCGGGGCGCCCCACGCGGATACGGCGGCGATCTGCGCTTGCGCCACCTTCATGTCGCTCGGCGGATCGCGGTTTTCCTTGCGCGCCCGGATGCGGTCCAGGAACAACCGTCCCGCCGCCTGGCTCGAAGCCGAATGCGCGAACATTGCGTCGAGCCAGACTTCGTCCGCAGGCTCGTATTTCCGTTCGAAAAAGATCGACGCCACTTCGGGCGAGAAACTGGCCATGCCGTTGCCGCCCTGCGGCCCGGTGCCGACGAGCAGAAGCTTGCGCACGAGGTCCGGGCGATCGAGGGCGATCAGCTGGGCGATCATGCCGCCGAGCGAAAAGCCGAGGACATCGCAGGTCTTTACGCCGAGAGCATCGATGAACGACGCGGCATCACGCGCCATCGCTTCGACGGAATTCGGCGTCTCGCCGTTCGTCGATGAGATGCCGGCGTTGTTGAAGAGTATGACCTCGCGGTCCCGCGCCAGAGTATCGGTGACGGCAGGATCCCAGTTGTCCATCGTGCCGGTGAAATGCTGGAAGAAGACCAGCGGCACGCTGCCTGCTTTTCCGAACCGCCGGTAGGCGTAGCGAACGCCATTGGCTTCGACGAACCCGGTTGGCGCCGTTTGATGGGTGAACTCGGTCAATGGTCAACTCCTTTGTATGTCCCGGCGAACCGCCCTCGAAAGTTCGATGCGATGGCCAATTCTACCTACTAATCGGTAGTTAATTGCGGCAAAACGTTGTGTGCTTGGCCTCAAGCGGACTTGGAGGCGTCCTTCTTTTTGAGTGATGACATCAGCATGGCGCCCATTCGGGCAAAGGCATCGTGATCGCCGCACGCACGCGCAATCATCAGAGCACCTTGAAGCGAGGAGAGCACGACGCGTGCGTGATCGGCCGCCGATCCCTCGAAGGCGAACACGCCCTGCGATTTGCCCTCAGCCAGCACTTCCGCCAGCCATTCGATGTTGCGCGTGAAAAACCGATGGATGCCGGGGCGCATAGCATCGTCGAGCGTCAGAGCCTCGGAGGCCAGAATACCGCATAAACACATGCGATTTGCCTCCAGCGCGGCGCGATAAAGGCCGATATAGGCCATGAGTTTAGCCGGCGCGGTTTTCTGTTCGGCGCCGATACGGCCAAGCGCCGCTTCGCTTTCGACTGAATACGTTTCGATCAGCGCGAGGCCGAGATCAGTCTTGGCCGGGAAGTGGTGGTGCAGACTGGCCTTGCGGATACCAACCTCTTCGGCGATGTCCGCATAGCTGAAGCCATTGAAGCCGCGCTGCTGCACGAGGCGCTTGGCGCTCTCCAGGATTTGCTCTCGGGTGTCCATGGTTGATCTCTAGCCTACCTAATAGTAGGTCGTCAACCGTAAAGCCTCTCGTCTTAGCCTTTGGGCTGACGCGCGACCTTGGCGGCGTCGCTGGCGGAGTTCTGGTTTACTCCACATCAGATCGTCGGCGCGGCCGGGCTTCGGCGTCAGCCGCTCGCCCTTGACGAGGAGACGGAAGTACGGCGCTTGCGACGGCGACAACTTGCCGGGGCCCTTCTGGCCCGAAGGCGTGATCGAGTTCATCAGCGTCATGCCGCCCGCGACCTGATCGATGAGCAGATCGCCCATCTGCCCCGAGCCGCCGCGCCGCGCCATCAGCGACACGACCGACGCCGGGATCGACGGCCGCACGATTTCCAGCGTCTGCGTCTCCTCGTGGCCGCCCGCGCCCATCACCTTCAAGGAAATCTTGCCGTTGTCGGCCTTCTGATCGCCGGAGGGATCGGCCGGTGCCGTGACCAGCGGCTTTTTCGGTTCGCCCGCTGCCGCTTTTTCGTTCGCCGCCGGCGACGAGGGCGCCGTCACGGTCACGGCGTTGTCCGGATTGATCTTCGCCTGCTCGACTTCGGCGCCGGCGAGCGGCACGGTGCGCTCTGTCTTGGCCTGGTTGAGGTCGCGGCGCAGTTCCTTCTCGACGAAGTGCGCGAGCTTGCGGCTTCCAGCTTCGGTGAAATGCACGCCGTCGCGCTTCGCGGAGCACGCGGACTTTGCCCGTCAGATCCGGCCCATAGGCGGAATAGGCGCCGTTCTCGTCCTGGAAACCCGTGACCGCATCGATAAAGCGCAGGCCGTTCTGATAGGCGCGCTCGCGGATGACTTCGTTCATGCCCAGCGCCTGCTGGTTGGCATCGCCGCGGGAGAGATTGGGCAAGCCCACCCAATAGACGCCGGCGTTCTTCTGCTTCACGGCCTTGATGATACGATCGAGGCGGCGGCCGTATTCGGCGCGCCACTCGTCGCTCATGATGGCGACGCGCCGGCCGCTCGAACTCTTCAGCGTCACGCGATCGTCTTCGCCCACCATGACGATGACGATGTTTGCCGGCTCCTTCGCCATTCCATCCTCGAATTCGCGCGCCTTCTCCTCGAAGCCGGCGCTCATGATGCCCGCCAGCGTGCGCGTCTTCTTCTGGATGTTGAGACGCGTATCGTTGGCGAAGCTCTCGAGCACGCCGGCGAGCAGCCCGTCCGCGAAGCTGTCGCCGACGACGGTCACCTGATAGACTTCGCCCTCCGGGAAGGGGTTGAGGAAACTTCCGGCCAGGTCTTCGTCGGCCGCGCGCGCTCCTCCCGCGGCCGTGACGGCCACGAGTGCTAGAATCGCAAAAAGTAAGGTCCGGTAATTCAGCATCGTTCCAGTGGCTCGGTCCGGCGGCGTGACATTCGAACGCTCAAATCAAAACCGGTTCCAGTATACCTGACGCCAACGCGGGGAACCAAAGGCAAAACCGCTTCCAATACTCACTTTTGTGCGTCTACACGCACTTTGGTGTTGGCATTGGCGTGGCTGAGCACCGCCTCCGAGGGCCAGCAATCGATCGGGAGGCCGTTCGCCTTCTCGTAGAGTCCGATCTGCTTCCTGGTATTCGAGCCGATTTTTCCGTCGAGCTTGTCCATCGGATAACCGAGCGCTTTTAGGCGCTGCTGCAGGTCGTGCACCGTCCGCGTACGCGGCTGCGCGAAGGAGGCCCAGGGTGTTGCGAAATCGCCGCCGCCCCTGATCCGGTCGGAGAGATGGCCGACGAACAGCGCATAGAGGTCGGACGTGTTGTAGAGGCGGATGACCTTGAAGTTTTCCGTCACCAGGAATTGCGGTCCGTAGCTTCCGGCCGGGCTCATCAGATAGGCGACCTCGTTGCTCTGCGACGGCGTGAACGCCTTGCCGTTGGCGCGCGCGAAGCCGAGAGCCGTCCACTTGGAAATTGCGCGCTCGTCGGGCGGTCCCTCGAGCGAGCAGTCGGCCCCGGCGCCGACGCGGATTTCGTAGCCCCAGCCTTGGCCCCGGGTCCAGCCCTTGCCGGCGAGCTGGCGCGCGGCGGAGGCGAGCGCATCGGGGACGGAGCGCCAGATATCGGCTTTGCCGTCGCCGTCGCCGTCGTCGGCATATTTGATGTACTCGGTCGGCATGAATTGCGTGAGGCCGACGGCTCCAGCCCACGACGATTTCATGTCCGAGCGCGGCACGCCCAGATCCAGCATCTTGAGGGCGGCAATAAACTCGGCGCGGAACATGTCCTTGCGCCGCCCGGTGTAGGCGAGCGTCGCCAGCACGCGCAGCGCGTCGTACGGCAACTTGTAGGAACCGAACGCCGTTTCGCGGCCCCAGATGGCGACCAGAATATAGGGATCGACGCCGGTGATCTTCTCGATGTTCGTGAGCGGGCCTTTGTATTTTACGAAGAAGGCGCGGCCTTCGCCGGCAAGCTTGTCCATATACGGCTTCGAAATGTAATCCGCCGCCGTCTTGGTGAACTCCGCCTGACCCTGGTTGTCGACCTTGGGTTTGCCGGGCAGATCGAGATCGGGAAGCTTGTAGTCGGGGGTCAGGCCGGCGATGGCGGCGTCGAAAGTCTGGCGGCTCACGCCTGCCTCTTTCGCCAGCGGCCAAAGTCCGGCGAGAAAGGCGTCGAACGGCTCGGCCTGGGCGCTGGAGGTCAGTGATCCCAAGAAGGCGAGCACGAGTGTCGCAATGGCAGCGCGCAAGCGCGCGGGACACGAGTTGAACAAGGCTCCCTCTCCCCAAAATGACGTGCGGGGCCCAAAATAACGAACGGGCCCCAAAAAGTCGGACGGGCGGAGTCCGGACTTACGACCCGCACCCCACCCGAGGCAATGCTGAAATTTCCCGGCTTTTTTGCGGCTCCGCCGCCCGGAGTTTTTGCGGCTCCGCCGCTGGGCTTTTTTGCGGCCCCGGCGCTTCTCCTGGCCTGCGTCAGGCGGCTTCGGAAGAATCCCGCTTGATGCTCTTCAGGTGGTTCTCCCAGGCCAGTGCCTGAGCCACGATTTTGTCCAGATCGTCATGCTCCGGCATCCAGCCGAGCGTGGCGCGGATCTTGGCGCTGGCGGCGACGATGGCCGCCGGATCGCCGGGCCGGCGCGGCGACAGCTTGACCGGGAAATCGGCGCCCGAGACGCGCTTCACCGCACTGATGACCTCGAGCACCGAATAGCCCTTGGAATAGCCGCAGTTGAAAATGTCCGTGCCGCCGCCCTGGCGCAGATAGCCCAAGGCCGACATGTGGGCGCGTGCCAGGTCCTTGACGTGGATGTAGTCGCGAACGCAGGTGCCGTCCGCCGTCGGGTAATCGGTGCCGAACACGTCCATGCCCGCGCGTTTGCCGAGCGCCGTCTCGCAGGCGACCTTGATCAGATGCGTGGCGCCCTTGGTCGATTGTCCGGTGCGGCCTTCGGGGTCGGCGCCTGCAACGTTGAAGTAGCGCAGCGCCACGGCGCGGAAATCATGGGCGCGAGAGGCGTCCTGGAGCATGATTTCCGTCATCAGCTTCGAGGACCCATAGGGCGACATCGGCGCCGGCAGTGCCGTCTCGGATACAGGGTTCTCCGCCGGATTGCCGTAGACGGCCGCGGTCGACGAGAAGATGAAATTGCTGACACCCGCCGCGACCGCCGCCTCGATCAGGGCCCGCGATTTGACCGTGTTGTTCAAATAGTAGCCGAGCGGATCGGCGACCGACTCCGGCACCACGACCGAGCCAGCGAAGTGGATGATGGCGTCGACCTTGTGCTTGCGGACGACCGCCTTGACGAGGTCCTGATCGCCGGCGTCGCCGACGACGAGTGCCGCCTTGGGCGCCACAGCCCAGCGGAACCCGGTCGAAAGATTGTCGATGACGACGACCTCCTCGCCCGCATCCAGAAGCTCGAGTACCATATGGCTGCCGATGTAGCCGGCGCCGCCTGTAACCAAAACGCTCATTGTCCAGATCCGTTCAGTTGTTCTACAGAAGAGCGCTCACCAATCCCTCGAGTCCCGACTTGAGACATTGCCGGGCCGCAAACTTTCGGCCATATCGAGGGCGTGGGAGTATTGCCTTGCAAGGCATTCAATTTGCAAGCCAATGCCGTTAACAGACGGCCGGTATGGCCGAATTGCGCCACCAGAGGGACCGAGCGATGACCACGACGCAAAAGACGCATCCGCAAGGCCGTTTTCCCGGTCGCCGGTCTCGGTACGCGCTTTCTGCCCGCGACCAAGGCCATCCCGAAGGAGATGCTGACCGTCGTCGATCGCCCCGTCATCCAGCACGTCGTCGATGAAGCGCGCGAAGCCGGCATCGAACATTTCATCTTCATCACGGGGCGCAACAAGGGCGTCATCGAGGATCATTTCGACAGCCAGTTCGAACTCGAACGCACCCTGACCGACCGGGGAAAACGCAACGAACTCGACCTCCTGGCGCGCGATCTCCCCGGTCCCGGACAGACGAGCTTCACGCGCCAGCAGGCGCCGCTCGGCCTCGGCCATGCGGTCTGGTGCGCCCGCGACATCGTCGGCGACGAGCCATTCGCGCTGCTGCTTCCCGATATGCTGCATCACGGCCGCAACGCTTGCCTCGCCGACATGATCGAGGCCTACAACGAACATGGCGGCAATCTCGTCGCTGTCTCGCCCGTGCCCGAGGACCAGACGCATCAGTATGGCATCGTCGGCGTCGAAGATACCAAGGCCAAGGTCAGCACGATCACCGCAATGATCGAAAAGCCGCCGCGCGGAACGGCGCCCTCGAACCTGCACATCACCGGCCGCTACATTCTTCAGCCCGAAATCTTCGACCTGTTGCAAAACCAGGAGCGCGGTGCCGGCGGCGAAATCCAGTTGACCGACAGCATGATCCGACTGATGGACGACCTGAAGCAACCGTTCCACGCCGTCCGCTTCGACGGCCAGATCTACGATTGCGGCTCCAAGATCGGCTTTCTCACCGCCAACATCGCCTATGCGCTGGCCCGCGACGACCTGGCGCCGGCGCTGCAGGCGAGATCCGCCGCCTGCTGGAGTAAGCGCACTTACCGCCTGAGCTTCATGCCGAAATGGACTTCGTCGGCGCTGTAGTCGCTGGCTGATGCCGACGGCGTCGAGATTGGTGTGGGCGTATCGGCTGAAAAGCACCGTCTCGCGGTTGAGGAAATATTCGAGCCCGAGCGTCGCACGCATTTCGCGTCTCGTCGATGATGCCGTCGCTGCGAATCTGCGTTGGCAAGTGACAGCCCGGCCGAGCCGACGAGGTCACGCTGGAAGGCGTGCCGCGCTTCGACGCCCGCGTAGCGGTAGATCGCGCCGCCGACGTTGTCGGTCGTCGTCTCGGAAACATCGGAGCGGGCATTGAACAGCAGCGATGTCGTTTCCGTCACCCGCCACGTCGCGTTGGCATCGATGATCAGGCCGTCGATCGACTTCAGCCGGATCGTCATCGGGTCGTTGCACGCCATAGCCGAGGCTGATTTCGCCGCGCAGGATCTTGCCCGTGTTGCCGAACGACAGGCCGGTGCGGTAGCGCTCGCCGTCGGAACTGCGGTTGATGTTGTCGGTCGCGGCCGCGAGACCGTAGTCGCGCTGGTTGACGGCGACTTCGGTGAAAACCGATAGCGTCGGCTTGAATTCCCAGGCGGCGCGAACCGTCTCTTCGTAGGCGGTATAGTCGCGATCGGCGTTCGAGGTCTTGAGGCCGAGGTTCTCGACTCGGCCGAAGCTGTAATCGTTGGCGCTGCCGCGCAGTTGCAGCGACAGGCGGTTGAAACGGTGATTGAACGCCGCTTCGGCCCGGTCGACGATCTGGTTGGCGCGCGTGCCGGCCGAGCGAGCGTCCAGCGCCGAGCGGCTTTCCTGCGGCAGTTCGTGGCTGAGAAGTCCTTGCAGGTTGGTCCGCCGCGCGAGGTCGAGCCGGCCGCGGCTTTCGACCAGATAGCCCTTGTCGTTCTCGCTGTCGAATTCGCTGAAGTAGCTCAAATCGCCAGACGTGCGGAACTCGAGCGCGTGCGCTGTCCAATTGGAAACGAGGCGCATCGACGGCAGCACATCGAGCGCCCAGTCCGCTTGCGGATTGCGGCGAGCGGAACACGTTCGAATACCACGAGCCGCCGAATTCGGGTTCCGGGAAAGAGCACGAAGTTGCCGATCTTGATGCCGACGGGATCGTAAGGGTCGAGGCTCGCGAGGCGGCGGACCGCGCGGTTGTCGGTAATGGGATCGAGGTCCTCGACCTGGAACAGCAGCGGATCATAGCCGGCGGCCGGGTTTTCGAAAATCGCGATGTCTTCGGCCGGCGCGTATCGACGATCGAGGGATCGGTGCCGTCTTCGGGCGGCGCCGGCTCGCCGACATCGACAATGCCGTCGCGCAGCTGCAGCTGGTCGCCCGGACAGTTCGGATCGCCGTCCTGCATCACGGCGCGCTGGCCGTCGCGCGGCGCTGGGTCGAGCCCATCGTACTCCTCCGGCGTTTCGGCCGGATCGTCCGTCGGGATCGGCGGGGGAATGCCGGGCGCCGCGTAGGCGTCATCGATGTCGCGGTTGGCTGCCGCGGCCGGTTGTCGGCGCCGACGGCCCGGTGGAATAGCTTTCGCCTGCGGCTTGGTCGGTTGCTCGGCGCGCGCATCCGACGGCCGCAGGAACGCGCTCAAAAGGCACGCCGCAACAAATCCGATCAGAAACCAGGCTAATCGCCGGCGGCCCATGGCCGAAGCGTCCTCACGATTGAAAACTCGACGGGAACGCGGACCGGCACGACGAACAGCCTAGAAAATCGAGGTTAATTCTGGCTTAAGTGCCGCGTTGGAGGTCGGTGAGCGGGTGGCGGCGGCGGGCCCTTTGCTAAGGAACAGAAGGGATTTCCGAGCCTCGGCGCCCGCGAGTTGCGCCGAGGCCGGAACCATTGCAGAGAACCGGGCGTCGATGCAGAAAGCCATGCCGCCAGCGCCGAGGAAAGAACCGCTCCAAGCAAAAGGGCGGCACGGCGACCGGCGTCCGCGGTCAAGAGCGCGCTGCGCACGCTGGCACTCGAGAACGAAGGCCTGGCGCAGCTTGCGGCCGAAATCAACGGTCCGCTCGCCAAGCCGTTCGCAGATGCGGTTCGCCGTCTCGTCGCCGTCAAGGGCCGGGTCATCGTCACCGGCATCGGCAAGAGCGGCCACGTCGGCCAGAAGATCGCCGCGACCTTTGCCTCGACCGGCACGCCGGCCTTCTTCGTGCATCCGAGCGAAGCCTCGCACGGCGATCTCGGCATGATCACGCGCGATGACCTCATCCTGGCGCTGTCGTGGTCGGGCGAGACGGTGGAATTGAAGCCGCTGATCACCTATTCGCGCCGCTTCGCCGTGCCGCTGGTCTCGATCACGTCGCGCGCCAAGTCGGCGCTCGGCCAGCAGTCCGACATCGTGCTGCTGTTGCCGCGCGCCAAAGAGGCCTGCCCGCACGGGCTGGCGCCAACAACGTCGACGACCATGCAGCTGGCCCTCGGCGACAGCCTGGCGATCGCGCTGCTCGAAGCCAAGGGCTTCACGGCCCACGATTTCAAGATTTTCCATCCGGGCGGATCGCTCGGCGCCAACCTGAAGTACGTCAGCCGACATCATGCACAAGGGCGACGCGTTGCCGCTGGTCCGCGAGGACGAGCTGATGCCCAGGCCGCTCGTCACCATGACGGCGAAGAGCTTCGGCTGCCTCGGCATTATCGACAAGAAAGGCCGGCTGATCGGCGTCATCACCGACGGCGACTTGCGCCGGCATATGGGCGCCGACACTGCTCAAGGCGCGCACCGGCGATATCATGACGCGCAAGCCGAAAACGATGGCGCCGAACATGCTGGCCTCCGCCGCGCTCGAAATGCTGAATGCCTCGCGCATCACCGCGCTGTTCGTGGTCGAAAGGGGAAGCCGGTCGGCATCATCCACGTCCACGACCTGTTGCGCGCCGGGCGTCGTGCTTGAGTGGGACCGGTTTTCCGTACACGCAAGTCGCTAGTCCCAATCCGGTACTGGACAACGACGAGCACCGTGCCGTTGACGCCCGTCACTTCGACCTCGGCGCCCTTGGCCGCATCCTCGCCCTCAGCTGCCCAGATCGTATCGCCGACGCGCACCTTGCCGCGGCCATTGCTTGATCGCCTCTCGACATCGACCTTGCGGCCAATGTATTGCGCGCCGCGCACGTTGAGAGCGGGCTCGTCAGACTTGGAGAGTTCGGGCCGCGCATAGCGGCGCACCAGAAACACCGTCGCCACGCGAAATCAGCGCGAACAGGATGAGCTGCCACTGCCAGGCGATCGGCGCGAGCAAGCGCCAGCACGCCGACGATGCCCGCCGCGAGCCCGAACCAGAGGAAGTGGATGCCGGGCACGATCGTCTCGAGCACGAAGAGCAGCGACCGCCAGGCGAACCAAAGCCACGGCCCGAACTCGGTGAAGAGCGCAGCGACTTCGTGCATGAATGACTTGCCCTGATGGCTCGTTCAGACTCAGCGCTCTAGGTAGCGGCCGGAACACTCCCGGCCGGATGGGCGTCGGGGCGCGCCGCGGCTTCGGCGCCGACTGCCGCCGCCGCCGAAGGCCTCGCCCGCGATCTGCGCGAGGCCGGCCAGCGAGCCGATGACGGAGGACGCTTCGAGCGGCATCATGATGACCTTCTGGTTCGGCGCCGAAGCCAGCGCTTCGAGAGCCTTGATGTAGTTGTTGGCAACGAAATAGTTGATCGCCTGCACGTTGCCGTTGGCGATGGCGTTGGAGACCAGTTCGGTCGCTTTGGCCTCGGCTTGCGCCAGACGTTCGCGCGCCTCGGCGTCGCGGAAAGCCGCTTCCTTGCGGCCTTCGGCTTCAAGCACGCGCGCCTGCTTCTCACCTTCGGCCTTGAGGATCGCGGCCTGCCGCAGGCCTTCCGATTCGAGGATCTGCGCGCGCTTTTCGCGTTCCGCCTTCATCTGGCGGGCCATGCTGTCGACGAGGTCGCGCGGCGGCGCGATGTCCTTGATCTCGATGCGCGTGACCTTGACGCCCCAGGCTTCCGTCGCGGCATCGACGACTTGAAGAAGCGCGCGTTGATCTGATCGCGGTTGGAAAGAAGTTCGTCGAGATCCATCGACCCCATGACGGTGCGGATGTTGGTCATCGTCAGAGTTGATGATCGAAGGCTCGAGCCGATCGACTTCGTAGGCCGCCTTGGCGGCGTTCAGGATCTGAAAAAAGGCGACGCCGTCGACGCGCACCATGGCGTTGTCGCGGGTGATGACGTCCTGGCTCGGGATGTCGATCACCTGCTCCTTCATGTTGACCTGATGGCCGACGCGCTCGATCACCGGGATCAGAATGTGCATGCCCGGGGTCAGCGTCCGCGTATAGCGGCCGAAATATCTCGACCGTGTAATTGTAGCCTTGCGGCACGATCTTGATGGTCGACCAGAACGACCCAGGCCACAAGCGCCAGCAGCGCAAAGCCGAAAATTTCAAAACCGCCGACAATTCCGTCCATGAGCCATTTTCTCCATCGCGCAGCGAATCGATGCGACAAATAGGAATCGGCGGCGCTTTTGAAGGCCAACCCGTAAAAATTCGTAAATAAGCGAAATGAAGTGGCGATATATCTCGATACAAGAGCGCAAATTGCCGCGCCATTGCCGCGGGCAATTGCATTAATTTCTCCGCAATTTCGACGGTAAACCGGCATCCAGCCCGTCAATTCCCGCCGGACGATTGCTCGATGACGTCGATGCCCTTCGGCACTGTCATTGAGGGCCGGCAGATAGGCGAATTTTCTCCGCCGTTGCCTTCGAAGATGTGCCGGTTTTCGCCGTCGAGTTCTTCCAGCGTTTCCAGGCAATCGGCGGAAAAGCCCGGCGCCACCAGCGCCAGACGCTTGATCCCCGCCTTGGCGAGGCTTCGACCGTCTTGTCGGTATAGGGCTGAAGCCAGGGATCATTGCCAAAGCGCGATTGAAACGTCGTCAGCCAGCGGTCTTTTGCGATATCCCAGTTTCTCGCGCAGCAGTCGCGACGTTTTCTGGCATTGGCAATGATAGGGGTCGCCGGCACTGAGATATTTCTGCGGCATGCCGTGAAACGTCGCGATGATTTTCTCAGGCTCGAAATCGAGTTTCGCCAAGCTCTTTTGCATCGAACGCGCGAGCGCGTCGATATAGACGGGATCGTCGTGATAGGACGGCGCAACGCGCACGGCCGGCTGCCAGCGCATTTTCATCAATGCGCGGAAGGCCTGATCTGCCGCGGTCGCGGTCGTCGCGGCGGCATAGTGCGGATAGAGCGGCAGCAGCAGAATGCGGTCGCAACCTTGCTCCTTCAGCGCCGTGATGCGGCTTTCCGTCGAAGGATTGGCATAGCGCATGGCCCAGTCGACGACGACGATCGGCATCGCCTTCAAACGCGCGGCTCAGCTGCTCGGCCTGGCTGCGCGTGATGGTCTTAAGCGGGCCCTCGTTTTTTTCCTTGTTCCAGATCGTGGCGTAGTCCTTGCCCTTCTTGCCCGGGCGTACGGTCAGGATGATGAGGTTCAGGATCGGCCACCACTTCCAGCGCGGCTCCTCGATGACGCGGCCGTCTGACAGAAACTCCTTCAGATAGCGGCGCATCGGCCAGTAGCCCGTGCCGTCCGGCGTGCCGAGGTTGAGCAGCAGTACGCCGACGCGGCCATACTTGACGGCGGGATGTCCCGGCGGCCAGTGGGCGCGGTCGGGCCCGTGGGATTTTCGTGACTGTCGTCATGCGGGTCTCCACGCCGTCAGAGACGGCGGCGGGACCTTAGCGGATCATGCGCCGTTGCGACCGCTCCGGTTGTGCGGCTTTACGACCAGCCGCGGGGCGGCTGCGGCTAATCGCCCGCCATTCTGCTGGTGGGCAGGAATTTTCGGCGCATCCGCCGTCCACGGCAGGCGCCGGCATCGGGCCCTTGGCGCGCCAATACGCCTCCATCCGCCGCACGAAAGCCCGCGGCTTCTCGGCAAACAGCCGCTCGCCAAAGCATAGGCTTCCCCCCGCAACTCCTGTTGGCGGGTCTTGGCCACAGGGCGGATCGCCGCACCGTCACGGGCGAATTCCGGTCCGAACCGAGTTTGACAGCAGGACCGACAGATCGTGATCGTCACCCAGATCTCGGCGAGTTCGCGGCAGGCGAAATGCGGCCGCGAAATACGGCGGCCACCCGCTACAACAGCGCCATATGCCGCCAGTGCCATTGCACGGCCTTGCGCAACTCGTGAAGGAGTTCGTCGTTGGCGGTCTGTAGGCCTTTCGAAATCTGGCGTGCGATGCGGTAGGTGCTCTCGAAGCCCGGCTCCCGATGCTGTCAAAGCCCCGCGCCTTAAATGGCAAGTGCGGAACGACGCGCTTCGTTCCGCCGAGAATGCGATCAGCATCTTGGTCGCGAGCGCCGCATCGAGACGTGCGGTCTCGTTCGCTGTTCCAGATGTGCCTTCACCGGGGCGAGCGGCACGCGCCTCGCCGGGGCCGAACCGCATTTCGAGTTTCCGATCGTTTCCTCCAGCACATGGCTCTCGCGCGCGCCGGCGAGCAGGTCGGCGGCATCGCCGATGCGCGATAGCGCCTTGAATGTCTTGGGCTCAATTTCGGTTCGAACAGGCGGAGCAGGGCGCGGACACGCTTTACGGCCTTGCGGCACTCGTGCACGCCGTCCGGCGACACCGTATCGCTCGCCAAGCAGGGCATGCGCGCGATATCTGCTCAAACCCGATCCTGCGGATGGATTTGGCGCAGGTCCGCCCGTTTTCAGCCTGTAGGCCATGTTAAACTGCACACGCCCGCCGCAGTTTCGATCATGAGGGGCGCGAAACAGCAATCACAGTTGCCTGTCACAATCAGCGCCAGGCGATATGGTTACTGATCAGGCGGCCAATTTATTGTTCAAGCGGCGGCCCAAGAGAACCACGACCGGATGCGGCTTTCGGGCTCGGCATGGGTGAGAAAATCGGTGATAACGGCGACCGAATCGCGCCGGCCTGGATCACGCCGTCGCGAGATCGGGCGTGATGCCGCCGATCGCGACCAGCGGCAAGCGCCGATCCGCTTTCCAGGCGCCGAAGCTTCAAGCCCCTGCGGCGCCCATTTCATGGCCTTGAGTTTGGTCTCGTAGATGGGACCGAGCGCGACGTAATCGGGTTCCGCCGCCAAAGCCGTTTCGAGTTCCGCTTCGTCATGGCTCGAGATGCCGAGCCGGATCCGATTGCGCTTGAGGCGGCGAGATCGGCTGCCGCAAGGTCTTCCTGGCCGAGATGGACGAAGTCCGCGCCTTCCTCGATGGCAAGCTGCCAATAATCGTTGACGATGAGCTGGCAGCCGTGACGGCGCGTGATAGCGAGGCTCTCGGCAATCTGGCGGCGGGCAACATCCGTGGGCATCCTTGAGACGCAGCTGCACGGTGCTGACACCAAGCGGCACGATCCGCGCCAGCCAGTCACATCCGGAACGATAGGGTAGAAGCGGTCGAGCCCGGCGAAGGTCTCGTGCTCATCGGCTCTTGCCGGCGTCGAGAATCGAAGAAGGGGGTGCCGGCGACAGGCGTCGAGGGCACGGCCATGTCGCGCTGGTTCATCAGACCGGCTTCGAAACCGGCGCGGCCGCGCTTCGACCCCGCGCGCAAAGGCTTCGCCATCAGAACAGGATCGACGGCCTTCGCAATGGCGGTGTTCAACAGTACGCCGTCATAGCCGATTTCCATCGCCTCCGCCGCGTGTGAGGGCGCGCCAAGTCCCGCGTCCACGATCAAAGGCACGCCCGGAAAATAGCCGCGCAACGATCACGAGTGCGGGCCTGTTTGCGATGCCGCGGCCGGTGCCGATCGGCGCGCCCCACGGCATGATGACCTGACAGCCGGCCGCAACCAGCCGTTCCGCGACGGACAAGTCCTCGGTCGTGTACGGAAAAACTTTGAAACCGCTCGAAATAAGTGCCTTCGCCGCCTCGACAAGGCCGAACACATCCGGTTGCAGGGTATCGTCGTTGGCGATGACTTCGAGCTTAATCCAGTCGGTGCCGAACACTTCGCGCGCCATTTCAGCGGTCGTAATCGCGTCGCGCGCCGTGCGGCAGCCGGCGGTGTTGGGCAGCACCTTCACCCCGAGGCGCTCGATGACATCCAGGAATTCTCCACCAACCCGCCCGCCGGCCGCTTCCCGCCGCAGCGAGACCGTGACGACATCGGCGGCCGCCGCCTCACCGCTCGCGACAGCATGTCCGGCGAAGGATAGCCTGCCGTACCGACGAGCATGCGCGACTTCAGCGTCGTTCCATAGACGTAAAGGCCGCCACCGGTAGAGATTTTGCGCGAATGTTCATGGTTCGCCGTTATCTGTCCGGCGGCTGCTCAACCTAAACTGCCTCAGCCACCTTGGCGCGGCGACACGATTTCGACCTTGTCGCCCGGCTTGAGTTGCCTTCAGGCCGTGCTCCAGCGGCTACGAATTGCCCATTCAGCGCCGTTGCCATTTTGGCCGCGGCGGGCATGTTCGCGACGAGTTCGAGGAGCGGCGGGCTTCCGTCTCGATCACTTTGCCGTTCACCACAACGCCCATGTTCGCTTCTCTGCCGTACACGTGCCGAATTGCCTCCACATCGAAGGCGCGCCCAAGAGGCATGGCCGGGGCGATATGGGATGATAATCCCTAGTTTACAATCCGCCTTACAGTTTTTTACCGCAAACGATGCTAATTCAATGGAATAGCCCAGAATCCGCCGCACTTCACCCAATCCTTTCGGACGGCCTTCAACCGGTGCCTTCCCATGTTCGCCTCCCTCATGACAGTCCAAGCGTTTCGCGCCTCTTTTCTGGTGCGCAGTTCCTTTCGGCCTTCAACGACAACCTGTTGCGAACGCGCTCTCGATGCTGGTCGTCTACAAGCTGGCAAGCAGCCAACGGCGGTGCCCGTTGCACTGGCCGGCGCGGCGCTGATCGTGCCCTTTTTCTTATTTTCGGGCTGGCGGGCGAAATGGCCGACAAATATGACAAGGCGCGCCGTCGCAGAGAAGCTGAGGTTTTACGAGATCGCGGTGGCGCTGGTCGCCGCGCTCGGATTCCTGCATGCAGTCCGTGCCTGTGCTGTTCGTGGCCTTGATCGGATTCGGCATGTTGAGGCGTTGTTCGGACCCATCAAGTACGGCATCCTGCCGGTGCATCTCGACATCAAGGAAATTTCCGCCGGCAACGCGCTGATCGAAGGCGCGACGTTCATGGCGATCCTGCTCGGCACCATCGTCGGCGGCATCGCCGCGGCGCAGGCGGGTGAAGCGCGCCTCCTCGCCGCACTCGTCGTCACGCTCTCGATCGTCGAGCTGGCTGTCGGCGCGGATGATCCCGGCGGCGCCGTCCGCGGTTCCGAACCTCGCGGTCAATCGCAATCCCGTGGCATCGACGTTGTCGCTGGTCGGCGAGCTTCGAGCCAACCCGCGGCTGTGGACCGGCGGTCTCATTGCCGCCTGGTTCTGGCTCGTCGGCGCCACGGTGCTGGCTATCCTCCCGACCTTTATCAAGGAATGGCTGGGCGGGAGCGGATACGTCTACATCGCCGCGCTTTTGCTGTTCACCGTCAGCATCGCCGCGGGTTCGCTGCTGGCCGCTCACGCCAGCCGCATGCGTCCCAACCTTGCGTTGGTGCCCATCGCGGCGCTGCTGATGGCGCTGTTCGCCTTCGACCTCGCCTGGATCGCGAGCGGCCTCGCCGCCACCACGGCCGAAAATCGGCATCGCCGGAGTCTTCGGCTCGCTCTCAGGCTTGCGGCTCATTGCCGACCTGGCCGGTCTCGCCATCGCCGGCGGCATGTTCATCGTGCCGGCGTTTTCTGCCGTGCAGGCCTAGGCGCCCGAAGACCGCCGCGCCCGCGTCATCGCCGCCTGCAACGTGCTCTCGGCGGGATTCATGACGGTGGCCGGTCTCGCCGTCGCGCTGGCTGCAATATTTGGAAATCGGACCGGCGGCGATTTTCGCCGTGCTCGCCTTGGGCTGCCTCGTCGCCTGCGCGCTCATCCTTCGCGCCTGGGGCAACGACGGCATTAAGGACGTCGGCGTCTTCCTGTTCAAGACTTTGTTCGGCCTCGAGGTCAAAGGGCTCGAGAACCTGCCGAAGAAAGGCGAAAAGGCCGTCATCGCTCCCAATCACGTCAGCCTGCTCGACGCCGCCTTGATGCACGCGCTGCTGCCCTCGCACGCCACCTATGCCATCGACACCGGCATGGCCAACACCTGGTGGGTGAAGCCGTTCCTGAAACTCGTCGATGCCTTTGCCGTCGATCCGACCAAGCCGCTCGGCATGCGCCACCTGATCCAGACGGTGAAGGACGGCCGCTCGCTCGTCATCTTCCCCGAAGGCCGCCTCACCGTCACCGGCGGTTTGATGAAAGTCTACGACGGCACGGCGATGATTGCAGACAAGGCCGCGGCCGCGATCGTGCCCGTGCGCATCGACGGCCTCGAACGCTCGCACTTCGGCTATCTCTCGAAGGCGCAAACGCGCAAGGCCTGGTTTCCGAAAACCACGGTAACCATTCTGCCGCCGGTCAAGATCGCCATCGATCCGGCGTTGAAAGGCAAGACCCGGCGCCTCGCGGCCGGCCTGGCGCTGCAGGACGTGATGACCGACAGCGCGGTTCTGACGGCGCCGATCGACATGTCGTTGTTTGAAGCGCTGGTGCTGGCGAAGAAGACGCGCGACACGGGGCGGCCGGTGATCGAGGACCCGCTCGGCGGCAAGCTCTCCTACAAGAAGCTCATCGTCGGCGCGCAGGTGCTCGGCGGAAAAATCGCAGCCCTTGCACCGGAAGGCGCAGCCGTCGGCGTGCTTTTGCCGAATTCCGCCGGCGTCGCGGTGACGTTTTTCGCGTTACAAACGATCGGCCGCGTCGCCGCCATGCTGAATTTCACCGCCGGGCCGGCCAACGTCGTCTCCGCTTGCAAGGCCGCGAAAGTCGAGGTCGTGCTGACGTCGCGAACCTTCGTGCAGAAAGGCCATCTGGAATCGCTGATCGAAGCTCTCCAGGCGACGACAAGAATCGTCTATCTCGAGGACGTGCGCGCGACGATCACTCTTGCCGACAAGGTTCGCGGCTTGATCGCAGGCGGCAAGCCCGCCGTCGCCGCCGACCCGAACGCGCCGGCCGCCATCCTCTTTACCTCGGGTTCGGAAGGCACGCCCAAGGGCGTCGTGCTCTCGCATCGCAATCTGCTTGCAAACTGCGCCCAGAGCCTGACGCGCGTTGCCTGCAACGGCTCCGACAAGGTGTTCAACGCGCTGCCCGTCTTCCACTCATTTGGCCTGACCGCGGGCCTGCTCATGCCGTTGACCGGCGGCATTCCGGTCTATCTCTATCCGACGCCGCTGCATTACCGCATCATTCCGGAACTCGTCTACGCTTCGAACGCCACCATCCTGTTCGGCACCGATACGTTCCTCTCCGGCTACGCTCGCGTCGCGCACCCTTACGATTTCGCGCGGCTGCGTCTCGTCCTCGCCGGCGCCGAAGCGGTAAAGGAGCGGACGCGCCAGCTCTACATGGAGCGCTTCGGCGTGCGCATTCTCGAAGGCTACGGCGTCACCGAGACGGCGCCCGTACTCGCCATCAACACGCCACTTTCCAACAAGTCCGGCACCGTCGGGCGCCTGTCGCCGCTCATGGAAGCGCGTCTCGAGCCCGTTCCCGGCATCACCGAAGGCGGCAGGCTCTACGTGCGCGGGCCGAACGTCATGCTCGGTTATTACCGCGCTGAGAAGCCGGGCGTACTGGAAGCCCCCGAAGACGGCTGGCACGACACCGGCGACATCGTCACCATCGACGCCCAGGGCTTCATCGCCATCCGCGGCCGTGCCAAGCGCTTCGCCAAGATCGCCGGCGAAATGGTCTCGCTCTCCGCCGTCGAGGCGCTGTCCGCGGAACTGTGGCCGCAGCTCATCACCGTCGTCGTCTCTCTGCCCGACGCCCGCAAGGGCGAGCGCCTGGTGCTACTCACGACAGATTCAAAATGCACACGCGAAGCCTTCTCGCAATTCGCCAGGCGCAAGGGCGCGACCGAACTGATGGTGCCGGCGGAGGTTCTCGTCGTCGACAAGATTCCGCTGCTCGGCTCCGGCAAGCCCGATTACGTCGCGGCACTCGCCCTCGCCAAGGCGAGCATGGCGAAGAAAGCCCCGGCGCCGCAGGTGCTGCTGCATTAGCTTCTTTCGTATTGAGTGAACCGTACTGAGCCAAGAACCCCTCCCCCTTCGAGGCAGGGCTATCGCAGATGGCGCCGCTCGCCTCCCCTCTCCCCGTCGCCCTCGATAGGGCGAACGGGGAGAGGGCTAGAGTGAGGGGCGGATACAAAAAGTAGCGTGAGGGGCGGCAACAGGCTCAAAACAAGGGGCTGCCTCTCACGCATTTTTCGTGGGGCTGCCCCTCACCCCAACCCTCTCCCCATTGAGTGCAGGAATGGGGAGAGGGGGAAGATCGCCATATGCGATTCCCCTGCCCCTCGAGGGGGCGGAGAATGCGATGAAGGCGTTCCGTGGTTCCCACTGAAACGGAAAGGCTCCAGCTCAAGTCATCAGCTCACGCCACCAAGGGATGGCTGCGGTCGCCGCTGGCGAGGAAGGCGGCGACGGCCTCGGCGAGGAGCGGCGCCAGCAGGAAGCCGTGCCGGTAGGCGCCGTTGACGCGGATCAGCCGGCCGCCGCTTTCGATTTTCACCCGCGGCACGTTGTCGGAATAGGCCGGACGGACGCCCGCGCCCATGTCCAAAACCTCGGCCTCGGCAAACGCCGGGTTGAGCGCATAGGCCGAGCCCAGCAGTTCGAGCGCCGAACGCACCGTCATGGCGCTCTCGTCCTCGCGCTCGACCACCGTCGCACCTACGACGAAGCGGCCATCGCCCTGCGGCACGACGTAGATCGGCTGGCGCGGATGCAGCAGTCGCACCGGGCGGGAAAGGGAGACCTCGCGCGTGCGTATGATCAGTCTTTCGCCGCGCACGCCGCGAAGACCGGGAAGGCTCTTCTGCGCTGCAAAGCCGCGGGCATCGACGACGATGCCGTCCGCCGATCCATCCCATTCCGTCCCAAGGACGACATCGCCACCGGCTTCGCGCGCCGCATGTAGCAGCGCCTTCAGCGCCACCATGCAGTCGAAGTGCGCTTCCTCCGGAAATAGGAGCGCGGTCGCGAAGCGTCCTGCCAACGCCGGCTCCAAGGCCGAAACGCGCTCGCCGCTCAACGTCTCGTGGCGTTCTGTGGCGCGGGCGAAGCGCTGCAATTCCGAGAGATCGCGCGCCGCGGCGACGACGAGCGTGCCGTTGCAAGGGAAATGCTGAAGCACGCTGCGCCAATGCCCGATCGAGAGACGGCCGAGATCGCGCACGAGATGCGGCGCCGATTCCGCCTCGCAGTCGGGCGCCAGCATGGCGCCTGCCCAGCGGCTCGCCGTCTCGCTGAAGGGGCTCGCGCTCTTTTCGAGCACGCGCACCTTGAAGCCGGCGCGCGCCAGCCGCACCGCCTGCCAGAGGCCGAGCACGCCGGCGCCCGCAATTGTGATTTGGTCTTTGCTCACGATGCCTGTTCGATCCCACTGCCACGACGGCGCTCATAGCATCAATCGCCGAGCGCGACACCTTCTCGCCGTGGATCGGCCCCGCCTTCGAGCCTGCCATCGCGCCGGACAATGGTGTGGATTCCAGAGGTCATAGCGGCACTCGTGACCTTGTGGCCATAGGTCGAAAGGACTTGGCCCGGCCAGAAAGCCTCGGGCCCGGCCTCGATCTGGAAGGCGCCGCCTTCGGAGCCGAAATTGGCCAGCGCTGCCGCCTCGTCCGCGTGCAGACCCCAATCGTAGAGCGCAACGAGCGTCTTCACCACATAGAGGATGATTCTGCTGCCGCCCGGCGAACCCGTCACGGCGTCGAGCTTGCCGTCGGGAGCAAAGACCAGCGTCGGCGCCATGGAGCTTCTTGGCCGCTTGCCGCCCTCGAGGCGATTGGCGATGAGATCGTCGTCGGCATCGGCGGGAAGCAGCGAAAAATCCGTCAATTCGTTGTTGAGCAGAAACCCCGCGGCCCACAAGTGTGAGCCGAAGCCGTTTTCGATGGTGGTGGTCATCGAAACCGCGTTGCCGCTGCCGTCGACAATCGAAATATGACTGGTGCCCGGCACTTCAAGCGTTGCGTCGCGGCCCTGCGCCTTGCGCGATCGTCCCGGCGGCAAACCCGGCGTCGCCTTCTCCATGGCGTGGGCGCGCGAGATGAGCTTGCGGCGTTCGTCGAGATAACCGGCGTCGAGAAGCCCTGAGGGGATCGTGACGAAGGCCGGATCGGCGATGTATTGATTGCGGTCGGCGAAGGCCAGCTTTTCGGCTTCGGCGATGAGGTGCAGCGCCTGCGGGTTCATGCGCGCGCCGGAGCCCGTGACATCCGCGAAGGCTTCGATCAGGCGCAGCGTCTGGGCGATGGTCGTCGCACCCGACGACGGCGGCCCCATGCCGCAAACGTTTCGCGAGCGATACGTAAAGCAAAACGGTGGACGCTCGACGACGGCGTAGGATTTCAGATCGGCGGCCGTCAGATCGCCCTTTGTGACCGCGGCGCCCGCCACGGCCGCAACGATGGCATCCGCAATCCGTCCCTCGTAAAACGCCGCAGCGCCCCTGCCGGCGATCTCTTCGAGGGTCGCTGCATAGTCGGGGTTCTTGATGATTTCACCTACCGCGCGGGCGTTGCCGGAGGCGTCGTAGAAATAGCTGCGTGCCGCGGCGGCAAATTTCTGCGGGTCTTCGAGGCGCAGCAGCGTGGCGAGGCGATCCGACACGGGGAAACCATGGCGCGCCAGCCGGATCGCCGGCTGAAACAAATCCTTCCACGGCAATCTGCCGTGTTGTCCGTGGACGTGCTCCAGCAGCTTCACCGTTCCCGGTACGCCGACGCTGAGGCCGGAATTCATGGCGTCCTCGATTTTCATCGCGCCACCATCGCGAAGGAAGCGTTCGGGCATGGCGGCGGCCGGCGCCGTCTCGCGCCCATCGTAGGTCTGAACCGCTTTCGCGGCTTCGTCCCAGTGGACGAGGAAGGTGCCGCCTCCGAGGCCTGACGACTGCGGTTCGACGAGGCCGAGCACGAGTTGCACGGCGATCGCCGCATCGCTGGCCGAGCCGCCGGCGCGGAGGATCTCGCGTCCCGCCTCGGCCGCGAGCGGGTGCGCGGCAACGACCATGTGACGCGACGCTAGAACGCGGGACTTCACTGTCACGCCGCTGGCGGCTTCGGGCGGCGGCATCGATTCCTGCGCTACGACGGGCGCGGCGGCGCACACGAGGAGAGCGAGGCAAGCGAAATGGCGAAAATTCATCGGTTGTCCTTGTTCGACTCGAGGCGGCCAATATACCCGCTTGGCAAACCGGAGCGAGCGGGTTTCATACCGGCGAGCAGACGTTTTGATCTATGTTTCGCAAAGGCTGCTCACCGGTATGATACTTTCTTGGCGCGCGGCCGCCACGCCAACCCTGCGCGCGGATACCATCGAGCCGCGATGGCAGTGTTTCGACTGTGGGTCGGAACTTTCGCTCGATGGTATCACGGGCATTGGTTGGTTGCGCTTTGTCATTTTCCCGCGAGGCTCACATGTCCCTGTTCTCTCCTTCCCAGATCAAGACGGCCATTGTCACGATGTTCGTTTTCGGCTTCGGCTATGCAGCGGGGTTGACGCGCGAGGAGCCCTTCAGCGTCACTGCGTTGTTCTCGACCAGCGAGACGGTGCTCGGCGAAGCCTTCGCATATCCGGCTGGAAAACCGAAGCTCTCTGGCGCCATCCTGACGCTGCAGCCCGGCGCCGAAACCGGCTGGCACACCCATGGCGCGCCGCCGACGGGCATCGTGCTCGATGGCGAGCTGACCGTCGACTACGGCGACAAGGGCAAACGCACGTACAAGAAGGGCGACGCCCTGGTCGAGACCATGGCGACAGCGCACAACGGCAAGAATACCGGCGAGGGGCCGATGCGGCTGTTCGTCGTCTTTGTCGGCGCCGAGGGCGTGGCCAACACGACCAGAATCGAAAAGCCGTAAGCTGGCAGCGTAATTCTGCTCGTCATCCCGCCACCGCTCGCATGCCGCGAGCGGATCCTGCGGGCGGGCCTTCGCCGCGCCCCTCTCTACGCTTCGTCATCCCGGCGCAGGCCGGGACTCACGTCAAGCTTCAACACGCGTGATTCTTCGGCTCGTGCGAAAATCGGCACCACGCAAGCGGACCGTTGTCGTGGGTCCCGGCCTGTCGCGCATTCGCGCGATCGCTTCCGCGACGCCGGGATGATGGGGTGGACGGCCCCTTTGCGGCATCGGTGTGCCAAGCTGGCCGGTGTTGATTTCGAACCAGGAAGAGGGACCGTCCATGACAGAGAATAGCAGACTTCGCATCGGGTTCGATATTGCAAAAGGTGTTTTCCAGGCCCACGGCGTGCGCCAGGAGCCGGGCGAGCCGGTCGCCTTTGTCAAGCGGCTGCGGCGGGGCGACGTCGAAAAATTCTGCGCCCGCCTGCCGCCGTCCGATATCGCCATGGAAGCCTGCGCTTCGGCGCACCACTGGGCGCGGCTTGCAAAGCGCCACGGCCACGAGGTCCGACTTATTCCGCCGGCCTATGTGAAGCCCTACGTCAGGCGCAACAAGACGGATGCCAACGATGCGGCGGCAATCTGCGAAGCCATGTCGCGCCCTTCGATGCGCTTCGTGCCGGTGAAGAACGAAGCCGATCAGGCCTTGATCATGCTGCACCGGACACGGGCGTCATTCGTCGTGCAGCGCACGGCGCTGGCGAACCGGTTGCGCGCGGCGTTTTCCGAGTTCGGCATCGTGCAGCCGATCGGCGAACGCGGCCTCAACGATCTTCTGGCCCTCATCGCAAAGCGCGCGGACGTTTTCGAGCCATTGCCGCCGGCACTGCGTCTGGTGCTCGAGCAGTTGGCTCAAGCATGGGTGAGCATCGATGCTGCCGTCAGCCGCTTCGACGCCGAGATCGCGGCAGGCTTGAAGACCAACGCACGCGCAAGCCGCCTGACCAAGGTTCCCGTCATCGGCCCGGCGGGCGCCAGCGCCATCGATGCCATGCTGCCCAATCCGCAGGTCTTCAGAAGCGGCCGGGATTTTGCCGCCTGGATCGGATTGACGCCGCGGGAAGAAAGCTCCGGCGATACGGTGCGGCGCGGAGGTATCAGCAAGAAGGGCGACGGCTATCTGCGCCGCTTGCTCGTGCTGGGCGCCACCGCGCGCCTCGCGCTCATCCGGCGCGGGCGGGCAAAAAATGTTTCCGATTGGGAACTCAAAATGGCGGCGCATCCCAAGCGCAAACTGGCAGCCGTCGCGCTCGCCAACAAATCGGCGAGGATCGCATGGGCGATGCTGGCCAGGAACGAGGTTTACCGCGTGCCGTCACCGGGGTGCTCTGCGGCCGCCTAGCTGCGGCTTCAAGGCAACCGGAAAAACACGCGGTCAATGGAGGGCAAGAGCTCAAACGCATGTGATGACGAACGGTCGAGGCGACCGGGATCGGGACACTCCGTAATCGTCACGCGGGCACGTCACCGCGCCGGGATGATTGGAGACCCGATCTCAGCGAACTTCATCAGGGCCAGCGGCCGTAAGTGCCGCACAAACAGGCCGTATACATGACCGCTCCCAAGTCCGTCGCACATCTGCGCCAAAGCACTTGCATTCCAGGGGCCGTCCATACATGACGACGGGCTCCGGCTGCAAGACCTCCTTACAAGAGCGGCCGAGGCATATACAGGATGACGTAGCTGAATGACGTAGCTGAGGGAGTGGTGCGCATCGTCGCGTTCCGCGACGCGGGCAATCGGCAATACCGCTACTGGCAATAGGCCGAACGCGGCCGCGATTTCATGTCGAGGTGCAGGTGGTCGCGGTGCGCTTCGTTGGCTTCCGGTCCGAGCACGGTGCCGAAAAGTCCGCAGGCGTCACCATGCACGCGATGCAGGAAGATGGCTTTCGGATCGCTCTTCGACGGAGGTGCAGCTGCCTCGCTCGCATCCGTCGCAACATCCTTGCCGCCGCTCTGTTTCGTGCCAGTCGCCGCGATGTCGCGCGCTCCCAGCGACGACATCCTGCCCTTCAGCGCCTTGGGCTTTGTTTCGGGCGCGGCATCAGACGACTTTGCCGCCGGCACCGGCGCTGGATCGCGCGCCGTTGGACCCCAGCTCTCGGCGACCTTTATCGACCGTGCCGTTGGCCAGAACAAAGCCGGAAATGTCGATGGCATTGGCGAGCGCGTGCTCGCTCAAGGGCGAATCCGCGCGGCCATATCTGTTGCGGCAGGCATATGACGAGGCCGAGACGAGGCGCACCACGGCGACTTGAACAACTCCTTGGCGGCCGGCTGCACCTTGTCGGTGAGCCAATTGGAGAGCTCTGCCGCCACCGCGCAATTCATGGTCGAAGCGGGTTGCACCTCGACCGCCGGCGTGCCGGCACGGCGCAGCGAGACCGGGGCCGGCGTTCCGCAAGCGCCTTCCTTCAGCGGTTCGGCCTCGCTCGTAACGGCGGCGCTCTTGGCCAAGAGACGCGTGCATTGCTGGCGCGCCGTGGCGATTTCCTCGGCCGACCAGCGGGCGACGACGTCCAGCGCTGTGGCATGCGTCGCGACGCCCGGGTCGGCTTTTGCAACACGCATGTCGGCGGCCGAAAGCGTGCCGCCGTCCGAACTGCTCGGCGCGACGGAGGCCGGGTCGGGCGCGCCGTCGACGCCGCGATCGGTGCCGCGCTTCTCCGCAACTCGCAACGCAAATTCGCGTGCCGGCATTTCCCGGGCGGCAAGTTTCTCGCGCGGCGGGATTTTCGCGAGCTTCGCCGTTTGCGCCCCGGTCCCGGCGGCAGCGACCACGGCGGGCGCGCGCGGCCACCGGCGAGAGCGCGATGAGCGGCGCATTGGCAAGCTGGCGATTGAAGGCGCCGAGCGGCGTGTTGGCGTCGCCGGCTGCGCTGCTCGGCAGGCTTTGCGTGGCAATCACCGTGTCGGGCCGCTGCGCCGCAATCTCACGCGACGTCATCCTGGCAAACACGTCGCCGACCAGCGGTGCCGGCGCGAAAGCCACCACCGCGAGCCCGAACAGTGTCAAGGCCGAAAGGCGTGACGAGGTTTTATCGACGGCGCGGCGAAGGCGGCGTCTTGCCGCCACTAGGCGCGATTTCGTTTCGGCATCGAGCAACGCACTTGCAACTGACATGTCCTACGCCCCATCCGCTGCTTAATCTGCCTCGGCGGCAACCCCATCATGACAGGAACATCGCAGCGTGGCAAAGCCAAGGCATCTTGTACTCGTGGCGAGAAATGCTGGCAGGCATTTGCGCAAAGGCGCAGGTGGCATCAAACCGGCTTTGCGCTTCCACAAGCCGTTCAGCAGCGGCCAGTACATCCACGCAGTCTCGGTTGCCGCGGACTTCTTATACGCTTCGAGCATGTCATTGAAGTCGGCAGCCGTCGTGCTGCCCATTTTCTCCGCCGCCGGAAACAGGCTTTGCGCCACCGCGATCACCATCGGTGCCGCTTGCGAGCCTGGTACGAAGATCGTCGAGATATCGGCGCCGTCGGGTGCGCCGATGCCGGCGGCGAGCATCAGCTCGGGAATTTTCCGCGCGATCGCCGGGTCGATGCCGGATCGCCCGAAGGTGTCGTGAATGAAGCTCCCGATCGGCTGCACATACGCGGGCCAGCCGCCGCCCGTGAGAAAATCGTGATCCATGATCAGCAGCGTGCCGCCGGGCTTGGTCAGCGCCCACATGCGTTGCAGGAAGTCGATCGGCTGCTTCTGGTGGAAGAGAACGAAGCGCGCGAAGACGAGGTCGAACGGCGCGCCGGAAATGGTGTCGGCCATCAGGTCGGCCTTGTGGAAGGCGATGTTGGAGCCGAAATGGGTGGTGAGGGCTGCGAGCGCTTCGGCGCCGATGGCTGCGTCGATGTCGGCGCCGGTGACGTGTCCCGATGGGCCGACTTTTTCACGCATGAGACGCATGACCTCGCCCGGGCCGCAGCCGGCGTCGAGACAGGTCATGCCGGGCGCGAGGCCGGCCTTGCGCAGCGCGCGCTCCGTCGCCTCCTCCCAGATCTGCGATTGGCGGCGCAGGCGCTGATATTCGGCGCTGGTGCGTTCGAGGACATAGTCGTTGAAGGTCGAGGTCATGGATTTTCACCTGTTGCGGCGGGCGCCCTCAGTGGACGGCGGCGGCGCCTTTGAGGCGCCTTTGACAGGTATCACCAGCGGTGACAGGCGCCAAGGCGTCAGTAGGCGAACGGCGGGCGCACCCGGGCTGTGCCGCGTGTCAATGAAAGTCCCGCGACTTCGGAATGATGCGCACATCACGCGGATGGCGGGCCTTGGACGTGCGGGCGAAGCGCGGATGGGTGCGGGGATCGTTTCTTCTGCCGCAGTGCCGCGGGCGGAGCCGGATCGGGGTGGCGGACGTCATCGGCGTTGGCGAGCGGCGCCTGCATGTCGTCTGCCCATTCCGAAAGTTTCAAGAGCCAGTCGCTGCGATCGACCAGGTTCTGCGCCACGATGTGAATGATATCCTCGTGGCGCTGCACGCGGCCTTCGATCTCGATGAGCCGCGCGGTCATGACCACCTTGCGGAATTTCTCCAGCATCTTGGGCCACACGACCACGTTGGCGACGCCGGTCTCGTCCTCGAGCGTCATGAACACGACGCCCTTCGCCGTCCCCGGCCGCTGCCGGATCAGCACCACGCCCGCGACGCGCACGCGAACGCCGTTTCTCAAGGCGCGCACTTCCTCACAGGTTAGGACGTGCTTCTTCGGCGTTGGCATTTTGCTGGCGACTCCCGCGGGGAGCCGGCCGCCAACGCCCAAAATCTTTAGGGGCGTCGCTCGGCGCCGCAACGCGAAAATCTTCGCGCAGGAAACTCATCGGGTGGGCTTTGAGCGAGAGGCGCAGCGTCTGGTAGTCGTTGACGACGTGTTCGGACAGCGCCATCTCCGGCAGCGCGACGCAAGGCTCCTCGCCCGTGTCGCGGGCGTTGCTCCACTGAAAGAGCGGCAGAGCCGGCGCCGGAACAAGACCGCGCACCTCCCACAGCGCCTGTCTGCGATCGAGCCCGAGCGAGCGGAAGGCGTCGGCGGACGCCAGATTCTCGATCGTCGCGCGCTTGACGTTGGCGCGGCTCCAGAGGTCTTGGAGGGAGCGGAAATCAGCCCCCCCCCGACCGGTGCTTCGCGCACTTCTCCCGCAAGGGTCCCCCCCACCGGCGCTTCGCGCACTTCTCCCGCAAGGGTCCCCCCCACCGGCGCTTCGCGCACTTCTCCCGCAAGGGTCCCCCCCACCGGCGCTTCGCGCACTTCTCCCGCAAGGGTCCCCCCCACCGCGCTTCGCGCCACCTCCCCCTCAAGGGGGGAGGGAAACTCTTCCGCTTTCACACCGCTTCGGCCCTCTCCGGCTTTGGAATACCGTCGTCCGCTTGCACCATACTGCTGTCCGCTGGCGCGCAAAGCTTCCTTCTTGTTCCCCTCCCTCCCCCTTGACGGGGGAGGGCCGGGGTGGGGGTGGCCGCAGATGTCTCAACATTTCCCTCCTTCGCCAATGCCGCCGAAAACGCCTTCAAGCGCCTCGTAGAGGCGGAGCCGCACGTCCCGGTTCCAAATCCGGATGACACGATATCCTTTCGATTCGAGCCATGCGGTTCTCCTGCTGTCGCGACCGATATGCCGTTCCTCTCCATGCTGGCATCCGTCGATTTCAACGACGAGCTTGCGTTCGAGACAGATGAAATCAACGATGTATGGCCCGATTGGATGCTGTCTGCGGAACCGATATCCCCCGAACCGCTTGAGCCGCAAGTTTTGCCAGACAATCCGTTCTTCATCGGTTGGATTCTTTCGCAACCGCCGTGCGCGCTGGTTTGCCATTGAGATTTCTCCTCTACTGGAACAGGTGATCCGCATACTTTACGCACCTCGACGATGCGGCGCGCATCGGCTTCGGCGATGCCATCGACCTGGCGCAATCCGAGGCGGAGGGCGGGGGACGACTTCCCTCTCCCCGTCCATACGGGGAGAGGGTCAGGGTGAGGGGCGGAACGGCTGAAGAGCAAGCGTCCGCCCCTCACCCCAACCCTCTCCCCGTTGCGAAGAGGCGCAACGGGGAGAGGGAGATTCCAGCGTCGAATCCCAGCCGGAAAAATTCACATCTACTTCCCGCGCTTCGACGCCGTGCAGCTGAGCGTCGCGCACGATCTGCGCGGGCGCATAGAACCCCATGGGCTGCGAATTCAAAAGCGCGCATGCGAACGCCGCCGGGTAGTGACACTTGAGCCAGGACGAAACGTAGACCAGATGCGCGAAGCTCGCGGCGTGGCTCTCGGGAAAGCCGTATTCGCCGAAGCCCCGGATCTGCGCGAAGCAGCGCTCGGCAAAGGCGCGGTCGTAACCGCGCGCGATCATCTGCGACACCATCTTGTCTTCCAGGAGCCCGATGGTGCCGCGGCGGCGGAAGGTGGCCATGGCCTTGCGCAACTCGTTGACCTCGGCGTCCGTGAACCTCGCCGCGTCCATGGCGATGCGCATCGCCTGTTCCTGGAACAGCGGCACGCCCTTGGTCTTGCCGAGGATCAGCTCGAGTTCGTCCTTGGGTCCATGCTCGGGCGCGGGCGCCGGATAGGTTTCGGCTTCGAGGCCGGAACGGCGGCGCAGATACGGGTGCACCATGTCGCCCTGGATCGGCCCCGGGCGCACGATCGCCACCTCGATGACGAGATCGTAGAAGCAGCGCGGTTTCAAGCGCGGCAGCATGTTCATCTGCGCTCTGGACTCGACCTGGAACACGCCGATGCTGTCGGCGCGGCAGAGCATGTCGTAGACAACAGCATCCTCGCGCGGCACCTTGGCCAGCGTCATCGCCACGCCGTGGTGCTTTTCCAGAAGCTCGAAGGCCTTGCGGATGCAGGTCAGCATGCCGAGCGCCAGCACGTCGACCTTGAGCAAGCCGAGCGCGGCGATGTCGTCCTTGTCCCACTCGATGAAGGTGCGGTTCTCCATGGCCGCGTTGCCGATGGGGACGACCTCGGTCAGCGGCCCGCGCGTCAGGACGAAGCCGCCGACGTGCTGCGACAAGTGCCGCGGAAAACCCATCAGCTCCTGTGTCAGATCGAGCACGGTGGCGAGCAGCGGATCGCTCGGATCGAGGCCGGCTTCGCGCACGTGTTTTTCCGGCAGCGTGCCGCCGGAACGGCTGCCCCAGACCATGCCGGCGAGCGCGGCGACGGTGTCCTCGGACAACCCAAACGCCTTGCCGACGTCGCGCACGGCGGAGCGCGCACGATAAGTGATCACGGTGGCGGCGAGGCCGGCGCGGTCGCGGCCGTAGCGCGCGTAGATGTACTGGATCACCTCCTCGCGCCGCTCGTGTTCGAAATCGACGTCGATGTCGGGCGGCTCACGGCGCGATTCCGAGATGAAGCGCTCGAACAGCAGGTCGACCTCGGTCGGGTTCACGCTCGTGACGCCAAGGCAGTAGCAGACGGCGGAATTCGCTGCCGAGCCGCGTCCCTGGCAGAGAATGCCGCGGAAACGCGCGAAGGTGACGATGTCGTGCACGGTGAGGAAGTAGGGCGCGTAGTTCAGCTCGGCGATGAGCTTCAATTCGCGATTCAAGGTGGCACGCACCTTGTCCGGCAGGGCATCTGGAAAACGGTGCGCGGCACCCTCCCAGGTCAGGTCCTCGAGATGGGCTTGCGCGCTTTTTCCCGGCGGCACGGGCTCGTCGGGGTATTCATAGACGAGTTCGTCGAGGGAAAAACGGCAGGCGTCCATGATGTCGAGGGTGCGGGCGACGGCTTCTTCATAGCCATTGAACAGGCGCGCCATTTCGCTGGCGCGTTTCAGATGCCGTTCGGCGTTGGCTTCAAGGCGGAGCCCGGCATCATGAGATGGTGGTGTGCTCGCGCACGCAGGTGATCACGTCCTGCAGCGGCCGGCGATGGGGCGCGTGATAGAGCACGGCGTTGCTGGCGATCAGCGGCGTACCGCAGCGCCGGCTGAGTTCCGCGAGCGCCCCGAGCCGGGCACGATCGTCGCCGCGATACGTGTGGGACGCGGCGAGGGAGAGGGGGGCCGACTTCAAGGCCGTTTTCACACGCTTCAGATCTTGTTCGAACGGAGCGATTTTGCTGGCGTCCATACTGGGTCCCGACTCTGCGAAATTGCGCTCGCGCAATATCTCCGGCCGGGATGACAGATGAGGGTGGGCGCGGCCGGGATGACAATCGGTGTGGGCTTGGATGGAATAACAATCGGTGTAGGCCCCACCAGGATGACACGTTCCGTTCGTCGCGCTACTTTCGCATGCTGTCATCCCGGCCGGAGTGGCGGCGCGAAGCGACGACGCGGAGAGCCGGGACCCAGAAACTTCTACGGAGTGTTCGCCGCAAGCTCCGGCCAGAGATCCCGCCAATGAGGATTTCTCTGCTCGATCAAATTTAGCTTCCACACGCGCGCCCACCGCTTCACGCGCTTCTCCCGCACGATCGCCTCGTTGATGTCCGTGTGAACCTCGAAATAGACCAGCAGCTTCACCGCATATTTTTTTGTGAAGCCGGGCACCATTCCCTCGCGATGCTCCTGAACACGGCGCAGAAGTTGATTGGTTATCCCGACATAGAGCGTCCCATTCTTCCGGCTCGCGAGAATGTAGAGAAAGTACGTGTGATCCTTGATCATGAGTCCTCCTGGGTCCCGGCTCTGCGAAATTGCGCTCGCGCAATTTCTCCGGCCGGGATGACAGATGAGGGTGGGCGCGGCCGGGATGACACGTTTCACTGAACGGGAGAATTCTTGCGCTTTGCGGCATTGAAGGAGCCGGGTCACGTGCCACTTCCCGCCAGTCCCAGCCGTCGGGAGGAAGGGCGACGAAGATATTGCCTTCGGCGTGCGCGGCGACGTCGGCGAGGGTGAGAATGCACTTGCCTTTTTCCGCGCGACCCTGGCCGAGCGAGAGCAGACGGCAGAGGCGGCCATAGGCTTTGCGATCGCTCGGATAGCAAAGCAGGCTCGGTGCGTCCTCAAGATCGAGCCGCGCGCCGACGATGAAGCGCAGCCCCGCCTCCTTTGCCGCGACGTGCGCGCGCACGACGCCGGAAAGCGTGTTGCGATCCACGACCGCGATTGCGGCGAGGCCGAGCACCTTGGCCTGCGCCACAAGTTCGTCCGCATGCGACGCGCCGCGCAGGAAGGAGAAATTCGACGTCACATTGAGTTCGGCGTAAGCCAGCGCCGGCGGCCTCCCCGCGAAGGCGGGGATCGACGAAGGAGAGTCGCCGGCGCCAATAAGAGCGCTCATGCGAACACCCCATGCAGGTACCAGCGAGGGGTTTCGCCCGGCTCCTCGTCATCGCCGTCGCCGCCGTAAAGGCCGTGGCGGAACACCCAGAAGGCATCGCCAGTCTCGTCCTCGATCCTGTAGTAGTCGCGCGGGCGCGGAGGCTTTTTGCTTGGCGCTTCCGGCACCCGTTCCGGGAGCCGGCCGGAAGCGCGCGTGCTTGCCGCTTCCGGCACCCGTTCCGGGAGCCGGCCGGAAGCGCGCGTGCTTGCCGCTTCCGGCACGCCTCCGGCGCCCCGGCGACAAGCGCCGTCAGAAGCGCCGGCGGCCGATCCGATCGAGCGCCACCACTCGGGCGCGATGCGCTCCGGCCCTTCAGCCCGCGCGATCCTGCGCTCGACGCGACGCCACACGAAGCGCGCGGGCGGCCCGTCGGGAATTTCGGCGACGACCGCGATCGGCTCGGGCCGCGCCAGCAGAAAGGCGGGCCGCGGCGGCCCCTTGCCGTAGGGCCAGGGTGGAGAATAGGTGGGAGAGAATGGCCTCCCTCCCCCTTGAGGGGGGAGGACGGCGCGCCATGAGTTAGGTCGCACTCGCGCGGGCGGCCTCCCCGCGAAGGCGGGGATCGACGAAGGAGAGTCGCACACGCAATCAAAAGGGCGGCCTAACTCATCCTTGGCGCGCCTGGTGGGGGTGTTCGCATCACGGCCCGCGCCATCACCCCCACCCGATCCATCCAGCGGCTTAGTCCGGCCTACGGCATGCGGTGCACCGTTCGTGCCGGCCGGACTAAACCGCGGATGGATCGCCCTCCCCCCTCGAGGGGGAGGAGAAGTGGAGGACAGCGCCGCAACGCGCGTTTCGCTGCGCTCCGGCATGTGCGAGGCGCGCGGCCGCAACAGCGTCACCGCGTCGGCGCTCAAGCGGTTCGAGAGGCGATCGATGAGGGGCCCCGGATCGTAAGCCGCACTCCCCTCCTCCGCGAACCCCGATTGCGCAGTCTTGACGGACGAAACCTGCGTCGCCTCGAGGACCAGCAGATCGACACCGAAGCCGGCATCGATGTTCGCGAGCTTCTGCTTCAGCAGCATCTTGAAGTGCGCACTGTCGTTACTGGCTCCGCGCATGCGCGTTGCCGTGTGCCCGACGCTGCCGTCGGCGCGATAGAAGGCGAGAAACAGCGCCCGCGTGCCCTTGTCCTTTTCCTTCAGAGCGTCCGCCAGTTCCTCGCACAGCACGTGAATGAAGGCTTCGAGCGCGTCGGACGAAATCAGCGGCTCGGGAAAGGCCCGGCGCACGGCGAAGGCCGGCGCTTCAAAGAACGGCTTCAGCGGCTCGTTTGCCGCGCCGAGTGCCGCATCGAGGCGCACGAGAACCCGGCCGGCGATATCCTCCGAGCGGAAGCGCTGCGCCAGGGCTTCGCGCGGGATGTCGTAGAGCTGGCCGATGCGCTTCAAGCCGAGGCGGCGGAGCAGAATGGCCGTATCCGCATCGATGCGCAGCGCCTCGACGGAAAGCGAAGCGAGGACGGCGCGCGTTGCGCCGGCGGGCGCGATGCGGAAGGTTTCGTTGGCTCTCAGACCATGACGGGCCAGCGCATGCGCCGCGCCGAGCGTGTCGGCGAGGCCGGCGCGGGCGGAAATTCCGAAAGCCGCCAGACGGCGGATGAGGTCCTGGACCAGCTTGTCCTCGCCGCCGAAAAGATGCGCGACGCCTGTGGTATCGGCCCAGAACCCGTCCTCGCCATCGAAGTTGCGCGCCGGTCCGTAACGCCCGGCCCATTGCGCGAGTTTGAAAAGGGCGGCGCCGTCCTTGCTTTTCTCGGCGGGGCGGGCACGTAGATGCGGCAGGGCGGCGCGAGCGTCGGCGAGCAGCGTGCCGGGGCTGATACCGTTGCCGGCGGCGGCTTCGTTGACCGCGGTGACGACGATGCCGTGCTTGTCGAGATCGACGAGCGCGAACGGCTCATGCCTCGGCACGACGCCGGGCTCGTCGCGGCAAAGACGCGCGATCGGCCAGGCGGGGAGCCACACGGAAAGCATGCGTTTCATCGGACCACTCCAGAACAGCGGCAGGACGGCTGGCGCTTTGGGGCGAAGCCCGGCAGCGCTCGAGGGCGGCAGAAAACCGCGCCGCGCCCGGCGCCCGGGGATCGAAGGGATGCGGCGCGCTCGGCGCCCGGGCGATACGCCAGCGCGTTGCGGTCGCGGCGGCGGCTTCGCGCGAGGGATGCGTGAGGAGGAGAGCGGGCGTGGCGTGCGCGGCGGCGGCAAGGCTCAAACGCCGCGCGGGATTGAGCCCGACGCACTCGAAGACGCCGAACGCCAGGGCGATGGCCTCAGACTTCAAGCCTTCCTCGAGCGCCGCCAGGGCTTCCGCCTCGCGCGCCGTCTCGACGATCAATAGCCGGGAGGGATCGAGGCCCAGCGCCATGAGACCGTGCCAGGAGGGTTGGCCGAGCTCACGCGCGAAGGCGCGCGGCCAGCACCATAAGAGAAGCGATCGCCGGCCGCCGGCAGCGCTCTCGTCGACGCGGCGCGCGGCCAGACGGAGCGCGAAGCCGAGGCTCGCCATCCAATCTCCGGCGGAGGCTCCCGCGGCGCGCGAAACGGGCTTCACCTCGTGCACGCAATCGGTTTCGAGGCTGCGGGCCAACAGGGGAGAGGTATCATCCTCCCCGAGCCGCCAGCCCTCACTCGAGGACGAGGCGGCCGCGGCCAGAAGCGGACGCTCGATCTTCTCGATGGACTGGCGCAGCCTTTCGATGAGCGCCGCGCGCGGCTGTTCTCCTTCTCCTTGTCCCCCTCCCCCCTCGTGGGGGAGGCCGGCGAATCCCCCTCCCCCCTCATCGCGAAGCGATGCTCCGCATCGACGTGGGGAGGGGCTAGGGGTGGGGGGAATCCCGGAAAGAGCGGTGGGGGGACTGTAAAGGAGCGACTGTGACCCCCCCCTCCCGGCCTCCCCCACAAGGGGGAGGTGAAGGGGGGGAGGGAAGAGGGGGGAGGGGAAGTCGCCGGAACGGCAGAGGGGGGATCCGCCGTTCCGGCAGGCTGAGCGGAGGGCCCGCCAGCCACGCGAGACAGACGCGGGGGCAGCAGGGAGAAGGGGGAGGGAGCCACCGGTTCCACGTGAGACGCCTCGCAACAAAGAAAAAGGGGCAGCAGGCCCATTCAGAAAGCCCATTGCGGAAAACCCTCTGTGGAAAGCCCATTTCAAAGGGCTTATCCGGGTCCTCCGCATGTTCCATCTTTGTTCTACATTTTTTATGCTGGCACGGTCAAGCAAAAAGAACATAAAAAGAACAAGTCGCGCACTAAACAAATTCGCGTCAAACGGCTGGCGCAATAGGCTGAAAAAACATCGGCTTGAAAGACGGAACCGGCGCACCTCCTCGCGCATTCAGGAGACAGTGTGGCCTCCCTGCTCTGCCCCGAATTATGACGCTGGTATATACCCACTGTTCACTTGTCGCCGCGCAGGATGACCCCATCGTGCGCCAGGATAGGCATGAACCCGCTGGCAGCAACCCGTGGGTATGAAACTCAGGAGCATCCCCCGATGACTCTCAGACCATCTCTGAGCCAATTCACCGGCGCCGTAGCCTTCGCGGTTGCAGCCCTTATCGCAACTCCGCCAAGCGCCAGCGCCCAGGGCATGGATTTCCTCTGGGGCGGTGACGAGGCGCACGGCGGCGGCCGTCAGGTTGTTGCCTTCAACAAGGACTTCAAGCCCGGCCAGATCGTCGTCTCGTTCTCCGACCGCCGCCTCTATCTGGTGACCAAGCCCGGCACGGCGATCACCTATCCGGTGGCGGTGCCGACCGGCGAAGCCCGCTGGCAGGGCACGACCTTCATTTCCGACAAGCGCATCAATCCGGCCTGGACGCCGACGCCCGAGATGATCTCGAAAAACCCGCGCCTGCCGCGTTGGGTGCCGGGCGGCCACCCGATGAACCCGCTCGGCGTGCGCGCCATGTACCTCGGCTCCTCGGCTTACCGCATTCATGGCACCGACGCGCCGTGGACCATCGGCCAGGCCGTCTCGCACGGCTGCATTCGCATGATCAACGAGGACGTGCTCGATCTTTATCCGCGCGTTCCCGTCGGCACGCGCGTCACCGTGACGTGGCAGAAGTTCCACGGCGCTGCCGTTGCCGCGAGCGAACCGTCTTCGGGCAGCTACAGCGACGAGGCCGGACAGCCGCGCAAGAAGGTTCAGCGCGCGACGTACCCGGGCACGCCCGAAGGCCGGCCGGTGCGCAAGTACTACCGCTCGAGCATGCAGGAGCCGACGCGCGCCGCGCAGGTGGAATAGAGCCAGACGAAAGCCCAAGTGATTTCCCCTCAGGCGGCCCGCTCACGGCCGCCTGAAGTGTTTTTGGGGGGGTGCAGTGAAATGCGCCGACTTCGCCTGGGCCTTGCAGATTCAGGCAAAAGCGAAGCTGAGCTGAACCGTCTCTGTCTTGGTGCGCCGCTTCGGCGTTCTGGTCTTTTTCGGCTCGGGCGGCTCGTTGCGCGGCACGCCGGCAAGCGCGATCCAGCTTCGCGTGTCAAAGCCGAGGTCGAGCAGCATTTTTTCCATGACATGAATCGCGTGGTCGTAATCGGCGTCCGACATCGCGGTGCGGCCAGCCTTGCGCATGCGCCGTTTCGCGGCGTCCAATCCCGCGTCGCGCGCAAAAGGCAATGCCTCGGTATATGATTTGACCCGCACGATTCGCTGTCCCTCATCCACGGCAAATTCAACACCTTGCCTTCCGCGCGTCAAGCGGCGAAGGTGCGCCAACTATGGATAGTAGCGGCAGGGCGCATGGCCAACCACCTGTATTACGGCGACAATCTTGAGGTGCTGCGGGCGCACATCAAGGACGAGAGCGTCGATCTCGTCTACCTCGATCCGCCGTTCAATTCCAATGCCACCTACAACGTGCTGTTTCGCAGCCCCGCAGGCATCGCCAGCCAGGCGCAGATCGAAGCCTTCGAGGATACCTGGCAGTGGAATAATCAGGCCGAGACTGCCTTCGACGAGGTGATGCAAGGGCGGAACGCGGACGTTGCCAACATGCTGCGCGCCATGCGCTCGTTCCTGAAAGAGAACGACATGATGGCGTACCTGACGCACATGGCCGTGCGGCTGGTGGAATTGCATCGCGTGCTGAAGCCGGCGGGCTCGATCTACCTGCACTGCGACCCGACCGCGAGCCATTATTTGAAGCTGCTGATGGATGCGGTGTTTGGGAAGGAGAGCTTTGTAAATCAGCTGACTTGGAAACGCTCACACGCCCACAGCGACGCACGGCAAGGTTCGTCTCACTATGGACGCATATCGGATCAGATCTTATTCTATTCCAAAGGGGATGAGCGGAATTGGAACGTACAGTTCACGCCTTACTCTCAAGAATACATTGACCGCGACTATCGCAGGACTGATGCAGATGGGCGCCGTTATCGCCTCGATAACATCCAAGGACCCGGCGGAGCTGAAAAAGGGAACCCGTACTATGAAGTGATGGGAGTAAGTCGTTACTGGCGATATTCTGAGAAGCGTATGAAAGAACTCATCGACCAAGGCTTAATCGTTCAAACTCAACCCGGCACAGTTCCACAGCTTAAGCGCTATCTTGACGAAATGCCCGGAGTTCCGCTTCAAGACATTTGGACAGACATACAAATAATAAACAATCGCTCAAAAGAGATATTGGGTTACCCCACCCAAAAACCCGTCGCCCTGCTCGAACGCATCCTCTCGGCCTCATCCAATCCCGGCGACGTCGTGCTCGACCCGTTCTGCGGTTGCGGCACCACTGTTCACGCCGCTGAAAAGCTCGGACGCCAGTGGATCGGCATCGACATCACGCACTTGTCGGTTTCGCTCATCGAGAGGCGCTTGAAAGACGCTTTTCCCGGCATCGCCTTCGAAGTTCATGGCAGACCCAAGGATCTGGACGGTGCCAAAGACCTCGCCGCGCGCGACAAGCACGACTTTCAGATCTGGGCGACGACGCAGATCAACAATGCGCAGCCGTTCCGTAGCGGAAAGAAAGGTGCCGACGGCGGCATCGATGGCCACATCTTTTTTCGCTCCGGTGCCAAGTCCCACGAAAAGGCGATTATTTCGATCAAGGGTGGCGGTGTCGGCGTCAAGGACATTCGCGAGCTGATCGCCGTCGTCGATCGCGAGCGGGCCAAGATCGGCATCTATGTCACGCTCGAGGCCCCGACGGGACCGATGCTCAAGGAAGCCGCTGGTGCCGGCCTCTATGACGGCCCGACCGGCAAGGTGCCGAAAATCCAGATCGTCACCATCGAAGACCTGTTCGCCGGCAAACAACCGAAGGTGCCGCTCCCCGAACGCGGCCTCAAAGCCGCCGCCCGCGAGGCGCGCGACGACCAGTCGGAATTCGACATATAAGTCTCAACCGCACGCCAGAAATAGCCGCATGTGGCCCAAGATGGAGCCTGCCCAACCTCCGCCCTCCAATCCGTCCGGCCTACGATACCTCGGGCCCCGCGCCTAACGCTCGGCGCGGCGGTCCCTGGCGGGGCGCAAGGTGACACTGCTCGACGCCTTCGCATCGCTCTTGGTGTGCCTGGAATGCGCCATCGCCGTCATGGCTTCCGCCGGCACCTTGACGCCGTCCTTGCCGCTTTCGAGCACCATGCGGCAGTCGGGCGGCAGCTGCACCATCATCAAGCGGCGGCTTCGGCGGCGACGGTTTCCAGCCGGGCGGCTTCGGCGGCTCGGGCAGCTTGTCGCGCGCCAGCCGCTGCAGCCATTCATCGACTTCCTTGCCGCAACCGTCCTCGCCCGTCGTCGCCTTCTGCGGCACGCAACCGGCCGAGCCGCGCGGGCAGCCGATGCGGATGTGCATATGATAATAATGACCCTGGATCGGCCGCACCTTGCCGAGCCAGGCGCGGTCCGTTCCGGCGGCCTGGCACAAGGCTTTCTTGATCGCGGGATGCACCAGCACGCGCTCGACCTCGGGATAGGACGCCGCGCGCTTGATCAGCTTCACCTGCCGCTCCGTGAACACCTTCTGGTCGACGGCGAGATCGCTGCCGTCGAGCATCGAGGTCGCGGCGATGTTCTCGCGCTCGTCGTTGGTGAGCTTGCGGTCGGGCATGGGCGTCAGCCAGATATCGGCGTCGAGGCCAAGCTGATGGCTGGCGTGTCCGGTCAGCATCGGGCCGCCGCGCGGCTGCGAAATGTCGCCGACCAGCAGACCCGGCCAGCCGTCCAGCTTCTGCGAGGCGACGGCAAAATCCTCGACCATGTCGATGAGCTTGGGGTGGCCCCAGTTGCGGTTGCGGGAGAGGCGCATCGCCTGCCACGCCGGACCGTTGACGGGCAGCGCCACGGCGCCCGCGAGGCAGCCGCGCGAATACGAGCCGATGGAGCGCGACTGCAGCAGCGACGGCTTCTTGGCGGCGCCGAACAGCGTCTTTGCCGCGATGATTTTCTTGCCCGCAGGTGTTGCGGTTTCTCCGGAGCCTGTCTGGTCCGCCTTCGTCTCGTCGGGAGACGCCGTCACACCGGCGGCCGGCGGCGCACCCGCATCCTTGGCATTGGCCGGCTGTGTCGCCGCCAGCGTCACCGGCTCGTCCGGCAGCATGGGCGCAATCTGGGCGGCCGGCGGCGCCGCATCGACGGCGGCGGCCGCCGCTGTATCGGCGGCGGGATCGTTGCCGGCGGACACGTCCGGGCTCGTCTCGGCTGCTTCAACGGGCGCCCGGGCCGGCGCCGCTGCATCCGATGGAAACGCCAGCTCGTGCGGAGTGTTGACGAATTTGGGCAGCGACGGCGCCACCGTCTCGCCCGGGGCGGCGTCGCGATGCACGAGCAGAGGCGCGGCCAGCTTGGTGGCAAGCGGCAGCACGTCGTCAGGTCGGGCGATAACGGCACCCGTCGCGACCATGGCCAAAGCCAGTGCTACTCGCTTCGCCCGCATCCAGGCTCCCTCTAATGTCGCTGATGATTATACCCTAACTTCCACTCTGGCCAAAATAAGGACCCTCAAGCTCGCTTTTGCCGCGGTTCGCGGGGCCTGTTGCGGCCCCCCCTGAACGGCAGGGCGAGGCACCAGAGTAGCCGCGCCGGCGCCTCGGTGCGATAGCTTTTCAGCCCTATCTCCATGTTAACATGCCCTTTTTCCGGTTCGATCCGGTAAGTTCCAAAGATCCGGTCCCAGACCGACAGGTTGAAGCCGTAGTTGCTGTCGTGCTCGTGAGGGATCGTCGAGTGATGCATGCGGTGCATATCGGGCGTCACCAGGCCCAAGCGCACTACTCGATCGAGCCGATCGGGAAGACGAATGTTGGCGTGTGAGAACATTGCGCAGGCGTTGAGTATAACCTCGAAGGCCAACACCGAGGCGGCCGACGCCCCGAGCCCCATCACCACGGCAATTTTCCACAGCATCGACAGCGCGATCTCGAGCGGGTGAAAGCGCAGCGCCGTGGTCACGTCGATATCGCGGTCGGCATGGTGCATCTGGTGCAGGCGCCAGAACAGCGCCACCTTGTGCGAGGCGACGTGCTGCGCCCAGATGGCGAAATCCAAGACGACGATCGCGATCAGGACTTCGGCCCAGCCGGGCATGCCGATCCAGTTCAGCAAACCGATGCCGTGCGCGCTCGCGTACGTGGCCGCCGCAACGGCGACGAGGGGAACGCTCAGCGCCGCCATCGCACGAACGAGAAGGCTGTCGATGGCCACGATCCCGAGATTGGTGGCCCAGCGCTGCAGGCGCGACAGTGTCAGCGCCCGCCGCGGCAGCAAGCCCTCGGCGACGGCGAGCACCACGAACACGGCGAGGAACGCCGCAAGCCTCAGCCAGATCTCGTCCTTCAAATCCATTCGTCTTAACGCTCCTTGCCTGCAGCTTCGAGCTATGCTTTTCGGGTCATGCTGCGAGTGTAAGCGGCGCCACACCCCCCGGGGATAACTTTTTTTCACCTTTAGGTTCAATGACCGCGATCCTTAACAGCGGACCTGACGACGCCAAAGCGCGCCTCCTCCTCGCGCACGGCGCCGGCGCAGCCATGACCAGCCCGTTCCTCGAACTCTTCGCCTCGCTCCTCGCCACACGCGGCATCGCCGTTTCCCGCTTCGAATTCGCCTACATGGCCGCGCGCCGCGACGGAGGCAAACGCCGGCCGCCGCCCAAGGCGGAAACGCTTACGAGTGAATACGAAGCGGCGATCGCAGGCGTTTCCAAAATGCTCAGCCCAAAGCAGGCTCTCTTCATCGGCGGCAAGTCGCTCGGTGGCCGCGTTGCCAGCATGATCGCGGACAAGCAATTTGCCTTGGGCTCGGTTCGCGGTCTCGTCTGTCTCGGCTATCCTTTCCATCCGCCGGGCCAGCCGGAAAAGCTCCGCACCGCGCATCTCGCGGCGCTCGCCTCACCGGCGCTTTTCGTCCAGGGCGAACGCGACCCCTTCGGCAGGCGCGACGAGATATCCGCCTACGGCCTTTCCAAGGCGATTACGTTTCATTGGGCCGCCGACGGCGACCACGACCTCGGCCCCCGCGGCGCCTCCGGCTTCACCCGCAAGGGCAACATGACCGCCGCCGCCGACGCCGTCGCGGCGTTCATGGCTAAAATCACGCATGCAAACGACGCAAGAAGCGGTAGCGTCTCAGTGTGAAATCTAACCCCTGTTGACAGCCGGATCGCCAGCGCACAGCTCCGTGCTATGCTTATCGCAACGCAGGAGGAGAAGCGTGCCATCTGGAAGCAAGCCTGGGGATTGCAACCGCAACGGCCAGTTTTTGGTCGCAAAGACCGAATGGCCAGGGAATGACCATTGTCAGTTGGCGTGGATTGTTGAGTGCTCAACATGCAACCATATGTATGCGGTGAATAGCTCGGATTTCTTTCAACGCAAGCGCCCGCAGTGCCAAGGCGGTGCAAAAGGGCTTTCAGTTACAAGCGTGACCGGATGCCTAAGGGGCACCCCGATTTGACGGCGCGGCGCGTGCCACCTAGAACGGACCTCAACTCGTTCGAGCTGCGTATGAACGCCTCCCCCTCGAGGGGGGAGGAAGATGCGTCCGCGGTTTAGACGGGCGATCGTGGTGCATACCTCAACTTCAATACGCCCGGCTAAGCCGCTGGACGCATCAGGTGGGGGTGGGCGTGCATCACGCTCGACGCATGACGCCCCCACCCCGCGCGCCAAGGATGAGTTGGATCGCGCTCTCTGCCAGCGGCCCGCTCAATTGTGCGCGACCCAACTCATGGCGCACGGCCCTCCCCCCTCTAAGGGGGAGGAAAACCAGCGTCGCGATCACTCAAACCGAAGCCTCTTACCGAAGTCTATTTCATGACAACCACTGACACTGCCGTCACCGCTGCCCTCTCCGACGCCAAGGCCTGGCCGTTCGAGGAGGCGCGCCGCCTCATCCAGCGTCTCGACAAACTGCCGGGCGGCAAAGACAAGGTGGTCATTTTCGAAACCGGCTACGGTCCCTCGGGGCTGCCCCACATCGGCACCTTCGGCGAAGTGGCGCGGACCAGCATGGTCCGTCACGCTTTCGAGGTCTTGACCGAGGGCAAGCGCCAGACGCGCCTCATCTGTTTTTCCGACGACATGGACGGCCTGCGCAAGGTCCCGACCAATGTGCCCAATCAGGAGATGCTGAAAACGCATCTCGAGAAGCCGCTGACCGTCGTCCCCGATCCCTTCGGCAAGTTCGAGAGCTTCGCGCATCACAACAACGCCATGCTGCGCGACTTCCTCGACCGCTTCGGCTTCGCTTACGAATTCTTTTCCGCGACCGAATGCTACAAGTCCGGCATGATGGACGCGACGCTGCTGAAGATGCTCGCCGTCTACGACAAGGTGATGGACATCATCCTGCCGACACTCGGCCCCGAGCGGCAGGCGACCTATTCGCCGTTCCTTCCCGTCTGCCCGCGCACCGGCAAGGTGCTACAGGTGCCGATGGTCGCCCGCGACATCAAGGCCGGCACCGTCACCTACGTCGATCCCGAGACGGGCGAAAAAGTCGAAACGCCCGTCACCGGCGGACGCGTCAAGTGCCAATGGAAGGCCGACTGGGCCATGCGCTGGACGGCGCTCGGCATCGACTACGAGATGGCCGGCAAGGACCTGATCGACAGCGTCACGCTCTCTTCGAAAATCTGCCGCGCGCTTGGCGCCACCCCGCCCGAAGGCTTCAACTACGAGCTTTTCCTCGACGAGCAGGGCCAGAAGATATCGAAATCCAAGGGCAACGGCCTCACCATCGAGGAGTGGCTGCGCTACGCCTCGCCTGAAAGCCTCTCCCTCTACATGTTCCAGAAGCCGAGGACGGCGAAGCGCCTCTACTTCGACGTCATCCCGCGCGCGGTCGACGAATATTTGCAGTTCATCGCCGCCTTCCCCGCCCAGGACGCCAAGGCCAAGCTCGACAATCCGGTCTGGCATGTCCACTCCGGCCATCCGCCGAAGGTCGAGCTGCCGATCACCTTCGCGCTGCTGCTCAATCTCGTCTCGGCCTCGAACGCCCACGACAAGAGCGTGCTCTGGGGTTTCATCCAGCGGGTCGCGCCCGGTGCCACGGCCGAAGAGCATCCGTTACTCGACCACCTCGCCGGCTATGCCGTGCGCTACTACGACGACTTCGTGCGGCCGAAAAAGAAATTCCGTCTCGCCGACGATGTCGAGCGCGACGCGCTGGAAAAGCTCTCGGCCATCCTCGCCAAGGCGCCGGCGACGGCGAACGCGCAAGACCTGCAAGGGCTGATCTACGACGTCGGCCGCTCGATCCCGCGCTATCAGGACCCGAACGCCAAGGGCGCGACGCCCGAACGACCCGGCGTCTCGAACGCCTGGTTCAACGCCATCTATGAGGTGCTGCTCGGCGAGGAGAAGGGCCCGCGCTTCGGTTCCTTCGTCGAACTCTACGGCATCGAGAACACGCGCAAGCTCATCGCTGACGGCGTCGCTGGCAAACTGGTAAAGGCGTGAACCGCGCCCGATCGGTGTCTGACCCTCCGGGTCCGACACCGCTCGAAGAACATCATCCCCGCGTCGCGGCACGCGATCATGTCGAAGACGCGACAGGCGGGACCCAAGCCAGCTTCAGCACGAAGACTGTTGAGGATACGCGAGCGCTTGCCCCAACGTCATGGCCGCGTCGCGGCACGCGATCGTGACGAAGGCACGACAGGCGGCCACCCACGGCAAGCGTCTTCGCGAAGACTGTTGAGGAACGCGCGCTCGCTTGTTCCAGCGGGCCAGCTTTCGCGCGCGCTTCAGATGCAGCCGCAGTCGCGGTGCCCCGCTGCCAACGCGATGCGGACGCTTGCGTGGATCCCCGCCTGCGCGGCCGAAGCCGCTTCGGCGCGGCGAAGGCCCGCCGCCGGATCCGCTCGCTTGAAGCGAGCGGCGCGGGGATGACGCCCCGATTGCCGATTGCCGGTTGCCGTTGCTTCACTCCGCCGCGACGGAGCGCGCTTTGGGCAGGTCGACCCGCCAGGCCCGGCGGATCATGTCCATCAGATGCTCTTCGCGCGCCTCGATCTCGAAGGGGTGCCACTCGGCGCACTTCAGCACATCGGCGGTGATTGGCAGCACGCGGCC
>CAVSZX010000013.1:0-193136 GCA_963732525.1 uncultured Alphaproteobacteria bacterium
CATCGAGCTGGAAGGGCGCGCTTGCCGGGCCCTGATCGTCGTCCTGCGTCGAGGCGCGCGCCAGAAGATCGCCGAGCGACCAGCCTTCGCGCGTTTCAGGAGGACGCGACGATTGCGCCTGACGGCCACGCGAAGGTTCGGTCGGCGCAGGTGCCGGAGTGGCTGCGATCTGGCGCTGGGGTGGCGCCGGCGGCGGTGGCGGCGGCTGCTCGGGCGGCATCACATCACGCATGGCGGCGGTGCGGCTCGAAATCTGATTGAGCTGATCGAGTGCCTTCAGTTGATCCTGCAGGGCCCGGCGCATGGCTTCTGCCGTTTCCCGCGTCGAATTGGGTAGATGGGCTGCTTCCTCGCGAATGCGCGCCTGCTCGGCGGCAAGCGTGTTGGCGGCCTCGGAAGCGCGGACGCGAGCCTCGTCGGAGGCGGCGTTGAGGCGGTTTGACAGGCTATCGAACTCACGCGACATGTCGCCCGAAACGTTGGAGAAGCGATCCCGGATGTTGGACAGTGCGCGGTCGCTTTCGGCTTCGGTGGCGCTCTTGACGCGTTCGAGTTCGGCGATCATCGCGCGCGAGCGTGTCTCGTTTCCGCTCTGGAGTTCCTGCGACAGGGCGCGGGCGCGGGTCTCGATGGTCGACAGCGATCCTTCGATGGTGGACGAGTAGTCGTTGAAGACGCGGCCGATTTCGTCGGCCTTGCCGGAAAAGCGCTCGAGCGTGCGCGAGATGTCCTCGTGGCGCGCCTGCAGGGTGGTATCGATCTTGTAGTTGGCGCTTTCGAGCGAATTGGCGGCCTTGAGGATCGCCTGACCCTGGTTCTCGAACCGGTTGGTGACGCCGTGGATCTGGCCGAGCAGATTTTCCGAGACGTTCTTCAGCATGTCGGACTGGTTGGCGAGACCTTCGATCGCCTTCAGCGACTGGCGAGTAATGTTTTCGCTCGTGCGGCGCACGGCGTTGATGCCGTTCATGACGCTTTCGTCGAGTTCGATGGCCTGGCGCGCGATGGATTCGCGGAACACCGTCGCATGGCTGTCCAGAGCGCTGGTCAGCAGGGCCGCCTTCTCGCTCACCGCGCTGTCGATCGCCGTCGTCGACTTCATGATCTGATTATCAAACAGCTCGAGCCGCTTCTGGAAGGCGTCGTCGAGCGACTTGGTACGTTCGACGAGCTGGATGTCGAGGGCCTGGGCGCGGTTCGACAGCGTCGTGTCGAGGGCGCGCGCGTATTCCTCGAACACCGTCTGGAGATTCTCGGTGCGGTTGCCGAGCGAGGTGTCGAGGGTGTGCATGTAGCTGTCGAAGGCGACGCGCATCTGCTCGGTGCGGTTGCCGAGCGCCGTCGAGAAGGCGGATGTATAATCTTCGAGCACCGACTGGAGCTGCTGCGTGCGGTTGCCGAGCGAGATTTCGAAACGGTCGGTCTGAGTGGCGAGCGACGTCTCCAGGCTCGAGAGGTTGTCGCCGGCGCCGCGAATGATGCCTGCGAGCGTCACCTGCTGGGTCGAAAGTTTTTCGATCAGCGTCGGGATTTCGCTGCCGAGCGTCTTCAGCGTGTCGGTGACACTGGACGACGTATTGAGCAGCGCGTGGCGCTCGCCCGTCAATTCCTGGATTAGGCCGCGAATGCGCCGTTCGTTCTGTTCGTACGAGCGCTCGAGGTCGGCGACTTGATTGTGCACCAGGGCTTCGAGTTCGCCGGCGCGGCCGAGCGCGCGGCTCACCGCGTCGTTCATGAACGACACCTGGCGGCGGACGGCCTGACCGAGGCTGGCGATCGACTGCTCGGCGGCGCGGTCGGGTTCCGCGAGGCGGATGGCGACTTCGGTCATGGTCGACGAGCGCAGTGCCAGCGAGGCGACGTGCCAGTTCAGCAGTGCCAGCAGCCAGAGCACGGCGATCGGGACCAAAATGGCCGCCAGGGTCGTGAACGTGATCGGGTTGAGAAGGAGCGAGACAAAGCTTTCGCCCTGCATCCACTGAGGCGCCAGCGTGTAGGCGCCGAACGCACCACCGATCAAGGCCCAGACCAGCGACGCGATGAGCGCGATGCGGAACACCTTCGTCGAAGGCTTCTGCTCAAGCGCGTAGATAAGTCCGCCAATGCTGGGTACGTCGTCGTTGGCGGCGATTTTGGAGCGGACGGGGCCTGCGGGACGGCGGCGCGCGACGCGGCGGGGCGGCGTATCGGCGCCGGCGGTTTCCTCGTTTGCGGCTTCGGGGCGCTTGCGGGTCAGCGGCGGCGGTGTCGCCGGCGTGGACATCGCCTCGGCCAGATCGATCAATTCGTCGTCGGCGGCGGAACTGACCGCGCCGATCGCCATTTTTTTGGTCATCTGATCTTGCGGCAAAGCCATGACACGTCCCCCGAACGCTTCACACCTCGAGCCCCCACAACAGGTCCCGAGGCCGCTTAGTCCCGTCCCCAGATTAAAGACTAGGCCATTTCAGCCGCGCCTACAAAGGAGATTTGTTCCCCAAAGACCCCGAAAACCAAGGCGCCTGTGCAACTTGGAAGCTTTCCTGTGGACGAGGCTTGTGGCCGCCCATTGGGACCAAAATGAGGGGGCAACCCGGCCTCGGTCCAACTCCATCCGTTAGCGAAACCTCAACAACACAGTAAAAAGTCAAACTATTGGTTTTACGAGGATTTATGCTCGATATGCGACCTTTCCCCAAGACTTCCGTTCGGAAGCGGAGAATGGCTTTGCGACAAGCGATGTACGAATTGGTGAACCCGGAAGCGGTGTCCCGCGGCCCTGCCTGCGGTTGCCAGCTTGGCGTGCCCATGCAGGTCGATCCCGTCGATATTAAACACTTGCGCCGCTATACCCTTGGCGACGTCGCCCTCGAGCGCGAGGTGCTGACCCTGTTCATCAACCAGCTGCCGGCGACGATCTCGGCCCTCGGAACGGCAATCTGCGACAAAGATTGGAAAATGGCGGCGCACACGCTCAAGGGATCCGGCCGCGCGGTCGGTGCCTGGCGCATCGCACGTATTGCCGAACAGGCGGAGCGCACGGATTTCATCCAGCAGCCCGAGCAAAAAGCCGAGACCATGATGTTGCTGGAGGAGGCCGCGGCAGAGGCCCGCTCGTTCATCTCCGCTTCTTATGGTTGAATCGCGAGATCGTTGATTTTCAAGACCGCCGGATCCGCTTCAGCCGGCCGTTGGGCGGCAGACCTCAGCCAAAATCAAGACTATCGTCGTGGCGTGCGGCATTATTGTACTGAATTGCATGCGTCGCTTGAAATCGGCAGGCACGGCGACTAATCCTGCCCCCGCGCTTTCGCCGCACTCCTTGCGTTGCTGCATCCGGCAAAGGACGAGGGCGCCCGATAATTCCGGCACCTCAATCTAAACGACCGCGAGCGGCTCAGCATTCATGGCAAAGATCACATTCATTCAACCGGACGGGCAATCCCAGACTGTCGAGGCGGAACAGGGCCTCACCGTCATGGAAGCGGCGAAGATGAACAACATCGCCGGCATCGAAGCGGAATGCGGCGGAGCTTGCGCCTGCGCCACGTGTCACGTTTACGTCGATGAAGCCTGGCGGGCCAAGTCGGGCAAGCCAACGGCGATGGAAGAGGACATGCTCGACTTCGCCTTCGACGTGCGCGACGGCAGCCGGCTTTGCTGCCAGATCAAGGTATCGCCGGCACTCGATGGATTGGTGGTTCGCGTTCCAGCGAAGCAGTTCTGATCGAGCCGGCGCCCTAAGATCCGGTTGCGCCGCTTCATACCGACCGAGAGGAGTGCCCATGCCGGCCCAAGACAACGCGCCGCTCGATGCGCCCGAGACCATTGAAACCGATTGCGTGATCATCGGCGCGGGCCCCTGCGGTCTCTTTGCCGTGTTCGAACTCGGCCTGCTCGACATCAAGGCGCACGTCATCGACATCCTCGATCGCGCGGGCGGCCAGTGCGCCGAACTCTATCCCGAAAAACCGATCTACGACGTTCCGGCCCTGCCCATAGTCAGCGGCCAGGAGCTGACCGACCGGCTGATGGAACAGATCAAGCCGTTTGGGGCCAACTTTCATTTTTCCGAGCGCATCGACGCGCTTACCCGGGAGGCCGACGGGCGCTTTCGCCTAACGAGCGACGCCGGCACCGTGTTCCTCGCCAAGGTCGTGGTCGTTGCCGCGGGCGGCGGCTCGTTCACGCCGAAGCGGCCGCCGCTCGAAGGCATCGAGGGCTATGAAGGCCACTCCGTCTTCTATTCGATCCGCAAAATGGAGAGCATGCGCGGGCGCGATGTGGTGATCGTCGGCGGCGGCGACAGTGCCCTCGATTGGACCCTCAACCTGCAGCCGGTCGCCAAATCGATGACGCTCATTCATCGCCGCGACGATTTTCGCGCCGCGCCGCATTCGGTCGAGAAGATGCGCGCGCTCGTCGCCGAAGGAAAGGTCCGCCTGCTCATCGGTCAGGTGACGCACCTCAACGGCGACGGCTCGACGCTCGCGAGCGTCTCGGTCAAATCCGCGGCCGGGGAAGAAACCATCCCCGCCACGGCCCTGCTGCCGTTCTTCGGGCTCACCATGAAACTTGGGCCCGTCGCCGGCTGGGGCCTCAATCTTCACGAAAACCTCATTCCGGTCGATACGGAAAAATTCGAGTCGAGCACGCACGGGATTTTCGCCATCGGCGACATCAACCATTATCCGGGCAAGCTGAAGCTCATTCTGTCGGGCTTCCATGAGGCGGCGCTGATGGCGCAGGCGGCGCAGAGGATCGTCTATCCGGGCAAGAAAGTGCTGTTCCAGTACACGACGTCGTCGTCGAGCCTGCAGAAGAAGCTCGGCGTCAAGTGAGCCGCCGCCGAGGCTCGTCGCGCAGTGTCGAAAAGTCTCGCCATCAGCCGGGCGCGTGCAGGCCGGCGATGAGCCGGCGCCAGGACACTGGAATGGCCGCAAACGCCGACTTGGCGCGCGGGCGGATGAATTGCAGAACGAGCCTGGCGTATGCGTACCCTTGCAGCGTCAGCGGCCGGCACCAGTCCTGCACTTCAACGCTAGCGTCGGCCCAATCGAGTTTGTAGCCATCGCCCGGCGCCAGGAGGTCGATTGCCAATTGGCCCTCGGCGTAGGCATCGCGCACGCTCTGTTCGAAGAGTAGCGCGCCGACGCCGGCTTTTTCGAAGGCGAGGCTATAGGCCATGACGTGCACGGCGATGCGGCCCTTGTTTTCGAACAGCACCTCGGCCGCGGCCGGCTCGCCGGCGATCGTGAGACTGGTGACGATGCATCCCACAGGATGCGAGCGCGCTGCCGCAGCGTCGGCAAAAAACCGCGCCAGGCGCTCGTCGCGAAATGCACTCGAAACCAGGCCCCGGTCCGCGAGCCAGTCGCTCTTCATCGCCAGCGTTCGCTCGGCAAGGGCCCGCGCCTTATCCCCGCCTGTCAAGCGCTCGAAACCGACGGCGGCGTGCTCTTGCAGCCGTTTCAAATGCCGGCGTCGGTTGCCGCGCGAACGTGAGGTGAACGACTGTTCGTAGCCGGCGAAATCCTTGGCGCGCGTGAGGTCGAGAAACGGTGCGGTCTGCCTGTTGGACGCGAGCGCACCGATCTCCGCGAGCAGCGGCGTCACAACCGCATCGGCGCGAACCCGGCGCAGGCGCACGAGGTCGGCCGCGATATTGCGGCTGATGAATTCAAACGCCGCGCGCATGACTTGCAATTGATCCGGAAGCTCGTCGATCAGCACGTCGCCGTATTGGGTCGCCGGTTCGCCCATCCAGAAGGCCTGTCGAATGCCGCGCACGCATTCGGTGACGAGCGGCCAGACCATGACGAGGCGGCCTTGGCACCGGCCGGTGACGATCGCGAGTTCCAGTCCGGCGACGCCGGCGTCCGAACTCCCGAGATAATGGTTGGCCCAGTGCCAGTTCCAGTTGAAGGTCTGGAACACCTGCGCCGGCAATCCGGCGCGCGCGAAGAGGGCGTTCCATTCGTCTTCGAGCGCGTCGAAGTCGGCACGCTCCGTGACGAGCGCAAATTCAAGACTGGCGGAAAGATCGTAAGGCACAGGGCGGCTCCCCGGCGTTGCAAAAATTGGATCTGCAATACAAGCGCGAAAGTTACGTGAAAGCTTGACTGGGACGCGCTGGAATCTCGTAGGTCCCGGCGCGTACCCTGCGGGCAAAAACGCAAGGAGCATGCCAGGGGCTGCAAAGAGTAATCAGGCTAAATATGCGCGATTTCGACGAAGGCGAGGGTCAACAGCGCAAGCGTGGTCATCAAAACGAGAAACCGTCCGCGCCATTCCGGAGCAGCCGTGCCCCAGATCAGCGGGGCAATCAGGGCAGCGGCGCCGGCAAGGTTAAGGGCGACGAGACCGGCCGCGCCGATGCCGCCTTTGGCGGCGGGAAGCAGCAGCGTCACCACCACGCCCGCTGCGATGCCGAGCAATAGAAAGCCTGCGAGGCGCGGCCAGAAACGCTGTTCCGGCCGGTGCAGGCCGAGGAGTTTCAAGAGGCTCAGCGGCATGGCGATCAGCAGCAGCCCCACGGCGCCTTTGAGGATCGCTTCAAACCACAGCAGTTCTTGCATGAAACCCTATTCGTGCGTCTGCCGCGCTTCGGCTGCGGGGACTTTCCCGCGGCTCACCACTCGCGCGGGCTCTTTTGCATCTTCTTGCCGTATTCGCTGTCGCCGTTCGAGTCCGTTGGCACACCGCTGAACAAGCCCTCGTCTTCGGGCTCCTGCGGCTTGGGCGGCGTCGGCGTGTAGTCGCCGGCGAGGTGGCGGTTCAGGGCTTCCTTGATGTCAGCGGTTTTCTGTTCTGTACAGTAGGCCTCGCTTTGTCCGGCGACGGCCTTGGAAATGCCGTTGAACGCCGTGTCGTAAATCTTGCCGGTCTTGTCGGCCTCTGTGGGTGCGGCGACGGCCTCGGCGGCCAGGAACTGCGTGCGCAGTTTTACGGGATCGAAATTGAAGCCGCATTTCAGGGCCCGGGCGGCGGTCGAGCCGACTTGCAGGGCGCGCGACATCGGATCGTTCTGGGGTGCGGCCGGCTTTGCCGGCGTCAAGGCCGACGTCGAAAGTCCCGGAATGCTGGCGCCGCAGCCGCCAACCATCATGAGCAGGGCCGTCACAGTGGCCGTGCGCAGTGCGTTCGTGATCGTCATCGTGCCCACCCCTCGAGACCTTCAGCGTCCCCACCGGAGACTTGACCGGCCGGCACGCGAACGTCAACGCCCCCAGGGGCATTTCCACGGGGGCAATCGGCCTTTTTCAGGGCGAGACGCGCCTTAGCGCATCAATTCCCGTGTCGCCGCCTCGAGGCCTTCGAGCGTCAGCGGGTACATGCGACCCGAGAACAGCCGTTGAATCATGGTGATCGACGGCGTCCAGTCCCAATGCTGGTCGGAAACCGGGTTGAGCCAAACGGCATGGCGGTAGACGTCGGTCATGCGCTTCAGCCAGAGCGCACCGGGCTCGTCGTTCATATGCTCGACGGAGCCGCCGGCGACCGTGATCTCGTAGGGGCTCATCGCGGCATCGCCGACGAAGATCACCTTGTAATCGGCGGGATAAGTATTGAGCACCTGCATCGTCGGCGTCTTGTCGCTCCAGCGCCGGGCGTTGTCCTTCCACACGCCCTCGTAGAGGCAGTTGTGGAAGTAGAAGTATTCGAGGTGCTTGAATTCGGTGCGCGCCGCCGAAAACAACTCCTCCACTTCCTTGACGTGATCGTCCATCGAGCCGCCGATGTCGAAGAACATCAGAAGCTTTACGGCGTTGTGGCGCTCCGGCCGCATGTGCAGGTCGAGATAGCCCCTTTCGGCCGTGCCGCGGATGGTGGACGAAAGATCGAGTTCGGTCGCGGCCCCGGTGCGCGCGAATTGGCGCAGTCGCCTCAGCGCGATTTTGATATTGCGCGTGCCGATCTCGGCGCTGCCCGCGAGGTCCTTGAACTCCCGTTTGTCCCATACCTTGACGGCGCGGCGGTGGCGGCTTTCCTTCTGCCCTATGCGCACGCCCGCGGGATTGTAGCCGTAGGCTCCGTAGGGCGACGTGCCGCCGGTGCCGATCCACTTGTTGCCGCCCTGGTGGCGCCCTTTCTGTTCGGCGAGCCGCTTTTGCAGCTCCTCCATGATTTTTTCCCAGCCGCCGAGTTCGGCGATCTTTTTCTTGTCGTCCTCGCTCAGGTGCAGCTCGCTGACGAGGCGCAGCCATTCCTCCGGGATTTGCGCCGTCGCGGCGTCCGACATGAGCTCGAGGCCTTTGAACACATGACCGAAGACCTGATCGAACCGGTCGAGGAAGCGCTCGTCCTTCACCAGGGCAGCGCGCGCGAGATAATAAAAATCCTCGACCTTCTGGCCGGCAACACCGGCCTCGACCGCCTCGAGCAGCGTCAAGTATTCCTTGAGCGTGACCGGCAGCCGGGCGCTTTTCAGTTCATGAAAGAAGGTGGCAAACATCGGCGCATTGTAGCCGCTGCAGCCACGGCAGCAATGGGGGAGGAGCGGCAAGGCGCGTTAACTCGCGCCAAAACCTCACCATCTGAGGACGACATCAAGGTCCGGCATTCATGACCTTGCGAATATTCTCGTTGAGTTCGTAGTAGGGCAAGCGGGGCAGCGCTTTCGGACTTGCGCTCGGACCGGCATTTCGGCGTGCGGCGGGTGCCGTGTCTTTCGGAGATCTTGCCGATGCCAATTGCGCCGGCGGGCTGGTCGCCTTCCAGGCTTTCACTTTTGTGGCGCTTGCAGACTTGCCGCTCACGGATTTTGCAGCCGTTGACTTGGCGACCACTGTCTTAGGGCCCGTGCCTTCGGACGCCGGGACGTAACTCGAGTTCTCCTTGCTGGCCGGCGGCTGGGGTGCGCGCTTTTTCTTTGCCGGCCGGGCGTTACCGACCTCCTTGTCGCTCGTCGGCTTGGCCGCCACTTTGTCCTTTTCAATGGCGGCCAGTTTCACGACATACGTTCCAGCACTTGTTCCGTCTTCCCGTATGGCTTCGATTTTCGCCGTGATCGGCTTCGAGCCGATGATGGGCAAGGTGACGAAGAAGTTTTTCTGGTCTTGCAGCCGGACGAGCCAGGAATCGGACGAAATCCGTCTACCGCCCGAAATGGCGGCCGTGTCCGGCAAGTCCCGCACGATGAGGTTGGGTGGCACGGAGGATCGAACGAGAGTGGGTTCCGGAATCGTAATCGCAGTCACTGTGGGCAGCGACTTGGCAGCTTCCTTGTCCGACGCTTGCACGACAGACCCAGGGGCCGCTGTGCCGCTTGCCTTCAGTTCGATCGGCGCAAACCGCATCCTCTTGTAATAGTCGTATGTAGCGAGGTCCAAGTGCGCCAGCATGTTCAAAGGCACGAAGTGCGGCATCGTTTCGATTGCCACAGTGACGTGCTTTTCGGTTCGTCCGGGCGTGCACGCGGTTCCCGAGCATTGCGTCACAATCGGCGGCGTTTCGCTGTCCGGGTTGGACAATGTGCTGAGCGACTTCGTCTGCCGCCGCGGGGAGCCGTTCACCACCTGACACTGCGAGGCTGAGGGCAAGCAGGGAAACAACCGCAAGCGAAAATTGTCGGGTTCGATGAATTGCAATTCCGAACCTTTGCCGGCTCTCGATGAGCCACCGGCCGAGCGTCGAAGTCATTCGATGGGTGCGGTCGAGGGCCCGCAAGGCTACACTTCGTTCCGGGTCGTTCGTGTTCGCCGAGTTGAGGACGAATTCGGCAGAATGGATTTCTAAGACGTGGGTAAAGACGCCGCTGCACCTTTGCAAAGGCTGAGTTGTCGAATGCACAAGGACACGACGTCCGGCATCGGCGGACTTTGTCTTGAGGCCAATATTGTTTCCAAACAGCATGACGCGGTCTCTGTTGGGCGATTTCTCATCGCGACAAGGCCGGTTTCGGTCGCAGTCGTCAGATCAGTTGCGTGACGGTTCTGTCATGCGCGTAGGGCGAGGCGCGTAAGAAATAGCAGCTGAAAACGCGTGACTTAAGAGAAGCAAGGTCGATTGCGGCGCCGCCGGATCCTTCGTTATCTGAAGAATAGCAAACTGAACAAAATTGCGGGCAATAACCTCAATCAGAGTAAATATCGTTATGCTCGATAAAATCAAAACGGCGTTCAGTTTCTCGTAGCAGTTCTACCGCCGGCGACCGCGTCGCGAGGTACGCAATAAAAAAACGCCGCTCCAGCGAAGGAGCGGCGTTCCCAATAGTCTCTTTCAAATGACGATTGAAATCGCGGATCTAGAAATTGATCAGCGCGCCGGCGCCGACCCAGCGGAAGTCCTCGGCCGCGAACACCGCACCGCCGTCGATCAGGCCGCTGGCGCTGACATCGCGATATTTGATCCACACCGACATGGCCGCCATGTCGATCTCCTGCACGGCGCCGAGGCCCCACAACGACAGTTCCGAGCCGGCGTTGCCGCCGTCCTGATTGTTCAGGTACTCGCCGTAGAGGATCGTGGTGCCGAGCGCGTTCCAGCGGCGGCGAACGCCGCCCTTGGCGTACCAGGTGTCGGAATTATCGACGGCGTTGGCGATGCCGTCGTTGAAGCTGCCGTAGTTGAGGAGGCCGAAGATGCCGGTATCGACGTGCTCGGCATAGACGCCGGCCTGATAGTAGATGGTTTTGTTCCAGCCGAGCGAGCCCTGCACGCCGGCATCGTTGGAGAGCGAGACGGCGCCTGCCGCCGCGAACTTGATGCCACCGATTTCGCGCGTGAAGCGGAGGGCATAATCCCAGAAATCGTCTTCGCCCCAGGAGGCTGAGAAGGAGAGGCCGCCGAAGCTCGGGCTGTCGTAGCGTATGGCGTTGAGGGGAATGCCATTGCAGTCTCCCCAGACGCAGCCGCCGGATTCGCCCCACTTGCGGCTCGAGAGCGCGCCCGTCTGAGCATTGCGCACGAAGAAGCTGTTGACGTCGAAGGAGACCCAGTTCGCCGAAATGAGCGACCCGGAACCGTCGACGAGGATCGCCGTGTTGTCGGAGGCTTGCGAGAGTTTGCCAAGGGAGAGCTTGCCGAGGCTTTCGCTCTTCACGATACCAGTAGGATTGCAGCACGGACGGGCTGCTGCCGAGTGCGCTTGGACCCCGCGGCACATCCTGGCTGATCGTCAGGCCGTCCGAGTTCGGCGCTTCGATGTGCAGCATGTAGCCGGCGGAGAAGCCGGGCGCGATCTGGGCCTCGCCGCCGAATTTGACGTGGCTGGCGAGCGTCGAGCCGATGTCGTGGACGTAGACGTTGGATTCGCCTCCGTCGTCCCACCAGGTGATCTGCTGATCGACCCAGCCTGAAATGGTGAGCGACACCTTGCGGTTGCCCTTGCGCGCCGTCGTGGCTTCGAGTTCGGCGATGCGTTCTTCGAGATCGCTGCAGCAGTTGCCGCCGAGATCGGCGGCAGAGGCCGAGGCGGCGAGGCCAAAGGCCGAGAAGGCCGGCAAGGGCCATCGTGGCCAGTCGCGCGGATGTCATGTGAGGCGGGCTCCTGTCTTGGTCTGGCTTGATCCGACGCAGAACAGGGTGGGTTGGGGGCGACGTTTCGCCAACGGCGGGTGGCCGCGGTCAACGGACCTCGACGGCACTTCAGATCGAGGTTAACGGATCAAGGTCAATCAATTGTAAATGCCCGCATCCCAGCCGCGACACGCGCCGTCGGCCCGCCGCTGCCAGGACGTCTCGCCGGTGCGGCCAGAGCCCTTCCGGAAGACGCCGGCCCGCCCCTTGGGCTTGGGTCCCGCGCCCTATTCTTCAGTCGCGGGTCAGGCGCGGCATGCCGGAGCGTGAGCCAGTTTGCGGATCAGAAGTGGGGGGACCGCCGTCGCGGGCGGACTGGATGAATTTTCGCGAGACGAAGGCCAGCAGCACTACGATCAGCGCCGAACTATGGGTCATCAGCACCATTCCCGGCCTATTGGAATAGGACGCGAGCACGAAATTCTCGTAGAATGCCGGGTGAAACCGCTCCGCCTGGCCAAAGCCCCATCGATACTGTTCCAGCATCGAATCGAGCAGCGTGTAAGCCCCGGCCAGGGCGTTTCCGTTAATCCACTCGAAGGCCGCGACGGCAAACGCGGCAAAGACGCGCGCGATCCAGTTGAGCCCCTCCACCGCATGGTCATAGACGAGCAACAGCGCAAAGATCGCGATATGGACGGTAACGAAGAACTGCCACAGGAAATCGATCTGGGCGCGGGCGTCCATGATCGCCGCCATCAGGGCATCTTCCCCCATACCTGCCACGGCATATCTCCCACTCGTACGCCAATTTTACGCCCCGCCCGGAGCTATAGCCGAGCGGCGGCCTGGCGCCAACGGTTTCACCGGCAACAGTGCGAGGGCGTTCGGCCCCTGGCGGTGGCTTTGGAGCAAATTCGCCACATTCGGCTGTTAGCCGCGCACCTCAGGGGATGCGGATGGTGCCGGTTCGGGATTTCATTTTTCCGGAACTTGCCGCGAATGGCGAGATGGCAGCGAGGGGCAGTGAGCGTGAATGAGATGGACCGCCGGTCGGTCCTGGCGAATTCGTTCGTCCTGGCATCGGTCCTGACCTTGGGCAGGGGGGCCCTTGGCGGCGATCCCGCGTTCGCGGCGGCGCCCGCCGATGCCTCGCGCACGGCCTTCAACGCCGAAACCGTGAAGGGCATGGCGCAGCAGCTCGCCACTTCCGATTTCGTGAAGCCCGCGATCGACATTCCGGAGCCCTTCAACAAGCTTTCCTACGACCAGTATCGCGATATTCGCTTTCGCCCCGAGCAGGCGATCTGGAAGGGCGAAAAGCTCGACGTGGAGCTGCAACTTTTTCCTTTGGGCTGGCTCTACGCCACGCCTGTCGAGATGTGGCTTGTCGACGACGGCATGGCGCACCAGCTGACCGCCGACGGCCGGCTATTTTCGATCGGCCCGCTCGTCGGCAAGAGCCCCGATCCGGCGCCCTATGGTTTTTCCGGATTTCGCCTGCACGGGCCGCTGAACCGCGCCGATTATTTTGACGAATATGTGGTCTTCCAGGGCGCGAGCTACCTGCGCGCCGTCGGCCGCGGCCAGTTCTACGGCGCCTCGGCCCGCGGCCTCGCCATCAACACGGCACGGCCCGGCGGCGAGGAGTTTCCGTTTTTCCGTGCCTTCTGGATCGAGAAGCCGAAGGCTGGCGTTGCCGGCATCGTCATCCACGCCCTCCTCGACAGCCCGTCGGTCGCAGGCGCCTATCGCTTCGTCATCAAGTCGGGCGAGGCGACCGAGATGGACGTCGAGGCGACACTCTATCCGCGCAAGGCCATCCAGCACGTCGGCATAGCGGCATTGACCAGCATGTTCCTGCATGGCCCCGCCGACCCGCGCCCGGCCGCCGATTTCCGCCCGGAAGTACACGATAGCGAGGGGCTGGCCGTCTTCAACGGATCGGGCGAACGGCTGTGGCGGCCCTTGAGCAATCACAAGACCCTGCAAGTGAGCGCCTTCATCGACAAGGACCCGAAGGGCTTCGGGCTGGCGCAGCGCGACCGCAACTTCCACGCCTACGAGGATCTCGAAGCGCATTACGAGCGCCGGCCGACCGTCTGGGTCGAACCCAAGGGCGGCTGGGGCGAAGGCTTCATCGAACTGGTGGAGATTCCGGTCGACGTCGAGATCCATGATAACATTGTCGTGTTCTGGAAACCGGCCAAGGGTCTCGAGGCGGGCGGCCCGCACAATTTTGCCTACCGCCTGCACTGGGGCGCGGACGTGCCAGCGGCCTGGAGCGGCGCCCGCGTCTCTAAGACGCGGATCGGATTATCGAAAAATGACGGGAACACTCTATTTATCGTCGACTTTGAAGGTCCCGCGGTGAAAGAGCTGCGCGACCTGCCCGTGGCCGAACTCAGCGTCAATCCAGGGGTCGCCTCGGCACATCGTCGTTCAGCGTAACCCGGAAATTTCCGGAATGCGCGTGTCATTCGAATTGAACCCGAATGGGGCAGACCTCGTTGAGTTGAGGCTGGCGCTCAAGGCCGGCGAGCAATTGATTTCAGAGAATTGGCTTTACCGATGGACCAAGCCGTAAACGAGAACTTCGCCGGCGCCGCGCCCGAGGTCTTGCGCGATATCGGTTATTCGGCCTTGCCAGTGCTGGCGCCGCTGACCATGCCGGAACAGGATTTCGGCCGCGTCGTCGCGCTTGCCGCCGAGCCGCGCCGCAGGGGCTATTGGGTTCCGCGCGCCGCGGTCTTTGCCGGCGCCCTGGTCCTGACGCTCGCTTTCGCGCGCGAACTGTTCGATATTCTCGCCTTCGGGCAGATCACACCCTTGCAGTTCGTCTTCCTCATTCTATCGACGATTGCGTTTGGCTGGATCGCGCTCGGGTCGTTGAGTGCGGCCCTCGGGTTCCTGCCGCTCTTTGCCGGAGAAGATGCCGGCGCCATCCTGCCGCGGCGGCGTCTGAAGCCGCTCCAGAGCCGCACCGCACTGCTTTTTCCCGTCTACCACGAGGAGGCGCAGCGCATTGCCGGGACGATCGAGGCCATGGCCCGCGATCTCGAAAAGCAGGGCGCCGCACGGGCCTTCGAGATTTTCGTATTGTCGGACACGCGCGGCGCTTTGGACGGCGCCAACGAGGAAGCCGTCTATCGCAGCCTGATCGGCCGTCTGCAGGCGACGCTTCCCGTCTATTATCGCCGCCGCGTCGAAAACACGGCCCGCAAAGCCGGTAACATTTCGGATTGGGTCGAGCGCTTCGGCGCCGCCTATGATCATTTCGTCATTCTCGACGGTGACAGCGTGATGGCGGCGCAGACGCTCGTTTGTCTTGCGGGCGCCATGGAGGACGAGCCGAAGGCGGGCCTCATACAGACCGTGCCGCGCTTGGTCGGCGGCACGACGCTGCTCCAGCACCTGACGCAGTTCGCCTCCGGCACGTACGGCCCGGCGGTCGCCGCCGGCATCGCCTTCTGGCATCGCGACCAGGGCAACTACTGGGGGCATAACGCGATCATTCGCACCCGCGCCTTCGCCACCGCCGCGGGTCTGCCGGAGCTTTCCGGACGCAAGCCCTTCGGCGGCCACATCCTCTCGCACGATTTCGTCGAGGCCGTGCTGCTCCAGCGCGCCGGCTGGGGCGTGCACATGATGCCGACCATCGAAGGCTCCTACGAAGGCCAGCCGCCGAACATCATCGACGTCGTCGTCCGCGACCGGCGCTGGGCTCAGGGCAATCTGCAGCATCTCGCCATCGTCTCGCAGCCGGGACTGACGCGCATGGGCCGCGTCCACCTCGGCATGGGCGCCGCCTCGTATTTGATTTCCGGGATCTGGTTCCTGTCGCTCGCCGTCGGCGTCGTCCTCGCCCTGCAGGGCGGTCAGTTCATCCCGTCCTACTTCGAGGATTCCCGGACGCTGTTCCCGATCTGGCCGATGATCGACCCAGGCGCCGCCTTGCGCCTGTTCCTGGCGACCATCGCCGTCGTGCTGCTGCCCAAGGGGCTCGGGCTGATCCTCGAATGGAAGCGCGCGCGCGCCGCCCGCAACCCGGTCCAGGCCGTGCGTGCTACGCTTGGGGTGTTTTATGAAACCGTGTTTTCGATGCTGATCGCACCGATCCTCATGATCACGCAGACCATCGGCGCGGTGCAGATTTTCGCCGGGCGCGATTCCGGCTGGAAGGCGCAGAAACGCGACGACGGCGGCCTCGGCTTCATCGAGGCCATGCACTTCGCGCGCCTGCATACGGCTTTGGGCATTGTGGTTGCCGTCATTGCCTGGAAGGTGTCGCCCGGATTGCTCGGCTGGATGGCGCCCGTCGTCGCCGGCCTGCTGCTGGCAGGTCCCGTGGCGTGGCTGACGGCGCGCCCTGCCGGCAAGCTGTCGCGCTGGATGCTGGCGACGCGGGAAGAGATCGTGCCGCCGGAGATCGTCGTTGCGGCCGAGCGCGCCAGTTGCGAATTGGCGCGCCCAGACGCTCGAATTGGCGGGCGCGCAGCCGCTCTCTCAAGCGGCGTAAATCCAGTTCACCTTTTTGCCTGATCTTTGGCGGAAGGCTCCTCGCCTGCCGCTCGCCCGCCCGACGGCGAGCGCAGCGACCGCATCAGCTCCTGGAAAATTTCGCGCACGCGGATCGGCTCGGCATCGAGGAACGGCATCGGCCGCGTCACCTCGACGGCGGCGACGCCAAGACGAGCCGTCAGCGCGCCGTTGAAGGCGCCTTCGCCGAGCCGGCGCGAAAGCCGGCGCAGGACATCCTGGCCGAGGAATTGGCCGAGCAGGTCGTCGGTCATGGCAAGGCCGCCGGTGGCGATGATGTGCGTGACGACGAGGCGCCCGAGGCGCAGCGCGCCGAGCACGCCAGGGCGGCCGCCATACAACCCGGCGAGGGTGCGGAACATGCGCACGTTCTCGATCAAGACGTAGCCCATGGCGATCCACATGATGGGCGACAGCGCGGTGACGGTCGCGACGCGCTTCGACGACTTGAGAACGACGCGGCGCGCCTCCTCATCGATGGGGCTCAACATCTCGCGGTCGGCAAGCCGCAGCAGTTCGCCCGGCGCCAGCACGTCGCCCGCATGCTCGGAGAGGCGCGCGAGCCCCCATTTCAGATCGCTGCGTCCGGCGTAGTGGCGAGCGAGGAGGCCAACGGCTTCGCGCTCGCGGCGGGTATCGGAGGTGTTCGTCACGGTCTTCAGAAGTTTGCGCAGGCGCGCGAGCCGGGCCAGACGGCGAAAGCCCCACAGCTCGCGCGCCAGGATCACGACGGCCGAGGCGGCGATGACGCACATCAGCGCGAAGGCGACCCAGCCGACCCAGTCCTGGCGTTCGAGCGCGATCGAGACGAAGCGCGTGAACCACAGCCCCGCCGCCAGCGACGCGAGAGCGCCCATGGCCGCGAACATCAGGCCGCCCCAGCGAACGCCGCGCTGGAGATCGCCAGCCGTGAACACCCGGCCGCCGGCGGTGTCCAGGCGCGGCGCTCGCTCCGGCAGGCCGTCATTCGAGGCTCGAAATGTCGTCGCGCAGTCGCCTGCAGAGCCGGATCGTCGGTCTTGAAGGCGCGGGGCTGGCGCGGCGCTTCGTGTCGTCGGGGCGTGTCATGCGAGGTCCTCACCAATGAGGAAATCGAGCGCCCGGTCGAGGCGGATGTGGGGCAGCGCCGGCGTCGCGACGTCGCTGTCCTTCGGCTTCAAGCGCGGCGGCGCAAAGCGCACGAGCTCAGAGCGATGCCGCTTGGCGATGCGCGCGGCATCGAGCGCGGCCTGCGGATCGGCCGGCAAGATCGCCAGGAAAAATCGCGGCTTCCTCCGCCCGTCGTAGACGATGATCGCCGACGCGTTCGCCCTTGAGCGGCATGCCCTTGAGGCAGGGCGAGGTCTCCGCCGCCGCTCTTGATCTCGATTTCGCGCGTCGCCCGCAGCGCCGAGATGGCGAGCGCGTGCGTGCCGGCACCTTCGCGTCTCGGCCCGCTGCGTGGCTTCCTCGACGATGAGCTTCAGAACCGCTGCAAGCCGGTCGTGGCTCGGGGCAGGAAGGTGATCGGCCTTGGTGGCGGCGAACAGAACTTTTTCGATTCTGCGTGCCGAGCAGCAGTGACCACCAGCTGTTGGCGCCGGGGCGGAAGACCTTGAGCACGTCGTCCATGGCGCGGTCGAGATCGGCGAGCGCGTCGGCGCCCTGGTTCAGTGCGCCGAGCACGTCGACGAGCACGATCTGGCGGTCGAGACGGGAAAAGTGGTCCTTGAAGAACGGGCGCACGACGTCGGACTTGTAGCTTTCGAAGCGGCGCACGATCATGGCGGCGAGCGAGCCGCTGTGGGCGGCGGCGCGTCGGAGGTGAGCGGCATCGGAAAGAAGGTCAGCAGCGGCGAACCGTCGAGATCGCCCGGCATCAGAAAGCGCCCCGGCGCCAGTGTCGATGGCGTTTCGCTATCGCGGGCGGCGCGCAAGATAATCGGTGTAAAGGCGCGCGCCGTGCAGCGCGAACTATTCGTCTTCGCCGGTGCCTGGATCGGTTCCGGCGAGAAAATCGAGCCACGGCTTGGCGATGGCGACGCGGCGCGGATCGCGCGCAAGCGCCGAGGGCTTCGCGCGAAAACGACTGGAAGTTCATGCTCCAGCAGCGGCAGGTCGATCAGCCATTCGCCCGGATAATCGACGATGTCGAGATGAAGTTTGGAACAGGCCGAGCGCGCGCTTCAGGGGCTCTGCGACTGGTATTCGATTGTGACGCGCAACTCCGAGATGCGCCGCGTGCTTTCCGGCCAGCCGGGGGTTCGGCCTCGAGCGACGCGAGATGCGCCTCGTAGTCGAAGCGCGGCACCGCGTCGTCAGGTTGCGGCTCGAGATAGGCGCGCACGATGCGGCCTTCCGCGTCGGCGGCAAAGAACGGCAGTCTTCCGCCGCCGGTGAGATTGCGCACGAGCGCAGTGATGAAGACGGTTTTTCCGGAGCGCGCGAGGCCGGTCACGCCGAGGCGCACGGTGGGCGTCAGATAGTCGGCAAGGCGCGTGCGGGCGTCGCTCAAGACCATGGGCAGCGAAGACGTTGAAAGCGGGCTGTGCAAGGGACGCCTGGAAATGTCAAAGGGGACCGGTTCGGTTCCCTTTAAGTGGCGCATGTTGCCGGCGAGGGCAAGGCGCCGGCATTTTGGTGCGCCGGCTCGTGCTTTCCGGCTTCGGACGTGTCGCGGCTTATCCGAGGAACACGACCGCGATACCGGCGGCTATGACGGTCAGGCCCATCAGCACGATGGCGCCGCTGCGAAGATTTCGCTCATGATCTTCTCCTTCGGAGGTCGATGTATGCCGGCCAGATGCGGGGTGCTTCGGCCGGTAGAGGCATCGGTTGATACGGAGAATAGCCCAAGGAGCATTGAACGAAGGCTGAAGGCGAAATTCACCTGCCGTTCACATTTGCTGGCCGCGCACGGCCATAATCGGCGCCGGCAAATCCCTAAACGCGCATCGCGTGCTAGATCTTGATGTAGAGCTGGTAGGAGGCGAACATCAGCACGATCGACAGCGCCATCCGCAAGAGCCAGTCGGGAAGCTTGCCGGTCAGCCGCGAGCCGAGCGCAATGCCGGCGATGGAGCCCGCCAGCAGCATGCCGAGCAGCAACAGGTTGACGTTGCCCATGGTGGCGTGGCCGGCGCCCGAGACCAGCGTCAAGCGGAATGGCGTGGACGATGTCGGTGCCGACAAGGCGCCGCGTGACGAGGCGCGGATAGAGCGCGGTCAGCACCACGACGCCGATGGCGCCGGCGCCGACGGAGGTCAGCGTCACCACGCGCGCCGAGCACGAGGCCGAGCAGAAGTGTCGGGAAGGGCCGCGCGCGGCATGTGGCCGTCTCGGTCGTGAGCGTCCAGGCGTTCCTTGGCGAGAAGCGGATAGAGCAGGATCGCGACGGCGCTGACGACCAGTGCCGCCGACAAGAGCCGCGCGGATGAGTGCGCGAGATCGACTGCGACGTCGGGGTCGAGATAGCCGAGCAGGGCCAGCATCGCGATGGCGCCCGGCACGCTGCCCAGTGCCAGCCAGCGCACGATCGCGCCAATTGACGTTGCCGAAGGAGTGGTGGCGGCCGGCGGCGCTGGCCTTGGTGAGACCGGCGAACAGCAGATCGGTGCCGACGGCCAAAGCCGGCGAGACGCCGACATAGAGATCAGAAAGGGTGTCATCAGCGAGCCGGCGCCCACGCCCGTCATGCCGACGAGGAAGCCGACGAGGAACCCGCCGCCATGATCATGGGCCAGAGTTCGAGGAGAGAGGTATCTAACATGTGGGCTCTGGGGCGGGTCTCTGGTTCCGGCGCATTGGGTTAGGCGAGTTCGGCTGCGGGCGCAACGTGTTTGCTTAGTGCAACGCAATGAGAATAGTCCGCAAACTCAGCAGTACGACGACACAGCCGACAATGATCATTAAGCGGTTTGTCGGGCAGGTGCTTGGTCGCGAGCGCCGCAAAGGGTGCGGCAACCACGCCACCGACGATAAGGCCGGTAATGATCGGCCAGAGTTCGAGACCGATCGTGAAGAGGAAGGTGCCGGAATCGTCAGCGTGACGAAGAATTCGGACAGGTTGACGGAGCCGATGGCGTAGCGCGGCGTCGTTCCCTGGCCGATCAGCGTCGACGTGACGATGGGTCCCCAGCCGCCGCCGCCGATCGAATCGACAAAGCCGCCGGCGAGTCCGAGCGGGCACGTTCGACGGCGGCTCGCGCTCGGCTACCACGTTGCGCAGGGCCTGCCAGAGGATGAACAGCCCCATGACGAGCAGATAGGCGGCGATGAACGGCTTGATTGTCGCTCCGTCGATGTTGGAGAGGACATAGGCGCCGAGTGCGCCGCCGATCATGCCCGGGATCGCCAGCCGGGTCACCAGCTTCTTGTCGACGTTGCCGAGTTTCCAGTGGGCGATGCCGGACGCGCCGGTCGTGAACGTCTCGGCGGCATGCACGCAGGCGCTCGCCGTCGCCGGCGGTATGCCGAAGCTCAAGAAGCACGGAACTCGAGGTCACGCCGTAGGCCATGCCGATGGCGCCGTCGACCATCTGCGCGACGAGGCCCACCGCCACGTAGAGCAGGAAATCTTCCCACATGGTGTCTGAACCTTCAGTGCCGGTCCCTTGGGCGATCAAAGTACCGGGATCGAGACCGTCGTCGACGGGTGGTGGCGGCTCGATGGCGACCGAGACGCCGGCGGCGCGCAGAAGGATCGCCGCTTCGTTGGCGCGGCGCGTGAACTCTTCCCGGTCGGCCGAGCTCAAGGAGAGATCGCGGCACAGGCCGTTGCCGAGCATTTCGCGCGTCAGAATGAAGTGGCCTTCGCCGGGCGCCTCGCTCTTTGCCGTGACGCTCATGGCGACGCCGCCGGCGATCGAGGCGCCGGAAATGGCATCGACGATCATCAGCGTGCCGGTTTCCGCGATGTCGGTGAAGACGTCGATCGCGGCCGGACGGCCGAGCGAAATCTTGGCGATGGCGATGTCGTTGACGGCGCAGGTATGGGAGGGATGCGACGACATGCGTTTCGAGATCGAGCAGCGCCTTGATCTCGATTGCGGAGATCGGCACGAGGTCGGTCGCCGTGCGCAGGAGATAGCCGGCGCGGGGATTGAAAGGACGTTTCCGACAGCCACACGAAGCGGCCCTCGATCGTTTGCGCGGCGACGGGCTTCGCCTCGGGAAGCGCCAGCACCGCGCCGCGCGAAACGTCGATGTCGGTGATCGAGCTGCAGCGGCGACGGCCTGGCCCGCCTGTGCGCTCGGCAAGTCGCCGTCCATGGTGGCGATGCGCACGACCTTGGCGGTCTCGCCCGAAATGACGTCGGTGACCATGTCGCCGACCTTGACGATGCCCGAGGTGACGGTGCCGGCAAGACCGCGGAAATCGCGTCCGTCGCGCAGCACTGTCTGTACGGGAAAGCGGAACGGGCCGTCGAACGCGGTGCCGTGGCTCGGCGCCTTTTCCAGATGCTCGAGCAGATAGTCGCCGCGTGTACCAGGGCATCGCCGTGGACTTGCGTCGCGACGTTATCGCCGAAAACGGCGGAGAGCGGAATGGCGACGGCGTCCCAGAAGCCGAATTTCCAGCACAGCGTGCGGAAGTCGGCCTCGATGCTGCGGAAGACGTCTTCCGAGTAGTCGACGAGATCCATCTTGTTGACGGCGAGAACGACGCGCTTGACGCCGACGAGATCGAGGATGGCGGCGTGGCGCTTGGTCTGCTTCTTGACGCCGGAGCGCGCGTCGACGAGCAGGATCGCGACGTCGGCGTGGGAGGCGCCCGACGCCATGTTGCGCGTGTACTGCTCGTGGCCGGGGGAATCGATGATGACGAAGCGGCGCGTCTCGGTGTCGAAGTATTTCCAGGCGATGTCGATGGTGATGCCCTGCTCGCGTTCGGCGACAAGGCCGTCGAGCAGCATCGAGAAGTCGGGAAGATCGGTGCCGGCGGCCTTGCGGCCGGAACGGCGCACGTTCTCGCGCTGGTCTTCATAGAGGTCGGACGCATCCCAGAGCAGGCGGCCGATCAGCGTCGACTTGCCGTCGTCGACCGAGCCGCAGGTCAGAAGATGCACGATGCCGTTGAGGTCGCGATGGAAGGCGTGCTCGCGTGCCGCCGCCGCGTCCGCTTTCGGACCAGTGCCAAGAGCCGTCATCAGAAGTAGCCTTCCTGTTTCTTCTTTTCCATGGCGCCGGCCTGATCGTGGTCGATGAGGCGGCCCTGGCGCTCCGAGGTGTGCAGCGTTCAACGTTTCGGCGACGACGCTTTCGAGATCGGCGGCATCGCTCTCGACGGCGGCCGTCAAGGGATAGCAGCCGAGCGTGCGGAAGCGGATCTTGCGCATCTTGATCTCTTCGCCGGCCTTCGGCTTCAAACGCTCGTCGTCGACCATCAGCAACTGGCCGTTGCGCAGTATGGTCGGGCGATCGGCGGCGAAGTAGAGCGGCACGACGTCGAGCTTTTCGCGCATGATGTAGCGCCAGACGTCCTTCTCGGTCCAATTGGAGAGCGGGAAGACGCGCACCGTTTCGCCGGTGCCGAGGCGGCCGTTCAAGAGGCGCCACATCTCCGGACGCTGCTTTCTCGGGTCCCAGCGATGGCCGGAAGCGCGGAAGGAGAAAACGCGCTCCTTGGCACGGCTCGCCTCTTCGTCGCGACGCGCGCCGCCGAAGGCCGCATCGAAGCCGTACTTGTCGAGCGCCTGCTTCAGGGCCTGCGTCTTCAGCACGTCGGTGTGGATCGGACGGCGCGTGATCGATCGGGTTGATGCCGCGGGCGATGCCGTCTTCGTTGATGTGTACGATGAGATCGAGACCGAACTCCTTGCACCGTCTTGTCGCGGAAGGCGATCATGTCGCGGAACTTCCAGGTCGTATCGACGTGGAGCAGCGGAAACGGCGGCTTCTGCGGCCAGAACGCCTTGCGCGCGAGATGCAGGAGGACGGTCGAGTCCTTGCCGATCGAATACATCAGCACGGGCTTGCGGAACTGCGCCGCCGCCTCGCGGAAAATATGGATGCTCTCGGCTTCGAGCAGATCGAGATGGGAGGGCGTGGCGGTCATCGGATTTATCCTGTCCTTGAGTGTCCTGCGGCGGCGCGCGGGCGCCTCGCATTGGGACTGTGCAGTCCGCATTCCTTGCCGTTCTCGTTTTCCCACCACCAGCGTCCGGCGCGGATGTCTTCGCCCGGCTCGAATGGCGCGCGTGCAGGGCTGGCAGCCGATGGAGGGGAAGCCCTGGGCGTGCAGCGGATTGACCGGGACGTTGTTGGCCGCGATGTAGTCTTCGAGCTTGCTCCAGCGTCCAGTCGGCAATCGGGTTCAGCTTGATGAGATTCTGGCTCGGCATCGAATGCGGCAAATGGCACGCTGCGCGCGGCCCTGCGGACTGTTCGCGGCGCAGCCCCGTGATCCAGCCTGCGGCGCCGGCGAGCGCCCGGTTCAGAGGGCCGCACCTTGCGGATTTCGCAGCAGGCCTTGCGGGCCTCGACCGAATAGCGAAAGCCGTAGATGCCGTCTTCGGCGACGAGCGCTCTCGACCTCGTTGGCGTCGGGGAACATGACGCGGATCTTGATGCCGTAGCGGCCTTCGCGTCTCGAAGAGCGTGTCGAGCGTCTCGGGAAAGTGGCGGCCGGTATCGAGCGTGAAGATATCGATCGTGCGTCTCTTGCGTGGCGATGGCGTGCGTCACGGCCTGATCTTCGAGGCCGAGGCTGGTTGAGAACGTGATGCGTCCCGGGATCGCCTTGGCGATTGCGGCTGATGCGTTCGTCCAGCGATCTGCAGATCGCGGCAAGGCGTCGTTCGAGCGCGCGCGCGATCTGCTCGGCCTCGGCTGCTGTTCGGCGCCGGCGTCGGGTTGGGATTGCAAATGGTCGTCGGCCTCGCGCGGACTTTGCCGCGGGGCGCTATCGGTCGAAGTCATGGACGTCCTCCGGTCGATGCGGAAAATAAGGGTAAATCATTCCCATTGGAAGGGCATATTTCAAATAAGAATGAAATATCATTCCAAAACTAGACTTTGCGGAGAAATTTTTTATCAAAATGTGGCTCTGTGAAATGCCCTGCCTCAGGTCGCTCCAGCGGCAACGCGCGGAGTGTGTCCGTGGCCATGTCGCGGCGTCGCCAGCCAGCTCGAGTATGCCCATCCGCGGCGCGGGCGCCGGTCGCGAAGGCGGCTTGCAGCAGATAGCCGCCGGTCGGGGCATCGAAGTCGAGCATCTCGCCGGCAACGAAGACGCCGGGCAGCGCCCGTAACATCAGGTGCGCATCGAGGGCTTCGCGTTGATGCCGCCTGCCGTCGAGATGGCGCGCTCGATACCGGCTGAGCCCGGTGACGCGAAGTGGCACGCTTTTGATGCGCGCGCGCGAGTTCGTGCCGGTCGTGTGGCAGCGGCCCTGCTTCGCGTACGAGGCTCACCGCTGCGGGGCTCAGTGCCTGCCGCCTTGCGCAGCGATTTGAGCGAGGCTGTCCTTGGGCGTGGCGAGAGCAGGCGGCGCGCAAGATCGTCCTCGGTCGATGTCGGGGCGCAGATCGATTGTGATCGTGGCCGCGCCGCGCGCAAGTGCGCAGCGCAGTGCCTCGGAGAGTGCATAGACGACGCCGCCTTCAAGCCCGCTCCGCGTGATCATGGCCTCGCCCCGACGCGTCGTGTCGCCGACGGTTGCTGCGATGCGTTTCAGCGGCGCGCCCTGGAACTTGTCGCGGAGGACATCCGACCAGGCGATCTCGATACCGCAATTCGACGGCGACAACGGTGCGACTGCGACGCCGCGCTCGGCCAGGATAGACGCGAAGGCGCCATCGGAACCAAGCTTCGGCCAGCTGCCGCCGCCGAGCGCCAGCAGCACGGCGTCGGCTTCGATCTCATGCTCGTCTTCTTGCGGATCGGCGACAATCGCCCGGCCATCGGGCGTGAAACCCAGCCACGCTATGGCGCAGGTTCAGCGTCACGCCCGCTTCGGTCAGTCGCCTCAGCCAGGCGCGCAAGCAGCGGCGAGGCTTTCATCTGTTTGGGAAAGACGCGGCCACTCGAACCGGTGAATGTTTCGATGCCGAGGCCGTTCGCCCAGGCGACGAGCGCTTCAGGCGGCAAGTCGCGACGGCAGTCGCGGATCAGTGTGCCCTCTTCGATGTAGCGGCCGAGAAACGTTTCGAGCGGCTCGGAATGCGTCAGGTTCAGGCCGCCGCGGCCCGCCATCAGGAACTTTCCGCGCCGGCGAGGGCATGCGCTCGTAGATCGTGACCTGATGCCCGGCGGCGGCCAGCCGTTCGGCAGCAAACAAGCCCCGCCGGCCCCGCGCCGATGATTGCGACGTGTCTTGAATTTTCGGCGCGGCATGTGGAAGACGCGCTTGTTGCCGGCGGTATATTCACCACGATCCCGTGTTCGCCATCGAGGCCCAGGGTTCTTGCGGCGCCTTGGCGTCGCCCTTCTGCAGCAGCTCGATCGAAACGAGATCGGGCGAGCGCACGAACGCCATGTAGCCGTCGCGCGGCGGCCGGTTGATGATGACGCCCGCCTTCTGCAGCTTGGCGCAGGTCGCGTAGATGTCGTCGACGACGAAGGCGAGGTGCCCGAAGTTGCGGCCTGAGCCGTAATCCTCCGCGTCCCAATTATAGGTCAGCTCCAGCATCGGGGCCTTTTCGCTCCTGGCGCGGCTTCGTCGTCGGGCGCCGCCAGAAAGACCAGCGTAAAGCGCCCCTGTTCGTTGTCGATGCGGCGGATCTCGGTCAGGCCGAGCTTGTTGCAATAGAAGTCGAGGCTCTGCCGCGAGATCGCGGACGCGGACCATGGTGTGAAGGTAGCGCATGGGGGTCTCCCGGTGGGCATACGACGGTGACAAAGATACACGATGATGTGGCGAACGATCTGGTCTGGCCACGAGCCTACCACGCCGGTGCCGATCATGTTGCCATCGACAGTCTCGTCATCAAGACGGCACGTTCGAACAGTGCCCGAGGCCATCGGCGCATCGACCTGCGGCACAGATGCAACAGGAGCAAGGTTAGTCGCGGCACGACGGAATATCGCTGCGGCACCCTGCACCAGCCCGAACCGGGGACGGGCGGTGGATAACCCGAGCGCGGGTGACAGGCGCGTACAGGCGTTCGCATGCGCAAAAACGTCACGTGAAATGCGCTCAGCAGGTGATTCGCAAAAAATTGCGATTCGCATTTGAAAGATTATCCCCGCCTGTTGAAGATAGTTCGCCGAGCCAGTGACCGATCGAACTCACCGTTGTGCATACCCGGCGGACAAAGGATCGCATCGAATTTTCATAGCGTTATGCAAGCGCGTGAATGTGGATGGAATGACCTCTTGAGGGCGCGCGAAGCGGTCAAGAGAATTTCACGCTTCCCCTCACGATAACGAAGTGTATTCTTCGCACTGCTTCGCCGGACACGGTTCTGTCCCGGCCCACGAACGAAGAGGGCAAACTCCGTTTGTGGCCGGCATTTGCCGAAGAGGGCGAAGTGCAGTTGAGGTTCAAGACCCAGTAGCGGGGTGTAAATGATGGGGGACTCCAAGCGCCCGGACTTTCCGGGTTTCGATCAGCCATTGGTTGGCGGATCGGAGCGGTTGGATGAGGCAGGCCTCGAGGTTTTCGAGGTTGCAGGTATGATCAAGTGGTTCGATGCTTCCAAGGGTTATGGATTCATCGTTCCCGACAACGGACTTCCGGACATTCTTCTTCACGTCACGTGCCTTCGCGCAGGCGGTTTCCAGACCGCCTACGAAGGGGCCCGCGTCGTCGCGGAAGTGTTGAAGCGGCCCAAGGGGATGCAGGCTTTCCGCATCCTGTCCATGGACGAAAGCACGGCAATCCATCCCTCGCAGCTGCCGCAGCGCACGCACGTCATCGTGCAGGCGGAGAGCGACTGGGAACGCGCTTACGTCAAGTGGTTCAACCGTGTCCGCGGCTTCGGCTTCTTGACACGGGGCGAGGGTACGCCCGATATCTTCTGCCATATGGAGACGCTGAGGCGCTTCGGCTTCACAGAACTCCGTCCCGGACAGATCGTTCAGGTCCGCTGGGGCTACGGTTCGAAGGGCTGCATGGCCGCCGAGCTTCGTCCAGACGGTGTTCCGGTTGGACTGCCGTCCAGAAACTGAGGCGCCCGATCCGGCGCCGAGCGCGCCCAAGGACGCTTCACTCGTGGCGAACAGAATTCCAGAAAGGGCCGCTCGCTGGGCGGCCCTTTCTTTGCTTTGTGCAGGTGTCGCGATGATGTCGTTTGTGACGTTGGCGCCAGCGGCCACGGCCGGAATGCGCACAGGCCAGCTCCAGATTGAAAAGAGCGCCGGCGGTGCCGTCCCGATCAAAATCGAAATCGCCGAAAGCGATCAGGAGAAGGCGACGGGACTGATGTTCCGTACCAAGCTCGCCGACGGCGAAGGCATGCTGTTCAACTACGGCAGGTCGTTCGAGATCACCATGTGGATGCGCAACACCTACATCCCCTTGGACATGGTGTTCATCCGGCCCGACGGTGTCATCCATCGCATCGAGGTCAAAACCGAACCGCTGTCGGATCGGGTTATCGCCTCGCAGGGCGACGTCTCGGCGGTGCTCGAGATCCCGGGCGGGTCGGCGGAGCGCCTGGGCATCAAGCCCGGCGACCGTGTCCGGCACGACATTTTCATGGAAGGCACGGTGCATTAGCCTTGATCGGCTTTGCTCGATCGGCCGAAAGACACCTTGCGGCATCCTTCGCCCTTGACCGCCAGCAGTGAAAGCGGCACATCCACGCGGAACGTTCAAATGTCGGGGCGTAGCTCAGCCTGGTAGAGCACCTGCTTTGGGAGCAGGGGGTCGCGTGTTCGAATCATGTCGCCCCGACCACTTCGCGACTTCACCGTTTCCCCTCACACCGGACAACTCCCATGCCCGCACGCATCTACAAGCCGGCCAAGTCCGCCATGCAGTCGGGAGACGCGCGGAGCAAGGAGTGGGTGTTCGAATTCGAACCGGAAGCGCCCAAGCGCCCCGACCCGCTGATGGGCTGGGCGGGATCGTCCGACACGCGGGCGCAGGTGCGCCTCGAATTCGATAGCAAGGACGAAGCCATCGCCTACGCGACGCGCAACGGCCTCGCTTACACGCTGTCGGAGCCCAAGCCCCGCGCGCAGGTGAGGAAATCCTACGGCGACAATTTCAAGTTCGGCCGCATCGGCACCTGGACGCATTGATAGTAGGATCTAGGGATTAGGTTATAGGGACTAGGGTAAGCTCGCTGATCCCTAAAACCTAATCCCTAGAACCTGAAACCTCGCATGCCCTCGCGCCAACTCAATCGCATCCTCTGGGCGGTCGTCGTCGTCCTCATCGCCGTCTTCGCCATGCAGGCGATGGACAAGCTCGACGACTTCCTGCTCCGCGTCGGTACCCTCGATGTTCGTGCCGCGCCCGTGGAGGACACCGTCTTTCTGCATTGGCGCGGCCAGATCGAGGCGCCGATGGAAAGCAAGATTGCGGACGCCTTCGAAAGCCACAAGAACGACGGCCACACGTTCGTCCTGGCGCTGTCGTCGCCGGGCGGTTCGATCGATCACGGTGCGCGTGTCGCCCGGCTTTTGCGCCGCATGGGCGAAACGCACAGAATTGAAACGGTGGTCGAAGCTGGAAAGCGTTGCGCCTCGATGTGCGTGCCGGTTTATCTGCAAGGCACGCGGCGCACCGCGGCTGCGGATGCCCAGTTCATGTTCCACGAAGTGAGCTACCGGGAAAGTCTCTCTGACGACGAGGTTGCCGTGCCCGAGCGCGCAAAAGTTTCAGCGACCGATCACCTGTTCGAGAAGTATTTCACGCCGGCCGGCGTGCCGGAGACGTGGATCGCAAAGGTGCGCGCCGAAATGGCCGGCGGCCACGACATCTGGAAAACGGCGCGCGAACTCGTCAATGAGAACGCCGGCATCGTACAGGACGTTGAGGGATTAGGTTCTAGGGATTAGGTCCTAGGGCGCACCTAACCCCTAACCCCTAAAACCTAGCACCTAAACAAACAGCGCCACCGCCTTCTGCACCGTCACCCACACGCCCCAGGCGAGCGGAATGCCGACCAACAACCAGAACGGCACGGCCTTGGCATCGAGCCCGCCCATGCCGATCCCGAACGATCCGGTCTCCTTGACCGCGGTCTTCTCGTGGAACTGCGCGCGGACCTCCGCCAGTTCCGCATCCGACATGTGCCACTTGGGATTGACGGGGCGCACGAGCAGGTTGGCGAGGAAGCCGACGACGAGCAGGCCGGCGAGCACGTAGTAGATCGGTGAATAGATCTGATCCGGTGGAATGCCCTCGGCCACGCGCTTGTCGTGCAGGTAATTGACGATCACCGGGCCGACGATGCCCGCCGTCGACCAGGCCGTGAGCAGGCGGCCGTGGATGGCACCCACGAACTGCGTACCGAACATATCGGCGAGGTAGGCTGGGATCGTCGCGAAGCCGCCGCCGTACATCGAAGCGATGATGCAGAACGCCGCCACGACGATGGCGAGCGACTTCCACTCGGCGCCGAAGGACGCGAGCACGTAAAGGGCAATTCCGAGCACGAAGAAAATGAAATACGTCGTCTTGCGGCCGAAGTAGTCGGAGGACGAGGCCCAGGCGATGCGGCCGAAAATATTAAAGAGCGAGATGAGGCCGACGAAGCCGGCGCCGACGGCCGCGGCCGCCGCAAGCAGTGTGGCGTCCTTCTTCACGTCGAGATAGCCGACGCCGGCTTTGCCGACGAGACCGCCGCCGAAGGTTTCCTGCAGCATGGGGGACGCCGCACCGATGATGCCGATGCCGGCCGAGACGTTCATGCACAGGATGATCCACAGCAGCCAGAACTGCGGCGTCTTGTGCGCATTCTTCAGATGCACGTTCGCCGAGGTGATCATGGCGTCGTTGGCCGCGGGCGGCGTCCAGCCCTCGGGTTTCCAGCCTGCCGGAGGCACGCGATAGGCAAAGGCGCCGATCAGCATGAACACGAAATAGATGGCGGCCATGGAAACGAATGTCTGCCACACGCCGGGATCGGTCGCGGTCTTGAACTGGTTCATCAGGATGGTCGCCAGCGGTGAGCCGATCATGGCGCCGCCGCCGAAGCCCATGATGGCCATGCCGGTCGCCATGCCGCGCCGGTCCGGGAACCATTTGATGAGGGTCGAGACGGGCGAGATGTAGCCGAGGCCAAGGCCGACGCCGCCAATGATGCCGGAGCCGATCCACAGCATCCACAACTGATGCCAGATGACGCCGAGTGCCGAGATCAGCAAGCCGCCGCACCAGCACAGCGCCGAGACGACGCCGGCCTTGCGCGGTCCAGCGCGCTCGAGCCAGCCGCCCCAGATGGCGGCCGAAACGCCGAGCAGCACGAAAAAGAAGGTATACATCCAGCCGAGGTCGAACTGGCTCCAGTTGCAGTCCGTCGCGGTGAGCGCGCGCAGCGTACCCGCGGCCTTCTCGCCGAAACTCACGGCGCCCGCCGAGCACTCGGGGATCGCCTTGCCGTCGGCGCCGAGCAGGATGCCCTGCAGGGGTTTCCAGAACACCGAAAAGCCGTAGGCCATGCCGATGCAGAGATGAATGCAAAGCGCGGCGGGCGGCACCATCCAGCGGTTGAAGCCCGCGGTCGCGATGATCCGCTCGCGGTCGAGCAATCCGGCGTGGCTCGGATCGAAGTCCTGTTGTTTGACGCTCATGCGGCTTCCCCCGGAATTCTGTTTTGTTCTTGAGGCCTTATACTAGCGGCCTGGACTTTCGGCCAATTCGTTCTGTAATTGGCACGGCGGCGGCTTTACAATCAATCCGGCTTGGCCGTTTGAGGCTGGTATTTTGCTTTTCAAACTTGCGTTGGCGACGTGCTGCGCTTAATCGGTCTCGGCGGTTGCGGCAGCTCGAAAGGCATGCTGCGACGCAGCGTCGGGCCGCATCTCAAGCCGCATCTCACGTAGAGTTGCGTTGAATTGCAGCTCGGTTACAGTCCCACGCGTACGACTTGCCTTGCCGGTTCGCTGTCGTTGCCGGCGTGGAACGACCCCAAGTCAGTTAGGTGGAGCACAAGCCGTCCAGGCATCGGCTCGTGCCTGGGGCTCGTGCCTGGGTTCAGGTAGCGGTTTGAGCGACTTACAGTTTTAACGGAGCGCTGCGTAGCGTATAGCGAACCGATCGACAAAAAATTGCGCCCGTAGCTCAGCTGGATAGAGCACGAGATTTCTAATCTTGGGGTCGCAGGTTCGAAGTCCTGCCGGGCGCGCCAAAGCCTCGATGTCAATACCGGAGACACAGGTAACAGAACGTTCCTATGACATGGGTGACAACGTCGTGCAGAGGTCTGCCAGCCTGTCGTGCGGGTAGGCGCCAGAACCATACCCTATGCAGGATCAAGCGTACCGAAATAGGCGACGAGGATCAGGACGACGCCCGACAGCACGATCTCAGCTGCAATGCTCGCGCGCAGGGCGGCGATGCCGGATTGATCTCCCGCTGCGGCGCGAGGCGAAAATCGCAGGCGATTGAGCAGCGCCAGCCCGATGATGGCGGCGACGCACACGATCTTGGCGGCAAGCAGCGATTGGTAAGGCGAGGCCATGTCGGTTGGCCACGTGCCGACGATGGCCCAGATATTTGCAGCACCCGTCGCGATGACGACCAGGACCACAGCGACGGCAACCGATGAGAACCGGGCGAGAGCCTTGGAGGCAGATCCGCGATGGTCTTCGTTGTCGAGGAGGGCCACGATCATCATCAGCGGGACAAGGGCGCCGATCCAAAAGCCTGTCGCCAGCACATGCATTGCGTCGTTCGCCCGGTGGGCGATGCCAAGCGCGCCTTCGCTCATGGCGGCGTGGCCGATGAGGGCAAGCGAGGCCAGCAGCAGGCCCGAAAGCAGCGTCGATATCAGGCCGCCTGCATCCGCCCGAAATAGAAAAAGCGCGAGTAGGCAGCCTGCGATCAGGCAGCGCGCCATCCACACCCATCCGAATTGCGTCACAGTGGCAAGGTCGGCCAGCGCGGCGGGCGTGACGTCCGCCCAGCCGTCACCGATCGTCGCCGACTGCACCGGTAGCCAAGCCAAAGTGGTCGCAAACGCCACAATCGAGGCAAGGAGTGAGGTAACGATAGCATTGCGTCCTGAGATAATCGCGGCTGGCGGCCGGAGCAATTGCGAACGCGAACGCACTTGCTCCAAAGATCAGCATGGTCGCGCCGAAGTTGAGGGCGCGGCAGAGCGCGAATGCCGTAAGAAGGCTCCATCAAGGCTTGAGGGTGAATGTGTAGCTGCCCTTTGTCTTGTGCCCGTCCGTCGAGAGAATGTGCCAGTGGACGACGTACGCGCCTGCAGGCAAGGCGCTCGGAACGGGGACTTGCAGTGTCGCGCCGCCCTCCGAAGCCCAAGTTCGCCGCACCCAACTTAATCGCCGACTTGCCGGGCCCGGTGACAGTTACGCCGCTGAATTTCAGCACGAGACGCTTCCGAGAATTGCAGCGTCAGTGTCGCGGGCGAAACTGAAAGGACGGCATTCTCCGCGGGATTTGCCGTCTTGAGGTGCGCATGTGCCAAGGCCGCGCCGGAAATGCCGAGAACCAGCAACAAACCGAGACTAAGGCGCCACGATAGCGAAAGCTTCATCGGACATCACCAATGTTGAGATTGCGCGTCAGGTTTCGTGCGAAGTATGCGCCGCGTCTCGCGGCCGCGCGCCAGAGCCTCGTTATTCAAAGCCGATCGATATGCCGGCAGTGAGCCGCCAATCGGGATCCGGCTGGATGCCATTTATCATCGCTAAGTACAGGGATCCCGACCGATGCATAACCGGAGTAATTGCCCTGGCTCAAGCGCAGGCCCGGCGAAATGAAGATGGTGTGACCGCCTGAGTTGGCGTCCGAAAGGCCATGCTGGTCCTGTTTTGGTGCCACTCGCCGTTGAGCTCGAGAACGAGGTCCAAGGCGGGACCGGCTGGCAACTGATGATGATGACCATGTCCGTCGTCGCCGGCTTCATGCGGCCGGGCCCCGTGGAACATCGGTGCCGCTGCGCGCGAAGCCGGTGATCCTGTAGGAAACAGCGGCATTGTAGAGAAACTGATCGCCGAGATCGGTCGACTGCGTTCCTGTGGTCACGAGATTGTAGAGCACATTGGCGTCGAACGACCATGGGCCATGCCGGTGCGTGACCGCCAGCCCGAACAGCGGGTCCCATGATCCCGAGCCCGGTTGGAACTCGGCGTCGTGCAGATCGCCGTCCGGCGTGCGCTCGTGCGTCCCGCCCGTCGGTGTCTTGAGACCAAAAATAAGCGCCGCTTCGGTGTTGGCTCGTCTTGTCGTTCAGGAAACGGTATTGGCCGAAGAGCGCCAGGTCGCCAATTCCCGACGGATCGCCGTGGTCTTCGACTTCGATACCGTCGTGCGACGCGCGAATGCCCGTGCGCTTGATATACGGCAGCCGGAACCCGAGCATCAGATCGCCGGTCAATCCGTATGCGTAGGTCAGCGCATAGCTTTGGATCGTCGATAGGCTGTGGACATGGTCATTGCCCGAGGCGGTCGCGTCGATGAGGGTGTCGTCGCTCAGCTCATTGAAGTCGGAGGTAGATCACGGAAATACCGGCGGCGCTGTGGCCTTGTTCGAGGGTCGAGGCCGAGATCGTGTTGATCGGGCCGCCGGAGCCGGTATTGCCGATGCCGCCCGGGTGATGCGCCGCGGCCTGCGTCGCCGAGACCAGGATCGTGATTGCCGCCGTTGCAGCGGCTTCAAAGCGTAATGCGATTGCCATTGGACTAATCCAGAATTGAGTTGCGCGTTCGGGGACGCCTGCGACGGCGCGCACCGCGACTATAGAATTTCGCTGGGACTTAAACCGTCGTGGGTGGGGCGCGGCTGCCAACGCCACCAAGGTGCAGCTGCGCCACTGAGGCGCATTGGGCTTGAGCTAAGGCGACGCGATCGAAGTCGAAGACCGCGCGATTTGAATTGGGAATTTCAGTCGCGGCGGCAACAGCGGTGGCGAGCGCGAGGCAAACCGGGCAATCGTGAGTACCGTTGCCGTGTGCGGGATGGCCAGTGGTCTTTGCTGTAGCGGTTGCATTGCCGCGACAGAGTATTTGCGCCGCCAAGGCGACGTTCGACGCCGCGACGTTCAAACCCGCCGTCGGTAGCGCGCGGCAAAACGTGCGCGCGAACGGGCTGAGAAACATGGCCGCGATCACGAGCAAAGACACGAGCCGGTAATGTCGGCGCAATGAGCCCATGCGACGATGCTTCAGCCTGCCGGTTGCGAAGTCAAGGCTGTCATATGCCGGATTTGTGCATTGGCGATGATCCGTGCCGCTGACGCAACATTGCTGCAGGGGCGGCATCGGCGTCCCACGCGCGCCGTCGGCACCGGCACTCTCGCAGCCGGACCTTGCCCCGTTGGCAATGGAAGTGGCAAGCTGCGGCTCGCAATTAGAGGGATCCGCACCCGCGCCATGAATCAATACAGAATTGTCCATTCCGGCGTCCATGCCGCGATCGCGGCGCTGTGCTGGATGGTGCTCCGGCACATCAACCAGCTCGAAGCCTACATCACCAACTACAAACCGATTTTCACCGAGTACAAGGGCTTCACCGTTCCAGCCCTCATCGCTCTCCTCGCGCTCCTCTTCCGCGTCTCCGACACGCTCGCGAATATCGTCATCGAGAAGGTGCCGTTGCTGTCGCGGGGCTTGCGCCGGCTTCTTTGCGGCCGCGACTTCATCGAAGGCGATTGGCCGCTCGTCGTCGTCGACATGGCGAAAGAGCGCCTGCTTTATCTCGGCTTCCTCACGATCTCCTACCAGCGCGGGCAAATCTACGTCCATGGCAACGACTGGAACCCGGATGCGGCGCACGCCATGGAGTTTCAGTCCAAGCAATCGCTCTATGAAAACTGCCGGCTGCAATATTGGTATGAGCAGGGTGCCTCGCTGCACAAGGTCGAGATGCGCGGCTACACCGAGATCTATTTTTTTCCTCGCGTCGCCCGCGCCGATCGCCACGCCGGCAAGTTTCTCGATGCCAGCCATATGACCGACATCCGCTTTTATGCCTTGCGCCGGCCGTATGGTCCTTTCGAGCGGCGACTTGCCACCAAGGACGGGCAGTTCGCCGCGGCGAAAGCCTTGTGGGCGCGGCTGCAACCGCGCTTAAGCGAATTGAAGGCGCGGGATATCTCGAGCGATTTCGAGTAGCGGCAGGTTTTGCATGCGGCGGCGCGCAGATGCGGCGGTTCCGGCCTTGGATCGTTGCGGCGCGTGCGCTAAGAGGCGAATGTATCAGCCTGTCGCCGCGTGGGATAAAGCGGCGGCGTGACGGGGCGCAAGTCGAGGGGAGTTCGTTATGGGATTGAAGAGGGACTTCGTCGAGAAATGGATGCAGGCCGAGCGCCTGGCGAAGGGATCGGACATCTTCCATCGCAAGGTTTCGCGCGCACGCAAGGTCGAAGCGCCGCCGCTCGAACCCGCGACCGCGGATCGCGCCGCACCTGTTACAGCCGGCGAAACATCGCAAGCGGCCCCGGCTCCGCCACCTGCGTCCGAGCCGACCATCACCGAGGCGGCCCGGTCTTCGCCCCCGGCGCTCGTGCCCTTCGCCGACATGGACGTCTGGTATCTTTCGAGCGACATGCAGTGGACGCTGCCGGCGGGCGCGCGCACCATCGTCGTGCCGCGCGGCTTTTCGACCGACTTCGCCAGCGTCCCGCAATCCTTCTGGCTGTGGATGCCGCCGACGGGACGATACGGCTTGCCGGCGATGGTGCACGACTGGCTTTACTGGGACCAGACATTGCTGCGCAGCCAGGCCGACGACATTTTCGACGGCGCGCTCGCCGATCTCGATGTCTCACGCTGGCGCCGCTTCATTCTGTTCCGCGCCGTGCGCTGGTTCGGAGGCAAGTACTGGCGCGAGAACTCGCGGGCCAAACAACAAGGGCAAGGTCGCGTGCTGCGCATGTTCCCGGACGATGCGCGCATTACGTGGACGGACTGGCGCAAGCGGCCTGGCGTGTTCGTCTAAGTCGGCATTTTCCCCCGCCGGCGACGTTCCGGTTGCGCGGCTGTGAAGACTACGAATTAAGGAAGCCGGCCGCCGGTTTTGAGGTGGAACTCGTGCCAGTCGGGCTTTCAGTCAGGAACGAGCTTAGGTCGTTTGCGTGCGTGCCTGCTCTGCAAAGTTTTGAGGCGCCGTTGTAAAGCGGCCATGCCGCCGACTTTCGCGAGGCCACGCTCGGCCGCGGGCGTTGCCGTGACGTCGTGAAAAAGCGTTATGAAACAAGACGCACTAGTTATGCTCGAGCCGGATGCATTTGCCCCAGGGGCGAAATATGGCGATTTCTGGTCGATCGTTGAGCAAAATTTGTGCGCCTTCTGCAATTTCGGTTTTAATCGACTCCACGGGCGGTGTATGAAAGTCCTAGGGAAATTAACCGTTCGCCACTTCATCACGGGGCAGGGATGCGACGGCGTCAGGGGACATCGGGGAAGATAATCCCTACGGCAGAGGCGACGGCGCGCGGCGAGCGTGTCCGGTTATGCTTGCCGAGATTGCGCCGGGCGGTCTTGTGCTTGTTCTGGCTTTTTGCCGCCGCAACGCTTCTTTCAAATTCCGCCCCGGATGACTTTGGCTCTGTTGGCAACAGCCGGCAGGCGTTTCAATTGCCGTCGCTCGTAACGCCTGCATGGGCCGCCGACGACGACGACGACCGCCGCGAAATGGAGCGCGAAAGGTCCGAGCGTGCTCGCGAACAGGCCGAGCGTGCCCGTGAGCAGGCAGAACGCATGCGGCAGCAGGCCCTCGAGAGTGCCCGCTTAGCCGCCGAGCAGGCGCAACGCGCGGCCGCCATCCAGCAACAGCAGATCAGGCCGGCGTCATCGCCGTCCACCTCGGCGCCAACCACGAGCACGAGTAATTCTAACGCATCCAAATCGCCGACGACTTCGAAGGACGGCAACGGCTCCAACGGCAAGAGCGCCGACAAGTCGAAGGACAGGGACGACGATGACGACGATTCCAAGGGCAACCGGAACAACGCGTCGATTGCCATCGACGAGCCCCCGCCTTCGACGTTGAAGCAGCTGTTCGACAAGTGGACAGGGGCGGGCAACAACGGGCAAGGCAAGGGTAACGGTGACGATAACGGCAATGATAACGGCCAGGGCGCCAAGGTGACGCCGAAAGGCCCAGTGAATGGCACTGTCACCGGAGCCGTATCCAACAACCCGCCTAAGACCGCCAGCACGCATGTGCCGGTGCGCGGCCGTCCCGACTATGAACTTCTCACCCTCGGCAGTTTCAAACCGCACGAAGTGCTGGCCGCCAACCTGAATGCCAGCGCGGCGGCGCGCGCTCAGAGCCTCGGCTTCAAAGCCGGCGGAAACTTGAACGCGCCCGGACAGCGTAACGGCGTACTCCGTCTCATCATTCCTCCCGGCCTCAGCGAGGCCAAGGCGCTGGCGATGCTGCATGCCCTGCAGCCCGACGCCATGATCGGGCCGAACCACGTCTATCGCATCACGCCGGCGGCCGACGACGAGGCCAACGGCAAGACGGCGAATGCAAAAGTTGCGGCGCTCGACGAAAAAAGCCAGGCGCCCTGCGCCGGCGACCATTGTTTCGCACGCGATCTCATCGGCTGGAAACCGCAATTGAAGTCCTGTGCCCGCAACGTCAAGGTGGGATTGATCGATACGTCGTTCGACGTGGCGCATCCGGCCTTCGCCGGTCGCAGGATGAAGCTCAGCAGGTTCGCGGGCGACGCCGCCCCGAGCCAGGCCGACTGGCACGGCACGGCTGTCCTCTCCGTGCTCGCGGGCGATACGGCGAGCGCCACGCCGGGTCTCGTTCCGGATGCGGAATTCCTGCTCGCCAGCACCTTCGGTTCCGACAAGGAGGGCAATGCCGTCGCCGACTCGCTGGCCGTGCTCAAGGCTCTTGCCTGGCTCGACGCCGAGAAGGCCAATGTCGTCAACATGAGCTTCTCGGGGCCGGCAAACGAATTGATCGAGGCGGCGATCGTGGCCATGGCCGAAAAGGGCGTCATCTTCGTTGCCGCTGCGGGAAATCGCGGCGTTTCGGGCCCTGCGAGCTATCCCGCCGCCTACGAGCAGGTGATCGCCGTGACGGCGGTCGGCAAGAACAAGCAGAATTACCGCCACGCCAATCGCGGCGACTATGTCGATGTCTCGGCACCGGGCGTCGACGTGTGGGCGGCGCTTCCGGGGGCCAAGCAGGGCTATCGCACGGGCACGTCGTTCGCGGCGCCCTTCGTCACCGGCTTGCTGGCTGCGATGCCGGCGGCGCGCAAGAATATCGCGACCAAGCGTGACGTCCTCTCGCGCGTGACCTTCCAGGATCTGGGTGAACCGGGCCGCGATCCCGTCTACGGCGAAGGCTTGCCGCTGGCGCCCAAGACCTGCAACGAGATTGGCGGCATCGCCAGCCTGCCGTGGTCGCAGGAAGCCAAGCGCATGAGCGTCGGCGGGCCGAAGCCGCAAGCCGCCACGCCCGCCGCCGTCCCCGCGACGTACGTCCGTCCCGCGGCGCGGTGACGAGTTTCAATTTCTAAAAGCAGAGCGTCCATTCAGCGGCATGCGCGGTCGTAACTTCACTTCGCCACGGTCTGGGCTTCTCGCCTCACCTGCCCCCGCAGATGCGCGCCGTCTTCGGCCGAGTCCCGCGCGCCACTCTCTCCACTCTCCCCGCGCATGGCCGCGTCGCGCGCCGCTCTCTCATCTCCGTCATCTCGGCGTCGCGGAACGCGACGATGGCGAAGCCATCGCAGGCCGGGACCCACGACAAGCATCCTCACGAAGACTGTCGAGGTCGCAGGCAAGTCTGTTTCAGCAGCCCGGCTGTTGCGCAAGTGTCGGATGCAGCCACAAACGCGGGGCCTCACCGTCTGCACGATGCGGACGCTTGACGTGGATCCCGTCCGCAGGATCCGCTCGCTTGAAGCGAGCGGCGACGGGATGACGTCCTGGGGGCGAGCGGCGACGCGATGACGGGTAGAAAGCCGCTGCCTGCTGCCCCCGCTGCCTGCTGCCGCCTTTAACCATCCCAAAAATAATTCCGCGAAAAGTTATCCCCGGGGGGTGCACGCGCGCCGATACTCCACGCATCCGCTTCACCAAGCGCTCGTGCCGGGACGCCACACGAGCGGAAGCGGAGGCAACGGACTGCACGCCCGCAACGTACGCAGCGTGCTTAAAGCAACCGCCGTCCGCGTGGGGTGCGACGCCCACGTGGAGAGCAGCCTCCTATTAAAGTGGCGGCGCAGAGACTTGACACTTCGTTGCCGCGGACCGGTTTCTAGGGACGCAGTTTTTTTAAAAGAGCTCTTTCGCGGCCCTCGCGGCCGGTCCGCTCTTTATTGCTTTGCTCACGGCGACTCCGACTTCGCGGAGCCGGCCGTTCGCGTGGCGCGGGGGCCCCGCCCGCCGGCCGCCGTTCGCGCTTGCCGTTGCGCGCGTGGGCATTCCATCGTTTGTCATCCCGGCCGGAGAAATTGCGCGTGCGCAATTTTGGAGAGCCGGGACCCAGTACACTTCCTTCGCCTGCGTTCCTGGGTCCTGGGTCTCGCAAGAGGGCTCGCCCGGGATGACAATCCTCCGGTGGCGCTGCATCACCCGCGCGTTCCGGCCGGCTCCGCGAAGCAAACGCGCGTGGGGTTGGTGGGGCGGCCACGCGCAAGAAAGAGAGTGTCGGAACGCGCAAGCAAAGGAACACCGGTGGCGCTGCATCACCCGCGCGTTCCGGCCGGCTCCGCGAAGCAAACGCGCGTGGGGTCGGTGGGGCGGCCACGCGCAAGAAAGAGAGTGTCGGAACGCGCAAGCAAAGGAGCGAGTCGCCACGCACAAACAAGAGAGCCCGGTTGCGCTGGAGCACCGGTGGCGATGCATCACCCGCGCGTTCCGGCCGGCTCGAGGAACGAGAGTTGGAACGCGCAACATAAAAAGCCCATCGCGCGAAGAGGTCCGGAAGCGGGGTGCCGTTCCTCGGACGCGCGATGGGCCCATTGCCTCAGGACGAACGTGAGAAATGGGAACCACGTCGTCCTCGAGTTTGACGGTCGTCACGATTAGCCCGTTGCGGGTCGGGTGGTCTCGTATGCGGCCGCCAAAGTATTACAGGGTACGAGTGTACTTCCCCCCGAAAGCAGTCAATCAAATCTCGTACCGGTCGTGTCGTCGTCCCGGCTTGCGGGGCCGCGCCGCGCTCCTGTTCGCGTCGCCGGCCCCCGTTCTTCCTCCCTCAATTCTTGCCCTTCGTCCGCCAGCCGTTGGCCAGCAATTCCGCATCCTGATTGATGCCGAGGACGTCGCCCGTGATGACGGCGTCGATCGCCTGTTCGAGCGGCTGCACGGTCATGTCGCCGGCTGGTGCGTTGACGTCTGGCGCGGGGCCGGACTTGGCAAGCGGTGCGTGGAACGCGATTTGCCAGCGCCCTTCCACCGTGCGGCAGGCAAATCCCACCATGTTGCCCTTGGCGGCGTCCGAAACGTCGTACTCACGGCAGATGCGGCCAGCCTTGTCGTAGAACGTGTTGGTAGCAACCGCCGTCACCTTGCCGGATTGTACGGCCTTGGACAGCGGCGCGGTTTCGAGCGCTGTTGCCAGCACGCCGTCGGCGTAGGCGGCATTATCGTTGACTGCGACGGCGATGCCGTTCGATCCCGGGCCTGCGGACGGCGACATCGTGCGCTGGACCATATAGCCGGCGCCGGCGAAGACAGCGACGATGGCAGCGAGCGCAACCGCATTCCCGAAAGAGGGAATCTCGGGAATGAGGAAGCGCGCGCACACGCGCCAGGACGCTGCCGGCGACCAGCTCCGACGCCCGAGCTGTGGGCTTCGGCATCGGAGCGGTCATGACCGTCTTCACCAGACGGTCCGGCAGCGGCGAGGTGAGGGCCTCGGAAAAAACTTCGGGCAGCGTCGAGCGCGTGATGACGAACGGCTCCAGACGATGGCGCAGCTGCGGATTGGCGGTCATCGCGGCTTCGACCTGGCGCCGCTCGGCGTTCGAGAGCGCGTCGTCGGCGTAGGCCATCAGCATTTCGTCAGGACATGTTATGCATGGCGCGCACCCTCTTTCGGCCGATAACGCGGCCGGTTTGCCGTCCAACAAAGCATTCGCAATCGACTGGCGGGCACGAGAAAGCCGGCTCATCACGGTGCCGATCGGCAGCTGAAGTGTGTCGGCGGCTTCCTTGTAGGAAAGCCCATCGACGCACACGAGGGCGACGAGGACTTGCTGATCCTTCGGCAATTTTTCGATGGTGTCGAAGACTGCGGCCAGCGTCAGCCGGGCCTCGACGACGTCGCGGCCGTCGGTCCCTGCAACTTCGGCAATGTCATCGAGTTCGGCCTGCTCGCCCCGCACTTTGGCGGCGCGGCCGGCATCGAACCAGATATTTTGCGCAATCCTGTACATCCAACTATCCAGTCTCGTCCCTGGCTGCCATTGGTCTGCGCGGGCAAGCGCCCGTTCGCAGGTGTCCTGCACAAGATCGTCGGCCAGCTCCATATTACGCGTCAACGCGTACGCAAACCTGCGTAAGCGGGGTAGAAATTCGATCATTTGGGATCGAATGTTCTCCGACACGAGCTGTCCTCTGCTTGAGCTGTGGTGATAACGGGATAGACGGATTTTCTATTCCGCCCAACGTTCGCCATTTTTCGGGATATGCCGGAAATCTGTATTTCCGGGGCGTTGAAGGGCCGGATTTCGCCTCTTTAGAGCGGCTTTGTGGCTTTTCCGCCAGCGTCCGCCAGACGCGCAAATCCGTCCACAAGATCGCCTTCAGGTCCTCGACGTCCTCGAGGCCGATGTGGAAGCGCAGCGCCGGGCCGGCGTCGCCCCATGTTCGTCGCCGTGCGATAGCGAGCGCGGATCGAAGGGGATGACGAGGCTTTCGTAGCCGCCCCACGAATAGCCCATGCCGAACAATTTCAGGCCGTCGAGAAATGCGGCGAGCGCCTTTTCGGAGACCGGCTTCAGCACGGCGGTGAAAAGGCCCGTAGCGCCGGTGAAGTCGCGCTTCCAGATCGCGTGTCCTGGATGGCTCTGGAAGTGCCGGATGAAGGACGCGCGCGACCTCGGCTGCTGCGTTTCGAGCCAGCGGGCGATGGCGAGGCCCGATTGCATGTGCCGGGCGAGGCGCACGTCGAGCGTTCGCAAGCCTCTGAGGCCGAGATAGGTTTCTTCCGATCCGGGCAGGTGCCGAGCCCTTCCTTGGCGGTGTCGATGTGTTTTGCCGCGCGCGCGTTCGCCGTGACGGCGCCGAGCATCGCGTCGGCGTGTCCGACGATGTATTTCGTCGCCGCCTGGATCGAAACGTCGGCGCCGAGGCCAGCGGCTTGCAGTAAAGCGGGCTCGCCCAGGTGTTGTCGGCGAGGAGCCAGAGATTTTTCTCGCGCGCGACTTTCGCGATTGCGGGAATGTCCTGCATCTCGAAAGTCTGCGAGCCCGGGCTCTCGACGAAGATGAGGCGCGTGTTCGGCTTCACGAGCTTGGCGATGCCGGCGCCGACGAGCGGATCGTAATAGGTCGTCTCGACGCCGAGGCGCTTCAGCATACTGTCGCAAAAGGCCCGCGTCGGCTGATAGACGCTGTCGGTGATCAGAATGTGATCGCCGGCCTCGACGAATGCGAGAAGCGCGGTCGAGACGGCGCAAAGTCCGGTTGAGGTGAGTATCGTCGCTGTGCCGCCGGCGAGTTCGGTGATGACCGCTTCAAGCGCACGCGTCGTCGGCGTCGCGCGCCGGCCGTAGGTATAGGGCTGCTTGCGCGACTTGAGGTCGTCGAGGGTCGGATAAAGAACGGTCGATCCCCGATAAACCGGCGTATTGACGAAGCCGTGCTGGGCTTCGGGACTGCGCCCCGAGTGCACGACCTTTGTCGCCGGGCGGACCTTGCGCGCGCCTCGTCGTCGGACTTCGTCATTGCTCGTGCCTCGCCCAAGAGCCTTAGGTGTGCCCTCGTGGCGCAAGTTTGGAGCGCGGTCAAGGCCTTGACCTCAGCGCCCTGGCAGGGGAAGTGTGCACTGATCAATTCCGGGCCATGTCTCGCTGCGGGCCGAGACCTGCTCCATTCGAGAACGCACCCCCGGCGCTGCCAGAAGCTGGAAGAAGATGTTGCGCCATCACCTTGCACGGAATATTGCCGCGATCCTGTTCGCGCTTGCGCCATTGTGGCCGACAGCGATGGCGGTGCGCGCGGCCTCGTGCCTCGGCGCTCGAGCAAATTCGCGACCGCGGCTACATCGTCTGCGGCGTCAGCGAGCATGCGCCGGGCTTTTCCCAGGTGAATTCCCAGGGGCAATGGAGCGGGCTCGACGTCGAGTTCTGCTCGGCGCTCGCGGCTGCAGTGTTCGGCAACAAGGACGCGGTCAAGTTCCGCGCCCTGCAGGCGGCAGACGCTTCAAGGCGCTGCAGGAAGGCGAGGTCGACGTCCTGTTGGGCGCAACGGCCTGGACATTGACGCGCGACACCGAACTCGGCGTTCGCTTCGTCGGCGTTTTGTTTTACGACGGGCAGGGCTTCATGGTGCCGCGCAACCATGCGATGTCGAGCGTGCTCGAACTTTCCGGTGCCTCGATTTGCGTCTTGCCCGGCGGGGCCGGCGAACGAGCGGTATCGGATTATTTCACGCGCACGAAAATGCGTTACCAGCTCATCACCTCGCAGCGCTGGGAAGACCTCGTCAAGACTTACGCCGCCGGCGGCTGCACGGTTTTGACAGGCGATATGACGTTGCTGGCGGCGGAGCGCAGCCAACTTCGCCAACGCCAGCGAACACATGCTGCTGCCGGAAATGATCAGCAAGGAGCCGCTGGGTCCGGTCGTGCAAAGCCAACAACGACGACTGGTTCGCGATCGTGCGCTGGACATCATGGCGCTGGTGGCCGCGGAGGAGATACGGCATCACGAGCGGCAACGTCAGTACGCCCATGGAGGCTCGCCCATGCATCGACGTGCGCCGTTTGCTCGGTCTCGAAGCCGATCTCGGCGCGCCGCTGGGCCTGGCGCGCGACTGGGCCTACCAGATCGTCAAGCAGGTCGGCAATTATGCCGAGATTTTCGATCGCACGCTCGGCCAAGGCTCGCCGTTGAAGCTCGATCGCGGCTTCAACAATCTGTGGACCAAGGGCGGACTGATGTACGCTGCGCCATTCCGGTGACACACTGCCCGCACGGCCTGCGCTAATCTCGGCGCCTTGGGCCGAACGCGTCAGGGGGAAGTTCCGTGTTCGATGTAGCCGCGCACGAAGTCATGTTGCGCTTCGCCATTCTCCTTCTTCCAGCACTGGTACTGATCTTGCTCTTCACGCTGCTCTATTATCGACGCCTCGCCGAGGCCCAGGACCGCCGCGACGACGGGCGGCGTCGGGCAGCGCCGATGCCTTCATGCGCGGGACGGCGCCGGGTTCGGCGTTACCGGAGACGGCAGCGGCACTGGCGGCGGCGCAAGCCGCAGAGCAAGGGACCGCCAAGGGTCCGGTCAATGCCGAAAGCATCTTTTCGCTCGAGCAAAAACTCGAGATCAGCCGAAGCCAAGGGCGAACCGCTTGCGGCGCTCTATCTCGCGCTCGGGCGGGCCAAGATGGCGTCCGGCGCCGAGGCGGCCGCACTCGTTGCCTTGCGCTCGGCGGCAGGATTCGCGGCGCAGCAGGGGCCGCCGCGCGTTCACGCCGAAGCGCGCATCGAACTGGCGGAAGCCGCAGTGCGCGCCGGCGATCCGACCAGCGCCTGCGAGCATTGGCAGATGGCCCGCATGGCATTCCTTGATGCCGGTGAGAAGGCCGACGGCGAGAAGGTCGAATGCGCATGCGCGCCAACGGCTGCCCGACGGACTGGGTGCTTACGGACTTTTGAGTTCGAGCGCCGGGGTGATGCCGTCGAGCGAGGTCGCAGCTTCGCCGGTCGCCGCAGCGCCGTCTTCGGTCAGGATCTCGATGTTGACCATGTCGCCGTCTTTCACCGAGAACTGTTCTTGAAAAGACGCCCGCCGGACTTGGCGACGATCTGATAATCGCCGGGCGCCAGCAGGTGCGATGGCAACGCGCCGACGCTCTCCTTTACGATTTCACCGCTTTGGGTTTGAATCGTCCAGTGCGTTTCGGGCAAGGCTTCACCGCCGGCACGATTGACGAGCTTGAAGGCAGCCTTGGCGGCTTGATGTGCGACCGCGGCTTCGGTCAGCTTGCCGGCTTCGACCGTGACATCGGCCTCGACCTTGGCGTTGGCGTCGCCGTAGGTCGAGACGACGTGGTAGATGCCGGCGTTGAGGCGGATGACGAGGCCGGGCTTGGCGCCGCCCATGACGACGTTCGCGGTTCGATACTGGTCGCGGTCGTCGCTGAAGATGGCATAGGTGACAGCTTCCCGCCGGCGCGGGCTTGCCGCCGACGCTGGCGGTGAGACGCAGGCCGCCGGCATTGAGGACGAACTGCTCCGTCTCGGCGGCGCCGGCCTTGACGAGATCTTGCGTGTGAGATTGGCGCGGCCGAAGGCGGCGTTGATCGTGTAGTCGCCCGGCTGGAGTTTAAGCGCGGGACTGGCGTCGCGAAGCTCGGAGACAAGCTTCGTCTTGCCGGCAAATTCAGCGATTGAGCTGATAGACGCGCCAGATCGAGGCCCTGGTCGATCTGCTGTCCATCGACCGTCAACAGCGCCACCAGTTTGATCTGCGCGCTACCGGGCGAGGCAGCGTCGCCACTGCGTTCGATGACGGTCGTGTTCGAGGCGGGAGCCTGGCCGGTTTCGGCGTCTTGGCGGGCGCGGCGCCGGGCGCCGATTTCTTTACTTCGACGTCCGCCTGCCAGCCGCCCGGCGCGGCGACGGCTCCGTCGACTGGGTCGGGTCCGGCGACGGCGGCGGAAAACGTCAAGGACAGGGCGAGCCCGATAAGGCCGAGCGCGCCCAAGTACGCCGGGCTACGGCGGCTGAGCGGGCGGTGGTCAGGGCGGAACGTGTCGCGCATCGGCATTGGTTTGAAGTCTGAGCCTTGCTTCGGTTTCCGGTCGTTGTCTCGCGTCAATCTGGCAAACTGATGGGCGGAACCAGGGCAGATGAGGGGCCAAAGGGCAGCGAAGGGCTTTATTTGGCGCCAAGTTCGATCTGTTTGCGCTCCCCGCTCCGCACCTCGAAGGCCGCCTCGCTGGCATGATCGCGCACGGCCATGCGCACCGTATAGCGGCCCGGCGCCAGAAGCACCTTCGGCTCCGGCGACGAGGCGTGCCACAAAGCTTTGCCGGACGCATCTTTCACTTCCCAGAACGCCTCCCCCGGTACGATGGTGTTGGCCAACGCCGGCGGCTTGAAGGTTATTTCGCCGCAGTCGATCTTGAGCGTGACCTCGGCTGGCTTGCCGACTTCCAGGGCGATATCCTGCACGGCGTAAACGGCCTGCGTGTCGAGGGCGGCGACGATGCGGTACTTCCCGGCGTTGAGCGTGTCCTCGTAGTGCGGGCGCGTGGTGCGGGCGATCTGGCGCGGGTTGGCGCCATCGAAACTGTAGATGCGGTAGACGAGACCCAAGTCCTCGGGCGGCGCACCGGTGCATACCTGGGCTGAAACCTTGAGATGGGCCGCCGGAAGCACGAGGACTTTCTTCAAGTCGTCGCCCGTGTTCAAGGCGACCCGTTGACGGACTTCGGCGTTGCCGGTCGTGGCGGCGACGTAATAGGTGCCGGGCGGCAACGTGAAATCGGGCTGCGGCGCGCGCGAACGAAACATCTCGCGGCGGCCTTCGGGGCTCTCGGGATCGTCGATGAAAATCGAGAAGGTGACGTCGGCGAGCGCTTCGCCGCCTTCCCGTTCGACCGCACTCAAGGCGATGCGCCCGGTGCCGAGCGCAAACTCAGCCGCCTGCTCGGTGCCAAGTTCCAGGGCCACCTCGCGCTCCTGACGCGTCTGTCCGTCGGCGACGGAAACGGTATAGGCAGCCGGCGCCAGAAGCATGTCGATTTGATCCTTGCGCCCGATCCACACCGTATTGCCGTTCGCTTCTCCGCCCCGTGTCGCGATGGTGATGAGCGGCGCGCTGGCCGCCTGCTGCGTCTCGCGACGCTTCACCGACACCTTGAGGCGGGCTGCGTTGAGGCTCAGCGCAACGTCCTCCGGCTTCCCTTCGGTTATTGTGACCTTGGATTTCGCCGACAGGTCGGCGACGCGCGCTTCGATGTCGTAGGTCCCGGGCGGCAAGTTCTCGGCGATCTCGGCCGCCTCGATATGGCGCGGGGGATCTTGCGATCCCGATTTCACGATACGCCATTCGGCCGGCATGTTGAGGGGCGGGGCGTTGGGCGAGAGGTGCAAGGCGGCGTGCAAGGAAGCTCCCGCGAGCTGCGCCGGCGTCGGCACCGAGGCGTCGGATGACGAGGGGCCCGGTGCCGAGGGCGTGTGCGTCATGGCCAGGGCTGCGGCTTCGGTGACGGCCGCGGCAAGCGCGATCGGGTCGCGCGTGTCATAGAACTTTCCGCCCGTCTCCTTGGCGACACACTGCAGGCGCGGCAGATCGATGGCTTCCACACCGATGGCGACGACATGGATCGCGACGTTCGGAGACGACTTGGCGATCTCGGCGGCGGCGGCGCAGGCATCCTGGCGGCAATTGTCGGCGCCGTCGGTGACGGCGAGGATGCTCGCAGGACGCGTGGCGGCGATGGCTGCCGCGGCCTGTCGCAGACCCTCCGCCAGCGGCCCCTTGCCTTTCGGATTGAGCTTCTCGAGCGGCGCGAGAACGGTTGTGTGATCGGTGTCCGGCGCGGCGATCACCTCGACGTCGCCGCAATCACCCTTGCGCCGGTGTCCGAAAGACAAAAGGCCGATGCGGTTGCTACCGGCGCCGGCAACGATCGGCTTCAAGAGTTCGCGCAGGACGTCGATTTTGGCCCGCTTGTCGGCATCGGTCTCGTAGCGGGCCCACATCGAACCGGAGCCGTCGATCACCAGCATGGTCGTCGCGGTATCGTCCGCCAGCGCTTGGGGCGCGGCGAAGACGGTTGTTGCCAGGAGGACGAGGAGGCGCGTGAGAGACGGCATGTGCAAGAGCCTGTGATGAGGCATGTAAAAAAACTTCGGACGATGCATAGGTCGCAGCACGGCCTTCGCCCCGATTGCGGGCATAAGCGGCCGTTCCGCGAGCATTGTAACAGGAACGGTTTTGGGATAGCGAGAGACGCGGCGCCCATCCACTGGAAAGAGCATGTCCCACGAGATTCTGGCATTTCTGGCGACACGGAGATCCGTCAAGCCCGACAAGCTGTTAGCCCCCGGTCCGACGGTGGTCGAACTGACGGCTATACTGGACGTGGCGACCCGCGTTCCCGATCACAAGAAGCTGGCGCCCTGGCGCTTCATCGCTTTCGAGGGTTCGGCCCGCGAGCGCATGGGCGAAGTCTTCGCCGAAGCCTGCCGGCAGGAGGAAGCGGAACCCCCAAGCCACGTGCGCCTTGAAACCGAGCGCAATCGCTTCAAGCGCGCGCCGTTCGTGCTCGCGGTCATTTCCAAGGTCAAGCCGGGGGCGCCGGAGTGGGAGCAGATCCTTTCGGCCGGTGCTTTGTGCTTCAATATCTGCCTGGCCGCCAACGCCCAGGGGTTCGGGACATCGTGGATCACCGAGTGGATGGCCTACAGTCCCTTCGTCCGCTCCGCCCTGCAACTCGAAGCGAACGAACGCGTGGCAGGCTTCATTCACATCGGCCGTCCCGCCGAAATGCCGGAGGAACGCGTGCGTCCCAACGTCGCCGATCTGCTGACGTATTGGCCGTCCTTAAGATTCGGGCAATCCGCCTGACCGCGCGCGTCGTACTCGTTGCCCGGCGATTAATCCGTTCTTCACCGCGCTTGGCGCAGACTGGCCGCGCACCCTCGTCGGGCGCTCGAGTTCAGTTCGTTTGCCCAGCCCGGTAGCGGAGCGTCGACTTGAGTAGCCTTTGGGACGTTCCCGCTTATCTCGTCATGGCCTTCTCGCTCGCGCTCGATGTGCCGGCTGAAACAGGCGCTACGGCTTCGCCCGAGCGTGCGCCGGGGCTTGCCTTGGCCGACGAGAGCGCCGACATGCCGCGCCTGCCGGAAGAAGTCTGGTTGCGAGCCGTTAAGGCGGCGTCACCTCATTCCGATATTCTGGCGCGCTACGGCGGACGCATCTTCGTCACCAGCACCGGCCGCTTTACGTTCCGACGGCGAATGATCGCGCGGAAATACTGTCGCTGCAATCAACGCCGGCAATTGCAACACGCGTCCTCGCCGCGGCAACGATCGAATTCAGGACCGAACTGGCGCGGGCAAGCGGACACCAGCCGACGCGCGCGGCGCTACTCATCGCACATCTCTACGGCACGGCATCGGCGCTTTCGTATCTGCAAGCGCTCGAGGGGGCGCCGCAGCGACCGGCCATCGCCGCAGTGCCGCAGCTCGCCGAAGCCTGGGGTCCGTCTTCCCGCGAGCCGCTCGCCAAGCTCGATGCCCGCGTTTCAGCCGAGCTCGGGGCGCGGGCGCCGGCGGTTGCCGATGCGGCCAGTAGTGCCGCCGGTGGCGCTGCCAGTGGTGCTGCAACCCAAATGCAGCGTGGGCATCCGAACGGCGTCGCCGTACCGAACAAGCTCATGCTGGGCACCCTGACGCGCCCCGAAACTCACAGCGCGAATACCCTCGCGCAGCGATGACGGCAAAGTTTTGCGTCCCCAGGTGAGCTCGCGAACGTTGCAACACGAGTGGAATTCTTGCCAGCCTGACGCATCCTGTCTAGCGCCAGGGCCTGGCCGCGAAAAAAATCCATTTATCGTTAGCGAACGTCCCCTTTGATCCGCGCCTCATGATTTCATGCGGAAATACTGGCTCGAACTCCGACGAACGTCGCAATTTTTCGCGCCATTTCGCGAGGGCCGCCGCCTCGGCTGGCAAGCATTTCATTCCAAGTCGAAGAAAAATTCGCTGCGACCAAATCGATGACACAATCGATGGCACAAATGAGACGATAATGTGCGTGATCAACTCTGGCGAGCATAAGCGGGGCCCTCAGAGTGGATTGCACGATCGATTAAATCGATACGTCGCCAACTCGAACGGGCCCGCCATGCCAAGTACTTATGCACTGCCTGAGAAAAACAGGCATCAACCAAAATTCGAAATTTATCCGTCTCACCCGCGCTTGGTCAGTGTGCGGGCCGCTTTCATGCCGCAGCTTCGGTCTACGCATCAGTTGATTGTGTTTGGGGAGATTGGGGCGCGGACATGCTGAACCAGCAAATTTTTCGTGTGTCGGCCGGGCTGCTCGCGGCCCTCGTCACGGCGACGGTGTTACGCTTTGTCTTCTTTGATGTCGGCACTTTAAATACGGTCGGCGGCGTCACGACGGCGGCGACGATGTGGACGTCTCTCGGCGTGGTTCTGTCCTATGTATTGCCGCCCGCACTGCTGGCCGCTGCCTTCACCGAATTCACGCGCGCAAGGCGCCTCATCGCGCATCTTGCACTCGGCAGCGCCATTGCGGTCATCGCGGGCTATCTCGCGACGCGCGGCGAAGCCTTGACGTCCGGCGCCTTTTCCGGTGGCGCCCTTTCGGGGCTCTTTCTCATCATGGCCGGCCTCATTTCGTCTCTGGTCTACTGGGGCGCCGCCGGGCGGCACGCGGGCTGGCTCGGGAAAGACGCCGAGCACGCCGAGGCGATGGCGGCAGAAGCGTTCCGGACTGCGAGCGCCAATGCGCACGTAGACTATTGCCGCGAATGCGTCGCTGGCTGGGCGGCGCTCGGTCTCGCGGTTTTCGTGCTCGCGAGCTGGCTTTCGATTGAAGGGAGTGGCCTGCGTGACTGGCTCGTCACCGAAACCGAAGGCCACGGCAAGGCAGTCCTGAAAGAAAACGGCTACGGCTGGGCGTCGTTCAAGGTCGATGGCAACAGAGGCGTTATCACCGGGCTCGCGCCCGACGAAATTCAAAAGCGCGCCGCGTTCGACAGCGTCCGCGATGCGCTCGTCGCCGTGACGGGTTTCCCGGGCGTTCTGGCGCAGATTGAAAACGAGGCCGTGGCCCGTATGCCGATGGCCTCCGTCGCGCAGCAGATTGCCGACGCGAACAGGCGCGAGAACGAAGCCAAGGTGGCAGTCGAAGCGGCGCGAATTGCCGCTAAATCGGCCCGCGCCGCCGAGGCGGAAGCGCGCACCAAGGCCGAGGAACAAGCGCAAGCCGCGCAAGCCGAGATCAAGCGCAAGCTCGAAGAGCAGGTGAAGAACGCCGAAGAGCACGCCCGATCCAAGGCCGAGGAGCAGGCGCCAGGCGGCGCAAGCTGAGATCAAACGCAAGCTCGAAGAGCAGGCGCGCGCCGCGGAAGTGGAAATCAAGCGTAAGCTCGAAGAGCAGGCGTCGGCCGCCAGAAGCCGAATTCAAGCGCCGGCTCGAAGAGCGGTCTCGGGTGGCGGAAGAAGAGGCGCTGCGCGCGAGCGCCCGCCGCCCCGGCTTCGACCACAGTTACCAATACCGCAACGCAGACGGCGCAACCCGTCGAAGTCGCGGCGGTCGATCCGGCAACGGCGCCCGACGCAGGGCCGGCGGTTGCCGAGCCGGAAGCAGCAGCGCCCTCCGCGTCCGAATTCGGCCCCGGTGGCCGTCGGGTGGCGCCTGCACGACGCAGGATCTCGCCATCATCGAGAGCAGCCGCATCCTCTTTGATATTCAGCTGTTCGAGGTCATGCCGGGTTCCAGGAAGAACTGAATAGGCTGGCGTCTTCGGCCCGAGCTTGCGCGCCGCGGCCAATTCAGGTGACCGGCTACGCGAGTGCGGACGGCGACAGTCTCTTCAACCGCGCGCTCGGATTGCAGCGGGCGGAGGCTGTCCGCGACGGATTGGTGGCGCGCGGCGTGGCGGCGACACTGGTTTTGGCGGCAGCCGGCGGCGTCAGCCAAGTCGCCGACGCAACGGAAGCCGGGCACGTCCAGCGGGCCCTCAACCGCAGGACGGAATTCCGCCTGCTCGAGGCGGCCGAAGTCAGCCGCGATGCGACGCTCGGACCGGACGAGCGCGCGACGACGTGCGAAGGCGAGCTCGTCGAGATCATGGCGCATTCCATCGTCCACTTCCCGACCGCGTCCTCGCGCGTGAGCGAGGAAAGCCTGGGTCTGATCCGCAAACTCGCAGGCGCCATCGAAAAGTGCGGCAGCGTCATCGTCACCGTCGAAGGGCACACCGACAAGATCGGCGGGCTCGTCTACAATCAGAGCCTGTCGGAAGCCCGAGCCAATGCCGTGCGCGAAGCGCTCGCAGTCGCCGGCGCCAACCCGACTCGCCTCGCCGCGCGCGGCTTCGCCTCGAGCCGGCCCTATGATGCCGGTGAAACGGCGGAAGCATACGCGTTGAACCGACGCATCGAATTCAGAGTGTCTGGGAAATTCACGTCGACGACCACGGGTGGACCGTAAGTCTGGTCGCGATTTAATTTCGGGAGATTTCGACAATGTACTTATTTGCGCAACTCGCATCATACCTGTTCGTGACCTTCCTGCTCGGAATTGGCGTCGGTTACGCGCTTTGGCGCGCCTGGGGCGAGCGGGAAGCGATCGCGAAGTACAACGCCGCCGAAATGCGGCTTGCCGCGCATCTGGCGCGCTGGGAAAAGTCGCAGCACCACGACGCCGGCGCGCGTCCGGCGCGGACGTCCTCGGATCGCGAGGGCGGGCAGGACGGCTCGCGCGGTGGCGCCGAGACGCGCTGGGAGGAAACGGCGCGGCGCGAGATGCACGAATTCGAAGCCAAGCACACGGCCGAGCTCCACGAATTCGAGGCCAAACAGACGGCGCTGCTGAGGGAGGCGGAAGACGTCGCCATCCGAAAGGCGGAGGCCGCGGCCGAGAAGAAGCTCGCGGATCTGGCGCGCCGCCTCGGTGACGATTTCAAGGGCCCGGGTCCCGGCATGAGCTCGAACATGGGCTCCGTCATGGGCGCGGGTTTGGGCTTGGCCGCGAGCGTCGGTTCCGCCATGAGTTCACAATTGGGGGGGGCGCAGCTGGGGGCACGGCAACCGGCGTCGGCCAATGGTAGCATACCCTTTGGCTCGCGGGCGGCGGACGACGGCGGGCCGCGCTTGCCGCTGGCCGGTGCACCGATCATCGATCCCCATGCAGCCTCCGCGGAAGCCCAGTACGACGCCAACGGCGAACAGGTCGGGTCGTAGCTCGCGCCAGTGCGACCGAACCCGGCGTTCGGCCGACAACGGCGCGGAGACTAATGAAGTCTAGAACCGGAACTGTTCGGCGAGCACGCGCTCTTCCAAGCTGTGGTCGGGGTCGAACATCATGAACAGTTCGACGTTGCGCGCTTTCTCGATCTCGACCTTGACGACGTCGCGCGTTTCGAAGTGATCGGCGACGGCGCTGACCGGGCGCTTGTCGTGCTCCAGGACATGGACGGTGATGCGCGCCCGGTTCGGGATCAGCGCGCCGCGCCATCGCCGCGGCCGGAACGGGCTGATGGGGGTCAATGCCAGGAGCGGCGTGTTGATCGGCAAAATCGGTCCATGCGCCGATAGATTGTAGGCCGTGGAGCCGGCGGGCGTCGCGACCAGCACGCCGTCGCAGATCAATTCCTCGAGACGCTCCGTGCCGTCGATGGCGATCCTGAGCTTGGCGGCCTGGTGGCGCTGGCGGAAGAGCGACACTTCATTGATCGCGAGCCCCTTGTGGGCCTTGCCCGAGGCGTCGTAGGCGATCATGTTCAATGGGTGGATGCGCGTGATCTCGGCGGCGGCCAGCCGCTCGATCAGGTTGTCCTCGCTGTACTCGTTCATCAGGAAGCCGACGGAGCCGCGGTTCATGCCGTAGATCGGGATGTTGTCGTTGATGAAGCGGTGCAGCGTCTGCAGCATTAGGCCGTCGCCGCCGAGAGCCACGATGGCGTCGGCATCGCTCGGGGTCGATAACGCCGTAGCGGCGATGAAGCGCCTTGAGGGCGGCCTGCGCCTCGGCAACGTCGCTGGCAACAAACGCGACGTGCTCGAAATTTCCTTTGAACTTTGCCATGCTGCATTCTGGTTCGGGGAGCCGGCCGCCGGGTCCCACGTTGGAAGGAAGGGTAGGGGAGGCTCGCTCAAGTGACGGCAAACGACAAGTCCCAGGACGAGGCCGGGCGGCAATTTATGCTGGATGGAACCATTCCGGCTTCAGAGTCTTCCAGTGATGGTTTACGCGACCTATCCCGATTTGGGCGCGGCGGAGACGGCAGGGCGGGCTCTGGTCGAGCAGAAACTCGCAGGCTGCATCAACATCTTGCCGGTCATGATTTCATATTACATCTGGCAGGGTCGGCTCGAGCGCGGCGAGGAGGCCGTGCTTCTGGCCAAGACGACGGCGGCATTGGCGGCAGACTGCATGCGCGCCATCCATGCCGGCCATCCAAATGTGACGCCGGCGTTGCTGGTGCTTCCCGTCATGGCAGGCAGCCGCGACTACTTCTCATGGCTCAGGGCGGGGACGAAGGAGCCGGGACAGGCGTGAGCGCGGTCAATCGTTCGAGACCAAGGTGCGGCCGGCAATAGAAATCGAAGGAGCCGATCCGGAGGCCTAAACCTGCCGCTCATTGGCCTATTGGCGCATGAGGGCAAGAACGAATCCGGCCGGCAGTCTGTGGATCTGCCGGCCGGTCAAACGTTCGATTCTAAACTTCAATCGTCAACTGCGCTCGATAGCAATCGAGCAGAGGCTCGATCAGTAGACGCCGCCCATCGCTGCCAGCATGTGGTAGGCGTTGGACCCGGGCCGAGCCAGATAGCGGCGGGGTTTGCCACCCGACGCCGTGAAGTTGATCTTCGGCTTGCCACGCTTATCGGCAGAGCCGAAGGCGACACTCTTTTGGCCGAACGATTTATGCTTGGCGGGTTTCAATCCAAAGCCGGCATCGTTCGTGGTGATGGCCGCGTACGATGAAGCGCTACGCCCGCGCCTGCCGTAGGCGGCAGCACCTGATTTCGTGCCGGGCAAGCCGCGCACGGCAACTCCCGATTTAGTTCCGGGCAGGCCCCGCACGGCGGCCGGGCCCGACTTCGTTCCGATCGCGCCCTGGCGCGGCGCGCCGGCGGCAGTCGATCCCGGCGTCGTCCGAGGGGTATCGTGTCACGGGCGCGGGGCCGGCTTCTGGCGTCACGGCAGCGGCGCTGTCGGTCAATTCCGCCGTCGCCATCCTGGGGCCGCCGATCGACATCATGCCATCGGGACGGGCAGCAGGCGCACGGGCCGCGTCAGTGCCAGGTGCGGGAAGGGACAGGTCATCGTTGAGCCAGGGAAGCTGCTCCTGTCCGGACTGTGCCACAACCGTCTTTTTGCTTTCCGAGCCAGCTGCCGTTTCGCTTGCGGGCCTATACGTAGCCGAAGCCATCGCAGCGGCGGCGCGGCGCTCGTCGTCCGAACGCTTGACGCGCAGGCGATCCTGTTCGCGCTTGGCTTCGGCGATCTTCAGACGATCGGCGGCCTTCTGTTCTTCGGCGACGCGGCTGTCGTCGGTTTTGCGGGTGTCGGCTGCGGCCATCGCGTCTTCGCGCTGCGACTTGCGGGCGTCGCGGGCCAGGACGGCCTTGGGAACGCAACGGCCATTTTCGCCGATGGTCTGTCCGGCCGGGCAGCCGGCGCCGCAAGCGATCTCGGCGTGGCCCTGGACGAGCGTCAGGAGAATATAGTCGGGTTCATCCATCGGCAACGTGGCGTTGACACGATCCATGAAGGCGCTCATGGCGCGCTTGGTCGAAGGCGTCCAGCTGCCGGTGACGTCGCCGCCGTAGCAGCCGACACGCTTCAATTCGGTCTGCAGGTCGCGTGATCAGTTGAGCGCGCGCGCCATCGTCGCCAGGTTTCAAAGAGCGCATGCGACCTTGGGCGGCCGTCTCCGCTGTAACGATCGCGCTCCACGTGCTGGCGGGCCGCGAGATCGCCGCCGTTTCGACCGGCCGTTGCGCCGCTGCCGTTTCGCTCTTCGAGAGCGACGTCACGTTCTCGTTGCCGGCCGCAGTTGTGGAAACATCGACGCTCAGCCTCACGGCGCGATCGGGCGCAGCGGAGATGCGCGTCATTTCGCGCAACGCTTCCTTGCCGTCGATGGGTAGGGGGGAGAAATGTGTAGGCGCCGAGTGAGACGCCCGCGAGCATGAGCAAGAGACCGCCGAGCCGCTGCATAGTTGAACTCCTTGTCGCGCGGTTACTCATTACAACCAGCCGCGTCTGGCATTGCGAATTGATGATTGGATTCCTGGGAGTGCCGGTTTAAGGCTTGCCGGAGTAATCCAGGTGCCCTCTGAGCATAAGTCGGCTGACCGTATGCCCCCGCGGTGCCGTCTATTGCGCTCTCACTATGAACGCTGCACGACGCCTTGGGTGTCAGGGGCTTAGCCCAGACCATGGCCTCCTAGAACACCTTATCGCTCAGAATGCACCATATTTTTACAAATGGTAAATCAAAAACTCTTATACGCAACACGACGGTAATCGCGCAAAATGGCTTTCTGGCAGGCAGCCGGACAATGGATTTTTCAGGCACGTAGCAGACCAAATTGATCCCAGTCACTTCGCGCTGTTGCCGCCGCTCGGTGCGAGCCGGCGATGTGCCGCTTTCGTGAGCACTATTACGAGCATCGATTGCGGTCGCTCTCGGGTCCCTTACCGTGGCGGCCGGCTGTGGGGTCGTCAGGAACCTACTCCCGGCCTGTGGATTATTGCGCGGCCCTGGGGAGTGGCCGGTTGATAACCGGTGCATGAACGGTGCTCAGTCGAGCGGGACGTCGCCTCGCGGAACGCAGCCGAAAAACTGGGCGGGCCGGACCGAGGCATTCGGGTGACACTTAGCGTTATGATTCCCTTAACAATTCATTTCGAATCGCATAGCGTTGCCCCACGAGGGGAAATGTATTGCGTGATTGCAACAGTGCCCCGCATGCTGTTTTCCGCGTTTTTCCACAGACGGCGTCGAGCGGCGATAACTGTCTGGGATAACTCAGGGATAAGGCAGGCGGAGCGAAGCTCTCAAGCGTGACCGAGACGTGCATAGTGTTTAGGCCTCTGCTGGTTCCATGGGGATGGAGCCGGAGCTCACAGGGTGCTCTGAACGAGGCACGAGGACGTTGCGCGTTTCGCGTATGAGAGACTGGCCGGCGCAAAAGCTCCTCCGCGCAGCATGGCCACACGACCGAACTGGCCGGTCATTTGTCTCAGCGTCGAACCGGCCCTCGCAATGGAGAGGGCTCAATTATGATAAGACACGTCCTAGGCGTGTTGGGGGTTCTCGCAGCCGGCGTCCTACTCGCCGTTTCAGCTGCGATGAACTGGCAATTCGGATACGGTCTCGGAAGGACCGCATTCGACGGCCAGCTGCTGGGCGCGGCATCCGCCGCGGCCGATTGTTTCAAGGCGCTGGTGCCGTTCTTCCTATTCGCCGCAATCAGAAATCGAATGTGGTCACAGGCTCTGGCCGCGATGCTCGTAGGCGTCGTGGTCTTCAGCTATTCGATGACCTCGGCTCTCGGCTTTGCCGCCAGGCAGCGGCTGGAAACGGCTGCGGAGCACAAGCAGGTGTCGCAGACATACGCTGGTCTGCAATCGGACCTGAAGCGTGCCGAAGAGGCTGCCGGATGGACACCGCAGCATCGCCCTTACGAGGCGGTGACGGCGGCCATCGAGAGCTACAAGGCGCAACCGGGTTGGAAATGGTCCAACGGCTGTAAGGATGTTTCGTCGAAATCGGAACAGAAATACTGCCAGGGCCTGCACAACCTGGAAGCTGAGCTCGCGTCCGCCAAGGCCGCGACCTCCAACGACGCCCGCATCTCGGAGATCAAATCCAAGATGGCGGCCTACGAAGGCTCGGCCGCGATGTCGGAAGCCGATCCGCAAGCCAAGGTGCTTGCCGATCTCGCCGGCCTCGCACTGCCGAACGTCAAGGTCGAGCACGTCCAGACGGCGATGGCGATTTTCGTCGCCTTCCTGCTGGAAATCGGCTCGAGCTTCGGCATGTACGTCGCCTTCAGCCAGTGGCGTCTCTACGATCGCTACACTCCGGCCGCGCCTCGCACTCTGCGTCGCTCGACCGAGGAAGACACTGTTGCGGCAACAGTGGCAGCACCGGTCATTCCGGCCGCTGTTCAGAAGAAGCCGCGTTCTGGTGCCAACGACAACAGGACCATCGAGGTCGAGCCCGAGCGGCCGGCCATCGAATCCAAGCCGCAGGAAACGCGGGTTGTCGCCGAGAAGGCCCCGGCAAGACTGGTTGCTCCCGAAACAGACGTGGAGCGCTTCTACAAGGAGAGCATCGAGGTCCAGGACGGATCGAGTGTTACCGCTACTCAACTGTACGAAGACTATTGTTCGTGGTGCGAAACCAAGAACAAGGAACCTTTGGCACTCCCGAGCTTCGGACGCGAGTTCGCAGAACTGGGAGTGAGGAAGGAACGCGTTGCAGGTCGAGTTCGGTATATCGGAATTGCACTGAAGTCCGACACTGGCCACGAGGAGGCTACGAAAACGCCCACCTACCAAGCCGATGCAGCCTGAGCGCTGCCTCTTGAAACGGAAGGGCCCCTCGCGGGGCCCTTTTTGTTTTTGGGGAGAGAAATCGCCGCGACATCCGCCGCGCCCTTGAGGCGCGGTTTTTTTATTTGGCGACGAAAAGCTGCGACAGCTGCAAGGCGATGTCGCGGAACGATACCTTGAGCTGTTCGGCGTTGATGGCGTCGTAGAAGTGCTGGAGGTCGGTGCCGCACGACTGAAGGACGTCGGTCGCGCGCGCCTTTTCGGCGGCCGGCAGTGCGTCGAGATCGAAGCCGACGGTGTAGATCTCGATGCCCTTGGCCTTCATGTTGGTGCAGATGGACTTGGCGTTGTTCGAGACCATGACGGGATCCTGGTCCATCCAGCCGCGATAGGCATTGTAGACGCCGTCGGTCATGAGTACGGCGATCTTGCGCAGTTTGGGCGGGTTCGGCCCAACTGCGAGCGTATCGGTATAGGAACCGGGCGTACTCGTGCCCGTCCAAACACCGCTCCATTCCGGCGAGATCATGTACCAGCTCCAAGCGGTGCCGAGAGCGCCCGAGGTCGCGCCATAGCCCGTCAAATCGTTGATGCGGCCCAGCAACGCCGACTTGTCGGACGTCAGAGGCATGACCTTGTTCTTGTCATCGACATCGTAGCAGACGGGGTTGGACTGATAGTCCCAGAGATCGGAGGGTTGATCCGGCGTTTTGCCGTGTTCGCTCGACATTTCGGTGTCGTCGCTGTCCCAATAGAGGGCGCGGCGTGTTCCGTCGCTGGCGTTCAGCCAGTTGTTGGTGCCGGGCGCGGCATCGGTGAACTCCTCGGGGCCGGTGCGGTCGGTGACGCAGGGCACGATCTTCCAGTTGACGGCGTGCGCGGCGGTCCAAGTGGACGTGGCGCAAACCGAGGTGCCGTTGGTTTCGCTCGTGGCGCCCGCTGTCCAGGTGCAGCCGCTGCTCGTCCAGTCCTTGTACCATCCGGTCCAGGTGGGATCGAGGTTGGTCACCTTTTTCATCACTGTCTCGGTGGCCGCGTCGCCCGGCGGTCCGACCAGGATGCGGGTCGAGAACGGCACCAGGGCGATGCGGGCGCTCTGCGAGCCGCTGCTGCCTTTCAAGATGATGTTGACGAGGTCGGACGCGGCCGACTTCAACCCGTCCATCTTGGGGGAGGAGGCGCACGGGCCCGAGCCGTCGGCGCACATCGAGCCGGTGACGTCGAGCATCAGCGAGATTTCGAGATCGCTGCCGCCTTTGGCGCTGCCCTGACCGACGCTGAAGCCCACCTTCGAGGTCGTTGCGACCTTGAGGCTCTTGGTCTTGACGAGGCCGAGGAACGGCGTCTTCATCTTGGCCCAGGCGACGCCTTCGAGCGCCTGGCCGTCATCGGTGACGCTGATCGTGACCTGGGGGTCGATGACGCTCAGTTTCTTGGCGTTCTCGACGAAATTCTTGTGCGCGACCTCGATCGCCTCGGCCGGCGTCGCCTGCGTCTGCAGGGCCCGCCCGCCGGCGAGCAGCGCCGCATCGAGTGCGTCGGCCGTGCGGCTCTTCATGTTGTCCCAGCGGCTGTAATCGACGGCGGCGCCGATGAGCGAAAAGAACACCAGCGCCAGGAGGCCGAACATCAGCGAGACGGATCCCGACCGGGCCGGCGCAAAGGCTTCGAGGCGCGTTTTGAATGCAGACATGGCTCCGCCCTGAATTATGCGATCATCTTTATGCAAATGTATCTGCGGGGGCTTTAATAATTCGGACCAGGATCGCTACAATTTTAGCCAAGCGCCCCGCCGGGACGATTTGAGCGAAATAAGGTGAAATATCCGTGTACGAATGGCGGAGCCGCGCGTCGTTGGCTGTCAGGGTGTCAGGGTGTCAGGCTGTCAACGACAATGCGTTGCTCTCGTATACGCGGCAAAAATTTCCACTTGGTGCACGCCGGCGCGCGATCGGCGTTCTGTTGAGCAATTTGTCGTCAAGAGACTTGCGCAGGGTGTCCGATGGCTGCGACGTCAGAAATGAAAAGAGGCAGAGCTTGCGCTCTGCCTCTCGATTTTCTGTCGCTGGTGGATGGCGACCGGTTGGCGGTACAGCCAGCCTTCCCTGATTGCGGTGCACTTCTCGCTTTGCACGGCGACCATTTCTCTCGCGCGGCAAGGAGATCGGCGATGGACATCGGAAGTAGAACCACGAATTCAATTCGTTTTTGTTTGGGCTGTCTCAAAACGACTCCAGGGGCGGTCTGACGACCGCCCCCGGGATAATTGTCTTCGCGTGGTATGAGCGCGAAAGATCAGTTCTGGACGCGCAGGTCAGAAGTCGGGGCACTGCCCATCAGGCCGTTGCCGATATTCTGGAACACCTGCTTCAGCGCGGCGCTGTCGTAAGGGAAGAAGTAGTGGTTGGTGCCGCTCGAGCATTGCGTCAGGATCTGCTTGGCATTGCCTTCGGACGTGCCGTCGCCGGCCGTCGCGGAGGTCGAGAAGCCGAAGCCGACCGTGTACACGGTGACCCCTTTCGCCTTCATCTGGGTGCACAGCTCGAGCGCCTGCGTCTTGGAGGTGGCATTGGAGTACTGCGTATTGTATTCGCCGTCCGTCATGATGATGGCGACCTTCTTGGTGCCGGCATCTTCATAAGCAGCGGGCTGCGAATCCGCCGGCCAGATGCTCGACCAGTTCGGCGAGATCATGTACCAGGCCCAGGCGTGACCGAGGTGACCAGGCGTCGCGCCGCCGACCGTGGCATTTTCGAAGAACGACGAGAGCGTCGACTTGGACGACGTGAGCGGGATGACGGCGGGCAGCTCGCGGCCACCGACATAGCAGATTCCGTCGGCCGAGTAGTTGAGCTTGTTGGTCGAACTCGACGCGCTCTGGTTATAGGGGCCGACGAAGTTGCCGGAAGTCGGCGCCGCATCGGTGTAGCGGGTTGCGGAGGCGGTACGCTCGGTCACGCAGGTGATGAGCTGGCCCGACTGATCGGGTGCTTCCGTGCAGGACGACGTGTGGGTTTTGACGACCCAGTCATCTCATGATCGTCATATTCCCATCTATTGTCGTGGTTATCCCATCGCTTGCTGTACCACTTGCCGTAAATGTAGACGGCGCCCGGCGTGTACTAGTTCGCATTGGTGCCGACCGGCTTGTTCCTGTAGGTTTCGTAATCGGCGTCGCTGGTGCAGAACGTGCTGGTGTACGTCGCGCCGCTGCCGGACGAGTTGCCTGTCGCGCCGAACTGGCTGCCGTGCGGCTGGTTGTTGCCGTAGTAGCCCGAATAGGCGCCCGAGAAAGGGCCCTGCTTGGTGCCGGCAAGGTTGGTGCTCTTGGCGTAGCTGCCGGTGGACGACAGGCCCGTCGCCTTGGAGGCGTAGGGTCCGGCGTTGACGTAGTCGGCCATCGGCGCGACGGCGACGCGGACGTTCGGGTTGTCGCCGTTCGGGTAGAGAATGGTGAGAAGATCGCGGGCCGCGAACTTGAGACCGGCGATCTTGGTCGTTCCGTTACGGGTCGCGCCCATCGATCCCGTCAAGTCGACCATCATGCCGACTTCGAGCTTCTGGCCGGTGTTGTTGGCCTGCGCAACCGTCGTTTCCGTGGTCGCGATCATTTCCGGGTTCGACGATCACGTTTCCGAGCGGCGTTTGAATGATGGCGCGCGCCTGGGCGACCATGGTGCCGTCGCACTTGAACGTGAACGTCGGAACGACGTTGTTCTTGACGGCCGTTTCGTTCTTGAAGTTTGCCTTCGAAGTAGGCACGTCGCGATCGCTCGCTTCTGGGCAGTCGTCGAATTCATATCTCGCTGTGCGGCCAGCACTGCGCCGTCGAGCGACGACTGCATGCGATCATGCACCTTCAGGGCGCGGGCGTAGTCGATGGCCAGCGACATCATGCCGACCATCGGCACGATCATCAGGGCAAACAGCAGACCTGTCGAGCCCTTCTCGTCTTTTGCAATGCGCTTTGCGTTTTGCGCGGTCTTCCTCATGACACACTCCCAATTCGGTCCTGGACGGTCCACTCCGCCAGGCATGTGTCGGATGTACCTAGTCAATTGCTCGACAAACCTTGACGCTAATTCGAATTGACGGCAATCGCGTTAACGGGAAAATTTCCTAATCATACGAGTATCTGAAATTGTATTGCGGAGCCGTGGTGAACGACGATAAAGTTGGCAGAGCAAGACATTTCGATGGGTCAGACGCCAGAAGTCCATCGATTAAGAGTTTGTTCGGAAATATATTGCCCGATAATGCCGGTGGCTGCCTGCCGTGCCGTGCATGCAATTAAGTTCATGCGTATAGTTAGAGACCCGCTCGATTGGCAAATTGGCCGGCGTAATCTTGAGCGCGAAGGCATAAACCAGGGCGGTGTCCTTCAAGGCTTCGAAACGCCCCGATGAGCCGCCGTGCCCGGCGCCCATATTCGTTTTCAGGAGGATCATTTTGTCGGATGTGTTGAAGGCGCGCAGCTTTGCGATCCATTTCGCCGGCTCCCAATAGGTGACGCGAGGATCGGTGAGGCCGGCGACCGCCAGGATATGCGGGTAAGCGCGCTTTTCGACATTGTCATAAGGAGAGTAGGTGCGGATGGCGTCGAATTCTACTTTGCTCGCGATCGGGTTTCCCCATTCCGGCCATTCCGGCGGGGTGAGCGGCAGATCCTTGTCGAGCATGGTATTGAGAACGTCGACGAATGGCACTTCAGCGATGATGCCGAGAAAGAGATCGGGCGCCATGTTGGCGACGGCGCCCATGAGCATGCCGCCCGCCGAGCCGCCTTGCGCCACGATCCGGCCGCGTCGCGTCAGTCCTTCCTTAACCAGATGCTCGGCCGCGGCGATGAAATCGCGGAAGGTGTTCGGCTTCGCCTGCATCTTGCCGGACGTGTACCAGCGGTAGCCCTTGTCCTTGCCGCCGCGGATATGGGCGATGGCAAAGATGAAGCCGCGGTCGACGAGCGAGAGGCGCGCGGTTGCAAATGCGGCGGGCATCGAGATGCCGTAAGCGCCGTAACCGTAGAGCAGCACGGGGGCGGTGCCGTCGAGGGGCGTGTCTTTTCGATAGAGCAGCGTGACCGGGACCAGCTCGCCGTCGTGGGATGGCGCTTGCAGGCGGCGGGTGACGTAGTCTTGAGGATTGTGACCGCTCGGGACCTCCTGGCGCTTGCGCAGGACGCGGGTGCGCGTAGCCGCCATATCGTAGTCGTAGGTCTCGGCGGGCGTCGTCAGCGACGAATAGGTGAAGCGCAGCGCGGTTGTGTCGAACTCGTAGCCGGCCGCCATGCCGAGTGCATAGGCCTCTTCCTCAAACGCGATTGTGTGTTCCGCGCCGCTCGCGTGTTCGCGGATGACGATGCGCGGCAGGCCGTCCTCACGTTCGAGGCGCACCATGTGGCGGGCATAGACGTTGACATCGACGATGAGGCGGCCAGGCTTGTGCGCCACGACCTCGCGCCAGTTGTCCTCGGCGGGCGTCGGCAATGGGCGCCTCGACGATGCGGAAGTCCTCGGCGCCTTGCGAGTTGGTGACGATGAGGAGGCGCTCGCCTTCGTGCTCGACGCTGTACTGGTGGCCCTTGCGGCGCGGCGAGACAAGGCGAGGGGCAGGGTAAGCGCGCGGCAGTCGATGAGGCGCACCTCGCTCGTCTCGTGGTCATGCACGTCGATCGCAATGAAGCGGCGGGATTGCGTGGCGGAAAGGCCGACGTAGAAGCCGATGTCCTTTTCTTCGTAGACGAGAACATCCTCTTTCGCGTCGGTGCCGATCGTATGGCGATAGACGAAGAGCGGACGGTGGTTGTCGTCGACGCGCACGTAGAACAGCGTGCGTCCATCTTCGGCCCAGGCGAGCGAGCCGCGCGTGTCGGTGATTTCGTCAGCGAGCGTGGCGCCGGTCTCGAGATCCCGAATGCGGATGGTGTAGAGTTCCGAGCCCTTGTCGTCGGTGGCGTAGGCGAGCAGCTTGTGGTCGTGCGAATGGGCGCCGCCGCCGAGGTCCCAATAGGTCTTGCCCTTGGCTTCGGCGTTGCCGTCGAGGAGGACTTGCGGGTTTTCGGCACTCGTGCCGCGCGGAATACGGCAGAGCTCTGCGTACTGCCCGCCCTTGACGAAGCGCGGGAAGTACTCGAATGGCCCGTCGGGGGTCGGAACCTGGCGGTCGTCTTCCTTGAGGCGGGCCTTCATTTCCGCGAAGAGCGTCTCCTGGAACGCCGCCGTATCGGCCAGCGTGGTGCGCATGTAGGCGTTCTCGGCCTCGAGGTAATCGCGGATGCCGGGTGCGAGAATGGTAGGATCGCGCATGACCTCCTGCCAGTTATCGGCCCGCAGCCAGGCGTAATCATCGGCAAGGGTAATGCCGTGGTGACGACTTTCGCTTTTCTGGCGGCGGGCGATAGGGGGCAGCGCGCCGGGCGGGGGCGTCAGGTCGGTCATTTCGGGCTCATCCTGTTTCTTGGAGTTTTGGGCGCGCCGGCTACGAGAGGATCGGCCGCGGGAGCGCCCGCGTCCCGACAATCCCTTTCCCCCGTCTCGGCGTCAACCGGGCGCTGGTACTTGTCGATGTCGAGACCAGGATGAACGCGGGGAAGTTCACAGCAAGCATTAGCAATGCCAATACGTCGCTCATGCGCTTCGTTGACAATCAATACTGGATGATGTCCAAGATTTCTAAAGCTAAGCGGGCTCGGACGCCGCAATACATTGGAAGGCGGGCAGGCTAAGTTTGGGGCGGCAAGTACAAATTCGGTATTGCCCCTCCTGAACATTGATCATTTTTGATGGGCCATGGCGGTTGCCGGGCCGGAGTTCTGGAAGGCTTGATGCAAGAGGATCGTTTGCCGGACGGATCGGCGGCACCCGAGCTGGTCAATATCACCGCCACCATCGTGGCCGCCTACGTCTCCAACAACGCCATCGCGTCGGGCGATCTGCCGGCCCTGATTGCCGACACGCACGCGGCGTTGTCCCGCGCAGCCGGCCGCGCCGGGCCAGTCGACCGCGAAGACTGCACGGCCCAAGATCGCGGTCAAGAAGTCGATCATGCCCGACTACATCATCTGTCTCGAGGACGGAAAGAAGTTCAAATCGCTGAAACGGCACCTGCGCACCCACTACAACATGTCGCCGGAAGAATACCGGGAGAAATGGGGCCTGCCGCACGACTATCCGATGGTGGCGCCGAACTATGCCCGGGCGCGCTCGGCTCTCGCCAAGAAGATGGGGCTCGGCACCAAGCGCTGACGGCGTGTGCCAGCTGCACTTACATGGACAGCAACCGATCAGGGCTCGCGTTCTTGCGGGCCCTTTTTGTTGCCGGGGGTCTGACTGCTTCGTTCGAAGGTTTGCAGTGCCGCCGCTTCCGCACGCCAATGCCTCGCGAGCGCCGCGTGGCGCGCGACGTCGTAAGCCCAGTGCCCTTGACGCGCTCGCCGTCTCTCGAGCCGGAGCATGCGCGCTAAAAAGTGCACGACGCGGCGGCGTCCTCTTAACGATAGATCGGAGATTTCGTCCGGCCACAGCGGCAGGAAGCGCGCGAGCTCCTCGCGACGGGCTTTCGCCCCGGGTTCTGCGGCGCAAATCGAAGTCCGTGCGGAACATCCGCTAGATGTTGCTTGATTGCTCATGTCGCCAGGATGAGGGCGCGCGCGCAAGCGGGGATAACTTTTTTCACGGTGCGGAACATGGTGAATGAGGTCCGCTAGAAAAAAGCTCTAGAAAGTTATCCCCGCCCTTCATGGTGGCCTTAGCTTCAGGCCCGGCCTCGAGAGGTCTTCAGGTAGCATCAGTTCGAAACGTGCGGAAAACGCGCTTCGTTTCGGCGGCAGCAGGAGTTGGCAAGACGCTCATGCATCAGTTTGCGCGACTTAGGTCCATCTCCCGCGTTTTCTACGACGAGCGTCCCGCCGGCGAATGCCCGGCGTCTGAAGAGCAGCTCGTCGAAGCGCGGCGCATCATCGAGATCGCGGTGACGCAGGTCTTCGACATCGAGAACAGGCATCTCGCGAACTTGAGCCGCGGCGTCGCGCGCACCGCCTTCGCGCGGCAGGTGGCGATGTATCTGGCGCACGTCGCCTGTCGCCTGACGTTAACCGAGGTCGGGCGCCTGTTCGGGCGCGACCGCACCACCGTGGCGCATGCCTGCAGAATAGTCGAGGACCGGCGCGACGACATCGCCCTCGATCGCGCCCTCGATCTCCTCGAATGGGCCGTGCCCGTCATGGCCCGCCGGCCCGCCGGCATTTTTCTGCACCATCTTCGCCAATGAAGGGAAACGAACATGAGCGAGAAGAGCATGACCCGGTTTGGGGCGGGCGCGTTGCAAGAGCCTGCTTCGCAACGCGCAGGCGGACACAGTCCTGAACGCCAAAGTCCGGTGGCTGCAACACCTGGCGTGAACCCGGACGAGAGCCCGCTTGCCTGGCTCGCCCGGCGCAAGGACAAGGACGGCCGGCCGATGATCGCGCGGGAAGAGTTCGATGCGGGCGAGCGGCTGCGCGCGGATTTTCACTTCGCCAATCTCGGGCCCCATGTCACCGCGAGCTGGTCGGCCGTGCCCATCGATCGCGGCGCGCGGCGGGCGGCACCGGGCTTCGGCCTCGAGATGCACGATCATGTCATTGCGGCTCGCGAGCGCTTCAATCGGGCGCTGCATGCGGTCGGGCCGGAATTGGCCGGCATTCTGGTCGACGTCTGCTGCTTTCTGAAGGGGCTCGAAAGTTTCGAGAAGGCGGGCGGCTATCCGCAGCGCTCGGGCAAGATCCTGCTCAAGATCGCGTTACAAATTCTGGCACGGCACTACGGACTCGTGCCGGTGGCGATGTCCTCAGGCACTGCGCGATCCGCGCGCGTGCATCACTGGGGCGCGGAGGACTATCGGCCGCGCATTGTGCCCGAAGGGTGATGTCGCGTCGCGGTTCAGGCCGCGGCGACTGCCTCGGCGTCGGCCTTGATGCGCATGACCATGGAGGCGAGGCCGTTGGAGCGCTGCTGCGTCAGGTGATCCTTCAAGCCGAGTTCGGCGAAGATTTTGGCCGCGTCGGTTGTGCGGATGTCTTCGGCGGCTTGGCCCTGGAAGATCGCGAACAGCACGGCGATCAAGCCCTGCACGATCATGGCGTCGCTCGCCCCTTGCATGTCGAGGCGGTCCTTGCCGCCGCCGCCGGAGGGAATGCGTCTGGTTGCGAGCCACACCTGGCTGGCGCAGCCGCGCACCTTGTTGGCGTCGGTGCGCAATGTCTCGGGCAGTGGCGGCAGGGCGCGGCCGAGTTCGATGACGTAGCGGTAGCGGTCTTCCCAGTCGTCGAGAAGCTGCGAAGTCGGCGCGGATGTCGTCGATGGACGTCGTTGCGGTCATGCCTGATTGCCAGATGCGGACTGTTCGCCGGATGAGAACGCAGCTGTTGAGGGCTCGGCGTTCGATACATTTGTACATAGGCGTTCAAGGGGCTGCCCCGCAAGTGGGCGTGGGCGCCGGCGTCGCCTAAGAATTATCAGCGAAGAGGCGGCTTGGCGATAGCGCCGCCGCGCCAGGCGGGCTCGAGATCAGAGCGTCTCAGTGTCTGCGGCGGCGCCTTTTGCAGCGGCCGCTGCCGATCGAGGGCGCCCGTCTCGATGCCGGTGTCGATGCCGGACTGTGCATTCTTTTCGGACCATGGCGTCGTAGGCGAGCTTGGCGCCGAACTGGGCCTTCTTCACGAACTGGCCCCAGAGCGAGGCAGCCTGCGTGCAAGTGACTTCGTTGCGCGAGCAGAAGGTGATCGTCCAGTGCGCGGCTTCGGCGGCACGCGTATAGAGCCTCTCCTGCTGCTCGGTATCCGAGGGCAGCAGCGAGACGCCTATCGCGGCGACGATCGCTAGTCTGAACAGTCCCATCTTAGCTCAACTCCTCGCGACCCACCGGGCCGCCCGGGGCATGGAGCGTCGATCGCTCCGTATCCCTACCGATGGAGTAACCTTAGCAGGCGTGGTTCAAGAAAACGCGTCGATGGGCGCCTGGCATTTGAAACGAATGAGCGCAAAAATTGCTTCAAATTTTATCGAAATCGGCGGCGAACGCGTTGCAACTTGTGAGGAGCACGCGGGGCACGGGTTAACGCCGCGTTAACGGCTCGCTCCCGATACTGGCGGCAGCGGACGAATCGCGCGTGCGGCACTTTCAAATGGGAACGCCCGACTTGGATCTTTCACGCGACGTAAGGATCACCATCCTGGCCTTCGGCGTCATGTGCATGGCGGCGGGCGGCAATCTCATGTTCTTCCAAGGCAAGCGCACGCAGAGTTTTGCGACGGTGGCGCCTGTCGAAAGGGTCGCCGCCAGCGGCAATCAGAATACCAAGGGCGCGGCGCTTGCCGATCGCCTACCTGCAAGCAATGCCGCGCCAGCGGCGCCGGAACGCACGGCTGCGGTTTCGCCGGCGGACGCGGCGCCGGCCATGGACCCGGGCGAAGTCGTGCGCGGCATTCAGAAGGGCCTGACGGCACGCGGCTATGAGCCCGGACAGAGCGACGGCGTGCCGGGCCTGGTGACGCGGGCGGCAATCATGGCCTACGAATTCGACAACGGCCTGGTCATGACCGGCGAGCCGAGCCGCCAGGTGATGCAGCACCTCCTGCTCGGCGCCTCGGCGGAGCCCGCGAAACGCTCGGGCCCCCCGGAAGTGCGCGGCACGCAGGCCATTGCCATCGTCAAATGGGTGGCACGGCAACTCGGCGGCCTCGGCTTTGCCGCGGGACCGGGAGACGGCGGCTTGGGCAACGACCTGATCAAAGCTATTTCCGACTACGAGGCGGCACAGAAGTTGCCGGTCACCGGGCGCATCTCGGCGCCGCTGGTGGCAAGGCTCGCCAAGCCGCCGGCACCGGCCAAGGTCTCGGCGCGCTAATTCCCAGCATCACATAAGGCGGTTGCAATCCACAGCCCTCGCGCTTAGCTGCGCCTGACTGTTCAGGACCACCATGCGCCTCAAAGCCGAAATCTGGGTCAAGGCCTATATCCGTCGCTGCGCCACGCATCATGCGCACGCGGTCGTCGTGCGTCATGGCGACGATGATGCCGGGGCCATCTACATCAAGATTCTGCGCAGCGACGGTAAGGCGGCACTCTTCGGGCCGGCGCCGGCGGGCATGCCGGGAGCCGACTACGACCGGCGCTGGGTGGCGATGCTGAAAGGCACCTTTCACGACGAAGCCGAAGTGCAAAGCCAACTCGAGCGCGAGATGCGCTTCGACAGCGACCTGTGGCTGGTCGAGGTCGAGGAACGCGATGGCCGCCATTTCCTCGGCGACGACCTCATTTCATAAAATCACTGCGATCAGCTTAACCGGGCATTAATGCGTTTGCGTCTCAAAATGCATATGTGCGCTGATTTGCGGACGTTGCAGCGCATTGTCGTCTTTCGCGGCACTTGGGGTCGGCCGATTTGCACCTCGATGATCGCACTGGGACGGACAGGAGAACGCCGATAAGACTGCAGAGTGCGAAGCGCTCCTAGGTCGCGAAATTGGGGGCCGCCATGGCGACCATACTGGAATTCCGCAACGAGGCGCGCCAAAGCCGCCATCGTGCTCGCAATCTGCTCGACGCCTGCGAGGTCGTTTTCTTTCCCGGCGTGCGCTACGAGTATACCGCGCCGCCGATGCCGTCACAGGCAAAGGCGAAACGCGCACGCACTTACCGTAAGCGCGACAAGCTGGAGTTGAAGGACTGAGCGGACAGTTGCCCTCGTCAATCGGGAAGCAATTGCGCGACGCTCACATCAGGACTTGAGGAGTAGCGTGTATGCTGCGCCCGGATAGGAAAACCAAACTGATTTTGGTCGCCCTTATTAGCGCCGTCTGTACCATCGGTCTTTGGCTTGAACATCGGTGGGCACCGTCCACTACGGGCAGGATCGTCCTCATTGACGAAAGCATCGCGATTGGGTCTTCAAATTAGTTCTGTCGCAATCTTCGGCTCTCCGATAAGACGACCGCCCATTGCCGATCACCCAGCGTAGCGCTCGCAAAGGGGCTCAGCACGACCTAAAGTGGACGCCAATAAATTGCACGCGCGGATAGTTGACGTGGGTCCCGGCCTGCGATGGCTTCGCCATCGTCGCTGCGCGACGCCGGGATGACGTTCTTGATTGCGACGACGACTCTGGATCGCTGCCGATTGCCGATTGCCGATTGCCGATAGCCGGTGATCAATACGCCTTCGGCGCGCACGCAGACTTGGCGAGGTCTTGTTCGCTCTCGGCTTGATAGGCGAGGCCCTTGTCGGGCGCCCGCACGATGATCAATCCCTCTTTGGCGATGACGGTCAACGGCGGCGCGCCGGTGTTGATCTTGCCCTTGGCTTCCGGCGTCAGGCCGAGGAAGCGATCATCGGCCGGAACAATTGTGAGATCGATGGTCGTCAAGCGTCCGCGCGGCGCGGCGGCGAAATAGGCGCTGGAGCCATCCGGGCGGTAGACACCGAGCGACCAGCCGTGATCGGGCAGTAGCGCGTCGACGGTGACGGGACCGGCCGTGGTATCGAAATGACAGATGGCATAGCGCGCATCCGACGACATGAAGGGCAGCGGCTGGCGGCCGGGTTCGACCCGGGGCAGCACCATCATCTTATTTGCGGGCAGGTCGCCGGCGAGGCGCTTATAGGCCGACGTCGAGCGGTCGTTCATGCCGGCGAAGGTCGAGAGGATGTGCACCACGCCGGCGAGCAGCACGAGCATGAACAAGGTGCGGAAATTGAACTGGCGCTCGGCGGGCGCGGCTGCGGCGGGCATGGTCATGAGCAGCCCTCGCGGCGGATGTCGGGGAGCATCTTGTAGCGCTCCGCCCGCTGCTCCTCGGAAAAGCCGTTTGCCGGATCGAGCAGCGTGAAGACGATGACGAGACGCCCGGCTCCGCCCGTCGGCAGCCAATTGCCGGGACGCGCGTCGCGGCCGAGCGTGACGATGTAGGAACCGTCGGGATTGGCGGCGACGGTGTCGCTGGTGAAGGCGTAGCGCTGGGCATCGTTGGCGATGAGGCTGCCATTTTTGTCGTAGACGGCGACGCTCCACCAAAGCCCTTGCGGATAGGGACCCTCGATGACGTAGTCGCACGAGGAATGCAGGTAGGCGCCGGAGGCGTCGCTGCTGGCTTCGAAGACACCGGCCAAGTCCGCGGTGATGTTGAGCGTGCCGGTCTTGGCGAGGTGGGCGCGCGTGTAAGGATCGGCGTCGGACCGCCCGGCGACGATCCACTGCACCCACGGACCATAGGTGCGCGAGGCGATCACCGAGCCGTGGTTGACCATGTAGCGCGCCGAGAGCACGCCGCTCGCCAACGCGATGAGGATCGCGGCGGCAACGACGGTGATGCGGAAGATTTCGGAAACGACGGCGGCGACGACGTCTTTCAGCGACGCCGTCAAGCGTCTCGGTTCCGGCGCAAGGATGTCAGGGACGGCCACGGGGCGGGGCCTCCTGGACGTTGGAGATTGTCGAGGTTGCCGATGCCGCGATTGGGTGGGCGCGTTTCGGCGCGCTTATCGGGTTTTGCTTCCGGCTTCGACTCTGGTTTCGACTCTGGTTTCGACTCTGGCGTCGCGGCCGGCGCCTTGCCGGCGGGCGTATTGCCCGTTGTGGCGTCACCCTTCGGCGGCGGCGGATCGGGCAGTCCGCCTGCTTTGCGCAAGGCCTGCGCCAACTTTTTCAAGGTGTCGCGCGTCTGGTTCGAGAGGATGCTCTGCGTGTGCTTCACGCCATCGGGTCCGATCGTCTCCTGCGGCGCGACGATGCCGGCGGCGACATCGGCCTTCTTCTGTTCGGCAAGGCGCTGCTGTTCGGCGAGCTGGGCTGGATGCGGCGCCAGGCCGGGAATGGTCGCGATGTTCATGTCGGTATGCGCCACGGCCATGAACGAATGCCACAAAGGCGCCGCGTAATGGCCGCCGGTGACGCCGTTCTGGCCGCCGGCCATCGGTCGGTTGTCGTCGTTGCCGATCCAAACGGCGCCGACATATTTGCCGGTGTAGCCGACGAACCAGGCGTCCTTGGGACCGGTTGAGGTGCCGGTCTTGCCGGCGACGTTGGTGAATTCGAGTTTGGCGGCGCCGCCGGTGCCTTCCTCGACGACCTTGTTCAACATGAAGTTCATCTGCTCGGCGACCTTGCGCGAGACGACTTGCTTGGCCGGCGGTTCGTCGCGCTCGCGCGAGTAGAGCAGATCGCCCTTCGATGTCGTGATGTCGAGAATGGCGAAGGGCCGTGCCGCCTTGCCGCCGTTGGCGAACGTGGCGACGCCACCGGCATGGTCGATGACCGTGATGCCGCCGTCGCCCAAAGCCATGGAACAGGATTTCTTGACCCCGGGAATACCGAGGCGCTTGGTCATCTCGATGACTTTTTCGCGTCCGACCACGAAGGAGAGTTCGGCGGCGACGGTGTTGAAGGATTTGGCCAGCGCGTGATAGAGCGGCATGCGCTCGCCCGTGCCGTGGCCACCGCCGTAATTCTGCGGCGACCAGCCTCGCGGGCCGCAGCTGCGGGAGGCGTCGCGCACGGTGGTCTCCGGCGTGAAGCCGTTTTCCAGCGCCGTCGCATAGACGTAAACTTTGAACGACGAACCCGGCTGCCGCTTGGCCTTGGTGGCGCGGTTGAACTGGCTATCGCCGTAGTCGAGGCCGCCGACGATGGCTTTGACGGCGCCGTCGGTCTCGGTCACGACCATGGCCGCCGAACTGAAGTGCATCGACTTGCCGTCCTTGTCGACGGCGGCCTTGACGGCCTCTTCGGCCTTGCGCTGCAAGTTCATGTCGACGGTGGTGCGCGCGGTGAGCACGAACTGGCCCTTGCCCTCGGCGAGGCGTTGCACTTCTTCGAAGGCCCAATCGAGATACCAGTCGGGGCTGGCGGAATTCGAGTGATCGATGGCGCGCGCCGGGTTCAGCCTTGCATTGTGCACCTGGCCGGCGGTGTAGAAACCGGCTTCGACGAGATTGTCGAGGACCTCGTTGGTGCGGGCGCGGGAGGCCGGCAGGTTGACGTGCGGCGCGTATTTCGTTGGGGCCTTGTAGAGGCCGGCCATGAGGGCCGCTTCCGCCATGGTGATGTCGCGCACGGACTTGCCGAAATAGTACTGCGCCGCCGCTTCGACGCCGACGGCGCCGCCGCCCATGTAGGCGCGGTCGAAGTACATCTTCAGGATCTGCCGTTTGCTGAAGCGGCTCTCGAGCAGGAAGGATAGGAACAGCTCCTTGATCTTGCGCTGGATCGAGCGCTCGGAGGAGAGAAACAGGTTCTTGGCGAGCTGCTGCGTCAGCGTCGAGCCGCCTTGCACGACTTCGTTGGCCTGAACGTTGGTGGCGATGGCGCGCAGCGTGCCGAGGACGTCAATGCCGTAGTGCTCGAAGAAGCGGCGGTCTTCGGTGGCGAGCGTCGCCTTGATGAGCACGTCGGGAATTTCCTCGAGCGGCACGGCGTCGGAATGCAGGATGCCGCGCTTGCCGAGTTCGTTGCCGTCGGCGTCGAGAAACTTGACGGCGTACTGGCCGGTCGAGAATTTGCTTTCGTCGAATTCGAGGAGGGCTGGAAGTGCGAGCGCGTACATGACGATGAAGCCGCCCGTCAGCATTGATACGCTTTCGGACAGCATTTCGTTGAGGAAGCGGCGCCAACCGGTGAGCTGGAAACGGGAGAAGAAACTCGAACCCGCATTCCAGCCGTCCTTCAGTCCCGACCACGAGCCGGCGAGTACGGAATTGATCTTGGAATCGATCCCGAGCCAGTCGATCAGGCGGTCGCGTCCGCCTTGTTTGTGGAACCAGTCGTTCAAACGTCTTTGCCTTTTTGAGCGCTCAACCCGCGGCGTAGCGCAGGGCAGGTGGCTTTGTCATCGCCCTTCTTAGATGCTAGAAGGCGACGTTACAAATCCTTGAGAGCCAAATTGTGAAGATTTTCCGGCCGGCGGGCAAGAGCGGAGCTCCAAGCCCACAGGGAGAGCATTGCGGGGAGCGGAACACGTGCTGAAGACCGTGGAAAAGCCATTCTGGCAGACGAAGAGCCTTGCCGAGATGAGCAAGAGCGAGTGGGAATCACTCTGCGACGGCTGCGGGCGCTGCTGCCTCGTCAAGCTCGAGGACGACGATACGGGCGACATCCATCTGACGCGGCTCTCCTGCCGGCTGTTGAACGTCAAGACCTGCCGCTGCTCGAGCTATGAGACGCGGTTCGAGAAGATGGCGGATTGCGTGGAAATCACCCGCAAAAAGATCGCGAAGATCAAGTGGCTGCCAATGACGTGCGCTTATCGCGTGCTCGCCGAGGGGCGCGACCTCGCCTGGTGGCATCCGCTGGTCTCGGGCGACCCGGAGACGGTGCACGCGGCGGGGATTTCGGTCAGGTCGCTGGCCATGAGCGAAGCGCGGGTCAAGCAAGAGAACTACGCCCGCTACATCATCGACGATTTCGAGCCGGCCTGAAGGGGATAGGCGGCAACTGGTAGCAGGCGAGGCAGCAGTTGCGGGGATAAGCAGGGCGGGCCTAAAAAGTTATCCCCGGGGGTGGCGGCGGGTTTATACTGGGAGGTTTTTCAGTATAGACAAGATCAAGCCTTTGATTGCATTCTGAATATTTGGTAATTTACCAGTATTGCCGTTTGACAGCGCAACGCTCCTCGGGTATCTTTTCAGTATAACGCGAAAAGGGCCTGGAGTTGATCTGGCCCGCGAAGTCCGTAATTGGCGGACATCTGCGCGAAACCATCAAATACCCTGAAAATCCGGAAGTAGAGAGGCGCCATGACACTGTCAGCGGCCCAGAAGGCGTGCCTGGCGCGTGACTATCGCGACGGCACGGTGCCTTACGCCGAGCTGGCGAAATCGAGTGGGCTCACCCGTTTCCAGTTCCAAGCCCTGGTCAAGCAAGAAAATTGGGGACCCCGTCCGAAACCGGACAAGTCCGCAACCGAGGGCGACGCCTCGGCAGAGCCGGCGGCGGTCAAGACAAAGTCCGCAAAGGCCAAGCAGAAGAATTCGAAGAGACCCGCCAAAGTCGCGATCGAGATCGCGCTGGTGCAAAGGATTTACCGAACCCTCTGGAGCGAGTTGCAGAAGCTCGACGAGCAAGTGGGTTCGAAAAGCCAAGACCGCGAACGCGCTTCGCGCGCCTTGTCGCAACTCGTAACCAGCATGGAGAAAGCCGTGAACATGCAAAAGGCGATCGAAAAGAACAAGACCAGGGAAGACAACCCCAAGGACAAAGAGGCGCTCGCTAATGCCGAAGACATGCGTAGAAAGATTGCGGAACGCCTGGAACGTCTCCACCAAGCACGGCTGGCGGGAAATTGACCTTGCCGAACTCCCCTTGAACGAACTCGAGTACCACTGGCGGGATTGGGACTTCTGGGCGCGCGACGATCAACTGGCGCCTCTCGCCCTCGCCAACGGCGAAGCCTGGCGCGTCTGGATGATATTCGGCGGCCGCGGCTCGGGTAAGACACGCGCCGGGGCCGAATGGGTGCGGGCGCGGGCGCACGCCGGCGGATCGAAGGCGCGTGAACCGGCGCGCATCGCCCTCGTCGGCAAGACTTTGGGCGATGTGCGCAACGTCATGATCGAAGGCGTGTCGGGATTGCTCGCAATCCATCCAAACAAGCAGCGACCGCTGTTCGAACCCTCGAAGCGGCGGCTGACGTGGCCGAACGGCGCAATCGCCGAACTCTTTTCGGCGGATGAACGTGACGGCTTGCGCGGGCCGCAGTTCACCCATGCCTGGTGCGATGAACTCGCCAAGTGGCGCGAAGGCGAGAAGGCCTGGGACATGCTGCAATTCGGCTTGCGTCTGGGCGATAACCCGCAGTGCGTGGTGACGACGACGCCGCGGGCGCATCCCTACTTGAAGAAGATCATGGGCGACGCCGTGACGGTGACGACCAAGCTCGCGACCGCCGACAACGCCCTCAATCTGGCGCCGGCGTTCCTAGCCGAAATGACGCGGCGCTATGCCGGCAGCGACATCGGCCGCCAGGAGCTTCTGGGCGAGATCGTCGAAGAAAGCCTGCAGGCGCTGTGGCGGCTGCAGTGGATCGAGGCGTCGCGCGTCGAGACGGCGCCCGAGATGAGCCGCGTGGTCGTGGCGCTCGATCCGCCGGTGACCTCGACGCGGAATTCGGACGCCTGCGGGATCGTGGTTGCGGGGCTTGGCGTGGATAAGCGCGCCTATGTGCTGGCCGATCGCTCGCTGCAGGGACGCGAGCCGCAGGCCTGGGCCAAGGCGGCGCTGGCGGCCTACGATGATTTCGGCGCCGACGCCATCGTTGCGGAAGTGAACCAGGGCGGCGATCTCGTTGCCGGCGTCTTGAAGCAGTTTCGCGACGGCGTGCCGGTGAAGAAGGTCTATGCGACGCGCGGCAAGTTTCTGCGCGCCGAGCCGGTGGCGGCATTGTACGCGGAAGCGCGCGTCGTGCATGTCGGGCGTTTCGTCGAACTCGAGGATCAGATGCGCGCCTTCGGCCCGGACGGCAAGGTCGCTGGCCGTTCGCCGGATCGCGTCGATGCGCTCGTTTGGGCGGTGACGGAGCTGATGCTTTCGGGCGGCGGGGCACCGCAGATCCGGGTGCTTTGACTATTCACGAGGACGCAAAATTACCCTAAGATGTCAAATTGGCAGAACGCTTTGAACTGCACCGACGAAAATTGGCTGTATCGGCAATGGCAAAATCTCAATCGACCGGCAAGCGGGTTTCCAGCGCGGCGGCGAAAATTCTGAAAAGTAAAACGACGTCGCGGGCTGAAAAATCTGTGGCGGCGTCGGCGCTCACCCAGATTTCGAGCGCAAAGGAAACAACTGGAAGGGTGGTCGCGCTTGCGGCTGCGAAGATCTTGAAAAATCCGAAATCAAGCAAGGAAGCAAAATCGGTTGCGGCAAGTGCATTGACTCAGAAACCCAAATTTAAGGCCAACAAGCTGAAATCCGACGAAGTCTACCGGGCTGTGAAAAAGTACTACTCAAAGGCCGAGGCGTAGGTGCGCGGTGAGCGGACATGATTACGACGTATTCTTGAATTGCCCGTTCGACGAAAGTTTTCGGCCCCTGTTCGAGGCCATTCACTTCACAATTTCTGCATGTGGATATTCGCCTCGGTGTGCGCTTGAGGAGGACGATGGTGCTGACATCCGCTTCAACAAGCTTTGCCGCATTATTGGGGAGTGCCCGCGATCGGTGCATGATTTGTCACGAACAGAAGTTGGCGACACCGGGCTGCCGAAATTCAACATGCCGTTTGAGCTCGGTCTCATGATGGGCGCCAAGCACTTTGGCGGAACGAAACATAGGGATAAATCTGCGCTCGTTATGGTGTCCGAACCTTACCGGATGCCGGCATATCTCTCTGACTTGGGCGGGAGTGACCCAAGCGCGCACCACGGCCAGCCAAGCACGGCAATCGATAGGGTTCGACGCTATTTGCACAAGTCTCCCTTAGGTGTGCCGCTGCCTGGGACGGAGCATATCAACGAGGCATTGACGACTTTCAAGGCTGAACTTCCAGCGTTGGTGAGCGAAACACGGATTAGGATCCACGAACTGGATGTATTCGGCGACTATCGTACGTATGCGCACTTCGTGACCGCATATTTGACCAACAACCCTGTCGTCTAGGACGCCCAAAATTGGCGATCCCACGAATTCCTGAATTTCCGTAAACTCAAGGAAAAGTCCCGATGTCGATTGTACCGGAGGCGCTGCGGCGCCTGTTCACCGGCGGCACGTTCGTGCCTGGCAGCTCGTTGTTTGCGCTTGGCGACTCACCTGCGGGGAGCCGGCCGCCAAGCGCGGGAGCTGCTGGCACAATCGAAAAAGGCTCCCGCACAGGCGCGCTTGTCGCGTTCGAGCAATTGGGCGCAGCCGGTGTGGAGCCCGCGCGACTATGGCCCTTCGCGCGCGAAGGCTTCATGCAGAACGCCATCCTGTATCGCAGCGTGCGCATGATCGCGGAGGCGGCGGCCTCGATCCCGCTCATTCTGTATGAGGGCGGCACGCGAGATCGAGAGCGCATCCCCTGCTCGATCTGATGCGGCAGCCGAGCTACGACCACACGGGCATCGGATTTTCTCGAGAGCTGGTTCGGGTTTCTGCTCGTCGCCGGCAACGCCTATGTGGAAGCTGTGCAGGTCGGCGGCGTCATCCGCGAGCTGCACATTCTGCGCCCCGACCGCATGAAGGTGATCCCGGGGCCGGACGGCTGGCCCGAGGGATACGAGTATACGGCGGGCGGGCAGTCGATCCGCTTCATCGGACGAAGTGCTGCCCGGCGTCAGGCCGATTTTGCACACGCGGCTCTTTCATCCCGTCAACGATCACTATGGCATGAGCCCGATCGAGGCGGCGGCGAGTGGCGATCGACATCCACAACGAGGCGGCGAAGTGGAACAAGGCGCTGCTCGACAATTCCGCGCGGCCGTCCGGCGCGCTGGTCTATGCGGCGAGCGAACGGGCAGATGACGGCGGAGCAGTTCGAGCGCTTGAAGAGCGAACTCGAGAGCGAATTACCAGAGCGCGAAGAATGCCGGCCGGCCGATGCTGCTCGAAGGCGGGCTCGACTGGAAGCCGTTGAGCCTGTCGCCCAAGGACATGGACTTCATCGAGGCGAAGAATTCCGCCGCGCGCGAAATCGCGCTGGCGCTGGGCGTGCCGCCGATGCTGCTGGGCATCCCGGGCGACAACACGTATTCCAATTATGCCGAAGCGCAGCGGGCATTCTGGCGGCGGCACTGTGCTGCCGCTGGTCAATCGCATGACGCGGGCGTTTGGCGGGTGGCTTGGTCCCGCGTTCGGCGGCCGGCTCGACGGCGAGAGTCGCCGGGCGCAATGAAAATCGAACTGCGCGCGGATCTGGATCAAGTGGAGGCGCTGAACCCGGAGCGCGAGGCGCTTTGGGCGAGGCTGGAAGGGCGTTTCGTTCCTCACCGACGACGAGAAGCGGTTGGCGGCGGGGTATGGGGCACATCTTGTTGGCGCTTCCGACTCTGCTTCGTCGATCCCCGCCTCCGCGGGGAGGCCGGAAGCGCAGAAGTATTCACCCGATCAGCCACGCGTGCCTGCGGGAAATTCCGATGGCGGGCAGTGGACAGATGGCGGAGGTGGCAGTCGATCAGACAGCGCCGGTGGCGGAGGCTCGGCGCAGTCCGAAGGTGTCGGCGATGTCAGACTCGGACACGAGCCCGAATGTCATCCTGGTCGGAAAGAAGGGAGGGATCGCGAAGGAGTTGTGGAAGCTTACAGTACGTCAATTCGGTCTCGGCAATATTCGCAAAGGTGAGATAAATCGGGAAATTCCATCGGAACTCGAAGATGTGACGATTGCCGACATGATCGACATGGCCAAAGGCGGCGACGCTCGCGCAAAGAAGTGCCAGAAGCTTCTGCAATCAAGGTCGGTTCAGGAAATAGGAGGCATACATGAAAGACAGTTTAGGCAGATTGCTGGAGTTTCTGAGCCACCTCAGCGACAGGAACATTGAGTTTGTAATCGGACAGCAACGAGCCGGAAGCGGTGATGGTGAGTTTCGCGATTGTCGGGCATCGGATCGAAGTCGAGTTTTTTGCCAACCGGTTGGAGTATAGCGTGTTCACGGGCGACGAAGCCGTGGATTCCAACGAGCAGGCGCTCTTGAGCCTCATCGCGGCTAAGTCGGGATAGTGCGCGCCATGTCCAGGCGCTAATGTGCGGGCCGCAGCGCGCCTTCTGGCGCCAGACGGTTTTGCCGCTGGTCAATCGCATGACGCGGGCGATGTCGAGGCTGGCTTGGTCCCGCGTTCGGCGGCCGGCTCGACGGAGGAGAGTCGCCGAACGCAATGAAAATAGAACTACGCGCGGACTTGGATCAGGTCGAAGCTCTGAATCCCGAGCGCGAAGCACTGTGGCCAGGCTCAACGCGGCGACGTTCCTGACGGACGATGAGAAGCGCGCGGCGGCAGGATATGCGCTGCTGCCTCCATCGGCCAATCCGTCTCATAAATACTCGCCTGATCAACCGCGTGTGCCGGCGGGAAATCCTGATGGCGGGCAGTGGACGGGCGGGGGTGGTGCTAGCCCTGTTGGCGGCAGGGGCGATGATAAAGTCGCGATGTCGGTTTTTCGTGAATGGATGAAACGCAATGCAGGCAGGATTGCGAAGCTTCCAAAACCGGCTCTAAGGAAGCCACCCGATTTCTTAACAAGGCGTCCGGGCGTTGGGAAGATTACAGGAGACGTAAGTCGGCTAACGAAGGAGGAGCGACGGTTTGCGGAAGAACTGCGAGAACTAGGACAAGAAGTGGACATTATCCCCACGGGTCCTGGTCGGTCACCGGACTTCGCAATCAATGGTGTCAGGCATGAGTTGAAGAATTCCCAGCAGGATTCGGAACCTAACATCGGAAGGGATTTCGAAATCGGTTTCAAAAACAATTCTTCGCGGACGTGGCCAATCAGGCAGGATCATTGTAGACGCGCGAGAGCAGTCTGGAATGACGCAGGAAATCGCCGAGAGATCTATTGCAAGAGCATTCGGCGCTGATGCCAAGAGGGGACTGAAGTCGGTTACAATTCTAACGAAAGATGGTCCCGTTCACGTGGTTAGGAGTTGGTGGAAATGGTAAGAAGAATTGATGTCAACGAACTCGCAAAGTCGATGAAAGAGCACATCGAGCTTCGCGGAAATTCGGATGTGGTAAACTTATTGTGGGCGGGCTACCTTGCTGCTCTTATGATCGAGGGCTTCCTTTCCGCAGATGAGTATCATGACCTAAATGATACTTTAAAGGATGTGGGTCGCGAAGAGCTTCGCGAAATCTTTCTAGGATTGCCCGAGCCCGGCGACGACGAACTCTGAAGTTGCCTTGACGTGTCGATATGCAGATTCTCTGATCTGCCGCACAATTGATCGGCGCGAGATGAGCCTTCTGGCGCCAGACGGTGCTGCCGCTGGTGAACCGCATGACGCGGGCGATGGGAGGATGGCTGTCGCCGGCGTATGGCGGTGCGCTCGAGCTTCGTGCCGATCTGGATCAAGTGGAAGCGCTGAACCCGGAACGCGAGGCGCTATGGGCCAGGCTCAACGCGGCGACGTTCCTGACGGAGGATGAGAAGCGCGCGGCGGCCGGATATGCGGCACATCTTGTTGGCGCTTCCGACACTCCTTCGTCGATCCCCGCCTCCGCGGGGAGGCCGGAAGCGCTCAAATACTCGCCTGACCAACCGCGTGTGCCGGCGGGAAATCCTGATGGCGGGCAGTGGACGGGCGGGGGAGGCGGCGGGGAAGGAACCGGCACGGACGTACTCGTTGGCGGCGGTGGCAAAGACAAAATTGGCAATACAGCGAGCGAAAATCCTCAAGCGCGAATTGGAAACAATCGCCCGCCGCTGCAAAACGGAACCTACTTGGGGAGAGCAGGAAGCGCTCTGGGCGCTATGTATTTGGGCCCGCAGGCGCACTGATTGGCGCAATTCTGTCGAGCGATCCTTTAAACAATGATGAACAGCCTGGTAATGCGACAGGCGGAAATGCCGAGGAATCAGCCGAAGTAATCGGCCCTTACGCAGGAGGAAAGACCGAGGGCGTGTTGGAAACCGTTGAAGGAGATTTTTATCTGAAAAGTGGGTGGACAGGGCCCGCAAAGAACGTTCCTCGTGGGGCGAGCGAATTCAACATAGTGACTTTGACGCATGTCGAAGGACACGCTGTCGCTGTGATGCGTCAGCTTGGTCTGAAAGAAGCCCGAGTCTATATAAATAACCCAGAAGTATGTCAGAGCTGCCTTCAGAACTTGCCGAAAATGCTTTCGCCCGGTTCGAGACTAGAAGTCGTCACCCCCAACGGTAGTCAAACATTTGCCGGGAGCATTATTCCATGAGCGCGATGTATTTCGATCGACACAACAAAAGTAACCCCAACAACGGGGCAGTTCTTGTCGACGGAGCGGCAGCCAAAGTAATGCTTTTGAAACATGAAGCAACTAAGCCTTTTTTTTCCGAACTCGTATTTGATGATCAAACGAAACTGCTGGTCGGCTTGGGACCAGAAATTGGCTGCGCGCAGTTTACAAATGCAGATGATGAGCCGCCATATCTCGTTGCAAGAATTGAATCGGAGAATATGCGCGAAGGCTTTGCGGACTTCGTGATTGGAAATGAACCAAGCGAAGTGCCGCTACGACTTTGCATTCCGCTCGATGTTTTGTTGGAAGTGGTGGCGTATTTTGTGGATACAGGTCGGCGTAGTTCAATTGTCTCGTGGGAAGAGATTTAGCGCAGCGAGATCCTGCGCCCCGATCGGATGAAAGTGATCCCGGGGCCGGACGGCTGGCCCGAGGGATACGAGTATACGGCGGGCGGGCAGTCGATCCGCTTCATGGACGAGGTGCTGCCCGGCGTGCGCCCGATTTTGCACACGCGGCTCTTTCATCCCGTCAACGATCATTATGGCATGAGCCCGATCGAAGCCGCGGGAGTGGCGATCGACATCCACAACGAGGCGGCGAAGTGGAACAAGGCGCTACACTTTTTGTTGGTGCCTGGCGACTTCCCTGCGGGGAGCCGGCCGCCAGGCACGAGCAAGATAGACGGCGGAGCAGTTCGAGCGCTTTAAGAGCGAACTCGAGGCGAGTTACCAGAGCACGAAGAACGCCGGCCGGCCGATGCTGCTCGAAGGCGGGCTCGACTGGAAGCCGTTGTCGCTCAGCCCCAAGGACATGGACTTCATCGAGGCGAAGAACACTCTTTGATTGCGCCTTGCGACTCTCCTTCGTCGAGCCGGCAGCAAGGCGCGGAATAGGGCCCGCGAGATCGCGCTGGCGCTCGGTGTGCCGCCGATGCTGCTCGGTACGCTTTCTAGCTTTGTCGCCTGCGCGACGGGGCGGCGACGTTCCTGACCGAAGACGAGAAGCGCGCGGCGGCGGGGTGTTCACTGGCGCGCCGTCGCTGACGGCGCGCCAATAAAGAAGACAAGCGGCAAGGCAGCCGCTCTGCAATAAACGGGAGGACGTGGGGATGGCGCCGCACGGCGGCGAATGCCCGAGCCGCCGCGCCTCGCAACGAGATCACGAACAAACGACGACACGATTAAAGAAGGACGCGATCATGACCGCCGCCCGCTATACCCTCATGCCTGCAAAGCCCGCGATGTTCGCGCCGCCGGCGCGCTTTGAAATGAAGGCCGTGGCCGAAGACGGCACTTTCGAGGGCTATGCAAGTCTCTTCAACACGGAAGATCTGGGCCACGACGAGATCGCGCCCGGCGCGTTTCTGGAGAGTCTGCGGGCCAAGGGCGCGGCGGGCATCAAGATGCTGTTCCAGCATAATGCGTCGGAGCCGATCGGCGTGTGGGAGGAAATCCGCGAGGACGCCAACGGGCTCTATGTGCGGGGACGCCTGACGACGGCCGTCGTGAAGGCGCGCGAGGTATTGTCTCTGATGCGCGCCGGCGCGCTCGATGGGCTCTCGATCGGCTTCAAGGCGCAAAAGAGCCGGAGGGACGCGAAGAGCGGCGTGCGCCGTATCGAGAAGGCCGACTTGTGGGAAATTTCCGTGGTGACGTTTCCGATGATGCCGCAGGCGCGCGTTGCGAGCGTGAAGGCGCGGCCGTTTGCTGCCGCGCTGCCGACGGAACGGGAATTCGAGCGCTGGCTGACGCGGGACGCAGGCCTGACGCGAGGCGAAGCCCGCGCGCTGATGCATGCGGGGATTACCGGGTTGAAGGCGTTTCGCAACACCGCTGGGCGAGGCGGCGGCGATCAGATGACGGCAGCGCGCATTCGCAGTGCTGCGGCGCGGCTGTTCCAGACGGCTTAGTCATTCGCTACACGCGTCGATGGTTTGAGTGCCGGCGGCTATCGCGCGCCGTCAGAAGAAACTTTGCCAAATGCCTATGGATCGACCCGCGAGCCTTCACCAAGTGAAGGCCGATTGGCTGCGCGTCAAAAGCGAGGTTGCCTATGTGCGCATGCTTTTCGAGGGCGCAGCGCTGGATCGAGGCACTGAAGCGGGAAGAGCTGGCCGCTTCGCAGAAATACTCGCCCGATCAGCCGCGCGTGCCGGCGGGAAATCCCGACGGCGGGCAGTGGACGAGCGGGGGTACGGGTGACGCAGTTGATGCCTACAATGGCAACGATCTTCTAACGTTGGTGCTGGACCCAGGTAGCGGAGGAAATGGCCGAGGAGATGGGCCAAACGGATGTGCTGCTGCCTTTGCTGCCTGCGAGGGTTACGCTATGCGGCTATTTGATTTGGGCTATGAACAGGATAGTTTTGTACTCCGTCAGTCGTGTTTGACGCACACAAACCGCTGCCTTTCTCTCGATGCCAAAGTCCAATCGTCAGACCCAACGCAGTTCGGTCTATCATTGTTTCCTCCGGACTACGAAAAAGGAGGCGGCGGCGTTGTTCTACACATGTACGGCAAAACCCCGGTGTATATTCCCCCCGCCACGGATCCTTTGGCGAATATTCCTCCAGCCAGGTAGAGACGGCCATTGATCAGAACTGCATTCGTGATTGGTGCATTCCTAGCCGCTGCAATGCTGTTGCAAAAAACCACGCGCGCCACGGAGTTGAACATGAGGTTTCCACCAAAAAGCATTGGCCAGAACGAGCGCCTGCTGAACGCGGATGAAATAAGTGCTGTGCCCTGTACGGGTAAGGCGAGAAAGTTCGTCGAGCATGTAGTCAACGGGGTAGAATTGGGTGATAAGGTTGAAATAAGCGGTGAAACCGTGTCGCAGAGCGATGAATTCGGCTACGTCTACCGGTATCGAGTTACTGGTGCTTTAGATGAGAACGGGAAAAATTATGACCACGACATAATTTACGTTCTTTGGTCGAAAGATTGCAAATCGATGGGCATAGTTTCGTTTCCAACGTTGGAGCTTAACCTCCCGCGAATCTCCAAGGGCCTTTGAAGCAGTCAAGAGTATTGAATGGGTGAAGAACAGAGACTTGCCCGAAAATACGTTTCCTGATCCCCACCTCATTGTGTTGCCGGGAGAGAAGCCTGTGAGCTGGCTCAGCCCCGAGGAAGCGGCGGCGGCAATCGCGCTCGGGCAAGGGAAGCGATGAGGTTCGCGTAACGGCCTCGCACGCAATTTATGAGAATTCGAAAACCGGCCCCTGCGGGATGCAGGAGCTGGTGCGAACGAGGCTCAACGCGGTTCGCCGCATGGGCTTCACGATGACGGCTGGCGCTGCGGGACGCGCGCCTTGATTCACTAGACGTGGAACGCCTCCCCCTTGAGGGGGGAGGGCGATCCATCCGCGGTTTAGGCAGGCTATCTGGGCCAGCGAGGCAAATGGGTAAGCCTGCCTAAGCCGCTGGATGGATCGGGTGGGGGTGTCGCAACGAAATACTCCGCGCGTCACCCCCACCTAATGCGCCAAATGAGTTAGCGCGCGCTTGAAGATCGGATCTCCTCACGCGAGGCGCCCGCTAACTCATGGCGCATGGTCCTCCCCCCTCAAGGGGGAGGCGTTCCATGCAAACTCCGCAAACTCAACCAGGAAAAATCGACATGACAGACACCCCCCTTGAGACCAAGGGCGCGGGCGATGACACCGCGCGCGCCTTCGACGACTTCTGCCAGGGCTTCGAAGCCTTCAAAGAAGACAACGACCGCCGTCTCGCCGAGATCGCGAACCGCGGCGCGGCCGACCCCCTGACGGAGGAAAAGCTCGCCCGCATCGAAGCCACGCTCGACGGTTTGTCGCGCAAGGCCTTCCGTCCGCCGCTCGGCGGCACGCAGGCCTACGAGCCGGCGGCGACGATCGCGCACAAGAGCGCGTTCGACGCCTACGTGCGCCGGGGCGACGCCTCGCGCATCGCCAAGCTCGAGGAGAAATCCTTGTCCGTGGGCTCCGGTCCCGACGGCGGCTACACGGTGCCGGCCGAGGTGGAAGCGACGGTCAACCGATTGCTCAAAGCCATCTCGCCGATCCGTTCGATCGCCGGCATCCGCACGGTCTCCGGCAACGTCTACAAGCGACCGTTCGCAACGAGCGGCGCCGACGCGGGCTGGGTGGCTGAGACCGCGGCACGGACACAGACGAACACGCCGGTGTTGGCGGAACTCAGCTATCCGACCATGGAACTCTACGCCATGCCGGCGGCGTCCTCGACCATCCTCGACAATTCGATCGTCAACATCGACGAGTGGCTGGCGGAAGAAGTTCGCATCGCCTTCGCCCAGCAGGAAGGCACCGCCTTCGTCACCGGTGACGGCGTCAACAAGCCGAAGGGCTTCTTGACCTACACGAGCGTGGCGAACGCCTCATGGACCTGGGGCAACCTCGGCTACATCGCGACGGGCGTCGCCGGCGGCTTTGCTGCGACCAACCCGGGCGACAAGCTGCTCGACCTCGTTTACGCGGCCAAGGCCCCGTATCGCGCCAACGCCAGCTTCGTGATGAACCGCAACACGCAAGCGACGATCCGCAAGTTCAAGGACGGCCAGGGCAACTATCTCTGGACGCCCGCGAACGCTCCGGGCGAGACGCCGTCCCTCATGGGCTATCCGGTGGTCGAGTGCGAGGACATGCCGGACGTCGCGGCGTCCTCGCTGTCGGTTGCCTTCGGCGACTTCTCGCGCGGCTATCTCATCGTCGACCGCGCCGGCATCCGCGTGCTGCGCGATCCCTATTCGTCGAAGCCCTACGTGCTCTTCTACACCACCAAGCGCGTCGGCGGCGGCGTGCAGGACTTCGATGCGATCAAGCTGTTGAAGTTCGCAGTGACGCTGATGCGTGGCGAACTTCTCCCTCTCCCCGCCTTTGCACTCAGCGGGGAGAGGGTCGGGGTGAGGGGCGGCCGCTTGCTCTGCACGTTGAGCTGCCCCTCACCCTAGCCCTCTCCCCGTGAAGGACGGGGAGAGGGAATGGCATCCAAATACCCGCGCGGGTTCTCCTCCCGCTCGCGCGGGGTGCGCGGGACCGTCTCCCACCCTCAGGCGGTCCCGCAATTTCTCCCACATCAAAAGGACAACGCGCATGGCTCTGGTACTCACCAGTGGGCCCGCCTCCGAGCCGATTTCGGTCGAAGAGGCGAAGGCACATTTGCGGATCGACACGAACGCCGAAGATGTGCTGATCGCCAGCCTGATCCTGACCTCGCGCCTGCATATCGAGGCGGCGGCGGATCTGGCGCTGATCAACCAGACCTGGACGCTGAAGCTCGACCGCTGGCCTTTAGGCGCCGAGGTCGTCATTCCGCTGTCGCCGCTGCAGGCGGTCAATGCGGTACGCGTCAAGGATGGAAACGGCGTCGCGCAAGTCGTGCCCTCGACGAGTTATCTGGTCGATATGGCGTCGAAGCCGCCGCGGCTGGTGTGGAATGCGACGGCGCGGCCGGATCCGGGTGTGCCGGCGGCGGGCATCGAAATCGAATTCGGCGCCGGCTTCGGCGCATCCTCGGTGAGCGTTCCGGCGCCGATCCGGCACGCGGTGCTTCTGCTCATCGCGCACTGGTACGAGCATCGCGCCTCGATCGAGATCGGCTCGCCGGCACTGCGCATTCCGGACCTCGTTTCCGATCTAATCCAGCCGTTCCGGAAAATCCGCCTATGAGCGCGCCCGTGAACGTGAGCGACCTCAAGCATCGCGTGGCGATCGAGCGCGCGGCGAGGAGCGGGGACGGAGCCGGCGGAAATATCGTGGCCTGGCTGCACGTCGCGGAAGTCTGGGCGGCGATCTGGCCGCGACAGGCGGGAGAGAGTTTCACGATGGACCGCGTCGCGGGGAAAGCGACGCACGATGTCTGGATACGACACCGAAAGGACGTCGTACCCGAGATGCGGTTGCGGCTCGGCGAACGCGAGTTCGATATCCGCGGCGTCATCGATCACGAGGCACGGGGCCGCTGGCTCAAGTGCGTGGTCGAGGAACGGAATTTGTAAGTGCGGCAGCCGGCAGTCGGCATTCGGCAGTAGGGAACAGATCGCCATCGTGACGCCGAGACTTCACTAATCTGCGAATGCCGAATGCCGATTGCCGTCAGGCGTCAATTCAAAATCAAGGTTGACATACCATGTCGAGTGCGAGTTTTGCGCTTCAGCAGGCGATGTATTCCAAGCTGACCACGACTGTCGCCCTGACGGGGCTGCTCGGGGGAAATCGCGTTTACGACGACGTACCTGTGCGCGCCGAGTTTCCTTATGTGACGTTCGGGCAGACGGTCGAGCGCGACTGGTCGACAGGAACGGAGCCGGGCAGCGAGCATACCGTGACGCTGCACGTCTGGTCGCGCGCCTATGGGCGAAAGGAAGCCGACGACATCCTGGATGCGGCGCGCGCCGCGCTTCACGACCAGGCGCTAACGCTTTCGGGTCACCGGCTCGTCAATCTGCGCCACGAGTTTTCCGACGCGCGGCGCGACAGCGACGGCGAGAATTATCACGGCATCGCCCGCTTTCGCGCCGTGACGGAGCCGGTCTAGCAAAGCAACCCAACAACAAGTTTGCGAGAGCAATGCCGCGCGCTCTCTCCCGTTGCGGCCGCTCTCGCCTAAGCCCTCTCCCCGCCGCACTCGGGGAGAGGGCGTGAGTTTCAGGCAAACGAAGGACATCCAAAATGGCAGCACAAAAAGGCAGGGACCTCCTGTTGAAGGTCGACAGCACGGGCGCGGGCGTCTTCACGACGGTCGCGGGATTGAGATCGCGGGCGCTCTCATTCAACGCCGAAAGCGTCGACATCACGCACACCGAGAGCGCAGGGGCGTGGCGCGAAATCCTTGCCGGTGCGGGCGTCAAATCGGCGCGCGTCACGGGCGCGGGCGTCTTCAAGGATGGGGCATCGGATGCACTGATCCGCACCTATGTCTTCGCCGGCACGATCCGCAACTGGCAGATCGTCGTTCCGGATTTCGGCACGGTCGAAGGGCCGTTTCATATCGCCTCGCTCGAATTCAACGGCCGCCACGACAACGAGGTGACGTTCGACATTGCGCTCGAAAGCGCCGGCGAGCTGATCTTCACGGCGATCTAGGCAACGCTTCTCCTCCCCCCTTGTGGGGGAGGCCGGGAGGGGGGAATCACAAATCTCTCGGTCACGGATTCCCCCCACCGATGCTTTCGTGTTTCCCCCACCCCTAACCCCTCCCCACGAGGGGGAGGGGGATCTGCGGACAGGAGTCAGCAAATGACCAACAGACATCGCGGCGAGGTCGAGGCGGTGCTCGACGGCGTGCAGCACCGCCTGGTGCTGACGCTCGGGGCGCTGGCCGAACTCGAGAGTGCCTTCGGTGACGAGGACATGGTGGCGCTGGCAGAGCGCTTTGAAAAGGGCCGGCTCTCGGCGCGCGACTGCGTGCGCGTGATAGGCGCGGGGCTCAGAGGCGCGGGCTACGAAGTGCGTGACGAAGGCGTGGCGCAAATGCAGACCGACGGCGGCGCGGCAGGCTTCGTTGCAATCGTGGCGCGACTGCTGACGGCGACGTTCAGCGGCGGCGATGGACAGAACGCGAGCGAGGGCAAGTGCGAGGGGCCGGGCGGGCACGACGCCCGCGGCCCTTTCCCTGGGACGAGGTGATGGCGATCGGGTTCGGAGTGCTTGGGCTCTCGCCTAAGGCATTCTGGGCGCTGACGCCGAAAGAATTCGAAGCGATTTTGCGCGGACGCTTCGGCACGCCGAAGGGCGGCGCCGGATTGACCACGGCGGACCTCGCCCAGCTCATGCAGCAATTTCCTGATGCGGCGCCGGACTGAGCGCAGCACTCTTTTGGAGTGGATCAAATGGCCATAAATGACAACGGCGATAGCGTCGACGCGACCGATCCGTCGTCGTGGGACACAACGTTCAAGAAGTGGATCGAGATCGATGCCGATACGGCGCCGCTCGAAGCAAAGCTGCTTGATGCCGAGAAAATGGGCCGGCGCTTTTCCGCCTCCCTGATCGGCGCCTTCGAAGCGGTCGCAATTCGCGGCAAGAGCCTGACCGACGTCTTCAAGTCGGTGGCGCTCAGCATGTCGCAGATGGTGCTGAAAGCGGCGATGGCGCCGTTGCAGCAGGGTCTTGCGGCGCAGTTCACGGGGATGTTCAAGGGGCTCGGCTTTGCCAACGGCGGCGTGCTCCGGCAGGGAAATGTCATGCCGTTCGCATCCGGTGGCGTCATTTCCAGTCCGATCACGTTCCCGCTTGCCAGCGGCATGACGGGGCTTGCGGGCGAACGCGGGGCGGAAGCGATCATGCCCTTGGCGCGCGGGCCGGACGGGCGCCTCGGCGTTGCGGCGTCAGGGGGCGGCGGACCGCAGATCACCATCAACATCGCGACGCAGGATGCCGAAAGTTTCCGCAAGTCGGAGACGCAGGTCGCGGCCATGATCGCGCGCGCCGCGGCGATGGGGCAGAGGAATCTTTGAAGTGAGGGAGTAGCGAGTAGCGAGTAGCGAGTAGCGACTAGGGGAAACTATCACTGCGGTCCACCACCACTATTCGCTATTCGCTACTCCCCATTCGCTAACACAACGCAGCATATGACGAGTAACAACACCCATGTCCTTCCATGAAATCCGCTTCCCGACGAGCATTTCGCGCAACGCCCAAGGTGGCCCCGAGCGACGCACCGACGTCGTGGTGCTCGGCTCGGGCTTTGAGGAGCGCAACAGCCGTTGGGCCGACAGCCGCCGCAGCTACAACGCGGGCTACGGCGTGAAGTCCATCGACGACTTGAATGCCGTGATCGCGTTTTTCGAAGAGCGCCGCGGCCGGCTGCACGGCTTTCGCTGGAAGGATCACAGCGATTGGAAGTCGTGCGCGCCGGGTGCCGTGCCGGCGGCGCTCGATCAGGTGATCGGCTTGGGTGACGGCACGATCGCCGCGTTCCAGTTGAAGAAGACCTACGGTTCGACCTTTGCGCCGTGGTCGCGGGCAATTCTGAAGCCGGTTACGGGAACGGTGCTTGTCGCGATTGCCGGCGTGGTGAAGACGCCTGGGACCGACTACACGCTCGATCCGGCAACGGGTCTCGTGACGTTTCTTGCAGGAAGCATCCCGGCAACGGGCGAGAGCGTGACGGCGGGTTTCGAGTTCGACGTGCCGGTGCGTTTCGACAGCGACAAGCTGGAAATCAACCTACAGGGCTTCAAGCACGGCGCCATTCCGAGCATTCCCATTGTCGAGGTGCGGCTATGAAGATCCTTTCACCGGCGCTGCAGGCGCATCTCGATAGCGGCGCAACGACACTGTGCTGGTGCTGGCGCATCGTGCGCAAGGACGGTGTCGTGCAGGGTTTTACGGATCACGACCATGACGTCGACTTCGACGGAACGACCTTCGAGGCGGCGGCGGGCTTCACGGCGAGCGACATTACCGACAGCTTGGGTTTGGCGGTCGGAAATCTGGAGGTTACGGGGGCGCTTTCGTCGGCGACGCTGAACGAGGACGATCTCGCCGCCGGGCGCTATGACGACGCGAAAATCGAAATCTTTCGCGTCAACTGGCTAAGTCCTGCGGATCGCGTGCTGATGCGGCAGGGCAGCCTCGGCGAGGTGAAGCGGTCGGGCAGCGGCTTTGCGGCGGAAGTGCGCGGCCTCGCGCATTACCTGCAACAGCCAAAGGGGCGGCTCTATCAATATACCTGCGACGCCGATTTGGGTGATACGCGCTGCGGCATCGATCTCAATTCGCCGACTTACAAGGGCACAGCGACGGTGACGGGCGTGCTCAGCCCGCGCCGGTTCACGGTCTCTGGGCTCGATGCCTACACCCATGACTTTTTCAGCCGCGGGCTGGCGACGTTTCTGACCGGAGCCGCGACGGGACTCAAAATCGAAGTCAAAAGCCACAGCAGCCTTGCGGGCGTCGTGACGGTGGAGCTGTGGAGCGAGGCCGAGGGTCCGCCGGGGATCGACGATACGTTTTCGGTCACGGCGGGCTGCGACAAGCGCCTCGACACGTGCCAAGCGCGGTTTGCGAACGCGGCGAACTTCCGCGGCTTTCCTTCAATGCCCGGCAACGACTTCGTGACGCAAGTCGCGCGCAGCAGCAAGTGACAGCGATGAATGAAGTCAGCGAAACAAGGCGGCGCGCCGTCGATATCGCGCTGGGGTGGATCGGCACGCCGTATCATCATCAGGCGAGCGCCAGAGGCATCGGCACGGATTGCCTCGGATTGATCCGTGGTGTCTGGCGCGAACTCTATGGCGACGAGGCCGAGGTGGCGCCGCCCTATAGCCCCGACTGGGCCGAGACGAGCGGCGTCGAAGTCATGCTCGAGGCGGCCCGCCGGCACCTCGTCGAGATCGCGCCGGAAGAAGCGCGTGGCGGCGACGTCGTCATCTTTCGCGTGAAGCGCGCCATGGTGGCGAAGCACGCCGGCTTGATGACGAGCACGAACACGTTTGTCCACGCCATCGAAGGCGCGCCCGTCGCGGACGTGGCGTTGACGCCCTGGTGGCGGCGCCGCATCGCCGCAGCATTTCGTTTTCCCGGAGCTTGAAACATGGCGACACTTGCCCTTGCCGCTGCCGGTGCCGCCGCCGGCAGTGCTCTGATGCCGGCCGGGTTCTCGTTCCTCGGCGCGACGATCACCGGTGCCACTATCGGCAGCCAAATCGGCGCGCTCGCCGGCTCCTACATCGACAACGCGCTGTTTGGATCGTCCGGCAGCTCGCGTTCGGTCGAAGGCCCGCGCCTCAAGGACCTGCATGTCTCGGCATCGACCGAAGGCGCGCATATCCCGCGTGTTTACGGCCGCGCGCGTCTCGGCGGTCAAGTGATATGGGCGACGGATTTCGAGGAAGAAATCGTCACAAGCAAGCAATCCTCCGGCGGCGGCAAGGGCATCGGCGGCGGCGGCGCCAAATCGACCGAGTATCGCTATTACGGCAACTTCGCCGATTGCGCTTAGCGAAGGGCCGATTACGCGTATCGGCCGGGTGTGGGCGGACGGTCGCGAGATCGACCTCGGCACGGTGACGTACCGGGTCTACACGGGGAGCGAGACGCAGGCGCCGGATAGCCTCATCGCGGCCATCGAAGGCGCGGACCGGGCGCCGGCCTACCGCGGCATCGCCTATGTCGTGTTCCAGCGCTGGGCGCTTGCCGAATTCGGCAACCGCGTGCCGCAGCTTTCCTTCGAGGTCTATCGCTCGATCGAGGCGGGTGATGAAGACATCAAGGGCGTGGTGATGATCCCGGGTTCGGGCGAATTCGTCTACGCGACCGAGCCGGTGAACAACACCATCACCGATGGCGTCGCGACGGGCGTCAACGTTCATACGCGCCAGGGTGCGACGGACTGGGAAGTGGCCGTCGATCAGCTGCAGGCGTCGCTGCCCAACGCCAAGTTCGGTGTCGCTGGTGGTGAGCTGGTTCGGCACGGATCTTCGCGCCGGCAATTGCCAGATCGTTCCAGGCATTGAAAACGCGACGACGCTGACGGAGCCGATCTCGTGGTCGGTCGCCGGCCTGTCGCACGCTAACGCCTATGTGGTGAGCCAGAAGGACGGCCGGCCGGCGTACGGCGGCACGCCGTCGGATCAGACGGTCGATTGCGGCCATCCGCGATTTGACGGCGCGCGGGATCAACGTGACGCTGACACCGTTCATGCTGATGGACGTGCCGGCGGCAACACTTTGCCCGATCCTTATGGCGGCAGCGCGCAGGCCGTCTATCCCTGGCGCGGCCGGATCACGTGCCATCCGGCGGCTGGGCCAGTCTGGTTCTCCCGACAAGACGGCGGCGGCGGCGGCGCAGATCGCGGCGTTCGTCGGCACGGCGCGCGCCGGCGCATTTTGCGCTTGTCAGGCGACACGGTCGTCTATTCGGGGCCGAACGAGTGGTCGTTCCGCCGCATGGTGCTGCATCAGGCGTATCTCGCCAAGGCCGCCGGCGGTGGTTCGATGCGTTCGTGATCGGCACGGAGTTGCGCGGCCTTACCTGGGTGCGCTCGGCGGCGGCAACGCTATCCGTTCGTCAGCGCCCTCGTTGCGCTGGCCGCGGACGTGAAGGCGTGCTCGGGCCGGCAGTCAAGGTGACGTATGCCGCCGACTGGTCGGAGTACTTCGGCCATCAGCCGGTGGACGGCAGTCACGACGTCTATTTCCATCTCGATCCCCTGTGGGCGTCGGCGAACGATCGATGCGATCGGCATCGACGTCTATTGGCCGCTTGCCGATTGGCGCGACGGGCGCGAGCATCTCGATTATCTGGCGGGCACGCGCTCGATCTACGATGTCGAATTATCTGAAGGCAACGTGCAGGGCGGCGAAGGGTTCGACTGGTATTATGCCTCGCAAGCGAGCCGCGACAATCAAGTCCGCTCGCCGATCAACGACAGTTACGGCAAGCCGTGGGTGTTCCGCTACAAGGACATCAAGTCCTGGTGGCTGAACGCGCATTACAATCGGCCGGGCGGCGTCGAAAGCGCGACGGCGACGGCGTGGGTGCCGCAGTCGAAGCCGTTCTGGTTCATGGAGATCGGCTGCCCGGCGGTCGACAAGGGTGCCAACCAGCCCAACGTCTTCGTCGATCCGAAGAGTTCGGAAAGCGCCTATCCCTATTATTCGAGCGGCGTGCGCGATGATCTGATGCAGCGCCGGTTTCTGAAGGCCTTCATCCACGCCTTTGACTGGACCAAGCCCGGCTATGTCGCCGATGCCAATCCGGTTTCGGGCGTGACTGGCGCAGCGCATGGTCGATCTCGATCACATCCACGTCTATTGCTGGGACGCGCGGCCGTTATCCGGCTTTTCCGCAGCAGACGGACATCTGGGGCGATGGGGCAACTGGCAGTTCGGCCATTGGCTGAACGGGCGGCTCGCCAGCGCGCCGCTCGGCCGAACTCGTCGCCGTCATGCTGAACGAATACGGCTTCTGCCGACTACGACACGGCGGCGCTGTACGGCACCGTTCCGGGATACGTCATCGACCGCATCATGAGTGCGCGCGACGCGCTGCAGCCGCTGGAACTCGCCTATTTCTTCGACAGCCTCGAAAGCGGCGGCAAGATCAGCTTCCGCCATCGCGGGCTCGAGGCGCCGGTCAAGACCGTGACCGCCGATGGCACTGGTCGAAGCACGTCCCGGTAGCGATCTCGTGACGCTGACGCGGGCGCAGGAAACCGATCTGCCGGCCTCCGCCAAGATCCGTTCATTTCCGGCTGACGACGATTATCGCCAGGCGGTCGCCGAAGCGCGGCGGCTCGCGGGCGCCAGCGGGCGGATGGCGCAGGCCGATCTTGCCATCGTGCTCGACGACGGGCTCGCCGCGGCATCGTCGAGACCTGGCTGTTCGAGAGCCTGGGCGGCGCGGGAGCGGGCGCAGCTTTTCATTGCCGCCGAGCGCGCTCGCGATCGAGCCCGGCGACGTGCTGACGTTCGATCAGGCGACGCGCAGCCGATTTCTGCGCGTGACGGAAGTGTCCGAGCACGGCGCGCGCGACGATCAAAGCGCTCAGCATCGATCCCGATGTCTATGGCCGCGTCAGCGACCGCCGGCGCGCCCGGCGCGGATGCAAGCCCAAGGTTCAGAGCGGGCTCGCCGGCCGCAGCGTTCCTCGATCTGCCGCTGCTCACAGGCAGCGGAAGCGCCGACGGCGGGATATGTTGCGGCCGTGCAGCAGCCTTGGCCCGGCGGCATCGCAGTTTACGCTTCGGCGCAGACGACGGGGTATGCATTGAAGAGCATGGTTGCGGCGCCGGCGACGTTCGGGCGAACGCTCGATCCGCTGGCGCGGGCCCGGAAGGGCGCATCGACTGGGCGGCGAGATTGCGCGTCAAACTCTCCTATGGCACGCTGACGTCGGCCGATCTGGTGACGGTGCTGTGGCGGGCAAAACGCGGCGGCAGTCCGGAACGCGGACGGCGAGTGGGAAGTCGTACAGTTCCTCAACGCGGCGCTGGTCGATGCCGGAACTTACCGGCTGAGCGGGCTGCTGCGCGGACAAGCGGGAACGGAAGGCGCGATGCGGCGCGCCGGCTGCCCGAATGCGCTGTTCGTGCTGCTCAATGCCGCCGTGCAGCCGGTCGCGCTGAGCGCCGGATCAACTGCAATCCCTTACAACTGGCGCTATGGCCCGCCAACCGCGACATCGGCGACGCTTCTTATCAGACGGTGCAGCATGCCTTCACAGGCTTGGGCTTGAGGCCCTATTCGCCGGCGGCAGTCGCGGGCGTGCGCAATGGCGGCGGCGATCTGGCGTTGAGTTGGTGCGGCGGACGCGCATCGGCGGCGACAGCTGGGAGGCAGACCGAGGTGCCGCTGTCAGAGGATGCGAGCGCTATGAAATCGACGTCATGCAGGGCGCGACCGTGAAGCGGACGATCGCTGTTATCCGCGGCCGCGGCGACATACACGGCGCTGCCGAGCAGTCGAGCGACTTCGGCGCGCCGCAGTTGCGGTGACGCGTGCGGATCTCTCGGTGCGGATGCACGGCGCTAGGCCGTTGGTACGGCGTCTCGCGGCGGTGATCTGAAGCCCCTCTCCGCGCACGCGCGCGCCCGCATGCGCGACGACGAGGTCGGGGTGAGGGAGCAGCAATTGCAGCGCCTCGCCGCCCCTCACCCTGACCCTCTCCCCGCGAAGGTCATGGGGAGAGGGAACGATTCCAAAAGGTGCCCATGGATCAACCGGCGTGGCTCAGATGCGGCGTGGGCCGAACTCGGCGTGCCGAAGGCGCGGGCGTGCGGCGATGATCCCCGCGTCGTCGCGTACTATCGTGAGGCGGGGCATGGCGAGATCGGCCACGACGAGGTGCCATGGTGCGCGGCGTTTCGCGGCGCAATGCTGAGGCGGGCGGGCGCTGCCGGGCCGGACTCGCTTCTAGCGCGCTCGTATCTCAACTGGGGCGAGGCGATTTCGGAAGGCCGGCTCGGCGCCATTGCCGTCCTGACGCGCGGCGCCGACCCGAATGCCGGTCACGTCGGCTTTCTGGTCGGGGCGACGAAGAACAAGATCTACCTGCTCGGCGGCAACCAGGACGACGCGGTGTCGGTCGCGGCGTTCGACGCCTCGCGCGTGCTCGCCTACCGGTGGCCGGAGTTGCGCGGCACCGGGACGCCGGGCGGCGGCGCCGGCATTGAGACGAACGTTATGGTGCCCTTGACGTCGAGGCCGATGACGGATTTGCAGACGCGCTTCTCCACGTTCTCGAGATGGAGGGCGGGTTCTCCGACGATCCTTACGATCCCGGCGGGCCGACCAACCGCGGCATTACACTTGCCGTCTATGCGCGCTTCAAAGGCGAAAGCGTCGACGCGACCTCACGCGCGCGGCTGGTCGAGGTCTTGAAGCGCATTCCGGACGACGACGTGCGCGCCATCTACGGCAAGCGCTACTGGGAGCCGGCGAAGTGCGAGGGGCTGCCCGCCGGCGGTCGCGCTTTTTCATTTTGATGCCGCGGTCAATCATGGCGTGCGCGGGGCGGCACTCATGTTGCAGCAAGCGGCCGGCGTGCAAGCCGACGGCGAGATCGGACCTGAAACACTGAGCGCGGTTGCGGGCAGGAACACTCGCGACGCTGATCGAACTCTTATGCCGCGATCCGCCGCGCCCGCTATCGCGCGCTTCCCCACTTCTGGCGCTTCGGGCGCGGGTGGATGCGCCGCGTGGACACCACCGAACGGCGGGCGGAGGCACTGGTCAGTGCAACGCCCGCAAACAACCTCAACGCAAAAGGAGCCTTGGCCATGGAGCCTATTCAATACCCGTCGACGACGACCGGCAGCACGGTGCCGGCCGGAAAATGGTGGGCCCAATCCAAGACGGTCTGGGGTACCCTCATCACCGCCGCCGCAACCGTTCTCCCCGTGCTCGGGCCGCTGATCGGCATCGAACTTTCCGGCGAGGTGATCCGTCAGGCGGGCGAGCAGACCATCTCTGCCATTCAGGCGGTTGCCGGACTGTTCGGTACCCTTCTCACGCTCTACGGCCGGATGAAGGCTGAGGGCCCGCTGGTGCGCCGGGACGTGCTCGGTGCGGCCAAGTGAGGCCGTCATTCATGCCCGGTTCAGCCGGCCTGCATTAACCGGTTAGCGGGGCATGATTGGAACGATGGACTTTGCCATGCTGCGACTTGCCGGCCTTCCATTTTGATTGTCGCTGCTCCCGTTCTCCCGCTGATTACCGGCGCAGCGGGGGCGGACGGCTGTCTTGCCGATTGGGGTAAGGCCGGCGAGATCGTACGCCAGCAGGGCCTGCAGACGGTCGAGCAATTGACCAAGATGCCGGGCGTGGTGGCTGGCGAGATCGTCAAGGCGACGCTGTGCGCGGAGCAGGGCGGCTACGTCTACCGCCTGGTGGTGCGCGACAAGGCCGGGCAGCTGAAAAATGTGGTGGTGAGCGCCGGTCAAACACGCTAAGGCCAACAACTGACCCTAGAAATTGCGATTGAAGCCCCGTTATAAGGGGGCCGGAGCAACGCAATTGGCAGATGGGTTTCAACCGTGCGCGCACTCGTCGTCGAGGATGACAAGGACTTAAACCGCCAGCTGGTCACGGCGCTTGGCGACGCGGGCTTTGCCGTCGATACCGCATTGGACGGCGAGGAGGGCTACTTCCTCGGCGATACCGAGCCCTACGACGTGGTGATCCTCGATATCGGCCTGCCCAAAATGGACGGCATCTCGATCCTCGAGCAATGGCGCCGCTCGGACCGCAACATGCCGGTCATCATTCTCACCGCGCGCGACCGTTGGAGCGACAAGGTCTCCGGCATGGACGCCGGCGCCGACGATTACCTGGCCAAGCCCTTCCACATGGAAGAACTGCTGGCCCGCGTGCGCGCGCAAGTGCGCCGCGCCTCCGGGCACGCCAAATCGGAAATCGAATGCGGGCCGCTGCGCCTCGACACCAAGTCGGCGCGGGTGACGTTCGACGGCCAGCAGGTGAAGCTGACCACGCACGAGTTCCGCCTGCTTGCCTACCTGATGCATCACAACGGCCGCGTCGTCTCGCGCACCGAACTGGTCGAGCATCTCTACGATCAGGATTTCGACCGCGACTGCAACACCATCGAAGTGTTCATCGGCCGCCTGCGCAAGAAAATCCCCGGCGACATCATCCAGACCGTGCGCGGCCTCGGCTATCGGCTTGAGCCAGGACGGCGATGAGGCGTAACTCGCTCGCGTTCCGCCTGTTCGCGACGTCGGCGCCATGTGGACGCTGCTGGTACTGCCGCTCGCCGGCTGCATCATCTACGATCTCTACCGCAACGACGTGCAGACGTCGTTCGACATGCAGCTGAAAAAGCTGCTGACCGTGCTGACGCTCGACAGCATGAATACGACCGGCGACGAGCCGGTGAGGCCGAACAACCAGTACGAGCCGTTGTTCGAAGTGACGCATTCCGGCTGGTACTGGCAGATCCGCCCGATCGACGGCGCCGCCGGCCGCCGTCTCGTCTCGCCCTCGCTCGCGAGCGAAACCCTGCCCTCCCCCTACGACAAGAAATTTCCGACCGACGACGACCGGCACGCGCTGGATCGAACGTGCCCGGCCCCGACGGCGAAACCATCCGCATCGCTCGAAGTCATCGATACGCCCGGGACACGATCCCGACAAGACGAAGTATTCGATCATCGTCGCGGGTCCGCATGGAGTGGCTCGAAGACAACGGTCAAGAAATTCCGCAACCGGCTGACGACGGCGCTGGCGCTCGTCGGGCTCGGGCTGCTGGGCGTGACGCTGTTCCAGGTGCGCTTCGGGCTGTTGCCGTTGCGCCGGATTGAGAAGGGTCTTGCCGCTCATCCGCTCGGGCGATGCGGGCAAGCTCGAGAGCAACCTCCCCGCCGAGATCGAGCCGCTGCAGAGCGAACTCAACGCGCTGATCCAATCCAACATGGACATCGTCGAGCGGGCGCGCACGCAGGTCGGCAATCTGGCGCATGCGCTTGAAGACGCCGCTTGCCGTCATCACCAACGAGGCGCGCGAGGACAAGGGCGCGTTCGGCGCGAAGGTCGCCGAGCAGGCGGCAGCTGATGCGCGATCAGGTCTCGCATTATCTCGATCGCGCCCGCATGGCGGCGAGTGCCGGAACGCTGGGCCGTGTCACGCCGGTCGAGGCGACCGTCGAACCGCTGGTGCGCGCGCTCGAGCGCATCAACCGCGACAAGGGCATGTCGATCGAAATGAAACTCGCACCCGGCGCCAAGTTCCAGGGCGAGAAGCACGATCTGGAAGAGATGCTCGGCAATCTGCTCGACAACGCTTGCAAGTGGGGCCGCGCAGACGTCTATCCTGAGCGTCGCGGTCGTCGGGCGGAGACTCGAAGGGCCGCGGCAAGCGACTGAAAATCTCGGTCGAGGACGACGGGCCGGGCGTCGCGAAGGAGCAGCGGGCGAAAATCGGCAAGCGCGGCGTGCGCTTGGACGAGACAGAAGCCCGGGCACGGGGCTCGGGCTTGTCGATCGCCGGCGAACTGGCGACGAGCTATCGCGGTCTGATGAGTCTCGATGCTTCGCCTCATGGCGGGCTGCTGGTGATGCTCGATCTGCCGGCGGCGTGAGCGTGCGGCAATCGGCGCCTCGATGATGGTCCTTGTCGCCAAAGCGCATTTCCGTAAGAATCTCATGCGGCAATGCAGCAACAGAAGGCAATTTCCCCACAATCGCCCGAATCGCCGGGCCTAACGGCCTTGCCCCCAGCACAATCTGGGGCTAGCGAATGCTGGAATACGGGGTTTATGCGCTCTGGCCCAAGGCCGGGCGCTCTGGGATTTAAACGAGGTTAGCCATGCGCCTTTCGCGCTTCTCCGCGCTCATATGCATTGCGGTGCTCGTGCCATGCCACGGGCGCGTGCACGGGCCCATCCGCCCATCAGGATTCGGGCATGATCATGGGCGGCGTCGCGGGCGGCTTGGTCGGTAACCAGATCGGCAAGGGCCGCGGCAACGTCTTGGCGACGGTTGCCGGTGCCGTGGTCGGCGGCGTCATCGGCAGCGAAGTCGGCCGCAAGCTCGACCAGCGCGATCGCGAGCTGGCACAGGAAGCGGAATTCGATGCGCTCGAGCGCGGCAATTCCGGCGTCGGCGCGCCAGTGGCGCAACCCGGACAACGGCCGCTACGGCGAGATCGTGCCGAGCAAGCCGTATAAGCGCGGCGGCAACGATTGCCGGGATTACACCCACACCATCTATATCGACGGGCGCCCGCAGCAGATGCGCGGTACGGCCTGCCGCAATCCGGATGGCACGTGGCAGAACATCGGTTGATCGTTCCCGATTGGTGGCCAGTCCTTAAGCTCGCAGTGAGAGCTGCCGCGACAATTCGGCGGCAGGCGTGCGCCACGTCTTGCGCCGAGCCGCCCGTCTCCTTAATGCCTAGGTCCAGGCGAATAGGACGTATGGCATGATTTTCTGGATCCTCGTGGCAGGGCTGTCGGCGGTGGTGACGTATTTCGTCACCCGGCCGCTCTTGTCCAATTCCGAAAGCGACGTGCGCGCCACGGAGTCGGATCTCGCCGTCTACAAGGATCAGCTCTCCGAGATCGACGGCGATCTGGCGCGCGGCGTCATCTCGGCGCCGGAAGCTGAAGCGGCGCGCATCGAAGTCTCACGCCGGCTGTTGCGCACCGCCGATGCCGAAACGTCCGCCAAGACAACAGCACCTCATTCCGTCCGTCCGCTGTATCTCGGCGCCCTGGTCGCCATCCCGCTGGCGACGCTGATGCTCTATCTCAACGTCGGAAACCCGGAGCTTCCAGGACGCCCGCTGCAGGAGCGCATCGCCTCGGCACCCGAGAACGCGACGACCACCGATCTCATCGCCAAGGTCGAAGCGCGCTTGCGCGAACATCCCGAGGACGGCAAGGGCTGGGACGTGATCGCACCCGTTTATGCCTCGCAAGGCCAGTTTGCCGAAGCGGCGGAAGCTTATTCGAAGTCCCTGCAACTCCTCGGCGAGACACCGAAGCGTCTCGAGGGCTTTGCGGTCGCGGAAACACGCGCCGCCAACGGCGTCGTATCGCCGGCGGCCAGGAAGGCGTTCGAGCGGGCCCTCGAAATCGAGCCTAAGCGGTTTGAAGCGCGCATGTGGCTGGCACTCGCCAAGGAGCAGGACGGAAAAACGGCGGACGCAATCGCCGATTATCGCCTGTTGATGGCCGAAGTGCCCGCGACGGCGCCATTGCGCGAGGCGCTCGAAACGCGGGTCGCCGGCCTCGAAAAAGGCGTCGTGAGCGGCACGAAAGCGAATACGGGCGAGGCTGGCGCGTTGTCGTCCATGAAGCCCGACGAGCGCGCCATGGTCGAGAAGATGGTCGCGGGACTGGCGACACGGCTCAAGGCCAACGGCAACGACCTTCCGGGCTGGATGAAGCTGATGCGGGCGCTGAAGGTGATGGGGCGCGACAAGGAGGCGGCGGAGGCGGTTGCCGACGCGCGCAAGCAGTTTGCAGGCGACAGCGACGCGCTGAGCCAAATCGATGCGGCCGCCAAAGAACTCGGACTTGGATCCTAAAGGCTGAGAGGACGACACCGTGACGAGGAAGCAGCGCCGCGGAATTCTGATCGGCTCCGGTGTCGTCATTCTGGCGGCGGCGGCGATGCTGGTCATGTTCGCGCTCAAGGACAGCATCGTCTTTTTCCACACGCCGAGCGATATCGTCGAAAAGCACGTTCCGGCCGGCCAGCGCATCCGTCTCGGCGGACTTGTCGAGCAGGGAACGGTGAAGCGCGGCGAGGGAACGAACGTTTCGTTCACGGTCACCGATACGCTCAAGACCATCCCAGTCGTGTATAATGGCGTGCTGCCGGATCTTTTCCGTGAAGGCCAGGGCGTCGTCACCGAGGGCACGCTCGAACCTTCCGGCACCTTCAAGGCCGACAGCGTGCTGGCCAAGCATGACGAGAATTACATGCCGAAGGAAGTGGCGCAGTCGCTCGAGGCGCGCGGCGTGAAGCTCGGCGCGGGCGCGCATCCGGGCGGGCCTGAAAAGAGCGGCCCCGAGAAGAGCGGCGAAGAAAAGAAATAAATACAGGAGACGCGGTGCCATGGTTGTCGAGTTCGGACATTTCGCCCTTCTCCTGGCGCTGCTGGTTGCAGCCTTCCAGACGGTTGTGCCGGCGCTCGGCGCCTATCGCCGCGACGCCCGGCTGATGAGTGTGGCGGAGCCTGCCGCCATGGCGCAGCTGCTGTTGTTGATCATCGCGTTCCTGGCCCTGATGCATGCCTACGTGACGTCGGACTTCTCGGTCATGAACGTCGCTGCCAATTCACATTCGACCAAGCCACTCATCTATAAGATGTCGGGCGTGTGGGGAAACCACGAAGGCTCGATGCTGCTCTGGGTGCTGATCCTGGCGATCTTCGGCGCCGCCGTCGCCGCCTTCGGCAACAATCTGCCGGCGACGCTCAAAGCCAACGTGCTCGCCGTGCAGGGCTCGATCGCGCTGGCGTTCCTGCTGTTCATCGCCTTTACCTCCGATCCCTTCATCCGCCTCGATCCGGCCCCGGCCGATGGCCGCGGACTCAATCCGATCCTGCAGGACCCGGCGCTCGCCTTCCATCCGCCGTTCCTCTACACGGGCTACGTCGGCTTCTCGATTGCATTCTCCTTTGCGGTCGCGGCGCTGATCGAAGGCCGCATCGATGCCGCCTGGGCGCGCTGGGTGCGCCCTTGGACGCTGGCGGCGTGGATGTTTCTCACCATCGGCATCGCCATGGGGTCGTGGTGGGCCTACTACGAACTCGGCTGGGGCGGCTGGTGGTTCTGGGACCCGGTGGAAAACGCCTCGTTCATGCCGTGGCTGGCGGGGACGGCGCTGTTGCATTCGGCGCTTGTCATGGAAAAGCGCGAAGCGCTTGAAGGTGTGGACGATCCTGCTCGCCATTTTGACCTTCTCGCTGTCGCTGATGGGCACCTTCATCGTGCGCTCGGGCGTCTTGACCTCGGTGCATTCGTTTGCCGTCGACCCGGCGCGCGGCGTGTTTATTCTCTCGATCCTGTTGCTGTTCACGGGCGGAGCGCTGACGCTCTTTGCGTTCCGGGCCAAGGAGCTGCGCCAGGGCGGCATATTCTCGCTCGTCAGCCGCGAAAGCGCACTGGTGATGAACAACGTGCTGCTCGTTGTTTCCGCCGGCGCCGTGTTCGTCGGCACGCTCTATCCGCTGGCACTCGAGGGCTTGACGGGCGAAAAGATTTCCGTCGGCCCGCCGTTCTTCAACTGGACGTTCGGGCCGCTGATGATCGTGTTGCTGATGGTGCTGCCTTTGGGCGCCATGCTGGCCTGGAAGCGCGGCGATCTCGCGCGCATCTCCAAGCGCGTCTCCTATGCCGTGACCGCCGGACTTGTCGCGGCGGCGCTCGCGTATATGCTGCTGCATCGCGGGCCGGTGCTGGCGCCGTTCGGGATCGCGCTCGGCGTCTACGTCATGGCGGGGTCGCTGATCGAGTTTTTCCAGAGGGTCAAACTCGGCGAATCCGGTTTCGACGAGGTGCTGCGCCGGGCCCGGAACCTGCCGCGCTCGTCCTATGGCACGCTGCTCGCGCACTTCGGCATCGGCATGATGATGGTCGGCATCACGGCGACGAGTGCCTATCAGGTCGAGCGCATCCTGGTGATGAAGCCGTCGGACAAGGTCGAGGTGGCGGGCTACGAGTTGACGTTCAAGGGCGCCGCGCCGATCAAGGGGCCGAACTATCGCGAGGACGTCGCAACCTTCGAGGTGACGCGAAACGGCAAGCCGGTCACGACCCTCTTTCCGTCGAAGCGCATCTACGACATGCCGCCGCAGCCGACGACGGAGGCGGGCATTCACGCCTCCTGGCGCGGCGACCTCTATACGGTGATTGGGGATGAACAGATGGCGGGCGGTGCCTACGCGGTGCGCACCTACTTCAATCCGCTCGTGCGCTTCATCTGGATCGGCGCCGTGATCATGTTCATGGGCGGCTTCGCATCGCTTTCGGACCGGCGCTTACGCGTTGGGGCGCCGGTCAAGGCCAAGTCGAAAATGGTGGCCGCGGAATGATGCGAGACCTCGTGAAGCCCCTCTGGAAACGGACCATGCTGGCCGTTATGGCACTGGCGGTGATCTCCTTGCCGGCGCGCGCGGTGCAACCGGACGAAATCCTGCCCGACGCGGCGCTCGAAGCCCGCGCCCGGGCACTTTCAGCACACCTGCGCTGCCTCGTCTGCCAGAACCAGTCGATCGACGATAGCAACGCGCCGCTGGCCAAGGATCTGCGCGTGCTGGTCCGCGAGCGTTTGCAGGCCAAAGACAGCGACGAGGCCGTGCTCGATTATGTCGTACAGCGCTACGGCGAGTTCGTGCTGCTCCGGCCGCCGTTCAAAATGTCGACGTGGCTCTTGTGGTTCTCGCCGCTGCTGTTCCTGATTGGCGCGGCGTGGCTGGTCAGGAAGTCGGCTTTCGGCAAGGCGGGCGCGAGCCAGACCGAGACGACGCCGCCGCTGACGGAGGACGAGAAGGCGCGCCTCGCAGATGTTCTGAAGCGCAGTGGCGAAGTCTAGAGGTCGCCGGGCCGGACAATGCGCGGGCGTGAGGTGCGCCGGACGGTTTCCTTGACGTTAGGCGATAGCGTCGGAAGCGCGCCGGTCATCACCGAAAGGCCATCCACCGCAGCCTTGAACTGGCTCGTCGCAATCGCCGTGTTGGCGATCGGGGCACTGACTTCCTTGCCGTCGCCGGAAGCGTCTTTCTCGCTCATGTGCGAGAGGATGTAAGTGCCGACGTTGATGCCGACGACTTCCGGCCCGAAGGGACCATCGATGAGCAGCGGCGAACCCGATGATCCGGGCCCCGTGTCGCAGGTGTGCAGAAGCACGTCGCGGCTATCGGAAAAATCCCGAGCGATCGCGGTGCCGGCGGCGCCGGGAAATTCACGTGCGATGAGGCACGGTCTGGCGGCAAAGAGTGTCTCGGCCGAGACGTCGCGATGCATGGCGACCTGGTAAATGCGGCCTGCCGCGGCGGCCTTCTCGATCTCTTCGCGCGGCGCCTCACTCAGCGCCAGGCCGCCCGCTCGGCAAATCGGCGTTTCGAGCCGCACGATGGCCCAGTCGTTCACCGCATCGATGGGTGGCGTGACGCGGAGCCTCGACGTTCCCGATCGAATGGCCTTGCGGATGCCGGCGGCGTTGCCGCCCGAGAGACGAGAGGACGCCGACGATCTGCCGGCACCAATGCTGAAAGACAATTTTTCGGGGTCCGGTGCGCGCGATTGTTCGGTGCCGAAGAGGCAGTGGCTGGCGGTGGCGATGGCATCGGGCGCGACGCAGAAGGCGGTGCAGATGTTCGCGCCGCGGGAGACGAGGACGCCGATCCTGTCGTTGAAGCGAGCCTCGGAAGCGTCGAGGGGAGTGCGGTCGTCGGTGCCGAATACGGCCACTGGAAGGGCATCGCGCTTCACCTCGGCGCCCTTTGTCCGAGGCCCGAAAGGTCCGGCGTGCACAGGGGCGGCGATGGCCGCGGCCATCAAAAGGCAAGAAGCGCCGGCGATCGCGCGGGTTCGGTGGGAGAAGCTTCGGACGCAGGGCATGGATCGGTCGACCTTGGCCGGACCCGGTGCGCGCCACGCGCAGGCCGACATTACGAACAGTTAAGGCGGCCGAAATACTGCGGTAATCCGAACTCCGTTAACCCCGGAAGCAAGGCTAGGTATGCCTTTACTCGTTCAGGAGGTTTGGGATGCTCAATTCCCCACGTACTTCGTCCTTGGCTAAGCGCCAGGGAGCAAAAAGCGGGCCAGCGCCGATGCGCCGGCTGATTGCGCCGGCTTCCGCGCTCGTTGCGCTGGCGGCCGCGGGCGCGATCGCCGTCACGCCTGGCCTCAGTGTGCGTTCGGCGCTCGCCGAGGCCCCGGCCGGGGCGACGATCGACACCGCGCAGGGCCGCGCGCCGCTCAGTTTTGCCGACATCGTCGAAAGGGTTAAGCCCTCCGTTGTCTCAGTTTCGGTCGTCAACGACGGCGGCGCCGCCAAGGTGGCCGATAACGACGGCAATCGCGGCGGCATGACCATTCCGGAACTTCCCGAAGACCATCCCCTGCACGACTTCTTCAAGAACTTGCCGAAGGAGTTTGGTCAGCCGGGGCAGGGCGAAGGCGGCCAGCGCCGCGCGCCGGTGCAGGGCCAGGGCTCTGGTTTCATCGTCTCGAGCGACGGCTACATCGTCACCAACAACCACGTCATCGACGGCGCCACCAAGATCCAGGTCACGTTCGAGAACGAGGAGAAGCTGGAGGCGAAGCTGGTCGGCACCGATCAGCGCACCGACGTCGCGCTGTTGAAGGTTCAGACCAGCAAAACGCTGCCTGCCGTCAAGATTTCCGAAAAAGCCCCGCGCGTCGGCGATTGGGCGCTTGCCGTCGGCAATCCGTTCGGCCTCGGCGGCACCGTGACCGCAGGTATTGTTTCCGCGCTGGCTCGCGACATCGGCTCGGGTCCCTACGACTACCTCCAGATCGATGCGGCCGTGAACCGCGGCAACTCTGGCGGTCCGACCTTCAACCTCGATGGCGAAGTGATTGGTGTCAACACGGCGATCTATAGCCCCTCGGGCGGCAACGTCGGCATCGCCTTTGCCGTTCCGGCCAAGACGGTGAAGGAAGTCGTCGAACAGCTGAAGAAGGGTGGCTCGGTCAGCCGCGGCTGGCTCGGCGTCAAGATCCAGAACGTCGACGACGACACCGCCGCGAGCCTCGGCCTCGGCGAGGCCAAGGGCGCGCTGGTCAGCGAAGTGACGGCGAACGGCCCCGCAGCCGCAGCCGGCATCAAGACGCAGGATACGATCGTGAGCGTCAACGCGGAAAAGATCGCCGACAGCCGCGATCTCGCCCGCAAGATTGCCGAGTTCGCACCCGATACGACGGTCGACGTCAAGGTCTGGCGCGGAAACGGTGAGCAGACGGTCAAGGTGAAGCTCGGGTTGTTCCCCAATTCCGGCGATCCGATGAAGCCGGCCGAGCCCGATAAGCCGTCGAAGTCGTCGATGGAACTCTCGCAGCTCGGGCTGACGCTGATGCCGTTGCGCAGCGGCGGCCCGAAGGAAGGCGTGGTCGTCGCCAATGTCGATCCCTCGTCGGATGCCGCCGAAAAAGGCATCAAGGCCGGCGATATCATCCTCGAGGTTCAGGGCGAAGCCGTCGCCCAGCCGGAAGACGTGGTCGCGGGCCTGAAGCGCGTGCAGGAATTGAAGCGGTCCGCCGTGCTCCTGCACATCAAGTCTGGCGATCAAAAGCGCCTCGTCGCGGTTCAGCTCAAGGACAAGGACAAGAAGGGCTGAAAACAGTTAACGCGATGACGGCACGACAATTCAGCGAGGCGGCCCTATCTCTAGCAGCGAGATGGGGCCGCCTCGACGTTTGAGGCGCGGCCCATTACATAGAGTTGTTAAAGGGAATTATTGAAAGGCATCGCAGGCCATGCGCGTTCTGGTGATCGAGGACGACCGAGAAACGGCGCAGTTCCTTCAGAAGTCGCTGAAGGAGAACGGCCACACCGCCGATCTCGCGGGCGACGGCGAGGCCGGTCTCTCGCTCGCCGAAGAGGGCGCCTACGACGTCTTGATCGTCGACCGCATGCTGCCGCGCCTCGACGGCTTGACGATCATCAAGACGCTGCGCGGCAAGGGCAACAATACCCCGGTGCTGATATTGTCGGCGCTGGGAGAGGTCGATGACCGGGTCAAAGGCTTGCGCGCCGGCGGCGACGATTATCTCACCAAGCCCTATGCCTATTCCGAACTGCTGGCGCGGGTGGAAGCTCTGGGCCGGCGCAGTGTTCCGGAAGAACAGCTGACGCGCTACGTCGTCGGCGACCTGGTGCTCGACCGGCTGTCGCATCGCGTTTCGCGCGGCGGCGAGCAGATCCTTCTCCAGCCGCGCGAATACCGCCTGCTCGAATATCTGATGCAGCACGCGGGGCAGGTGGTGACGCGCACCATGCTCCTCGAGCACGTCTGGGACTATCACTTCGATCCGCAAACCAACGTCATCGACGTGCACATTTCTCGTCTTAGAGCCAAAATCGACAAGAGTTTTGACAAGCCCTTGCTGCACACCGTGCGCGGGGCGGGATATACGGTCCGTGACGGCCCTGTTTGAACGCCTTGCGAAGGTCTTCACGACCAGCGCGTTTCGCTTAGCTGCGACGGCGGTGGCGCTGTTTCTCGTTTGCGCCGGGGCGCTGGCTGGCATCCTGTTCTGGCAATCGAACCTGGTACTGACCGAGCAGGTGCTGGCGAGCCTGCGCTCGGAGAGCGATTTTCTGAAGCGCGAAGCGCAAAAAGGCCGCTTGACGCTGCAGCCGACGATCGCGGCGCTGAGCAAGCCCGAAGGACCGCAGCTGTATTTTCTTGCCAATGAAAACGGCATCAAGCTCGCCGGCAATCTCTCCCGCATGCCGCCCGAACTCGCAAACGGCGAACAAGGCGGCGTCTTCTCCTATCTTCGCGAAGGCGATGACGCCGACCGTTTGGCCGTTGCCGTGCCGGTGCCGGCCGGCGACGGTATGCGGCTGGTCGTCGGTCGCGACATCGAAGACCAGCGGCAGTTCGCCGATACGGTGCGCCGCGTGTTCTTCCTCGGCTTCGGTGCGCTCTCCGTCGTCGGGCTGCTCGGCGGCCTGGCGGTGAGCCGCTTCATCCTCAATCGCATGGACGACATCAACCAGACCAGCCGCTCGATCATCGAAGGAGATTTGACGCGGCGCATCCCCGTGCAGGGCACGGGTGGCGAACTCGACGGCCTGGCGCAAAACCTCAACGACATGCTCGACAGGATCGAGGGCCTGATGCGATCCCTGCGCGAGGTCTCCGACAACATCGCGCACGACTTGAAGACACCGCTCAATCGCCTGCGCAATGCCGCGGAATCGGCACTCATGGACCCGCGCGGGGCGGAGGCCTATCGCGAGGGGCTGGAGACGACGATCGAGAAAGCCGACGAACTGCTCAAGACCTTCAACGCCCTTCTGCTCATCGCCCGTCTCGAAGCCGCGCCGCTGCAGGACAGTCTCGAGACATTCGACCTTTCGCATCTCGTTGAAGACGTGAGCGAGCTCTACATTCCGGCGGCCGAAGAAAGCGGGTACGCCTTGAGCGTCGAGGTCGCGGGCGGCCCCGAAGTTCGCGCCAACAGGCAGCTGATCGGCCAGGCTATCGCCAATCTCATCGACAATGCCATCAAGTATTCCCGCGGCGAGGGCAGCGGCGCCGCAATCACGGTCCGCGCCGGGCCGGCTCCAGACGGCGGCGCCACGATCTCCGTCGGCGATCGCGGCCCGGGCATTCCGGCAAAGGACCGCGAGCGTGTCCTGAAACGCTTCGTGCGACTGGAAGAAAGCCGCACGCAGCCCGGAACGGGGCTCGGACTGTCGCTGGTGGCGGCGGTCGCGCGCCTGCACGGCGGCGAATTGCGTCTCGAAGACAATCTGCCGGGACTACTTGCGGTTCTGCACTTGCCCGAACGCGTGGTTGTCGGCCACAAACAGGGAACGGCCGGCGCACACGATCTGGAATACGCAGGATAGGCGAATGGCAATCGAAGGGGCGGGGCTCGCGAGCCGGATCAGAGAATTTCCGGTGTCGGCCGAGGGTGGGCCGGGCGTCGCGCAGCTGGCGGCGCTCGAAGCCTCGCTCGGAGCGGAGCATGACCTCCTTCGAAGTCACCTGCGAGACGAAGGCGTCCGCCGACTGCTTGCCGGAGTGTTCGAGAATTCGCCGTATCTGACGGCTCTGGCGTTGCGTGAGCCGGACCGCCTGGGTCGCATCTTTCACTCTTCTCCCGAAGCCGAATTCGAACGCCACAAGCTGGCTCTGGAATTGGAATTGCGGGAGGCGCAAGACGTGGTTGCGGCCAAGCGGGCGCTGCGACGTTTCAAAACCTGGGTGGCGCTGGCGACGGGGCTCGCAGACCTCGGCGGCGTCTGGCCGGTGATGACGGTGACGCGGGTGTTGACAGAGACCGCCGATCTGGCGGTAGCGCTCTCGGTGCGATACCTCTTCGCGCGGGCGGCGAGGGCCGGGCAATGGCGGGCGCCGGATCCCGAAAGAGCGGAAGCGGGCTCGGGCTACTTCGTGCTTGCCATGGGCAAGCAGGGCGCTTTTGAACTCAACTATTCGAGCGACATCGATCTCATCGTCTTCTTCGATCGCGAACACTCGCGCCTTGCCGGCGATGGCGACCTGCAATCGTTCCTGGTGCGGCTGACGCGCGAACTCGTGGCCATGATCGAGGAGCGCACACCTGACGGCTACGTCTTTCGCACGGATTTGCGGTTGAGACCCGACGCGGGCGCGACGCAGGTTGCGCTATCGACGGTCGCGGCTCACGGCTACTACGAAACGGTCGGGCAGAACTGGGAGCGCGCCGCCTTCATCAAGGCCCGGACCTGCGCCGGTGATATCGAGGCAGGAGATCGTTTCCTCGACGAACTGACGCCGTTCATCTGGCGCAAATATCTCGATTACGCCGCTATCGCCGACGTGCAGGCGATGAAGCGGCAAATCCATGCCCACAAGGGCATCGGCGGCATCACGGTCCTGGGCCAGAACATCAAGCTCGGCCGTGGCGGCATCCGCGAGATCGAGTTCTTCGCGCAAACACAGCAGCTGATCGCCGGCGGGCGCCAGAGCGATCTTCGATCGCGCGAAACGCTCGTGACGCTCGAGGCGTTGAGCAAGCGCGGCTGGGTGCAGAGCGCCGTCGCCGCCGAACTCACCGAGGCCTACATTTTCCTCAGGCGTCTCGAGCATCGCCTGCAGATGATCAACGACGAGCAGACGCAGGAGATGCCGGAGACGGACGACGGCCTCGATCGCGTCGCGCGCTTTTCGGGCTATGCCGCGACCGACGCATTCTCCGCCGACCTCGTTGCAACGCTCGAAACCGTCGAACGGCATTACGCCAGCCTGTTCGAGGACGCGCCCGAGTTGACGCGCGCCGGCAGCAACATGGTCTTTGCCGGCGCGACGGACGATCCCAAGACACTAGAAGAATTGCGCCGCCTCGGCTACTCGCAGCCGGATCAAGTCCTCGCCATCGTCCGCGGCTGGCACCACGGCCGGACACCGTCCGTGCGCTCGCCCCGAGCGCGCGAAAGGCTGACCGAAGTGCAGCCGCTGCTCATCGCCGTACTCGCCGATACCGTCGATCCCGATGGGGCAATTGCCGGCTTCGACCGGTTCTTGAGCGAACTTCCCGCCGGCGTGCAGCTTTTTTCGCTGCTCAAGGCCAACCCGTCGCTGCTGCGCCTCATCGCCGACATCATGGGCTCGACGCCGCGCCTCGCCCGCATTCTCTCCAAGCGCCGCCGCCTGCTCGATGCCGTGCTCGATCCCCAGGCGCTCGCCTCCGCCAACGACGCGAACGAAATCGGCCGCATCCTCCAGAGCGAATTTGCCGACGCCCGGGGCATCGCCGAGGGCGATCCCATGCAGGATATCCTTGACCGCGCCCGCGTCGTCGGCGGCGAGCAGAATTTTCTCATCGGCGTGCGCGTTCTTACAGGCAGCATCGCGGCGGACGAGGCCGGCGCCGCCTACGCGCTCATCGCCGAGCGCATGGTCGAAGCGCTACTCGGCGAGATGACGCGCGAATTGGAGCGCGAACACGGCAAGGTGCCGGGCGGCGAAGCCTCGGTCGTCGCCATGGGCAAGCTCGGCGGCCGTGAGATGACGGCGTCGTCGGACCTCGATCTCATCCTGCTCTATGACTATGCCGAGGGCGCAACGCAATCCGACGGCGCACGGCCGCTGGCGCCGAGCCACTACTATTCCCGGCTGACGCAACGGCTGATCACGGCGCTGTCGGCTCCGACCGGACAAGGCACGCTCTACGAGGTCGATATGCGGCTCAGGCCCTCGGGTCAAAAGGGGCCGGTCGCCACGAAACTCTCGAGCTTCGTCACCTATCAGGAAAGCGAAGCCTGGACCTGGGAGCACATGGCGCTGACGCGGGCCCGGGTGATCGCCGGTTCGCCGGGGCTGAAGGCGCGTGTGGCGGCTGCCATCCGCGACGTGCTCGTGAAGCGCCGCGACAGGGACAAGATCGCCACTGACGTGCGCGATATGCGTCTGCGCATCGCCGCGGAAAAGGGCACGGACAAGATCTGGGACCTGAAACAAGTTCGGGGCGGCCTTGTCGATCTCGAGTTCATCACCCAGCATCTGCAACTCGTGCATGCCGCCGCTCACCCGGACGTTCTCGACCCCGCGACGCTGAAGGCGCTCGAAAAGCTAGCCGCTGCCGGGGCGATCGAAGCCAAAGAGGCCGCGCGGGTTATCGACGCCGGTAAACTTCTCCATGCCTTGACCCAGGTCGTGCGCCTGAGCCTCGACCAGCCCTTCGAGCCCGGCAACGCGCCCCAGGGGCTTAAAGTCCTCTTGGCGAAGGCCGCGGGCCTCAGCGACTTTGACGCTGTCGAGACCGGGCTGCGGCAAGCGTTGAGCCAGGTATCAGGGGCCTTCGAGCGCCTCGTTCGCTAGGCACCGCATTTTGCGGCGGGCGACGGATTTGGCCACGTGCCCCGTTTGAGCACATGAGAACGACTGCAGGTGGCTGCAATTCGGCCTTGGCAAGGGCGCCAAAGGCGGCTTCAGTTCAGGTCGTGACCGGGATCGGAAAGGCATGCTGAGGGCAGGCGTGGCAGCTGTAAGGATCGACAGGCAGGCGGCGCAAAGCCCGTCCGCGGCTTCGGCCGGGGCGGATGAGAAAGCGTTGGTTGCCGCCATTGCCGACGGCCGCGAGCAGGCCCTGAAAACCTTGCTCGACCGGCATCTGCCGGCACTGACAGCGCTGGCGCGGCGGATGTTGCGCGACGAAGCCGAGGCCGAGGATGTGGCGCAGGAGGCGTTCTTGCGTTTGTGGCGCTCGGGGGCCTCGCTCGAGGTTGGGCCTGGCGGCGTCAGACCATGGCTCAGGCGCGTCGTCTCGAACTTATGTATCGACCGCATTCGCGTCAGCGCGCGCGAGACGGTCGTCGAGGAAGTGCCGGAGCAGGCCGAGGAAGCGGGCCAGCTGCGGCACCTGGAAGAAAAGGAATTGGGTGGGCGCGTCGATACGGCGCTGAAACGCCTTCCCGACCGGCAGCGACTGGCGCTGACGCTTTTTCACTACGAAGGGCTTAGCCAATCGGAAGTCGCGGCGACGATGGGCATATCGGACGAAGCGGTGGAGTCTCTGCTGGCGCGAGCCCGGCGCACTCTGAAGACGATGTTGAAGGATGAATGGGCGGCCGTGAAGAGCAACTGAAGTCTTTGGCCGGCCGACTGGACGAAATGGATTTAATGCAATGACCGACGCGGCAAGAACAGAATTGGACATGTTGGATGGCGTCCTCGATGTGTACGGGGCGGACCGGACGCGCTGGCCGGCGGCGGCGCGGCGCGAGATCTCGGCCCTGTTGACGATTTCGGAGGAGGCGCGCAGTCGCCTCGCCGATGCGGAGGCGTTCGACCGTCTGCTCGATTTGGCGCCGGCGCCTGGAGCTGAACGCGTATCGGCGCTGAGCGAGAGAATCATGGCGTCAAGCCGGTCGACACCGAGAGTTGCCGCGACGGCGCCGGTGTCCCGGCCCAATATCGCACCCCGGATCGCGCCGATTTTCCGCCGCCACGCGGGTGGCTTCGCGGCGCTCGCGGCCTCCTTGATGATCGGCATCCTGGCCGGCCAGAGCGCGTCGGTTCAGCCGGCGCTGACGGCGATCGCAGCGCTTGCCGGTTTCGACGAGGCGGTGCAGACGAATGTGTCGCGTGCCGACGATGCCGACGATAGCCTCGATGGGGAACTGCTATGACGATCGAGAACGGTGAGACGCGGAAATCGGCGCCACGCTGGCTTTATGGCCTGTTGATCGCTTCGCTTGCCGCCAATTTACTGGTGGCGGGTGGTGCTGCCAGTGCATTCTGGGCTCATCGTCACGGCCATCACGGCGAACGCGGCCTCATCGGTTTTGCCGACAGGCTGCCGGCGGAACGGCAGGGAACGATCCGGCAAGGCCTTCAGGCCGAGCGCGAGAAACTGAAACCGCTACGCGAAGCGGTGAAGACCGGTTGGACGGAAACCAATGAGGCGCTTGGCGCGGAACCGTTCGACAAGGAGAAGTTCAAGGCGTCGCTCGGGCGCATGAACGAGGCCGAGACGCGGGTGCGTGCCGCGGTGACAGGTGCGCTTGTCGATCTTGCGGATAAACTCACGCCAGAAGAGCGCAAGTCGCTCAAGGTGTGGCGCGAGCACAAAGGGCATTTCGGCGAGCGGGGCTGGAAGAAGCGCCACTGGGGCCACGAGCGCGGCAAGGGCAACGAATGAGGCTCAGGCGCGAGTTGGCGCCGAGAAGCGTGCAGCGGCTTGCAGCAGACGGGCCGAAAGCCGTGCGAAGTGCCTATCTGTGACCGTTATGGGTGAAGAAATCGCGTTGCACGGCGCGGTGGAAGTGAACCGTGACGCACCAGAGGCCGTCGGTTGTCTGACCTTCCTCGAGCCGGGCACCGCAAAGCAAGGCCAGCGTGCGCGCCAGCACGAGCGCGTAGCTCTCGGCCGGATCCGCGCTGCGAGCAATGGCCGGAACGGCGCATACGCTGACCGAGGCCTCGTGAAGGAACGTATCGCTCGCAAGCACGATGCATGAACCCGCTTCCGCACGGTCGATCGCTTCACTGAGCAGGTTGATCATGATCTGGCGCAGTGCTTGCTCGTCGCTCATGACCTCGAGCGCCGGGTCGATATTCGCGCGCGTCTCGATGTCGAGGTCAGCAAGACATGCGGCGTGAAAGTCGAGTGCATCGACGACGCTGCCCTGAAGCGAGGCGGCGGCATCGGCGTAGTTCACCACCGAACGCGTGAGCAAATTAGTGATTGCGAGCGCGTCCTCCGCGGACTTGAGCAGGTTTCGGCCACTCTGGTGGATGTTGCGGGCATAATCGACGTATTGCGGCGAGCCGAGCGGACCGAAGACTTCTTCCTGCATGATCTCTGAAAAGCCGAGAACGGCATTGAGCGGCGTTCTGAGTTCGTGACACATGCGCGAGGTGAGCTGTGCCCAATGCGCCGTGTCGCCGGGTGCGCCGCCGGGGCTGCGATCGAGCAGCTCCTCGAAGGTCCGCCTGCGCGCCAAGGCATCCGACGCGATCGGCTCGCGCGCGTCACACACAGTCATCTTGACATTTTCGAATTGCGGTTGCTCCGAACCCGCCAGCGAACTGGTGGCAACGAGCACCAGTCCGGTGCCGGTAAGCAGGAGACAGGCGGTCAGCGTCATGGCGCCGACGTGCGGCGCGAGGCAGCCAAGGACCGTCAGAATGAAGGCGGTGGCGATGCAGGTGCCGCGGAGATTATCGCCTTTTCCCAAGCAAAACAGAGCATTCAGCGTCTGTCTCAACCCGGCCGGAGCGACCCTCATCAGCGCAAAGCTCTGCCGTTGAGTGGCGGACATAATCCCTGCCATCCCGGAAATCCTTCCTCGAATTTTCTGTTTTGCGCCCCCGCGCTCAGAACCCCACTTGCGAAGCTCCGATTCGTTGAGAATCACACTCGCTGATTTGCGAGTCGGCTGTCGAGGGATAAATACGTCCTCGGATCGTGATTCTGGTCTAAATGTGGCGCGGATGCTGAGGGAGAGCAGAACGTTAAGATTTTAGCATCCGCAACACGATCTCGCGGACGTCGCGCGACAGACGTTTCGGTGGCCGCAACGGTCTTCAGCGCCGCCTCCGCTTTGGCGCGCCGCAAGGGCTCCAGCGTCTTGAAGCTACGGAATGAACCGAGCAGGCGGGCCGCGACCTGCGGGTTCAGCGCATCGATCTCCAACACTTTGCCGGCGACGAAATTGTATCCCTCGCCGTCGGTGCGGTTGAACTGCAAGGGGTTCGACATGGCGAAGGTGCCGATCAAGGCCCGGACCTTGTTCGGGGTGGTGATCCTGAACAAGGGATGCGCGACAAGGTCCTTCACCCGATCGAGGGTCGCGGCGAGCGACGACTGGGCCTGGGCGGCAAACCAGGTGTCGATGACCAGGTGATCGTCCTTCCAGCGCTCGAAGAAGTGTGCCAGAGCCTTGGTCCGCGCCGGGATGTCGTGATGGGCGAGCTGGACGAGGGCCTGCGCCGCGTCGGTCATATTGGTCGCTTGCGCATAGTGCGTCTCGAGACGCTCCATATCCTCGGTCGTGCGCCGGCTCGACAGCAGCGCCAGCGCCGCGTTGCGCAGCGTCCGCCGTCCGGCCTGGCGCGCGTCGGGCGAGAACGGTTCGGGGCTGCAGGCGGCTTTGTAGATTGAGGTCAATTGCATTGCGAGGGCACCGGCGGCGGCCTTGCTGAAGGTGCGATGGGCCGTCTCGATTGCCGCCGGATCGACGTCGAAACGCTTTTCGCGCGCGATGTCGGACTGCGTCGGAAGTTTGAGAAGTTCGGCCTTGTAGGCGTCCTCGAGCGTGGCGTCGTCCAGCGTTCGGGCCAGCGCGGCCGCATAATGAACGCCGGCGTCGCCGAGGCCGGCCGGATCGTCCAGGCCTTTGAGAATGGCGCGGCTCGCGAACCTGTTGGCGGCCTGCCAGCGGTTGAAAAGGTCGCTGTCGTGAGCCATGAGAAAGGCGAGGTCGGCTTCGGTCTGTTCGATTCCGAGGTTGACGGGGGCCGAGAAGCCGCGGAGCAGCGATGGCACGGGGCGGGAGGCGATGTTGACGAAGCGGAAGTCTTGCGAGCGTTCGGAAAGTGTAACGATGCCGCCCTCCGGTCGCGTCCCGTCGTCGAGTTCGAGGTCGAGATCGTGGCCGTTGGGCCCAAGCAGTCCGAGCCGCACGGGAATATAAAGCGGCTCCTTCTTGGGCTGGCCCGGCGTCGGCGACTGGCTCTGGGTCAGGCTCAGCGTCGCCGTCTTGCTCGCAGCATCATACTTCAGATTGCAGACGAGCTCCGGCGTGCCGGCCTGTTGGTACCACTTGGCGAAGTGCTTGAGATCGCGCCCGCTCGCATCCTCGAAGCATTTGATGAAATCCTCGATCGTCGCCGCTTCGCCGTCGTGACGGCGGAAGTAGAGGTCCATGCCGGCACGGAACATGGCGCGGCCGAGGATGGTCTCGATCATGCGGACGAGTTCGGCGCCTTTCTCGTAGACGGTCGGGGTATAGAAGTTGTTGATCTCGATGTAGCTCTCGGGCCGGACAGGATGCGCGAGGGGTCCGGCGTCCTCGGGGAACTGTAGGGATTTCAATTGGCGCACGTCGCCGATGCGCTGCACGGTCGGCGAGCGTTCGTCGCCCGTGAACTCCTGGTCGCGGTAGACGGTCAGTCCTTCCTTGAGGCAGAGCTGGAACCAGTCGCGGCAGGTGATGCGGTTGCCGGTCCAGTTGTGGAAATATTCGTGTGCGACGACGCTTTCGATCGCCTCGTAGCCGGCATCCGTCGCCGTCTCTTCAGACGCCAGGATCAGGCGGTCGTTGAAGATATTGAGGCCCTTGTTTTCCATCGCCCCCATGTTGAAATCGGAAACGGCGACGATGTTGAAGACGTCGAGATCGTATTCGCGCCCGAAGCGCCTTTCGTCCCAGGCGAAGGAGCGCTTCAGCGAATCCATCGCCCAGTGCGCGCGCTCTTCCTTGCCGTGCTCGACGTAGATGCGCAGATCGACCCGGCGCTTCGACCGCGTCGTGAACGTCGCGGCGATGGAGGAAAGATCGCCGCCGACCACGGCGAAGAGGTAGCACGGCTTGGGGTGGGGGTCTTTCCAAACGGCATAGATGCGGCTGGCGTCGGCGAGCGTTCCCCGCTCGGTCGGATTGCCGTTGGCGAGCAGCACCGGGCATTCCATTGCGTCGGATTCGAGGCGCACGGAATAGACCGAGAGCACGTCGGGCCGGTCGAGGAAATAGGTGATGCGGCGGAAACCTTCCGCTTCGCATTGCGAGCAATAGACGCCGCGCGAGCGGTAGATGCCCTGCAATGCGGTATTGGCTTCCGGATTTATGAAGACCGTCGTCTCGAGCGTGAAGGGCCGGTCCGGAACGGCGTGAACCGTCGAGCCCCGTCTCATCGACCAGATAGGCGTCGGCCGCCACGTCCTTGCCGTCGACGGCGATACGCGTCAACTCCAGGTGCTCGCCGTCGAGACGCAGCTTGCCGACACCGTTCTCAGCTCTCGGATTGCGCTTCAGCCAGAGCTTGGCATCGACGCGGGTGCGGGTCGGATGCAGGGCGATTTTGAGATCGACCTTGTCGATCAGGAAATCCGGCGGGCGGTAGTCCTTGAGCAGGATGGGGCGGGGCGTGTCGGTTTTCATGAGATCTCGTTGGCGTCTTTCGTTTCAAGCTTACGATACGCATTCGCGTGGCCGAAGCAATGCAGTCATCACGACAATAGATAAGCGCCGCGGCGCGATTTCGTCCTTGCTGTTCGTCAACCGAGGCGGCGGCGGAACTCGTCATAGCCGAATTCGCGGATAACGCGGATATCGCCGTTTTCGTTGCGCATGGCGAGGGCCGGCAGTGGCACGCCGTTGAAGGTATTATTTTTCACGAACGAGTACTGCATCATGTCCGTGAAGACGATTTTGTCGCCGATTTTCAAGGGCGTGGCGAAGGAATATTCGCCGATGATATCGCCGGTCATGCAGGTCTTGCCGCCGAGAATGACATCATGGGCAAGTACACCCGGCTTCTCCGCGCCAATGACGTGCGGCGTATACGGGACTTCCAGCACGTCCGGCATGTGGGTCGAGGCGGAGGCATCGAGAATGGCTATGGTCTTGTCGTTCTTGTGCAGGCCGATGACGGAGCCGACGAGATATCCGGTATCGACCACCAGCCCGGCGCCGGGTTCGAGATAGACCTCGACGGCAAATTCTCTGCTTGAATGCCAGAATCGCGGCGATGAGTGCGTCGACATCGTAGCCCGGCTTGTTGATGAAATGCCCGCCGCCGAAGTTGACGGTCTTCACCTTGCGGATATAGGGCGCGAACTCCTTGGCGACGTGGCGGATGAGACCGACGGAACCTTCGTGCGTCGCTTCGCACAGCGCATGCGCGTGCAGCACGTCGATCTCGTCCCAGGGGGCCTTGGCAAGCGTGTCGCGCGTCGCGCCAAAACGCGAATAGGGCGCGCAGGGGTTATACAAGTCGCCGCCGACCGTGGCGCGCGAGAAGCCCGGATTGATGCGCAGGCCGATCGAGGCGTTCGCCTTTTTCAAGACCGGCAGGTGCGCGGCGATCTGCTCGGGCGAATTGAAATAGATGTGATGCGCGAGCTTGGTCAGCCGCTCCACTTCTCCCGGCGAGTAGGCGGGCGAATAGACGTGCACTTCCTTGCCGAAATCTTCCTTGCCCATGCGCGCTTCGTATTCGCCGCTCGCCGTCGTGCCGTCGAGCATTTCGCGCATGATCGGAAAAGCGGCGGGCAGCGCGAAGGCCTTGGTCGCAAGCAGGATTTGGCACCGCTCTCGCTTCTTGATGCGCGCGGCGACACCGAGGTTCTTTTTCAAGAGCCCTTCGTCGAGGATGTAAACCGGCGTTTTGAGATCGGCTGGAAGCTTCAGTCCCGTGGGATCGCGGTGGGTATCGGTGTGGGGTGTCGAGGCGGTCATGAGCGGCTTTCGGGAGGTGGCAGATATTGCTCCCACTCCCCATTCCCCGTCTGTTGGAATGGGGAGTGGGCCGGGGTGAGGGACAGCGTGAGGGGCAGCAGAAAACTCGGAACAAGCGGCTGCCCCTCACCCTTACCCTCTCCCCGTAAGGACGGGGAGAGGGAAATGAAAGCATCCTCATTCCCTATTCAGAAATATTGACCGTGAATTCGCGCGTCATGGCTTCGCCGCTCGCAAGTTTCGCAGTCACGGAGAAAGCGTCGAGGCCCGATGTCCCCGCGCGCGCCGTGTAGTAGACACCGGTGCCCTTGGTCTTGGAGCCGAGGCAAGTTCCCTGGGCGGAGGTCGCGATCTCGGTATCCTGGCCGGGCTTGAACGAAACGTCGCCCTTGATCGGGGGCTTGGTGACGGCGACCTCGGGCGCGGGGATGGGCACGCATTTGCCGTCGACCGCCGCGAAGATGAAAACGCGGCCGGGCCGGCCGGGAACCACGGGGGCCGAGCGCGTGCCTGGTGGCGACGAGGCGGCTGCAGGCGCCGGCACTTCCTCGCCTTCGGCGCGATCCTGCTGCGCTGTCTGCTTTATCGAGGAACACGCGGCGAGCACGAGTGCCGCCAAGACCACCGTCATGCCGGCGCAGGCCGGCACCCACGGCAAGTTTCCGGCAGCGGAGTTTCTGAAGTCTGGCACGGCAGGAGCGATCCTCGCTGACAGCGTTGGTTGAAGCCTGTCGTGGGTCCCGCCTGCGCGGCCGAAGCCGCTTCGGCGCGGCGAAGGCCCGGCCTCCGCCGGGATGACGACATTGGAGTCCGGTATCACGCCGTCGGCGCCTGACATTTGTCTACCACCACTCCTACCGTCCGGTCTTGTTCGGGGCAACTTTGAACAGAAACGTAGGTTGGGATAAGCGCGAACCAAATGCCGACTGTGTCAGACCCGGAACGTCAGACACCGCTGCAACTTAGGTCTCCACCGCGAACAAATCCTTCTGGTCCTTTTTCTTGATCTGCTCGACGTGCCAGGGCAGGCCCTGCTTGCCGAGTTCTTCCAGGAACGGCTTAGGCGGCAATTGTTCGACGTTGAAGACGCCGCCTTTTTCGCCCTCCGGCGCCTTCCACTCGCCTCTGAACAGCATCATGGCGCCGACGACGGGCGGCACGCCGGTGGTGTAGGACACCGCCTGGGCGCCGACTTCCTTGTTGGTCTCGGCATGGTCGCAGACGTTCCAGATCATGTACTTCTTCTTCTTCTTGCCGTTCTTCTCGCCCTTCAAGACGACGCCGATCGAGGTCTTGCCGGTATAATTCTCGGCGAGCGAAGAGGGCTCCGGCAGCAGGCACTTCAGGAACTCCATCGGGATCACCTTCGTGCCCTTGTAGTCGACGGCGTCGATGCGCGTCATGCCGACGTTCTGCAACACGTCGAGGTGCTTGATGTAGTTGTCCGAGAACGTCATCCAGAAGCGGATTTGCTCAAGGCCGCGGATGTTCTGGACCAGGCTTTCTTCCTCCTCGTGATAGATGAGGTAGGACTTGACCTTGCCGACTTCCGGATAATCGACCTGGCACGAAATCGACAACGGATCGATCTCGATCCACTCGCCCTTCTTCCAGTACTTGCCGCGCTGGGTGACTTCGCGCAGGTTGATCTCGGGGTTGAAGTTGGTCGCGAACGCCTTGCCGTGGCTCCCCGCGTTGCAGTCGACGATGTCGATTGAGTGGATCTCGTCGAACAACTCCTCCTGCGCGTAGGCGCAGAAGATGTTCGTCACGCCCGGATCGAAGCCGCAGCCCAAAATCGCCATCAGCCCCTTGGCCTTGAACTTGTCGTGGTAGGGCCACTGATACTTATAGGTGAATTTCGCTTCCTCGCGCGGCTCGTAGTTGGCGGTGTCCATGTAGTTGACGCCCGCCTCCAGGCACGCGTCCATGATCGTGAGGTCCTGGTAGGGCAGCGCCATGTTGATGACGAGGTCGGGTTTCACCTTTTTGAGCAGCGCCACCGTCTCAGGCACGTTGTCGGCGTCGACCTGGGAAATGTCGATCGGGGAAACGCAGGCGGCCTGGACCTTTTTGCAGCTTTCGAGGCGGCGCGAGGCGAGGTGGATCTTCTTGAAGACGTCGCGGTTCATCGCGCACTTCTTGGCGACGACCGATCCGGCGGCACCGGCACCGATGATGAGAACGTTGTCCAATTCGAACTCCCGAGTGTGCTGTCCGTTCGTCGCTGTCCGCCTTCGGCGGAGGATCGGGCGGACCTGCCACGCCCAGATCGCGAAATAGGGCAAGGGGGTGTCACTTTCAATGGCTATTGCGGCTAGGGCGCCCGGAGGGCTGCAACACGCCCCCAGTGGGGCCCCTGTGGACGGACCGCCAATGTCTGATTTACAGTTAAAAGTCTTCGGTCCGCCCAAGCTGGCGATCGGAGCACGTCTGCAGTTCAAGTCCGAGGGTCGAGCACCATGCCAGCCCACCAAAGCGCGATTGAGCGGAATCGCGTCGCGACTATGCTCGCCGAGGAACGGCTGCGGTTTACCGAGCGCAATCCCCGCTCCGCAGCGCTCGCCAAGGACGCCGCCCGGCACTGGCTGAAGGGCGTGCCGATGCACTGGATGGTGGATTGGGGCACGCCCTTTCCGCTGTTCATCGAGGAGGCGCGCGGCGTCACCTTGAAGGACGTGGACGGTCACACCTACACCGACTTCTGCCTCGGCGACACCGGCGCCATGTTCGGGCATTCCCCCCCGCTCATCGCCGCCGCGATCCGAGCCCAGGCCGAGCGCGGGCTCACCACCATGCTGCCCGGTCCCGATGTGGCGGTCGTCGGTAAGCTGCTCGAAGAGCGCTTCGGGCTTCCCTTTTGGCAGGTGACGGCCACCGCCTCCGATGCCAACCGCTCGGTGATCCGCTGGGCGCGCGCGGCGACGGGGCGCAAGAAAATCCTGGTCATGCAGGGCTGCTATCACGGCGCCGTCGACGACACTTTCGTCACGCTCGAAAACGGCCGGCCACGAAACCGTCCGGGCCTCGTCGGCGAAGTTCGCGACGTCACGGAGAACACGTCTGTCGTCGAATTCAACGACATCCCGGCACTCGAACGCGCGCTTTCCGGCAATGAGATTGCGCTCGTGCTCGCCGAACCGGTGATGACCAACTGCGGCATGGTGCTGCCCGATCCCGGATACCACGACGCATTACGCGTGCTGACCCGCAAGCACGGCACGCTGCTCGCCATCGACGAAACGCATTCGATCAGTTCCGGCCCCGGCGGCTATACGGCGACGCACAAGCTGGAACCGGATTTCTTCGTGCTCGGCAAGCCGATCGCGGGCGGCATTCCGGCAGCGGTCTATGGCTGGACGGCGGCCGTCGATGGCAAGATCCAGGACTATCTTCGCGACCGCGAGGCCGGTTACAGCGGCATCGGCACGACGCTCTCCGGCAACGCGCTGCAACTCGCCTGCATGCGCGTTGTGCTCGAGACGATTTTGACCGGCGAGGTCTATGCCGCCGCCATGCCGTTCGCGGAAAAGCTGGAAGCCGGCCTCAAAATCCTCGTCAACAAGCACGGCCTCGCCTGGCAGGTCGTGCGGGTCGGGCTTCGCGCCGAAATCGTCACCGTGCCGTCCTTACCGAGGAACGGTACCGAAGCCCTGATCTACGCCCACAGCGAGGTCGAGCACGCCCTCCACATCTATTGCCTCAACCGCGGCGTGGTCATCACGCCCTTCCACAACATGATGCTGGTCTGCCCCGAGACGCGGACGAGCGATGTCGATACACTTCTTTCCGTCTTGGACGCCGGAATGGCCAAACTCTCAGGCCAAGCCGTCGCGCACACACCTTAAGACAGGCAACGACAGGCCGACGAATGCAAAAGCCCGCCCCCAAATCCGATGCCGTCAAATCCGTAGCCGTGAGCGAGGCGAAAGCCTTCCTAGAGGCGCATCCGGACATCGAAAAGTTCGCCATGCTCTACACCGATCTCCCCGGTGTGCAGCGCGGCAAGTTGCTGACGCGCGGCGAACTCATTCCAGCTTATGAAAACGGCCGCTGCCTGCCGGGTTCGGTGATGAGCATGGACATCACCGGCCGCGACGTCGAGGAGACGGGTATGGTCTGGGGCGACGGCGACGCCGATCGCCTCGTCTGGCCGGTTGCCGGCACGCTGGTGCCGACACCCTGGACGCTCGAAGCCCAGGCGCAATACATCGGCTCGTTCTACGAACTGGATCGGTCGCCCTGCCTATGCGAGCCGCGCCACGCCTTGGCCCGCGTCATCGCCAAGTTGAAGGACTTGAAGCTGACACCCGTCGCCGCGGTCGAACTCGAATTCTATCTGCTCGATCGCGACAGCGCGCTCTCAGGCCGGCCGCAGCCGCCCAAGGGTCTGGTCTCGCCCGCAACGCCGAAGCACTGGCAGGCGTATTTCATGCAGGATCTTGACGACTATGCGCCCTTCTTCCGCGATCTCTACGCGGCGGCAAAGGTGCAGGGCATTCCGGCGGAAGCGCTGATCTCGGAATATTCGCCGGGGCAGATGGAAATCGGGCTCCGCCACCACAACGACGCGCTCAAGGCCTGCGACGAGGCCATGATGTTCAAGCGGGCCGTGAAAGGCGTCGCCGAAAAGCACGGCCTGATCGCCAGCTTCATGGCCAAGCCCTATGCGCAGTATTCAGGGTCCGGCATGCATTTGCACGTCAGTCTCGCAGGCGAGGACGGCAAGAATGTCTTTGCCTCCGCCGAGCCGGCGACCAACGCGCTGCTGCTCAATGCCATCGGCGGCATGAAGGCGACCATGGCCGACGCCATGGCGATCTTTGCGCCCAACGCCAATTCGTATCGCCGCTTCCGCAAGTCGTCCTATGCGCCGATCGCGCCCAACTGGGGCGTCAACAACCGTACGGTCAGCTTGCGTATTCCGGCGACGAGCGGGCCGGCGCGCCACGTCGAGCATCGGGCCTCCGGCGCCGACGCCAATCCCTATCTCGCGCTCGCCGCCGTGCTCGCCGGCATGCATCACGGCATCGCCAACAAAATCGATCCCGGCAAGCCGGTCGAGGGTAACGGTTACGCGCAAACTCCCGAGGTGGTCATGCCGACCAACTGGTTCGCGGCGCTTGAACGCATGCGCGCCTCGAAGTTCATGAAAGACTATTTCAGCGAGCGTTTCATCGACGTCTTCTGCACCATCAAGGAAGCCGAAGCCGATCGCTTCTTCGCCGAGCCGCAACCTCTCGATTTCGATTTTTATCTCAGGACGGTGTGACGATTATCCTCCCCCTCTTGAGGGGGGAGGGAGGTTCGTCCGCGGTTTAGCTCGGCGACACTTGCGTCGATCACAGCCACCGCGCCGAGCTAAGCCGCTGGGCGAACCGGGTGGGGGTGGCCAGCAAATCGCAATTCAGCTGATCCCATGGCCAACGAGCGCGCGCGAGACTTGAGGAAAAACCAGTCGGAACCGGAGCGAAGGCTTTGGCGAGAACTGAGCAGGCGAGCCGCAGGCGGACTACGCTTTCGACGCCAGCATCCCATAGGTCCCTACATCGCCGACTTTGTCTGTCTTGATCTTCGACTTATTGTCGAAGTCGATGGCGGACAGCATGCCGGACAAGAGCAACTTGAACATGATCTACGACGAACGAGGTGGCTTGAAAGCGAGGGCTATCGCGTCATTCGTTTCAGGTCCAATGACGTCACAGGCAATATCGCGGGTGTCGTAGAAGCGATCATGGTGGCAGCAGGAATTTTCCGGACACCCCCTCCTGATGCGTCCAGCGGCTTAGCCGGGCGTCTCGAGCTCGAGGGTAGACCAGGGATCGCCCGTCTAAACCGCGGACGCATCGTCCTCCCCCCTCAAGGGGGAGGCAACCGCGCCGGTTTCGTCGACGTCTTCTGCACCATCAAGGAAGCCGAAGCCGACCGCTTCTTCGCCGAGCCGCAACCTCTCGATTTCGATTTTTATCTCAGGACGGTGTGAGCTTCCCCTCTCCCCGTCACGCTCTCTTGCGCGACGGGAGAGGGCCGGGGTGAGGGGCGGCGGTCAGTCCTGGTGCTTGTTGCTGCCCCTCACCCTAACCCTCTCCCCATTCCAAGTGCGGGGGAATGGGGAGAGGGGATGCCCCGGATAGGCCGTCCTTACCCCTCCGAGTAGGGCACTATGCAACACGCGTCCGCCCTTGCGGCGCTCCCGCCCTAAAACTAGGCTCCTCCTCATAAAGTCGAACAACGATTGCCTCGCAGACGGTGGTGCGGACCGGGCAAACCCGGCTCACCAGCGCTGACGCGGCAACGCTCGAGGGAACGCTGCAGGGAAACGCCACACCGATGAAAAACAAGGTCATTTCGGCCGATGACGCCATTGCGCTCATCAGCGACGGCGACGTCGTCTGCACTACCGGGTTCGTGCAGAGCTGCATCCCCGAGCTCCTACATGCCGCGCTCGAAAAGCGCTACGTCGAGACCAAAGGGCCGAAAAGTCTGACGCTCATCATGTGCGCCGGCGCCGGCGACAGCAAAGGCCTCGGCACCGGCCGCCTGCATCACGAAGGGTTGCTCTCGCGCGTGATCGCCGCGAATTTCGGCCGCATGCCCAAGGTGGCGCAGGCCGCGCAAGACAACAAGATCCAGGGCTACAACTTGCCCCAGGGCGTCATTTCCAAACTCTACCGCTCCTGCGCCTCCGGGTCGCCGGGTCTCTTCACCAAGGTCGGCTTGCACACCTATGTCGATCCGCGGCTCGGCGGCGGCAAGGTCAACACGGTAACGACGGAAGACATCGTCAAGCTGGTCGAGGTCGAGGGCCAGGAATGGCTGTTCTACAAGGCGACGCCGATCGATGTCGCCTTGATCCGTGCCACCAGCGCCGATCCGTCCGGCAATCTCTCCATGGAAAAGGAAGCGCTGACGCTCGACGTGCTTGGCGCAGGCCATGGCCGCCCACAACAACGGCGGCGTCGTCATCGCCCAGGTCGAGCGCATCGTCGAGCAGGGTTCGATCAAGCCGAAAGACGTCAAGGTTCCGGGCATCCTCGTCGACTGCGTCGTCGTCGCAAATGACGCGAACATGCACCGCATGAATTACGGCGTCCTCTACGATCCTTCGCTCTCCGGTGAAATTCGCGTCCCCGTCGATGCGATAGCGAAGATGGAGCTTGATGAAAGGAAGATCATCGCCCGGCGCGCAGCGTTCGAACTCCCCTTGAACGGCGCCATCAATCTGGGCGTCGGCGCTCCCGACGGTGTCGCTTCCGTGGCGGCAGAAGAAAAAGTGACGCCCTATCTAACCATGACTACGGAAGCCGGCGCACTCGGCGGCGTGCTCGCGGGCGGCTCCAGCTTCGGCTCGTCCGCCAATGCCCACTCGATCCTCGACCAGAACCAGATGTTCGATTTCTATCACGGCGGCGGCCTCGACTTGACCTGCCTCGGCATGGCGGAATGCGATCAATACGGCAATGTCAACACCTCGCGCTTCGGCGGCCGCTTGAACGGCTGCGGCGGCTTCATCGATATTTCGCAGAACTCGCGCGCCGTCGTTTTTGCCGGCACTTTCACGGCCGGCGGCCTCGAGGTCGAGATCGCCTACGGCAAGATAAAGATCATGACCGAGGGTCGCGCCCGCAAGTTCGTCAACAACGTCGAGCAGATCACCTTCTCGGGCAAATACGCGGCGAGCAAGTCACAGCCGGTGATCTATGTCACCGAGCGCTGCGTGTTCCAGTTGACGCCCGGCGGCCTGGAGCTGATCGAGGTGGCGCCCGGCATCGACATCGACAAGCACATCCTGGCGCACATGGACTTCAAGCCCATCATCAACAAGCCCCAGCCCATGGACCGGCGCCTCTTCCTCGACGAGCCGATGGAGCTGATGAGCGAACTCATGAACCTGCGTCTCGCCGATCGCGTCAGCTACGACGCCGAACGCAACATCCTGTTCGTCAATCTCGAGGGCTGGAGCGTCCGCAAAAAGAGCGATATCGACGATCTGCGCAAGATCCTGGTCGATGCCCGCATGAAGGCCGGCCAGCGCGTCAACTCCGTCGTCAATCACGACGGCTGCCCCATCGCGGACGATCTCTACGACGACTACGCCGAGATGATCCAGTACATGATGGAAAACCACTACATCTCGACGTCGCGCTATACGACGAGCGCCTTCATGCGCCTCAAGATGCAGGAGGCGTTGGACAAGCGTGGGCTGCAGCCGCACATCTTCGCCGGCAAGGAAGAGGCGCACGCGCATCTGGAAAAAGCGAAGTAGGGCCGGTGCGCACGGGCAAGGCGCAAAACCTGAGACCTGTCAAAACGAAAGAGGCGCGCGAGGATGTCCCCGCGCGCCTCATTTTTGGTGTTTCAAGCCCGATTAGATGACGACGAAGTCGGCGTTGGTCATGGCGACCTTGTTCGTGATGGTCGCGAAGGTGACCGCGGCGCCCGCGCCGTTGCCGTCGGCATCGTACATCAGCGCGCCCGAAGTGCGGTCGTAGACGATGCGGTCGTCGGCATCGTGTGCGGCCGTGCCCTGGTAGAACTGAGCGGCCGTCAGAGTGCCCGTGCCCGACACCGCCGTGAAGATGAGGTTTTCGATGCGGACCGTGTCGGCTGCAGCGTTGAAGTCCTTGATGGCGTCGATGTTCGTCGAGCCGAGGGCCGTGTTGAACACGAACGCGTCGTTGCCGAGACCGCCGTACAGCGAGTCGATGCCGGCACCGCCGTTGATCACGTTGTTCGCGCCGTTGCCGGTGATCGTCTGAGCCAGTTCGTTGCCCGTGATGGTGAGCGCCGAGCTGCCCGTGGCATTGAAGAACTCGATTCCGTCGCCGGTGCCGAGCGTGTAGTTGACCGAGGTGTAGACGCGGTCTGCGGTACCCTGGCCTGCGCCTTCGTTGCCGATGACTTCAGCGGCGTTGTCGACGTAGTAGGTGTCGTTGCCGCCGTAGCCGTTCATCGAGTCGATGCCGGTGCCGCCGTTCATGATGTTGTTGCCGGCGTTGCCCGAGATGGTGTTGGCCTTGCTGTTGCCGAACAGGTTCAGGTTATCGGTGCCGGCAACGTTGGTCGTTGCGAGGTTCTCGATGTCCTGGCTGCCGGAGACGGCGGGAAGCGTCAGCGAGATGGAGGTGTAGATGGTGTCGGTGCCTGCGCCCGTGCCGTCATAGGCACGGTCGGAGAGCGAGTCGACGTAGTAGGCGTCGTCGCCCGCGCCACCGTACATGCGGTCGTTGCCGACGCCGCCGTTGAGGGTGTCGTTGTCGGCTTCGCCGTAGAGAGCGTCGACGCCGGCGTCGCCCAAGAGCGTGTCGTTGCCGCCGGCACCGAACAAGTAGTCGTCGTGGACTGTGCCGTTCAGGGTGTCGGCCGTCGTCGCCGTCTGGAAGGTGAACAGCGACGAGGTCATGCTCGCCACAGCCAGACCCTTGAGGGCCAGCGTGTGCACGACGCTGTTGTTGACCGTGCGCAGCGTGGTATCGAGGCCGCCGTTCGTGGCAAATGCCAGGGCCTGGAGCGTCGAGTAATCGCCGATGTTCATGGTGACGAGCGACACCAAGTCGTCGGCAGCCGTGAAGTCCTGAGCGACGTCGCGGCCCGCACCATCCCAAACGAAGGTATCGGCGCCGAGAAAGCCCTTGAGAATGTCGGTGCCGGCCTTGCCTTCCAGAACGTTGTCGCCGTCGTTGCCGTAGAGCACGTTGTTGGCGTCGTCGCCGGTGGCGTTGGCGGCGTCGGTGCCCGTCAGCACGATGTTCTCGATGTTGTCGAACGTCGCGTCCGCGAGATCGCGGTCGACGGTCGACTTGATCGTGTCGCTGCCGGCGCTGGCGTCTTCGACGATGAGGTCGAGCGTCGAGCCCGCCTGATCGCGAATGACGTAGGTGTCGTTGCCGGCGCCGCCAGTCAGCGTGTCGATGACACCGTCATCGACGGCCCCGAGGAGGAGATCGAGGGTCGTTCCGCCGTCGAGGATGTTGTTGCCGACGTTGCCGGTGATCGACTGCACGAACTCGTTGCCGGTGAGCGCGAACGCGCCGGTGCCGCTCGCGGTTTTCGTCTCCATGACTTCGACCGAGACGCCGGCGGCGAGCGTGTAGCTGCTCTCGACGATGACGGTATCGTTGCCCTGGCTGACGGTAAGAATCGCGTCGACTTCGGTGATCGTGTCCGTGTACGACAGGCCGGAGTTGGCGTCCGTGTAGTTGTTGACGTAGTAGGTGTCGTCGCCGGCGCCGCCGATCAGCGTGTCGGAACCGAAGCGGCCGTCGAGCGTGTTGGCGCCTTCATTGCCCGTCAGCGTGTTGCCGATGACGTTGAGGGAGCTGCCGTAAGCGCTGATGTCGCCGGCACCTGCCTCAAGAACGACGTTCTCGATCTCGGCGAGGATGGCGGTCAAGTCGCGGTCGATGGTCGAGGTGACGATGTCGGTGCCGGCCGAGTCGAAGATGGCATCGAGCGTGCCGCCGGAGGCGTCGCGGAGCACGTAGGTGTCGTCGCCGTCGCCGCCGTTGAGGTTGTCGCGGACGGTGTCGACGCCGCCGTCGAGGATGTTGTTGCCCGCGTCGCCCGTCAGCGTGTCGGCGGTGATGGCCGCCGAGCCGATCAGGTTCTCGACGCCGACGATCGAGCGCGTGCCGGCGCCGCCGGTGACTGCGCCCGTCGAAAGGTTGGCGTTGACCGCCGTGGAGAGATCCTGGAAGCTGACGGTATCGGTGCCGGTGCCGCCGTCGATCGTGCCTGTGTCGGACGTGCTGATCGAAATCGTATCATTGCCGGCGAGGATCGCGTCGATGGACGCGCCACCCGTGGCCGCCACGTTGAAGGCCGTGACGCGCGCCGCATCCGTGACGGTGCTGTCGAAGGTCAGCGTTTGCAGGACCGTCGTGCCGCTCAGCACGCGAACCGAAGTGAAGGTCGTGGCGGTGAGCACGTCGGTGCCGTCGTTCCAGCCCAGGCCCGTTCCAACGAGTTCAATCGTGAGGCCGGCGGTTGCGGCAGCAAACTGGATCGACGTCGCGGTGGACGTAGTCGGCGTTGCTGTTGCGTCGAAATCATAAACGTTAGCCATGGTAATCCCTCGAGCTCCCTTAAAGGACCGGTTCATGCGACCGGCATGCAGCCAAATTTCCGCTCCGAGAACGCATGAACGCCTGCGAAGCCCACGGTTATGCAAACTACTGGTCAATGGTAGCGAACTCGTAAATGCGCAGCATAAATTTGGACGCAGTCGCCGTGTTGCGCTTCGAGGGTTGTTCCGGAGTAAAACAGTTGCGAACAATTTTTCGAAAATTCGCCGCGGCATTGCAGGCTATCGCTGCACCTGCGAGGCATTAGGTTGTGATCGGACGAAATCCGCAAAAGCGGTGCCGCTTCATCACCTTAGCGTCTGTCTGAAAGGGCCGCGCGGAGGTGCTCTTAACAACATTTAAATCAACAATTCGCCGTCAACCATTGCGCAAGCCCGGCTTGACGAAGCGTTAGCGGGGTTGGCGGCGCAGTTTGTGCGTTGTCGGAAAAATATCTGGTGGAGTCTTGCCTGGGCGCTCAGCGCGGCGGCCTTCGTTAAGACTTTGTTACCACTTCAGAGCCCGCGCGCCGATCAGGGCGCCGGCAAGAACCACGATGGCGACGCCGATCGGGTACCAGATGGAGACGAAGAGCGGACTGTCATCGACACAGTGCGAGGCATAGAGCGTCGCGCCGACGCCGGCCGCGAAAAATCCGCCGATGGCGCCTGCCAGTGCCGGTCTGGCCGGTGCACCCTGGCGCAGGGCATAGAGTATGGCGGCGAGGGGAGCGAGCGAGAGCAGCGGAATAAGCGAGATGCACGCAAACGCGTTCGTGCCGACGGCATACACCGGCCAGTGCTCGCGCGGCACGAGCCCCATTTCCACCAGGACCCCGCCGGCGAGCAGCACGCCCGGCAGTATCAGCAACCAGGCGAGCGCGCCGGGGGTCGCTTCCGGCCGCGCCAGGCGGCGCACGAGAAAATAGGCGGGAAGGGCGAGGGCGAGCGTGACGATGAACTTGAAGACGAAACGCGGCTCGTTGACGACCGACCAAGCGAAATTCGAGCGCACGCCGATCGCGGCTTGGAAAAACAGGGCGGCCGCCACCGTGCCGGCGGCGAGCGCCAGCGCGAACGTCCGTCCGATCGGCGGCTTGACGCTGGCGTTGTCGGCAATCACGGCCCTGATCAGGTCATCGGTTTTCATGTCGTGGTCTTCTCTTGATAGGTCTCCGACAAAGTCTTCAGGCTGCGATGCAGCGCGACGCGCACCGCAACCTCCGTCATTCCAAGCCGGCTCGCGACGTCGCGCGCCGTATGGCCGTCGATGGCGATCGCCTGGACGATGTCGCGAGAGCGACCCTTGAGTTTATCCAGCACCTGACGGGCATCGTAGGCATTGATGGCGTCATCCTGGCCCGGCGCTTCCAGCACCTCGAGCAGGCCTTCGACCGGCACCTCGGAGCGGCGGCCGCGGCGGCGGATCTCGTCGATCATCTTGTTGCGGGTAATGGCCAGGATCCACGGGCCGATCGGCTTGGCTTGGTCCCAGGTATGCCGCTTCATGTGAATGGCCAAGATCACTTCCTGAACCACATCCTCTGCGTCGCTGTGGCCGAGCTCCGCTCCGCCGAGCCCGCGCCGCACCACGCCGCGCAAGGCCCGTGACAAATCCCGCAAGAGCCGTTGATAAGCGGCGCTGTCGCCCCCTATCGCAGCCCGCATCAGCTCTGACCACTCGCTGTCGCGTGTCCGCCGGTCCACCAGCCGCCTCTTGCTCTCGTTCGATATTCGCGGGTTCTGCCAAAAGTGTTACATGCGGCTAAAGGGGCGAAGTTCGTCCCCCAGGATCCGAGCGGCCGGACACTAGCATCGTCCGCGCCGGAGGGCCAATGGCGGCCGGGGGGGGCGGGGGAGAAGCACCAGGGCCGTAAATCAACGGGCCAAGTCGGCCCATGCAACCCAAAGGATGGCCACGTAAGTAAGGCCGTGCATCAACTGGTCGAGGCCGAGAGCCCACCAGAAGAAGGTGTCGTGCGAGGTCCAGCCGTTGCGGCGGACGGCCTGATCCTTGGCCCAGTCCAGGTGGTAATGGATGACGAATTCGCCAGCCAGGATAGCGGCCATCACGGCCGGTGCCAGGCCGCGGCCGAGGATAAAGAACACCGGCGCGGTCAACACGATGTGGGTGAAACAGTGGGTAAAGCCGCCCAGTGCCCCATACGTACCCTTGGTCCGGCGCTGGAATTCCGTCTGCAACAGAAAGTCCGCGACCGCATGTTTGACGAGCAGGTACGCCATGGCGGCCAGTACCAGCGGCACATCGCCCGATAAAGCCTCGAGCGGCATTGTGTATCCCCTTTTTCGAACATTCGTCGGCCCTGCTTCAACAGGAGCCCCGCCGGTCTCTTATATTCGTTCACTTCAACGCGTACTTTAGCCGGGGTGGCAGGGCGCGGCTGTTCCCTGGGGAACAAGTGCGCCGTCGAGCCCGCAAGGACCGCCGCCCCACAATAGCCCCCACAGCAATAGCCTCCACAATAGCAAAGAGCAGGCACGAGATGGGCCTGCTCCTGGCTGTCTTCTATATCTCCCCATTATCCCACTTCATCGTCCATGTAGGGAGGGGCTCTCGCGATCGAACCGTCAATTGAAGCGGAAACCTTTCTTGAAGCCGGCGTTCGAGCCGCCGCCACCGCCGCCACCCTGGTTCTTGAAGAACTTCTTGAACACTTTGCCCGCCGGCTGGTCCCGCTGCTTCTTGAACTTCTCGAGCTGCGGCGTGCGGCGGATCACGGGCGGGTCCTTCTTGGGCGGTAAGGGCCGGATTTTCACCTTCGGCACCTGCGGCGGTTCGTACTTGGGCAGCTTCTTGATGACCTGATCGGGGACGCAGCGCTTGCCGATGCGGTGCGTGCCGTCGGGGCAACCCTTGGGCGTGTCGTCAGTCTGCGGCACGCGATCGGGGACGCAGAGCTTGCCGATACGGTGCTTGCCTTGCGGGCAGGACTTCGGACCGTCGTCGTTGTTCGTGCCGGGCTTGCGGTCCGGCACGCAGAACTTGCCGATCCGATGCTGACCGTCGGGGCAGTCGAGTGGCTTGATGTCGCCAGGCTTGATGTCACCAGGCTTGATGTCACCGGGGACCGGCGTCACGACCGGACGATCGGGCACGCACAGGCGGCCGATGCGATGCTTGCCTTCAGGGCAGTCGGGTAACGTCGTCCCTGGACCGGTGTCATCGTTCTTCACGCACTTGTCGCGGACGCGATGCGTACCTTCCGGGCAGGGTTGTCCGCTCTGGCCCGGATCGCTCGGACCCGACGAGCCCGGGCGCTCGCAACTCTGCGTCTTGGGGTTCCAGGGCCTGTTCAGCGGGCAGCGGCAGCCGCCGTCCGGCGATGCGCGGCGAACCATCCGGGCACTGGCCCGCATCGTCGCCCTTGACGCAGCGGTGTTCGCGCCGGCTCCAATGCGTGCCGTCGGGGCACGAGAGGTCGACCTTCTCGCAGCGCCGCGTCTCGCGGTTGTACCGTGTGCCCCACGGGCAATAGACGTGAATGCGCTCGCAGTCGCGCGTGCGCCAATTGTAACGTTCGCCCGGCCCGCAGATCGGCCGGATCGGCAGGCAGTCGCGGGTGATGAAATTCCAGCGCGTATCCAGCGGGCAGGCGATCTCGATTTGGACGCAGCGTCCGCTGTTATCCGAGACGACGGTGCCGTAGGGGCAGCAGGTGCCGTCGTCGCGCCGGCGTTCGGGATCGGAGCAGACCTGCGGCGGCACGCGGCAACGGCCGAATTCGCGGTCGAAGACCATGCCGCGCGGGCAGCAGCTGCCGTCGTCCTTGCGCCGTTCGATGTCGTAGCAATGCGGCACGGGATTGTCGCACTGGCCGTTGTCGGTATTCCAGGCCGTGCCGAGCGGGCAGGGGCAGGTGCCGTCGAAGCGGCGCAGTCGTCCGTCGGGGCAGCGCGGCAGCGGGAATGAGCGATTGGGTCGAACAGCTGCGTGAAGGCACGCTCGCGGACGCGGACGCGGTGTCGTCGCTGCCGTCGCCGTTGCCTTTCGAGCCTGCGGCCGGAAGTGTCAGCGAAGCCGTGTTCTTCAGCCGGCATATGCCCTTGTCGGGAACGCTCGCCTTGACCTTCATGGTCAGGCTTTCGCCCTTGGCCAGTTCGACGACGCCGGTCTCGCAATTGTACGAGGCGCCGCCGCCCGTGCAGGTGAAGGGTGCCGAGAAAGTCACGTTCGAAACCTCGCTCGAGAACGTCTCGGTGAGTTTCAGCGGGCCCTTGTAGGGATCGGGGCCCATGTTGGTGACGGTAACGTCGTAGCCGATGGCGAAGCCTTCGCCCGAACGCGCCGCCGGGCTTGAGACTTTCTTCGTCACCTTGAGGTTGGTCGGATCGCAGACGACGAGCGTCGCGTGCGTCACCGGATCTTCCCAGGAAATGCCCCAGGTCCATTCCGTGGCATTGGCCGTGTCGTCGCCGGCGTCGAGGTTGCCCGGCGTGCCGCCGGCGGGAGACGCGATCTTCGCTTCGTTCACGACCTTGCACATCAGCGCTTCGACGTTGGGCACGCTGATCGAGACCGTGACCGGCATCGTGATCGTGCCGCCGGGCGGGATGATCACCGGGCCGCCGGTGTTGCAGGTGTAGGCCGGCGGGTACGCCGCCGCAGCCCCACGGTGCGCCGACGCTGGTTAATGTTGCGCCCGGAGGAAGCTTTTCGTGGATCTGCAGCACGCCGTTATAGGGCAGCGTGTTCTCGTTCAGGACGTTGACATCGTACTTGCAGACGAGGTCGCCGCCCACTTTCGTGCACTTCTCGAACGGATCGGTCGCCGGCCTTGGTGATCTTCAAGTTTTCCTTCGGCGCCGGAACGTGCACCCAAACGCAGCTCGGATTGCCGCCGCCGCCGCCGCCAAATCCGGGCGGCAACGGGCCGACGGGAATGAGTGCCGGATCGAGCGCGCCGAAGCAGTTCTCGGCCCAGTAGTTGCCGGGCGCCGGCATCGTCACTTCGACCCAGTGGATGTGTTCCTCGCCCGGCGCCAGCGCCAGATGCGTCAGACACGTGAAGGGCAGCTGGTTCATGTTGCCAGCCGAGCAGACGACCGGCGGATTGACCGATGTGATCGGCGCGTTGGTCGAAGCGCCGCCGACAAACATGGCGTCCGCGAGCAGCACGTCGCCGTCATACGGCATCAGCCCGGCGTTGAGGATGCGCAGGCCGAACTTGCAGGCGGCGCCCGGCAGGCAGATTGCCGGGCCCGATCTTCTCGACGACGATATCCGTGCCGCCTTCGGCGCAAGCCTTGCCGATAGCCGTCGGGATGATGCAGCAGCGCGCAGTTGCGGAAACCGAGGTTGCCGGCAAGCGCCAGATCGTGGGTATCGACCCAGACGTCGATGGTGATCACGTCCCCGAGCGACGAGCATGGCCGCCGGAATGGTGCACCAGAAGTCCGGCGTCGGCGCCGCGGCGCAATGAATGGCGGGCGCGGGCACTGCGAACGAGACGACCGGGATCGGCATGCCGGCGCCGGGACCGGCGAGGATGCGCGTCACGTCGATGATTTTGACGTCCTCGACCGGCACGTGATCGCCGACATTGCGTACGGAGATGGCGCAGCGGATCTTGCCGCCGATGGCACCGGCATAGCAGCGCTTGTCGATGATGAGGCCCGGATTGTCGGCGGGGGGATCGATGCCGATGACCTCAGGCGTCACTTGCGGCGTTGGCGAGAGTTCGTAAGACGGCGCCGACGCACACGGCGCATAAATGGCGATGGCGCCGACCTGCCCAAAGGACTCGGCGTCTTCGAAGCGGCCGTCGTAATCGGTGAACCAGGCTTCGTGCGGCGGCTCGTTTTGCGGCCTGACGCGCGATTTGTAATTGCCCTGCAGGCCGTGCACGAACTTGGCGCCGCCGGTCGAAACGCGCACCGGGTCCTCGCCCTCGCGCAAATGCTCGCCCGTGCTCCACACCGTCTGGCGGCACTTGCCGTAATCGATGTTGCCGAGCTTGTCGTAGCCGTAGTTCAAGGCGACGCCGCCGGTCGTGCTGCGATGATCGGGCTTGAGACCAATGGCGTATTCTTCCGGCGTTTCCGCCCAGCGGCCCTCCTTCTCGTCCCACCTGTAGCGCACGACGACGCCCTGGCCGGGCGACGCAAACGCTGCGTAGTCGTAGCTGCCGAGCGCACCGCCGCGGCTGGCGAGATACATCATGCCGGCGCCGTCGAAGGTGATCGAAGTGATCGCCGAACCAGCCGGCGCGTTGGCGATTTCGAGTTCGATGCGCGGATCGTTGCCGAAGTCGCCTTCGTCGTCGATCGAGACCGACCAGACGGCGGGGCCTTCGGATACGGCGTAATAGAGGCGGCCCTTCGAGATGGCGAGGCCGAAGACGCGGCGGCGTTCATCCGCAAAGCCCCAGGTGGCGCTGTCCTCGGCATTGAAGGCGGGTGAGGTGATTTCAACGCGGCGGGCGGCATCGTAGGTAACGACATCGAGACCGGCGGCCTTGCGGCCCGCTTCGCCGTGATCGAAGATATCGCGTTCGGTGCCGTCGAGCGTGATGCGGTGAATGAGGCCCGTCTCGAGGTCGGAGACGAACAGCTGGCGGGTCTTGGCATCGTAGGCGATGTTGCCGAGACCGGCGCCCGAGTTGGCGCGGCCGTCGTTCTTGATCGTGGCGAAGAGTGATGCTGCACCCGTCTTGCCGTCGATTTTATAGATCGAGCCTGGCGTGCCGCCCTTGTCGCCGAACTGGCCCGGCATCCATTGGACATCGGCGCTGCCGTTGAGGACGCGGTTGAAGCCGCCGCCCGCGCGCGGTGTTACGATCTGCAGACCGAACATAGAGGTCGCAGTGACGTAGAGGTTCGGGATTTTGCTCTCGCCGCCGTCGTCGAGCGCGACGCCGAACACCTGGCCCACGTCGCGCGCCTTGATCTCGAGTTTTGGCGCCACGTCGGAAAGCTGCCCGCGCGGCGCCGTGCCGAGCTGGGAGAGATCGAAAATGCGCAAACTGGCACCGTCGAGGTCGATGAAGGTGCGGTCGAGCGGGTGGACGTCCTGCGGCACATCCGCTTCCGTGCGGGTGCCGGCAAACCCTGTCACCGCCGCATCGCCGCGCTTCAGAACGCCCGTCTCGGCGGCGATCGCGCCGGGGGCGATTGCCCAATGCCCTACGGAGAACAGCGTCAGCGTCGCCGCCATACGAAGGCCGTTTGCCAAACCGCGGCCTGTGCGCGCAACCCAGGTCATGCCGGCCTCATCAATGGGGGCCCTCGACGTGCGATTGGCGCACGTAGGGGCAGAAAATGACGTTAACCTAGCATCGAACATTGCGGCTCTCCATCGTCTCGCTCGGCCAGGGACAAAAAATCCCGAGGGCCATTCGAGACAAAGGTCGCGGAATGCGCCTTCGAGGTTCATGGTAATCCTCGGGGAGGGGGCGGGGATAACTTTTTGCAGCTTGAGACAGAGCCCTAACGGCCCCCTGGCGAAGCCCCGATAAGTCTGGCACTTTTCCCTTGCCCCCCGGACACGCCGGACGGTGGGTTAACCTTGACCTGAACCTTTCCCGCGCTTGCCGCGACCAACGCCACAAGAGTGACAGCTCCCCATGGACGCAGGCACCGACGACCGCACACTCATTACGGCAATAGCCGGCGGCGATGCCAAGGCCCTCGAGAGGCTGTTCACGCGAAACCAGACGCGCGTCTTCCGCTATCTCATGCGGCTGGTGCGCAACGAGGCGATTGCGGAGGAACTCTTGAACGAGGTTTTTCTTGGCGCATGGAATTCGGCTTCTCGCTACGAGGGCCGCTCTGAGCCGCAAACGTGGCTCCTGTCCATTGCCCACAACAAGGCGGTGAGTTCGCTGCGCAAGAAGCGCGAGGTCTCCGGATACGACGAGGACGCCGCGGGTCAAATAGCGGACGAGGACGACACGCCCGAAGTCACGACGCAGAAACTCGACAAGGGCGCCCAGATCAAGGCGGCGATGCAGGGTCTTTCGCCCGAGCACCGCGAAATCCTCGATCTCGTCTATTATCAGGAACAGTCGGTCGCCGAGGTCGCAGAAGTCCTGTCGATCCCGGAAGCAACCGTCAAAACCCGAATGTTCTATGCCCGCAAGAAGCTCGGCGAGATTTTGAAAGCGCGCGGTATCGATAGAGGGTGGCCGTGACATGAGCAACGAAAACGAAATCCTCTCCGAGGCCGACGAGTTCGCAGGCCTGCTGCCGTGGTACGTTGCGGGCAAGATTTCCGCCGCCGACCGCGTCAAGGTCGAAGCCTTCGTAAGGTCGCATCCCGAGGCCGAAAAGCAAATTGCCATCGCCCGGGAAGAGGCTGACATCGTCTTCGCCGAGAACGCCCGCATCGACGCGCCGCACTACGCCCTCGACAAGCTAATGATGAGCGTTGCCGCTTCGCCAAGTGCGCGTCTGCATTCGGCCGGCACTTCGCTCGTGGACAAGCTCGGGTCTTTCCTTGCCTCCTTCGCGCCGCGACAGCTCGCTTACGCGGCGCTCGCCGGAGCTCTCGCCATGGCAATCGTCGCGGGCGGCATCGGCGCACGTCTGGCGCAGGGTCCTGGCGCGTACACGGTGGCGACCGGCCCCGGCGACTCGGCCGGCAAAGGCACGTTCGCGCTCGTGACACTTCAGCCTGTTGTGTCCGCCGCCACGCTTTCGTCGTTCCTTGCCGATAACAAGATCTCGATCGTCGACGGCCCGCGCGCCAACGGCCTTTATCGGGTCCGCGTCAGTTCCGACGTCCTCACTGGCGACGCAGCCAAGGCGGCACTCGATAAGCTGAAGGCGAAGAACGATCTTTTTGCTACCGTCATGCCTGCATCGCCTTCGAACTGAATATTTGCCCTGAACCTTGATTGAGGCGTGTCATGTTCCACGCAAGGAAGCCGCTCCCGGTCGCAGTGCTCGTGTTCGCGCTTGGCGTAATGGTCTCTAGTGCCGACGCCGTCGCGCAAAGCCGCAACCAGACGCCATCGACGAACAATGCCGGGTCGGCGAATGTGCCAAGCCCGAATGGCGGCCGGGGACCAACCACACCCGGCAGGCCTTCTCCCGATGGTCCACGCCCGGGTGGTGATAATCCTGGCGGCGGCGGCAGCGCCGGCGGCTTGCCCGACGCCGTGACGGTGCTCGAAATCCTGCGCCGCCTGCCGCATTTCCCGCGCGGCGGCGGCAACGACATCCCCGTCGATGATACAGGTCCCGAGAGCGGTCCGGAGTCCAGCACTCCCAACGGACCAGCCAACACGCCGAAGTCGCCGCCGAAGCCCTCGCGCGTCGTCCTCATTCCAACGAACGCGGCCTTCGTGCCGAAGCCCGCGCCGCGTCCGGCCGGTGCGCCTGCGCCGATTGCCGGTGCTATTGGTCCTGAAGCCCTCGACCGCGAAGTTCTGGTGACGCTGGGGCCCGGCGCCACGACCGATACGGTGTTCGCGCTTTCCCAGGATCTCGGTCTCGACGGTGAAACGGTCTATGTCTCGCCGCTGCTCGGTTCGCGTCTCGTGCGCTTTTTCATTCCCGATACGCGCTCCGTCGCCGACGTCGTGCAGCAGCTCTCGACCGACGCCCGCGTCGAGATCGCCGCGCCGCATTTTGTCTATACTGCCAGCCAGGGCGCCGCAAAGCCGCTGCCCGCACCGCAGTACGCACCGAAGAAACTCAACCTCGACGCCGCGCACAAGATGTCGCTCGGCAAACGCATCAAGATCGCCGTCATCGATACCGCCGTCGATACAACGCATCCGGCCTTCAAAGGCGGCGCCATCGCCACCTATGACGCGCTGGGCGGAACGAAAAGCGAGCCCGAAGCGCACGGCACGGCCATCGCCGGCATTGTCGGCGCGCGTGAGAGCCTCGAGGGCGTCGCGCCCGGTGCCGAATTGCTGACCGTCCGCGCCTTCACCGCAGTCCAAGGGGCCGCGGCCAAGTCGTATACGCTCGCGGTACTGAAGGGCCTCGACTGGGCCGTGTCGAACGGCGCCCGCGTCGTCAACATGAGCTTTGCAGGTCCGCCCGATCCTATTCTCGAAAAGGCGCTGAATGCCGCCGAGGCGCAAGGCGTCGTGCTCGTCGCCGCCGCCGGCAACGGCGGACCCAAGGCCGCGCCCGCCTATCCCGGCGCTTACAAGAGCGTTATCGCCGTGACCGCCACCGACGACGGCGATGAACTCTACAAGGACGCCAACCGCGGCGACTACATCGCCGTCGCAGCGCCCGGTGTTGACATCATCGCCGCGGCGCCGAAGGGCGCCTACGACATTTCCTCCGGCACTTCGCTTGCCGCCGCGCACGTCTCAGGTATCGCCGCGTTGATGCTGGAAAAAAATCCGAAAGCTTCGGCCGCCGACATTCGCGCCGCAATTGCCTCGAGCGCGCACAAGCTTGCGGGCAAACCCGCGTCCGACGTCGGTGCCGGCATTGCGGACGCGGCGGCAGCGATCGGTGCGGTGAAGTGAGGGTGTGAAGCCGAACCCCCGTCATCCCGTCGCCGCTCGCCAACGGCGAGCGGGTCCTGCGGACGGGATCCACGGCAAGACTCCGCATGCGACCGGTGTCGCATCCTCGCGAGTGTGGCTACATCTGACACGTGCTCGAATGCCGGCCTGCTGGAACACTTTGTGCTTCAGTCCTCAATAGTCTTCGCGAGGACGCTTGTCGTGGGTGGCCGCCTGTCGCCGCTTCGCGGCGATCGCTCCGCGACGCGGCCATGACGTGGTGAGACGTGCATGTGCGGCGCGGGATTGACGGCGGTCAGTGTGAGCACTTTCTGGAGAAGCCCGGCGATCCCGCATGTTCCTGTCGGGCTTCGCGCGATTGCCGCTTCGCTCAATCTCGCTCAGCACCGACCTACGACTTCGAACGAGGCGGTCATGCTTGCGGCTTCGTCAAGTGTGTGAAAGAGGAAGCCCCAGGCAATGATCTCGATCTGTTCGCGAGTAAAGGTGCCCGACGCAACGATGGCTTCATCGAGAATGCGCGAGACGTAAATAGGGATTGGCCACACACTCATCGGAAACAAAGGGCGATCCTTCCATTTGGGCGAAAAGATTAGTGTACCAATGTCCGCGTGATTTAACCCGAAATGCTGTCCAGAGAGGACATGCTGTATTTGAGCGAGCATGTGCTGATCGCCGTACCCGTTATTGAGGCGGCCTCGTGACCAGCAGACACGCGGTGCGGTGAGCGGGCCGTACTCTCCCGCAGTTGTAAGATAGAATTCAGCCGGCATCCCTCGCGTCATAGCCGAGCCCTCTACCTTCCAATCGCTCGCATCAGCACATCCACGTCCCCGCCGAGCCAGCGGTGGCCGATCGGTTGCTCAATCTTGTCGGGCATCTTATCGAAAAAGCGTTTGCGATAGAGGCTCGCCCAGCCGTATCCCGGCTTCACGGGCCGCTGCTGCTTTTCGCCCGCGAGGGTGTCGAACTTCGAAGCATCGGCGAGACCGTCGGCGGTGGCTTTCACGAGTCGATGCAGCGCGCCGTCGTTCAATGCGTACCAGTCCTCGCCCTTCGCCGCCGCGATCTCGGCCAAAACCACCAGCGGCTCCACCGCGAACACGTGGTAGTAGAGCGCGCGGCCCTTCCTCTCCATCTCGAGCGGTAAGGTGCCGTCTGATGCAATGGCTTTCATGGCGTCTGCGTAAATGCCCTTGGCCTTCTGCCAATAGGCGTCGTCGTCCGTCGCGAGCGCCACGCCTGCTTCCGCAAGTCCGAGCCAGTACCAGTGATTGTTGCGCTTGACGCTTCTGTCGTCGAAGAAAGTGCGCGAGGCGTCCGCCCACTTTTTCAACCACGGCTCGATTGCCGCGCGGTCTTCGGCGCTCGCCCACTTTCTCAGTTTTAGATACGCAAGCGCCGTCCCGGCGAGATCCCATTTCCGCTGAGACTCGGCCTGCTTCGAACTCATCTTGCCGAGATAGGCGCCGCCCTTGGCCCAAGCCGCGATCCAATCGAGCCCACAGCGCGCCGTTCCCGAAGGTTCGCTCCGCTGTTGCCAGGCGCGATCGGCGAGCTTGGTGATCGTGCCGACGAATTCGACCAGCGGCGCCATCTGTGCCTTGTGCGCTTCCAGCCGCGTCGGTTCAACGATGGACCCGGCGCCGTCTTCGTAGAACCGTTCGATTCTGATGTCGGCGACGGGGGGCGGGACGTCCGGGCAGTCGCCGGCGTGGGCCAGCGCAGGCGCGGATGAAATGGCAAATAGGGCAATGAGTAGCCTTGGCATCGTCACATCATCTCCGCCCGATTCTCTGGTTCCCCGCTATTCCCTCGCCCCGTCCTTCACGGGGAGAGGGTCAGGGTGAGGGGCAGCAACAAGCACCGACACAAGCAGCTGCTCCTCACTCCGACCCTCTCCCCACGCAAGTGCAACGCGTGGGGTGAGGACGCTAGACGTCTTCATACGCGTGCCTAATGCCATTCGCATCAGTCGCGATGTATCCGCCGGAACGTGCCGCAATCACATTCATCTCGATATCTACCTTGCCGTAGCCGCCTGGGATGTCGAGGACATAGCGCGGTACGGCGTGTTCGGGGAGACGCGCGCGCAGTTCGCGCATCAGCGACTTGCCCTCGGCAATCCGGCAACGGAAATGCGCCGTGCCGGGCGCCAGGTCGCCATGGTGCAGGTAGTAGGGTTTGATGCCGCGCGCGACGAGGGCTCGCATCAAGGCTTCCAGCGTCGCGGCGTCGTTGTTGACGCCTTTCAAAAGCACACTCTGGCTCAGAAGCGGAATGCCAGCCTCGGCCAGTCTTGCGATCGCAGCGTCGGCAGCCGGTGAAAATTCGCGCGGGTGGTTGGTGTGGATCGCCACGACAGCAACTTTCGAGGACGCGTTGAGCGCCGCGGCAAGTCCCTCCGTCACCCGCGCCGGATCGGCAACAGGCACGCGCGTATGCCAGCGAAGCAACTCGACATGCTCGATCTCGCCCAAGGCGCGCGTGACCTCCGCGATTTTGCTTGCCGACAGAATGAACGGATCGCCGCCGGTCAGGATCACTTCGCGGATTTCGGCGTGCTCACGGATATAGACCAGCGCCAGGGCCAGAGCCTTGGGTGTCAAGGCTTCGCCGAGCGCGGGGCCGATCATCTCGCGGCGGAAGCAGAAGCGGCAATAGACCGGACAGACGCTCGCGATCTTGAGAAGTACGCGGTCTCTGTAACGGTGCACGATGCCCGTCACCGGGCTTTTGGCGTGATCAGAGATCGGGTCGGTGAGCTCGCGCGGATGCGAATTCAGTTCGCGCACGTCGGGCACGAACTGGCGTGCGATCGGATCGTTGGCATCGAAGGAATCGATCAGCGCCGCCACAACAGGCGTGACCGCCACCGCGTACTTCGCAGCGACCTTGTCGATGCCGGCACGCGCCTCTTCTCTCAACAGCCCGGCGGCTACCAGTGCTTGCGCGGACCGTATCGTGCGCGGCATCTCGTTCATTGCGGTGGCCAGGTGTCGGTGTCGTGATCGGGGTGCTGGTTTGACACCAACGACTTGAGAAAGGGCGCCGCTTCGAGATCGTCCAGCGTGTGATGTCCGGGAAGCTCAGGGATGTCATCGGTGTAGGGCAGCTTGCCTTCGGTGCCGAACTGTTGCACCGGGATTATGCGTTCGGCGTGGTCGAAAGCGCCGATAGCAAGTGCGACGCCGTCGGGCGCCTCATAGGAGAGCGGCGTGCCGCACATGGCACAGAAGCCGCGCTTGACGAAATTCGAGGATTGAAAGTAGGCGGGGCCCCGCGCGTCCACACGACGCCGCGCCGCGCGTCGAAACAAGCGGAGCATAGAAACCGCCGAACGCCTTCTGACACATCCTGCAATGGCAGACCGAGGCGTCGCCCAATTCACCCTCTACGCGAAAGCGCACCGCGCCGCATTGGCATCCGCCGGAGTGGGTTGGTTTGGTCATCGCGCTGTCCTCCCTCTCCCCATTGACCCTGCACCTGTCATGGGGAGAGGGTTGGGGTGAGGGGCGGCCGAACGCACGGTGCATGCCTCTGCCCCTCACCCTAACCCTCTCCCCGTAAAGGACGGGGAGAGGGGAATTCTTCGATTGACTACTTGCCCGCCTCCGGCAGCGGTGTCCAGATCACCTGGTTGATATTCGTGGCGCCCGTCGCCAGCATGACGAGGCGATCGAAGCCGAGCGCGCAGCCAGAAGTAGGCGGCATGCGCTCCAGCGCGGCAAGGAAATCCTCGTCGATCGGATAGCGCTCGCCGTAGATCAATTCCTTGTCGTCCATCCATTTGGCAAAGCGCCGGCGCTGCTCGCTGGCGTCGGTGAGTTCGCCGAAGCCGTTCGCCAATTCCACGCCGCAGACGTACATCTCGAACCGCTCCGCCACACTCGGGTTCAGCGGATGCGGGCGGGCAAGCGCCGCTTCATGCACGGGATATTCGCAAAGGATATCTGGACGGAAGAGACCGAGCCCCGGCTCGATCCGCTCGGTCAGAACTTTCGAGAAAATATCCGACCAGCTGTCGTTGTCGGAAATCCTGAAACCCTGGGCCCGCGCCATGCGGGCGAGCGCGGCGCCGTCGACGAAGCCTGCGTGCACCGTCTCGTGCAGGGGGATCTCGGCATATTGCGCAAAGGCCTGAAACACCGTCACCCAGTCGTAGGGTTTCTTTACCTCGCAGGTCGTGCCGCGATGCGTCCACCCCGCGCGTCCCGTGACATCCGCGGCGATGGAGAGTATGGCGGCGCAATCGCTCCACAGTTTCTCGTAGGGTTCGCCGGCGCGATACCATTCGAGCATCGTGAACTCGGGTGCATGCAGAGGCCCGTGCTCGCGGTTGCGGAAGGACGGCTGAAACGCGAAGATCCGCCGCTCGCCCGCCGCCAGCAGCTTCTTCATCGCGAATTCGGGCGAGGTGTTGAGATACAGCTCGTGGCGGGAAAGATCGGTGCCGATCAGCTCCGTCCGCAAGGCGTGCAGATGCGTTTCGTTGCCGGGTGAAATCTGCAAGACAGCCGGGTTCGACTTCGGTGAAACCCTCCGATTCGAACCATGCCCGCAGCTGTCGCTTGATTTCGTTGCGGGCCATGAGGAAATGGCCGGCGGTCGTCGTGGCGGAGCGGGCTCCACCAAGGGGAAGGGGGCGTTTCTCTCGACTTCATTGGCCTTTACACATCAAAAGGCGCGCCGAAACCGCCGCACTTGGCCTTTCGCGCCGAAACAGGTATGAAGCCCGCCAGAAATCCCGCTATCCCGGCCGGTCGAAGGGTCTCGTGAAAAGAGGCCCCGCCGGCCGCTTAACAATTTGAACGGAGACCTATCCGGTGGTGAAGATTATCGCAAGCTCGGTCCGCAAAGGCAACGTGCTCGACAGTCAACGGCAAGCTGGCCGTCGTCATGACGGCCGAGAATATCCACCCCGGCAAGGGCACACCCGTCACACACCTCGAATTGCGGCGCATCCAGGACGGCGTCAAGCTCACCGAGCGCTACCGCACGACGGATCAGGTCGAGCGCGCCTTCCTCGACGAGAAGGACTACAATTATCTCTACGAAGACGACATGGGCTACAACTTCATGCAGCCCGAGACTTTCGACCAGATCTCGATTCCGAAGGATGTCGTCGGCGATCAGGGGCAGTGGCTGACCGAAGGCATGACGTGCCTCGTATCGCTGTTCGAAGGCAACCCGATCTCGATCGAGCTGCCGCAACGCGTGACCTTCGAGATCGTGGAAGCCGATCCGGTGGTCAAGGGCCAGACAGCCTCCTCGTCCTACAAGCCCGCCAAGCTCTCGAACGGCGCCCGCATCATGGTGCCGCCGCATATCGGCACCGGCACCCGCGTCGTCATCATGACGGCCGACGGCTCCTACGTCGAACGCGCAAAGGACTAGGCCGCCGCTTGCGGCAAAATTTGCACGAATGGAAACCCGCCCCGACAGGGGGTTTTTTTTGTCGGTGTTGCGGCGCAGGTCCGACGCCGCGCCGCCTCACCTCTTCGAACTTTTTGCACAGTCTGGGCTATGCCGTCCCGTTTTCCGGGTCGCGAATCAATGTACAGGCTACGGCAAATCTGAGGGCGAAGGGACGGGGCACGATGCGTAGATTTGCGGCGATCGGCGGCGTGTGGATCTTAATGGCACTGTCAGGCTGCGCCAAGCCGCTCGAGGTCTCCTCCATCACCGAAATCAAACCACAGACCGGTGCCACCGGGCTCGACGTCTACGCGGCGCGGCGCGCCAAGGGCGAGCAGGTGCCGGAACTCGCCGGCGACCAGATCGTCGAGGTCCGCACCTACAGCGAAGCTGACGGCAGCGTCGGCCAGGAGGAAATTCCGGGCGCTCAGTGCAAGCTCTCGACACCCTCCTTCAATGCCGATTTCACGTCGCCCGCCAAGGTGCGCGTTCCGATCTATCGGTCGCAGTCCAGTACGCTTGCGGTCTCGTGTCACAAGGACGGCTTTACCGACAAGCTCGAGGAAGTCGCGGTATTCAACGCAACCAAAAACGAGCGTTTGAGCCTCGGGTCGAACGGCGGCCTGATCGGTGTGGCGCTGGCGCTTGCCGTCAACGGCATGAGCGACGCGTCGCAAGACGATTTCAAGTATCCGCTCGTCCGCGTGATCTTGGGGCGCAAGGGTCCGCCAGGCCGCGTTGCGGCCGCCGATCGCGCGGTGTGCCGCAGCACGCGGCGGCGCCTGGCCTCGCCGCACTGAGTCGCGCGGCGCCCTGGCGCTTCCCCTCGGCCAAAAAGTTTGTATTGATGGCGCCGCAGGGCCCGCCTTTACCATTTTTGGGCGGGTGCCGGTGCATGGCCTTTACTCTAGGCAATAAACGCGAAGCCTTTTGCCCGTGGCCGTGGCAATAACAACCTTCATCGTGGAGCCGGGGCCGGCCTTCTCAGGGCCGCCCAGCGGGCCGTTTGACCCAAGAGCGAGATCGTACGTGAATATTCTAGGACTAGTTTACACCTCCCATGACGCGGGCCTGGCGCTTCTCAGCGATGGCCGCCCCAACGTCGTCCTCGAGGAAGAGCGCTTCAACCGCATCAAGCACACGCTGAAATATCCGAGGCAGGCGCTCGATACGCTCTTCGGTGCGCGCGGCGCCATGAAGCTCACCGACATTGACGTCATCACCTGCCCGTGGGACATGCAGCGCATTCGCCGCTCGCTCATCGGCGCCGTCTTTTCGGATCTGCCCCAGAGCCTCAACCTGCTCCGGCCCGAAGCCCACCGCACGCACACCGTCGGCCTGCTCAACGTGCCGAACCGTCTGCGCCTCGGTCTCTGGCACCAGTTCGGCTTGCAGAAGCTGCCGCCTGTCGTGCAGGTCGGTCACCACGAGAGCCACGCCTCTGTATTCTTCGTCTCGCCTTTCGAAGAGGCGAGCGTGCTCGTCACCGACGGCTACGGCGACGACGGCGCCACGAGTTCGTGGATCGGCCGCGGCAACCGCATCGAGCGGCAATGGTCGGACCCGATGTTCGACAGTCTCGGCATGCTTTACACCTGCGTCTCCGAGCACATCGGTTTCCCCTTCTTCCAGGAAGGCACCGTGATGGCGCTCGCGGCGATGGGTGGCCCCGCCTACAAGGACAAGTTCAAGGATCTGATCCGGCTCCTGCCCAACGGCCGCATCCAGATCAACAAGGATTACGTCAAGTACCCGACGCACGGCCTCATTGAGCCGTTCAAGCCGAAGTTCTACGCCGCCTTCGGGCCGCGCCGCAGGCGCGAGGAACCCCTGACGGAGCATCACCACAACATTGCCTGGGCGCTGCAGCACTGGACGGAAGAGGCGCTGTTGCACATGACGCGCGAAATGCAGCGCGTGCACAAGACAAAGCATCTCGTCATCTCCGGCGGCGTCGCCTTGAACTGCGTCGCCAACGCCCGCATCCTGCGCGAAACGGATTTCGAGCGCGTGTGGGTGCCGCCTGTCGCCTCCGACACCGGCGTGTGCTTCGGCTCGACGCTCTATCACTGGCATCAGACGCTCGGAAACAAGCGCGATTTCGAATTGACGCACGCCTTCTATGGCAAGGAATACTCCGACGCGGAGATCGTCACTGCACTCGATGACGCCGGCCTCAAGTACGAGCGCATGGGCGAAGCTGATCTCTTGAAGCGCGTCGCCAAGGATCTCTCCGAGCAGAGGATCGTCGGCTGGTTCCAGGGCCGCGCCGAGATCGGCCCGCGGGCGCTCGGCAACCGTTCGATCCTGTCCTCGGCCACGACCAACAAGATGAAGGACCTGATCAACGCCCGCATCAAGCACCGCGAGGCGTTCCGTCCCTTCGCGCCCGTCGTTCTATTCGAGCGCCTGGAAGAGTTCTTCGAGTATCACCACCCCGATCCGTTCATGACGGTGGCGCCGATGATCCGCAAGGACAAGGTGCATCTCATTCCGGCCGCCGCGCATGTAGACGGCACGGGCCGCATCCAGACCATCGATCGCAAGGCCAATCCACGCTACTATGGTGTCATCGAGGAATACGCCAAGCTCACCGGCATTCCCGTCGTCCTGAACACCAGCTTCAATCGCCAGGAGCCGGTGGTCAACGCGCCGGCTGAAGCGATCTCTTGCTATCTGCGCACCGACATGGACCGCATTGTCCTCGGCGACTTCTACGTTTCCGACCGCAACCCGGTGGCAATCGAACGCGCCTTCGCGCGGTTCAAACAGCCGGCTTGATCCCGTCAGTCAAAACAAAACACGCCGCAAAGCCTCTCGCTTCGCGGCGTGTTTTTAGTTTGCGTATAGCGGGCCTAAAAGTCCCGGCGAATTATTCGCAGCGGCGTTCATACTTGCGGCAGGCCCAGTCGCGGCCTTCGCTGCACATGTCGTAGAGGTCGCCGCACGAATAGCGGCCGTAGCGGCGGCGTCCGTCGGCGCGGGCAGCGCCGGAGAGGATAATCGCGGTTGCGGCGGCGGCACCGATACCGATGGCCAGGTTGCGGCCACGATGGCGCGCTTCGGCGGTTGTGTCGAAGCCGGTCATGCCGAACGCGAACGCGGCGAGCGCCACCATGGCGAGTGAGATCGAATGTTTCATTGCTTTGCTCCTCAATTGCGTCTCGAATAACCGGCCGGGGGCATGCGCCTTTCTGCAGCGCAGCATGAGTGCGTCAGCGAATCTTATCACACGTTTTGCCTTTCGGCTCTGGCCAAGGAATTAACGCCGAACGGTTTTGACCCACGTGGTGAAGGGATCATTGACACTTGATCGGGTTGGCCTGTCAACTTGGCTCTTGCTTCGACTGCGGTGCAAAAACGATTTTCTGATAGACGAGGCCGATACCGATCAACACGGCACCGAGGCAGATGAAGGAAAAGGCCCGCCAGAAGCCGCCGATACCGGCAAGGTCGAAGATCGTCACCTTGAGGGCCGCCAGTACGATGAGCACGGCCGAGGCAATGCGCGGCTCCAGCGCCTGCCGGTACAAACCGTAGCCGAGGAAAGCGATGCCGAGCATCAGCCAGGCGAACGAGTGGGCCCAGTTCTCCGCGTCCGCGATCCCCTGCATGTGGCCGATCAAAGGCCCGTGGAAGGCGTGGCGCACCTCGAGCGTCACATAGAGGAAGATCAGCGACACGGCGAGGATGCCGGCGGCCCGGATATACCAGTCGGGGCGTAGGTCACGTGCGTGGCGGGCGAGGAACAGCGCGGCAAGACCAGGAATGAGATAGGCTGGAAGCAGCGACGAGAAGATGGTTGCGCCTTGCACGGGGTCGCCGGTGAGATAGGGGTTGGCGCCAATGACCAACCCGAAGGCGGCAAAGGCGACGCTTGCAGCGCCAAGAAGTGTCGCTGCTGCATCGAACACCGGGTTGGCCTTGGCGACGTTCATGCGCGCCAGGATGTAGGACATGATCATCGCCGTCAGCGTCATGAGCCCGGCTTCGACGTGCCGCAATTCCGAATGGAAGACGTTGCCGCCGTTCATCAAGTGGCGGATCTCGAAGAACGCCAGCAGGCCGGCGAAGCCCACCGCGAGCCCATCGGAGAGGCGCACGGGCACGTCGTCGCCGCGCTTTTCGAGAATGCGCGCGGAACCGTAAAACGCCGCCGCCGGAATGCCGTAGCCGGCGAGCAACCAGTTGAAAATGGGTGTGCTGCCGACGCCGTCACCCATGATCCGCGGGTCCCAGGCAATGCGCGCCACGACCAGCACCCCGAGCGCGGTTACGACGTAGCGGAGCAGGGGAATGTCGCGCAGCGCCGAGACATAAGCGGTGCCGAGCGCGGTCAGCGCCAGGGCAATGGTCAGGTATCCCCTCGACATCGACACGACGAGGGCGAAGGCGAGGCCGGCAATCGCCGCTGCCGCGAAGGCACCGCACGCGAGGTTGTAAGCGGAAACTGAATAGGCCTGATCGGCCTTCTGGAAGCGATCCGACGCGAGGGCGAAGCCTAAGGCCAGGACGACGCCGCCGAAGGCGAACGAGATCGATGTGTCGAACTGCGTGATGCGCAAATAGGCAAGGATGAGCGCGAGTAGCGGCGGCACGGTCGCGGCGAGCGCGTAGAGCGCGCTCGTGACATCGGGCAGCAGCGGCCCACGCCAGATGCGGTAGCCGGCAATGCCGGCAGGGACGAGCGTCCACAGGACCCCAAAGGTCATGAAACTAGAGATGCTTTCGGGTAGGCGCAGCAGTCGTGCGGCCGCGGGCGCCAGAAGCGACTTGTCCGGCGGCAGGTCGAGACCGGGCCAAAGCGACAACGCGGTGAGTGCGATCGTGCCGGCAATTGCGATGGCCGTTGCGGCGGGGGCCGTCAGCCAGCCGGCGACGGTGAGCATGCCGATCGCCAGCGTCGCGGTAACCAGCCAGCCCCAGTACTCGAACGAGATGCCCGAGAGGAACACCATCATCGCGAATGCCACGGCCGCAAGTGCGCCAATGGCGATGGGATCGGGCATGGCCTTGTCGTCGCGACGGCCCAAATGCGGCTCATAGGCGAGAAAGCCGCAGGCGAGCGCCAACTGCACCAGGATCTGCGCCATGGTGGCGTCGGTATTGGTGAGGCGGTCGATGCTCGGCGGCCCGGCGACGCCGGCGCACATGGCGAGGCCCCAGAGCACGCCGCCGGCGAGTGCGGCCATTGCGAGCCACAGCCAGCCACGCGTCCGTGCCAGCAGGTACGCCGAGGCCGTGACGACGGCGAGATAGATCGTCAGCGGCCAGAACTTTGGTGTCGAGGTCGAAACGAGCATCGGCGTCACGAAGGCGCCCGCAAGGCCGAGGCCCGCGAGCGCCGGGCCGTGCAAAGCGGAGGCGAGCATGGTCAGGATGCCTGTGGCACCGAGCAAGACGAAAGCTGTGCTGGCTCCGAGCATGTCGTAGAGCGCATAAGCCGCGTAAATGGTGCCGAAGGCGACGATCGTTCCGGCGGCAGTCAGCACGCTCGGAATGTGGGCGTCGGGCAGTGCCTCGATATTGAGCTTCACATCCCCGCGCCGGAGCCATTCTCCGCCCGCGACCAGAGCAGCGGCGAGCAGCGCGCCGAGGAAAATGCGCACGCCCGGACCGATGAGGCCGGCTTCGATCGTGTAGCGAACGAGCAGGAGTCCGCCGAGGGCGAGCGCGGCACCGCCGGCCCACACGGCCCACCGCGTCCCGAGCTGTTCCTCGAGGCTGCCGCCAGAGGAGGGCGCGCTGGGCGGTTCACGCGGCGGCTCCGGAGGCAATTCGGTGCCGCCCGGAGGGGCCGCGCCGCCGCCGCCCCGTACGCCACCCGTGATCGGCACGCCGGTCGGGGACAGTATGATCGGCGTCCTCGGAGTTTCTGGTTCCTCTGGTTTCGTGCCCGGTTTCGGCTCGGGGGGTGCTGCGAGGGCCGGTGTACCGGGGTCTTGACGTCGTCCCATACGGGTGTCGCGCAGTTCCTCGTTCAGGCGGTCGATCTGATTTTCGGCGAGGCGCAGGCGCTCCGAGAGGCTCTTGAGACCTCCCCGTGCGTTGAGAGCGAGAAAAAAGGCTGCGAGCGTCAGCAGCGACCAGAGAAATCCGCCGAGAAACATGTGCGCCGCGCTCCGTTGGATACGCTCGTCCGCGCCGGCTCGCGCCTCACGCGTCGATCGACTTCTTGACCTCGAACACTTCCATGATGCGGCAGCCCTTGTGCGGGCCATCGACCACGAAGGTCCATTTTCCTTCCGTGAACGTGTCGCACATCTTCACTCCCTTGACCAGAATCCAGTGGCCTTCCTTGCCCTTGTGAATGGCGAGGATGTAGTAGGCCCAGGCGTTGCGCGGCTTCTGCATCCAGGTCCACAAGGTCGGGCGCTCCTTGCGCGCCTTGTGGAGGAAGCTCTCCTTCAGATCCATGCGGTAGCCGAAGTAGGCGAGCGCCGCCTCGACCTCGTCGGCATAGGTGCCGCGCACGACCGGTTTGCGGCCGCCGGCGATACCGCGGCCTTCGCGGATCACGTCCTCGATTTTGGCGATGCCGTAGCCGGTGATGGCGGACAGCACGTAAGGCCCGCAAAAGGCGACGCGGCCGGTGTCGTTCGTGGCAGCTACAAGGCTGGACGGAGGGCCGGCCGGCGGTGATGGTATCGTCCATGGCGACTGTGTCCCCGGGAGGGAGGACCTGTTCTGGCGTGACAATCTGCTGTTTCAGGTCGACATGCTGATCGGCTATGGTTTCTGAAAAATTAATCTCCACGTCCTGTCTTGCGCCTGTGCGCCTCACCGGAGATCCACGACCTTGAACGTTTCCTTCCTGCAAGAGCTGATGAATACGCTCGCCGAGCAGAGCCGGGCGCTGCTGCCCAAGTCGCTGTTCGGCGCCGGTGGCGAGGACAATGCCGAGATGCTCGCGCGGGCACTCATGTCGGGGCGGGGCGAAGCCTCTGGCGTCGCCATCGCGCGTCAGCTCCTCAACCGGCTGAAGCGCGCCAACGCCGAGGAGAAGCGCGTGTTTCTTCGCCTTCCTCTCCGACGAACTGCACGCCAATCCCGACGACGTCCGCAAGGCGGCGGCTGCGTATCTCGACAAAGCGTCGGAAGCAAACCTGCACGCGCTCCAGGCGGCGACGGAAAGCCCGCGGCTCGAATTCTTCCGCCGCTTGAACCTCGCGCCGGGCGCGACCGCCGAAATCGTGGCGCTGCGTCATGAGCTGCTGCGCACTGCCCAAGGCGGACGCCGGGCTTCACGGCCATCGATGCCGATCTGCAAAATCTGCTGCAAATCTGGTTCAACCGCGGCTTCCTCGTTCTCCGGCGGATCGACTGGCAGACGCCGGCGGCGATCCTCGAAAAGATCATCGCTTATGAGGCCGTGCACGAGATCAAGGGTTGGGACGATCTGCGCCGCCGCCTCGATCCTTCGGACCGGCGCTGTTTCGCTTATTTCCATCCCTCCCTCATCGACGAGCCGCTGATCTTCGTCGAGGTGGCGCTGATGCGGCGAAGTGCCCGGCGCCATCGAACCGGTACTGGAGGCGCGCCGCGGCCCCGCCGAAGAAACGCCGACGACGGCGGTGTTCTATTCGATCTCCAACTGCCAGGAGGGGCTCAGAGGAATTTCGTTCGGCAACTTCCTTCTGAAGCAGGTCGTCGAGGAACTGGTCCGCGAACTGCCCTCGCTCAAAACGTTCGTCACGCTGTCGCCGGTGCCGCATTTTGCCCGCTGGCTCGACCGGGCGATCGCGGGCGGCGACGGCGGCGTCGTGACCGCCAAGGACCGCGACATCTTGAAGGTGCTGCGCGATCCGCGCTGGGTCGAGGTCGCGCGCGAACTCGGCCCCCAGGCGGCGCCACTGAAGCAGACGCTGCTCGCGCTCGCCGCGCATTATTTTCTCGTCGAGCGCTCGGCCGACCAGCGTCCCGTCGATCCCGTCGCGCGCTTCCATCTCGGCAACGGTGCAAGGCTCGAGCGCATCAACTGGCTGGCCGATACGTCGGAGAAGGGCCTGCGCGAGGCCCACGGGCTGATGGTCAATTATCGCTATGACCTCGGCGAGATCGAGAAGAACCACGAAGCCTATGCGGCAGACGGCACCGTTGCGGCTTCGCGCGCCGTCCGCGCCATGCTGCGGCCGGCGCCAAGGCGGCAGCGCCAAGCGGTGTGCCGAGGCCGCAAAGCGCGGCGGACCGGGCGGCCGGGGAAGAGACGACGGCAGCAAAGTCCCAATTGCCATTGAGCCGTTGAGCGGCCCTGTGCGGTGCTGCAAGCAATGCAGTGTAATCCGGCGCGGCGCAGGCGCGGCCCTTGTCTGGCCGCTTCGGGCGTGCACTATGCGCAGCACGTTGAACCGGAGGCGGCGCAACGGGGCGAGCCGTCCGATTTTTGGACACGAACGCCGGGAAATGCGCCATGCGCTACGGAAAAGAAGATCGCGAAAGTGCCAACGTCGAGGATCGCCGCGATGAAGGCGGTGGTTTCCGTTTCCAGGCGGCCGCGGCGGCATCCAGATTCCGATCGGCGGCGGCGGTTTCAGCCTGACGACGCTGTTGATCATCGGCGCCTTGATGCTGTTCATGGGCATCAATCCGCTCGACATCCTGCTCGGCCGCGGGCTGCGGGCGGCGGCGGCCCATCAACATGCCGCAATTGCCGCGTGCCGAACGCCAGGCGACATCCGAGCGCACGCAGGTCGACATTCCCGGGCTTGCCGGGTTCGGATCGCGGAGCCAACAAGGTGCCAGCGAAGCGAGGACGAGATGAAGACCTTCATCTCGCGCGTTCTGGCCGATACCGAGGACGTCTGGGCCGGCGTCTTCAAGGGCTTCGGCCAGAAATACGAAGGACCCGCCGCTGGTGCTGTTCTCGGGCTACACGCACACGGCCTGCGGTGCCGGACAGGCGGCGATGGGGCCGTTCTATTGCCCGCTCGATCGCAAGGTCTACATCGACCTCTCCTTCTACGATCAGATGAAGCGCCAGTTCAACGCCGGCGGCGATTTCGCCCAGGCCTACGTCGTCGCGCACGAGGTCGGCCATCACGTTCAGAACCAGCTCGGCATCGCCGAAAAGGTGCAGGAGCTGAAGGGTCGTGCCGACGAGGCGACGGCCAACAAACTGCAGGTGCGCATGGAACTGCAGGCCGATTGCCTTGCGGGCGTGTGGGCCAACCTCAACAACCAGATGAAGAGCCGCTTGCAGGAGGGCGACGTCGAGGAAGCCCTCAACGCCGCAACGCAGATCGGCGATGACATGATTCAGAAGAAGATGACCGGCCGCGTCGTTCCCGATGCCTTCACGCACGGAACGTCGGAGCAGCGCCGGCGCTGGTTCACCGAGGGCCTGAAGTCCGGTCGCATGGAAGTCTGCGATACTTTCAATTCCGCGAGCCCCTGAGGGTCACACAAAAGTGTCGCGCGAATCTCAGCCGTTAGCGGGAAGAGTTTCCCGCAGGCCAGGGACGCACGGCCGCCGGGAATTTTGCGGCGTACGCCTTGATCACGATCAGAGACGCCTTGGGAATTATCAGCTGCAATGGCCTATGAGCTTTATGGCTGCCCTGGATTGCGGGTGTGGGCCAGGACAAGGAAATCACTGATGACCACCAACATGTCGAACCTGGACCGTGGCCTTCGCCTGATCGTGGGCGTCGTGCTGATCGCACTCGCCCTCGGACTGCACGACGCGGGCAATGCCCCCGCATCCGGCCTGTGGTGGGGCTGGATCGGGGTCATTCCGCTGGCCACCGCGTTTATCGGCTGGTGTCCGCTTTACCGCGTCCTCGGCATCTCCACCTGCAAGAGCGCCTAGCCGGGCTGATCTCGCGCACGACCGATTGCTGATCAAGCGCGCAAAGGCCTAGCGCATCAAGTTCACGCGCCGCGTCACCTTGAAGTCTTCGAGTTCAATGTGGAGGGCGGTGAGGCTGCCGCCGCTGTCCACCACGGCCACGGCCTCGTTGCCGCTGGCGTTCAGTGTCATGCCATGGACGCTGCCCACCGCGCCTTCAATACGGGTCAAGCCGTCGCCGTTGAGGCGCGACATGGCGATCGTCCATTCGTCCCGCTGGGTCAACAGGCCGTCCTTGTCGGTGTCGTTTTCGATGAGAAGGAAAAAGAGCGCCCGCGGGGGATCGTTCGAGGGGGCCTCGTCGTTGCGCAATTCACGCCGTTCGATGATCAGGCGCGTGTCGTCCGCTAGCAGTTTGCGGCTTTCGCCCTTCGTCATATCGTAAAACACGATGTTGCGAGTGCTGCTCGCTTCCTTGCTCGAAGAGCGGAAATCGTAGGTTTGGTGCGCTTCGAGCGAGGCCCACAAGATGCTGCTGCCGCGGATCGGAGTGAATTGCGTGAGCGAGACGTCGGTCTTTACCGGCGGTTGCGCGGCGTCGCCATCGGCCGCGTGCTCGACACGGGCAATGTCGCGAGCCTGATAGGATTGGCGGAACAGGTCGCGGGCAATGTGGTAGGCGGCAAAAACGCCGACGAAGATCGCGATGGCGCTGACGGCGGCAATCGCCAGCGCATTGAAGCGCCACACGAGACGGAAAAAGCCCCTGGGCATGAAACGATTGGGCATATCACGAACTCCGAACGCAAGCGTTGGCGTCAGCCGTCAAGTTCGGATTTGATCGCGGCGAAAACCGAGCGAAACATGTCCGTCGTCAGACGGCCCGTATTGGTATTGTAACGGGAGCAGTGGAAACTGTCGTGGAGTATCCTCCCGCCCCCAATGTCGTGCCGGGCGGCGTGAGCGAAAGGAAACGCCGATTTTTTGAGGCCGAGTGAGGTCAGCGTCTGGTCGTGCGCGATCCGTCCGAGCGCGAGCAGGATGCGCAATTTGGGCAGTGCCGCCACGCGCGCCTCGAAGAAGGGCCGGCAAGCGGCAATTTCGGCGGGCGTCGGCTTGTTTTCCGGCGGCACGCAGCGAACCGCGTTGGTAATCATGCAGCGCTTCAAGCTCAGTCCGTCGTCGGGCCGGGCGCCATAGGTGCCCGTGGCAAAGCCGAATTCGATGAGCGTCGCATAAAGCAGGTCGCCGGCGTAATCGCCCGTGAAGGGTCTCCCCGTGCGGTTGGCGCCGTTGCGCCCGGGGGCCAGGCCGACGATCAGCAGTTCGGCGCTCTCATTACCGAAGGAGGGAACGGCTCCGTTGAACCACGAGGGCTCCGCGACGGCGTTTTCGGCGCGGAATTGTACCAGGCGTGGGCAGCGTCCGCAGGCGCGCACGGGTTCTGGCCCCGACACGTCTTTGGACGCTGCCTCATTGCCCTTCACGGTAGTGCCCGCAAGATGGAGTAAAATCAGACCTCTTCGGCGAGGTCATCGTCGAGGTAACTCGGTTCGCGCACGGGGGCGGGGCTGCGGGGAGCGTAGCTGCGTCCTTCGCGCTGGTTGTTGCTGTCGCGGCTGCCATTGCGCGCGGTGGAATCCCGGCAGATCTGGGCTTCGAGGTCGGCGAGATCGATGAACTGATCTGCCTGGCGGCGGAGTTCGTCGGCGACCATCGGCGGCTGCGTCTGCAGCGTCGAGACGACGCTGACGCGCTTGCCCTTCTGCTGCAGGGCGCCGACAAGCGAGCGGAAATCGCCGTCACCGGAAAAGATGACGATGTGATCGAGGTTGTCGGCGAGCCGCATGGCGTCGACGCAGAGCTCGATATCCATGTTGCCCTTGATTTTGCGCCGGCCCGTGGCGTCGGTGAATTCCTTGGTCGGCTTTGTAACCATGGTAAAACCGTTGTAGTCCAGCCAGTCGATCAGCGGCCGGATCGAGGAGTATTCCTGCTCCTCGGCGAGGGCGGTGTAGTAGAGGGCGCGCACCAGCTGCCCCTTCTGGCGGAAGAAGGTCAGAAGTCGCTTATAGTCAATGTCGAATCCGAGTGATTTGGCGGTCGCGTAGAGGTTGGCGCCGTCGATGAACAGCGCAATGCGCTCGTTGTTGTAGAAGTGCATGATGTTACCTATTCGGTCCAATAGTCATACGAGAGAAATGCGTTTCAGCCCCAAGGGGTTGCTAAATATGTGTCATTCCAGTCTCACACCCAGTCGATGCCAGTTGCCGGTATTGCACAGAACCTGGTGCTCGCTGAAGTGATCTCAGCCCTCGATTGCAGAATGCCCTAGAGCCCGCTCCGGAAATAGCGTTCGCAGCAAATAACTGAATCCAACTGGGCGATAAAATCGACCTTGGGACTGTGGCATTTCGTCATGGTTTTCTGGGGTTTGGGTATTTGATCGCGGCAAACGGCCGGTTCCAGGCTTGCCTGCCACGGCGAAAAATGGCAGATGTACCTTAGTTGGATAGCTTCGCGCTGAAGGTCTAGAGCCTTTTGGCGCATATGTGTTAGTGCGCGCTTCAGCACATCCGCCTTCATACCGTACACAACCTGAACAAGGACGTTTAGCCCATGGCCCGCGTCACCGTCGAAGACTGCGTCGATAAGATCCCCAACCGCTTCGAACTCGTCCTGCTCGCCGCCCACCGGGCGCGCTCCATCACCAACGGCAGCGCCATCACCATCAATCCCGACGACGACAAGAACCCCGTCATCGCGCTGCGCGAGATTGCCGAGCGCACGGTCATGCCGGAGGACATGAAGGAAGGGCTGATCAATTCCATCCAGAAGAACACCGAGGTCGACGAGCCGGAAGCGGTCGCTGCTCCGCTGCTGCCCGCCGAGCGCCGCGCGCCGATGCTCGGCCGCGACGACCTTTCGAGCGATACCCAGGTCGATGTCATGACCGAAGAGCAGCTTCTGCGCGGTCTCGAGAGCATGACGCCGCTGGAGCCTTCGGCCAATATCGGCTCGGGCGGCGGGCCGCGCGATCGCGACCCACGCGATCGCGGGCGCTGATATACAACTGGTCTGATTGCGGTTTTCGAGGGGGCGCGAGATTTCGCGCCCTTTCTTGCATGGGGCTATATCGGCTAGTCTCTTATCGCCCCCGGCGATTGGTCCCCAGGGTTCTTCTCAGGAGAGCGGCCCATTCATGATGCGCCAGTACGAACTCGTCGAACGGGTTCTGAAGTATGACCCCAACGCGGACGAAGCGCTCTTAAACCGCGCCTACGTCTACGCGATGAAGGCGCACGGCCATCAAAAGCGCGCGTCCGGCGCGCCGTATTTTTCCCATCCGCTGGAAGTGGCGGCGATCCTCACCGACCTGAAGCTCGACGATGCGACGGTCGCAACGGCGCTGCTCCATGACGTCATCGAGGATACGGATTCGACGCGCGCCGAGATCGACCAGATGTTCGGCCCCGAGATCGGCGGTCTCGTCGATGGCCTGACCAAGATCAAGCGCCTCGACCTCGTGTCCAAGAAAGCCGAACAGGCGGAAAGCTTTCGCAAGCTCCTGATCGCCATTTCGAGCGACATCCGCGTGCTGCTCGTCAAGCTCGCCGACCGCCTGCACAACATGCGCACGCTCGAGCACATGAAGCCCGAGAGCCGCCAGCGCAATTCGGAAGAGACGCTCGACATCTACGCGCCCTTGGCCGGCCTCATGGGCATGCAGACGCTGCGCGAGGAACTCGAGGACCATGCCTTCCGCTGGCTGCATCCCGAAGCCTACCAGGCGGTGACGGAAAAGCTCGAGGAATTGCGCACCCGCAATCGCGGGCTGGTCGAGGAAATCCGGCAGGCGCTCGCACGCAAGTTCTCCGATGCCGGCATCAAGGCCGAGGCGACGGGTCGCGAGAAGAAGCCATATTCCATCTGGAGCAAGATGGCGCACAAGCAGATCAGCCTCGAACAGCTCTCGGATATTTTCGCCTTCCGCGTCATCGTCGATTCGATCGAGGACTGCTATCAGGCGCTCGGCATCGTGCACACGACCTGGAGCACCGTTCCCGGCCGCTTCAAGGATTACATCTCGGCGCCCAAACGCAACAACTACCAGTCGATCCACACGACCGTCTACGGCCCGCGCCACCAGCGCGTGGAACTGCAGATCCGCACCCGCGCCATGCATCGCGTCGCCGAGTTCGGCATCGCCGCGCACGCCATCTACAAGGAACAGCGCAGCGCACCGGCGAGCGTCGAGAAGGGGGGCAATGGCGTCAACGGCAGGGCGGTCGCCGCGAGCGAGCGCGAGGACAGTCCCTACGGCCGCCTGCGAACCATGATCAGCACGTTGCTCCAGGCCGAAAACCCGGAAGAATTCCTCGAGCACACCAAGCTCGAACTCTTTCACGACCAGGTCTTCTGCTTCACGCCCAAGGGCCGCCTGATCGCCTTGCCGCGCGGCGCGACGCCACTCGATTTCGCCTACGCCGTCCACACCGACATCGGCAACGAGGCGGTGGCGGCGTTCATCAACGGCCGCCACGTGCCGATCGACACCAAGCTGCGCAATGGCGATGAAGTGGTGATCGAAACGTCGAAGTCGCACGTGCGCCCGGCCGCGTGGGAGGCGTTCGTCGTGACGGGCCGGGCGCGCGCCGCCATCCGCCGTGCCGCGCGCGAAGCGGAGCGCAAACGCTATGTGGCGCTTGGACGCCAGCTCATCGTTGCCGCCATGGCTAATGCCAAGCTCACGTACAGCGACGAGCAGGTCAAAGCCCAGCTCGGAAAGCTCAGCGCAAAGTCGGTCGATGAAGCTCTTGCGTCGGCCGGGCGGAGCGAAGCCGCACTCGACGACGTGCTGAAACTTCTGATGCCCGCCGTCGAGGGTCAGGCGATCGGCTACAAGCCGATGCGCAAGTTCGGCCGCGCCAAGGGCGAAGACGGGTGGTTCAATCTCGACAAGGTCATGAGCCTCAAGTTCCGCACCGGCTCGATGGATGCGACGAGCATACTCTCGGCCACCGGCGGCAGTGACGGCGTGCCGGTGCAGTTCGAACCCGGTGGCGCCGTCCCGGGCGATCGCATCGTCGGCGTGCTGACGCCCGGTGTCGGCATTCGCATTTTTCAGATTCATTCCCCGCGCCTCAAGGAACTCGAGGACGTCGACTGGCTCGACGTGACGTGGGACGTCGACCCCGAGCGCCAGCAGCGCTTTCCCGCGCGCCTTGCGGTGACGGCGGTGAACGCGCCGGGTTCGCTGGCGGAAATCGCCAGCATCGTCGGGGAGACGGGCGGCAACATCGAAAACCTCAAGATGGTGCGAAGGGCCGCAGATTTCACCGAAATGCAAATTGAAATAGAGGTTTATGACTTGGTGCATCTCAACCGCATCATTGCCGGACTGAGAGCAAAACCCATCGTCTCCAAGGTGGAACGGCTAGTTTTGAATAGGCTATAAGAGTGTCTTCCTGGGCGGGGATGCGGGGGAAGCGTTGCGCACACGCCAAAGGATAGCGTCGTCGTGATCGACAGGACCATCATGGCAGTGGCGGACGGGCTCCGGTCGCGGGCGAATGGCGGCGTGCGCCGCATTGCCTATTTTTGGCGCCGCCTGATGCGCCTGCATGCCACGCCGCACGAGATCGCACTTGGATGCGCAGCGGGCGTGTTCGCAGCGTTCACGCCGTTTCTCGGATTCCAGATGCTGCTCGCCGGCTCGATCGCCTTCTTGCTGCGCGTCAACGTGCCGGCGGCGCTGCTTGGTACCTTTGCCGGAAATCCCTTGAGCTGGCCGGCCATCTGGGCGGCGTCCTACGTGGCGGGCGCCTGGACACTTGGTTACGATCCCGCAGATCGCCGCCGGTCAGGTGAGCGAAAGCGCCGCCGTTCTGGCCGCAGCTGCTGCAGATCCCAATCCCGTGGCCCTCGATGCCGCGGCGCACACCCTGGCGCCGTATTTTAAACCATGGTTCGTCGGCAGCCTGCTCACCGGCTTGATTGCCGCGGCACTCAGCTACTATCCTACTTGGCGCGCCGTGCGCCTGTTCCAGAGGCGGCAGCGGCACGTTTGAAGCCGGCCCGCAGCCGGAACGGTCGCTTGCAGGGTAGAACCAAGCCTCATGTCCTCGCGTCAGCCTCAGAGATCCTTGCGCCTCGGCGTCAACATCGATCACGTCGCGACGCTGCAGCAATGCCCGCGGCGGGCCGCGGCCCGATCCCGTTGCGCGCCGCGCTTGCTGGCGATCGAAGCCGGCGCCGACGGCATCACCGCGCATCTGCGCGAAGACCGCCGCCATATCAACGACGCCGACATGGAGCGATTGAAGGCCGCAATTTCGAAGCCGCTCAATTTCGAAATGGCGGCGACCGCACAGATGCTCGACATCGCGACGCGCATCAAACCGCATGCCGTCTGCCTCGTGCCGGAAAAGCGCACGGAGCGGACGACGGAAGGCGGCCTCGACGTCGTGGCGGCGCGTGAGTTCCTGGTGCCGTTCGTCGATCAGCTGACGCGCGCGGGCATCCGCGTTTCGCTATTCATCGAGCCCTCGCGAGAGGCGATCGATGCGGCAGTCGCAATTATGGCCCCCGTTGTCGAATTGCACACGGGAAGCTGGTGCCACGCACTCGAAATGGGCGAAGCGGACAGCGCCGAACGCGAATTCCAGCGCCTCCGATCCGCCGCAGCCTATGCCGCAACGCGCGGTCTCGAAGTTCACGCCGGCCATGGCCTGGATTACGAGACGGCAAAGCGTATTTCGGGACTGGCGGAAATCGCCGAACTCAACATCGGCCATTTTCTCATCGGAGAAGCGATTTTCGCCGGTCTCGACCCGGTCATTCGCAACATGCGCAAGTCCATGGACGAGGGCCGGGCCGCTGTGCTTGCCGCAGACGCGGGAGGCCGCGGGTGATCATCGGCATCGGCAACGACATCTGCGATATCCGCCGCATCGAAAAGACGCTCGAGCGCTTCGGCGAGCGCTTCCTCGACAAGGTCTTCACCGAGGAGGAACGGCGCAAGGCCTTTCGCCGCCGCACACCCGCCGCGACGCTGGCCAAGCGCTTTGCCGCCAAGGAAGCCTTGTCCAAGGCGCTCGGCACCGGTTTTCGCCAGGGCGTGCACTTGAAGGACATCGGCGTCGTCAACGCGCCGTCGGGGCGGCCGTCGTTCGATCTGAAAATGGGCGCCGCCGCGCGCCTCGCGCATCTCGTTCCGCCCGGCTACAGTGCGCGGATCGATCTCACGCTGACGGACGAATATCCGCTCGCCGAAGCGGTCGTCATCATTTCGGCCTACCCCGACAAAGGACCGGCGCGCTGAAGCCGCGGCTGGGGTGTGGCGTGACGTAGCAGCAACCCGATCGAAATCTCCTGATTTCGTTCGCTTTTAAGGACTTAAGCGACGCCTTGCATTGCGCCCGGGGGGCAAACTCGCTATAGCGGGCGAGCTAAAAAACGACGCCCCGGCTCGCGCCGCCAAAAGGCGTTTATTGGGAGCCACAATGAGCGTTATGAGCAAATCGACCCGGTCCGGCTGGCTTGAATCGCTGATCATCGTCGCCGAAGCACTGGCCATTGCCATGTTCGTTCGCATTTTCCTCTACCAGCCCTTCAACATTCCCTCGGGCTCGATGAAAGAGACGCTGCTGGTCGGCGACTATCTCTTCGTCTCGAAGCTGTCCTACGGCTATTCGCGCTTTTCCTTTCCGCGCATCGCGACGGTGTGCATGCCGTTTTCGTCGGACTGCTCCTCGTTCCGAGTCCTGCCCGACCTGCTCGACAAGGGCACGCGCATGTTCGCCGCCGAGCCCAAGCGCGGCGACGTCGCCGTCTTCCGCAAGCCGAAGGACACCGAGGTCGACTACATCAAGCGCGTGATCGGCCTGCCGGGCGACAAGATCCAGATGCAGCGCGGCGTCCTCTTCATCAACGGAGTGGCTGTACCGAAAAACAAGATAGGCGAGACCAAGATCCGCGAATCGCAGCGCTTCGGAATGATCACCGTCGGGGTTTACGAGGAGACGCTGCCGAACGGCGTCAAGTATCAGGTTCTCGACGAAAACGCCGAGGGCGAGCGCGGCGGCTCGTTCGACAATACGACGGAATATGTGGTTCCCGCCGGGCACTATTTCATGATGGGCGACAATCGCGACAACTCCTCCGACAGCCGCGACATGTCCGACTACGGCGTCGGCTACGTGCCGTATGAAAACTTCATCGGCCGCGCCGAGATCATCTTCTTCTCCGCCAAGACCGACGAGCCGGGCGCCCTGAAACTCACCTCGCCCTGGACCTGGCCGTTCGACATCCGCTGGAACCGGTTCTTCAATCTCGTGCGCTGAGGGACGGCATGATTCTGCGTCCGCGCAAATTCAAGGATCTGGAAAAAAAGCTCGGCTACCGCTTCAAGGACGTGACCCAGATCGAGCGGGCGCTGACGCATGCCAGCGTGCGCGGCGGCAAGGCCGACCGCGACGACAACGAACGGCTCGAGTTCATCGGTGACCGGGTTCTCGGCCTCGCCATCGCCGAGGTGCTCGCGGCCAAGCATCCGGACGCCAGCGAAGGCGAACTGGCGCGCCGCTTCAACCGTCTCGTCCGAGGCGAAGCCTGCGCCCGCGTCGCCCGCTCCATCGATCTCGGCTACGCATCTGATCCTGTCGGAGAGCGAAGCCGACAGCGGGGGACGTGAAAAAATGACCATCCTCGCCGATGCGGTCGAAGCCGTGCTTGGCGCCGTGTTCCTGGATGCCGGGCTTCGACAAGGCCCGCGGCGTCGTGCGCAAGCTCTGGCAGGAGCAGCAGGAGCAGTCGGAGAGCACGCCCGGCGCCAACGTCGATGCCAAATCCGAACTGCAGGAGTGGGCGCAGGGGCAGGGTCTGGCGCTGCCCAAGTACACGGTCGTCTCCCGCAAGGGCCCCGATCACGCGCCGCATTTCACCGCCGAGGTGACGATCGCCGGTAAGCCGCCGGCCCGTGGCGAAGGCGCCTCGAAACGCATTGCCGAACAGGAAGCTGCGAGCGCCTTCCTGAAGCGCGAAGGGGTCGGAACGAAGTGAGGATTGGAAAGAAGTGAGGACATGAGCGACGCCGCCCCCCAACCGACCCGCTGCGGCTTCATCGCCATTCTCGGCTCTCCCAACGCCGGCAAATCGACGCTCGTCAACGCGCTCGTCGGAACCAAGGTCTCGATCGTCAGCCACAAGGTGCAGACGACGCGCGTGCCGCGTGCGCGGCATCGCCATGCAGGGCGCGAGCGCAACTCGTGCTCATCGATACGCCCGGCATCTTCGAGCCCAAGCGCCGGCTCGACCGCGCCATGGTGGACGCCGCCTGGTCGCGCGCCGGCGATGCCGACATTCACCTCGTCATCATCGATGCGGCGAAGGGCATCGACAGCGACACCGACCGGATTTTCGCGCGTCTCAAGGGCGGAAAGACGCCGCGAATTGCCGTGCTGAACAAGGTCGACCGCATCGAAGACAAGGCGCGGCTGCTGGCCTTTACGACCGAGCTGACCAAGCGCGCCGATTTCGACCGCGTCTTCATGATCTCGGCGCTGAACGGCACCGGCGTGCAGGATCTGAAGGACTATCTCGCCGGCAACGTGCCGGAAGGGCCGTGGCACTATCCGGAAGACGAGGTCAGTGATTTGCCGCTGCGCATGCTCGCAGCCGAGGTCACCCGCGAGCGCATCTATCATTGGCTCCACGACGAGCTGCCCTACGCCACACTGTCGAGACGACGAGCTGGAAGACAATTGAAAAACCGCTCCGTCCGCATCGAGCAGACGATCTTCGTCGAGCGCGAGAGCCAGAGGAGCATCGTGCTCGGAAAGTGCGGGCGCTACGATCAAGAAGATTTCGATGGAAGCGCGAAAGGAGATCGGCGACATTGTCGAAGCGCCGGTGCATCTGTTCCTGTTCGTGAAGGTGCGCGAGAACTGGGGCAACGATCCGGAACGCTATTCCGAGATGGGTCTCGATTATCCCAAGAAGCGAGTTGACCGGCGCGAAATGCGGTATCTGATGGTCTGTCCTCGCGCGGAGGATCTTTTGATCATGCGAAGTCTGAAAGCCTTGCCGACCCTTGCCGTGCCGCTGATGTTCGTGATGTCGCCGGCGCGCCGGCGCAGGCTGCCGTACGGCTGTGCCACGCCAGCGTTTCGAGCGAGGTGGTCAGCGCGCCCACCGAACTCGAAGCCAAGAAGAAGGCTATCGCGCAATGGCAGGCGAAGGCCGCCAAGTTCGGCGCCGCCCTCGACGCCTGGCGTCTTGCGGCCGAGAAGGCCCTGAAGTGCTTCCCCAAGGACGGAGCCTTCGAGTGCGTCGCCTTCGGACATCCCTGCATCATCGAGCAGAATCCCAACCGCCAGCCCGCCGGCAAGGACGGCAAGGGCCAGCCGCTGTGACGGAACATCCTTCGCCGGCTACGAATCCGGTGCTAAACCCTGGCCCATGCATTGGACCGACGAAGCCATCGTTTTGACTGTGCGCCCGCACGGCGAAACCGCGGCGGTCGCCGAACTCTTCACCCGCAACCATGGGCGCCACCTGGGGCTGGTGCACGGCGGGCGCTCGCGCCGGCAGCGCCCCGTGCTCCAGACCGGCAATCAGGTGGACGCGACCTGGAAGGCGCGGCTCTCCGAGCATTTGGGTCACGTCAGCCTCGAATTGCGCCGGCCGTTCGCTGCGTCTGCCATGGAAGATCCGCTGGCTCTGGCCGGACTTTCGGCGATCGCGGCGATGTCGCGGCTCCTGCCCGAACGCGATCCCCATCCCTCCCTCTACGAGGTGACGCTGTTCGTGCTCGGCTTCCTCGACGATGCCACGGTGTGGCCGGCGCTTTACGTGCGCTGGGAGCTGGCGCTGCTCGAGGAACTGGGCTTCGGCCTCGACTTGAGCGAATGCGCGGCGACGGGCGTCAACGACCAGCTGATCTACGTGTCGCCGAAGTCGGGACGTGCGGTCTCGGCTTCGGCCGGCGAACCTTATCGCGACCGCATGCTGGCCTTGCCGCAATTTCTCACCAAGCAGAGCAGCGGCGCGATTACGTCGCGCGACGTCGTCGATGGCCTTGCAATGACGGGGCACTTTCTCGAGACGCGCGTACTGCAGCCACGCGGCGAGAAGTTGCCGGATGCGCGTCAGCGCGTGATTGCGCTGCTTCAGCGCTAGAGCAGTCACGGGTGATAGGCTCTAACTGCCGTTCGTGCATGCTGCCCAATGGGTCCTCGGGACATCTTGGTTTGCGATGCTTCGCATCGAGGCCCGAGGATGACATCGCGGGTATTGATCGCTCCGGCCACGCGCTCTTTTGTTTGCGCGTTCCGACACTCTCTTTCTTGCGCGTGGCCGCCCCACCAACCCCACGCGCGTTTGCTTCGCGGAGCCGGCCGGAACGCGCGGGTGATGCAGCGCGACTGGTGCTCTTTACTTGCGCGTTCCGACTCCGACTTCGCGGAGCCGGCCGGAACGCGCGGGTGATGCAGCGCCACCGGAGGATTGTCATCCCGGGCGAGCCCACTTGCGAGACCCGGGACCCAGGAACGCAGGCGAAGGAAGTGTACTGGGTCCCGGCTCTCCAAAATTGCGCACGCGCAATTTCTCCGGCCGGGATGACAAACGATGGAATGCCCACGCGCGCAACCGACTCTTTGCTTGTCGCTTGCGGCTCTCGTTCCTCGAGCCGGCCGCAAGCGACGGGCCAACGCGAACGGCGGCCGGCGCTCTTTTGTTGGCGCGTTCCGACACTCTCTTTCTTGCGCGTGGCCGCCCCACCAACCCCACGCGCGTTTGCTTCGCGGAGCCGGCCGGAACGCGCGGGTGATGCAGCGCGACCGGAGGATTGTCATCCCGGGCGAGCCCTCTTGCGAGACCCGGGACCCTGGAACGCAGGCGAAGGAAGTGTACTGGGTCCCGGCTCTCCAAAATTGCGCACGCGCAATTTCTCCGGCCGGGATGACAAACGATGGAACGCGCACGCGCCAACCGACTCTTTGCTTGTCGCTTGCGGCTCTCGTTCCTCGAGCCGGCCGCAAGCGACGGGCCAACGCGAACGGCGGCCGGCGCTCTTTTGTTGGCGCGTTCCGACACTCTCTTTCTTGCGCGTGGCCGCCCCACCAACCCCACGCGCTTTGCTTCGCGGAGCCGGCCGGAACGCGCGGGTGATGCAGCGCGACCGGAGGATTGTCATCCCGGGCGAGCCCTCTTGCGAGACCCGGGACCCAGGAACACAGGCGAAGGAAGTGTACTGGGTCCCGGCTCTCCGAAATTGCGCACGCGCAATTTCTCCGGCCGGGATGACAAACGATGGAATGCCCACGCGCCAACCAACTCTTTGCTTGTCGCTTGCGGCTCTCGTTCCTCGAGCCGGCCGCAAGCGACGGGCCAACGCGAACGGCGGCCGGCGCTCTTTTGTTGGCGTGTTCCGACTTCGCGGAGCCGGCCGGAACGCGCAGGCGATGCAGCGCCACCGGAGGATTGTCATCCCGGGCGAGCCCACTTGCGAGACCCGGGACCCAGGAACACAGGCGAAGGAAGTGTACTGGGTCCCGGCTCTCCAAAATTGCGCACGCGCAATTTCTCCGGCCGGGATGACAAACGATGGAATGCCCACGCGCCAACCAACTCTTTGCTTGTCGCTTGCGACTCTCGTTCCTCGATCCCCGCCTTCGCGGGGAGGCCGGAACGCGCGGACCATGCAGCGCCACCGGTGCTCCGTGCGTGGCGGCAGGCTCCCCAGAGGGGGGTCGCCACGCACAAACAAAGAGAGCCGCAAGGCGCAACCTAAAACACGCCGCGGGCAAGAAACCCCGGCGGGATAAGAAACGGAGCGGGGCGCGTTGGCACCTGGGTGCCGAACTCGCAAAAGAAAATTCGGCGCCTCGACGCGCCCCACACAGCTGTTCTGCCGACCGCCCCCGATGGGAGGTACCTTACCCCTCCTGCCCGGTGGGTTCCGGGATGCCCGGATCAGGTCCGGGCAGTCCTCGACAACGGTTCGCTACGCGAAAAAACTCGGGCACGTTACGCCCTTGTATGTGCTGATCGCGCACGCTGCCCTCACCCCCAATCCGAGACGTTCTCGAGCTGTCCGCCGTTGATCGAGGCGAGGTGGGCTGAGTATCAATGCGCGGCGAGGGGGCGGGGATAACTTTTTTTGAAGTTTTTTTTCGATGAGTGCGGCCCCCGTCGCGTGCGCGTTGCGGCCGGCACCCCGCCTGCGCGGCCGAAGCCGCTTCGGCGCGGCGAAGGCCCGCAGGGAAGTCGCAACGCGCCAAGCCAAGAGCGCGGGGATAACTTTTTTGCCGGAATTTTTTGCGGATGGTTAAGGGCGGCTCTTTTGTTGCGCGTTCCGACGCTCCTTTGCTTGGCGCTTGGCGACACGCGTCCCGCGCGCCGGCCGCCAAGCGCGGAGCCGGCCGGAACGCGCGGGTGATGCAATCGGCAGCCGGCAATCGGCAACCGGAGTGGGGCAGCGGGCAGTAGGATGTCTGTCCTTCATCCCCGCGCCGCTCGCCACCGGCGAGCGGATCCTGCGGCGGGCCTTCGCCGCGCCGAAGCGGCTTCTGCGTGGCGAATGCCCGGCACTCCAAAGTTTCGCTCGCGCAATTTCTCCGGTCGGGATGACAGCCAGTGACGGCAGCGGGCAGCGGGCAACCGGCAGCAGGCAGCCGGCAGCGGGCAATCGGTTTGGGGCGGCGAAGGCTAGGCGATCACGAAGTCGGCGGCGCCCAGGGTGAGGCCGGCGGAAAGCACGGCGATAAACGTGGCGCCGCCGGCCTGATTGCCGTTGCTGTCATAGATCAGGCCGCCGGTCGCGGCGTTGTAGACGATGCGGTCGTCGGCGTCGCGGGCGGTACTGCCGGTGGTGAACTCACTGCTGAAAAGCGCGCCAATATGGCTAATTCCGGTGAAAATGCCTTTCGACAGAACGATCGTGTCGTCGGCACCTGAGAAATCGCGAATGCGATCGACGTTGGTGGTGCTGGAAAGCGCCGTGTCGAACAGTAAGAAGTCGTTGCCCGTGCCGCCGAAGAGGACATCGCGGCCGCCGCCGCTGGAAATCGTGTCGCTGCCGGCGCCGCCGTTGAGCGTGTCGCGGCCTTCGAGACCGTAAAGAACGTTGTCGGCGCCGTTGCCGTTGACGATGTTGTCGAGCGCGTTGCCGACGCCGGTCGTTGCGGCCAGGCCGCTCAGCACCAGGTATTCGACGCCGGCGCCGAGCTTGTAATTGCACGAGGCAGCGACGCGATCGATGCCCGAGAGCTCGACGATTGTGTCGTCGCTCTGGTCGACGACGTAGCGATCGTTGCCGTTGCCGCCGACGAGCGTATCCTTGCCGGCGCCGCCGTCGAGGAGATCGTCGCCGTCGAGGCCGGTGAGCGTGTTGGCGCCGGCGTTGCCGCGCAGCACGTTGGCGAAGGCGTTGCCCGTGCCTGCGAGGTTGGCGGTGCCGAGAAGCCGCAGCTCCTCGATCGTGTCGGCGAGGGTGTAGTTGACGAGCGCCATCGCGACGTCGCTGCCGGCGCTGTCGACGATCGTGTCGCCGGCCGCATCGACAACGTAGAAATCGTTGCCGGCGCCGCCGTCGAGCTTGTCGGCACCGGCGCCGCCGTTCAACACGTCGTTGCCGTCGCCGCCAGCAGAGCGAATTGTCGCCGCCGTTGCCGGTCATGCGATTGGCGAGGGCATTGCCGGTGCCGGTGAGATTGCCCATCCCGGCGAAGACCAGGTTCTCGATGCCGGTGGCGAGAGCGGTGCTGACCGATGCCTGGACCGTATCGATGCCGGAGGTGTCGACGATGGTATCGTTGACATCGTCGATCACGTAGGTGTCGTCGCCGGCGCCGCCATCGAGCCGGTCGGCGCCGGCGCCGCCATCGAGCGTGTCGTTGCCGGCGCCTGTCGTGATGGTGTTGACGGCGGCGTTGCCGGTTGCGGTGACATTGCCGGCGCCGCTAAACGACAAGCGTTCGATGTTGCTGATTGCGGCCAGAGAGTAGGCTGCGAGGCTCGTGCGGATTTCGTCGTCGCCACCGAGCGCGACCTCGACAATGGTGTCGCCGGCACCGGCAAGGAAGACATCGTCGCCGAAGCCGCCGATGAGCGTATTCGTGCCGCCGCCGCCGTCGAGGGTGTCGTTGCCGTCGCCGCCGTAGAGCATGTCGTTGCCGCCCCCGCCGAACACTATGTCATCGCCTTGGTCGGCGGCGATGCGGTCGCTGCCTTCGGTGCCGGTGATGGTGTCGTTGCCGGTCGTGATCTGGGCGACGAAGAGCGGTGACGACCCCTGCTTGCTGCTGTCGGCGATGAGAGCCGAAGTCGTACAGACAGCGACGTTCGTTCCGTCCGTGACAAATGCCGTGGTGTCGGAGTAGCTGACGCCATAGGCGTGGGTCAGCTTGTAGTCACCGATGGAATTTCCGGACATCAAGACGTTGGCGCTCTGGACGAAAACGTCATTCAGGCTGTCGGCGTCGGAATAACTCTGCAGATAGCCGCGGATGCGGATCTCGGCATTGTCGCTGCCCGTTCCGCCGATGTTGTTGCAGATCGTGTTGCTCTGGATGGTGACGTTCGTGCCGCCTTCGACCAGGACGCCGAAGCGGCCGTTGTCGGTGACCGCAATCCCGTTGTAGCCGCCGGCGCCGCCGATGGTTACGTCGTTGGCCTGGCGCACCACGATGCCGTCGCCGGTGTTGTTGTAGATCGCGCCGCCTTCGATTCTGACGCCGCTTGTGAGCGCGCGCGTTTCGTAGACACCGGTCTGCACGACAAGGCCCGCGGCACCGTTGTGGTGAGACATGGTCCCCGCCATGGTGACGTCGTGCGAACTCGTCACGATGTTGAAGCCGTGCCGGCCGTTGTTGTAGGCCTCGCAATCGGTGAAGGTCACATTCGAGCAGTCGTCGATCGTGAAGCCGTCCATGACGTTGTCGTGCGACACGCACTTGTTGAACGTCAGGGTATCGGTGCGTTCATGGGGATCGAAGCCGTAACGCGAGGCATTGCAGACCTCGACCTGATCGAGCGTGATGTTGGTGTCGACGCCCGTCGCCGTGAAGGGCTTGGGGCCCGAAAAGAAGCCATCGACGTCGGCTGCGCCGGCGCCCGCCTTATTGGCGTCGATCGTGAGGTTGCGGATCGTGACGTCGTGACACGAGACGGGCGTGCCGTCGGCATTGGTCTTGCCGCTGTCGGTGCGCACGACGCCGGTGACGTCGTGGCCGGGGTTGTCGGCAAGCTTGATGATCGTCGCGCCGATGCCGACGCCTTCAAAAAGAGTGTTGGAGCCGACACGCAAACCGCCGTCGCCGGCGGAAGAGCCGGGGGCGATGACGAAGAGGCCGGCCGAGAGCGTGACGCTGCCACCGGTTGGATTGGTTTCGGCCAGGTCGAGCGCGTGTTGAATGGCGTCTCGTGTTTCGACCGCGGTCGCCGTATCGGAGACCCAAAACGTCGTGGAGCCGAGCATGGTTTCGAGCGTTATCGAGCGCATGGGACTACGCGCCTCTCGCCGAGGCGGGCGGCAACATCAGGGCTTTGCTCGTATTGAAGGCGCGCACCATGGAACCCGAAACTGAAGTCGGCGAATTGCTGAGGCGACTATTGCCGCAATTATTGAAGAATGCTTACGTCGATTGATTAGCCTTCGAACCACTCTTCAGATCACACACGACTGGTTTCCCGATTGTTGACTGAAACGATAAATTGCGTGGCGCCGCCGCCACGGCGAAGACAATTCGCTCGGAATTCTTGGAAAATTCGCTGCAAATTTCGCGCTTTTTGGAAGTTTGGGGCCGGTGGGCGCCTTGAGCGGGGAGCGCGCGGGCGTTAAACGCTCGGTCATGAGTGACAAACCAATTCTGCCTGGTCCGGACTCTCCGAGAGGGGGCCCCATCGAGAACGTGGACCTGAAGACCGCGCTCGAAGAGCGTTATCTCGCCTATGCGCTTTCGACCATCATGCACCGGGCGCTGCCCGACGTGCGTGACGGCCTGAAGCCCGTGCACCGGCGCCTCTTGCACGCCATGCGCGAGTTGAAACTGAACCCCGACGAAGGCTACCGGAAATGCGCCGGCATCGTCGGCGAAGTGATGGGCAAGTTCCATCCCCACGGCGACCAGTCGATTTACGACGCGCTTGTCCGTCTCGCCCAGGATTTCGCGGTCCGCTACCCGCTCGTCGATGGCCAGGGCAACTTCGGCAACGTCGACGGCGATAATGCCGCGGCGATGCGCTATACCGAAGCCAGGCTGACCGAGGTCGGCGCCTTGCTGCTGGATGGATTGGACGAAGACACTGTCGACTTCCGTCCGAACTACGACGGCCGCGAAAAAGAGCCGGTTGTGCTCCCGGCCGCGTTTCCAAATCTCCTCGCCAACGGCTCGGCAGGTATCGCCGTCGGCATGGCGACCAACATTCCCCCGCACAACGCCGATGAACTCTGTGCGGCGCTGCTGCACCTGATCAAGCACCCGAACGCCACGATCGAGAAGCTGGTCGAGATGATCCCGGGACCCGATTTCCCGACCGGCGGCATCATCGTCGAGCCGCGGAAGTCGATCCTCGAAGCGTATAAGACGGGACGCGGCGGGTTTCGCCTGCGCGCCAAGTGGAACAAAGAGGAGACGGGCCGCGGCGGCTACCAGATCGTCATCACCGAAGTTCCCTATCAGGTGCAGAAGGCCAAGCTGGTCGAAAAGATCGCCGAGCTGATGACGGACAAGAAGCTGCCGCTGCTCGGCGACGTTCGCGACGAGAGCGCCGAGGAAGTGCGCCTCATCCTCGAACCCAAGACCCGCATCATCGATCCCATGCTGCTCATGGAAAGTATGTTCCGCGCCACCGAACTCGAGGTTCGCGTCGGCCTCAACATGAACGTGCTGTCGGGCGGGCAGATCCCGAACGTGCTGAACCTGCGCGAAGTGCTCTCGCAGTGGCTCGAGCACCGCATCGAAGTCCTGGTGCGCCGCTCGCAGTACCGCCTGAAGAAGATCGAACACCGCCTCGAGGTGCTCGAGGGCTACCTGATTGCCTACTTGAATATCGACGAGGTCATCCGCATCGTCCGCCGTGAGGACGAGCCCAAGGCGAAACTCATCGCCAAATTCAAGCTCTCGGACGTTCAGGCCGAAGCCATCCTGAATTTGAGGCTGCGTTCGCTCTCGAAGCTCGAGGAAATCGAGATCAAGGCCGAGCACGACAAGCTCTCCAAGGAGCGCCGCGAGCTGAAGCAGCTGTTGAAGTCGGAAGACTTGCAGTGGGAGCGGATTTCGGACGAAGTCAAGGCGACGCGCGAGAGGTATTCCAAGAAAACGCAAATCGGCCGCCGCCGTTCGGCATTTGCGGATGCCCCCGAAATCGAGGCCGACCTCGACGCCGCGCTGGCCGAAAAGGAACCGATTACGGTCCTGCTCTCCGAGAAGGGCTGGATCCGGGCGTTGAAAGGCCACCAGGACGACGTCTCCAAGATTGAGTTCAAGCAGGGCGACGAGTTGAAGCGGGCGCTGAAGGCCTTCACCACCGACAAGCTCATTCTGTTTGCGACCAACGGCAAGTTCTTCACGCTGGAAGCCGGTCAGCTGCCGGGCGGACGCGGCCACGGCGAACCGGTGCGCCTCATGGTCGATCTCGAGGAGAACCACGACGTCACCGAAATCTTCGTGTTCGACGCCAGCCGCAAGCTGCTCGTCGCCTCGACCGGCGGCTACGGCTTCATCGTGCCGGAGGAGGAGGTCGTCGCCTCGACCCGCAAGGGCAAGCAGATATTGAACGTCAGCGAACCCGAGGAGGCGCGCATCTGCGTGCCCGTCGAAGGCGATTGCATCGCCACGATCGGCGAGAACCGCAAGATGCTCGTCTTCAAGCTCGACGAGGTCAACGAGATGACGCGCGGCAAGGGCGTCATTCTCCAGCGCTTCAAGGACGGGGCGCTGTCGGACGCGCGCTGCTTCAAGAAGTCCGATGGGCTCACCTGGCTCGACAGCGCGGACCGCGAGTTTGCCCTGAGCTGGAGCGAGCTCAAAGAGTGGGTCGGCGACAGGGCCCAGGCCGGCAGGCTGGCACCGAAGGGCTTCCCGCGCTCGAACAAGTTCGGTCCGGCATTCTAGATTTGGCGCCACACGGCCGCGGATGTCGTGGGCGTCATGACGCCCTTTTGCTTGCCCCGCTAATCCGGCCCGGCTAGGACATGGAACATGGGACTGTGGCGGTACAGGCGGGGGGCAGGGGGCGCAGCGGCAGCGCTCGTGCTGCTGTTGCCGTTTGCCGCACTTCACGCCGAGGACAAGCCCTGCGGCAGAACCGACTTCGAGGCCGTGGTCGAAGAGGCGGCCGGCGTGCTGCGCGACCTCAACGCCAAGAACAAGCCGGCGTTCCAGGAGAAACTGCGCCAGCTCAAGAACAAGCGGAGCTGGACGCATGACCAGTTTCTACGCGAGGCGGCGCCCTTCGTTCGCGACGACAAAATTGCCGACTACGACGGCAAGACCGGCGAACTTCTAGGCACCATCGCGACGCTGGGCCAGGAGGGGGCGTCGGCGAAGAAGCCGGACTGCGCGCTGCTTCTGGAATTGCGCGCACGCATGTCGATACTGGTCGATACGCAGACCGGAAAGTGGTCGTATATGTTCGGCAAGCTCGACGCGGAAATCGCCAAGTAGCGTGACGTCGTGATTGGGAGTGCTACTCGCTGCGCTCCCAGCGATCGGGACCGAGCCGCTCCTGCGGCTTGAAGCGCGCCTTATAGGTCATCTTCTGCGAACCCTCGATCCAGTAGCCGAGATAGAGGTAGGGCATGCCGATGCGCCGCGCGAAGGCGATGTGTTCCAGGATCATGTAGGTGCCGAGGCTCGCCGATGCATCGGCCGGATCGAAGTAGCTATAGACCATCGAGATGCCGTCACTGAGCTTGTCGCAAAGCGCCACCGCCTTGACCGGCCAGGTATCGATGGCAAGATCGTCGGCGCCCTCGGGCTTCTCCCGGTATTCGGTGAGGAAGGTCTCGATGACGCTGTCTTCGACCATCATGCGATAGTCGATGACGCTCATATCGGCCATGCCGCCATCGCCGTGGCGGGCATCGATATACGTGCGAAACAGCCGGTACTGCTCGGCGGTGGGCTGCGGCGCCGTGCGCCTGGCGACGAGGCGACGGTTTTTGGCCGTGATGCGGCGCATGGTCCGGTCGGGCTCGAACTCGTTCACCAGCACGCGGACCGAGACGCAGGCCTGACAGCCTTCACAGTAAGGAACGTAGGCGATATTCTGGCTGCGCCGGAAACCTGTGGTGAGCAGCCGGTCGATCAGGTCGTGCGGCTTGTCGTGGGTGAGATGGGTGAACAACTTGCGCTCGAGCCGCCCCGGGAGATAGGGGCAGGGCTGGGGGGCCGTCACGTAGAATTCGGGAAACTTCTTTTGTTGTTCCGTCATTAGTGTCAGTCCCTCGACGCCGCGCCGCCACGGCGGATCACTTGGTATAATGTCAGGACGCATGCCTGATCAAGGCGTATGCAGGCTCCAAAGGCGGCAGGACACTTATGTTAATGCCGGCATGATGCGTAACAGCAACCTAAATTAGAGATAATCTGTGCTTCGGCCTCTGACGCCGGAGCCATTGACGATATAGCTGTCGCCGGGGACAGTCGCTCTTGAGCGGCGGCTGGCGGCGGGCCGGTCTCGAAATGGAGCGCGCGGCCTCGGCTCTGGAGTGTCCATTGCGTGCCTAATGCAGACGAGGGGAGTCAATAAAGATCGCATGACGCCCGGCCTAAGAATACTGGGGAGCCTATTCGCCGGCGCGGTGTTGGCGATCGCCGCGCCGGTGCGGCCTGCGGCGGCGCTGGAGGTCGAACTCGCCGCGCGAACCGTCAACCGCGATATCCTGGCGCTCTACGATGCGCACCAGGAAGCGCGGCCGTCGAGTTCGCGCCTGCACCGGCTCGCCGAGATGCCGCTGAATTGGCTCGGCTACAAGCTCACCTATCGCGACGTCAACGCGCCGCTGCCCGATGGCGGCGAGCTTGGCCGCTACCGCGCTATCGTCACCTGGTTCGCCGAGCCGCTGGCGAACCGCGCCCAATACCTCGCCTGGCTCGACCGGGCGACGGCCTCGGGGATTAAACTGGTGACGCTGTCGGAGATCGCGCCCTCGGACCGCGAGAGCGAAAAGGAGACGGCACAACGCATTCTCGAACGCGTCGGCCTCAAGGACGCCGATCAGTTCGTCAACGTCACCTTCAAGTCCAAGCCGCTGACCTCCGATCCCGACATGATCGGCTTCGAGCGGCCGCTCGACAAGGTGCTGCCGCCGTTTCCGGTGTACCAGCCGGCATCCTCGGCAACGCGCGTCTATCTCTCGCTGAGCGTGCCGGACAGCGAAGGCATCCCCTCGTCGTCGCTCGTCGTCACCAGTCCAGGAGGCGGCTACGTCGCCGATGCCTTCACGATTTTCTACGACGCGACGTCGGACCGGGCGCGCTGGATCGTCAACCCGTTCCTGTTCTTCAAGCGGGCGCTGGGAGAGGAGCGCTTTCCCGTTCCCGACGTCACGACGCTCGCCGGCCGGCGCATGTACTTCAGCCACATCGACGGCGACGGCTGGAACAACATATCGGAAATCGAAGGCTACAAGCAGGACCAGGTGAGCGCCGCCGACGTTATCCGTCGCGAGGTCATCGAACCCTACCCCGATCTGCCGGTCTCCGTCGGTGTCATTGCGGGTGACGTGGACGAAGATCTCGGCGGCAGCAAGAGCGCGGCGGAAAGTGCGGCGAAACTCTATGCGCTGCCGCAGGTCGAAGTCGCGAGCCACACCTATACGCATCCCTTCAGCTGGGGCTTTTTCGAAAATTACGACCGCAACGCCGAGCTTGCGCTGATCGAAAAGGCGTCCCGGCCCGCGCCATCGGTGATGGATCGGGTCCGCGGCTTTCTCTATCGCGTTGCCGGAAAAAGCGAGCTGAGCGAAGCCCGCAGCAAGTTCATTGCCGGCGGCGCCGATCTGCCGCGCGCGTATCTGAAGGAGCCGTTCGACGTCGATAAGGAGGTCAAAGGCGCGCTGGCGGTTTCCGAGAGCCTCGCACCCGCCGGCAAGAAGGCGGCGATCATGCTGTGGAGCGGCGATACGGAAGTGTTCGAAGCCGCCATCCGGGCGTCGCGCGAAGCCGGCGCGCGCAACATGAACGGCGGCGACACGCGGCTCGACGGCGCCTACCCTTCCGTTTTCTATGTGCCGCCGATCTCCCGGCCCGTGGGGCCTGAGCGGCAGATCTATGCCGGCGACAGCAACGAAAATACTTACACCAACAACTGGCACGGCCCTTTCTACGGCCAGAAGCTTCTCGCCGAGACCCTGAAGAATACCGAGGCGCCGCGGCGGCTGAAGCCCTTCAATCTGTATTATCATATGTACTCGGGCGAAAAGCCGGGGGCGCTTTCGGCCCTGAAAGACATTCTGGCTTTGGCCCGGCATGGTCCCGTGATCCCCGTCAAGGCCTCGACGTATGCGGCGATCGCCGACGACTTCTTTGCAGCCGGGATCGCGCAGGCCGACGCCATGAGTTGGAAGATCGCGAATCGCGGGGCGCTGCAGACGTTCCGCTTCGATGATGGCGCCGACCTCGAGGTCGACTTCGAGCGCAGCCGCGGCATCCTGGGGCTGACCCGCGCCAACGGCGCCCTTTACGTCGCCCTCGATCCTGCAGTCGAAGCCGCCGAGATCACCTTGCGCAAGGCCGCTGTGGCTGCGGCCGAGACGAACAAGGACCCGGTCTATCTTATCGAAAGCCGCTGGCAGGTGCGCGATCTGAAGCGTAACGAAAGTTGCGGTTTCGCGTTTCGAGCGGAAGGCTACGGGCCGGGCGAAATCACCTGGCGGGCGGAGCCGTCGCGGCGTTTCGAGGTCGTGGTGCAGCGTGCAGGCGAGGTCCTCGAACGCCATGACGTGGCAGCGACGCCGTCGGGCGAACTGGCGCTTCAGCTCGCCACAGGCGCCATCGAAGCGGTGGACGTGGGAGTGAGCTGTCATGACAGCTGACGCCACCATTCCCGCCAGCGGGTCGCCCGGCATCCGGCCTTATCACGTCCTCATGTCGCTGGTATTCGCGGTGGCGCTGTCGGCGGCATGGAGCATGCTCCCCGGCGACGAGGAACGCATCGCCATGCTGGAGCGCGACGGTCAATCGCGCCAGGCGCTCGAGATCCTCGAAGCCTCCTACGCCGCCGGCGACCGCAGCTATCGCAAACTGCATCACATGCTGGGGCTCTACGAGGATCAGGGCGATACCGCCAAGGCGCAAGCCATCCTCGAGGCCATGGTGGTCGCTCGCCCGCGCGATGCGGCCCTGCGCGGGCGCCTCGCCAGTTTCTATCGCGACACGGGCAATTCCAAAGAACGGTCCGCGGCTTTGAAAGCCCAAATCGAGACGCGCTACAGCGAAGGCGCGTGCCGGGAACTGATATCCATTCTGCGTCTCGACGGGCGCGCGCAGGAAGAGGCGGAAACCATCCGCTCATGCCGCCAGAAGGGCTACCGCCGCGCCGAGGATCTGGCGCGGCTGGCTGGTATCGAGGCCGTGGACGGCGATGTGCTCGCAGGCTCCGGTCTGCTCAGGTCGATCGACGACGTCCGCCGCCTCCGAGACACGGAAGACCGCTATCAGCTGATGTCGCTGCTTTTGGATTTGAACCAGCCGCGGGAGGCCGCGCGCCGGGCCATCCGCTGGATCAACGCCTCCAAGGACCAGAGCTTTGCCGTCGGCCTCATCGATCAGCTGGCACGCAGCAAATATCCCGATGCGGCGATCGAAGTCGCCAAGGAGGCGGGCCGCGCCGGCGACGGCATTTCGCTCACCGTTGCCGAGCGGCTGACGGAACAGGCGCAGCCGCAGGTGGCGCGACTCTATCTCCGCGGCTGGCTGGACAATGCGCAGTTCGAGAGCGAAGACGTCGTCGCCCGTTTTATCGAGGCGGCCCTTGAAGTGCGCGATCCGGCGTTGGCGCTTGCCGGGGCGCGGAAGTACGGTCTCGGCAAGCTTCCGCCGGCCGCCGTGCAGACACTGGCGACGGCGTTGATGCAATCGGGGATGAAAGCGGAAGGCGAGGAAGTTCGCGCCGCGGTGCCGGGCGTCGCGGACTTGAAGTCGGAGGACGAGACATCCGGCCCGGCCGAATTGAAGTCCGGCGCTGCGATTCCTCGCAACGGGCCGGGCGTTGCCGCCAGGGTGCAGACGGTGACGCTCGAAGGCAAAGACCCGCTGGACGTTTGGCGGCGCTCGTTGCTGACCAGGTTGAGCGACGAGGCCCGCCGCAAGGCTGCCGGCCTCGGCCTGCCATTGCCCCGTCACGGCAGCTACGAGCGTGGCGATATTCGCGCCGAAAGCCATACCCGGGTTCTCAAGAAAACGACCAAGATCCTGCAACGAAACAGGAAGTTGAAGTCGCTTAAAATGAAGCAGAAGCTGGTGCGCGAGGGGAGTGGCGGCAAGTCCCGCAAACCATGACCGACACGGCCACAATTGCGGGCCTTTGGGGCGATGGCGCCTGTGAACGCCCAGGAAAACGGGGTTGGGGGCTTCCATGTGGCCGATATTCACCAGTCCGCGGGACGAGCGCTTTGTGGCGTTGCTAGGGGGGGCCGCGCACTGTATTTTCAGCGCGCGCAGCAAGGACCCGGCTGCCGCTGCAATGGATGGGCGCCGGACGACCTTGGGCGGCGCCGCCAGACGGGATGATCGCACGTGACGAACTTGAGGCAGATTTGGCGTGCGCTGAACGTTCCCCATGGCGCCGTGTGGCTGCCGGTGTGGCCGCCCTTCGGGGCGTTCATCGAGCTCGCGGCACTCATTTGCGCCATTTACTTTCTGGACCTGCTGCTTCCCGGCGTCGATGTTGCGAACCTGGAACCGAGCCCGTACTGGATTCCGGTCCTGCTGCTCAGCCTGCAATACGGCACGGTCGGCGGATTGATGGCGGCCGGCGCGGCGACGCTCGTCTATGCGCTGGGCGGACTTCCCGAACAGGCGATCGAAGAAAACCACTTCACGTACCTGCTGCGTGTCTGGGCCATGCCCATTCTGTGGATCGGCGTCGGGCTGGTACTCGGCCAGTTCCGGCTGCGCCAGATCGAAATCAAGCAGCGGATCAAGGATCGCCTGGCCGAGACCACGGCCGAGAGCGAGGGGCTCGGGCGCTACGCGAAGACGCTCGAAGAGCGCTGCCGGGAGCTCGAACGGCGCATCACGACCGGCGCCTCGGGCAACAGTGCGGCGATGCTCGATGCACTGCAGTCGTTCCTCGACCCTGCATCGACGCTTTCGGAGGCGCTTACCGCCAGCGTGCGCGAAGGCTTTCCCGGCGCCGCCGTCGCCGCTTATCTGCTCACCCCCTGGGGATTGGAACCGACCATCGTCGCCGGCGAAGCCTCTGCCCACAAGGGCGACCACGTGATCAAGAACGATTCACCGCTGTTTGCGGCGATTGCCACCGATCGCCGTCTCGTCAGTGTGGCACAAAAGGGCGACGAAAACACGCTGCAGGGCGAAGGGCTCGCGGCCGTGCCCGTGTTCCAGCAGGAGACCGGGCGCGTCATCGGCATGCTGAAACTCGAAGCCGCGACCGGCGACGTCCTCGACGGGCGGACAGCCGCCCGCCTTGCACTCCTCGCCCGCTTCGTCGCGCCGCTGCTGAGTGAACCGCGCGTCATCGTCGACAACACCGAGCGGCAGGGCCCGGCGAATGACGACGCGCAAAAGCGCCTGACGCGCGGCTGGCGGCAATACTCCTGGCAACAGCAGCATGGCCCGGAAGCCGGCGCCGCCGAGCAGGGCGAAAGCGACGGCTCGGGGCGCGTTTCCCGCCCGCGCGTCTCGAAGTAGCGTTGCATGCCGGAACCGGATATGACGCACCAAAACCGCGACATTGCTGTTTCACCGCCAAGGCGAAAAAGCGCCGTGCGGACGGCCGCGGCGGCCGCCGCTGCGGTCGCCGGCGAAGCGGCCGTGCTGCTCGCGGCGTTTTCTGCTGATGTGTCCTTGCCGGCCGTGTTGGCACTCCACGCGCTGACGCTCGCCGTTGTCGCCGCCATACTTTATGGCGGCCGGTCTGCAGGTGAAGATACCGCCGTACCGGTCATGGTCTTTCTCGCCGTTGCGGTCGCGGGTCCTGCCGGGGCCGTTGCGGCGCTGGCCGCGCTGCCCTTCGAGGGTGCGCTCGGGCGCGGCGAGGAGACGCTCGAAGACTGGTATCGGCGCCTTTCGTCCGCCGGCAGTCCGACGCCATCCGCGGCGCTCCTCGATCGCATTGCCTCGGGCCGGGTTCAGCGTCCGCAAGCCCCGCTGCCGCAGAACTACCTCGACGTCATCGAAAAGGGGACGCTGGACGAGCGCCAGCGGGCGCTCGGCCTCATTGCCCGGCAGTTTCATCCCGACTACGCGCCCGTCCTCGAGGCGGCGCTGCGAAGCCCAGAACCCGTGGTGCGCGTCCAGGCTTCCGCAGTCGTGGCCCGCGTGCGCGAGGACCTGAAGGCGCGCGTTTCGAAATTCGCCGAGGGCGACAGCGCCTCCGGTCTCGCCGCCGCTCTGAAGAGCGTGAGTGAACTGCAATCGCTGCAGCGCTGCGCCTTGTTGGACACGTCGGTGCGCGGGCGCTGCCGCGATCTGGCATACGGCATATTGGAGCGCCTGCTCGGCGAAAGCCGCAACGTTGCGGGCGCCGTGAGCCGGGCCGACCGGGCGGGACTTGCGGCCATCGAAGCTTATCTGATCCGCCAGGAGCGATTCAGGGACCTGCGGGTGGCGCGCCGGGTGGGCAAGATCACGTCCGGGTCGAATTCTCTAAGGTCCGCCGTCTCGGCGTGCGGGACGTGACTGCATGACGCGATCCTTTGATCCCTCCGAGTTGAACGCCGCCAATTCGGACGTCTGTTTGATCGTCGAGGGCTGCTACCCGTACGTTCCCGGCGGCGTCTCCGCCTGGATCGATTGGTTGATGCGCTCGCAACCTGCGACGCGCTTTTCGGTGGTTTCGCTGTGGCCGAAGCCGATGGGCTTGAAATCGCGCTACGCGGCTCCGGACAACCTGGTTCGCTTCGATCACGTCTATCTGCAGCAGTTCGGCGCCCCGCCGCGCCGTTCCGCGCCCGTGTCGCCGGCGGCGATCGAACACTTGAGCGAGTCCTTGACCCGCCTCATGACGCAAGGCGGCATCGTCGCGCTCGCCGACGTCATGGACGAACTCAAGCACGTGCGGCGGATGCTGCGGCTCGAGGAACTGTTCAATTCGCCTGCGGCCTGGCAGATCGTTCAGGACATGTACCGGCGCGAGATGCCGAACGGCTCGTTCCTCGATTATTTCTGGGCTTGGCGGGCGTTGTTGAGCGGCCTCTTCGCCGTACTTGAGGCGCCGTTGCCGGAGGCGGCCGTCTACCATACGATTTCCACGGGCTATGCCGGGATGCTTGCGGCGCGAGCGCGGCTGGAGACGGGACGGCCCTCCATTCTCACCGAGCACGGCATCTATACCAACGAACGCCGCATCGAACTCTTGATGGCGGACTGGGTCGCCGACACCGTCGACAAGGGCCACGCGCTCGACGATCCGCGCTTCGATCTGCGCGACATGTGGGTGCGAGCCTTCGAGGCCTACGCCGGGACCTGCTATGAGGCGGCGGCCGACGTCGTCACGCTCTATGGCGACAATCAGGGGCTGCAGCGCGCGCTCGGAGCCGCGACCCGGAAGCTGCAGGTCATCGCCAACGGCATGGACTGTCGCGCGAGTTCGCCCACATGCCGCCAGGCGCCGCCGGCGGACCGGCCGACCATCGCACTGATCGGCCGCGTGGTGCCGATCAAGGACGTCAAGACCTTCATCGAGGCGGCGCGCATTCTTGCCGCGCGCGTTCCGAATTTGCAGCGCCTGGATTCTGGGGCCGACCGACGAAGACCCCGCCTATTTCAGGAATGCCGGGCGCTGGTCGCCGAATACGGTCTGGGCAGACACGCGTCGAATTCACGGGCAAGGTCGAACATCATCGAATAGCTGCCGAAGATCCACGTCGTGGTGCTGACGAGCCTGAGTGAAAGCCAGCCGCTGGTGGTGCTCGAAGCCGGCGCCGCCGGGGTGCCATGCGTGGCGACCAATGTCGGCTCATGCCGCGAAATTATCGAGGGCCGGCGCGAAGAATCGCCGCATCTCGGTGCTGGCGGCGCCATTCACGCACCTAGCGGCGGCCGACGAAATCGCGGCCGCGGCGGAGATGTTCCTGACCAGCCACGAGTTGCGCCGGAACGCCGGCGCCGTGCTCAAGGCCCGGGTCGCGACCTATTATACGTCGAGCCAAGCGACGGAGGCGTACCGCCAGCTCTACGCCCGCTCGATCACTGAGCCGGCGCTGGATCGCCTGAGTGGAGCAGCCTGATCATGGCGGGATAGGATTTCCATTACGGGCGCTGAGTTGGCAGGAGTCGCTCTCCGCCGTCGTCAAGGCTTCGGGCCACGCCGCCATCATTGCCGCCGGGCCGTGGCTGTTCACGATCCTCTCGCTTGCCAGCATCACGTCGTTCACCGAGACCATCGCCGGGCATGCGGCGCTGGCGACCTTCCGGGCCGTCGTGATCTATTCCTTCGCGACGTCGCTGGTGGTCACGGCGCCGGTTTCGATCGTGGCGACGCGGCTCCTTGCGGATAGACTTTGGAAACACGAGACGAAAGCCGTTCCGGCGTTGATGATCGCCGGGTTCCTCGTCGTGCTGGCCCTGGTGGCGTTGAGCGTTGCAGCCCTCGTCGCCTATTTCCACGTGCCGCCGAAATCGGCGCGGCCCTTTATTCGGCGACGTCGGTGGTGGCACTGATCTGGATTGCACTGGCCTTCTGCGGGGCGGTGCGCGACTACGCCGGCATTACGAGGAGTTTCGCGGCGGGGCTGGTCGTCGCCATTGCCGGCGCGACGGCGGCGGCGCTCGCCGGGCTCGGCGCGGAGGGCATGGTGTGGGGCTTCGTCGGCGGTCTGACGGTGACCTTCTTCGGTCTCGCCTTGCGCGTCCTGGCGACGTTTCCGACGCCCTCGAACATCGATTCTCGGCGCTTCCGGAACTCGTCGGCGGCCACAAGACGCTATGGCTTCCTGGCGCTGGGGGCCTTGCTGGGCACGGCCGGCGTGTGGGTCGATAAATGGATCTTCTGGTTTTCTCAAGAAGGCCAGAGCGTCGATGGCGGACTGATCCACGCCCCCCTTTACGACAGCGCCATGTTCATTGCCTCGCTCGTCCTCATTCCGGCGCTGGCGCAGTTCGTCATGAAGCTCGAAACCGAATTCTTCGAACATTACCGCACCTATTTCGGCACCATGCAGGGCCATGGGACGATCGACCAGATCGAGAAGGCCAGGCGGCGCCTCGAAGGCTTCTCCTTCGAGAGCCTGTCGCTCATCACCGTGTCGCAGCTGGCGCTCGCCGCCGTACTGGCACTCAGCGCGCCGGCCATCGTCGAGGTGTTGAACCTGCAATTCAGGCAGATCGCCATCTGCGCTTTGGGGCGCTCGGCTCGGTGTTCCTGTTCGTGTTCATTGCGGCGACGTCGCTGGTCGTGTTCTTCGACTTGCGGCGGACCTATTTCCTGCTGCAGGGGCTGTCCTTCGCATTGAACGCCTCACTCACGTTCCTGAACCGTCGAGTGGGGCGAGGAATATTGCGGCGCCGGCTACTTCCTCGCGGCTTTTGCCGCCGCGCGCCGTCGCGCTCGTCGTCGCCGATCGCACCATCGCGCGGCTGAACTACCTGACCTTCATCGCCAACAACCCGTCGGTGACGGTGCCGGCGCGGCAGCGGTCGCGGACACCGGCCTGCAGTCTGAGATTGAGCGGCGGCAGCGGGCGCCGGCGCGCGCAACGTTCGCGCGTGAAGTGCCGCCGTTGTCACCGGGGCGTTCCAGCCGGTCGCGGCGGAGTCGTATTCGAACGTGACGCCGGCCGAGTACGGGACATCGCTTTCGAGGATGCGCTTGAGTTCGCTCGCAGCCGCCGGCCCGTCGACGAGCGGCGGGATCCGCAGTGAGAGCCGAGCGCCGTGAACGGCCGCTGCACGTTGCCCGCCGATTCGAGCGCGGGAAGCCCGTCGGCGCCGACCACCGCGAGCGCGGCGCGCCAGGTGCGATTGAGCACGAGTTCGACCGGATCGTTCGTAACGGGCTGCGCGAAGAGTCTTGCCGTGCCCTGGTCATCGCAGCAGCTGGCCCAGGGGAATGCGGCGAAGCCGCCGCGGCCGTAGAGCTTGCCGTCCTCGATCACCGGCGTCCACGGGCCCAAGCCCGCGCGCCAGCCGGTCATCTCGGGCTGCTTGTCGAGGTGGCCGTAGAGCAGCACGGTGCGCTGGCATCGAGCCGCCGGTGGCGGGAATGTCGAAGAACAGCACCGGCGTGCGGCCCTCGAGGCGCACGACCTCGAGCGTCATGCCGGCGACCTCCTGGCGCGCCGCGCAGCCCTCGCGCCAGCGCGACCGCGGCCTCGATATGGCCGTGCCGCTCCCAGTCGGGATCGAAATGCGGCGACTTCGCCGGCAGGCGGATGTAGTCGACCAGCTGCGGGACGATGTCCTCGTCCCATTGGCGTGCGATGCGCGCCTCCAGGGCGGCGGCGTCGATGCGGGAATCGGGGGAACGGGCTGGCGGGCGGTCATGGCTCGGCTCCGGTGAGGACCCATTTTACGCCGCGACTCCGGTTATGCTTCCCGGACCATGACGCTGCCCCCTGGTTCGAGATCCTGGTCGCCGCCTACGCGATCTTCGTGGTGGCCGCGATCGGCACGGTCGCTGCTGTAGCGGCGCTCGCCCACCGCGACGCTCGCGTGGATCTTCGCCTTCATCGCGCTGCCCGTTCGTCTCGGGCCTGTACTACCTCGTGTTCGGCCCGCGCCGGCTGCAGCGCCGCCGCCTTCGCTACGGCATCGCGCGCCGCTCGCTCGCGGGCCAGGTCTCCGACTACATCCGCGCCTCGTGCTGCCAGGCCAAGCCCGTGCTCTCCGCCGACGCCGCGGCGCTCGCCGCGCGTGGTCGCGCGCCTGGGCCAGGGCGAGCCCACGTTCGCGACCTCGGTGAAGCTGCTCGACGACGGCGACACAGTACCTCGACGGCGCTGGAGGAAGCGATCGACGCGGCCGCAGCACCACATCCACCTCGAGTACTACATCTGGGAGCCCGACAAGGTCGGCACGCGCTTCCGCGACCTGCTGGTCGGCGGCGGCGCGAGCGCGGCGTCGCAGGTGCGCGTGCTGGTCGACGCGCGTCGGCTCGCACGACGCTGAAGCGACGCTTCTGGCAGCCGCTCGCGACGGCCGGCGGCGAGGTGCTGCGGCTTCAACCCGCTGCGCTTCTCGTTCGCGAGCCTCAACTTCGCCAACTTCCGCACCCACCGCAAGATCGCCGTCTGCGACGGCTCGGTGGGCTTCCTCGGCGGCAGAACCTGCACGACCCGGCGAGCGCCGACCGCGCTCGGGCAAGGGCGCCTGGCGCGACATGCACGCGCGGATCGAGGGCGAGCCGGTGCGCCGGCTGCAGCGCCTGTTCCTCGAGAACTGGACCTACTCGAGGCGGCGAGTTCCAGCTCGACCTGGACAGCGTGAAGCGCTACTTCCCCCCGGCGCTGCGGCCGACAGGGCCTGCGCGGTGCAGATCCTCGCCTCGGGCCCGGACGACGAGCACGGCGCCGATCCACGCCTTCTTCCTCGCGGCGATCTCCACGGCGCGCCAGCCGCGTCTGGATCAGACGCCCTACTTCATCCCCGACGAGCCGCTCGAGAGCGCGCTGCGCGTGGCGGTGCTGCGCGGCGTGGACGTGCAGGTGATCGTGCCCCAGGAAGGCGACTCGCGCGTGGTGACGCTGGCCTCGCGCACCTACTGCGAGGCGCTCGGCGAAGGCGGGCATCGACGTCTTCGAGTACGGCCCGCCGATGCTGCACGCCAAGACGATGGTCGTGGACGACACGATGGCGATCGTGGGCACCGCCAACATCGACAACCGCAGCTTCCGCCTCAACTTCGAGGTGGCGGCGGCGTTCTACGACAGCGACCTCGTGGACCAGGTCGCCCGCCGCTTCGAGCTCGACCGAGCAGGCGCGCATCTTCCGCAAGCGCCGCGGCGCGCGCGTGCTCGCCCTGCTGGAATCCATCGCCCGCCTCTCTTCCCCGGTGCTCTAGCCATGATCCTCCGACCGTTCGCGTTCCTCGCCCTTGTCCCTGCTGCTGTCCTGCGGCGGCCCTTCCGTGCCCAAGGTCGCGAAGCTCGACGCCGGCGCCGTGGTGCTCGCCTTCGGCGACAGCCTCACCTTCGGCACCGGCGCGGCGGCGCCGGAGAGCTACCGGCGGTGCTCGAGAAGCTGATCGGGCGCAAGGTCGTGCGCTCGGCGTGCCGGGAGAGGTGAGCGAGAAGGGCTGGCGCGGCTGCCCGAAGTGCTCGAGGAGGTCGAAGCCCGAGCTCTGCATCCTGTGCCATGGCGGCAACGACTTCCTGCGCAAGCTGGCGGAGACGAAGGCGGCGGCGAACGTGCGCGCGATGGTGAAGCTCGCGCGCGAGCGTGGCATCGCAGGTGATCCTGGTGGCCACGCCCAAGCCGGGCTTCGGCGTGGCGAAGGTGCCGTTCTACGGCGAGATGGGCGCGAGTCGGCATGCCCGTGGAGGAAGGCGTCCTCGCCGAGGTGCTGTGCGATCGCAGCCTCAAGTCCGACCTCGTGCACCCGAACGCCGAGGGCTACAGGAAGGTCGCCGAAGCGGTGGCCAAACTGCTGAAGAAAGCGGGGGCCGTAGAGTCTCGCGATGCGCACTCTTCCCCCGGCCGCCCTCTTGCGATCTCGTTGTGCGCCCCCGCCCAGGACCGGGATCACTGGCCCGCGGTGTACGCCGAGCGCCATGCAGGCGATGCAGAAGATCCACGGCGAGACGGTCGTCGAGGCAGCGCTCGCCGGCGATCGAGAAGGACGACGAGCTCACGCTCAAGGAGCAGATCGAGTTCCACGCGATTCCCGCGCCGCCTACAAGGAGAGCGTGCGCGCCCAGGAATTCCAGCGGCGCATGAAAGCGCTCGGGATCCCCGATGCCCGCATCGAGGCCGGGAGCAACGTGATCGGCGTTCGCGCGGGGCGGCACGGAAGCCGGCCCCCGGCTGGGCGTCTCGGCGCACCTGGAACGGTGTTTCCCGAAGGCACGAACGTGAAGGTGACGAAGAAGGACGACAAGCTACTTCGCGCCCGGCATCTACGACGATGCGCGCGGGCTTGCCGCCATCTTCCAGGTACTGCGCACGATGAACGCGATGGAAGTCGAGACCGTGAGCGACGTGATTTCGTGGGCACCGTCGGCGAGGAAGAACTGGGCGACCTGCGCGGCGTGAAGGCGCTGTTCGCGACGACCCTGCGATCACGGCTTCATTCGGTCGACGGCCCGTTGGTCTGGCGCATCGTCAACGCCGCACCCGGCAGCCGGCGCTACAAGATCGCCTTCCGCGGTCCCGGAGGACATTCCTTCGGCGCGTTCGGCCTGCCCTCTGCGATCCATGCCATGGGCCGGATGGTCGCGAAGATCGGCGAGGTACTCAACGCCCGAAACTCCCAAGACCACGTTCACCGTGGGAACGGTGACCGGCGGCACCAGGGTCGCGTGGCGGACCGTCGGGCACGGCGAGCCGATCGGCGTCCGCACCGACTCCGACGTCGACGTCCCCGAGCCCGAGCTCGCCCTCGTGTGCAGCGCGAGCGGTGAGGTCGTCGGGCTCACGGTGTGCGACGACGTCTCCTCGCGCACGATCGAGGGCGAGAACCCGCTCTACCTGCCGCAGGCCAAGACCTACGCGGGAGCGTGCGCGCTCGGGCCGGGCATCGTCCCGCTGTGGCAGGTGGACGACGTCCGCGACCTCGCGGTCGAGGTGGCGGTGCTGCGCGGGGGAGCGGTGGCGTGGTCCGGCGCGACGTCCACGGCGTCGATCCACCGCAGCCTCGACGACCTCGTCGAGCACCTGTTCCGGGCGCAGCGGTTCCCGGCCGGGGTCGTGCTGTCGACCGGCACCGGGATCGTCCCCGAGCTGGACTGGACGCTGCTCGCCGGGGACGTCGTCCGGGTGTCGGTCGCGGGCGTCGGGGTGCTGGAGAACCCGGTGCGGGACGTCGCGCCGGGCGCGTTCGACTGGCTCACGCCCGACCCGGCGCGGTCACCGGCCTGACGCTGGGCGCCGTCCCGCTGCTCGCCGTCGTCCGTCAGGCCGCGAGGGCCGCGTAGCGCCCGTCGCGAGCGACGAGCTCGTCGTGCGTGCCGGTCTCGACGGCCCGGCCGTGGTCGAGGACGACGATCCGGTCGGCGTCGCGGACCGTCGAGAGCCGGTGCGCGATGGTGATCGTCGTGCGGCCGGCGGACAGCCGGTCGAAGGCCTCCTGGACGGCGCGCTCGGTCTGGGTGTCGAGGGCGCTCGTCGCCTCGTCGAGGACGAGCACCCGCGGGTCGCGCAGCAGGGTGCGGGCGATCGCGATGCGCTGCTTCTCGCCGCCGGAGAACCGGTGACCGCGCGAGCCGACCACGTGTCGTAGCCGTCGGGCAGCGACGCGATCAGCTCGTGGACCTGGGCGGCCCGGGCCGCGGCCTCGATCTCGGCGTCGGTGGCGTCCGGCTTGGCGTAGCGCAGGTTCTCGCGGACCGTCGTGTGCAGGAGGTAGGTCTCCTGGCTGACGACGCCGACGACCCTGGCGAGGTCGACGAGCCGCAGGTCGCGCAGGTCGACGCCGTCGATGGTGATGCGGCCCGCGGTCGGGTCGTGGAGGCGGGCGACGAGCGCGGCGAGCGTGCTCTTGCCGGAGCCGGTCTGGCCGACGAGAGCGAGCGTCGTCCCCGCCGGGACGTCGAGGTGACGTCGTCGACCGCGGGGGAGTCGCTGCCCGGGTAGGTGAAGGTGACGCCCTCGAAGCCGGACGTGCCCGCGCACCGTGGCGGGGTCGACGTCCACCGGCTCGGCCGGGTCGTCGACGTCGACGGGCAGGTCGAGGTACTCGAAGATCCGTGCGAACAGGGCGAGCGAGGAGACCAGCGAGACGCCGACGTTGAGCAGCCCCATGAGCGGGCGGAACAGGTTGGCCTGCAACGCGGTGAAGGCGACGAGGGTGCCGATCGTCATCCCGCTGCGGGTGGCAGGGAGGCCCGCGGCGAGGTAGATCGCCGCGGGGATCGCCGCGAAGATGATGCTCATCGTGGCCATCCGCCAGTGATCGTGCTCGAACACAACGGCGGCCCCAAGTCGCAGAAGCCGGTGGCGCTGGTGGGCAAAGGCGTCACCTTCGACACCGGCGGCATCTCGCTCAAGCCGGGCGCCGAAATGGACGAAATGAAATTCGACATGAGCGGCGCGGGCAGCGTGCTCGGCACTTTCAAAGCCGTGGGCGAAATGCGTCTGCCGATCAACGTGGTGGGGATTATCCCCGCGGTCGAAAACATGCCCGGCGATTAA
>CAVSZX010000014.1:0-134404 GCA_963732525.1 uncultured Alphaproteobacteria bacterium
GATGCTTTAGTCGGGTCATGTTGGCCGAGGATAACGTGGAAACGATTCAGAAAGTCAATCTCGTAGCTAAAATCGAAGTTTCCCAGAGTGCGCATCCAATTCCGGTACGTTTTCAGTTCAAAGTGCAGATCTGGGCGAGGCGGCGAATTTCCCGGCGCATGGTAGTAAGGCCACAACGCATCGACGATAGCGTTGCTGTCCGCACCCAGGGCGGCAGCGGAAAGTTGAATTTTGATGCGTTCGAGCGCCGGTATCCGAGAAACAAACTCGGCGTATGAAACATCAAAGTCTCTTCGCGGGAGTAACGGGCACTCGGTAGATGAAATACGCCCTCGACCCGTTGACGGAAGATTTAACGCGTACGCCGATGGCAGCGCCAGGTCGCGGGCGCGACTGGAACACAAATGGGTGATAATTTTCGTGCGGATCGGGTATTGGGCGAACGCGTCGGCCGGTGCCATGGTGCAGCGGGTGAAGCCCCGTTTGCTGGGCGGGTTGGTCGCAGACAAACAACTGTCGGCTGTCCGCGAAGAATGACAATGCGTTCCTAAAATAGTCGGGGCCGAAGCCCGGTCCGCCATGGATTAGCAGCAAGGGCGAACCAGTGGAACGCAACGACCTCATCCAACGAGCCTATTCTTGCTGGTAATCACACGGGGGAGTATCATCCATTTCTACTATCTTATCAACGATCTGAAGCTCGGCAACAAGTAAGAGCTGCTCTGTGTCACGTTCACCGTAAGTCACAGCTGCATCTGTCGCCGTTGCGATCAGATTGCGCAAATTGATCAATATCGCGAGCCTCCGGTCCATTCTAACCCCGACGATGTGCAAATGCGGCCGGCTTTCTCATGATTTCAGCCAAGCTAACAATGTCACCGTAGACCGAGATGAGGTCGATAACTACTTGGTGCGTCGACTTCTCGTCACGATCTGCCAAAGCGTGGCTGGCTGAGCAATCCGCGACGAACGTTACGCGACAGTCGCGATTGAACGCATCTATTGCTGTCGAGAGGCAGGCGCGTTCTCCTGTCACTCCACAGATGACGATTTCCGGATACTCAATCTCCCGCATGAGGCATGCGAAATCGGCGCTGTTGAAACAGGAAGGTAGTCTTCTTTCGTACATGTACTCGCTGGGGCGCGGGCGAAGAGGCTCGGCCCATTGGGAGAAGCGCGACGCCCGATTGAAGTTGTAGCCAACGTGAATTTGACGGAAGTGGGCTATAGGAAGCCGAAGCTCCCGCAGTTTGTCGAGGAGGCGGGCACAGTTTTTGAACGTTTCGTGGGCGCCTGACAGATAGTGCGGTCTCCCTTCAGTTAGGTACTCCAATTGGAGATCGATCATAACGAACAAAGGCGTTACCGCGCGCCGATGGGGCGGGAGATGAATGACGGTCATCAACACTCCAAGCTATGCAACGTCGAGGTAGCGAAGCGGGCTCGTCACCGGACGGGATGCGGAGTAATCAAGGATCCCTGGTTCGTCCCATTCGCCTTCAGGCCGGATGATGACGTAAGGATCACTCGCCAGACTGATAGCGTTAGTCGCGGGATCTGTTTCAAGAAGCATCTCAGTGTACGAGAAATCCGAGAAAGTCAGCTTTGGCCGGCCAACCATCGGTCGAGCACCAAAATGCGCCCAAAAATGTACCAGGCGATCTTGGGCGTGTCCGTGATCCGTCGGTATCCCTTCTTGCGTGCGAGTTCGATTGCGGTGGAGACAAGCTTGAACGAGACACGCGACTTTCTGTGCCGATGAAGGACAGCTAGCCGCTCGATCTTTGCAATCGGCGAAGAAGCGCACGCGAAGGCAGGCGACGGGCTCACGCTCCTTGTATGCCACCAAATGGGTGGCAACAAAATCGTTTCCGTCGAACTCCTCTTGGTATGGGCAATCTTGCTCTGACATAAAGACCGCTGAGCGGACAGAGATGGCATGCATCAGCTCAGTGAGGGTTCTCACGATAGCTATTGAATACGATTGGGATGACTTCGGCCTGGCGAAAAGATCCGCTTCAAGAGCGCTGTCGCTTGTGCGGGCTTGATAGGATGACATTAGACCGTCCCCCTACAATTCAATTGATGCTATCCGACCGATTGCCGGCCCGGACGTACCGATACAGGTCTGAACCCTGGACGAGATTGAAGCCGGTCTCCACGATGATGCGCGCTCCATTACTGGTAGCGGCTCGGGTGTACAGGTTGCTCAGGCAGTAAAGCGGCTGGCGCAGAAAACAGCTCACGTGATGGATTCCTTCGGCGGCGACACCGCTCGCCACGACGGCCCAAACGTAAATCGCGGCTGGTGGTTGGGTCTGTGTCACCAAGAAATCAGGATTGGGGTCTTCAAATGGAAATTCCCCAAGGAGCAGTGCCTCTAGGCCTTTAGGGGCAAGGGGCAGCATCGCCCAAAGTCCGAGCAGGACTCTGCCCCGCTTGAAGAGCAATACGCTGTTTGCATTGCGAATAAGGATCCTCTCGACCACCGAACGGGACGCCAGCCTTGAGTGGCCCAAAGTCCGCTGAGTGAGGGCCTCGGCTTCGTTCAAGTCGCTAAACTGGGCACGCCTCAGAGAGACGCGGGTGCGGTTAGGTAGTTTCAGACTATCAAAGTCGTGGCGTTTCAGCAAACTGCGGGCTTGACCTAAGGTCGGTGTCATACTTAACCTCACTGTGAAGTTCACGTTTTCCATAGAAGTGCAGCTCCCATGTTGAGAGTAGCCCCTCCGGGCCACCGTGCGGTGCATAAAGTCTTGAAGCATGGTGCTCCAAAATTGGAGCACCAAATGAGTGACCGACGGCTTGACAGACTTTCTTGGGACGATTTGCGAGTTTTCTGACGTGCGCGGATTCTCTCAGCATTAGGAATGCGGCACGGGCATTAAGATCGAGCCCCGCGACGGTCGCGCGTAGCGTCGAACGCGTGGAAGAGGCTCTGGGAACAAAGATTTTCCTCCGGCAACGCGAAGGCATAGCACTCACACCGCGGGGCAAGGTCTTGGCGGAAAGTGCTCGCTCAATGCATCAATCTCTCTGCGAGCTTGAGCGTAGTCGCGCTGCTCTAGATCTGAATGAACGCGGTGAGGTTGTCATCGCCATTACCGAGGGATTGGGCTCGTACTGGGTCATGCCGCGGCTCATTGAATTGCAGCACCAGCAACCCAAGACTACGATCTCCCTCTTTTGTGCGATGGAGAGTGTCGATGTGCTTAACCTCGAGGCCGATGTCGCCATCCAGTTTGTCAAGCCCGACAATCCGGATTTGGTCGTCAAGAAACTTGGGCGGCTGCACATTTATCCGTTCGCGGCGCAAAGTTATCTGGACATTTACGGCGTTCCCCGCAGCTATGAGGATATCGTCAACCATCGACTAATCGAGCAAGTGGCACCTCAGATCGACCAGTCGGCTTTGGCGCGTTACTTCAGGCTGTCTAAGCCCGAAGAAGTTATTGGTGTTCGGACAAACAGCAGCACAGCACATCTCTATGCGATCGAGAGAGGCGCCGGGATAGGTGGCCTACCAACCTTCGCGTTGGCGTTAGGCGCGCCAGTCGTTCCGGTCGATATTGGACCTGGCTACGGCATCGACATTTGGCTCACCTATCATCCAGTCATACGGCAATCGAGGCACAAGGCAGCAACCATTGATTGGCTTAAGAGCATGTTCAATCCGGTTATTTTCCCATGGTTCCGCGACGATTTTATACATCCGATTAAATTGAAAGACATAGCGCCGGCCCAAGCACTCTTGAACAACGGTATCGGTTACCTTGCGGTTGATCCGCATCCCTGTTCAAGTCCCACATTTGAATTCCGGCGATCAGGACATACTGATGGCAACTAAACCGGCGAACGCTCTCTTAGATACAGCAAGTCCTGCGGCAGAGCTGAATTGGAGCACATGCCTCGAACTGCAGGTTGCGGCCTATTTCCCTTACGAGCTGAGCTTCTTTCTCGGTTGGCCCGAGTGGCAAACGGCGCATCGCGTTCTCGATGCCGGCTGCGGCAATGGTTACTTCCTCGCGCACCTGATGAAGTTTTTCCCAGATAAGGCGTACACTGGGGTTGACCTTTCAGCCGAACTCATTTCTGCTGCAAAGCAGAGTCCGGACCTACAGAAGGCCAATGTCGTTCAATCGGACTTCTTCGCCTTCGAGCCCGGTGCGGCATTCGATATTGTTATTCTCAGGTTGCTAGTGCAGCACCTTTCGGGACTTGGTGATGTACTCCGTCAGCTCGAGCAGCTGCTTAAGCCGGGCGGGAGTGCGTTGATCGTCGAGCCAGACCCCGCTGCGTTTTTCAACTATCCATCGACGCCAATTTTTTCGAGCCTCCTCGCCACCTACGCACGGCATGCGGCGCAACAACGACTCAATCGAGCATCGCTTTCAGCCATAGCAGATGAGTTGAAGGAATTTAAGGGATGGACGATTACGCAGGATCGCACGCTTGTAGCACCGGCGATCGGACCGTTTAGGGGTACGGCGTTGATGCACGTGTTTGCGCAGTGGGTAAACATTTTCGAGAGCGTGCCCGATCTCAAGTTTCCGTTCGCTGAGGCACGCCGAGAGTTGGAGGAATGGTCGACGAAGGAAGTCTCATTCAACCAAGCGGGCGTTCGAATTGTATCGATTCAACGCAGCTGACGTCTACACGATTACGAGCCGTTGAATCGGAGAGTCATTCCGATCTGAGGCACGATAGCAATGTCGGCGTCAAAGGTGGCACGGATGGGGCCTTGGTCGATGGTGCCTGCGGTCAACCAAATAAGACCGAGTGTGCCCCCCAGCTCTATTGACTCGGAGGCTCGGTACTTTAGGCCTGCGAAGAGCGACCAGGACTCAGTATGCTCCGTCCATCCGGTGGAGACGCCGCGATCCCAGGCCACGCGCCCCCAGACCGACCATTGGGCATCGAGTGCACGACCGACAAAACCGGCGACGGTCAGACCATCGCGAAAGTGAGCTTCGAGGTCCAAAACATGGCTTCCGGGAGCGCCGAACACTGACGAGGTTGTGGAATTCAACGAGACCTCGTCCAGCACGCTCCAATCGGACCACTTTAGAATTCCCCCAATCAGCCAACCCTGCAATGGGCTGAGAAAAACTTGGGCCTCCATCGCTTGCGGAAATTCGACGTCACCGCTTAGGCCAACACGATCTAGCCCTTGCCGCAAATCCCCTCTCAAATCAAAACTAAGAGGCCCGTAGTACATGACTGATGCCGTCAGTGTGGTTGACGGCACTTCGATGGCAACCCCAGCTCTCCAGCCGAGTTGATCACTGTCCAGACCGAGACGAGAAGTTGAAGCGAGATTGACCGCATTCTGCTCGAATCGAAGGAGGTCGTAGGTAAGGCCCCCAATCAAGCGCAAGGACGCTTGAGATGCAGAAAAAGCTTTGGCGCAGGTCAAGCCTAGCTCGTCAACCCGTAAGAACTGGGAACTAACGATTCCGGCTCCGCTCCAGCTTTTACCATGGCTTATGTCAGTACCAAAAGGTCGCCCCGCGTGGAACTGGCACGACAAACTTTCCGCAGGCGTAATTTTGATCCGCAAAGATCCGACAAGATAGTCATCGGTCAGCGGCACCTTCTCTGGCTGGTTGTTCACACTGCTATAGCCGCTCGCTGCGGGGACCGCCCCGCCCGAGATCTCGAAGGCAATAGTGGCGGGATCGAACAGCAGAGAAACACTCTGGTCAAAGCGGTCAAAGCCTCCTGCAACCGCTACGCATGGGAGCGTAGCAGCAAGAATAGCGAAGCCTATAGCGGTCGCCATCGAGCCTTCGGTGCTCATACAAGATCTCCAGCTGCGACCGCAGCCAATGCAATTCTAGCAGAATGGCTATAGGTTTACTATGAGCTGTTGAGTTGAGCCGGAAAATACCGGCTTCCTGTTACCACGAAGTCGCAGATTGCGCTGCTTGAGCTGCTGCCGGTTTTACGGACACCAGGTTAAGGAGTTTTGGCGAAGCTGGAGGAGCGTCATGGGACGGCGGAGTTTTACGAGAGAGTTCAAGGTCGAGGCGGTGCGTCTGGTCCGTGACCGGGGTGTAACGGTCGCCCAAGCGTCCCGCGACCTCGGTGTGCATGAGAACGTCATCCGCAAGTGGGCGAAGGACTTCAAGGCCGACCCGCTGGAAGCGTTTCCGGGCCACGCCAAGATGAAGGCGGCGGAAGCCGAGATCGAGCGGCTTCGGCGTGAAGTACAAAAGCTCAAGATCGAGCGCGACATCCTAAAAAAAGCCGCGGCATACTTCGCCAAGGACCAGACGTGATGTTTGCGTTCGTGGCGAAGCACCGGGGGATATGGCCGGCGGCGTTGCCGTGCGAGGTGCTCGGTGTCTCGCGTTCGGGCTTCTATGGCTGGCTGAGGCGTCCGCCGAGCCGCCGTGCGAAGCGGCACGAAGCTCTCACTTCCGAGATCAGAAAGAGTTTTCTGGCGAGCGACCGGACGTATGGCGCGCGGCGCGTCTGGCACGACATTCTGGAAGCGGGGCACTCCTGCTGCCTGCACACAATCGAGCGGCTGATGAAGCACAATGCCTTACGCGCCAAGCCAAAACGGCGGCGTCTGCCGGGCGACAGCGGCGTTCGCCCTGCGAGCGAACTGGCGGCCAACATTCTCGACCGGCAGTTCCATGCGCCCGCGCCCAACTGCCGGTGGGCGGCCGACTTCACCTATGTCTGGACGTTGCAAGGCTGGCTCTACGTTGCTGTCGTGCTCGATCTCTTCTCTCGACGGATCGTCGGCTGGTCGATGCGGGCTGAGATGACGGCGGACCTGGTCAGCGATGCGCTGATGATGGCGCTGTGGCGGCGGGGACGCCCGCGCGAACGGCTGCATCACTCGGATCGCGGCACCCAATACACGAGCGCCCAGTGTCAGAGCCTGATGATCGAGCACGGCGTCGTGTGCAGTCTGTCGCGCTCCGGCAATGTCTGGGACAATGCGGCGATGGAGAGCTTCTTCTCGACGCTCAAGACCGAGCGAACGGCGCGGAAAGACTACCGGACACGCGACGAAGCCAGGGCCGATGTGTTCGACTATATCGAGAGGTTCTACAATCCGCGAAGGCGGCATTCGACATTGGGCTACATCAGCCCGGTTGCCTACGAGGCGAGCATGCGATTAGCTTAACTGCAATGTCCACGCAACCGGGGGCAGCTCAGCGGGTCTCAGATCACGGCGATCCGAATTCGGCAAGGACGGCGCCCGCATTCTGCATCGCATCGGCGCCCACGTTCGTTATGGAGCCCGCCAGTCGATGCCTTCGAGCAACATCGACAAACGGCGAAAGTTGAGAACTTAGCTGCCGGAATTTATCAAATTGCTTTCTCAGCTTGAGGTTTGCCGTCAGTGGTGCGGACGCCGCCACTACTGGCGCACCTCACCCACTGCCGCCGTCGAGCGGCCAGGGCGACGCAGATCTATAGTATCGATGATGCAGGTCCTGCGCCTTGGTTTATGGCGCGTTTACAATTCACGTCCCTGTCTGAGCATCAAAAAAATCTCTCCCTGCTACCTTCGACGAACTCTGCCCGGGAAACGGGCGGTGACAGAAAACTTATCGGGTTGGGAGATGCAGATGGGAATGCTTGGCTTGAACGCTTTCGCTATTGACGTCGACGGGGTCGCATCTTGGTCAGAAGTCGACGAGCAATCCTCGGAGGCACACCATCGTCGTGATGAAAACGCGTGCGTCGATTGCGGGCAGCCGCTGTGCTGCGAGATCGACTTGGTCGGCTCGCGAACGCTGATACTGCCGATCGCGCACCGCTGTTCGGCCTAGGCGTGTCATGAGCCCCAAGTCTACCCTCGCCGTCGTGCTCCTCGCTGTCGCCGTGCCTGGCGGCCTGCTGCTCCTGGCCGCGCATCTGGTCTCCCGATTATGGAGCCCGGCTTGCAAGAAGGACGGTCGAGAGGCGGTTTGGCGCGCTGCGTGAGTACGCTCAATATGCGCCACGGCAAAGTTCACTCGAGCCTGCGGCAAGCAGCTGCGCTGCGATTGCGAAACTGAGGGCCCCCAGAACCTGCGGCAGCTTGCCTTTCTGTGTGGCGTTCACTAGGGATTTACCTAGTCCTGCTATACTGACCTTGATCAGACTGATTGCGCTTCAAGAGCAGCACTCAGAGGCATGATGCCCGTCTGACGCCGCGATGCCGGCATCCACAAAACCAGTCACGATTTGCATCGCGGGACCTCGGGTCTCAGTGACGCTGTGCATGATCAATTCGGAGCGTCCGATGCGCCCGTTCGAGTACTCGAATTTGATGCAGACGTTTGCGGCCATCGAACCTGCGCCAGATGCTGAGCCCCCGCGGCAAGTCCAGGGATTTTCGTCTCTGCACCCGATCATGCGCATGCGACAATGGATGGATCGTCGCTTGGGGTTGCGACGCCGCACGAGAATTCCCGCGACCGTTCACACGGGCACGCAGATCCTTCAAGCCACCATTTTCGACATCTCGGCGGGTGGCGTCGGGGTCGGCGATGTTGAGGGGCTGAGCGTTGGGGATTTGATCACCATCAGCGTCGGACCGTTCATGACCCTTCGGGGTGAAGTCAAATGGTGCCGGGCCGGCAGGTGCGGCGTGCGCCTCATTCCAATTCACTAACTAAGGGGATCGTCGTGACTTTTGCTTTCGAAAAAATTGGCCGTGCGTGGCCTTACGGCCTTGTCTTTCTCCTGGGGGCGATCACCTCGCGCTTATCGCCGGAGAATGTCGCAGGCATCGGTTCCGCGTTCAATGGAGTGCCGAGCGCTATAGCGTCGGCTACCGGACTGCTTTCGAGCTTCAGCACTGAGATTGCAGCGGCTGCAGCAATTGCGGCGGCGTTGTTTCTCTTACGCCAGCTCTATCTCTATGCGGCCTCGCGCGTTCGGGAAGCTTCGCCCGCGTCAAAGCTTGGCAATGTAACTTCAGCGCCGCGCGCCAAGGTCTTGGACGCGGTCAGTGAGAACCTCGAAAAGCAAATATCGGCGCTCGTGGGTATCGCGACTGCGCACCTAGAGAGCAGCAACGTCCGAGCCGAAGCCTACGCGCAGGCGCGGGCCGGTCTTGGTTCTGCGGACACGGCCGAGAAGGTCCACGCGATCGTCGAGGTTCTCGTCTCGACAAGTTCATTGGCGCAGAGCGAGGCCGAGCACCTTCGGACAGAACTGAAAGCCGCCCGCGCCCAGGTCACCGACATACGCCTACAGCTCGTGGCTACAGAAAAGATAGCTCAGTTGGATGGCCTGACAGGGCTTCCGAACCGGCGTCATTTCGAGGCCGCCCTTAAGTCTGCGGTGGCAGACGCCCACGAAAGCGTCATGCCGATGTGCCTGGTGATGGCCGATATCGACCACTTCAAAAAAGTCAATGACACGCACGGGCATCCGACCGGCGATGAGATCTTGAAGCAATTTGGCAAGTTTCTCGCCAACAACGTGCGGTCAAGCGATATCGTCGCTCGATATGGCGGCGAAGAGTTCGCGCTTATCCTGCAAAAGACCCCAACAGGAAGTGCGGTCGAAGTTGTCGAGCGCTTGCGCCGAAATATCCAGGCGACCCATTGGATGAGCGCCGGCGGTAAGGACATCGGCACCGTAACCGCGTCATTCGGGTTAGCGGAGATCAAGGATGCCGAGGGAGCCGGAGCACTCGTGGAACGCGCGGACCGGAAACTCTATGCAGCCAAACGGAATGGGCGCAATCGAGTTGAGTTTGACGCTTCACGCGAGTGACTGTAGCAGGTCACCTGCGTGACGCCGATTGTAAGAACTACGTCGGGGATTTTTGTGAATTGCGCGATGAGCACATCCGCCTGCCTGAGCTTCGCAACGATCTCTTCCGGTTTGTAATTCTTCATCGCCAGACCTGTCCTCCTCGAGGAAAATATCCATACTTCGAGCCGGACCACTTCTCTGGCGGTAGATCAATTACCGGCTCGTCGATCGACGCCGAATAGCGCGGCTACCGCCTGAGGATGTCCGAGGGCAGCAAGGTCGCCTGATCTGTCGCGAGTTGTCGGGTGTCTTTGATGTCTCCGGTGCAGCGGCGGATGTTGGCGCAGCGCACGGCGATCGGGGGATGCGTATCATCGACGGGCATGTGGGAGAGGTGGACGCAGACCTGGATGATTTCCGTCCGCCCGAGCCAGCCTTCCGCGCGGCCCTTCTTGGCGGCGGCGCAATCGGCGGCGCTCTCGTCCGAGCCGACGGCGGGATCGGCATGGGCGCATTCATGGTTAAAGATGAATTTCTGCACGGCCGGTGCGCTCTCGTTCAGCCGGACGCGATTGAGGATGATCAGTTTCAGGCCTGGAATGAAATAACCGGACGAACTCGATTGCTGGAGATCGGCTTCGACGCTGTCGACGCCGTCGCATTTTCCTAATTCGCCGGCTTCAGCGCCGGCCGAGAGGGCGCAAACCACGAGGGCTGAGGCGAGACCGGCGAATGTACTCGCGCGGATGAGGTGCGACAGCATTGCCGGCATTGAGAATGTAGGCATTTGCGGCGATCTCCGTGTTGGCTTTGATCAACGGTGATGCCTCCCTGCGATTTTCTTTTCTTTTGTCTCCGGTCTCGACCTTTCGTTTCTCAAGTCTTCGAACAATGCAGTCCATAATTTGACCCTGCCCTCGAGTGGCAGCGTCCGCTCGATCATTCCGAGCACCTCACCGGCATCGGGCCGTTCCCGAAGCGCACTGACGAGTTTGACACGCCGCCGGGCATCCCGGACTTCCAGCGCCCGGCAAAGCGCAATGCAGCGGCGCTGCCTGGTCTCGAACCGTTCCATCCTGATCTCGGCCGCTTGCACCATGAGAATCCTCGCACAATTCGCTGCCTAAGACTTCCGTACTGGTACAATGCGGCAAATCAAACTTGGTTCCAGTGCCTTTGCTGCATCGCTCGATTGCGGACCGCGCCGGGCCAGCCCATGCTTGCCGCGTACGTGGGCAAATCGGAGCGCAAAGAAATGGCAACCGCACGAAAAGTCATCATTACCTGCGCGGTGACAGGATCGATCCACACGCCCTCGATGTCTCCGCATCTACCCGTCACGGCCGAAGAGATTGCGGATGCGGCCATCGGCGCGGCGGACGCCGGCGCGGCCATCGTGCATTTGCACGCCCGCAATCCTCACGACGGCCGGCCCGACCAGTCGCCCGACGCCTTCGCGCCGTTCCTGAAAGTGATCAAGCAGCGCTCGAATGTGGTCGTGAACATCACGACGGGCGGGGCACCGACGATGACCATCGAAGAGCGCGTCAAGCCGGCGGCCACGTTCAAACCGGAGATCGCCTCGCTCAACATGGGGACGATGAACTTCGGCCTCTTTCCGATGCTCGCCCGGCAAAAAGAGTTCAAGCACGCCTGGGAAAGACCGTATCTGGAAAGCTCGCGCGCCGGGTTCTTCAAGAACACATTCGCCGATATCGAATACATCCTGACCACCTGCGCCGAGAACGGCACGCGCTTCGAGATCGAGTGCTACGACATCGGCCATCTCTATACGCTCGCCCATTTCGCCGACCGGGGAATCGTGAAGCCGCCGTTCTTCGTACAATCGGTGTTCGGCATCCTCGGCGGCATCGCCGGCCACCCGGAGGACGTTTCGCACATGAAGCGCACGGCCGACCGGCTGTTCGGCGACCAGTACCGCTGGTCGGTGCTGGGCGCGGGTTCCAACCAGATGCGAATTGCGGCGCAAGCCGCGGCCATGGGCGGCAATGTCCGCGTCGGCCTCGAAGACAGCCTGTGGGCGGGGCCCGGCCGGCTTGCCAAGACGAACGCCGAGCAGGTGAAAATCGCGCGCCAGATTCTCGAAGGCCTGGGTCTCGAAATCGCGACCCCCGACGAAGCGCGCGAAATCCTGCAGCTCAAGGGCGGCGCCAGCGTTGCGTTTTAATTGGGTCGCGTTTTGATGGGTCCGGGAGCCCATTCGACAGGCTCGGAGGTATTGGGCGGCAGGCAACAGTGATGCGGTGACAAAGAACGCTTCTGCCTCGAGGGGGGGAAGAAGAAACGCCACGGGCTTAGACGGGCCGCCGCAACATTCGCTTCGCACTCGAAAGGCCTGACTAGTCCGATGGCGTTTCAGATGGGGGTGGCGCGACGTATGTTCCGCGTTTCACCCCCACCCGGTTCGTCCAGCGGTTTAGCTCGGCGCAGAGAACTTGATCCACACAGGAGGACGCCGAACTAAACCGCGGACGAACCGCCCTCCCCCCTTAAGGGGGAGGAAAAAAATTGCGGCGCCTTGCACGAGTTCAACTTTACCGCTCGGCCTTGTCGAGGTTGAGGGCGGTGTCGAGGCCCTTCGCGGTCTCGAGACCTTTGACGCCCTTGAGGATCGCACCGTCGAAATCGGCGCCGGCGAAATCCGCGTCCGAGACGTCGGCACCGGAAAAATCGACGCGCGAGAGATCGGCACCAACGAACGTCACCCCGGTCAGATCGGCGCCGGTGAAGCGGGCGAAGATCAAAACCGCCCGCGTCAGATTTGCTTGCCTGAGACGGGCGCCGGAGAAGTCGCAGGATTTCAGGATATTTCGCGGCTGGGTCACGAGTGTGCCCTGGCCGGGACGGGCTTCGAGCGGGCTGAAGTCGGCGCGCGACAGGTCGGCCCCGCGAAAGTCGGCGCCTGAAAGATCGGCTTGCACCCGCACGCCCTGCATGACGGCGCCGGCAAAGCGCGGGGCATCGGCGAGATTGTTGGCCATGTCCGCATAGACCGTCGGCCGGTAGATGGTGGCGCCGTCGAGGTGGGCGCCGGAAAGATCGGCACGGATCAGTACGGCGCGGTCGAGACGCGAGGCGGTGAGGTCGGCGCCCTTCAGATCGGTCGCGGTGAGGTCAGTGCCGTAAAGGTCGGCGTGCGCCATCAGGGCGCCTTTGAAATTGAGCGACGACAGATCGAGGTACGAGAGATTGCGCCCGGAGAAGTCCAGCCGCTCACCCGCCTTCGCCAAGTGCAGCATGCTTGTGACTTGCCGCGAGGTGAAATCGGGCTTGCCGGGAAGCTGCACGTCGGCACCCGCCGCCGCAGCAGGCGCAGTAAGGGTCATAGCCAATAGAAACGCCGCCGCGGCAATCGTGCCGGCGCCACTGCGCCCGTTCCGCCATTGCCAGTGCCGTGCTTCGCGCATCGCCGACCTGCTTTCACTATTGCCGAGGCTCGGACGATTTTCGGATTCGATCAATCGATTAGATGGTTGCGCTGCAGCAATCTGCTCCCAGTCCGTGGCGAAAAAACTTCTACGCCTTCAGCACTTATGACTTCAGCACGGGCAGGCCCGCCTCCAGCCGTTCGCGGATCAAGCCGCCGTCGGCCAATTCGTCCTCCGCGTCGTCCGGATCGGCAAAGACTTCAGGCACCAGAAGTTCGCGCATGTTGCCCAGTTCCTCGCTCACCAAGACGCCGGCGATGTCGCCGCCGACGTGGATTTCCTGGTCGCAGGAAATGACGGCTGCGGCTTCGAGACCGCCGGCAATGAGAAAGGCACCCTGGTTGTAGTCGCAGAATACGACGCCCCGGCAGGCGACGTTGCCGAGCACGATGAAGCTCGAGCCGCCCTTGGCGATCTGGCGCGCGGAGAGATCGCCATCGACGAACAGGAACGGGCCGCCGTCACTGTCGGCATTGACCAGCCGGCCCTCGATGGCGAGGGCCCCGAGCGCCGCAACCGTCGAAATCCTGTTTTGGGAGAAGACGTCGTCATCCAGGTCGAGATCGCCGGCGATGGCGGTCCCGGCGGGTAGCACCAGCGCCTTGCAGTCGGGATGATCGACCAGGATCTGCTCGGCCCATCGCTCGAACGATCGCGGCGGCCCGAGACCGCGGCCGGCGATGCGGCGCTTCAGTTCGCTCGAAAGGTTGTCGAGCGCCATGATCTGGCCAAGCGATAAAATCTGCTGCATTGCAACCGGGCCTTCCTTCGATTCGGATCGGGGAAAGTCTAGTCCGCCGATCCATCACTCGAAAGGTGCCGGTTTAGCCCTCAGCGCAGGCTGGCGGCGCGGCGGGCGACTTCGTCTTCCGAAACTTCGCCGTCGGCGATCAGCGCATTGATGCAGCGCTTTGAGAGCTTTGGCCCGTTTGTCCTCATGCACTGTCTGAGGCCAGAGCTGCCGACCGCGTGCATGCTGCAAAAGGCAAAATAGTCGCCGGCACAGGCGAATTTCGTTCGCGCGCCGACCGCCGACGCCGGGATTGCCGAGGCGGCGCCGAGGGCGAGGGCAAGTCCCGCCAGGAGCGCGCCGCGGGAAAGACTGCCTGCCGTTTTGGATGATCGAGAGTTTGAAGTGGGTCGTCATGGGAATCTCCGTTCGCCGATTTCGTTGGATGCTAACGGAGTCGAGGTTGCGCAGAAGTTACCTAGGGAACCTCTAGGCAAAACTTTCTTCAGACTATTGCACGCGCGTCGGCGTCGCCGGCGATCCCTGCTCGGCCGTCGAATGGCGGCAGCCGCGAAAAAGATCGAGCCCGTCACTATAGCTCACGGTGCGTATATCGAAGAGCCCGAGGACGGAGTGAAACAAGTTGTCGTGGCTGACCGGCGCTGCGGCCGAGGTTGCCAGGCAGGCCGCGTCGATGGCCCGGCTCGCGGCAAACGGCTTCGACAGCCACACGACCATGGGCACGTGGATCTGCGCTTCCGGCGCGATGGCGTAGGGCATGCCGTGAAGGTACATATTGTTTTCGCCCAGGCTCTCGCCATGGTCCGAAACGTAGATCATGCCGGTATCGGCCGCACCGCTATCGGCGGCCTCCTTCAAAATCGAAATGAGCCGGGCGAGCACAGTATCGGTGTAGAGGATGGTATTGTCGTAGGCGTTGACGATCTCCTCGTTGCTGCAGCGGCTGAACTGGGTTTCGCGGCAGACCGGCTTGAAGACTTCGCAGCGCTGCAGGGTAGCGCTTCCAATAGGCCGGGCCGTGACTGCCCATCATGTGCATGACGATGACGGTATCGTGTCGCCAGTGACTTCGGCGCTCGGGCAGGCCGTCGAGAAGGATCTCGTCGTGGTTCTCGCTATAGGCATAGAAAGTCGGGTGTTTGAGGCCGGTCAGCACTTCCGTCGTGACGCGGTCGCACACGCCCTTGCAGCCCGCCTGGTTCTCGCGCCAGACGACGTCGATGCCGGTGCGTTTCAGGATGTCGAGCAGGTTGTGCCTGGCTGGCGGCCTTGTCGTTTGAGAAGCCGTTGCGGCCAGGCCTGAAAACATGCACGGCACCGACTGCGCCGTATCCGTGCCGCAGGAATAAGCCTTGGGAAAATTGATGAGATCCGCGACCTTGGCGAGTTCGGGCGTGGTCGCCCGGGCATAGCCGTTCAGGCCGAAGTGGTCGGCGCGCGCCGTCTCGCCGACGACGACGACGAAGAGAGACTTGCTTCGTGCCGCCCGGCGGCGCCCGCGACGCGGGTCGCGTCCTCGGCGATCGGCCACCGCCTCGGCCATGAGGCTCGCACTTCGAGCGCAGGTATTTATTGAGCGCGGAAATGTAATTTGTCGGCGTCAGGGTCATGCGCAGCTGCCGCTGCTCGCGAAACGCCGACGTGACGTTGGCAGGAACGGATAGAGCGGCCAAGACGGCAAGCGGCAGCGTGATCGCGGCGGCGCGGAACTTGCGCTTGACGTCGTCCTTGGCGAGCGGCCAATCGATCGGCACCAGCCACAGCAGAACCGACGGCAGGACGCCGAGGAGGGCGATATAGGCGATGATCTTCGGTCGATACGAGATCGCCGGCTTCGGCCTGTTGGTCTCGAAGACGTTGCGCACCATGTTGACGTCGATGACGACGCCGTATTCGAGCATGAAATAGCTGGCCGCCGCCGTCACCGGCAGGAGCAGCGATCGACCGGCCGCAAGAGCGGCCGCACCGCGAGCAGCAGCATGATCATATAGGTGAGGGGAGGAGCGCCAGGAAAGTCGCGGCAATGAACAGCCACTCGAAGGCGGTCTTCGGCGCCACGGTGCGAGCAACAGCCGCCAGAAGGGAAAGTTGAGGACGGCCACGAACACAGCGCCAGTGCCAAACTGACAGACTCCGGCGTCCGCGGCGATCATCATGCATCTTGTAACGTGTTCGTCCATCAGAGCCTGGTTGCGGTCTTGGGCAATGCCGCATGATCGCGGCTCGCGCGCCGGGCGACCGTGCGGATACGGGGCCGGCGCGACCGCTAAGGTCAATCGCCTTGAACGTCAATGCGGCGTTGAGTCTCGCAGGGCCTCGAACCAGGCGCCGCAGCGTCGATAAGTGTCGAGCGGTCGAGGCGGCCATCGATGCGTCTCGGCCTGAAATGCCGCTGAAACGCGGTCAGCGACCTTTGCCGTTTCGGCATCGAGCACGGCCGTTTGGCTCGATGTCGTAGCCGTAAGATCCGCAACAGGCGCTTGCGCGCTTCGACCCGGCGGGCGCGCGCGCGCCCTCCGTCCAATCCCCGGTCGCACCGTTGACCGGCGAAGGCCGGACCCAGTGCCCGACGCCGTCCTCGCGCGAGGCTCGCCCACGGGAAATTTCTCGCCCGGATCGATCTTGCGGGCGATCGCGACGTCGGAATGCGCGAGCACGCCGTGCGGGGGCAATGCGGTGGCGCACGGCAGATATCGCGCGACAAGGCGATCACGGCGCCGATCTGGGCGCGCGGATAATCCGGATAGCCGTCGGCGTGATCCGCGATTATGGATTTCGATGCCGATCGAACTGCGAGTTGATGTCCGTCTCGCCCTGCCAGCACGAGACGCCGGCATGCCAAGCGCGCAACTGCTCCGGCACGAGTTGCGTGACGCTTGCCCTGTCTCGTCGACGACGTAGTGGCACGACACTCGGCTTTCCGCGCGCGCCAGCCAGTCGATGGCCTTTTCGGCGCTCGCCATGCCGGTGTAATGCAGGATGACTAGGCTCGGCGGGCACGCTTGCGGCGCGGCTCGACGTTTGTGCGCCGGATGCACGCGCTTGACAAGGCGGCTATCGGGCTTGAAATTCGGCTTCGGCAGCGTCAAGGCGCCCGCTCCAGGCACGCTGCGGCGCCCTTCGCCGCGTTCGGCAAGGATCGCCTCGTAGGCGGCGTTGATGGCGGCGAGGCGCCGGCCGGACTGGCGGCCAGGAATTCCTCCGGCAAGCCCTTGGCGACGAGCAGGTCGGGGTGATGCTCGCGCGCCAGTTCCCGATAGCGCGGCTTCACCTCGTCGTCGCTGGCCGCCGGCGATCAGTCCAAGCACTTGGTAGGGGCTGTCGGGATCATGGACGAAGGCGCGGCGCACGGCCAGATAGTCGGTCGGCGGCACGCCGATCAGCTCGGCGACGCGTGGCCAGGAAGGCATCTTCCGCCGGGTGCTGGACGCCGTCGGCCGCCGGCAATGTGAAACAGGCATTCGAGACCGTCGATCTTGAGTTCGGGCTCGTTGCGCAGGAAGCGCGCTCGAATCTGGCGTGCATAGATCTCGAATCCGGCAACATCCTGCGCGCGCCAGATCGAACACGCGGCGCAAGGCCTGTGCGCTCGCCTTCTGGCACATCGAAACAGCCGCTCGAACGCCGCGACCTCGACCTCGGAGGAAACGCCGTCGGCCTTGCTCATCTTGGCGGCCAGCGTCACCACGGCGATCGTAAACGCAATGCGGTTTCTGGCCGGCGTGCCGGCAGCGGCGGCATCGAGGCCGAGGGCCGCCATGATCTGCTCGAAGGCGGCGCGAACGGCCCGCCTTCCTGCAATCCGAGCACCCGGCTGAGATTTTCCAGATGGCATGGCTGGCGACAACTGTGGCGTCGAGGTGCGGTCAACAGAGGTCTGTACGCAAACCTGACTTAAAGGTCAGCATAGCCAATCGCCGCACCCAACTCCCCTTAATTTACGGAAAGAAGCGGAGACTTCCGCTAATGGCGGCGGCCGGCTGGCAGTTCTGGATCGACCGCGGCGGCACCTTCACCGACATCGTCGGCGCAGCGACCCGGCGGGCCAGCGCCACGTTGCCAAGATGCTGTCGCGAAAACCCCGGCCGCTATGCCGACGCGGCCATCGCCGGCATCGCGACATTCTGCTGGCACGGCCGAGCTGCGCCGGCGCCGCGGACACGATGATCGGCCCGTCAAAATGGGGACGACGGTCGCGACCAACGCCCTCCTCGAGCGCAAAGGCGAGCCGGCGTCGTGCTCGTCATCACGCACGGGCTTCGAGGACCAGCTCGAAATCGGCACGCAGGCCCGCGCCAACATCTTCGCGCGCCGGATCATCAAGCCGCGATGCTGTACATGCCGCGTCATCGGCGCCCGCGAGCGCGTTCTGGCCGAGCGGAACGGTCGAGACACCTCTCGACCTCGCGCACCTCGCACGCGAACTGGCGAGCGCGCGCGATGCCGGCATCGACAGCGTCGCGATCGTCTTCATGCACGCCTACGCCTACCCCGGCCACGAACGCCGAGCCGCGCGACCTCGCGCGCGAGCTCGGCTTCAGGCCATGTCGCGTGCGAGCCACGAGGTCTCGCCGCTGATCCGCATCGTGCCGCGCGGCGACACGACGGTTGCGGACGCCTATCTGACGCCCGATCCTGCGCCGCTACGTCGAGGGCGTGTCGGCAGCGCTTGGAAGCGCGCAGCGAAGCACGGCACCAACGCGGTCTCTTCATGACGTCAGTCCGGCGGCCTGACGGCGTCGGACGAATTCCGCGGCCGCGATGCCATCCTCTCAGGCCCCGCGGGCGGCGTCGTCGCGATGGCGGAAACAGCGGCGCCGCGCCGGCTTCGCTCACGTCATCGGCTTCGACATGGGCGGCACCTCGACCGACGTGTCGCACTTATGCCGGAGTTTACGAACGCACCTTCGAGACCGAAGTCGCGGGCGTGCGCCTTGCCGTGCCCATGCTCAACATCCACACCGTCGCGGCGGGCGGCGGCTCGATCCTGTCGTTCGACGGTCACGCGCATGACCGTCGGCCCGGAAAGCGCGGGCGCCAATCCCGGCCCACGTGCTACCGGCGCGGCGGACCGCTCACCGTCACGGACGCCAACGTGCATCGACCGGCAAGATCCTGCCCGACCATTTCCCGGCGGTGTTCGGCGCGAACGGCAACGAGCCGATCGACACGGCCGCCGTGCGCGATGGCATTCGCACGGCTTGCCGGAGACATTGGCGGCGGCCAGTCGCCGGAAGAGATCGCCGACGGCTACATCCGCATCGCCGCCGAGACCATGGCCGCAGCGATCAAGAAAATCTCGGTCGAACGCGGCTACGACGTCAGCAAATACGCGCTCAACTGCTTCGGATCGGCGGGCGGCCAGCACGCCTGCCTCATCGCCGACATTCTGGATATGCCGGCGATCCTCATCCATCCGCTGTCGGGCGTGCTCTCGGCCTACGGCATGGGGCTGGCTGAACTTGCGGGCGAGCCGCGAGCACACGATCGAGCTGCCGCTCGACGAGCAGATTCGATGCGACCAAGTCGATGCGCGCGCCGCGCATTTGCGCTGGCGATGTTCTTGACCGAGGACCTGGCCGTGCAGGACATCGAGCGGCCGCATCACTCGCACGCCACCACTTTGCATTTGCGCTATCTGGGCATCCGACACGACGCTTGGCCGTCGGCGCTCGCCGGACCGCTCAGCGATGCGTCAAGCGTTCGAAGCGCTACATCGGCAGCGCTTCGGCTTTACAGCGCCGGACAAGCCGATCGATCGTCGCAGCGCTCGAAGTCGAGGCCGACGGCACGACCGGTCAAGTCCACGAAGCCGAGGCGGCGACGGACAGCGCCTCGGCGCGGCAGGGTTCGGCGCCGCACTCAACGGCGCAAACGCGCTTCTTTGCGCGCGGCGCCTGGCACGACGCCGGGATTTATCTGCGCGACGGACCTCAGGCCCGGCCACCGTCTCGACTGGTCCCGCGCTCGTCATCGAGCCACATCAGACCGTCGTCGTCGAGACGGGCTGGCAGCTGCGACGTGACGGCGCGCGACGATCTCGTGCTGACCCGACGTGCCCCGCGCGCCCGCGAACGCCGTCTCGTGCCACGAGCCGATCCGGGCCTGCTCGAAGTCTTCAACAACCTGTTCATGGGCGTCGCCGAACAGATGGGCGAAGCGCTGCGCGCCACAGCGCAGATCGGTCAACATCAAGGAGCGGCTGGACTTCAGTTGCGCGGTCTTCGATACCTCCGGCGGCCTCGTCTCCAACGCGCCGCATCTCCCCGTGCATCTCGGCTCCATGGACCGCTCGGTCGAAAGCGTCATCCGCGCCGCGTGGCGCGAGCCATGAAGCCCGGCGACGTCTACATGCTGAACGCGCCCTACAACGGCGGCACGCACCTGCCCGACATCACCGTCGTCACGCCGGTGTTCGACGACGCCGGCGCAGCACATTCATCTTCTTCGTCGCGAGCCGCGGCCACCACGAGGATATCGGCGGCCTGACGCCCGGCTCGATGACGCCGCGCGCCACCACGCATCGAGGAAGAAGGCGTGCTGATCGACAACGTCAAGCTGGTCGATCAAGGGCGTTTCCTCGAAGACGGACGTGCTGCGCGGTTCTCGCAAGCGGCCACTATCCGGCGCGCCAGCCGATGAAGAACATCGCCGACCTCAAGGCCCAGGTGGCAGCCAACGCGCGCGGCGCGGCCGAGATCCGACGCATGATCGCGCGTCTACGGCCTCGACGTCGTCGCACGCCTACATGCGCCACGTCCAGGACAACGCCGAAGAAAGCGTGCGCCGGCTGATTGCGGGCCTCGAACGACGGGCACTTCCGCGTCGAGACCGATCAGGGCACGGCGGTCGAAGTCGCGATCACCGTCGATCGCGCGGCGCGCACGGCGAAAATTGATTTCACCGGCACCAGCGCGCGAGCAGCCGAACAACTTCAATGCGCCGGAGCCCGTGACGCGCGCCGCCGTGCTCTACGTGTTCCGCGTCATGGTCGATGCGCCGATCCCGATCAACGCCGGATGCCTGCGTCCGCTCGACATCGTCATTCCCGCAGGGTTCGATGCTGTCGCCGCGCTATCCCGCCGCCGTCGTCGCCGGCAATACCGAGACCAGCCAGATCGTGACCAATGCGCTGTTCGGCGCGCTCGGCGCTCTGGGCTCGAGCGCAAGGCACCATGAACAACCTGACCTTCGGCAACGATCGCGTGCAGTATTACGAGACGATCTGCTCGGGCGCGCCCGCCGGCCTCGACAAGGACGGCGACGGCTTCGATGGCGCGGACGCCGTGCACGTCCACATGACCAACACGCGGCTGACCGATCCTGAAATTCTGGAGCTGCGCTATCCGGTCGTGGTCGAGGAATTCTCGATCCGGCGCGGCTCGGGCGGCAAGGGCGCTGGCGCGCCGGCGACGGCATCCGCCGCGTCATCCGTTTTCTCGAAGCGATGGACCTGGCGATACTTTCGGGCTATCCGCAAAGTCGCGCCGTTCGGCCTCGCGGGCGGCGAAGCGGGGCAGCGGGGGCGCAATCGCGTGCGGCGCCAGGACGGCCGCATCGAAGACATCGGCGGATGCGCCGAAACCGCGCCTTGAGGCGGGCGACGCCATCATCATCGAGACGCCGACCGGCGGCGGCTTCGGCCGGCAGAATTGAGCCGAGACGCCGTGCCAGGCGCTTACGACACCGGGCGTATGGCGCCCCGGGCCGTGAGCCCGCGATAGGTTTTTTCCTCGACTTTGCTGCCGCCCTTGCGGCAGACGGCGAAAATCATCGTCGGCTTCACCTTGCCGTCGACGATGAGCGCGTCGTTCATCTCGGCCATGAGATCGATATAGGCGACGTCGACAGGGTTCTCGCGCGAAAAATTGTGGCCGTAGCCGCGTTCGACGAAGACGTCGACGAAACCGCCGACGCCCAGGAAGTGCGTGAACGCGAAATGCTGGCAGAGCAGCGGCAGGATGTCCTCGGCACGGATGCCTTCAAAGCCGCTCACCGAGCAGTCCCAGTTGAGGTACTGCGGAATCGGCTTTTTCCATTGGTGGTTATACTTGTATTTGTCGGGCAGGATCTGCCAGAAGCGCTCGACGATCGCCAGCGTTTCCGGCCAGCGCATATGGCCGTTGCGGCCGATCATGTCGACGACGACGAAGACGCCGTTGTCATCCATGTTGTCGTTGATGAACTGGAACAGCCGCTCGAGTTCGACGACGTGATGCAGGGTGTGCTGCGCCATGAAGCCGAGAAAGCGGCGCTCCGGCTTCCAGGTATTGACGTCGACGACCTCGAATTCGAAATGCTTGTCGAGGCCCTTCTCGTGCACGAGCTGGCGCGCCCGCTCCATGCGAATGGGGGAGAGATCGGAGGCGACAATGGTGAAATTCGTGCACCCGAGCTTCAGCATGCGCTCGGCGACCGCGACTTCGACGACGCCGTCGCCCGAACCGATACTGAGGATGGGAATATTCGCGGCGCCGGCCCGGCGGCCGGCTTCGATGTACGCCGTGGCGTAGATGTCGATGTTGGTCGAGACGCCGAACACGTCCTCGATCTTCGGCCTCAGATACTTCTGGCTCCAGTACCGGTAGATGTCGGGGAGTTTGACCAGCGCTTCCTTGTTGGCGTACTGGGCAATCTGCTGCTCGACCCGCTTTTCGTATTTCGGCACGGACACGGCGGAACCTCCCCTTTTCGCTTCCCCCCGCGGAGAAGCAGAATTCCGTTGGCGATCACGCGAGACGATTTTCGAAACCTGCGGCCTTCAGTGCGGCGACGACGTCCGGGGCGTTGACCAGAAGCGCCTTGTTGTCGCCGATGATCTTCTTTGTCGGAGACTGCAGTTTAACGACGGCGACGTCGAGGAAGCGCTGCATCGTCTGCCGCGCCTCGCTGTTCTCCTTGGTGATGTCCTCGTATTCGACGAACATATGGCGGTGCCCGGAATACATGCTTTCGGCCTTCGTTTCGCGCCCCACGACGCCACGGAAATAATCGACGACGGCTGCGGGGCTGGCGCTGAAGGGCTGGATCGCCGGGGGCGTCTCACCTTCCTTCAGCATCGTCAGGCCGGTCTGCTTCAGCACCACCTCGTGCGAGATGAAGACGTCGAGCAGGTTGCGCCGCTTCAGGTGAATGACCTTGATGTCTTTGTTGTCGACGATGGTGTCGGTGTAGGCCTTGTAGCTCGGATCGAGGGACTCATCCGTCTTGTATTTGAAGCCGACGACCCGATAGCCCTGGCTGTCGAAAACGTTGGCGAAAAGGAACCGCGCCGGATGCTGTTGCATCTCCTGGTTGAGGCGGGCGTCGTAGCCCTCGATTTCGCGACGCTTCTTGCCGTAGGTTCCGGTCAGCGCGCCGACGTTCTTGTGATCGATGACTTCGCCGTGGCAGAGGATCTGCGGGTTCGAGCGCAGAAGATGCACGAGGAACGTGCTGCCGGTTCTGGCCGAGCAGCTGATGATGAACGCCGAATCGCGGATGTGCAGTGTCATTCGTCGGGCACCTGGAATGGGCGTAGGCCGATGCGGGTGAGGCCGACCGACTCAGCTGCCGATCGCGGCTGAGGCAATAACCGAAGGCCCCCCGGAACTCAACCCTTCGAGCCCTTGCTGGGGAAACCGACGCCGGCAATCCCGAGCGACATTCGCCTAAGGCCTTCTGACGGAGAACTTTTCGATACGCGTCCAAGAAAAATCCCGCCGGAGGAGACCGGCGGGATTGAACGTCTGTGCAGTAATTTCAGACTCTCGCGAGACTTCGGTTTTCAGGCGGGCGGCGTCTCACCTGCCGGCGGCGGGGCCGGACGATTGCGCCGGTCGCTCATGAACTGCTCGAACTCCGACTTGTCCTTGGCCTGACGCAGCTTATCCAGGAATTCGCGGAACTCGCGCTCCTCTCCCTCGAGGCGCTTCAGCGTTTCGGCGCGATATTCGTCGAACGCCCGGTTGCCGCTCGAGTATTGCGCCGTGAAGGCCTTGAATTCGTCCTCGACGCGCGAGCGCGCCTTGTCGAAATCGCCCCTGAAGCGGTTCCGCCACTCCGAAGATCCGCGCCAGGCGCCATATCGTCCACTATGCGATCCGCAGCTCATCCGTCCACTCCATATGAGATAGGCAAGGATTGCCAGGCCAACGGGCCAGAACAGCACGAAGCCAAGTACCATGACCGCGATCCAGGCGCCCTTGCCGTAGTCGTCCAGTCGCGCAACCATTTCAGCCATATTGAGCCTCTTAACCCTATGATCGTTAACGCGTTTCCGGCGATTCTCGCCCCCGCGCCGGCCGGGGCATTCCAGAGCTGGTCCTGGTGGGCCTGGGGTCGCCGCCGGCGGCTTTTCCTGCCGTCCAGCTAGGAGGCTAGCCTCCCAAGTGTTTGAGCCCGTAGCACCCTCCCGACCGCCTCCACGTGCGATGTAAATGTTTTTAACATTCACATATGTGGGTGTCAACCTGGGAGGCGTCAAGGGGCAGGCGGGCGGGAAGTAGGAATTGGGGAGTGGGGAGTGGGGTGCGAAGCCCGACGCTCGGAATCTGGACGCGTTGGCGCGAGTTGCCGGCGGCGCAAAATTTCCTGAGCGCGCCGCCGCCGGAATTGATCGATCTCAGACTGCCGTTACGACGCCTTCGCTTCCGGGCAATTCGCCATCGACTTCATGGCTTCTTCGGCAGCCTTCATGATCTCGTCGTGAGTCATGTCGCGGACGTGGGTTGCGACCGACCAGACGTGGCCGAAGGGATCCTGCAACTTGCCGTAGCGATCGCCCCAAAACTGGTCGGCGACGGGCATGGTCGATTTTGCACCCTCTTTGATCGCGCGGGCGAAGGTGGCATCGACATCCGGCACTGCGAGATGAACGGTGACCGGCGACCCCTTGAGCGAAAGCGGGCTCAACGAACCCCATTGCGGCATCTCATCGGTGAGCATCAAAATCGAGTTTCCGATTTTGATCGAGCCATGCATGAGCGTTCCATCGGGGCCTACAAGGCGCATGATTTCCTCGGCACCGAAGGCGCGTTTATAGAAATCGATCGCCGCGACGGCATTGCGGCAAACCAGGTGGGGAGTGATGGAATGGAACCCTTCTTCGACAGGTTTCACGGCTTTCTTGGACATGAGGAACTCCTCGTTGCTGTTACCAGACTGAAAGGGGACGGCACCGGTGTTTAGGGATCGATGTCATCCGAGCGCCCGCAGAATGTCGCGGGCTTTGCCGGCATCGAGGTCCGGCAATTCTTTTTCGAGACGCGCATGTTCGCTGCGCCAGATCGGATAAGCGGCGCGCACGGCGTCGAGACCTTGATCCGTCAACGCCAGCCGCCGGCCGCGGCGATCGTTCGGGTCTGCCGTCACGCTGACGAGACCGCGCCGCTCCAGCGCCTTGAGCGCTGCCGTCAGCGTCGTGCGGTCCATCGCCAAGAGCGCCGCTACATCGCCGACTTTCGGCGGCTCGGGCCTGTTGAGACTGATCATGAGCGAGAACTGGCCGTTCGTCAGGCCCGCCGGTTTCAGCGCCGCATCAAATCGCCGTGCGAGGGCTCGGGCCGCGCGTTGCGTGTGCAGGCAGAGGCAGGTGTCCCTGACCAGATGCACGGTTTCGATCGGCAATAAGCGTCGTTTGCTCATATTATGTTGATATCAACCTAATGTGGCGCCGTCAAGGCTTGTGACGTGTTCCGTTAGAGAGGCCTGTGAGATTGGCCCAATGGAATGTCGCGTCACGCAGAAGAATGAGTTTCTTGTTTGCCGCGCTGACATTGGCCCCTATTCGTTAGCTCCCGGCTTGTATCGCTGTCCGCTAAGCCCATATGCAGCCGCTGAGTTGCTTGTGAAGGTTCCAGTCGCCAACGCATTGCCTGGAACACATTGACTGGGGTGACGGCGGCAACCGGCGGCGACGGCAACAGGCGAGAGTGAGCGATGAACGAGCCAAAGAAAAAAGACGTTCTGCGCGATGCCGACGACCAAGCGCGGCGGCTCGCCAAGACGCTTGTTCGAACCGCGCGCTATGCTTCGCTAGGAACGCTCGAGCCGGCGGATGGTTCCCCCGCCGTCAGCCGCGTCGCGCTGGCGACCGCGATGGACGGCGATCCGGTGTTTCTCATCTCGCGGCTGTCAGGCCATTTCGGCAACCTGGAAACCGACGCGCGCTGCTCACTGCTCGTCGGCGAACCCGGCAAAGGCGATCCGCTGGCGCATCCGCGCCTGACCCTCGTTCGGCACGGCGACGATGGTCGCCGACGCCGCCGAGCGGGCGCAGCTAAGACGCCGCTATCTCGCCCATCACCCGAAGGCCGCGCTCTATGTCGATTTCGCCGACTTCGCCTTCTGGCGTTTCAACGTTTCGCGCGCCTCCCTCAATGGCGGCTTCGGCAAAGCCTACGCCTTGACTGCGAGCGACCTTGCGACGGCAATGGCGGGCAACGAAGCGTTAGGCGATCTGGAAGTGAGCGCCGTCGCGCACATGAACGCCGATCACGCCGCTGCCGTCGACCGTTACGCGGCGATCGCCGGATCGTCCGGCCAAGGCTGGACGCTGGCGACGCTCGATCCGGAAGGCTTGGATCTGACGCGCGGCGACGACATCGTGCGGCTGTGGTTCGACGCGCCACTCAAATCTCCCGACGACGTGCGTCCCGTCCTCGTCGCATTGGCGAAGAAGAGTTGACACGGCGTCAACCGCCGCGCCGCACCCCGAGCCCGTCGAGATAGACGAGCACGCCGGCTTCGAGCAGGTCCTCGGGCGCCATCGGGATCGCGCGCCGGGCGGCGTCGCCACGGGCAAAGAGCGAGGCGATGCCGTGCGACAGCGACCAGATGTGCAACGCCATCATCATCACGGGCGGGCGCTTCTCCGCGGGCAGCGTCTCGATCAAGGTGGCGCAGGCGTCGCGCAGGATGTTGAAGGCGCAGTCGCCCGCCTCCTTCAATTCGGGGAAGGCCGTGAAGGCGAGGCCGCTCTCGAACATGGCCGCGAAGTAGGCCGGCTCGCGCTTGGCGAAGGCGAGGTAGGCGCGGCCCAGCGCGTCGAAAGCCGTGTGCACGTCGGGCTTGCCGCCGTTCCAGGCCTTGGCAAGTGCCGCCTCGAATAGCTCGTAGCCGCGTTTGGCGACGTCGGCGATCAGCGCGTCGCGGTCGCGGTAGTGGCGGTAGGGCGCGGCGGCGGAAACGCCGGCGGCGCGCGCGGCTTCCGCGAAGGTGAAGCCTGCGGGGCCCTTCTCGGAAATGAGGTCGAGCGCCGCCTTGATCAGCGCTTCTCTCAGATTGCCGTGATGATAGCCGCGGCGGCTGCCCGGGCCTTTGTCGCGTTGCCAGTTCATGGGGAGGCTTCTAGCGCAATTGCATGCGAGGCGCACGTCGCGACGTCTCGGTGTGCGTGAATTTATTGGCCTGGCTACTTGCAGATGTGCGTCAAGCCGTCGCCGCCGTGACGGGCGAGATCCATGTGGAAATGATCGCGGTGGTTGCTGTCGTACTCGGGGCCGAGCACGGTGGTGAAATAGCGGCAGGTGCCGTCATGAACGGTGCGCAGGAACGCCTGCTCGCGGCTGTCGCCGTGCCAGCCGCCTTTGACCGTGATCGTGTGGCCATCGACGAAGGTGAAGGCCGAGACGTCGAGGGCGTTGGCGTAGCCGTGTTCGGAGAGCCGCGCGCCGTCGACGTGGTTCATGGGCCGGCAGGAATAGGAAGCGGCGACTTTCACCTCGGCAATCGACGTGCGGAAATGGAAGCGCGCGGCCGGCTCCACGACCTCCGCCACCCAGCGGTCGACGGTCGGGATCATCGGGCAGCGCAGCATCGCCGCCGGGCGCATGGAGACGCGGCCGCCCATGGCCGCCGACATTTCAAAGGGATGTTCCGTGCCGCAGACACTCGGGCCGCCGAGGGCGGAGCGGGGCTGGACGAATGAGGATTGATGCACGGCGCCGGCTTTGAGGCAGGCCAGCTCTTCGGCATTGCGCCAGGGCTCGTCCTTGGCCACGAAATTCGGGCCTTGCGAACCGCAGCCCCACAGCAGCACCAGGCAACCGAGCCAAAGGGCCGTTAAGGGCAGAAACACACTGAGACGACGCAGAACCATGGGAGGAGACGCTACCGCCGTTATGCCTAATATTCGGTAAATGTCCCTAATCCCCGGGATCCGAAAGTGACCGGTCTCCGGGGCCGATTTGAGGCTCCGCAATGGCCGCGCAGCGGCGAGAGCAACCGCGAGCGCCGCGCGGAGGCCGACGCAAACGGTCAATTAGTGCCGGAAAAAGCACAGCCAAAAATATCCACAGGAGTTTGGACTGTAATGCAAAATGTGAAATGAAGAGGTCGCGGATAAGGGCTATGTTGTACGTGCTCTGAAAGTGCGGAGTTCGGTCGTTTCAGGTAAAAGCGTACTGGCCGAGTGAGCGGTGCCGCGAAGCGTAGTTTGGATTTGTACCTCGTACCGAATGCGCCGGTTCTTCCGGTTTGTAATGCGTCTGGGGGGAGTTCGGGTCACTCACGAATTTGGAAGGCCCTGGTCGTTCACGTTTCGCCGCGCCGATGACAACCCCGCAAAGTTGTCCTCCCCGGATCGGCTGAGACGTCTGACCGGGGCCTTTTCAATTTCGCTTTCCCATCAAACTCAAGTGAACGCGCCACGCTAGCCGCGGGAAGCCTCGACGCCGGCCAGAAATTGCAGCACCGCCTGCTTGTAGGTCTTGTCGCCGACCGACTTCATATGATCGCGGCCTTCGATGACGAAAGCCTTGGCATTAGGGATCAGCGCCGCCAATTCGACCGGCGAACCGCCCACGACATCGTCCGAGCCGACAGCGACCAGCACGGGCACATGGATCTCGGCCACCAACTCGGCGCTGATCGGGGCGCGCGACGCCCGGATGCAAGCGGCAAGGGCCTTCAGATCGCTTTTCGTCTGCTCGGCAAAGGCGCGGAATGTGCGTGCCGTCGGGTTGGTCACCTCGTCGATCGAGTCGGCTTCGAGCGCCCGCGCAATCGGCCCCGTGCCCGCGAGGCCACGGATCATGTTGATGCCGAGACCGCCGAAGACGATGCTTTTCACGCGTGCCGGATGTGCAAGCGCCAGGAACGCCGCGATCCGCGCGCCCATGGAAAAGCCCATGACGTGCGCCTCGCGAATGGACAGGTGATCGAGCAGGCGGCGGGCGTCTTCGGCCATCAAGGGCGCGCCGTATGTCCGCGACATCGTAAAGCTTGGCGCTGGCGCCATGGCCGCGATTGTCGATGGCGATGACGCGGTAGCCGGCGCGTTTCAGGGTCTCGACCCAGCCGGTCGAGACCCAGTTGGTCGCAGATGTTGGAGGCAAAGCCGTGGATGAGCAGAACCGGCGTCTTGTCATCGTCCCCTGGGCTGTCGAGATAGGCGATCTCCACGCCCGCGCTATCGAAAAAAGGCATCTGGCTGTACGGTCCCTGCGGCGAAAGTGCTTGCGGCGTCCCCTACCATTACAAGACAGCCGAAGGGTATCTTGCAATCGGATCTAGGATGAGCCCGAGGGAACGACGACGCATGGCCCACACGCACATTCCGCACTTTGCCAACGACACCGGCGCCGAGCGCATTTTCATCGGCGTCAAGGAGTTCCAGTGCATGGGCGCCCGGTCGCCCAACGATCATCCGCACGTCTATCTCGACATGGGCGGCGACGGCCAGATCCTCTGCCCGTATTGCTCGACGCTCTACATCCACGATCCCCGCCTCGACGCCGACGACAGCGATCCTAAGGGCAGTCTCGTTGCCGGTGATGCCGGCATTCCAACCTGAATTGAAATGATGTGGTGGCGCGCAGCTTCGACAAACCGGTTCTGATTGCTGGCGGCGGCATTGGCGGTCTCGCGAGCGCGCTGAGCCTCGCCGAACGCGGCATCGCCTCGCACGTTCTGGAGCGGCGAGCCGAATTCGGCGAAGACGGCGCCGGCATCCAGATCGGCCCCAACGGCACCCGCATTCTGCAGCGCATCGGCGCCCATGAGCATCTCGAGGCCCAAGCCGCGACGCCCGGCGGGCTTCAGGTCTTCGATGCGACAAGCGGCGCGAGCCTCACCCATCTGCCGCTCGGAACATGGATCGCGGACCGCTTTGGCGCGCCCTATTTGACCGCCCACCGCCAGGACCTGCACAGGGCGCTGCTAACCGCGGCCGAATCTCGGGCGGCATCAAAATATCGAAATCTGCCGACGTCACCGGCGCTGTCACCGATAGCTGGCGGCGTTCGTGTGCGCCTGAGTCGATGAGCGCGAGATCGAGGGCGCCGCGCTCATCGTCGCCGACGGCATCCGTTCGCGCCTCCGCAGCGAGATTTTTGCCGGCGGCACGCCGGTCTTCGCCGGGCAAGTGCGCATTTCGCAGCGTCGTCCCCGTAGCGGCGCTGCCGAAGGGGCTCAATGCCAACGACGTCCACATCTGGCTCGCCCGCGGCGCCCACGTCGTGCACTATCCCGTGCGTGCCGGCCGCGAGACCGCCATCGTCGTCATTACCGACGAGGCGATCGAAAGCGACGGCTGGAGCACCGAAGTCGCATCCGAGGTCGTCGGCGCCAGGGTCGCCATGCTCGCGGCTCCCTTGCGGGACCTGATAGCCGCCGCCGCGTCATGGCGCATGTGGTCGCTGATCGAAATGCCGATGCCGGCGCGTATGGAACGAAGGGCTCGATCGCGCTCCTGGGCGATGCCGCGCACCCTGTCTTGCCGTTCCTGGCGCAGGGCGCGGTCATGGCTCTCGAGGACGCTGTGACGATTGCCGACGTGCTCGCGGACGGCCGTAGCGGCATCGCCGATGCACTGGCCCGTTACGGCGCCTTGCGCCGCGCCCGTGTGCTGCGCGTGCAAAGTGCCTCGCGGCGCAACGGCCGCCTTTACCACCTCGACGGCGCCTTCGCGCGAGTGCGCAACGCCGTCCTGCGCTTTACGCCGGCAAAGTCGCTCATGACGCAATACGACTGGCTCTACGGCTGGAGGCTGGAAAAGAACCGCAGCATCGAGCGCGACATGACCTCGTGACGCCGGCGGCATTCGGGCAAACCGCCCGCTTGTGCAGCGCAGCGATAATTCTTGCTCACCGCGATGATGACCCCGACAGTCAGAAAGCCGCTTTGCATCGTCCTGACGAACTCGTGTTCAGCCCGAATATAGACTTTCGTCCATACGCGATTGACGCTGTTGCATGCGCTCGGTACGCCTTGAGCGCTCGCTCACCGCCGCCGCCCACAAACACTCAATTCCGCATTGACGAAGGGAAATCCGATCATGGCACGATTGCTGTATGTCGTTGGTTCACCGCGCAAAGATCGTTCGGTTTCGACCACGGCGGCAAATGCCTTCCTGGCGGCTTATACGGTCGCAAATCCTGCCGACACGATCGACGTCCTCGACACCTGGGCGGTGGACCTGCCGCAGCTCGACCAAAATGCCTTCGATGCGAAGTACGCGGGCCTTTCCGGCCAGGAGCGAACGCCGGCGCAGGAGGCCGCCTGGAACCGGCTCAAGAGTTACGCCGACCGTTTCCGCGCCGCCGACAAGATCCTGTTCAGCGTGCCGATGTGGAACTTCGGCATTCCCTACCGGCTGAAGCAGTTGTTCGATCTCATCAGCCACAAGGACCTGCTGTTCACCTTCGACGAGCGCGGCCTCAACGGCCTGCTCACCAACTCCAAGGCCTTCGTGATCTACGCCCGCGGCATCGGCTACGGCGGCGACAGCGGCTTTCCGGTCGAAGTCTGGGACCAGCAGAAGCCCTATGTCGATCTCTGGCTGAAATTCGTCGGCGTGCCGCAGGTGAATACGATGATCGTCGAAAAGACGCTGTTCGGCGAGGACAAGGACGCGATCATGCGCCAGGCGGCCGAATACGGGAAAGCCTTCTGATTTCCAGCCTGAACATGCCCGGCCGGACACAGGCGGACTGCACTGCGGACCAATTGCCGGCCTTCAATCGAAAGTGGTGAGAAATGCGACGCGATATCGATTTCAAGACCGAAGACGGCACCATCCTCAGGGGCTGGCACTACACGCCCGGGTCCGGCGCCGGCAAATACCCGACCATCGTTATGGCGCACGGATATTCCGCCGTGAAGGAGATGTACCTCGACAAGTTCGCCGAGCATTTTGCCGAGCACGGACTGGCGTCCCTGGTGTTCGATAACCGCAATTTCGGCGCCAGCGATGGCAAGGTCCGCCAGGAGATCGATCCCTGGCAGCAGATCCGCGATTATCGCGACGCCATCACCTTCGCCGAAACCTTGCCCCAAACCGACGCCGACCGCATCGGCGTGTGGGGCTCGAGCTATTCCGGCGCCCACGTCATCGTCGTCGGCGCCATTGACCGGCGCGTCAAGTGCGTCTCGGCGCAGGTGCCCTTGATCAGCGGCCACGAAAACGCCCGCCGGCTCGTACGCGCCGATTTCATCGCCGGATTCCAGGCGGCGATGGCCGCCGACAGGCGTGCGCGCTATCGCGGCGAAGCGCCCGCCATGGTTCCGGTCGTCGCCGAAAACCCGCTCGATGCCTCGGCATTGCCGACGCCCGATAGCTGGACCTGGTTTACCGAAACGCAGAAGCTCCGCGCTCCGAGCTGGCGCAACGAGGTGACGCTCAGATCCGTCGAGATGTTCATGGACTACGAGCCGGGCGCCTACCTGCCCTACGTCAGCCCTACGCCGCTTCAGATCATCGTCGCCGCCGGCGATCATTTGACCGTCTCGGACCAGGCGCTCGCGGGCTACGAAAGGGCTTTGCATCCAAAACGGCTCGTGGTGCTGAAGGGCGGGCACTTCGATGCCTACATTGCCGGCTTCGAGCAAGCATCGACCGCCGCCTCATCCTGGTTCAAGGAGCACCTCGCCGGTTGACATCGCTGGAGGGCCTCAAGGAATTGGATTGACGAAATTCATGGCGGAGCGGGGCTTGCCGCCGTAAGAGCCTATAGCAAGCCGCCCGGGTGAACCGGCGGATTGAGACCGAAAATCCGGCATTCGAAGAGCAGCACCATGGCAACGACCACGAACCCGATCAGCCTCCGCCGCATGTTTATCGTCGCTGGCCTCGCCGTTGCCGCCAGCATGGCCGGCAGCCGCACGCCGCAAGCGCAGGATGACCTGCCCAAGGTCGATGCCGCGCTGATCCTGTCGGTCGATGTTTCGAGTTCGGTCGACGAAAAGCGCTACCACTTGCAGATGGAAGGCATTGCCGCAGCCCTCGAGGACGACAACGTCATCAAGACCGTCCTCGGCGGCGCCAACGGCAAAATCCTCATTTCGATGGTGACCTGGGCCGACAAGTCCAAACTGTCGGTGCCGTGGACTGTCATATCGACGCCGGAGCAGGCCAAGGCACTCGCCATGACCATCCGCACACTTCCCCAGCAGGAAGGCGAATTCACCTGTCTCGCGCGCATGATGCGCTATGTCGCCGACAAGGTCGTGGCCCGAATGCCGGCCCGCGCCGAAAAGATCGTCGTCGATGTCTCGGGTGACGGCCCGGACAACTGCAACACCGGTCAATTGCTCGAGACCTCGCGCGCCGATTTATTCGGCGGCGGCGTCGTCATCAACGGCCTTCCGATTTTGGACGGCAAGGACGTGGTCTCGATCGAGGACTACTACAAGGACAACGTCATCGGCGGACCCGGCGCCTTTATCGTCGCGGCCAAGGGGTATGAAGATTTCGCCCGCGCCTTCCGGCAGAAGTTCGTCGTCGAAGTCAGCCAGAATTTTGCGCAGCCCTGATCGGGCACCGGCCATATTGCTGCACTGCGATATCAAATTTCGCATGGGTGCTGCGCGCCATCGCGAACCGCTGCGCGCGCATTCCCGACACAAGCGATCGAATGGTGGCGAGACACTGGCCGCTACACGTATCGTGACCTTCACATTGGGCAATGCGACGCTTGTCGCACAGGCGCGACACCACATTTTTTTCGCAACGGAAAACGGGCTAAATCCTTGTGATTTGCAGGCGCGCCAAATCTGGCACAGCGATTGCTCATACGTGGGGGCAAATCCTGGGGGAACACTTAAGCGTATTCCTACCGGGACAAGTGGAGTGGGAGGGTCGATGCCCGGACAGCGACAAAATCTCCGGGCACGTGTGTACAGCGGCTCATTTGAGCTTGGCCTATATCGCATTGCACCCAAGTGCACTGCTGTACATGTTTGTCGCGAAGGGTCGTTTTCAACCGACAGTCCCTCGAATACGTTCCGCAGATCCCACGGCTCTCGAGGATGAGATCACTTTGAGGCCGATGGACCGTTAAGGCGTTGCAACACCAAGAAACGATCTCGAAGGAGGAAAAGGCATGAAGATTAGTAAAACATTTGTCGGCATGTTCGCCCTGGCCAGCGCGGCCGCGGCACTGTCGGCCCCGGTTTCGGCGGCCGACTGGAAGAACGTCACCGACGATCGCCTGCTCAACGCCGCAAAAGACGGCGCCGACTGGCTGATCTACGGACGTGACTACGCCGGCTCGCGCTACAGCCCGCTCGACCAGATCACCACCGCCAACGTCGGCAAGCTGAAGCTCGCCTGGTCGTCCACGCTCGGCTCACTCGAAGGCCAGGCCGTGACGCCGCAGGTCAATAACGGCATCATGATCGTTGCCGTGTCGAGCGAATACATCGACGCTTACGACGTGAAAGCCGGTACTCGCCTTTGGCGCTACGAAATCAAGGTTCCTGCCGATACGACGCAGTTCGCCTGCTGCGGCAAGCTCGCCAAGGGCGTGGCGCTCTACGAGGACAAGGTCTATGCCTTGACCCTCGACGCCCGCGCTATCGCGCTCAATGCCAAGGACGGCACGCTGGTCTGGGAAAAGACCCTTGAAGACTACAAGGGCGGCTACACCTTCACGATGGCTCCAAACATCATCAAGGGCAAACTGATGGCGGGCTTCGCCGGCGGCGAATTCGGCGTCATCGGCCAGATCGTTGCCCTCAATCCCAAGGACGGCAACGAGGTCTGGAAGCACTTCACGATCCCGCAGCCGGGCGAAGAAGGCTACGACTCATGGGGCAAGGACTCGGCCAAGTACGGCGGCGGCGCTGCCTGGCTTGCCGCGACCTACGATCCCGAGCAGAACCTGACGTTCTGGGGCACGGGCAACCCGGCTCCCTGGAACTCGGATATGCGTCCGGGCGACAACCTGTTCTCGAACTCGGTCATCGCACTCGATGCCGATACGGGTAAGCGCAAATGGTACTTCCAGCACGTCCCGAACGACGCCTGGGACTGGGACTCCATGAGCGAGAACCTGCCGGTTGACGTCGACGTCGATGGCAAGAAGGTCAAGGCCATCGCCAACGCCCACAAGAACGGCTTCATGTACCTGAACGACCGGACCACCGGCAAGTTCATCCGCGCGAATTCGTTCACGGTCGTCGATTGGGGCACGGTCAACAAGGACGGCAAGATGGAAGTCAAGGCGGACAAGCGCCCTGGCGTCGGCAAGCCCGCAACGTTCTGCCCGTCGTACTTCGGCGGCAAGGACTGGGCGCATATGTCGATCAACCCGAAGACGAACGTCGCGTTCATCCCGGCCGAACATATCTGCGTCAAGCTGCACCACGAAGCGACGGAATATAAGAAGGGCACGATGTACCTTGGCGCCGGCGGCGAAATCGCAGAGCCGGGCACGGGTAAGTTCGTCGCTTTCGACCTCAACGCCAACAAAGTCGCTTGGTCGGTCGACACGCCTTCGCCTCTGCAGTCGGGCTCTTCGCTCTCGACGGCCGGCGGCTTGGCGTTCGTCGGCGACCTCGAGGGTAACCTCAAGGCCTACGACCAGAAGTCCGGCAAGGTGCTCTGGAGCTACAGGACGCCTTCGGGCATCATCGGTGGCGTCATCACGTTCTCGGTTGACGGCAAGCAGTACGTGGCGGTTGCCTCCGGTTACGGCGGCGCCTTCCCCCTCTGGGCCGGCAAGGGCGTTCCTGACCACCTCAAGAACGGCATGAGCAAGGGCGGCGTGATCAACGTCTTCGAGCTTGGTTCGTGATCTAAATCTAGACTAGAATACCCCGGAAGGAGGCACCCGCCTCCTTCCGGTTTCGTTTTGTGGCTATGGAGAAAGACGTATGGTTTGCCCCGGCACGCGCATCACCCTCGGATTTGCTGCAGCGATTTCGGCGCTTTCGATCGCAGGCAGTGCGCAGGCCCAGCAGACGACGCTCGAGCGGATCAAGCGTTTAGGCACCATCTCGGTGTGTGCCGATCCCGACAGACTTCCCTATTCGAGCGAAAAGCTCGCTCCCGCCGGCTTCGATCTCGAGATCGCCCAGGAGATCGCCAAGGAACTTGGCGTCAAGCTCGGCTACAATTGGTATTCGACACACCGCGGCACCAAGATCGTGCGCCAGCTCGCCGAGACCACTTGTGATTTCTTCCCGGGCTTCCCGGTCGATGCCACCTTCGAGGAAGCCAACTTCAAGATCATCCTGACGAAGCCCTACTATTCCAGCGGCTTTGCCGTCGTGGCCCGCGCCGACGCGCCGGACACCATCCTTCAGGACCTGAAAACGAAGGGCGTCGGCGTCCAGATGGGCACGCTGCCCGACTTCAAGCTTTTCGATCGCGGCTACGAGCGCAAGCTCTATCGCAACACGCAAGAAATGATCGAAGCCATCAAGCACAAGGAGATCGATGCGGGCGTCGTGCCGGCCTCCGAAGGCGGCTGGGAGTTGAAGACCAAGGGCAAGTCCAGCCTGCGCCTGCTCACCAACACGGAAAAGGATTTCGTGTTCCCGATGGCCATCGGACTGCGCAAGGCCGACAAGGAACTCCGCGATCTCATCGACGTCGCCATCGATAAACTCGAAGGCTCCGGCAAGCTTGCCGAGATCTTCACCAAGTACGGCATGGTGAAGCTTGCCGGCACGGGCGGCGGCGAGCCGCCGAAGTCGAAGGCCGACATGGAGAAGGAACAAGGCGGCAAAGACAACGACGGTCCGCCGAAGTCCGACAAGAAGTCGGACAACACGCCCGTCCGCGTGAAGGCCGCCTCATTCTGGAGCTGGTTCATTTCTCCCGCAGCCGCCGAGGAAGCCGAGCCGAAGAAGGAATTCAAACCTGGCGAAGACGTCGGCGCCGACCTGCACGGCCTCGCTATCAACCCCGAGTTTTCATGTCGATCCGAAGAAAGTCGAAGATTTCCCGACCGACGAGAAGTCCATCGACGACGGGCGCAAGCTCTACAAGCAGGCCTGCTACAAGTGCCATGGTCCGAACGGCGTCTCGGGCGGCACCATTCCGGACCTGCGCAAGTTTGCCGCCAAGGCCGACCATTACGAGATGTTCGGCATCATCCAGGCCGGCCGGCTCGACCGCGGCATGCCCGCCTGGAACGACTACCTGACCGCGGACGAGATCAAGAAGATCATCGTCTACGTCAAAGCGCTGCACGCAAGAATGACGACGGCGCGTTTACGCTAAGTCTCGATAACGCATATTTGACCGAGCGGTCAGTTCATTTGCGGCGAGACGTTGCTAGACTGGCGCCGGATCAGACCGTCACGCCAATTGACGGACACGCGTTTGCAGATCCATCCGGTTCGCCGGTGGGCGACGGGGCGCTTCGGCGCCCCGTTCGTGTGGACAGGCAGGGTCGCGAACTACGGGTAGCCGAAGGGCGGGTAACTGGTGATCCGGCCCGAAGACGTGTCCGAACAACGACTGAGAAAATCATCATTGAGCGGCGAGCATCCGTCCGAAGTCCAGCAAAGCGATTGGGTTGAAAACATGAGCCTCATAAAGCGTCCCGCCATTCTCCGACAAGGACAAGCGATCGCTCTGGCGTTTGCCGCGGCTGCGCTTGCCGCTGCGATCATTGCCCTGCCGGCGGTGGCTTATGCAGAGGCTGTCGGCGATGCGCGCATGAAGGCCGCCGGCGCCGACGCCGCCAACTGGATTCTGCACGGCCGCGACTACGCCAATCAGCGCTTTTCGCCGCTCGATGCCATCAACACCGGCAACGTCAAAAAACTGGTCCCGAAGTTCATCTATCAGACCGGCATCGCCGGCACCTTCCAGACGACACCGCTGGTCGTCGACGGCACCATGTATCTCACTACCGCGTTTTCGAACGTCGTCGCCATCGATGCCAAGACGGGCTTCGAAAAATGGCGTTACGAACATAAGCGCACGTCCGAAAAGCTCTGCTGCGGTCCGGGCAATCGCGGCGCCTCGATCGGCTACGGCAAGATCTACGTCGCCACCGTCGATGCGCACCTGATCGCGCTCGATCAGGCGACGGGAAAGAAGGTCTGGGACGTGAAGCTGGTGGAGCCGCTGGCCTCGACCGAAGACAAAACCTCGATGAAGTCCGAGATCCCCTGGCCAAGGAAGCCGTCACCGGCTCGACCGGCGTCGGCACCGTCGCGGCGCCGCTGGTCTACAACGGCATGGTGTTCATCGGCATCACCGGCGTCGGCTACGGGCTGCATCTGGAAGACGCCGCCAAGAAGGGCCAGCTGACCGCGGTCGTCGGCTTTGCCGGAAAATACGGCCAGCCTGGGTTCATGGCCGCATTCGATGCGGAGTCCGGCGCCGAGAAGTGGCGCTTCGAGACGACCAAGAAGGGCTGGGAAGGCGACTTCGTCGAGAAGACGGGTTACGGCGCACCGCTTCACCGCGATATCGCCGAGGAAAAGGCCGACGCGCCCAAATTCGAAGATGCCTGGCGCTTCGGCGGCGGTTCGGTCTGGCATTCGCCGGCGGTCGATACCGAACGCGGTCTTCTGTATTTCGGTACCGGCAATCCGTCACCGCAGTCGATGGGCGACGGGCGTCCTGGTGACAATCTCTACACCGTATCTCTGGTCGCGCTCGATGCGGCGACCGGCAAGCTCGTCTGGCATTATCAGCAGGTGCCGCACGACCTGTGGGGCTACGATGTTGCAAGCCCGCCGACGCTGTTCGACGCCGTCGTCGATGGCAAGACCGTCCCTGCCGTCGGGCAGGCCGCGAAGATCGGCTGGTACTTCGTGCACGACCGCAGCAACGGCAAGCTGCTGTTCAAGTCCGACGCCTTCGTGCCCCAGGACAACATGTTCGCGCCGCCGACAAAGGAAGGCGTGAAAGTCTCGCCCGGTGCCGGCGGTGGCGCCAACTGGTCGCCGACGTCCTACGATGCCGAAAAGGGCGTGGTTTACGTGGCCGCCCTGCACATGCCCTTTACCTATCGCCTGGAATCGACGCCCGGCAAGGACGGCGCGACGCGATGTTCGCTACAGCGCCTTCGAGCCCGCCAAGGAACCCAACTACGGCCTGCTCTCCGCCATCGATCTCAAGAACAAGGGCAAAATCGTGTGGCAGCAGAAGACCAACGAGATCCTGGTCGGCGGCGTGCTCGCCACCAAGGGCGGCGTGGTATTCTCGGGCGAGGGCAACGGCAACTTCACGGCCTTCGAGGCGGCGAGCGGCAAGCCGCTGTGGAGTTTCAACTGCGGCTCGGGTGTCAATGCGCCGCCGATCAGTTACGCCATCGATGGCAAGCAGTATGTGGCCGTTGCCGCTGGCGGCAGCCAGATCTGGGGCTTCAGAACAGGCGACTCGGTCATCGTCTTTTGGGTTGCCGGATTAGGCACCGGTTAGGACTGCAGCGCGCCGGCCGCGGCGCATCGATCGCCAATTCATCGAACGCAAAGAGTGCGCGCATTCGACCATGATCATCGCAAGCCGAACGAGCCGAAAGGCAAGAGCCCGTTGTCTAGCCCGGCTGGTTTTTGCCGGCATGCTGGCGCTGTTCTCGCCCGCCGCCGCGCTTGCCGACGCGGCAACTCCCAATGCCGCGCGCTTCGCCGAATGCGAGCAGGACGATGTCGCCTCGGACGCCTTGCGCGCCTGCTCGGCTCTCCTCAAGGGTCAAGGACTGAGCGCACCCGAGCGCGGCCATGTCTTCACCATGCGCGGCATCGCCTGGTTGACGGAAGACGATCCCGCCGCCGCGGCCTCCGACTTCACGCGTGCCGTCGAAATCGATGGCAACAATATCGCGGCCTTGAAGGGCCGGGCCAAGGCCAGCACGCTGACCGCCCGCCATGCGGAAGCGGCCGGAGACTGGCAAGCACTGATCGGCTTGCACCCGGAAACGACGAGTTCCACCGCAATCGCGGTGCCAGCCCTCCTCGCCGCCGGCCAACACAGCGAGGCGCTCGCGGAATTCGACACGTCGCTCGATGATCAATCCCAAGGGCACCGATGCCTACGTCGGCCGCGCCAGCGTCTTCGATGCACTGAACGATCGGGACAAGGCGTCGCGCGAGTTCGATCTGGCGATTGGCGTCGATCCGGACCGCCTGGAGACCTACTGGGCGCGGGCCGAAATGGCGCTGCGATGGGGCGAGAAGGAATTGGCCATCAAGAATTACGAAAAGGTGCTGAAGATCAACGCCATTTATGCTCATGCCCGCAAGGCGCTCGACCGCCTGGGCATATCTGCACCCGCCATGAACGAGCGGACCGGGGCTGCGGCCTGGCCGTTTGGGCACTCTCATGCCTGTGGAGGTGTATGGTGCAGCCAAGGCAGTGGAGGCGATAAACTCGAAACCATGCCGGCGGCAACAGACATAACTTCTGCCCGGATCATTCGCTTCCGCCGCCCATTGTGGTCGCGGCGGTGATAGTGCTTTGCGCCGCCCGCCCGGCGCGAAGACATGGATTTGGCCCGTTGCGCCAAGGACAACATGCCGGCCGCCGTCGTCAAGATGTGCGCCGGGCTGATCGCTTCGCCGCAATTGCGGGCCGCAGACCGGGCGCGGATCTACATCGGGCGCGCCGAGGCCTGGATGAAGGAAGAGGAACCCGCCGCCGCGGCCGCCGAGTACACGCGCGCCATCGAAGCCGACAAAACAAACGTCGCCGCCATCGCCGGCCGCGCCCGTGCCTATGCGCTTCTCGGCGCGCTTCGACAAAGCCGCCGAGGACTGGAGCCGCGTCATCGCCCTCAATCCGGATCAGAGCGACGGCTACAATCAGCGCGGCAAAAGCCAGCTTTCCGCCGGCAGGCCCGATGCGGCGTTGGCCGACTTCACGCATGCGGCGGTGCTCGACCCCAAGAGCACCGACGCCTACATCGGCCGCGCCTGGGTCTATGAGAAGCTCAACGACCGCGAACAGGCGCTGAAGGAATTCGATCGCGCCGTCAACGCCGGACCGGAGCAGTGGTCGACCTACCTGGCGCGTGCGGAAATCGCCGATCGCTGGGGCGACAAGCAAATGGCGATCGACAACTACGAACTCGTCATCAAATACAACAACCGCTATTGGAACGCCTACAAGGCGCTGCATCGCCTGGGCGTCGATCATTACTTCGGACAGAGACCAAGACCATGACCGCTGAACCGCACCTTCGCGATGGCAGCGCTGTCCGTCGCCTTCCTCGCCGTCGCGCCCGTTTGCACCAGGGCGGGCGACGCGAACAAGAGTTACACCGATCCGCAGCCGGAGCACGCAGGCGGCCGCCGGCCAAAAACTCCCGGATCAGCAGGACTGCGAGCAGCAGGACCGGGCCTATGTCGCCATGCTCGCCTGTTCGCGGTTGTTGATGTCCAAGGACATCGACGCCGCGACCAAGATCAGGCTGTTCGGGCTTCGCGGCCGTGCCGCGCTCGTCCTGTTCGACTTCGTGGAAGCGGCCGAGGACTTCAGCGAGGTGATCAAGGCCGAGCCCGACAATCTTTCCGCGCGCGCCGGGCGTGCCGAAGCACTGAGCCAGCACGGCGAACACGCAAAAGCGGCGGCGGACTGGGAGCGGATCGTCGCCTTGAAGCCCGAGGACCTCGCCGCACACCTTCAGCTCGGCGCCAGCCTCAACGCCGCCGCGGCTTATGACAAAGCCGTCGTCGCCTTCGACGAGGCCGTAAAGCGCGATCCCAACAATCCTGAATCCCATGTCGGGCTGGCGCGGGCCTACGACGGCGCCGGCAATGCCGAGAAGGCCGACCAGAGCCTGGCGGCGGCGCTGAAGATCAACGCCGGCAGCATTTCGGCACTGCATCGCGCGGGCGGAGATCGCGGAAAAGCGCGGCGACACGAAACTTGCGATCGAAAGCTACCTGCTGGCCCTCAAGGCCAACGGCATGCAGATCAAGCCACGTCAGGCGCTGCAGCGCCTCGGCGTCGAAACGCCGGTTCCGCCGCCCTGATTGCCGCAGGTCGCCGCCTTCGCCAGGGCATTTTTCCTCCCCGATTGCACCGGCCGCTTTGGCGTGATTTCAGGCGCCGCGAGCTGTTTTTCCCGTGGAAAACGTGTGCATGACGGGGACGGCGATCAATTCGGGGGCGCGGTTCGCAAACCGCCGTGGCAAAAGGCCGTGGCAAAAGCTTGCCAAGTCGATTCTCTCCCTCCTATCGCAATGCATGCGTTGGAGGGGCGTTGCAAACCGAAGCGTTGTTGCGGGCCGGCGACAGGCGTGTCCTTCGTAACCTTGCATTTACTTTTTCGGCTCGACGGGCCGGAGCGAATCACTCCCTGGTGGAGTTCGGCTACAAGACTGCCCCAGTTCCGCGTGTGACCAGAAAATTGGACATTCAATATTTTAATTCGCGGAGATTAGGCGAATGACCTTGAGATCCCTTACTATGCTGCTGACCGCAGCGCTCACCACTCTCGGAGCCTTCGGCGCCGTCTCCAGCCCGGCTATGGCCGGCGGCAGCCTGAAGGATGAGCCCGTCGCTGAAGCCCGCGGCGGCTGCACCGGCGGCAAGTTCGGCGGCGCCTACATCGGTGCCAACATCGGCGTTGCCCGTCACGAAGACGATAAGCAAGACCTTCAGCTGATCGGCAACAACTTCGGCGACAGCGACACCGGCGTCACCGGCGGCCTCTACTACGGCTACAACGTCCAGTGCGACCATCTGGTGTTCGGCATCACCTCGGATATCAGCTTCATGAACGCCGATACGTCGCAGCTCGATCCCCTGATCGGCGCGCCTTGCGGCCTGGGATGCGTTCCGAGCACCAACCTGAAGAGCGAGATCAACTGGTTCAGCACCTCGCGCGTCCTCATCGGCCTCGCTCGCGATGACCGCTTCATGGTCTACCTCACCGGCGGTCTCGCCGTCGGCAACGTCGATCACAGCGTCAGCGATCCAATCCTGTTTGGTGGTTTCAGCAACTCTCACAAGGATAGGCAGTGGGGCTGGACCGCGGGCGCCGGCGTCGACATGCTGCGCGACGATCGCTGGATGCTGCGCCTCGAAGCCTTGTACGTCGATCTCGGTAGCGAGAACGAATCGTACACCGTCACGACAGGTTGCCCCGGAGTCCTGCACGACAGCCTACAAGTGGGACGACACGTTCTGGGTTGCGCGTCTCGGCATCAGCTACAAGTTCGGCGCTCGTGAAGAAGCCGTCGTTCCTTTGAAGTAACCGCACTTCACGATACACCGACACGATACGAACAAGGGGGCGCAAGCCCCCTTTTTTGTTTCATTTTGCGACAATCCAATTCGCTACTTTTTGAAATTATGGTTTCGAATTCGGATATCGCAATTTCAAGCATATAACCGCCATTAGGAGACATGACCCAATTGTTTACTACTGTTTCAATTCGAGCCTGACAATTCTGCAATCACGCAATACGTTCTCCGCAGTCCTGATGTTAGGACTTATTTCAATAGGAGATTGAGTTATGGCCTGGTTCTGCGTGAAGCCCTGCCCGCCGAAGCCGAAGTGCGGCTACGAAACGATGAGAAAAGTCGAAGTCAAGGAGTGCGCCCCGAAGCACTGCGCTCCCAAGTACTGCGCCCCGAAGCTGTTTTGCCTCAAGTCGTACGACTGCGCCCCCAAGACCGACTACTGCTCGCCGGTGAAGATCAGCTGCCACCCGACCTACGGCGATAACGTCGCCTGATGGACGAGACGGGGGAACCTTGCGGTCCAGTCCAGGCCGTGCGCTGAAACCTCCTCAGAGACCAACTTCCCGGCCCGCGCAAATATTGATTTGGCGCGGGCCTTTTTTTCACCTCCGTCCCGGAATTGCGTACTCACCGTTAATACCGCCGACGTTGGTCCGATACTTGCTTCGTAAGGCCGTGAGCGGTGTCCCAAGCCTCCTAATTCAAAGAATTGCAGTGCCATGAGTGCTTCAAAACCGACCCTGAGAAACGACCTCGAAATCGACCGGGCGATCCGCGAATGCCGCTCGGCATTTCGCTCGATCTTCATTTTCAGCCTCATCATCAATATTCTGATGCTGGCGGCACCACTCTACATGCTGCAGGTGATCGATCGCGTGCTGCGTTCGGGCAGCGGTGAGACCCTCGTGCTCCTGACGGCAATCGCTTGCTTCGCGGTGCTCGTCATGAGCGTCCTCGACACGCTGCGCAGCGCCATCGCCATGCGCCTCGGCGGCTGGCTCAATTCGCATCTGGCGCCGGTCTATCTCGAGAGCAATGTCCGTGCCCAGCTTCAGGGCGACTATAGCGGCGTCCAGACGCTGCACGATCTCGAGCAGGTGCAGAACTTCGTCGCCCACCAGGGCATGGCGGCGTTCTTCGATGCGCCCTGGGTCCCGATCTTCGTCGTCATGATCTGGATGATGCACCCGATGCTGGGGATGATCGCCCTCGTCACCGCAACCGTGCTCTTCCTGCTCAGCCTCGCCAACGAATTCGCGACGCGGGGTCCAAGTGCACGCGCCGACGAAGCGCACATGGAATCGATGCACATCGCCGACGTCACCATCCGCAACGCCGAAGTCGTCACCGCCATGGGCTTCCTGCCGGCCATGATCGAGCGCTGGCGGGAAGCCAATACCGCCGTCGCCGACGGCTACAGGATCGCCGGCGAGACCGCAGGGCACATCCTCTCGATCACCAAATTCGTGCGCTACGGCGTCCAGATCGCCATTCTCGGCGCCGGCGCCTGGCTGGTGGTGCAGAATTCGATCACCACAGGTACGATGATCGCCGCCTCTATCCTCCTGGGCCGGGCCTTGGCGCCCGTCGAAATGGCCCTTGGCGGCTGGAAGAGCTTCATCTCGGCGCGCCTCGCCTACAGCCGCCTCAAGTCTCATCTTGCGCTCTATGGTCCGAAGCCAGAAGCCGCCCTGCTGCCGCAGCCGCTCGGGCATCTGAGCGTCGAGGGCCTGAGTTACGACGCACCCTTGAACGGCGCCCCGATCCTGAAAAACGTCACGTTCGAACTCGAGCCCGGCCAGGCGCTCGCCGTCATCGGCGCCTCGGGTGCGGGCAAGAGTACGCTCTGCCGCCTGCTCGTCGGCCTGGCGCCGCCGACCCACGGTGAAGTTCGCCTCGACGGCTCGCCCTTACAGCAGTGGCGCCGCGACCAGCTCGGCCGCAGCCTCGGATTTCTGCCGCAGGAGGTCGAGCTTTTCCCTGGCACCGTCTTCGAAAACATCGCCCGCATGGGGCCGGCCAGCGACGCCGACGTGCTCGAAGCGGCGGTCAGGTCGCATGCCCACCCGATGATCCTGCGCCTGCCGCAGGGCTACGACACCTTTATCGGCGACGGCGGCGTACGCCTCTCCGGCGGCCAGCGTCAGCGGATCGGGCTCGCCCGCGCCCTCTTCGGCGGCCCCTGCCTCGTGGTCCTCGACGAACCCAACGCCAACCTCGATCAGGCCGGAGAAGCGGCGCTCGCGGAAGCCTTGAAGGACATGAAGAAGCGCGGTTGTGCCCTGATCATCGTCGGCCACCGGCCTTCGACACTGGCCCAGGCCGATAAAATTCTCGTCCTCGAGAACGGCGCCGTCTCCATGTTCGGCGATCGCGATGCCATTCTCGACGCCTGGAGCGAAGCCGCCGCAAACAAGGGCGGCGTCGACAAGTTTCCCTCGCGGCAATCCGGCGGCCCACTGACGGCGCTTTCGCGGACGTCCGAACGCTCGACTGAAGCAGGTGCACAATGAGTGGAACCGCAGTCACGGTCTCTCACCCCGCCGGCCTGCCCTCGACCTGGCGCAAGCCGGTCGCGGAAGAACGCTTCGAAGCCAGCAAGGCCCAGCTGAAGAAAAGCCTGCGCGGACCTGTGCGAACGGGCTACGCCATCGTCATCCTCTTCGTCGCCGGACTTACATCCTGGGCGGCACTTGCGCCGCTCGCGGGCGGCGCCAGCGCGCCCGGCATCGTCAGTCCCGCCGGCAGCCGTCGCGCGATCCAGCACCTCGAGGGCGGCATCGTGCGCGAACTGCGCGTGCGCGACGGCGATGCGGTTTCGGCCGGCGATGTCCTGGTCGTGCTCGAATCGACCCAGAGCAATGCCAGCTTCGAAGTGCTCGCCGGCAAGAAGGCGGTGCTCGCCGCCAAGCTCGCGCGCCTGCAGGCGGAGCGGGCCGACGCCGAGACAATCGACTTTCCGTCCGAACTCACCGTCAACGGCACGCTGCTCTCCGCCGCCCAGTCGCAGGTCCAGGTTTTCAAGGCGCGCAAGGCCGCGCACGCGACCAGAAAGGATCTCCTCGCCCAGCGCATCGAGCAGCTCCAGATCCGCATCAAGGGTCTCGAGGCGCAGAAGGATAACGTCAGGTCGCAGGTCGCGTTTATCAAGGAAGAGGTCGAAGGCAAGGAAACGTTGCTGCAAAAAGGCCTTCTGCCGAAGCCAGAGGCACTGAAACTGAGGCGGGCAGAGACCGAACTCCTGGGCCGCCTTTCCGAAATCGAGAACGAGGCTTCCAAGGCGCTGCAGGAGATCGAGGAATCGCGGCTGCAGATCGTCAGCGCCGACGGGGCGCGCGTCGAGGAGATCGCCAACGACAGCGACAAGACGCAGTCCGAAATCGCCGAGATCAACGAGCGCCTGCGGTCCAGCAAGGACGTCCTGAACAGGACCACGATCACCGCGCCAGTCGACGGCACCGTCATCAACATGCGCTCGAAGACCATCGGCGGCGTCGCGCAAGGCGGCGAGACGCTGATGGAGATCGTGCCGCGCGACGACGACTTGATGATCGAGGCGCATGTTTCGCCGAACGACATTCACCGCGTCCACATGGGGCAGGAAGCGCAGATCCATTTCTCCGCCTATTCGACCCGCGTCATGCCGCGCATTGAGGGCATCGTGCGTTCAACGTCCGCCGATCGCGTGCGCGAAGCCGACGGCCAGCAGAGCTACTTCCTCGCCCGCGTCGAAATCGACCGCCAGAAGCTGAAGGAGCGAGCGGGCGACGTCGTGCTCCTCCCTGGCATGAGCGCCGAAGTCATCTTCGTCGCCGAAAAGCGCACGGCGCTCGAATATCTCCTGAAGCCGCTCCACGATGCACTCCGGCGCGGCATGCTCGAGCGTTAGAGCACGATCAACTTAAACGGAATCGATTGGGGATTCACACGGGCTCGCGAATATGATTCAAGATCAGGGCTGGATCGGAGGCCAGCCCGCATGGCACGAGCTTATTCTCTCGATCTGCGTGAACGCGTCGTTGCAGCCGTCGATGGCGGCCAGTCCTGCCGTTCTGTGGCCGGAACTTACGACGTCAGCGTCTCTTGCGTCGTGAAGTGGTCGCAGCGGTTCCGCACATCAGGCAGTGCGGCACCTGGAAAGATCGGCGGACATCGACCGGTTTTGCTAGCCGATCATCGCCATTTCATCCTTGAGCGGATTGCAATAGAACCGCACGTCACGTTACGCGGCCTGCAAGCCGAGCTTGCCGGGCGCGGCATCGCCGTGAGCTTCGGGACACTTTGGAACTTCGTGCGCCGCGAAGGCCTGAGCTTCAAAAAAAAGCCTGCTGCCAAGCGAGCAGGACCGGCCTGACGTCGCCCGCCGCCGGGTCCGCTGGAAGAAGTATCAGGCGCGCATCGATCCACGACGTCTCGTATTCATCGATGAGACTTGGGCCAAGACCAACATGGCGCCGCTGCGCGGCTGGTGTGCGAGCGGCAGGCGGCTCAATGCGAAAGCCCCGCACGGCCACTGGAAGACAATGACTTTTCTGGCAGCACTCCGCCATGACCGCATCGATGCGCCGTGGGTTCTCGAAGGACCCATCAACGGTGAATGCTTCAAGATCTACGTCGAGCAAGTTTTGCTGCCGGCGCTTCAACCCGGCGATGTTGTGATCATCGACAATCTCGGCAGCCACAAAGGCAAGGCGATCCGGGCCGCAATCCGTTCCGTTGGCGCCAGACTGCTGTTCCTGCCGCCCTACTCGCCCGACCTCAATCCGATTGAGCAAGTCTTTTCGAAGCTCAAAGCCCTATTGCGAAAGGCGGCTGAGCGCACCGTCGAGGCCACCTGGAAACGCATCGGCGAGCTGCTTCATTGCTTCTCAGCCAGCGAATGCAACAACTACCTCGTCAACTCCGGTTATGCTTCCACCTAAATTGATCATGCTCTAGCGTGTGGCGACGCCGCCCGCATGTAGCGATCCCAAAATGCAAAAGCCGCGGCAGAATGCATCTGCCGCGGCTTTTGCTTGTGACCGGCGTCCATTCAGACGTTCGCACCTATTATGCGCGAAAGCCGTCTGTTAGGCGAAGTACTGGCCGCCGTTGGCGGTGATGGTCGAGCCGGTGATGAAGCCTGCCGAATCCGACGCCAGGAAAACGACGCAGCGCGCGATCTCTTCCGGCTCGCCGAGGCGCCCGACCGGGATCTGCGGCAGGATGGTCTTTTCCATGACGTCCTGCGGCACGGCCTTGACCATTTCGGTGGCGATGTAGCCGGGGCAGATGACGTTGACGGTGATGCCGGCGCGGGCGCCTTCCTGGGCAAGCGCCTTGGTGAAGCCGATGTCGCCGGACTTCGAGGCCGAGTAGTTCACCTGGCCCATCTGGCCCTTCTGACCGTTGATCGAGGAAATGTTGACGACGCGGCCGAACTTGCGCGCGCGCATGCCTTCCCAGCACTGGCGCGTGACGTTGAAGAGACCGTTGAGGTTGGTGCCGATGACCTCGTCCCACTGCTGCTTGGTCATCTTGTGGAACATGGTGTCGCGCGTAATGCCGGCATTGTTGACCAGCACGTCGATCGGTCCCAAGTCCTTTTCGATCTGCTTGACCGCCTTCTCGCTCGCCTCGAAGCTGGCGACGTCGAACTTGTAGACGGGAATTCCCGTCTCGACCTGGAAGGCCTGGGCGGCGGCGTCGTTGCCGGCGTAGCTCGCCGCGACGCGATAACCTGAGTTCTTCAATGCGACGGAAATTGCGTGGCCAATGCCGCGCGTGCCGCCTGTGACGAGGGCCACTCGAGCCATGTCGTTTCTCCCTTGCGTTTTTTGGTTTGGATGGGGGTTGTCGTGGGAATGCGAGAACGGCCCGCCTTGGGGGCGGGCCGTTGGAATTTCACGTTAGCTTAGTCGCGAGCGACGCACATCGCGACGCCCATGCCGCCGCCGATGCACAGTGTGGCGAGGCCCTTCTTGGCGTTGCGCCGCTTCATCTCGTGCACGAGCGTGTTGAGGATGCGCGCACCCGAAGCGCCGATCGGATGGCCGATGGCGATGGCGCCACCGTTGACGTTGACCTTGCTCGTATCCCAGCCGAGGCCCTTGTTGACCGAAATGGCCTGCGACGCGAAGGCTTCGTTGGCTTCGATGAGATCCAGGTCGCCGACCGTCCAGCCGGCGCGCTCGAGAGCCTTTTTGGAGGCGGCGATCGGACCCGTACCCATGATCGAGGGATCGACGCCCGTCGTCGCCCACGAGACGATGCGGGCGAGCGGCTCGATGCCCCGCTTCTTGGCTTCGGCCAGCGACATCAGCACGACGACAGCTGCGCCGTCGTTGAGGCCGGAGGCATTGGCCGCCGTGACCGTGCCTTCCTTGGGATCGAAGGCGGGGCGCAGCTTGGCGATGCTCTCGAGCGTCACGCCGTCCTTGATGTACTCGTCGGTGTCGACGATCGTGTCGCCCTTCTTGCCCTTGATGGTGACGGGCGCGATCTCATCCTTGAACTTGCCGGCCTTCTTCGCGGCTTCCGCCTTGTTCTGCGAAGCAACCGCGAACTTGTCCTGTTCGTCGCGTGTGATCTGCCACTGGCGCGCGACGTTCTCGGCCGTGGTGCCCATGTGGTAGTTGTTGAAGGCGTCCCACAGGCCGTCCTTCACCATGGTGTCGATGAACTTGACATCGCCCATCTTGGTGCCGTCACGCATGTGGGCGGCGTGGTTCGACTGGCTCATGCTCTCCTGACCGCCGGCGACGACGATCGACGCCGAGCCGGTGGCGATCTGCTGCATGCCGAGCGCGACGGCGCGCAGACCCGAGCCGCAGATCTGGTTGATGCTCCAGGCGGGGGCATCGACCGGGATGCCGGCGGCGACGGATGCCTGGCGGGCAGGACCCTGGCCCTGGTTCGCAGTCAGCACCTGTCCCAGAATGACCTCGGAAACGTCGCCAGGTGCCACCTTGGCGCGCTCGAGAGCGGCCCGGATCGCAACTTCGCCCAACTTGTGGGCCGGCAGGCTCGCGAGAGCCCCGTTGAACGAACCGACCGGGGTGCGGGCGGCACTGGCAATGACTACAATGGTGGCGTCCTGGCTCATCTGGGGCCCTCCCTGGGCGCGGAGTTTTGGAGTTTATTGTTGACCCGACGGATCGGGCATAGCGGCGCGAAAAATACGAGATGAGGTATACTTAGCAGTAGCAGCGGAAAATGAGCAATTGCGACCTGTTGACTAGGCCCGCTGAAAGATTTGGCAGAAACGTCTAGCGAGGTCGACCCGTGCTGTGGTACGCTGCCGCAGTGCAGCAACACCGGCAGGTCCAGAGACCCGGCGCGTGCGGCCAGATGCAGATGCCGGCAGGTAAGTGCCGGTGGACGATACGGCCGGCTGGTACGGACGTATAGTACGGATCGTCGAGAACGCTCAATTAGAGAACGCCCAAGCGATGCTCAGTAATGCCGAAAGTCAGGTGTCCAAGAAGGACGCCGTGGTCATCAAGAAGTACGCGAACCGCCGACTCTACAATACCGAGACGAGCACGTACGTGACGCTCGAGGATCTCGCCAAGATGGTTCGCGGCGACCGCGACTTCGTCGTCTACGATGCCAAGAACGGCGACGACCTGACGCACACGGTCCTCACCCAGATTATCGTCGAGCAGGAAGGCAGGGAAGGCGGCCAGACGCTGCTGCCCATTCCGTTCCTGCGCCAGCTCATCCGATTCTACGACGACAGCATCGCCCGCATGGTGCCGAGCTACCTTCAGTTCTCGATCGAGCATTTCGCCAAGGAGCAGGCGCGGCTGCGCGAGCAATTCGCCACGGCCTTCACCAATCCGACAGCCGCCTTCGATTTCTATCAAAAGCAGGCGCAGCAGAACATGGCGATGTTCGAGCAGGCCATGTCGATGTGGGGCGCGTTCGGCGCCGCCGCGGGCGGACCGAAGCAGGCGGGCGAAGCCGGCAAGCCGGGAGCAGCCACAGGCGCCGCTCCGCGATGAACTCGGCGAGTTGAAAGCCCAGCTTTCCGCCATGCAGCAGAAGATCGAGAAGCTGACCGAGAAGAAGCCGTAACGGTCTCTTCGCTTCGAATTTCAGACATGTCATAATGCCGGAGCCGAGTGGGCCGCCGGGGCATCCTCGTTCAATCAGCAAATAATCGCGGCTCGGTCGAACCCAAGCGCACATCGCGACTGGAGGACATCCGGCAACGTCGCGAATGATCGTCGGACCTCGCCCCTCACTTGCGACTCCGCGCGACAGGGGACTGGCTCAGACCTACGCCGCGCTCGGCACCTGATCGACCTCGATCGGCAGGCCATAGTAAAAGCCCTGCAGATAGGTGATGCCGGCCTTTTTCAGCAGTTCCACGGCGCGTTCGTCGCCGACCCACTCGGCAACCGTTTCCATGCCGAACGTGTTGGCGAGTTCGATCATGGTTTTGATGAATATCTGGTCGGATCGTGTCGTCGGCCATGTTCTTCACGAAGGCGCCGTCGATCTTGACCATGTCGACGTTCAAAAGCTTCAAGTTCTTGAACGAGGTATAGCCGGCGCCGAAGTCGTCGATGGCGACGCGGCAGCCCATTTCCTTCAGCGTGTCGACGAAGTTGATCGACTGATCGAGGTCCTGGATGGCCGCCGTCTCGGTGATCTCGATGATCATCCGCTCGTCAGTTCCCTGCGGCCGCCCGTCAGGCGCTGGAGCGTCACCAGCCACTCGTGATCCGAGCAGGTGAGGCTCGAAACATTGAGCGACAGCGTGAGGTGGGGATAGCGCTTCAGGATGGCGACCGAGAGTTCGAGCGTGCGCCGGTCGATGAGCCGGGAAAGACCGAGCTGTTCGGCAATGGGAATGAATTCGCCGGCGGAGACGATCGAGCCATCGGTCTTCTCCATCCGGAGCAGGCATTCGTAGATTTCGGGCTTGTCGGAGCGGGCGCCGATCATCGGCTGCAGCACGAGACGCATGCGTTGAGCGTCGAGCGCTTCAATGACTTCGTCGGCAATGTTGATGGAGCGCTTGCGGTTGCTCTCGGCGCTGGTGGCCGGCTCATAGGCCATGAAGCAGTCGAAACGCTTGCTCTTGGCGCGGTCGAGAGCCTGCAGCGTGCAGTTCAGAGCCTGCTGCACCGATTCCGCCTGATCCGGAATGATGACCCCGCCAATCGACAGCGTGGCCGAGAGCTGGCAGGCCGACGTCTTGATCGTCGCGTCGCGCACGGCCTTCATGAAACGCTCGGCTGCGATGCGCATGGCGCCCGGGCCACAGTCATGCAGGATGACGCCGAACTTGTTCGACGAATAGCGCCCGAGAACGTCGCCGCCGCGAAGGCGTTCCTTGATCTTGTGGGCCGCGGCCGAGATGACTTCGTCACCGATGTCGAAACCAAAGGTCTCGTTGACAACGGCGAGATTGTTGACGGCGGCCATGAGGAAGGCGCACGGCTGCCCGGTGCGATGGGCGCGGCCGAGCACCGAGGTCAATGCTTCCGTCAAGCGGATACGATTGAGCTGACCAGTGAGCTCGTCGTGGTCGCTGCGATAGAGAAGCTTTTGCTCCTCCCAATAGCGGTCGTTGATGACGCGAAGCACGCCGCGGGCGCGCACCGGCTTGCCGTCGGGGCCGGGCCACCAACGGCCATGATCTTCGATCCAGACGGCGATGTCGCTGCGGCGGCCTGCGGGATAAAAGCGGTATTGGATGCGGTAGGCGACGCCGCGCACGCTGTCCATGGCCTGATTGGGGTCGAAGGCTTCCGTGCGCCGCGACAGGTGTTCGGTGGAGACGAGGAGCTGGAAGGCACTTCCGGTCGCAATCGCTTCGTCCGATTTGACGCCAAGGATGTCGCGGGCATTGCTCTCCCAATCGATGCGATCGGTGGCGAGGTCCCAGACATAGGCCGTCTCGTCGATGGCCGAGAGAATGCCGACGAGGTCTAGGCCTTCGGCCTCGATCAGCGGATCGCCGCTCGGACGTATGCTCCGCTCTGCCGCATCGATTGCGACGGCGGAAGACACACGACTGCCCTGAACTGAAGGGGGAATACCCACGACGCCCTCTAAATCGATCGCTCACCGGCGCGACATGCCCGGGAACGTACGCTGACTGCTAAACCCAGCGTGAAACTTAGAGTTAAAATCCTAAGAAGAGTTAAATGTCTGCGCCTCGCGGCCGGTTACGGATGCGCAAAAAAAATTCGGCCGTCGCAATGCGGGAGCGGCCGAATTATCAATGGCGCGTTAAGACCCGCTTACCCGGCGGGGACTACTGACCGGAGCCGATGCTCAAGTCGCGACGAGCAACACGAATGCCGATCGTGTAGCCGGCTATGACGTCGATGATGGCGGCGACGAGAAGCAGGAAGAAGACCGAAGTGGCCGCTTTCGGTTCCATCAGGAACTGCACGAGCATGAGACCGGCGAGCAGCATCGACAGCCCGTGATCGACCAGGGTCGCCGTGCCGGTGAAGGTCGATTTGAGAAGTTCGATAAACAGCACGATCAGGGTCACGAATAGGATGAAATCACCCCATCCGAACGTCCACGTTCCCTTGCTGAGCAATGTCGCCGAGAAAATGCCGTGCTTCGAGGGATCCGTTATGGCCTCGACACCCATGGTCAAGGCGATGAGATTGTAGAGAATAAACGGGATAATGAGCAGCGGGATGGCTCTGAGCGACATCTGTATTCTCCTGTCGGTCGCGGACCTTGATGCCGCGCGGGTTCTTGTGCCACGCGAGGCTCGATTTGCCAAGCCGAAGCAGGCTCCGCACAAGCAAAAACGACGGAAGCGCGCCGTACGCACCCCGTTGATGGCGTTTTGCTTACTTCGGAGACACCGCAATCGAAGCGCTGAGGCTCAAGCGTCGGATTTCGGCTCAAGGATCTGACGGCCGCGATATTTGCCGCTTTTCATGTCGATGTGATGCGGGCGGCGGCGCTCGCCGCTTTCCTTGTCCTCGACGTATGCCGGGGCCGAGAGTGCGTCGTGCGAGCGGCGCTGACCGCGCTTCATGCGCGACACCTTACTGCGCGGAACTGCCATGTCGAAAAAGCTCCAAAGTGCTGTCGAATCGAATGCCCAAATGTTCGAAGCCGCCTGCTGGCGGCCCCAATCCCGTTCGGACCTTCAAAGAGAATCCCGGCGCAGGCCACAAGGGCCATCGGCCGTCCATGGCGCGGGCTTATACGCGTAAAATCGGCCGATGGCCAGTCCCCCGCCCGGGACGGCGAAAATGCCCGGAGAAACCCATGTTTTGGGGGCTAAGAGAAGCCAGTTGCCGCAACTATCTGGTGAGACAGGCGAACATGTACCTGGGGGCGGCCTGGGAGCGGACATGCACCAGGGAGGCAAGGCGGCGGGTTTGCGGTCCGGGTTCGCCCGCATCGCGCCTGATGGGGTTCGGCAGGGCGGCGGCAAGCTGGGCGCTTTCGCGGGGGCTCAGATGCAGTGCCGGCTTCGAGAAATGATAGCGCGAGGCGGCCTCGATGCCGAAAATGCCAGGACCCCACTCGGCGACGTTGAGGTAGACTTCCATGATCCGCCGCTTCGGCCACCAGGATTCGATCATGAAGGTGAGCGGAATTTCCAGCACCTTGCGAACATAACTTTTCGACGGCCAGAGGAAGAGATTCTTGGCGACCTGCATCGAGATCGTGCTGGCGCCGCGCGGTCCCTTTTTGCCGGCGCGCTCGATTGCGCTTTGCATGGCGTCGAAATCGACGCCCCAATGTTCGCAGAAGCGGCCATCCTCACTCACCATCACGGCGCGCACCGCATTGGGCGCAATGGCATCGTACGTGACCCAGTGTTGATCGTAAGCGTTCCCCGTCAGCGCCCGCTGCAGCATCAGCGCCGATAACGGCGGATTGGCGAAGCGATAGACGAAGATCAGAAACGTCGCGAGCGCGAACCACGCAGCGAAGGCATAGGCGAGCCAGCGCGCGCCGGTCAGCGCCAACTCCAAGGCCCGCGACCGGAAATCCTCGGATGCGTGCCCTGGCACCGGCACAGGTGGATAGCCGGCGGGCGGATAAAAGCCGCGCGCTGCACCCGAATGGGGTGGGTCCGATTGAGATGGGCCCGATAGGTCGCTCGCAGCACGGTCGGGATCACTTGTAGCAGGCGCGCGGGTCTCGCCAGGAGGGAGCCCACGCGGACGCCCGGTCGGCGCCGTGCGAACGGTCTCGCCCCCTGTGCGAATATTCCAGATCTCGCGCGAGTTCGGATCGATCCATTCTTTTCTTGAGCCAGGCGATAGGATATGGCGGGCGACGGGGCCTACGTAAGACAAAACCATGGCCGAGTTGAGGGCCGCAACGTGACAATTCTGCCGCTGAGGTTAAGAGATTGAGCGTTTTCAAGCAAAGGCTCCAGGACACTGCCCATCGCGTCGAGGCGCGGCTCGAAGCGCTGCTCGAATCGCAAGCGTGCCTGCGGCACGCCGCCGCGACTGCTCGCCGCCATGCGCCATGCCTTGCTCGGCGGCGGCAAGCGCTTCAGGCCGTTTCTGGTCGTCGAGAGCGCCGCCTTGTTCGGCGTTTCTCCGCATGCGGCGATTGAAGCCGCGGCGGCGCTCGAATGCGTGCATTGCTACTCGCTGGCGCACGACGATCTGCCGGCGATGGACAACGACGAACTGCGCCGCGGCCGGCCGACGGTGTGGAAGGCCTACGACGAGTGGACGGCAATCCTGGTCGGCGATGCGCTGCAGGCATTGGCATTCGAAATTCTGGGCTCGCCGTCATGCCACGCCGACGCGGTGGTCCGCAGCGCGCTCGTCGCGGTGATGGCGCGCGCCTCCGGCGCGGCTGGCATGGTGGGAGGACAAGCGCTCGATCTCGGGGCCTCGCACAATCCCGCGCCCCAACCCTACAACGCCGCGGACGTGCTCAAGATCCAGGTCATGAAGACCGGCGGGTTGATTGCCGCGGCCTGCGAGATGGGCGCTATACTCGGCGGCGCCGGCGACAGCGAGCGCCGGGCTCTTTGCGACTTCGGCGCGGCGCTCGGGCTGGCGTTTCAGTTGAGTGACGATCTGCTCGATGCCGAGGGCGGCACTGAGCGCGTCGGCAAGGCCACGGGCAAGGACGCAGCGGCCGGCAAAGCGACGCTCGTATCGCTGCTGGGCGTCGCCGAGGCGCGGCGGCGGCTATCTGGCATCGTGAAGGATGCCGATGCAGCGATGTTGCCGTTCGGCGTAAAGGGTTCGATCCTCAGCGAGGCCGCGCACTACATGGCGGAGCGGGACCAGTAGCGCGGACGCGAATTCGACCGCAAGGTTGAGGGTGCGCCCAGAATTTGCGCGCGCTAAGGTCGTGTGGATTTCCGCACCCGGACACGATACGGCCCATGCTGCAAACCAAAAGAAAAGCTGAGACGAGGACCGCGGCGAAGCCCGACGCCTCCGGCGCCAAGAACGACGACAGCCGTTGGGCGGCCGTAGTCGCGCGCGACAACTCCCGTGATGGTCGAGTTCTACTATTCCGTGGCGACGACCGGCGTCTATTGCCGGCCATCCTGTCCGTCGCGACGCGCGCGGCGCGAAAACGTCGCCTTTCATGCAACCGCGCGCGAAGCCGAGTTGGCGGGTTTTCGGCCCTGCAAACGCTGCAAGCCCAATGAGCAAGGCCTGGACGCAAGAAACGCCAAACTCGTCGCTGCCGCCTGCCGCACGATCGACGAAGCCGAGGCGATGCCGGCTCTCGCCGCACTTGCCCGTGCCGCCGGCTTGAGCCCATTCCACTTCCATCGCCTTTTCAAGAGCGTTACGGGATTGACCCCGAAGGCTTACCAGGTGGCGCACCGCCACGAGCGCTTGCGCAACAGCCTCAAGACCGCCGGCACCGTAACGGAGGCCATCATGGACGCAGGCTACAATTCGAGCGGACGCTTTTACGCCACCTCGTCGAAGGCGCTCGGCATGACGCCGGGCAACTACCGCAAGGGCGGCAAGAATGAGCAGCTGCGCTTTGCCATCGGCGACTGCTCGCTCGGGTCGATCCTGGTGGCGGCGAGCCTCAAAGGCGTTTCGGCCATTTTGCTCGGCGATGATCCGGATACATTGCTCAAGGAGTTGCAGGACCGCTTTCCCAAGGCCGAACTCCTCGGCGGCGACGCCGCGTTCGAGAAACTCGCGGCGCGCGTCATCGCCTATGCGGAAAACCCGGTGAAGCGCTTCGACTTGCCACTCGATGTGCGCGGAACGGCATTCCAGCATCGCGTGTGGCAGGCGCTGCGCGACATCCCTTCGGGAAAAACGGCAAGCTACGGCGACATCGCGGAGAAGATCGGCCGGCGGCAGGCGGTGCGCGCCGTGGCGCAAGCGTGCGCCGCCAACCCGGCCGCGATCGCAATTCCCTGCCATCGCGTGGTGCGAACTGACGGCGCGCTTTCGGGTTATCGTTGGGGCATAGAGAGAAAACGCGCGCTACTCGCGAGAGAGGCTCGTCAGAGCGACGAGGCTGCCGCGAGCGCGAAGAAGCGGCGTCAATCGGAGTGATGTCATGTCGTGCAGGGCGTGCACTGCTTTTGCCTCTGGTCTCTGCCTTCTCACCGCGCCTGCGATTGCAGAGACGTCAACACTTCCGCTCATGCCAGGCTCGTACGAAGTCGTGGTCAATCTCGATCTGCCGCATTTGGAAGGCATGGGCGCGAGCCGGACTGCACTCGTATGTGTCGAGACTGCGGGCGCCAGTCCGACGCACGGCCTGGTGGTCTTGAGCGACAACAATCCGCTCGGAAAATGCCCGGCGTCGAACATCCGCACCGAAGGCAATGCGTTTCTGTTCGAGGTGCATTGCGACGGCAAAAACGCGGCGGAGGGCTTCGCGAAATATACGCTCAGTGCCGATACATTCGAGGGCGCCATCGTCATGAAGATGGGCGGCAAGAACATGACGATGACCGAAACGCAGAAGGGCAAGCGGCTGGGAGATTGCGCGGAGGGGAAGGGGAATGAGCCGCCGTCCTGAGATCGCGACCGCGACGTCCGGCTCCCAGTGGCAGCCGTTGACATTGCCGGGACTGGGCGACGGATTGCACCCCGAGCGGCTAATCAAGCGTCATCGCGAATTTGACTAAACCAGCACGGGGCCGAGACGCGTATCTCGGCGGGTTCATAAGCTCAGCAGTTCTTCTTGGTTCGATTGCCGCCGCGATGTCCCTACCTTCCCCTCAGCAACAACGCGCTGAAGGGAAACCGCATCATGTCACTCCAATTGTTCAATCGCCTCACGCGCCGCTCGGCGCTTGCACTCGGCATTTCGCTCGGCCTTGGAAGCTTCGCGGCAACCGTATCGGCCGCCGATGTTTCTCTACTCAATGCTTCCTATGATCCGACGCGCGAATTCTACCAGGAATTCAATGCGGCCTTTGCCAAATTCTGGAAGGCGCAATCGGGCGACGCCGTCACGATCAAGCAATCCCACGGCGGATCCGGCAAGCAGGCGCGCGCCGTGATCGACGGGCTCGAAGCCGACGTCGTGACGCTGGCGCTCGCCGGCGACGTGGATCAGCTCTACAAGAACGGCGGCTTGGTACCGGCCGAATGGCAGAAGCGGCTCGCCAATAATTCCGCGCCCTATACGTCGACGATCGTGTTTCTGGTCCGTAAGGGTAACCCCAAAGGCATCAAGGACTGGGCGGATCTCGGCAAAGACGGCGTCGAAGTCGTCACGCCAAATCCGAAAACGTCGGGCGGCGCGCGCTGGAACTATCTCGCCGCCTGGGGCTCCGCACTCAAAGCCGATGGCGGCAGCGAGGAAAAGGCGCGCGATCTCGTGACCCGCATCTACAAGAATACCAAGGTGCTCGATTCCGGCGCGCGCGGAGCGCTCACGACATTTACCGAACGCGGCATCGGCGACGTGCTGATTTCATGGGAGAACGAGGCCTACCTCGCCGCCAGGGAGCTGGGCAGCGACAAGTTCGAAATCATCGCCCCGGCCATTTCCATCCTGGCGGAACCCTCGGTCGCCGTCGTCGACAAGGTGGTTGACAAGCACGGCACGCGCAAGGTGGCCGAGGCCTACCTCGGTTATCTCTACTCGCCCGAAGGCCAGGACATTGCGGGCAAGCATTACTATCGGCCGCGCGATGAAAAGGCTCAGGCGAAATACAAGGCGCAGTTCAGTTCCGTGAAGGTCTTCAACATCGACGACGTGTTCGGCGGATGGAGCGCGGCACAAGAAATTCATTTCAAGGACGGCGGCGTCTTTGATCAGATCTACGGCAAGAAGAGCTGATTGATCCCCATCGTGCGCCGCTTTGGCCACTGGAGTCTTCCGGTCAAAGCCTCCGATCCCGCCGGAGCGGTGCACGGTCTTTCTCTGCCTGACGCTCACTCGAGGCGAATTAGGGAGCCTGTCATGTCCCGAATGGGCACGTCTGCAAGGCGATTGGCCTTCGAGATTTTCATTCGCTCGGACCAATCGCGTGAAAGGGACTTTCGCAGCCGGATGTGTTGCCGCGCGAAGTGTCCCCAACTGAAGCGGCCGCGGTCGGCCACCAGCAAAACATCCGAGCTATGACAAGGAACACCGATCATGACCACGACACTCATCGTCCCCGGGCTGAACTCAAGCGGCCCCGCGCATTGGCAAAGCTGGTTTGAGGCGCATGTCCCTGGCACGATCCGCGTCATTCAGGCCGATTGGAACAAGGCCAACCTTTCAGATTGGTCGGCGAAGGTTCGCCGCGACATTACGAGAACCCCCGGCCGCCTTTTCATCGTAGCCCACAGTTTTGGCGTTCTGGCCGCCGTGCAGGCCGCAGCTGATCATGCTCAGCGCATCGCCGGTGCGCTCTTGGTGGCCCCCGCCGACCCTGCCAAGTTCGGTGTCGACGAACTGTTGCCGCAGGGGCCTCTGCCGTTTGCGAGCGTTGTCGTGGGGAGCACGAATGATCCCTGGATGACGCTCGAACGCGCGGCGCACTGGGCCGATCGATGGGCGGCAGACTTCGTCAACCTTGGTGCCGTTGGTCATGTCAATATCGAGTTCTGGTTTCGGCCCCTGGCCCGAGGGCCTGGCGCTTTACGAGCGCTTGCGCCGGCGGGCAGAAGCGTCCGAAATCATCGATGCGGCGGCAGAAATCACGGCGAAGACTTTTGCTGCAAAGGCCTCGCGCCCACGGCGCCGGCCAAGAGAGCGGCCGCATATCCTGTCGGGGCGGATCGAAGAACGCCGTGCCTTGAAACAGGCGGCCGCGCTGTTGCAAGAGGCCGGTTGGAACGTAACGCCGCCGAACAGGCTTGCGCATGTGACCGGTGCGTAACGCCAAGATGACAGAAGTTGTGGCGTGGCGGCGGAACGCATTGAACGAATCAGAAGTTCGTCCAAAACTAGCGAGAATTTAATCGGCTTCGACAGAAGCAGTTCGAAGATTAGCAGACGGGGGTCTGAGTGATGAGACGGAGATTTGCAATCGAGGGGCGGTCCTGGGCGTTGGCGGCTGCGGCTGTGTGGGCGTGGGGGATGCTGCCGGCCACTGCTGCCGATCTTGGCAGGCAACTGCTGCGCCGATCTCGAGGAGCGCATCGCAGAACTCGAAGCGACGACGGCTCGAAAGGGCAACCGCAAGGTCAGCCTGACGGTTTCGGGCTGGGTGAACGAGGCCGTGTTCTTCTGGGACGACGGCGTCGAGCGCAACGCCTATGTCGGCACCAACGAACTGGAGCAGGGTCGCTTCCGCTTCAACGGCGACGCCAAGATCACCGACGACTGGAAAGCCGGCTACATCCTGGAAATCGGGGCCAACGGCGCCGGATCGAAATCGTTCGACCAGGACAACGACGGCGTGACCGCGATCTCCGTTCGCAAGTCGGCTTGGTTTTTGAAGCAGCAAGGACGCTCGGCAAAGTTGACAATGGGGCAGGTTCGATACGGCGACCTACCACCTGATCGACAACCTCGATACGCACGCTGACGCGCAACGTTTCCGACTTCGAGGCAGCGGGCATCGCCCTCGGCGCCTTCAAGACGCGCGTTAACGGTGTTGCCGGCGCCGAAGTGGACCGATTTCATGGGCGGGTTCAACAACGGCACGCCGGGCCAAAGCGGTTTGCGCAATACCGTGCGCTACGACACGCCAGAATTCGCCGGTTTCGCCGCGTCCGCATCCTGGGGCGAAGACGACCAGTGGGAGACGGCGCTGAAGTACAAGGGCGAGTATCGGCGACTTCAAGCTCAGCGGCGTCTATCGGCTACGGCGAGAGCACGGACCCGAGCGTCAACGGCGGGCAGTGCGGCGCAGGCACACGGAGACTGCCAGTGGTGGGGCGCAGGCGCGCTCGTCAGCCACACGCCGACGGGCCTTTATCTCTACGGCGGCTATGCCGAAAACAGGATCGATCTGAAGCCGGCCGCCGTCGCGCTCGGCAAGGACGACAAAGGCCGCACCTTCTACATTCAAGGTGGCATCGAACGGAAGTGGTGGGACCTCGGCAAGACAAACGTATTCGTCGAATACCGGCGCGACGATGTCGGCCTGACCAAGGCGGCCGACAGTTCGGACTTGGATTTCTGGGCCGCAGGCGTTGCTCAGAATATCGAAAATGCCGATATGACGCTCTACGCGCTCTACCGGCACTTCGACGGCGATTTCAGCCAAGGGCATCGCCAAGAGCGACCTCGATCCCTTCGACATGGTCATCACCGGCGCCAAGATCAACTTCTGACGGCGCTGACGGCGCAGCGGCATGAAGGGGTCCGAAAGGGCCCCTTCATTCGTTTTCCGATAAGGACAGAAGTTATTCTTCGTTCACGACCCGACGGCCGGCAACTATCTATGTCACATCGGACAACAATAGCGGTGGCCATGTTTGACATGAGGAGGGATCGGCACGGGGGCGGTAAAGGCCAATGGCTCGACCCCCTCTCTCAGCCGGCAAGCAACGACGCACCCCCAAATGTAGGGGAAAATGTCAAGGCACTGCGTCGCCAGCAAGCGCTCTCGCTCGAAATCTCTGGCTCGCCTTTCGGGCGTCAGCCGGGCCATGCTGGGCCAGATCGAGACGGGTAAAAGCGTTCCAACCGTCACGTTGATCTGGAAAATATCCCGGGCGCTCGGCGTTGAAACGGCGGATTTGGTTTCGTCCCGTTCCGTGGTGCGTCAGTTCCTCGTTAGACGAGCGGGACGCTTTGCTGGTCGGAACCGGAAAATTTGCATTATTTGCATCGGTCTGTTTCGGCTGCGGATATGCCGCTGCCGTACGAGCTTTTGCGAGTTCCAAATTGCGCCGGGACACAGAGAGGACATCCGCCCATTTCCGTTAGGGTGGAGGGGAACGCTCCTTGTGTCTTCCGGCATTATCGAGTTCCAACTCGAGGGCGGCACGCCCTCTCGCGTAGCTGAAGGCGATGCCATGCTCTTTCACGCGGACAAAGCGCACTCCGTTTCCAATCCGACGCAAATAGCCGCGATCGGGTTACTCGTATTGGAGGACGACACGAAGCACGCCGTAACGAGCCGCAGTCATTGGCCGCTCTTTATCACAATCGCGCATATCTATTGCAGAAGGAATTGGTTCGCACGCAGTGGCCTCCGCAATAGTGTCGGCTCGGACAAACAAAGCGGAGCCGGTCAATGCCGACAATCGAAGCCTTTCTTGCGCGCGCCCTTGCGTACGGCGCCCTGTTCGCCTCGCTCACGTTTGTCGGCTCGATCATCGTCGGCTGATCCGCAGTGAGGGGTTGAGATGACCGCTGCCCGCAAACATCGCGTAATGCCCGGTTTCAAATTATCCCTCGGGTTCACGCTCGCCTATCTGTCGTTGATCGTTCTGCTGCCGCTTTCGGCCGTATTCATCAAGACGGCGGGCATGAGCTGGCCGCAGTTTCTTCAGGCCGTGACATCCGAGCGTGTTATCGCTTCCTACAAACTTTCGTTTGGCGCCTCCCTGTTTGCTGCGGCGATCAACGCGGTCTTCGGTCTCGTTCTGGCCTGGGGATTGGTGCGCTATACTTTTCCCTGCAAACGGCTCGTCGATGCCTTGATCGATCTGCCGTTCGCGCTTCCCACAGCGGTCGCTGGCATTGCGCTGACGGCGGTCTATGCCAAGAACGGCTGGCTCGGGCAGTATCTGGAGCCGCTCGGGATCAAAATCGCCTTTGGGCCGATGGGCGTTCTGGTGGCGCTGATTTTCATCGGTCTACCGTTTATCGTGCGAACGGTGCAACCGATCCTCGAAGACTTGGACGCCGAATTCGAAGAAGCAGCGGCGAGCCTCGGAGCAGGGCGCTGGCAGACGTTCAGACGCGTCATCTTTCCGGCCTTGTTGCCGGCATTGATGACGGGCTTTGCACTCGCATTTGCGCGTGCGGTGGGCGAATACGGCTCGGTGATATTCATAGCCGGCAACATTCCGATGGTCTCCGAAATCACCCCGCTTATGATCATCACCAAGCTCGAGCAATACGATTATCAGGGTGCGACCGCGATCGCTTCGGTGATGCTGATGGTCTCGTTTGCCCTGTTGTTGCTCATCAACGGACTTCAGGCTTGGACCGCCAAGCGTCAGGGGAGACTGACCTGATGGCAGGTGCCGCGCCAGGCCTCGGCTCGCCAGTCGGCTCAGTCAGCCGCTTCGAAGCCAATATCGCGACTCGCGACGCCGGCTGGGCGCGGTTGCTCGTGCTTGGCGTGGGCTTGGCGTTCTTCACGGTCTTTCTGCTGCTGCCGCTGGTGGTGGTGTTTTTCGAGGCCTTGAGCAAAGGCTGGGCGACATTTGTCGCAGCACTGGCCGAGCCGGATGCCGCCTCCGCGATCAAGTTGACACTTCTTGCGGCGGCGATCGCCGTGCCGCTCAATCTGGTTTTCGGAATTGCTGCTGCGTGGGCCATCGCCAAGTTCGAATTTCCTGGAAAGAGTCTCCTGATCACGCTTATCGACCTGCCGTTCTCGGTCTCGCCTGTCGTGGCGGGGCTGATATACGTGCTCGTCTTCGGCGCGCAAGGCTGGCTCGGACCTTGGCTCTCGGCCCACGACATCAAAATCATCTTCGCGGTACCCAGTATCGTGCTTGCGACGGTATTCGTGACGTTTCCCTTCATTGCGCGCGAACTCATTCCGCTCATGCAATCCCAGGGGCGAGACGAGGAGGAGGCGGCCATCACGCTTGGTGCCTCGGGCTGGCAGGCGTTCTTGCGTGTCACGCTACCCAACATCAAATGGGCTCTCCTTTACGGCGTCATCCTTTGCAATGCGCGGGCGATGGGGGAGTTCGGCGCCGTGTCCGTGGTGTCCGGCCATATTCGCGGCGAGACCAACACCATGCCTCTCCACGTCGAAATCCTTTACAACGAGTATCAATTCGCGGCCGCCTTCGCCGTCGCTTCGCTGCTCGCAATGCTTGCCCTCGTCACGCTTGCAATCAAATCCAGCATCGAGTGGGCGGCGGCCCGAACGGCTTCAAGGGAGAGCCTGTCATGAGCATCGAAGTTCGCGACATCCATAAATCGTTCGGGGCCTTCAAGGCGCTGGACGGCGTCTCGCTCAGCCTGCCCAAGGGCGAACTCATCGCATTGCTTGGGCCTTCCGGTTGCGGCAAGACAACACTGCTTCGGATCATCGCCGGTCTGGAAAACGCCGACTATGGCACGATCCGCCTTTCGGGTGCCGATGCGACAGCGAAAGGCGTGCGCGAACGCCAGGTCGGTTTCGTGTTCCAGCACTATGCACTGTTCCGGCACATGACCGTCTTTGAAAACGTCGCCTTCGGCCTGCGGGTCAAGCCGCGCTCAGAGCGTCTCGGCGACGCCGCGATCCGCGACAAGGTCGGACGCCTCTTGGATCTCGTTCAGCTCGGCTGGCTGGCCAATCGCTTTCCGGCGCAGCTTTCGGGCGGGCAGCGCCAACGCATCGCCTTGGCTCGGGCGCTGGCCGTGGAACCGCAAGTCCTGCTCCTTGACGAACCGTTCGGGGCGCTCGACGCCAAGGTGCGCAAGGAACTCCGGCGCTGGCTACGGCGACTTCACGACGAGCTTCACATCTCGTCGATTTTCGTCACGCATGATCAGGACGAGGCGCTGGAGGTTGCCGATCGCGTCGTACTCATGAACAAGGGACGGGTGGAGCAATGCGGCAGTCCGCGCGAGATCTACAACGAACCCGCCACATCGTTCGCAAACAGCTTTATCGGCAGTGTGAACGAGTTTCGAGGCCGCGTCGAAGGCGCCAACGTCAGGGTCGGGGACGATCTCATTCCCCATGGCAACCGGGATCTTCTGGACGGATCCTTGGTGGTCGCTTATGCCCGGCCGCACGACACGGCGATTGGTCCTGCTACGGGCGAAGGCGTCGGCATCGCCGCCAAGGTCAATCGCATCCTTGATGGCGGCGCCGTCTCGCGCATCGAGCTTGTTGCCAACGGCGCGTCGCGCAACGGGCGCAGCGATTATTTCGAGGTCGAAATGACACCGTCCGAAATTGCCGCGTTCGGCCTGGAAGCCGGCAAGCCCGTTCGCATCACGAGCCGGCGACTGAGTGTTTTCCGCGACGAGGCATGAGGAACGGGTGAATGAACTTCCAGCAGCTCAGGATCATTCGCGAGACGGTCAAGCGCAACTTCAACTTGACCGATGTGGCGAACGCGCTCTTCACGTCGCAGTCCGGCGTTTCGAAGCACATCAAGGATCTAGAGGACGAACTTGGCGTCGAGCTGTTCGTGCGAAAGGGGAAGCGCCTTCTCGGCCTCACGGAACCCGGACAGGAGCTTGTGGGCATCGTCGAGCGCATTCTGCTCGACACGCAGAACATCAAGAAACTCGGCGAGCAGTTCTCCAACAAGGACAAGGGTCAGCTCTCCGTCGCGACGACGCATACTCAGGCGCGCTATGCGCTGCCGAAGGTCGTGACCAAATTCAAGGAGGCATTCCCGAAGGTCAATCTCATGCTGCACGAAGCCAGCCCGACCGAGATCGTCTCGATGCTGCTTGGGGGGCAGGCCGACATCGGCATAGCGACGGAAGCGCTGCAGGACAACGCCGAGCTGGCGACGTTCCCCTATTACAGCTGGCATCACGGGGTCGTGGTTCCGGCGGGCCATCCCCTCGAGGGCGAGACGACGCTGACGCTCGACGCCATATCGGATTACCCCGTGATCACCTACCAGAAAGGCTTCACGGGGCGCAGCCGCATCGATGAAGCTTTTGCCGGGTCGGGACTGGAACCCGATATCGTCATGGCGGCACTCGATGCCGACGTGATCAAGACCTACGTGGAACTCGGAATGGGCATCGGCATTATCGCGTCGATGGCGTTCGAAATCCTCAGCACGATTCACATTTGAGACTGTTGGATGCCACGCATCTTTTTGCGTCCAACACCTCACGCATCGCCATTCGCCGCGGCAGCTACTTGCGGAGTTATGCGCTCCGCTTCATCGGTTTGTGTGCGCCGGACCTGACCGAGGCCACGATCCGCGCCGCGACCGACGCGTCCCCGGATTCAAGCAATAGCTGACTGTCGAAGCAAACGGCAATCCGGTGGGACTTGGCACTTCTGCAGGCTCACGCAGGTCACGAAATCGCCGCGTACGGGCGTCATTTGACTAGCCCGGGCCCTACTCTGCCACGGCATCGCCGACGCCTGAACCGAACCGCTTCTCGATGTAGTCCTCGACGATTGTCTTGAAATCGGCCGCGATGTTCGGGCCCCGCAGCACGAGCGCCTTTTTTCCGTCGATGAAAACGGGGGCAGCGGGCTGCTCGCCGGTGCCGGGTAGCGAGATACCGACGTCGGCGTGCTTACTCTCGCCCGGTCCGTTGACGATGCAGCCCATGACCGCAAAGTTGAGCGTCTCGACGCCCGGGTAGCGCGCTTTCCATTCCGGCATGCGCTCAGCGATCATGTCCTGGATGTCGCGAGCGAGCTCCTGAAACACGGTCGAGGTCGTGCGTCCGCATCCCGGGCACGCGGCGACGACGGGGACAAAGGCGCGCAAGCCCATGGTCTGCAGGAGTTCCTGGGCGGTGCGGACTTCCGTCGTGCGGTCGCCGCCGGGCTCGGGCGTCAATGAGAAGCGTATGGTATCGCCGATGCCCTGTTGCAGCAGAATACCGATGGCCGCCGAAGAGGCCACGATGCCCTTGGAGCCCATGCCGGCTTCAGTCAAGCCAAGGTGCAGCGCATAACGGCTGCGCTCGGCGAGCATGGCATAGACGGCAACGAGATCCTGCACGCTCGAGACCTTGGCCGAAATGATGATGCGGTCGGAGCCGAGGCCGATCTCTTCGGCGCGCCTGGCGGAGAGCAGCGCCGACTGCACCATGGCTTCGTGCATGACGCTTCGGGCGGGAAGCGGGTCGCTGGCACGCGCGTTAGCGTCCATGAGCTTCGTCAGCAATTCCTGGTCGAGCGAGCCCCAGTTGACGCCGATGCGCACGGGCTTGGCGTGCCTGATCGCCAGCTCGACAATGGCGGAGAACTGCTTGTCCTTCTTGTCGCGGAAACCAACGTTGCCGGGATTGATGCGGTATTTGTCGAGGGCTTCGGCGCAAGCGGGATTTTCACCCAGGAGCTTGTGGCCGATGTAGTGGAAGTCGCCGACGATCGGCACCTTAACGCCCTGCTTGCGCAACGCATCGCGAATGTGCGGCACGGCTTTCGCGGCTTCGTCGCGATCGACGGTGATGCGCACCAGTTCCGATCCGGCGCGGGCGAGTTCGGCGACTTGCTTGACGGTTCCGGCGATATCGGCCGTGTCGGTGTTGGTCATCGACTGCACGACGACGGGCGCGCCGCCGCCGACCGCAACGCCCGCAACATCGACGCGAAGCGAGGGATGGCGGGGCTTCATTCGGGCGAATTGCAGCGGCGACATGGATGCAGTCATTGCAGCGTCGGGATCCAAAAAAACTCTCCAGCACAGTCTTAGCGCGTGAGACGCCGCGCCGCCATAAGCGATGCCGCGGCGAAGAGCACCATGGCGAGCACGATTGCCGGACCGCCTGGAATGTCCTTCGCGAGCGATAATGTCAGCCCGGCGGCGGTGCTGGCGGCACCGATGAGGGCCGCATAAACGGCCATATGCTCGGGTGTCCGGGCGATGGGGCGGGCGGCAACCGCGGGCACGATCAGAAAGGCCATGACGAGAAGCACGCCGACGACCTTCATGGCGACCGCAATGGTGATGGCCAGGAGGATGTCGAACAGCGCCTTCGGAATGACGGGATCGACGCCTTCGGCCGTCGCCAAATCGCTATGCAGCGACAGGCGCACCAACGGCTTCCAGAGCTTCACCATTGCCGCCAGCACCAGTAGTCCGCCGGCGACAATCCACCAGAGGTCGCCCTCAGTCACGGCGAAGACATCGCCGAAGAGAAAGCCCATGAGATCGATCGACGGCCCCTTGACGAGCGAGATAGCAGATGACGCCCAGCGCCAGCGCGGCGTGGTGCATGACCCCGAGGGCCGCATCAAGGGACAACAGCCGCGATTGCCCGAAGGCGATGAGGATAAAGGCCGCGACGATGGCCGCGACGATGACGGCAAGGGTCAAGTTGATCTGCAAGGCAAGGCCGAGCGCCACGCCAAGCAGGCTCGATTGTGCCAGCGTTTCCCCGACATAGGCCATGCGCCGCCAGATGATGACGCAGCCCAAAGGTGCAGCCACGACGGCCAGCACGATGCCGGCGACAAGCGCGCGTGTGAAAAACGGGTCCAGCGATGCGAGCACTCAGGTCCCCCTCGCCACTGGCTCGCCTTGCGGCTGCTCGCCCTGTTCGGCCGGCAAAGGCGCGCCGGAGATGTCGTGCTTGTGATCGTGGTGATGATGGTAGACGGCCAGAGACTTGGCCGCTTCGGGGCCGAACAGGCGGACATATTCTGCGTGCTGGGCGACGGCCTCAGGGCGACCGGAACAGCAAACGTGCCCATTGAGGCAGAGCACGCGGTCGCTGTTGGCCATGACGACGTGCAAGTCGTGCGAGACGAGGAGCACGCCGAGCATGCGCTTGTCGCGCAGCGCCCCGATCAGTTCGTAGAGATCGGCTTCTCCGGCGTAGTCGACGCCGCTCGCGGGTTCGTCGAGGACCAGCAGGTTCGGCTTGCGTACGAGCGCCCGGGCGATGAGGACGCGCTGGATTTCGCCACCCGACAAGTCGGCGAGCTGCTGGCCGGCGGTACGTGCGGCACCCGATTCCTCGAGCGCGGCGGAAATTTCGCTCGTCCCGGCCTTGAGACCCAATCCCATGAAGCTCCGACCGTCATGGGCATGGTGCGATCAATCTCGAATTTCTGCGGCACGTAGCCGATGCGCGTCGTCGCCGGCTTCAGAAACGCTCCCTGATCAGGCCGAAGAATGCCAAGCACGAGCTTGACCAGCGTCGTCTTGCCGGCGCCATTGGGGCCGATCAGCGTCACAATCTCGCCGGGCCGGACGTCGAGATCGACGTCTGACAAGAGAACCCTGCCACCCCGCCGCAGCGTCACGCCGCGCACCGAGACGAGTGCCGAGGGATCCACCGCGCCGCCGTGCAGGTGGCCGCAGCCGCAGGCGTCGTCCCCGTGGTTGTGGCTATGGCTATGGCTGTGGTGATGATGTGCGCTCGAGGTCAAACCTGTTACCGCCGGCCGGTCCCGGCGCTCCAAATCTTGTGCTGGTTTCATACTCAATCTTTGCGCTTGGCGCAGTCGTGGCAGGTGCCTGACACTTCGACGAACTTGACGCGAGGCTCGAACTTGGCGGCTTTAGCGGTGTCGTCTATGGCGTGAAAGATGTCGTCGCCATCGGACTCCAGCACAAGTCCGCACTTCTCGCAGCTCATGAAAATGGGCCGCCGGCCGGTGCGCGGCTGGTGCATGCGGCGGCAGGCGAAATAGGCGTTCTTGCTCTCCAGCCGATGGACGACGCCGGCCTCGAGCAGGGCGTCGAGCGCCCTATAGACGGATATCGGCGCCAGCCGCGTCCCCTTTTTCGCCAGCCGGTCGAGAACCTCGTAGGCACCGACGCTGGCTTGCGTCGAGGCGATCTCTTCGAACACCCTCCGGCGCAGATCGGTAAATCTCAGGCTTTTCTCGGCGAAAATCTCAATGGCCTTGTCGACCGACAATTTCACGCGCTCTTTCGAGCGAGCCTCCTCGCTTGCGGCAGATGGCATGACGTTGCTGATACCTTTCCCGGAGGCCGGCGTTTCAAAGTCTCGGTCGGGTGTGGTGGAACTTGTACCCAAGGGCAGTCTCGGGCATACGGCCCTGCTTTTGAAGAAATAATATAACACGAATTCGCGATCCCGCATGCCCGCCGGATCGAATGTACGCGCCGATATTAACAATGTTCGACGGGCCACCTATATGAGCGCAAGGGCGCAGCGAGCGCTGCGGCGCACAACGCCGGGTCGATGGTCTGCGGACCAATAGCCAGAAGTCGGCCATCAGGGCGATTCTGGAAAGAATTTCATTGAGGACGCGCATTTGGGACGTATTCTCGCCGACAATCGGTCAATTGCTGTCGGCATTATGGCCTAACTGCGAACAGAGTAGCGTTTTGCGGGCTTCGAGAAGGACGGATCGATGGACGTGAAGCTTTTGCTGGACGAACTGGCGCAGAATGCGCGCCCGCTGATGGCGGCGCTGTTTCTGTTTTTCGTGGTGAGCTTCCTGCTCAAGACCAGCCTCGCCAAGCGCCTGTGGAAAGGCATCGAGGATACGTTTTTCAGCAATTGGCAGCTCGGGCTTCTGGGCACGACCGGTATCGTCCTGTCGCTCGCCTCCGGCTACACCACCTGGGACGGCATGCGCAATTTCACCGGTGAGCCGCTGCTCTCCGGCATGATCACCTTCGGCATTCAGGGCGTGATGCTGATCGTAGCGTGGCTGATCGGCGAAAGCTTCGCGACGGGCATGAACGTGCAGAGCCAGCGTTCGCAGTCGAGCCTCGTCACCCCATCGGCGCAGAACTGGATCGGTGCCGGCATCGGCCTATTGATGTTTGTCGCCGGCCTCGCCTTGTTCCTGCAATGGACCGGTCAGGCCGACGTGCGCCAAGCCGGCAGCGACGCCCTGTCCTGGTCGAAGACCGGCGACAAGATGCTGATTTTCGCCTTCGGCCTGCTGATGGTGGCGCTGTTCACGCTCTACGCCGCCAGCGACTTGATCAAGCCCTACATCCAGGGTGCCCGCGTCCTAATTCGAAATTCGATGCTGTGGGTCATGTTCCTCGCCTGCATGGCGACGAGCGTGTTCTTTTCATTCGACTGCCTCTTCACCTCGATTTTCCCGCAGTCCGAGCGCGTGCGCGCCGCCGAACTGAGGGCCCAGAACCAGGTCGCCGGTATCGTCGCCGACATCGAGCAGGCGATTGCGGAGCGCACGAACACCGAGGCCGGAACGTTGTTCCAAAGCGAGGCCTGGTCTGAATTCGAGACCCGCATGGGCCAACTCGCCAAGACCGCGCAGGCCTCGCGAAGGCGCTATCGAGCGCTACGTCAACGCCCAGATCGAAACGCGCCGCCGCGCCGTCAAGGAACAGCAGGAGCGCATGTCCTCGGCCACGTCGGGGCAGGCGGGACTTGCCGGTCGCAAACTGTCGCTGACGGAAGAGAAAAGCCGGCTATCGCGGCCAGCGCCCCGAACTCGCGACGGAATATGCTGCCAAGAAGGCCGAACTCGACGCCAAGGCCAAGGAAGTCGATGCCAAGCGCGTCGAGGCCATGGCCGAGGACAAGGGCGTGGAAGGTACGGGCGCGCGAAGGCCGCGGACCCGTCTACCGCCAGCGATTGGGAGAGCTCAACCTTCTCCAGAACACCTACAAAATCGCCGAAGAGCGCATGCGCGACGCCCAGAAGCGCCTTGCTGCCGTCGAGAACCGCCTTGTCGCCATCGACAGCGAACTCGCGACGCTCGACGGCGACCTCGCTAAGCTGAAGGGCGAAGCCGAGACGGCCGGACAGCGCATCAAGCTCGCCGAGGATACGGTGAAGGAGGACGCCGGGCCGAAGCTCGACGCGGCGCGTCTGGTGCCGGCCTTCGAGCACTCCGTCGCCGAGTTCCGCGAGAAGCCCTCGAGCGAGCAACTTGGCCGCATGCAAGCGGCTTTGCGCCGACATTTATGGCGCATTGTCGGCGACGCCCGAAACCAAGGGCCGCTTGAGCGGTCTCGACTGCGATCCCAAGCGCGCGACGGACGCCGCTGCGGGGCTGTTTGCGATCCAGGCCGGGACCAAGCTCTTCGCCTCCACGTGCTCGGGTGGCGACAAGCTCGTCGCCAACCAGGGCGCCGACGCGCTGTTCTCGTTCGCGCGCCGCTGCCTCTCCGACAGCGCACTGCCGAGCGGCGACACCGACGCGCTGCGCACCAAGATCAATCACATCGAACTGGCGCGCGACGACAAGGCGCATCGCTTCGTCGTCACATGGAACGCCTTCACCGACGGCAACCGCCTCGCCTATCTGGCGCTCGCGATCGCCATTGCCATCGACAGCTTGATCTTCATGTCGGGCCTGTTCGGCGCCAATGCCGCTACGCTCGCCGTTATCCGACGTGCCGACGTTTAAGGCCCGCTCGGCGTCCCAGCTCGAAGCGACGATCAACGCCGCACTCGGTCCGCATCCGTATGAGACCGCGTGGCTGACGCTGAACGCGCTCCGGCCCATGACCTATTCCGATGGCTTTTCTGCCGTCGTCGATTTGAGCGCGCTCGACAAGCCGAGCGCCGATCGCATCCGCATGGTGCTCACCGCAGGCGCCGATATCGGCGCAGTCGAGACTATGAGCCTCAATCCCGAACGCTATCGGGTCAGAAGCGAGCTGCGCGAATACCTCTCGAGCGTTTGCGACCGGCATTTCAAGCGCAATTCGTCTGCGAAAGAGAAAGCACGCCTGCACCAGCTCGTCGGCGCGGCACTCGAACCCTATCCGCGCGAGCATGCCGATATCGTGCTGCATACGCTGGAGCCGATCCGCGAGATCGAAGGCTTTACCTCGAAGGTGGCTCTGAGTGCCATTACCGACGTGGAGGACACCCGCCTCGTGCGCCGGGTGATGAATGCCGGCGCGACAGTGAAAGCGGTCGCGCCTGACAAGTCGATTGCGGATCTCTTCTATGTCAGCCCAGTGCTATACGAGACGCTGCTCACTATCCGCGCCACCGCACCGGAGAACCCGCGCTTTGCCTACGAGCGCCAGGCCCGGCTCAGCAACGAGCGCGGTCCGGCACTCGACGCAGGACGCATGCGCGACGCCCGCACGCCGATTGCGGAAGCACCGGCACAGCCGCAACTTTCGAAGCCCGATTTGAAAGTTCCGCCCGCCGCCAACAAGGCGGCCGACGAAGCGCATGACATGAAGCTCGACTACATCGCCCAACTTATCGAGGCATTGGACGTCGATTCGCGCGGTTACCTGCAGATGGACGCGGCGACGCGCGGCGCGGCTGCGAGGGCTTGCGAGGTCTTCAAGCGGCTACGCGAAACCAATGAGGCGCTGGAAGTAAACCTGTTGCGCGCCGACGAAATCGCGCACCGCCAGGTCGATGAGGCGCACAGCACACTCACTCTCACGATTAAACCGTCGGATACGCTGCGCCGAGCCGCGGTCGAGGCTGCGGCCAAGACCATCGACGACGATTGGCAAGTCTTGATGCTGCTGCCCCGCGGGCCCTATGAGCGGGCGCTCGAAGCCTTGATCGAGCCGCTGGAAGAAGCCAACGGCGACGGCCGCCTCGGCGCCGACGATCAGCACCTTCTGCGTGCGTTGCGACGGCTGCGCCAGCCGCTTTATGCCAGCCGCCGCGATAGCGAAGCCGATTGGACGCGTATGGAACTGGCGCTGAAGAAATCCTACGCCGAAGACATGCCGCGCATCGCCCGCGGCGGCAGCGGCCACACACTGAATTGAAACGCTCAGTGTTGCGCGGCGCTCTGGAAACCAAACGGCCTGCAAACGGTTGTCTGCAGGCCGTATTCTTGGCCGAGCGGTGTCAGCTTCCGGAGTGTCACATCCTGAACGGCACGACCGTCTGGCGCTGCAGCCCTAACTTTTCGATCTGCAGCGTCATCACGTCGCCGGCTCTAAGGTATTCGGGCGGGCTCTTGGCCGAGCCGACGCCGGGCGGTGTGCCGGTCGTGATGATGTCGCCGGGTTCCAGAACCATGAACTCGGTGACGTAGGCAAGCAACTCGGGGATCTTGAAAATCATTGTCGCCGTCGAGCCCTGCTGCTTCCTCGCGCCGTTGACATCCAAGGACATGGCGAGGTTATTGGGATCGGGAATTTCGTCGGGCGTCACGAGGTAGGGGCCGATCGGCCCGAACGTCTCGGCCGACTTGCCTTTCACCCATTGGCCGTTGCGCTTGGTCTGGAAGCGGCGCTCGGAGACGTCGTTGCAGATTGTGTAACCGGCAATGTATTTCACCGCTTCGCTCGCCTTCACGTAGCGGGCCAGCGTGCCGATGACGAAGGCGATCTCGCACTCCCAGTCCATGCGATCGGAATTCTTCGGATACATGACGTCGTCGTAGGGGCCTGAGATGCAGCTTGCGGCTTTGTTGAACAGAATGGGCTCGGTGGGAATCTCCTGGCCCGTCTCCTTGGCATGGTCGGCGTAGTTGAGGCCTATGGCAATGAAGGTACGCGTGCCGGTGACCGGGGGCCCGAGGCGCTCGCCTTCCTGCACCAGCGGCAGAGTGGCCGCGTCGATCTTACGAATCTTGTCGAGCGAGGCGGGGCTGAGATGCGGTCCGAAGAAGTCGGGGACATGCGCTGAGAGATCGCGGATTTTGCCCTGGGTATCGACGAGGCCGGGCTTCTCGACGCCGATGTCGCCAAATCGTACGAGTTTCATGAGTGTTGAATTCCCGATTGCGCTGTTCATGGCGCCGTATTGGCGTCGGCCGTCTCTGGGGAGGCGCGGGCCGCTACGGCTCTTGCGCAAATCGCCGGGAAATGCCGGGCTTGTCAACGGCCCCGGCCATCGCACCTAGCGCCGGCGGGCCGATGCCCTCATCTACGAGACAAGAATTAGCTTGCGCCAAAAAGAAGTTAGCGACGCGGCGCGGTCATACTCGGTTCCACCACGATCGGATAGTTGGCTATAGCGCGGCAGCATCGACAGAGGCGGCCAGGTGACGGGCAATGCGCCGCTCGAGTGACAATAGTGCCGTGTCCTGAAGGTATGGCAGTGCCGGTGGGTCTGACGGTCGGCGAAGCGCATTGGCGCATCCCGAGTGGCCGCCGAGTGCGGGGCCTTATTGTCCGCCGCCAGCACCGCGACGGCGAATACGAGCGCAAACGCCACCCTGGCGCAGTCCCCGCCACGCGCCGTCACAGCATCTGACGTGTGCATCGTAACGACCGTTCGCTGCATGTGCCAATCTCCCATCCGACGCCTGAGAGGAAGGAGAAAGCGCCGAAGCCTTGAAATGCAGCGGAACGCTAGCCGAACCCACCTGACAGGCAGCAAACAGGCGCGGCTCCGCGCATCGGTTGAAGGCGTTGGGGCGCAATGAGTGTCAATAATTGAGCGAAGTGCGGATACCGATGACAACGGCGTCATCTAACCGCTTGGTGCCGCTGTCGTCCGGCGCGCCGCCGCCGGGATTCCAAACATACTGGATGTCCGGTTGCACGGTAAAGCCCGGGATGACTTCGGCAATGTAGCTCAGCTCCATCAACGCTTCGTCGCGTCTTACCGGCGACAGCGAGCCAAAGCTCGCAGCATCGCGATCGAGCGCCTTGGCATCGTCCGAGACGCGGGCGTAAGCCGCCGCGATGCCGAACGAGTTCCTTCGGACGGCCCGGAACCAGTCCGTAGAGAACAACTCCACCATCGACGTAGAGGTCGACGAGATTGCGGTTCGTCGGTGCCACCATGAAGCGCGCGAACATCGAGACGCTCTCCGACCCCGAAGCAGACGCATAAAGCTGCTGATCGACAACAGCGTAGAAGGCCTGATCGCTGCCGTGCCGCAAGGGCGTGCCGGAACTCGCAGGGTCGGCGAGCGACAATCCGAGGCTATCGAAGCGTTGGTCGTCGAATGTCCCGAGATCGGCAAAGCCGCCGATTTTCAGCGTTCCCGGCAGCCACGGACTGCCCGCGGCACGGTTGTACTTGTAGACGGCCTCGCCGATGATAAAGGGCTCGTCTTTCAAGCGGAAATCGAGACCGTGGGCATTGCAGACCTGCGGATCGCCTGCGCACGGCCCGACGGGATCGTCGTTGTAGACGCCAACGCGCAACGTTACCTGATCACTCGGTGCGTATTCGACTCTGACGCCCGGAGCGGCAAACGGATATGCGGCGCCGCCATTCGGCAAATTGGGTGCGGCGATTGTCGGCCACCCGAGCGAGCCGTTGAGGAACTGTCCGGCGCCGTCGGCCAGCATGAATTCGCTATCGACTGCCAGCTGGCCGAAGCGGACGGAAAGCGTGTCGTCGAAGAGTTTCTGCTCGAGCCACATCTCGAACAGCCGCGTCGCAGGTGTCGCTTCGATGCTGCTGATGGCATTGAGAGTGCCGACCTTCTCGGCCGCGATGCTCTCGCCGTGGATCTGATAGCCGTTGGCGTGAAACGCAAGGCCGCGCAAACCCATATTCTTCTCGAGATCGGCATCGACATAGAGTTCGAGGCGGCCGTCGTAGACCGTCCCGCGTTCGATACCGCCTTTGCGATTCGAATAGACTTCGCCAATGTAATTGATGCCGTACTGGATACCGCGCGACGCCAGGGCCGCACGCTGGCCGCCTGGATCGGCCAATACCTGCGGCAGGCTCGTCGCGATCGAGGGGTCCGGAATGCCGCCCGCGGCGCTTGGTTCGTCGGCCAGCGCCGAGCCGGCACTCGAAATGCAGCAGCACGCAAGGACAAAACGGGCGACGCCGATGCTCAGGCCTTGAAAATGTACCGTCATTGCGCTTCCGTCGAATTTTCAGGCTAAAGCGAAAGGCTCATGCTTCGAATCAATTGTCGTCTTAGGCTCAGATAGCCTGATATCGAAATCGCGCGTTATATTCCAGTTCTGCATCGGTCGGCCGCCTGCTGGACGCACCTTTCTAGACAACAGTTGTATCGAATGAATGGGGCTAAGGTCCATGTGACAGGCATTTCCCCGGCAATGTTGCTGAACTACGACGCGACCTTGGGCCTTGAGCCGAAACTTTTTTGGCAAGATCGTTGGGACGCAGGGACGCCATACGGTTAGGCGTTTGGGCCTTCCCGGCCCGGATTCGAGACTAGCCAAAGTGCCTGACAGCGACGGTTTCAGCTCAAAGCGCGGGCGGCGGCGATGAACCTGCCTTCTTTGCAAGCAATGGCAGATTGAGTTCCGTTCGCCACTCGCTCGGGTTGTTGCTGGTCTCCGGCCCAACGACATAGGCTTCCCAGAGCGTTTCGGCCGACGACAGGCCCTCGCGTGCCAGGATGCCGTCGCTTTGCAGGCGTTTGCCGAACTCGTCCCAGGCGGCATAGAGTCCTTCATAGCCGCCGTGGTAAACCGTGCGCGCCACTTTCGCCGCCGGAAGCGTCCCCGACTTGACGCGCCCCGTCGCGTTGACGGGAGTGCTGACCGGGAAGCCGACCTCGAAATCGAACAGCTTCGGCGACAATTTCAGATGGTGGACGAAGAGCGGGCCACTCGGCGCGAGCCCCTGATCTGCGAGTGCGGCCTTCACCTCCTTGATCGCAGACGGTATCTCGTCTTGCATGCGATCGCGTGGAATGGCGAGATGGATTACGGCCGCGACTTCCGGCAGCGTTTCGACGATGTGCGGATTTTCGATCATGTTTCATCCTTCTCTTTTGGAACTGTGCTTCGGCTCCCACGTTGCGGTTGCGTCAGGCGGCGTCGTGACGGCGGCCCGCACTCCCCCGCACATCGTCGTACTCGTCATGCCGCCTGACCCAGCTCATGGTGCCCCCGGTCTCGTTGCGCCCCTTGGGCGTGAGATCGAGCCAGGCAAAAGCGCCGAGCATAACTTCGTCGCCTCGAGCGTAGGTCGAATACGTGTGATAGACTGCTCCATCGGCATCTTTCGCGAAGATGCTGGTGCCGTGCATATCCTCGGATTTTTCAATCGGCTGGCTGCCGAAATTGTAAAGCGCGCGGCCGGCGACGATATCGTCCTTCTTGAACGAAACGCCAAAGTCGTAATTAAAATCGGTTCCGGCCGACGACACCCAATCGAAAGTCCAGCCCATCCGTTTTTTGGCCGCCAGGATCTGCGACAGCGGCGCCCGCGAGACGGCCACGAACGACAGGTCGGCGTGTTCGAAGTGCATTCGAGCGCCATCGACGTGATCGGAAATGAACGAGCACCCGGGGCAAAGGTGTTCCGAGCCCGGCGCCATCATGAAGTGATAAACAGCCAATTGGCTTCGACCCTGAAACAGATCGGAGAGAGTGCGCTTGCCGGCCGGCGCATCGAATAGGTAGGGCTTATCGACTTTGACCCACGGCAGCGTCCGGCGTTCGGCGCGCAGCTCGTCGAGCGCGTGCGTCAACGCCTTCTCTTTCGCGAACAACGCTTGACGGGCAGCCAACCACTCCTCGCGCGTCGCGACGATTGGTGTCAGTTTCTTCGCTTTAGCCATGGTCAAACTCCTGGGTTGGGGATGTCTCGGTCTCGTTGAGACCGTCTCGGTTCTGGCGCGGCCTGAGGCCGGCGAGGAATGCGAGTCCACAGACTGCGCTTGCTCCCGCCGCGGTGACCGCCAGTGTTGCGAGGCACGCCGGACACATTGTTGCTCACTCCCTTGCTCAACGATTTCCTGTCTGTCTCCCAAGGACGTCCTGGCGGTTGCGCGGCCGACAGCCGAATTGAGGCTTTTCTCCACTCAGCCTCAGCGATGTGGCCGCGTCTCCCCGGTGAGGTCGGCACCTCGTTGCGAGAGCCGGTCGAGTTGCCGGCGGATGTGCGCGGCTTCCGACGGTGTTGCTGCAAGCGCTATGGCCCGGTTAAAGGCAATTCTCGCGTCGCAGCCCTGCCCGAGCTGCTCGAGAAGCATTCCCCGCGCGCCGTGAAAATAGAAGTAATTGTCGAGTTTCTGGCGCAGCGGATCGATCATCGCGAGCGCTTCCGCCGGTCCCCGCACCTTGGCAACGGCAATAGCTCTGTTCAGTGTGATGACCGGCGAGGGCTGCATCCGTTCGAGTGTGCCGTACAGCAGCTCGATGGCCGCCCAATTTGTATCCTCGGGCCGAGCGGCTCGGGCATGGTTTGCCGCGATCGCAGCTTGCAGCTGGTACGGGCCGGGTTGGCGATGGCGCACGGCCTTGTCGATGAGCGCGAAACCCTCGACGATCTCCTTGCCGTTCCAGAGCCGGCGATCCTGTTCGTCGAGAAGTACCGGAAAGCCGTCGCCATCGAAGCGTGCCGCAGTGCGCGAGTGCTGCAGCAGCAGAAGCGCCAATAGCCCCATGACCTCCGGTTCGGCGGGAAACAGTGTGAGCAGCAGCCGGGCGAGCCGTATCGCTTCATCGCAAAGGGGAACGCGGGCGTCCTGCTCGCCGGCATTCGAGGTGTAGCCCTCGTTGAAGACGAGATAGATCATGGCGGCGACTGCGGCGAGCCGCTCGCTGCGTTCAACGGCCCCCGGTGCATCGAAGGGGATCGCGCCGGCACCTATCCGCGCCTTGGCGCGTGTGATGCGCTGTTCCATTGCCGATTCGCCGACCAGAAAGGCTCGCGCGATTTGCTTTACCGACAGCCCCGACACGACACGCAGCGCCAGCGCGATCTGCTGCGTATCGGGGAGGTCTGGATGGCAACACACGAACAGCAAACGCAAAATATCGTCTCGATACTCGGCGGCGTCGATTTCCGCGATCGTGCGCTGCTCGTTATCGGATAGATCAGAGATCAGCTCCTCGGGCGGCAGGGCCTGATGACGGCTATCCCGGCGCACGGCATCGATGGCGGCGTTCTTCCCGACCATGATCAGCCACGATGCCGCATCGCGCGGCGGGCCGTTGACGGGCCAGGTCTTGAGCGCCCGCAGGCATGCTTCCTGGAAGGCCTCTTCCGCTTTGTCGAGATCGCGGAAATTGCGCAGCAGCGCGGCAACGGCCTTGGGGCGGGCCGAAGTCAATACCGCACTGATCCAGTCGCGATCGGTCACGTTGCAATCATCCCTGGCAGGAAATAGCCGATGGGGCGGATCTCGTAGGCACCTCCCGGATTGGCCCGGCCAAGATCGCGGGCGATGTCGAGCACTTCATCTAGAGATGCGCAATCCACGACGTAGAAGCCGAGAAACTGTTCCTTGGTCTCGGCGAAGGGCCCGTCGATGACCAACGGCGGCTCCCGGTCCTTGCGCAAGGTCGTCGCGGCGGTCGTCGGAAGCAGGCGCGCGATTGGTCCGAGCTTTCCTTCCCGTGCCAACCGCTCGTGAACGACGCCGAGCTTCGCCATGACCGCGTCATCGTGTTCCTTGCTCCAGGCGCAGGTGACCTTTTCATCGTGATAGCAAAGGATGGCATATTGCATCGCGTTCGGCCTTTCCGTCCCGGGCTTTTCTCGCAGTGGCTAACGCGCTACTCAGCGTGCGGCTGCCGCCTTCTCCCGTATCCGCTCTTCTTGCTCCCTGAGTTCGTCGGTGAAGGCTTCGCCGAAATCGGCAGCTTCGAACACCGGGCGAACTTCGAGTTCACAGTCTTCATAATGCGGGTTCGGACAGCGCTTGACCCATGCGATCGCCTCGTCGAGCGATTTCACCTGCCAGAGCCAATAACCGGCGACCAGCTCCTTTGTTTCCGCAAACGGCCCGTCGATCACCGTACGTGTTTTTCCCGAGAACCGGACGCGCACACTTTTGGACGTCGGGTGCAGGCCCTCGCCCGCGAGCATAACGCCGGCGTTGACCAGCTCCTCGTTGAATTTTCCCATTTTGGTCAGGAGGTCGATGTCCGGCATTTCGCCGGCTTCAGATGCCTTGGTTGCCTTGACCAGAACCATGACTTTCATTGCGGGTCTCCTTTCGAATGCGATATGCGCTTGTAATCAAAGCCAGCGTTTTGATGACGGCCGGAACGGCTGTCGTTCGGTATTCGCCTTAAAGACGGGCGAGCCGGTGCAGGCCCGACATAGCGAAGCCGAATTTCTGCGCTCCCGCCTGCGGGCACACCCGAATATGCGCGTCTGCGCCAAAATGGGGCCGCAGCGCGCGTTGATAGTCTCGGGAATTTGCGTCGCCTTATTGACGGTCTTGACGGCGTCCTGAAGTGGACCACCCGCAAGCAAGATTTTACACTCTGCAAGCGATCAATTTAACCGCCATCGCTCCGTTGAGCATGAGATTTTTTTTGGAACCGATCCACGCTTTGGTGCGTTTACACCTGTTGCTTGGCATCGCCCGTCACGATCCGAGACCGTCACGATCCGAAATCTGGGAAGCATCCGACCGGCCGGCCTCTAGTCCCGACGGTGCCGCTGTCCCGGCAATTGCCCCCGGGGCCTTCATCCTTCATCACCCACTTTAACCAACGCTGTGCCTAGCGCTTGCGGCGATCGCGCATCAACAATCAGAATAAGGCCTGTCGCAAAGCAGCTCAGGTCAGCGCCCCGGGAACATGAATGCAAAGGTATTTGTCCGCAACGACCAACTCGATTGGCCAAAAGTTTCGCACGGCGCTTCGTCGCCCCGATCTCGTGCGCAACAGGCTTCTCGGCGAATTGAACTACTGGCCCGTATCGCGATTGACCAATGCGGAAGTTCGCGACTTGCCCGTATTCTGCATCAGCTTGCGCGGCTCCGAGCGCCGCCGCAGTTTGATGCGGCGCCAGGCCTCCACCTTGGGTCTTGATCGCTTCGAGTTCATCGACGCGGCCGAGGCGGCTTCGCTCGAAGTTGCAGACCTTATGGCGAAAGGCGATTACGATCCCGTCGAAGCCTCGCGGATTCACGGCGCACCGTTGACCATGGTTGAGATCGCCTGCAGCCTGTCACACGGCCGCGTCTACAGACGGATTGTCGAAGAGCGACTGGCACATGCGCTCGTGCTTGAGGATGACGCATTGTTCAATACCCGGAATCTGGATGCTCTTCGCGTCTCGAGTCTCCCCGAAGATCATGACGTTGTTTTTCTGAACTCTTTTCTCGAAGAAGAGCCCCCGCGGGGACACATCAGTGCTCAGCTCTACACCGACTTCTCGTACGCGGGTTCTTCTGCGGCCTATCTCGTGTCCCGCATGGGCGCCGAAAAACTCTTGCATGCCATGAAGCCGGTCATCCATGCCGCTGACGGTCTTCTTGGCCGATCAATGGATCAACCGCCAGGCGAGGAGCATGCCTTCCGGCAAAAGGGCGCGCGCACCACTATCAAGAGCTATATTGTCTACCCACACTGCGCCCTCAATGGCTCGACGTGCAACTTCCACAAGACAACTATTGCCTGACGTGATGCCTATGCGGTTAGCTATTTCTTACCGCCGTAGACCGCGAGCGTCGATGACAGCATGCGATCGAGGCTGAAGTGATCGGCGACGAATTGGCGGGCGCGCAAGCCGATGGCAGCTGACTCGGCGCGATTGTTGAATGACCACAGGAGGGCCTCGGCAAGCAGCCGTGCAGACCCTGGCTCGACAAGACGGGCCGTCTTATAGTCCACAAAATGCTGGGTCAACCCGCCAACGTTTGAAGCAACCATTGGTAGCCCGAGCGTGGCAGCCTCCAGCGCCGCGAACGGCAGCCCTTCACTCAGCGACGGCATGCAGATGAGATCGCAGCTTCTCAGTACGCTCTGCACGTCGTCGCGGAAGCCGACAAATTGTACGCGTGCCGAAAGTCCCAGCACGGCGGCTTGCCGCTGCAATTTTGCTCGTTCCGGACCTTCGCCGATGATCAAATACTCTGCGCTCGGACATGAGATGGAGAGCATTGCCAGTGCTTCAAGCGCGATGCTGTGGGCTTTTACGGGAACGAGGCGACCCACAATAGCGATGCGGTACGCGGGAGCCGCAGACGTGTTGGCCGCCGTGCGCATTGTGACGTCGATGCCGTTGTGAATGACGTTTATTTTGTCGGCAGAGATTCCGCTCCGCCGCAAGTGGTCGGCAACGGGTTCGGTTACCGCCACGACTGCCGTACTTAGATAATCGGCAAAGAGCTGCAGCGTTCTGTAGAGCCGACGGCCGAACCGCCGTTGCCGTTCGGATATCTCTAGAACGCTGTGAAACGTCGAGATTCGCACTGGCACACCCATGATCCGGCCCGCCGGCAAGCCCCATAGAATGGACTGGGCATTGTGGGCGTCGACAACGCCCGGCCTTATTTTGCGGATGCAGCCGACGAGATCTAGGAAAAGTCTTGGATCTTTTCGTCTGCGGTGAAGTGGCCAGACCCTGATGCCTTCCTTCGCAAGTCGATTGTGGGTCTCCGATCCTGCCAATACGGCAACGATGGCTCCTGGCAGCGCCGCTGCAAGCTGAGACACGCGCACATCACCGCCGCCAAAATACTTCGACAGATCCACGATGAGAATCTGGCGCCGGCCCGCTGGGCGTAAGGCTCACAGCCGCTTCGTAATTTCGCGCGTCTCGAACTTCGTGCACCTGGAATTTCCGAAATGTCGAATATCGTGGACTGAACCTACGGGACGCGAATGCTGGTACGCATCAAGAGTGTGCGGTTGACCTTGACGACGTCACCCGGCCGCATCGGCGCATATTCGTCCACGTCGAGTATTTCGGGCGTGTCACTGTTCATGCGCACGATCTGGTAGTTGACTTTCAGATCAAACGCTCCGCCGTCGATCTGAGACCCCGCCTGTGCACTCATGCGGTTGAGGACCACGTTGGAAGTCGAAATAGCGGTCTTGTAGCCTGCAATCTCCTGATCGAGTAGCGCCGTTTCCTTCTCGATCTCATTTTTTCTCTCGGCTTCGGCGTTGCGCTGATTTCGTTCCGCTTCACTGAGGCGCTGCTTGGCTTGCGCCCTGAGTATCTCGATTTCCCGGTCTTCACCTTCAAACGATTGAATGGTGTTTTCCGCCTCGGCCAGGCGGTGGAGGGAACTGTAGCCTTTCTTGGCGAGAGCCTGCAGATTTTCGAGCGTGACCCGCGACAGCTCGATGCGCTTCTGAATCGTATTTTTCTTCTCGCCGAGCGCCGTCAATTCCTCGGTGGCAAGCTGAATGGTCCGCGCGAAGTCTAGCTTGTTTCTGTCTATCCCCGTCATGCGTTGCGCCAATACGCGCTGCTCGGAGGTCACGAATTCGCGAATTTCGGCCTCGCGAGCGACGGACTTTAACCCTTCGGGGGCCGTAATTTCCGTTCTGCCGTCACGCTCCGCATTGAGTCGCTCGCGCCGCACGAGCGCCCGGCCGAGTTTGTCGAGCGTGGTGGTCATGTGCCCGGCTTCCTGGTCGCTGGCGATCGGCGAGCCGGGGTCGGCCTTGGGGAATCCGCCGGCGAGAATGACAGCCTGAAGGACGGTGAGTCCGGGCTGCCAGCCGTAGGAACCAGGCTTTTCGACGAAGCCCGTGATGAAGAACGGACGATACTTGGAGACTTCGACTCCGACATATGTTTTGCGGCCGGTTACCTGATTGAAGCGTTTCGCAAGGATCACTTCGATTTCGAGTGCGTCTTTTTTTGCGACTTGCGTCGGTCCAATGAGTGGCACCGATATTGTTCCGTCGAGTTCGAACGACATATGGGCCGGAGATGTCGACGTGCTTATAGAACTTGATATCCAACGTATCGCCGCTGGTCACCTCGTAGCGCAGCCGCGGGTCCGTTTGCACGGGATCGGTTTGCACAGCCTCCGGCGCGACCGCTGGTTCAGGCGAGTCGCCGGGGGCTGCTGCCTGTTCCCCCACAGCGGTCTCGTCACACTTGGTATTATCGGGACAATCGCTGACTGCCGTTTCCGGAGCCGTCGCTGCGTCTTGCTCGGCCAGCGCACGCGGCGGCGCGGCCATCGCCAAGATCATGCAAAGCGCTACGAGCGCCAATTTGGAAGCCGACGGACGGAGCAACTTCCTTTGATTGCAATTCAAACGTTCCAAGTGATTTTCCAATCGTCTTAGTCTGTGATGGCAGATGCGGCAATTCAAGCGAGGACCGCGCCTGGGGTTCATGGCGCCGAACCCTGCTGGGTTGCGACCGCAACGACGTTCTCGCCAAGGCGGCGTGACCGCGCGAAGGCATCCAAGTCCGTGCGCGCAGTCTGGTCGATTGAAGCGATTTTGGCCGCTACGGGCGCGAGGTCGGCATCGCGTCCGCAAAGCCGCCTCAACTCGTGCGCCAGAATGCTCATCGCACGGTCAGACATGTGCAGAATGTTGTCGTGCGGGTCTTTCCACGCCAAGTTGGAGGCACAGAATGGAAACAGCCGTCGCCATAGCTCCTGGCGATCGGTTTCGCTGTCGAGCTTGGTAAGATCGATCCGGACTTGGCCAGCCCGATCAGTCACGTCGATACAGCCCATGATATTGCGTACGTACCGGAACCGGCTCGGCTCGGAAGCATCGAGAATATCGTTGGTAACCTGCAGATCGGCGAACATGTTCTGCCGCTCGTGCGTTGAAAGTGGAAGCGGCGCGGCACCGGCGGCACGCATTCTCGGCAGCTCTCCCAATGTCGTGAACAGGAAGACCAGCCCATCGACCGCGAATGCCAGAAACAGCGCGAGGAACGCCACACGCTTGCCATCGCGAAGCTCGCCAGTCGTGAACGTGAGATAGTCGACACCCGCACTCCGGTTGGCGATCGTCGTGGCCAGCTGCCGAGACAGATCGTTCATGCGAGGTCTGTGGAATTCAATCGACCCGAGCCCAGAAAGATCGAAGCAATTGTTGATCGAGCCGACGATCTGCCCAACGTAGGCTTCCGTGCCGGCAACGCCGCTGGGAGGCGGTATGGCGCGGCAAACACCCTCAAATTGCGCCCGCTGCTCCTCGAACTTGGCGATGGCATAGACTGCCGCTGCAAGCGGCGGAGGATCACAAGTCGTTCCCTTCAGCGGTTCCTTGAGATCATCCAATAGCGTGATCGGCAGCAGGCTGCGACATGCCTGTGTTACGCGCAGATACTTTTCAAGCGAAAGGCCGCCCGGCACCGCGTCGAGCGCGTTTCTGAGTTCTGCGCCATTGCGGCCGACAACAGGCTGCAACTCCGCGATTTTCTTCGGCAACTCTTCGGCAAGGTCGAGCGCGGCCGCACTCGAATTCGGCTGACGCGCCGGAACCCGCGAGCTTGGCCTTTTCGACCAAGTCTGCCAACAGGGTCTGTTTTTCGATTTTCTCTTTTTTGAGCGCGGAGATTTGATCGGCTGCTGCTTGGACCGCCGCTTCATTCCTTTGGATTGCAGCCGCCTTGTCTCGCTCGGCCTTGTCCCGCTGCGCCTTGTAAGCCGCAAAGCAACGGCCCTCACCAGCAACACCGCAGGATCCCGTGCCTTCCTGCTCCTTTTTCATGCCCGCTTCGTTTTCGGCAATTTTTGCGTCGAACTCGGCAAGTGGGTTGGCCGCAACGGATGCCTGTTCTTCGGCCTTCTTTATGTCATTGTCGATTTGCGCAATGCGGCTGCGAATGAGTTCGGCATCGCGCTCGAAGTCGACGACCTGTCGCTCGGCGGCAGCCTGAAGCCGGCGATCCGTGGCGCGCTTTTCGACTTCCGTCGTCTCGACGCTTTTCAAATAAGAGCGAATGGCCTCTGGTGCGCGCGCCGTCGCTTTCGTGAGGCTTTCCATACTCGCGGTCCAAGCCTTGAACTCGGGCAAATCGGCAACGGCATCGACCTGGCGGCGATTTTCATCGATCAACATACCTTTGAGCGCGTTTAGTATTTGCTCGGCGTCGCCGTGTGCACCGCTGGTCTGGATGATGCTTTTTTGTTCCGGTCCGATAAGCCACTCGAGCCGGGCGCCATACGAAAATCCGATAGAGATCGGCAGCAAAAGCAGCAGGCTGGCGGCGACGAAACGGCGTGCCCATCGCGAGCGGGCGTCGACGTTCCGTTCGACCTCGGAAGCGTGCGAGTTCAACATCAACCGGGACAGATACGCGGAAGCACACAAAATGCCGCCCTGAACTACGGCAGCAAAGCAGATTGCGAAAATATTCTCGATATCGGTGTGCAGGTATTGCGAGACGAAATTGGCGACCGGATCGGCTATGGCGCTTTCCTTCGCGCCAGTGTCACCCAGTCCGTAGAACGATCTCATGCCGTAATAGGTCGTATGAAAAGACACCAGCGACAGTATGATCGCACCGAGATAGGGCGCGACGACAAAGATTGAGAGCCCGAGCGACCTGCGGCTTCCGGAAAGCTCCGAAGGCGCGGTCTCGCCGGCGCCGTATGTCGGCTGTGATTTACTGGTGCTTTCAGCGGGAACGAGCATCTCGAGTCCTGAAAAGTTAAGCGTACCGTGCGTGCTCTCGAGAAAACTAGCAGCCGTGCCGTGCGGCACGCCCGGCCAGCCGCCCAGTGCGCAAAATTGCGTCGCCGTCCAACTCCAGACTCATGATAGAGGCAGTCGATTTACTGCGGTATCGAGATCGCAATTATCGTTAAATAGGCCGCGGCAACATTCAGGCCGCAAGTGGTCAATCGCAATTGGGAGGACTAGCGCGTCAGAGTGAAATTTCACTGGAGCAAAGTCACTGTTGATCCGACAAGTGGCCCAGACTTCGGACCACATTTGTTGTTAACCTTGAATAGCGGAAAACAGGGATCACGTTGCCGGGCCGGTATAGTCAACTGAGCTTTGCCGTTGCGGCAAACAGACAGCAATTCTGCAATTGGCCCCGATGAAGATACTATACGTTCTGGACGGGCTTTTTATGGGCGGCGCCGAGCGCAATACGCTCGACCTCATGCGTGCAGTCAAGCAAATGGGTCATGAGCCTCACCTGGCGACGCTGACGAGCCGCTATGATGGGCCACTCGCGCATGCACCGGCGCTTGACGGCATCGCGCGCCACGATCTCGACGCCGCCCGCATCTATGACATCCGCGCCTGGCCGAAATTCGCATCCCTGCTGCGCCGCGAGCGCTTCGACTGCGTCCATGTGCAAGATTCCTACGCCACTTTCCTTGCTCTTATCGCCCGTCGCGTGCTCGCCGTTCCCACCCTCGTGTCCCGCCACACGCTCCGAGACCCGGTCCGGACCACATGGGACCGGACGCGTCAGAAGATACTCAACAGCGCCGCCGCTCTCGCCTTCGATCGTGCCATCCTGGTTGCCAAGGCCCTGGAGCCAAGCTTCACGGCACAATGCACCATTCCACTCAGCCGAACTGCCGTCATTCACAATGGCGCAGTCGCAACTCCGGCGGCAGCACACAACAAAGCGTCGGCGAGAACTGAACTGGGCTGGCAACAGGACGCGAAAGTCATCCTAATGGCCGCTGTCCTTCGTCCTGGCAAAGGTCATGTCGCAATGTTGAACGCCATGCGGCTGATATGCCAACGCTACCCCGGCGCAAAGCTCATGCTCGCCGGAGAGGGACCAATGCGGCGTCAGCTGGAAGACGAGGCCGTCCCACTCGGTGCGTCGGTGTACTTTCTCGGCGAAAGGACCGACGTCGGCCGGCTGATGACGGCATGTGATATTGTCGTACTCCCGTCGGAGAGCGAGGCGCTGCCGATGGTGCTGCTGGAGGCGGCTACCGCCGGTCGGCCCGTGGTTGCAAGCCGCGTCGGGGGCGTTCCGGAAATCGTCGACGATGGTGTCACGGGATGTCTGGTCCCGCCTCGCGATGTACAATCACTGGCGTCGGCAATCCTCCGCCTATTCGCCGATGAAGAACTGCTACAGACGCTGGGCCGTAACGCCCGGACACGGGCAGAGCGCGAATTCTCGATTGAACGCCAGGCCGAACGAACGCTCGCGCTATACCGCGAAGTTATCGGTGAGCACGCCCTATCGGGTGGCTCCCGAACCGTCACCAATGCGTTCAGTTGACGCCGAGAACAGCTATTTGGGATTTGCCTGGAGTTCGCCCGATAAAATGCACAGATTGATTGCATCGGACCGTAAGGCGCACCTGTCGTCGGGTAGTGGTGCGATTGCGTCATTGGCGATCCCTTTTCAACCGCGCTAATCTGGAAGGCTCGCTGTGAAAATAGTCATGATTGAGCCGGACGGCCAAGGAGGCCTCGCACATTTTGCCTACGAAATGTGCCAAGCGTTGGCGGCAGAGGGTCACCATGTTCGGCTGATTACCGCCGGCGATTACGAACTCTTGCATTTTCCCCATACGTTCGCGGTCGAAGCCTCCATGCGACTCTGGCGGCGTACTGGAGCAAGCACTGCAGGCTTCGGTGTCATTTCGCGCATCACAAGGTTGGTGCGTCGCTCTTGGCGTGGCGTGAAGCTTACAGTCGAGTGGATGCGGGTTATCTGGCGCCTTGTCCGCGACCCACCCGACGTTGTTTTGTTCAGCGAGATGCTTTACCCGCACCTTTTGTTCGCGCCGTTGGCCCTGTCGCTGAGAGGTGTCACCGTCGCCCAGATCTGTCACGAGCTTACCGGGCCAGAGCGCGACCAGAGAGGAGGAGGCATTCATCGGCACGCAGGACCGTTGAGGCAACTCATGGCCCGGCAATTTGATGCGGTCTTCTTTCTCTCCGAAGCAGCCCGTTCGGCATTCCACGCCGATTTCGATTTTCCGCGAGAAAAAACGTTGAAAGTTCCGCACGGCAGCCAGAGCGTCTTTTCACACGCGCCATCAAACGCCTCGCGACTGAGGCAGAAATTAGGGCTTGAAGAACATGAAGCCGTTGTGCTGTTTTTCGGCAGCATACGGCCATACAAGGGTCTCGACGAGCTGGTCGAAGCCTTCGCGCGTTGCAAGAGCCGGTATCGTGCGAGATTGCTTGTTGCTGGCCGGCCGCATAAATTTGCCGAACTCGGCGAACTTGCCGATCGGATCAGCGATCTCGGCCTCAAAGAGCGTGTGATATTGAATTTCAACTATATTCCCCTCGAAGACGTTGCCGAGTATTTTGAACTCGCACGGGTTGTCGCCTTGCCTTACCGATCCGCTACTCAAAGTGGTGTGCTGCATTTGGCGTACGGCTTCGGCAAACCCGTGATAGCGACGGACGTCGGCGGCCTTTCGGAAGACGTAATCCACGGAGAGACCGGCTTGCTCGTGCCGCAAGCCGACATCGCAGCGCTCGCCGGCGCCATCGACGCGCTTTGCAACGATGAAGCGGCCGCCGTGCGCATGGGCGAGCGCGCTCGGCATCTATCGCAAACAGAATTTACATGGACCGAGGCGGCGCGCCTCATCAGCGGCAGGATAAGCGCTGTTCGCTCGACGGCAAAAGTTCCAGGTCCAAGAATTGACCAGCAGTCTCCGCCCGTGGAGGACGCACCTTGAGTGCCGTAGAATTGGACGATCAACGCCCGGCGGAAAAGCACAACTATGATAGGACCGTTCGCACTTTGCTGCGGAACGCCGCGCAACGAACATTGCGTACGGCCGCCAAACTCAACATTCCGGCGCGCATTCAACGGTGCCTTCCGGCGAACGTCTCCGTCTTGGTCTACCATCGCATTGCTGATCCGTCAGAACCGGACTTCTATGGCTTTGCAGACGTCGTGAGCGCGACGCGGGGCGAATTTTCCCGGCAACTCGATTATCTGCGGGCAAACTGCAATGTCGTCGGGCTCGATACAATCGCTGCCTGCCAACGCGGCGACGCCGAACTTCCCCCAAACGCGGTCTTGATAACGTTCGACGACGGTTATCGAGATAATTTGACCGCGGCCGCTCCGGAATTGCAGATGCGAAACATGCCGGCGGTATTGTTCCTGACAACTGGGTTTGCGGATGGCACGCTTTGTTTCTCCTGGGATTGGATTGCTGAAGCGTTCAAGACCACTGCCGTTAGGAATGCATGTTTGCCGCTATTGGGCAACAGAGCCTGGCACTCGGCACGAGAGCGCGCTTTCATAGCCGCGGAATGGATTGCGGCAGGTAAACGGCTAGATCATTGCCAATTCAGACGGCAGATATTCGCTCTCTCGAAGGTGTTGGACGTCGCGCCTGCGCGACCCGCTCCGCGCCATGTCCGCCTGGACTGGGCAGAGGTACATAAGCTGGCGGCGAGCGGCTTTGCGATTGGCGCCCACACGGCGACGCACCCCATTCTGAGCAGGATCTCGCCTGAGCGCTCCGAGCGAGAGATTGCCGTATCCTGCGAAGCGATCAAACGCCAGCTTGGAGCGGCTGTAAAGTGCTTCGCCTACCCCAACGGACTATTTGCTGAAGACCATGAGGCCATGGTCGCAAGGCAAGGACTCCAGCTCGGATTTCGCGCCGAAGGCGGCATAGCATTCGCCAGAGAAATCAGACGGCGCCCGTTCGCCATCAGACGTATCGGCATTGGTCTCAAGGATGACATTCCGCGGTTCGCGGCCAAAGTGATGGGCGTCACGAGACTGAAAGATTTGTAGATCGCTATGGCTAACGCTAGCCGGCTGCTCCGCGTTTGCGCGTTGCCATGGCTTGGTTGGAAGGGGCGATTGGCTTTACGGTGTCCTCGGAATTCAACGTGTCCTCTGGATCAGGCTCGACCGCAGCTTGTCTCGGCGTTCGGCCATTGGCCAAGACAAGTCCAAGGCTGAGGCCAAGCGCCGCGAGCAGTCCGACAACTCCCGCAAGACCGATCTTGACCATTGGCCCCAGTGTCGCCGGCTGTTCGGGCGAAAACGGCGGCTCGATAATGCGCACGTTCGACCAGCGAGCATCGGAAAGTGACCGCTCGAAGTGGACTTCCTCAACCTTGTCCCGAATGCGAAGCAACCGCTCGCGTCTGATTTTGATTTCGTCCTCGAGCTGATTGATGCTCGCCTTGTGTGCCTCGAGTGCCGTGATTTGCGCCAGCGCCTCTTTGGCTTTTTTGGCGAGTTCGCTTTTGGCCGACTCGAGTCCACCAATCGAGGCCTTGAGTTCTGCCATGACCTCGCTCGACAGCTCCTCGAGCGGGCCGGCCGTGTGCTGTTTGCCTTTGGCCTGCGTGAGTGCCACCTCCGTCTCGGTATATTGCTTCCTGATATTCATCTCCTGCTCGAACGCATTCTTCAACTGCGCATCGATCACAGTGATCTTGTTCTTCGCTTTGTAGTCTTCCAGGTCGCGCTCAGCGCTTTTCAGCTCCTTCTGCTGAGAAGTCCAGGACGTTGGTGAGAACTGGTAAGTCAGGCGGCTCGAAATATTGCGAACGCAATGCAATATAGCTCTCGAGATGCGCTCCGAGAACGCGCATGGCGAGTTCGCGTTCTGAATGCGTAAAAGCAACGTGGACGATGTTGGAGTCCTTCACCGTCGTAACTTCGAGACCCCGGTTGATAACCTCGAGCCCTTTCTCGATCGGAGATTTCGGCAGACTGCCGAGGCCGGCGTGATAGAGAATCTTTTTGACGTTGCTCTTGAAAATTTGGAACTGCCCCGGCGCACCAGCCTGCACGGACTCGCCGAGCAGCCGCTCAGGACCAACAGCCTTGACGACCTCGGTCTTGAGCGTAATTCCGTTCAAAATTTCCATTTCGGTATTGATCGCCACCTCCTGTCGCCATGGCGCCAAATTTATTCCCTCGCCAACAATCGGGCGGTAGGTGTACTCGCGCCCAAACGGTATGAGTAGTTTTGCCCGTGCCGTATATGGCGCGGAAAGGACGATGTTGCCGATCAGTGCCGCCAGCATCGCCAGAAAAGGCAACCGCGTCAGAATGAGATATTCGAGCGACCCGCGCTTCAACCCCAGTCGTTCGGGTAAGTCCGATACCGCCCGGGCGGAAGCTTTCCACACGCCGGCACTATGGTCTTGCGTAGCAGCAACGCGTGTGCCGACGGAACTCGCCCTTTGCGTACGAAGTTCGCCCAAATGTCGCAAAATATTTGTGCAGCGATGCTATCGTCGACATTAACAGCCTCCTGTGCTGGGCAATCCGGCCCGAGCGAAACTTTTTGGCGTTGAACCTTCTGTCGAAAGTCCGTACCGCCCATTGCGCCAGCTCTCGACGCACTGTGGCAGTGCGAGGACCATGCTCATCAACAGCCAGAAGATGCGAGAATAGTCTTCGTGCAGGAAAATGGACGCGATCAGATAGCCCAAGAGTGCGAGGCCAATAGCGCCTGCAACTCGACCCTGCGTGCCTAACGCTTGTCGAGACCGAAAGCTGGTGAGAAGTCCCCATCCGCAAATCGCAGAGAAGACCACAAGACCGACGAGGCCCTGCTCTGAGGCAATCTCGAGATAGCGGCTGTGCGGCAAACGGTCCTCGTGCCGCAAGGAATAATGGTTCTCCAGCGTGTATTTTTGAAACATCTCTGGATAGTTGCGATATCCCACGCCCAACAGCGGATGATCGCGAAACATAAGGACCGCCGCACCCATTTCTTCTTTTCGGTTTTGGATGGATTCGTCCTTTTCTGATGTCCCCTTCACTTCGCCCGGCAATGACCCGAAGATCGTATAGACACGCTGCAGGTGTTGTTCCGGCCCGGCGGCGACAGCGAGCAAAAGGCAAGGAACGACAAACGCAGCAAGGTACCATGCCTTGTCGCGATACTGCCAAAGCATGATGCCGGACACAGCCAAAAGCGCGACAAGGGCCCCTCGCGAGGACGTCAGTACGGTCGCGCCCACAATCAAGGCGGTTGAGATCAGCGCGACGGCACGCCCGGCAACCGACTTGCTCTCGACTAGTTCCAGACACGCAAAGGGAAACGCGATCAGCAGAATGCGGGCGTAGCTGTTTGGGTCGGCGAACGGACCGGTCAGGCGGCCCGAGTCATAGTCTCCGACAATCGTCGCTATCTCGATGTTGGCAAGCCCGAAGAAATCGGGCACTTGCTCAGGTGCCATCATCCGCAAGATACCGAGACCCGCCACAAGTGATAACGCCCCGGCGATCGCGCGGCCGGTTCCCCGCAAAACGTCGGGGTCTTGCACGATCAGTAAAAACAGCAAGACGATGACCAATTCCTGTAGCAGAGCACCAAAGCCCGCTAGCGCCACAAATTGATCATAGGCGCTGAAGATCGCCAGTCCGGCTGACGCCGCGTACAGGGCGAGTAGCTGCACCGCTGTGCGCGGGAATATCGGCCTCGCTATTCCGGCCCGCAACGAGATAACGAACGCGATCGCCGTGGCGGCCACCGCCAGTTTCGCGATTGACGGAAATTCAAAGCGCTGGATGAGAACATCCGACAAATTGGTTATCGTCAAACCGGCCGCTACGTAAATTAAGTACTCGGGTCGGTGGGCCAAATGCGGAATTGCGACGCAAGCGGCGATCAAGAGTGCCGCGGACGCGCCGTAAAGCGGCGAAAAAGCCGAAAGAATAGCAGCTATCGAGAATGCATAGATGGACAGCGGCGCCGCAGCCGATGGTGAAGAACGCAGCTGCAACGGAACGGTGGACGCAAGGGCACCCAACTTTGCGACGGCGCGGTGTTGCTGTGAGAATTTCGACCGCATCCGGGAATCCCTCACATTCCCTTGCCGCGTACGGCGACAACGAGCGTCCGCCAGAGGATGTAGCAGTCGAGCGTAAATGAACACGATCTGAGATAGCTGATGTCGTATCGAACACGCTGTTCGAAGTCATAAGTCTCGGAACGCCCGATTTGGGAGAGGCCTGTCAAGCCGGGCTTGCACAGTAGCCGTGGCCACCACCAGGCCTGATAGGCCTCGGTGGGGAAGGAATAGGGGCGCGACCCGACGAAACTCATATCGCCACAGAGAACCTGCAGAAGCTGAGGCAACTCATCGAGGTGACCCCGGCGTAGAAATCGGCCAAGCCGCGTCACCCTGGGGTCCGCTTTCATTTTGAAATCGGGCCCGGTGGACAAGTTGAATGCCGCAAGTGAAGCCTGCATCGTCTCCGCGTTGGGTACCATTGTGCGCACTTTGAACAGTCTAAATCGCACGCCATTTAAGCCCGATCGCCATGGATAAAAAAATCCAGGACTCTTGGGGATCTGTGCATTTGGTCAATAGCCAGAGCACGCCGATCACCGTTCCCCAGATCGGCATCGTCAAAAGGACGACAATCCGTTCGACAATCGACTTGACGCAAATGACCTCGCCAGCGGACCAGCCAAACTTGGGCAAACGCAATTGGGCAACATCAACGCCGTCAAAGCCGCGTTCCCCGATATCCGCTGGCCACACCTCGTTCAGCCCATTCATGAAGTCAGGTCCCCGACACTGGCCTTGCGCTCGCGGACTCTCTGGCGCTCCGCCTCCAACACAGGTGAAGGCAGCGCCCCCGTCTCACGTCTCTCGAAGTCAGCGCCCACTCCGGTGAGTGTAGGCGCTGGATCGACGGGCAGGCCGGCGCTACCACTGTTCGCCGCTTGCTTCGGCTCTGGTGCCGGCCGGCTGCCGTTTAAAATGATCGAAGCGATCTCGCTGTCACTACGATTGGCGGCGGCGCTGACCAGCTCCTCAAACGAATAGCCATCTTCGGGGTAGCTGGATGTGGTGAAGGAAAGAAGATCGCCTGTCTCGTTGACAACACGTGATGCCAAGCGCCGAGCCAGCGTCCCGGCACCAGACGCTGGTGTATCAGGGCAGACGACGATGAGGACGTTGCCATCGGAGCCCGCTATGCAGACATCGGAGCGTCGAATATTGCTTTGCACCAGCGAGGAAATCTCGAACCGCTGGAGATGACGTTCGATACCACGGACGATTTTCGCATCGCGCCCGTCCAAGGCAGTTGCGGCGCGTCCCGATGGCGGCCATCGAAGATAAAGAATGCTCAAGGCGCGCTTGTATCTTTGGCTCTGCGCCAGCAGCGCTCGGCCCAGAACCACCTGTTGGTTCTTGTTAATGGAACGGCGGTTGCGGCTGTCGAGCATCTGAAGTGCCGCGAATTTCTCCAACCGAGACCGACGGCTCTCCTCCATGTATGAGACTGCAAGGAAGCATGCGCCCGCGCACAGCATCATCGCGGCAGCCGCATAGAATTCCAACGCCGACGGATGAGACGCTTGCAAGCTGACGACGGCAGCAGTGAAAAGGGATAGAGCTAATGACTTTGCAAGAAATGTACTGGGAGACGTCGTCTGCAATTTGTAAAACGCCAGCCCTGCGATGCCCGCACACACAGCGGCCGGAAACGGCATTTCTCTGAGCATAAATGCGATCGCTGCACCAATGGCTGCCGCGACAACCAACTCGAGTGCAAATGCGAGTCCGCTAAACCACCAATTACCTCCTAATCGGCCGAGGCCACGAACCTTCTCGATCCCCAATGCCGGTCTTTTCATTTTTTTCATCGCGCGCTGCCGTATCAGACTGTGATTTTCAAACAAAATACGCTCAAATTTCCTCGGTCTGGCTTCGACCTTCGCGCGGGGTGAGGCAAGGACATACTTAAAAATTCCTTAACAACGAGAGTGGCGCTCCAAACCAACAGAATGATTGCCTAACTCCCAAGAACAATATGCCCAGGTTGCCCAACTACCGAGCATGCCCCGTCTGCCGTGTCGCCGGCTAAATTTCGATGCGCGGCCATTGCGTCGAAGCTGGCACGCGAGTGAAATTAATCATAACTCTGCAATCGCCTTGCCCGGATATGTTTGAAGGCGTCAATCGAAAATATCCGGAGTATTTTAGACAGAAATTGTTTTTAGGCGTGTCGCATGATTTGGACCTTTGACGCATGTCAGCGCTGATGGTTGACGAAAATGCTGCGATCGAGCGCGTCGCGGAGTTGTGGAACCGTATCGCAGGCGCGGCATCGAGCCCGATTCAGCAGTATATTTGGTCTAAGGCTTGCCTCGAGACGCTGAATAGCCGTGACCGGCTTTTCATCGTCCACAGCGGCGACCGCAGTATCGCCGCGGCTCTGGCCCCACTCATTTTGCGAAGCCGCGGATTGCCTCGACTAATCCTACCAGGATCAGACGAGCTTTTCGAACCGATGGACGTGCTCTATTCCGACCCGGAGTCACTCGACGACTTGGCCTTACAGGTGTTCGCTACAGGGCTACCAGTTTGGCTGCAGCGCGTTCCCTCGGCTTCCGCAACGATCGAAGCGTTTAAGAACGCCTATCGCGGGCGAGGTGTCGTGGTCTGCCGCCCCTCGAGCGGGGCGCCGACTCTGCCGATCGATTCGAGTTGGTCGTCTCCCGAAAGCCATTTGAACGCCGGGCGGCGCTCGGACCTCCGGCGTCTCCGGCGGATTGCCGACAAAATGGGCACACTGGAATTCGAAATCCACGACGTTCCGCCTGACGCTGTCGAGCAACTGGTCGATGAGGCTCTGGACGTGGAATTGAAGAGTTGGAAAGGGAAAGAGCGAACCGCTCTTGCACTCGATCCCAGGCGTGCCGCTTTTTTCAAAACCTATGCAGCCGCCGCAGCGGCGCAGGGCATCTTTCGCATCTTGTTCATGCGCATTGGTGGAAAGACCGCCGCGATGCAAATTGCTGTGGAATTCGGCAGAGCGCTTTGGCTGCTCAAAATCGGCTATGACGAGACATTCAAGCGTTGCAGTCCAGGCCAACTGTTGATGCTCGAAGCGCTGCGATACGCCGCCGACCGCGGCCTGACATCAGTCGAGTTCCTCGGACATGTCGAGCCTTGGACAAGGCTTTGGACCGAACATTCGAGGGATTGCATATCACTCAAAGCCTATCCGGCCTCAATTTCCGGAATGGCTGTGCTTGCCTCGGACGCGGCGCAATCGTCCTTGGCAAAAGTGCAGCGCAGGTTACGCAAGGCTTTCGTTACGTCATGAAACTCAAATATGCACGTAAGGGCTTGGTCTTTCTGGCTCGGACGCTAGCGCCGGCGTTTGCCGCCGATCTGTCACTGGATGAAACACTCGCCATTTGCCGCAAATCGGCAAGCAAGAACATGGCGACCGCGATCTGCTACTGGAACAATAAGACAGATACACCCCAGTCGATTGCCAACGAGTGTTTGGCCGCCATTGCAGCTCTTCCCGCGATCGGATCAGATACCTACTTGTCAGTAAAGGCGCCGCCATTAGGCTATTCCCGTGTGCTTGCAGGCGCTATCGCCACTGAAGCCTCGCGCCTTTCGATCCCTCTGCATTTTGACTCTCACGCGCCGGATGCCGCCGATCCGACATTCGAGCTGATTGAATTCTTATCCAAGACCCACGCGAGCATCGGCTGTACACTGCCCGGACGCTGGCGTCGAAGTCTCGCCGATGCTGACCGCGCGGTCGAACAGGGGCTAAGCGTCCGTGTCGTCAAAGGACAGTGGGCCGAAGCACCTCAAAATTCGATCGATCCAGCCGAAGGATTCTTGGCTTTGGTCGATCGGCTTGCTGGAAGATCGACGCGCGTAAGAATTGCGACGCATGATAAGTCCATCGCCAAAGAGGCGCTGCTCCGGCTGACAAACGCCGGTACGCCATGCGAATTGGAATTGCTGCTTGGTTTATCCAATCGAACGTCGGCGGATGTCGCAGCGGAACTTGGTGTACCTGTCAGATATTACATTCCTTTCGGACACGGATGGCTGCCATTCGTCCTTGACAAGGTGCGCGAAGATCCGCGCCTTGCACTGCGGACCGTGCTGCCGACTTTGCGCGATCCGGTGCTGCCCTGGAAACTGCGGACCAACAGCTGACGGGACAAAAAAATGGTTCGGGTGCGATGGATCAGCTCAATTGCGCAATTGAATGAGCTCGGCGAGCGCTATGACCGCTTCGTCCTTGCCGCCGGCTCTTGGGGGATCTTTTATCGAGCGGCCTGGATCGGTGTCGTCTGGCCGTATTATCAAGCACGAAGCAGAGGCCAATTGGCGTTTCTCGTGGCGGAGCGAGGCGAAAATATCGTTGCGCTTGCACCACTTCAAATCAAGACGAGAAAATGGCTCTATGCGAAGCAACGCGTTCTGCAGTTTATGGGCGGAACGGGCGATGAACTCGACAATTGGGTTCCTAAGTTTCTTTTTTCCGAAGACGATCCCTCGGCGCGGTTGGAGTGCGCACGAGCACTGGTTGCCTCAATTCTCGATCACAGTGGCGACTGGGACCAATTGAACCTGCGCGGCCTCCCAGAAGACTGTCTCTCGCGAGGCGTGCTCAAAGAGACATTTCCGAGGTGTCTTGAAGAGGACAACTTAAATCAGAATTCCTTTTGTCCGCTTGGACGGCGGCGCCGAAGCGTATTTCCGGTCACGTTCAAAGCGCCTCGCGCGGATGCTCGGACGGGCCGAGCGGCGCTTGGCCGAGGACGGCGTTTCCGCGACATTCGAAGTCGAGATGTCTTTGACGAGCAACCGCAAGAAGGCGATCGAGGTGATTCACCGAACCCGTCAGAGCCAACTGCGCGCGACCGGCAAGGAGAGAACGTCGCCATTCGATAGCCCCGATACCCAGGCGATCTTCTGGCAGTTGATGGCAGTCGCCGAGACATACGGTCATTTGCGCGCGCACTGGCTGATACTTAACGGCACGCCCGCCGCTTTCGTAATCGCCATGGCCAATGCCGGTGAGACTGTGCTCTACTTCAACGGCTTTTCGCCAGACGCAGAGAAATACCACCCGGGTGTCCTGCTGCTTTCTCGTCTCATCCAACATGAGGCGGCTTGCGGAACGACATTGATTGACTTCATGGCCGGGCGAAATCTCACCAAAGATCTCTATGCCACGCACGTGCTGAAGATCAGCGAAATGTGGGCCGATAATCCACATAGCGGATTAGCGCGGATGCGATCAGGTGTTGCCAGGAATATCGGAATGTTGCGGGCACGATTGTCATGATGGCGGGGATATTGCGATGATGAAGTTCGGCGTTGTTTCGGATGAGAGCGACTTTCTAGGTCTTGGCTCGCTGTGGCACGATCTCATCGAGAAGAGCAGCTCGAATTCACTCTTCCTCACTCATGAATACTTGACAACTTGGTGGAGCGTTTACGGCGGCGCCTACAAGCTAAGGATCGTGACGGCGCATGACGATGACGGCAATCTCGTTGGCATAGCGCCAATGATGATTGGTCCTGGAACAGGATTGAAAAGGCGGTTGTTCCGTCATTTGGCCTTCATCGGTGGACTGGACGACACGCTGGCCGAATTCCAGGATTTCATCGTAGCTAGAGGTCGCGAAGCAGAAGTCGTCGCCGGCTTTGCCGATATCTTTTTCGACACTTTCCGGGCAGAGTGGGACGTCCTGCAGCTTGGATTGGTTCCGCTGCAATCACATGGCATTTCGGTTCTGAGGGAATTGGTTCGCGAGCGAACAGGACAAGATCATCTGGTTGATCAGCATTCTGCCCCGTTTGCCAGCCTGCCTGACAATTGGGAGTCCTTCCTCGCCACACGGTCCAAGAAATTTCGCACTGGACTGAAGCAGCGCGAAAACAGGATCAAGAACAAGCACCGGGTCGAGTACCTAACGGCCGGGCGCGAAATCAGCATAAGCGAAGCCATTGGTATCGTCTCTGCGCTCAGCCACGATCGGTGGGGAGAACGCAATTTGGCTTTTACCAGCGACAAGTACGCGACATTCCACACCCGCCTGGCTGAGCTCTTGGTGCCGCAGAATCGCGTCTACCTCGTGGTCATGAAGCTTGACGGTGATGTCGTCGCTGCGCGCTACGACATCATCCACGCCGGAAAGATTTTGGGTTTTCAGGGCGGATGGAAGCGGTCGCATGCGCATTTAGCACTTGGACGAATTATGCTGAGCAGGGAACTGCAATGGGCAATTGATTGTCAATTGCACGAGTACGACTTCCTCGCAGGAGACGCGTCTTATAAGTTGGAATGGTCAACTGGCACACGCGCGTTGGCCGATCTGGAAGCACATAATCCCAAGACCTTACGCGGCAGACTGTTTCAAGTCGCGCGATGGGCTAAGCCAAAGACCAAAGGCGCCGGAAACGGCGCCGCCGGCTGGCTGGCAGAGCCCGGACATTCTGCAACACTCGCTGACACGACCGATTAGCGCTGAACTGCAGCGTAATTGAACCATCCGGCCGACACTCAATTCGCCGGTCTGGCTTTGAGGCTCTCCGGATATTGATCACTGCGAACCAGGGCAAATATCCTGTCCTGCCTGACGAGACCGTCCAGCAGGTCGCGCGGATATTCACGGCCGTTGATTTCGATGTGTCCCAGGCCCGCTCGCTGCCAAAGAGGCCCGGCAGATTTGCGATCCTCGAACTGAAGGTGACTTGTTCCGCCGCTATCGACGACGAACCAACCATAATCGCGTAGCGCACGGGCGATCACTTTGGCGCTTTCCCGCGCTTCCGCGGTTAGTTCTCGTGGCAGCGAGGCGGCCCAGGCAGCAATCTCCTCATCCGTTACCGACAGCGCAAATCGAATTCCCTCTGGCAGCCCATTCTTGATCGAGCCTGGATGCTCTAGCTTTGTCGCCGGGGGAAAAAACACCGCTCCATCGGCATTGCGCACCGGCATTGCGAGCGCATGTCGGATCTCGCCTTGAAGCACCTCTTCGCCGCGTACCAGCATCGCAAGATACGGAATGCCAGCGCCGCGCGATGGCACATACCCGGTCTCCCGCCGGCGGTAATCGCCCGGAACTTTGTTGGCGTTGGTGGCAGACACGGTTGTGCCGTCGAATTGTACTTGAAACAGGTCCCACTCGGTTCCCGTCGATGGATCAAGGACGATTGCCTGACCATCTGACCCACTAGCAGGCTTCCACTCGGGATTCCAAGGAACGCTAGTGACGGTTTCCGGCGTCTTCCATTTCGTCACAACAGCGTAATTCCTGAGCGCCTTGCGGGCGTCGTAGACTGGATAGGTATATTCATCGAAGCTGAGATTTATATTTCCCGGTCGATCGCTGGCTTCAAACCACAGTCGCCGGACATATTCTTGCGAGTCCGGATGGCGCAGTATCTGGGCAACTGGCACGTTCCATGGCGCATTATCGCCGAATGGGCGTTCGTAGGGATCGGCCGCCGCCACCATGTTGACCGGCAGCCCCGACAACGCGACGATGAAGCCAATTACGATTTTCAACTGCAACTGCATTTTTCCGATGGTTAACGACAAAGGATACCCATATTCATTGCCGCCCCTGCCAAAGCGAAAATTCCGGATAGCGCTACGCTTGCTGCCATGCCGATTGTGGCATCGAACAGCATTAATCAGAATCAGCATTGATACGCGATCTCGCTAAGCATTCTACGATACTTCTGCACTCGAGATCATTTTTAATCCGGAAAAATGGCTAGCAACGATGCCGACGTCGCCGTCCCCTGAGGTCACCGTTCCGGGCGCAAGCACCGTTGAAGCCATCGGATGGGTGTATCTCGCCTTCGTTGTCGAAAAGTTGTCGGTCTTCGGTACGACCGTCGTGCTCGCCAGGGTGCTCGCGCCCGACCAGTTCGGGTTAATGGTCACCGCGCTCCTGGTCATGGCCTTGATCAGCATTTTCCGCGATTGCGGTATTTCCGACGCCCTCGTATTTGTCGACTTGCACCCGGGCACGACGGCAGAAACGGCGTTCGGACTCAATCTCATCATCGGCGCGGTCCTCGCAACGTTCCTGTTTGCGACCGCGCCGTATATCTCCGCGGTGCTGCATGAATCCAGCGACCTGACCACCATCCTCAGAGCCATGTCGCTGACATTCTTCTTCAACGCACTGGGCGGTACCCACAGCGCGCTCCTGCAACGCCAGTTGAAATTCTCTCGCCGGGCGACTGTCGACCTCTCGACAGCCATCGGAAAGGCCGCGATCACCATCTCTCTCGTCGTGCTCGGATTTGGCGTCTGGAGCGTTGTTATCGGCTTTATCGCCGGCTCGGCACTTCGCAGTGCCCTCCTTTGGCTAGCTCTCGAGTGGCGGCCCCGTCCCCGGCTGGATATCGCCCAGAGCAAAGAACTTCTGGGGTTCGGCAAGCATATTCTGTTCAACGGTCTGATCAGTCAGATTGTTTCCAACGTCGATCAGGTTGCGATCGCTGTCTATTTCGGCAAGCAGGTCCTTGCCGACTACTACATCGGCTCACGCATACCTGAAGTTCTTCTGGCTTACGTTTGCGTCGTCCTGACAAACGTTCTCTTTCCAACATTTGCCAGCATGAAATCCGATCGCAGCGCTGTCGCGCGTCATACCGTGGAGACGATACGCTATTTGTGCTATTTGCTTTTTCCCGTGGCTGTTGGCCTGATTTTGGTGTCCGACGAAATTATCGCAGTCGCCTTCGGCAGCAAATGGCAAGCGGCACCAAGCTATCTATCCGTGATTACGCTCTGCATTTTATCTTACACTGTGCTTTGGCCAATCGGTGATGGTCTCAAAGCCGTAGGACGCCCGGACGTACTGTCGGGTCTCGGTGTCCTGCTCTGCATCGCAGCACCGCTCGCCATCTTGTGCGGGCTGGCATTTTTCCATCAGCCGATCGCGGCATGCTATTCGTATCTCGCCGCTCTGGTGTGTGCGGCAATTGCTCGAGCGGTAGCGGCAAAGCGCATATTGGGCATTGGATACTCGCAGCTCATTTTAGCCACTTCTCCAGGAGCAGCCGCGTCTCTAGGTATGATCTTGCCTGTCCTTGCCACCAAAAGCGCGCTGGCAGAATTATCAGACGTCGCCGTCTTGGCCGCGATGACGTTGGTCGGAATGGCAGCCTACGCGGCAATCCTCTGGATCATCGACGGTCGCAGAGTGGCGACCATCGTCGTCCCCGTTCTCCAGAAGGCACTGCGCATACCCTCGCGCGGTATCGCACCACCGGCGAATTGAGCGCTATCTGGGGTCCTTGCGGGATAGGGTAGAGCAGCTTTCCAAAGAAAAGCGCGTCAAAATAGTTTGGCTGGCGTCGATCCAACATGCCTTCAAAACCGGGCCGGTACTAACGTGCCACGCGTTCCCACAGCACCGACTGCTGCCCGCGGATCGTGAGCCAAAGCGCGGCAAGATTGGCGATGTAACTCGAAACGATGTATGCGGCTATCCTGCACGGTGGAAAGGCTCGGCTGGCCGCACCACCCATTGAGCCGGCTATGGCTAAAGCTCCGACACCGAGTTGCACGGCAAGCGTGAACAGCATGCTCGTGGAAACATCGGGTAGGGCAACGGCCCAAAGATTTCCGAGCAACGCGATCACGGCGAACAACGGTAGGAATAGCCTCAGTACCTTGTGCGAGACAAACATGAATAGTGTGAGAAACGAGCGCGTCGGCCACAGCCTCCAGTCTTTTATGAGCTGGAAGCGGCCGGACGAAATTCGCCGCCGCCGCTTGGCGTCATCGGCGAGCGACTGCGACGGCGCCTCCCAGCACAATGCGTTCCTTTCGAAAATGACGCGATAGCCCGCACCCAGAACCCTCAAAGCGAGATAAGCGTCGTCATTTACAACACCGGCAGGAATGGCTTCGAACAGGTGCCGGCGAATTGCCAGCATCTCTCCATGTACGGCAATGGTTGAGCCGAGACTGCTCTCCAGAAACTTGATGCCATTCTCGTACTTCCAATATAGGCCCTCTTCCTCGGCGGCGTTTCCCGTTGCGCCTTGCGTCGGCCGCACCGTTTTGCGACCGGTGACAATGCCGACCTCCGGATCGGCAAAGTTGGGGGTAAGCGCGGCAATGGCGCCGGCGTCATAGAAAACATTGGCATCCGAGAAAACCAGAATTTCGCTCGTCGCCCGTGCGACCGCGTCGTTGAGGGCCGCACTCTTGCCCCGCCGTTCCGGCATATGCATCGCCGTTATTCCACGATTGGTGAAGCCGGCGACGATTTCAGCCGTGCGGTCCGTCGACCCCTCGCTGTTGACGATGATTTCGAGATCGTTCTGGTCGAGCGCGAGGCTGTTTTCGATCTTTTTCGCAATCACCTTTTCTTCGTTATAGGCGGAAATAATCAGGCTGACGCGGGCCTTGCACTCGGCACGCCGATGCGGCCGCGGCCGGATCTTGGACATGACCGCCAGAAGCGCGGGATAGCCGGCAAAATGGTACGCCTGCACCAGGAGGCAGGTCCACACGACAGCGCACAAGTAAGTAGCCATGGTCTCGACCATTTGAAATGAGCGTACTACAGGTTTTGTAGACACTCATTCACGGCTTGACGACCGCCGCAGCTGGGCAGCGTTAATGCCCGCGAGAAATTGGCGATCTGGATCACCGATTGCAATACCGAGTGGCTGCATCCGGCACTCGGATACCCGACGCCCGTGGCCAACACTGCCGGTCTTTACTCTTCAACAGCCCATCGTACTCCGCCCCTCCAGGTCTCCGCGAGCCGGCCTGTTGCAGGGAGCACAAAGGACGCGGCTCGTTCACGACTGCGGATCAAATCTGATTGGCATCGATTTTGGGCCCGTGTTGCCGCTGTCGGGGAGCCACGATGGTTCGCCGTCATAGGCAGGGTTCTTGATCCGCTTCGAGAGCAACCGAAACGCCTCGGCCATGTCGGCGCGGGCAATAAAATGGCCGAGACAATGGTGCGGCCCAGCGCCGAAACCGTAGTGAGTTCTTACGCTCCTGCGTGATGTCGATGACCGGCGCAAAAACTTTGGGGTCGGTCCCGGCCGACTCGGCGAAAAGGTGCAGGGTGGTGCCTTTCTTGATCAGCACGCCATTGAAGACGATGTCCTCCAGCGCTTCGCGCGTCACCCAGGTGGTTGTCGGCCGCGTGCGCATGACTTCTTCAACAGCGCCGCGGGCATACTCGGGGTGCTCGCTCAAAAGCGTCCACTGCTGCGGATTATCGATAAAGACGCTCATGCCGAGACCGATCTGATTGCGGGTCGTATCGATGCCGCCAAAGACCGCTAGCACCACCATGTCGTAAAGCTCCTGGTCACTAAGCTGGGACTTGTCGCTATTGGCTTCGATCAAATGACTGATGAAGTCGTCTCTTGGTGTCTTGCGCCGTTCGTTGATGATGCGATGCGTATAGTCGAACAATCGCTGTGTGGCGGCATTGATTGCCTCCTGGTTCTTGAAGTAAGTGACGCCCAGAGCCAGACCCATTTCAGCCGAGATATCAGCAAGCACGTGCCAGTGGTCGTGCGACAAGCTCAACAACTCGCAGATGACGCGCGTCGCGAAGGGCTCGGCGAACTCGGACATGAATTCGCAGCGGCCGCGCCCTGCAAACTGATCGATGATGTCATTGCCGATTTCCTCGAAGCGCGGCTGCAGCGGTGTCACGACTTTCGGTCCGAACGCCGGATTGACCAGCCGGCGCAGCCGGCCATGATCGGTGCCGACGCGGTTGAGGAGCATGCGGACCCACCAATCGGCGAACAGGCCGGTGGCGTTGTTGTGCACTGGCCACTTGTAACTGCCCTGTCGAAGGCGCGCGTCGCGGAGCAGCGCCCCCATTTCCGCGTGGCGCAGGATGGCGATGCCGTAGGACGTGCGCGCGTACCAGTTCTGCGCGCGCGCATCGCGTACCGTCTGGGAGCGGATCGAGAATTCCGGATTGGCTATATCGAGGAAGGCGACCTCCGGGGCGTCGGTGTCTTTCATGTCTCCCCTTCAAATCATATTGGTCCGGCGCTTGACCGGATGTGATCGACAAAGCTGTCGCCGAAAAGCCGCTTCCCAGCTTGCGATGCGGGAAGCGCCGCCTGGCGTCGGGCAGACCGGCAGCGCGCCGCGGGATACCGGTTTCCAGACCATCGACGTCAACCAATAATAGACCAATTAATCTGTTTGGCACAGCAATTTCGCTGTGCTAGCTTGACGATGTCGGCGATTTCACCTGTCTTGCTCAACCAGACGCGTAAGTGGTCCTATTTGGTATAGGGGGGCGTATGTCTTTACCCGAAGGCGTAAAGTACCTCGTCATCGGCGCTGGCATTCATGGGCTGAGCACAGCCTTTCATCTGGCCAAGGCGCTCAATTCGAGCGGCCGCGGCTCGGGCAAAGACATTCTCATCATCGATAAGAAAGCTATCGGCGCCGGGGCTTCGGGCATCGCGTGCGGTGTAGTTCGCAACAACTATTATCAGCCGGCTATGCGGCAACTGATGGCGCACTGCGTCGCCATTTGGGAGCGCCATGCCGAGGCTCTGAGCTACCACTCCGTCGGCTACATGCAGATCAGCCCCGAGAGCATGCACGAGCAGGTCGGCACAATCTACGAGCAGCAAAAGGCGATCGGGTATCCTTCGGTATTCATCGAGGGTGCTAAGGAGTGCGATCGCTACATGAAGGACATGCTCGGCGATTGGCAGGCGAAGAACATCACGTCGGTCCTGCATGAGAAGAAGGGCGGCTACGCCAACAACATGCGCAGCATGGAGGGTCTCGCGGCCCTTGCGCGCGCCGAAGGCGTGAAGATCGAGACCGGCGTCAAGGTCGTTGGTTTCGAGCGGGCGAACGGTACCTCCAGTGCCGTCCGGGCGGTCGTGACCGACAAGGGCAAAATCAGTTGCGATCAAGTGGTCGTCGGCGTCGGTCCCTGGGTCAAGCAGATCTGGGACATGCTGGACCTGCCCACAGCGATCACGGTCAAGGGCCGTGACGGTAAACTTTATAGCGACCGGCAGATGTGGACGTTCTGGTCGCTCCAGGAAGGTACACTCGGCGTCGACCCAAAAATGCAGCACACCAACGCCGGCGACATGCCGCCCGTCATCCACCTCGACACCGATGCCCCGCTCTACGACGACGAGGACGGCTCACTCATTACCGACAAGTTATGGGGCATCTATTACAAGCCGGACTTCTATTTCGGCGGCGTCCAGGGCGGCGCCATGCCGTTCCCGATTCTGACTGCACCCGACAAGGTTGCCGTCGATCCTTACGGTCCGGAAAGCCCGGATTTCATCGTCGGCGACGACTTCAAGCGCATGTGGGTGTCGGCACTTGCCCATTGCCAATCGCGCTTTCATGGCCAGATGAGCGTCTACCGCGACGAGCCTTCAGGCGGCATCGGCTGCTTCACACCCGACAATTTCCCCATCTTCGACCGCTTCTGCGAGAACGTCTACATCATCGCCGACAGCAATCACGGCTACAAAATGATCGGCGTCGGCGATCTCGTGGCCACGGAATTGACCGGACGAAATAGCGATCTTCTGGAGCCGTTCCGCTTCGCCCGCTACGCCAAGGGCGAGTTGCACCCGGTTTCCAACAGTCCATATCCCTGGAGCTGACAGGTGCGATAGAGCCGTTGCTTAGCTGCGACATCGATTGCGACCACGACAATAGCCAAAGCGAAGAACTTCCGAGGAAACGTCACGAGATAGAGAGAGGGTTCCATGCACCCGTCGACAGATCTAGAGATGCACGTCAACGCGCCTGGCCGCAGCGACATGGTGCGGCAAGTGCGCGAGAAGATCAACAAACTCGGCATCACCTACATCTACTATCAGTTCATCTCAGTGACGGGCCGCATCGTCGGCAAGGGTATTCCTGCGGATCACTGGGAGCGCACGGCGGAAAAGGGATTTCAGCTGGTCTACGGCTCGACCGCCAACCTGTTTACCGATCGCAACGGCCAGTACATAGGCTACGGGCCGGAAGCCTCCGAGCTGATCGGCATCCCCGACCCCGAGACCTTCTGCCAGCTGCCATGGGACAAGCGCCTCGCACGCGTCTTCTGCACCTGCTTCCGAAACCGCGAAGAGGACAAGGACGGGGGCGGCCACCTCACCTCGGACTGCCGCGGCAACCTGCGCATCCATCACGCCGAGTTCCAGAAGAAGCACGGCATGCATATGCGTGCCGGTTTCGAGCCGGAAATGATGTGGCTGAAGAGGGATGAGGACGGAAAGCCGAACGGCGGCTTCTCCAAACCCTATTGCTATCACATCGATCAGTTCGAAAGCCTTCGTCCCGTCTCCATGCGCGTTATCGAGTATGCGAGCCAGATGGGCCTCGACATGATCCAGGGCGACCACGAAGACGCGCCCGGCCAGCTCGAATTGAACTTCACGTACGATGATGTCTTACGCTCGGCCGACCGGCTCGCCACCTATCGTCAGATCTGCTCGCAGGTTGCCCGCGAATTCAACCTCATCGCCTGCTTCATGACCAAGCCGTTCATGGGCGTCTCCGCCAACGGCTGCCACACCAACGTCTCGCTGTGGAGCGGCGGCGAGGACAAGGTCAATATGCTCCACAATCCTGAGCTGCCGGCATCGAGCGACGTATTCTCTTACAGAAACGGCGGCACCAACCACTTCATGCCCGACAACGCCTTGCACGCCAAGAAGCCGGGGCCCGTTGGACTAAACTGCATCGGCGGCGTGATCGAGCATCTCCCGGCGCTGACGGCTATCGGCTGCTCGACGGTCAACTCTTACCGCCGGCTCTGGGACCAGGGCTTCTGGGCGCCGGTCTACGCCGACTGGGGTTATCAGAACCGCACCTGCGGCCTGCGCGTTTCGGCGCCCGGTCGCTTCGAGTACCGCGCCGTCGACAGCATGGTGAACCCTTACATCCTGTCGTCGGCTTTGCTCATGGCCTTCGACGACGGTATCGCACGCAAGATGGATCCAGGCGAGCCCGAGAGCCGCAATATCTACACGGCCATGAAGGAGGGCAAGCAGGTCAAGAAGCTGCCGCTGACCCTCGGTCAGGCGCTGGAACGTCTCGACGACGACGAAGTCATCAAGAAGGCGATGCCGGACGAGATGTACCGTGTGTTCACGCACTACAAGGGCGACGAGTGGGCGCGGTTCAATGCCCAGGTCACCGAGTGGGACGTGCAGCGATACATGGACTGCCTGCCCTGAGCAGGTCGGCCCCGGGCTTGCAGCCCGCTGGTCCATCCGGCGGGCGGCCAGGGATGCTGGCGATACGAACAACGGAGACGAACTCATGTGTGGAATTGCGGGTCTCATTCATCGCGGCCGGGCCAGCGACATCGGCGAGGAAATGACCAAAATGCTTCAGTCCCTGAAGCACCGCGGTCCCGACTCGACCGGCTACGCCCTTTATGGCACCGGTGCGGGTAAGAACGAGTTCGTACTGCGCTTCAAAGTGGCCGAGCAGGAAGAGCTGCGGCACGGATTCAAGATCCGCGAGCTGGTCAAGGAGCGGCGCTCCGAGGTCGACCATCGACTGAAGGAACTCGACGCCAAGGTCGAGAAGGCGGTCGAGGCTACGCCCTACGCCAGCAAATACGTCGTGACTTACTCCGGCGACCTCAAGAAGCTCGTCGACTACATCGAGGACATCGAGGGCGTGGAGTTCCTGTCGATCGGCAAGGGGCTCGAGCTGATTAAGGACCTGGGCGATGCCAATACGGTTTCCGACCAGTACAAGCTCAGAGGCTTCAAGGGCACGCATGCGCTCGGCCACACGCGCATGGCCACCGAATCCGACGTCGACATCCGTTCGGCGCATCCCTACTGGGCGTATCCGTTCAGCGACGTGGCCGTCGTGCACAACGGCCAGCTCACCAACTATTGGAACGGGCGCCGCGAGCTGGAGCGGCGCGGCCGACGGTTCATGTCGAATTGCGACAGCGAGTTGATTGCTGTCTACCTCGCCGAGCGCATGGACCAGGGCGACACACTCGAGGACGCCATGCGCCGGTCCATCGAAGAGCTGGACGGCGTGTTCACATATCTTGTCGCCACCGCCGACAGCCTGGGCATGGCCAAGGACACGATGGCCGCCAAGCCGATGGTGCTCTACGAGGGCAAGGATTTCATCGCCCTGGCCAGCGAGGAAGTGGCCATCCGGTCCATCTTCCCCAACGAGATCGATACTTCCGACCCCTATGAAGGAGAGGTGCGCGTATGGCGGAACTGAAAAAGGCCGGTGGCCCAGGCACGCAAAAGGACATGCACGCCGAGCAGCTTCTGGGCCGCACCCAGCAGCGCTTTTTCGAGGTCGACAAGAGCACCGAGCGGTTCACCTACCCGTGGGCCTATGAGGTCGATTTCAACAAGCGGGCCGAGTTCGATGCCGCCGGCATGGACACCAAGGGCATCAACTTGCAGATCCGCAAGTTGATGAGCGAAGGACACGGCACCATCGTTATCAAGAACCCGGGCGCCAAGCACTCGCTCGGCGTCGGCATTCTCAATCGCGTCAAGATCTACTTCGAGGGTTCGCTCGGCTACTTCGGTTGCGGACTGCTTGACGGACCCAACGTCCACATCAAGGGCCGTGTCGGCTGGAGCTGCGCGGAGAACATGCTGGCCGGCACGGTGGTGATCGAGAAGAACGCCGGCTCGTGCTTCGGCGCCGCTATCCGCGGCGGCGATCTCGTGTGCAAGGGTGACGTTGGAGCGCGCACCGGCATCGACCAGAAGGGCGGCACCATAATAGTCGGCGGACGCACGGGCGCTTTCTCCGGCTTCATGATGCAGCGCGGACGCATGGTCATCCTCGGCGACGCGGGTGCCAACCTCGGCGACAGCATGTACGACGGCACTATTTATGTCGGCGGAAAGATCGCCAGCCTCGGCGTCGATGCGATCGAAGGCGAGATGACGGACCTCGACTTGGCTTGGCTTACGCGCAAGCTCAAGACCTACGAGATCGACGTGCCCAAGAACCTCAAGACCATGAAAAAGATCGTCGCCGGCAAGCAGCTCTGGAACTACGACAATCTCGAGCCGACTGAAAAGAAGCTGGTGCTCTAGGGAGAACTGACCGATGGGTTCGCAGAAAAAGCCACTACAGGCCGAAGCCGAGACGTCCCTCGAGCGCAATAGGCAGCTGCTTGGCCGCAGCCGTATTTTTACGCCCGAGGTGATCGACGACATTCACATCAAGGCTGAGCTCGGCCGCTACCGCATGCGCGGGTTCTCGCTGTTCAAGAAGATCCCGCACTGGGACGACTTGACGTTCCTGCCCGGCACGCTGACGCGTTTCGTCATCGAGGGCTACCGCGAGAAGTGCATCACCAAGACCGTGCTCGGTCCCAACGCCAAACGGCCAATGATCCTCGATATCCCGGTCTACATCACCGGCATGAGCTTCGGCGCGCTGTCGTATGAAGCCAAGATCGCGCTCGCCCGCGGCGCAACCATGGCGGGCTCGGCCACTTGCTCCGGCGAAGGCGGCATGATTCCGGACGAACGGCGCTATTCGTCGAAGTGGTACTATCAGTGCATCCAAAGTCGCTACGGCTTCAACCCGCACCACTTGCGCTTGGCTGACGCGGTCGAGTTCTTCATCGGACAGGGTTGCAAGGTCGGCCTCGGCGGCCACCTGATGGGCCAGAAGGTGACTGATCAGGTCGCCGAGATGCGCTCTCTCCCCGCCGGCATCGACCAACGCTCGCCCGCCCGCCACCCCGATTGGCTCGGGCCCGACGATCTCGCCTTGAAGATCGAGGAAGTCCGCGAGGCGACCAACCACGAAATACCTATCCAGTTGAAGCTCGGCGCGGCGCGCGTCTACGACGACGTCCGTATGGCGGCCAAATGCGGACCAGACGTGATCTATATCGACGGCATGGAAGGCAGCACCGGCGCCGGTCCGCACCTGGCGACGGAAGATACCGGCGTGCCCGGCATCGCCGCTATTCGCCAAGCGCGCAAGGCCTTGAACGACGTCGGCAAGTCGGGTGAGATTTCGCTGGTCTATGCCGGCGGCATCCGCAACGGCTCGGATATCGCCAAGGCGCTCGCCTTGGGCGCCGATGCGATCGCCATCGGACATTCCTCGCTCATGGCCTTGAACTGCAACAAGGCCATCCCCGAAGCCGATTACGAAAACGAAGTGGGCGTTCCGGCCGGCTATTGCTATCACTGCCACACAGGGCGCTGCCCAGTCGGCGTCGCCACGCAAGACCCGCTCCTGCGCAAGCGTCTCGACCCCGACAAGGCCGCCGAGCGCGTCTACAATTTCCTGCACACGCTGACCATGGAATGCCAGATGATGGCGCGCGCCTGTGGCAAGACCAACATCCACTCGCTGGAGCCGGAAGATCTCGCTGCGCTGACCATGGAGGCCTCCGCGCTCGCCATGGTGCCACTGGCCGGCACCCAGCACACCGTCGGCCGTCCCGACATGACCCGCTACTGATAAGGAGCAGCAAGATGGCCCACATCAAACCCGGGAAGCCCGTTGCGCTGCCCTCAGAGCCCAAGGACATCGATCACTTCATCAAGGGTGACGGCGTCGATACCGAACGCGAGAAGCTGATCGGTCAACACATCGGCTATCGCTACGACGTGAACCTGTTGCCCGACTACGGCCAGCTGACGCCATTCCTGAAGTCGTACATCGAGCATATGGGCTGGAGCGACCTCAATTGGTTGGAGGACGTGCACATGGGCTACGAGGAAGGCCGCCCCGCCGTCTTCGACCGCAACGTCAACGGCTGGGTGCAGGTGCCGGCGGGCGTGAAGCTTCCCGATAACCAGCAGGATCGCGATATGCTGGCACGCGAGCTGCTGATCAAGTTCCAGATGAGCGACAAGCACCCGCTTGTCGACTTGCGCAACGCCTACGCCAAATTCTGAGACCGGAGTTGGCCTACGAAGGCGGCGACGGGCCGGATGCCTGTCCCCTAAGCGGCCGATCTCGCGCCTGGCCGGAATGCCCGAGTCCAGACCGCGGCAATAGACGGCTCACGCCCTCACGCGCGTCTTCTCAGGATCGTAGAACGGGAAGCGCACCACTCTGGCCTTCAGGCGCTTCTGGTGGCCGTCGAGCTTGCCGATCTCGATCGCGGTGCCGATCTCGGCGTGGGTCACGTCGAGGCGTGCCAGTGCGACGGTCTTCTTGAGGATCGGCGAGCGCGTGCGCTTGTCACCATGCCGATCTGCGCGCGGCCGATGAACACGGGATCGCCGTGCGCGGCCTTCTCGTTGCCCTCGATCTCGAGCCCGACGAGCTTCCTCAACGGATTGGCGCGGCGCCGCTCGATCGCCGCCTTGCCGATGTAATCCTCCTCCTTCTTGGAGGGAACGGTAAAGCCGATGCCGGCCTCGATCGGGTCGGTGGTCAGAACAGAAATCGTGGCCGCCGAACACGAGCCCGGCCTCGATGCGCACCATGTCGAGCGCCTCAAAGCCGAATGGCGCGATGCCATGCGGCTTTCCGGCTTCCATGATCGCGTCCCACACCTTGGGCGCGTCGCTTGGGATGGCAGAATACTTCGTAGCCGAGTTCGCCCGTGTAGCCTGTGCGCGAGACCATGACGGGAATGCCGTCGTAGCCGCCGAAGCGGCCAACCGTGAAGCGGAACAAGCCGAGCTCCTCGAGCGCCGGGCGGCCGGGCGGCGTCCAGAGGATGGCGCCGCAGGATGTCGCGCGACTTCGGGCCCTGCACCGCCACGTTGTGGATCTGGTCGCTCGCCGTCTTGAGCAGGACGTTGATGCCGCTCTTGGCCGCTTGCTCTTTGATCCAAAGGACGCTGGCGTCGTCGCCGCCAATCCAGCGGAAATTGTTCTCGCCCATGCGGAACAGCGTGCCGTCGTCGATCATGCCGCCGTGCTCGTAGCAGATCGCGCGTGTAGACGATCTGGCCGACCGCGAGCTTGCGCACGTCGCGCGGGAACAGGCCCTGCAGAAACTGTTCGGCATCGGGCCCCAGGATCTCGAGTTTGCGAAGGGGCGAGAGATCCATGATCACGGCGCGCTCGCGGCAGGCCCAGTATTCGTCGATCGCGCCGCCTTTGGCAAAGGACTGCGGAACCCAGAAGCCGCGTATTCGCCGAACGAGCGGGTCAATGCCGAGGTGCGCGGGTGGAAGCCGCTTTCGCGCGTCATCTGCAGTGGTGAACTCGGTGTCATGCGATATCCGATCGCGCGTTTGAAGCTGGCGTCTTTGGGATAGACCCGGACCAGGATTTCGGAAAGCTTCCAGCCGTTGGCCGGGTCGATGTCGTCAGGGCAGGAGGAGGCCCCGCACACGAGATCGGTCAGCGCGCGCATCAGAACATAGTCGCCGGGCCGGGACCACGGCTCATCGAACCAGATGTTGTTATGGGCGTCGACATTGGTGTTGTAGAAAAAGTTTATCGCGGGCCAGCCGCGGTGATTGCCGACGTCGATAGGCTTGCCAGCGCGCTGTTGAAGTTGTCCGAGCAGCTGGCATGGCCGAAGTAGCCCACGTCCTCGTAATAGCGCGCTCGTGCAGGCGAGATTGAAGGTGTCGTGGCGGCCGACCGTATCCTGGATCACCTCGACAAGCGCATTGCGATCGCGATCGAAGAACTTCGAGAAGAGGCCGGGCTTGGGATAGGCGAGCGCCGGTCATGGAACGGGTCGTCGTCGAGTCGAGGCCAAGCACGTTTCCCTTGTCCAGCGCCCTGCGGTGGAAGGCAAGGAAGTCCGAGCACTGACGCCCGGCCACGTCTATGATCTGGATGAACTCGCCCTCGGAGACTTCGAAACTCTTTGCGCTCGCGATGTTGACAAGGACTCCAAGCGCGGTTCGGCCAGCGGCTCGGGCAGGCGCGGCTGGCCGGCGGCGGCCGGACTGGCCCGGTGAACGAAGACCAACACATCGCTTGGCGGGGTCTGGTCCCAGACGAACATCAGTTCAGCGGCCGCGCCGACGACCACGACTACGGACCGTTCGGCCTTCAGCCGCACTGCTTTTCCCGGCAGGCGCTTCGGGACCGAACAGTTTCGCTGCCTGCGTACGCCCGATATCAAGGCCGCGACGGAATAGACCGAAGCGCACGCGCACCGCATCTTCGCTGCCGCTGCCGAGTGCCGTCTGGATGGCTGCGGGTTGAGCACGGCCGGATAAGCCCAACGCCGCAAGATCGGACTTGCCCGCAATGCCGAATGCCACAACCTCGACCGTCTGCGCGCCTTCCAGCAAGACCAATTCGAGCGTGTCATCGCGATCGAGGGCGTAGACGGCGGTGCCGCCACCCTTCAGCACATAGCGCTCCACCCCGGGCTCAAGTGGCGGCGAGCCCGGCGCGACCACCAAGGGGCGTGCTGGCGAAATCACCATGGGCTTGTCCATCGGGCCGGTCCTGTCGCGTCGAAAAGCGGCCCTGTTCCACAATCGTCGTGAAACCTACTGGCCGCGCCTGTCGATTGGGAAGCCTACTTGTTTGCTAGGAAGGCTTCCATGCGAATCGTCGAGCGCCTTCAACCAAGGCGTATGGTGTTTCGGCGCCATCGTACCCGTCAATGTCGAGGGATACGACTGATCGCGATACGTCAGAATGTCTTCGGCCTTATGATGCTCCCACTCCTTGAACAACTTGGCCACCATGTCGACGTCGAGGCGCGGGTAGTCGGTGGGCGCCAGCAGATTCGCGCGTGTACTCGGTCTGGAAATCGATTGCCTGGAACGGATCGGCGACAGCTTCCTCCATGGCTGTCCACTTGACGATATCGGCGGCCTGATCGCCGAGCGCCGGCAATTCGATGCGGCCGAGAATCACGTCACGCGCGTACCAGGCCTGCGCGTCGAACATGTTGAACGTGTAGTACTGGTCCTGCATGCCCAAATACATGAGCTTCGGGTTGCCCCACCAGAACACGCCTTTGTAGAGGTTCGGCGGGTAGAGACGGTTGCGCGACTTAATGCGCAATAAATCCTCGATAAATGGATGATGGTGCAGATAGCCGGTACAGAGAACGATCGCGTCGTAGTCCGCCGAGCTCCCGTCCCGGAAATGCACCCGACTGCCTTCGACCTTGGTCATCAAAGGCACTTCGTTCATTCCCGCCGGCCACTTGAAACCCATCGGTTTTGTGCGCCAACTAAACGTCACGGCCTTGGCGCCGTACTTGAAACACTGGATTCCAATATCTTCGGAAGAGTAGCTGGCGCCGACGCAGAGCACGCGCTTTCCGGCGAACTCGTCGGCGGAACGGAAATCGTGGGAGTGGAGGACGCGGCCAGGGAACGACCTGACGCCAAGAAAATCCGGCACGTTCGGCGTCGAGAAGTGACCACTCGCAGCGATGACATAATCGAATTCAGATGTTGACGTGGAATCCGTCACGAGGTCCTTGACCGACACGCGGAACTTGCCTGTCGTCTCGTCGTACGCGACCCAACGGACTGCCGTGTTGAGTTTGATATAGGACCCGACGCCGCTCTTCTCTATGCGGCCCTTGATGTAGTCATGGAGCACTGCACGCGGCGGATAAGAGGGAATGGGTCTGCCAAAGTGCTCCTCGAACGAGTAGTCTGCGAACTCCAGACACTCCTTCGGGCCGTTGGACCAGAGGTAGCGATACATGCTCGCGTGTACGGGCTCGCCAAATTCGTCGGTGCCGGTGCGCCAGGTATAATTCCAGATCCCTCCATAATCGCTTTGCCGCTCGTAACAGACGAGTTCCGGAATGTCGGTGCCCTTTCGCCGCGCACTCTCGAAGGCTCGTAGTGCCGCAAGTCCGCTTGGACCCGCCCCGATGATCGCAATTCGACCTGCCATGATCGCCTCTGCTGTTTTGTATTGCTCAATTCTGCGAGCCGCCCGCCGGGCTCTAAAAAAGGGGCCGGACCGATGCCGGCGCGGCCCCTCATGACGGCATTGATAATGCGAACGCCTGAGCGAGCCGCAATCAGACCGGCAGCGTGAAGTACCAGTTCGACAACAGCACCACGGCCACACCAGCGACAAGCGTCAGATATGGGAGCATGCCGGCTTTGCGCACTGACAAGTCGTTGGCTGTCATATTGAGATCCTGGAGCATGTGATCCGGGAACTTGCCCTTGTCCTGCACGTAGTGGCGGAACAGGAACACGGGGATGATCATCGCCGAGGCGGCTAGTCCCGCCCATAGAGCGCTCGGGTTCCACACCTTCGCGCCCGCTCCCATGAACACTGCATTCACAAAGGCGAAAATGGTGCCGAGAGCCAGCAGGAACGTGGGGGCACGATAGGGACGATTTACGTGTCCGCTGTCGATGCGATGGATCCAACCAGCATTGAGGTTGAGGAAGTTGAAGATGATGTAACCGCAATTCGACACGGCGAGAATGAAGAAGAAGCTCGTCGCATCGGCCGCGGCGATCGCAAGTATGCCGAGGTTCACGATCAAGTCGGTCCACATCGCGCGCGTCGGGGCACCGTGCACGTTGACATGGCTCAGATAGCGCGGCAGCCAACCATCGATGGATCCCTGGTAAAGCGTGCGCGACGATCCCGCCATTGCCGTCATGATCGCCAGGATCAACGCCAGGATCATCAGCATGACCATGATATTGGTGACGAAACTCGAGCCACCGACCATCTTGCCCATCGCCTCGGCGACACCTGAGCCATCGACGATCGGGGTCGCCAGCATGCCTTCAAGGCCGAGCACACCTTGGAAAGTAAACGGAACCAAGATGTAGAGAAGCAGGCAGAGCAAGCCGGAATAGAAGATCGCCTTGAACGTATCGGTTTTGGGATCGCGAAATTCGCTCGTGTAACAGACTGCCGTCTCGAACCCGTAGGTCGACCAGGCAGCGATGAACATGCCTCCAAGGACCAGCGTCCAGCCGGGAATATTCCACTCGCCGGGAGCTGGCGCATATGCCGCTGCCAAAGGCACGAGCGGCGAGTAGTTGTCCCAATTGATCTGGCCCGTAATGATGGGCACGACACCGACGATCAACATCGGAATGATGACCAAGAGTCCGACGTACTTCTGCACGTTGGCCGTGCCGAGAATGCCGCGGTGCTGGATGGTGAACACGAGAAGCATCAAAATAGCGCCGATCCAGAATGTCGCGTTAAGCGAATACGAGACCGGGCCGAGGGTGCCTGCCAGCACCGTCCAATTACGAATGGACGGCGTCAGGGCCGCGACGCCATCCGTAGCCAGCAGCGCAGCAATCGCATCCGCTGCCGTCTTGCCTGCGTTGGCGCCGAGCCATTCCGTCACGCGAGGGGAATCGGCGGCGATGGTGGCCGCGTTGGTCTTGATCCAATCCAAGACGCCCGCCGAATCGGCTGGCGGGATCGGCGCCAGTGCATTGAGGATGTAGGCGGCTGCAATCGAGCAGCCGAGTGAGAGGACCGGCGACCAGGCGATCCAATTGCACCATACGGACAGTGGCGCAATAATCTTCGAGTACCGCACCCAGGCCGCGGCTCCGTAGATCGACGCGCCACCGGATTTGTTCGGAAAGAGCCCCGCAATTTCGGCATAGGTGAACGATTGTATCAGCCCCATGATCATGGACACCGTCCACACCATGAACGCGACCTTGCCAGTGGTTCCGGCGATGCCGCCGATCGAAAAGAGGACGAGGGCGGGTACACCGCTCGCGACCCAGAAAGCGCCTGTCCAGTCAATGGCGCGATGCAGTGTCTTACCTGCTTGATCAGCGGTATATGTGCTACTGGCGGTGCTCATTGGTTTCCCCCGATTTAGTCAATCGGTTACTGGTTGACAGTTCAAACAATAACGCCACACATCGCGTTGCGATGTATGGCGCTGGTCATCGAGTTGGGCCGTATTTCAGCTTGAAAGATTGCCGCGACAATCGTGTCGTACCGCTCTAGCTCCATCAGGAGCCATATCGCGGTTGACACTTGGCGCGGCGGTCGCTGGGTCCTGCAATGCACGCAGTTGCCATCGAGAGCGGCACGTTTCCCTGTCAGCCCTACCTCGTCCGGACTGGACATGCGAACTCCCGAGGAACTCCTGAGCCACATCGAACCACTTTGAGGCCACTTCACCCCAATATGAAGCTAACACACGACAAACTGTGTGCCAATCGCATTAATTGGGCTACAATTGGTGCGCGCTACGTTGCAGGACAACCAATCGAGCCAGCCGTTGGCATCCATCGTGAACAGCCGTTGGCATCCATCGTGAACACTGGAATCGCGTACGCTGGAACAAAACATAGGGCGGCATGATCAATCCGAACTCACTTGCAGTGTTGAATTCCCTGCTTCCCGTGCGAGGTGCATCGTCCATTGCCCGCGAGATCGAGCGGGCCATCACGAGCAACACGTACGTGAACGGACAGCAGTTGCCGACCGAGCGCCAGCTTGCACAGACCTTCGATGCCTCCCGCACGACGGTACGCAAGGCGCTGGCCATGCTCGAGGATCAGAAACTTGTGCAGCGTCGCGCGGGGAGCGGCACCTACGTCAGCTTTCAAGCCAGTTTAAGTCAGCACGGTATCGTGGAGAAAACCAGTCCGCTTGAATTGATCGAAGTGCGGGCGGCAATCGAGCCGCAGATGGCGCGCCTCGCGGTACTACATGCCAGCGCCGTCGACCTGGAAAGGCTGCAAGGCCTCGCCAACGACTTGCAAAGCGCCGAGAAGGCAGCGGACACCGAGCGATATGCTGCGGTCGATGAACAATTCCATCTCGCCATCGCGGCCGCCACGTCGAATCCGTTGATGGTCTGGCTCTACGAGCAGATCAATGTGATCAGGACCCACGCATTATGGGCAGAGATGCGCAACAAGATCGTCACCCAGGAAAATATGCGCATTTATAACAAGCAGCATCTTGCCGTTGTTCGCGCCATACAGAGCCGCGACGCGGTAGCGGCGGCCGAAACCATGGTTCTGCATATGGAAAAGGCGCGCAACGACCTGATCGGCGCCCATAGCCGGTGAGTATTTTTCCGGCTAGCCTCGAACCTGCTGCATGAAGTTCCGGTAGAGAAGGCGAGCATTGTCGGTGAATGTCGTCATATGCGGCATTGCGGCCTCGCCCATGCGGACGAGGCCGCCGGCGCCATGTGTTCGTTCCAGCGCCTCGGCGTAAGCTGGCACCTCGCCCCATTCGCGGATCGTCGTGGCCTCGATTTCGACGTGATACTGCATGCTCCAAGCGCGGCTTCCGATACGCATCGCTTGGCAGCGGCAGTCCGAAGAGCTGGCCAGGATCACGGCGTCCTCCGGCGGCTGCGCCACGGCAACCGAGTGCCATTGCAGGGCCTTGAACGCGCGCGGAAGCCCGGCGAACAACGGATCACTCTCTCCGGCCGCGGTTAGCTCGACGTCAAAAACGCCGATTTCGGGCGGACGTTGTGGCCCGCACGTGCCGCCGAGCGCATCGGCGAGAAGCTGATGCCCGAGACAAACTCCGAGAAACGGCCGGTCGAGCTCACGCACCCAGCGGCGGATGGCGCGCTTTTCGTCCATCATCCAAGGGCAGTCCTCAACATCCCAGACGTCCATGGGTCCGCCCATGACCCACAAGGCGTCGTAGGCGTCGAGCGGCGGGATGGGCTCAAAGGCGTCGAGTTCGACCGCGTCCCAAGACACCCCGCTCTCGCGCAGAAAACTGCGCAGTACACCGGGATGCTCACACGCGATATGTTGAAATACGAGCAGCCTCATGACCCAATCCTCGTTTCGCGAACGCAATACATCGCCGAACAGACGTTCTCGCACAGCAAGGGACCCAGTGCCATGCCGCAACAGCCGATGACCGGGCATTGCCTCTGCGGTGCCATTCAATTCGAATTGTCGCCCCCCATCCGCGACGTGATTGTTTGCCATTGCCGACAGTGTGCGCAGTGGACGGGTTATGCCGTCGCGGCGGCCGCGGTCGCATATGGCAATTTCAAACTCTTGTCGGGCAGGGAAGTGCTCGAATGGTACGCTTCATCGGACCACGCAGAGCGGGGATTCTGCCGCGTTTGCGGCTCCAGCCTGTTTTGGAAACCAACGGACGGATCGCGCATGTCGGTGCTCGCCGGAAGCCTCGATCCCCCGACCGGTCTCGTCATCAGCGCACATATCTTTGTCGCAAGCAAATCCGACTACGTCGAGATTTCCGGCGACGCACCTCAATACGAAATGGGTGCCGGCAGCCTCGCAAACGTGGGAGTCAGCGACAATGAAAGGCCGAGCAAGCCAGTCCAAAATACGACCACGCGAAATGTGCCGTAGCCTCCAACTCAGAGAGACAAAGGCCTAATCCCGAATGCTGTCCGATGAACAGATGGCGGTGGCGGTCGGTGGCGGAGAGGGAGGGATTCGAACCCCCGGTACCCTTGCGAGTACTCCGCATTTCGAGTGCGGCGCGATCGACCACTCTGCCACCTCTCCGGAAGCCGTGGCGCCCTAAGGCGAGACCCGGCTTTTAGCTATTCACGCGCCGATGCGCAAGCGGGTGCAATGGCGCTGCTGGAGACATCGGGCGGCGACTGAAAGCCTCGAAATAGGCAGTGTTTCGCCAGCCTAAAGTCTCAGCCGCCCATGTCCCAGGTGAGATCGAGCAGCTCGGTTGCGGGCTTCAGGCCTTCAAAGCCCTGGGCGACTATACGCCCGGCCTTGGCGTCGGCAACGAAGGCGAGGCGTGTCCTCGCGTTCAAGATCGGCGGCTCGAGCCAATCAAACGTTGGCGTGAACTCCGGCGCGATCCCGGTCATCGTGCGGGCGCGGCCTGGGCTATCGATGCCGCGGGCGTGACCCTGCCAGCCCGCCGCCTCCCAGTGATTGGCCGCGACGTGAATACCGTTACGAATGCGGGCGTCCGTCTCGGTGCGCTCGATGATCGCGAGTTCGCCGGGCTTTACGCCCGCGAGCGAGAAGATCCCCGGCGTCGAAATCGGCGTCTTTGCCAGCATCTCGCGGGCCTCGGCAAAATCGTGCGCCTCGTCACTGACGCGCCTCAAGAGATGCGCGGGCGTCGGATGCGGCATGGCCCAGACGCGGCGGCGATTGGCGGCCCAGTCGAGATAATAGAGACCCGACGCCATGCGCATCGGTGCCTGATTGAGGGCCGCCGAAAACCGCCGGGGCGCCATCACTTGCAGCACGCCCGTATACCCGGGCCACGTGAGAACGGCATAAGGACCAGCGAGTGCGCCCGAGACGCGGGCGGCGACAATGTTTTTGCCGAGGCCCGGCACCATCCAATCGAGCACGCGAATGAGCCGCGCCGACGACCCATCGGGAGCGGGAGCGACCCGGCAGGTGCATCCCCATTCGTAATTCACCGCGAAGAAGTAAGCGCCGGGACGGTCGATCGTCCGTGCCACGATGTCTATTTCGCCGAGATGGGAATTGTCCCAGCGCACGAGCCAGGCACGCGACACCTTGTCGAGGCCCTGGAGAACCTTCGGCGGATAGCGACGGGTCGCCGCATCGAACAGTTCGTGCGCCCGGGCCTTGTGTTGCATCAGCGTCTGGACGGGAAAGTCGCGACCGGTCTCGATGACCGGAATGGCCGGTAAGGCCCGGTGGGCGCGAACGAGATCTGAATTCGAATTTCTGGCCGGCATTGGCCCTCCCGACGCCCGAATATGTAGGCGAGAGGAGCCATTTCCAAGGCCCTGATCGGGCAAATCACTTAGCGGGCGGGAGGCGGCCTGTGGTGCCCTCAAACGCCCAACCGCCGATCTTCGAAACCCCCACGTCCGGCGATCGGGAGGCCTCTTGGAACGGCGGCTGGAACCCCCTTAAAATTCAAGAGTGCCGGGTATTTCGCCTTGATCCCGATCAATCGGCGGCACTATGACGCCCGAGAATTGACATTCGCCAAGGAAAACGACATTAAGTGCGCGGACGCGGGGGCAAATGAGCCTTTCCGCGCGCAATGCGCAGCCCGAGGCCAGCCGGTAACCCGGCAAAAAATCCCAAAGTCCGCTCGTTTCGAGCGGCGCCACAGGGCGCGGTAACAGGCCATATAAGGCCGAAAGGACGAGACCCATGTACGCTGTCATCAAGACAGGCGGCAAACAGTACCGTGTCGCCAAAGACGACGTGGTGACGATTGAGAGAGTGGCTGGCGATGCCGGCGCTAAGATCGAATTCGATCAGGTTTTGATGGTCGGCTCGGGCGCCGGCGTCAAGGTCGGCACGCCGATAGTCGCCGGTGCCAAGGTCACTGCAGAGTTGGTCGAACAGACCCGCGGTCCGAAGCTCATCGCCTTCAAGAAGCGCCGCCGCAAGAATTCCCGCCGCAAGAAGGGACACCGTCAGGACCTTTCGACCGTGCGTATCACCAGCATCACCGGCGCCTGAGCGGCAGCCTAACGTCGAGGACTATTTACGATGGCACAAAAGAAAGCAGGCGGTTCGACGAAGAACGGCCGCGACTCGGAATCGAAACGCCTTGGCATCAAGCGCTACGGCGGCGAAGCCGTGATCCCCGGGAACATCCTCTGCCGCCAGCGCGGCACGCAATGGCATCCGGGCACCGGCGTCGGCATGGGCACCGATCACACCATTTTCGCGACCGAAGAAGGCGTCGTCAGTTTCGCCACCAAGCGCAACGGCCGCATCTTCATCTCCGTGAAGCCGCAAAAGGCGACGGCCGCCGAATAGGCAGCCCGCAAATCGGCACTTTCATTCGAGAGGGGATGGCGCGCCGTCCCCTCTTTCGTTTTCCGCCGCAGTTTTTTCCGCCACAGTTTTCGCGTTGCTTCCGCTGTCATGCAAACCAAGCGCCTCAAACTCCGTGACCTCTCGGCGGACGATGCCGACCGCATCGCCAAGCTGGCGGGCGTATGGGAAGTCGCAAGCATGACGGGACGCATTCCCTATCCCTATTCGGCCACAGATGCGCAGCACTGGATCACCGGTCTTGCCGAGGGCGAGGTCGTGTTCGGTATCGAGCATGGCGGCGAACTGATCGGCGTCGCCGGCTACACGCCGAACGGCGACGGTACCGCCGAGATCGGGTATTGGATCGGCCAGCCCTACTGGCGCCAGGGCTTCGCCACGGAAGCGGCGCGGCGCATTCTCGAGCATGGCTTCGTCGAAGGCCGCGTTCGGCGCTTTTATTGTGCGCACTTCACCGAGAACCCGGCCTCCCAGCGCGTCATCGCCAAGCTTGGATTCCGTCTCGTCGGGCACGCGGCCGGCTGGTGCGAGGCCCGCGGCATGGACTTGCCGGTATTGCGCTATGAACGCAAGAGACCCCTTTCCGCGACACTGAAGGCGTTTGCCTCATGAAATTCCTCGATCAGGCCAAGATCTATGTGCGCTCCGGCGACGGCGGCAACGGCTGCGTCGGGTTCCGGCGCGAGAAGTTCATCGAGTTCGGCGGACCCGACGGCGGCGACGGCGGCAAAGGCGGCGACGTCTTCGTCGAGTGCGTGAACAATCTCAACACCCTCATCGATTATCGCTACCAGCAGCACTTCAAGGCCAAGAGCGGCCAGGGCGGCATGGGCCAGAACCGGGCCGGCGCCGGCGGCGACGATGTCATCGTAAAGGTGCCGCCCGGCACGCAAGTCTTCGCGGAAGACAACGAGACGCTGCTCGCCGACCTGACCAAGCCCGGCGAGCGCATCAGAATAGCCAAGGGCGGCAACGGCGGCTTCGGCAACGCGCATTTCAAGAGCGCGACCAACCAGGCGCCGCGCCACGCCAACCCCGGCCAGCAAGGCCACGAACTGACGCTTTGGCTGCGGCTGAAGCTGATCGCCGATGCCGGGCTGGTCGGCCTGCCCAACGCCGGCAAGTCGACGTTTCTCGCCGCCGTCTCGGCTGCAAAGCCGAAGATCGCCGACTACCCGTTCACGACGCTGCACCCGAACCTCGGCGTCGTGCGCGCGGGCGACAAGGATTTCGTGCTCGCCGACATTCCGGGCCTGATCGAAGGCGCGCACGAGGGCGCGGGCCTTGGCGATCGCTTCCTCGGCCACGTCGAGCGCTGCCGCGTGCTCCTGCATCTCGTCGATGCGACGCAGGACGACGTCGGCGCGGCCTACAAAATCGTGCGCGGCGAACTCAAGGCCTACGGCGGCGAACTGGCGAAAAAGAAGGAGATCGTCGCGCTGTCGAAGTCCGACGCGCTCGATGCCGAGACGATTGCCACGAAGGCCGCCGAACTGAAGAAAGCCGCGCGCAAGACGCCCCTGGTGCTCTCCGCCGTCTCGGGCCAGGGCGTGAAAGAAGCGCTCTTCGCCCTGACGCGCGAGATCGGCAAAGCCGATGGCAACGACGATGCCGACGACAGCGTCGATCCTGAGGAAACTTGGCGTCCCTAAACGGCTATTGGCTTCTTGAGCCTTGTTCGTGCGCCGTCGATCCGGTCGCCAAACAGCAAGATTGCGGCAAGAGGCGCCACGAGGCCGATGGCCATGGCGGTCGCGAGTAGCAGGCTCAAGTTGTCGTAACTGCCGCGATCGACGACCATCAGCGTGTTCAGGTACTTCGTCTGCAGCTGTGCCGCGACCAGCGCCAGGTTCATCAGCGAGGCCATCAGCGCGAACCAGCTCGCCCGGCGTCCTTCGGGTGCATAGATGGCGACGAGAGTCAGAAGCGGGATCATCGCCAGTTGCGCGAAGGGCGAAGTGGCCGCGGTATCGATAATGGCGATGGTGCGGGCGCCGAAGCCGAACATGCGCTCGGTCCAATCCTGCAAACCCATCGTCAGACCGAGGCTAGGAAGAGACAAGACGGTCGTCGCGATCGTCAGCCAAAGCAGGACGCGGGTGATTGGCTGGCGCGTGATGGCATCGGAGAAGAGCCACGTTCCGAGCAGCGCCAGCGCGGTCGCGATCTGATTGAGCGTACCCTGGAAGGCTTCGTCGAAGCCTAGCACGTCGATCGTGAACCAGGTATAACCCGCCCCCACCGAGGGTGCCGCGCGGAAGACGAAAATAATCAAAGCGGCGTAGAAGATCTTCCGCTTGGTCGCATCGTCGACGTCGCCGACGACCCGGACAAGCATCGCAATCACCACCACAAGCGAAACGATGAAGACGATTTCCTGGCTGTAAGGGATGTCCGAAGCAGCGAGCGCCACGACGACGGCACCGAAGGTCAGGCCCCCACCCAGGATGCGCCAGTCGATGGCCCGGCTCTCGACCTTGTCGAGTTTCACCAGCATAGCTCCCGTCACCGAAATGAGTGGCACGATGAGGCCGGCGAGAAAGACCGTTTCGTAGGAGTATATGCTGGCGATCCAGCCGGCGATGCCGGCAACCGAAAACATGCCGAGCGCCAGGGCGAGCCGGCCCAGCACCTGCACCATGCCGAGATCGCGATTGATTTCGTCGTGCGGGCGCGGCGTGCCGTCGGCATTGGTGCGCGACACGACTTCCGTGCTCATGGCGTCGGCGGTGACGTCCTGCAGGACGACGCCGACGATGTTGAGAAACGAGCCGAGTCGGTAGATATTTTCGGGCGCGGCAAAGGTCAGCCAGCCGCCGGCGGCGCCGGCAAGCAGCAGCAGCCCGGCGGCAACAAGCCCGCCGCCGATGAAGACATAGGCGCGCCGCTGCGAACCGAACACAGGCACGGCATCGACGAGTTCGCCGAACACCATTTTGATGGTCCACGGCAGCGTCAGCCAGACGCCGAGCGAGGCGAGTTCCGTCGGGGTCAGCGACAGGTTCTTCTTTATCCAGAAACTTTCCGCGACCGCGACGAGGCCCAGCGCTCCATAGGCGAAATAGACCATGAGCAACGGCAGATACTGAATGCGGAAGGCTTGGATCGGATTGAGGAGCGCCTTCTTCAGCTGATGCCTCAGATAGTCCGCTGTTGTCGTGGTTGCGTCTGCCATCAAAACTCCCGCCGCGCCGTGTTTCGTCACGCCGCGTTGACGGCGCCAATCGTGCCCCGGCATGACCTTGAAACACATTAACCGTTGACGGTCACGCCGGCGCTCAAAAATTCATGACCCCCGCGCCAACGTTTCGCCTTGCTCCGGCAGCGGCCTTATGGCTTCTGCATTGCGACTGTGGTGTCCCAAGCCGTATGGTGTCGCCAAAAAAATTGCCAGGTCCGTTTGCAACCCATGACCACTTCGAACAAACCTCCACAGCCGCTGCCGCCAGGGCCCGCCCCGAATGGGCAAGGCGCGCCGCATCGTCATCAAGATCGGTTCGGCGCTGCTGGTCGAACGCGAGAACGGCCGGCTGAAGAGCGACTGGCTGGCGTCGCTTATGGACGACGTCGCGGACCTCGCGAAAAGTGGCAAGGACGTCGTGCTCGTCTCCTCGGGCGCCATCGCGCTCGGGCGGCACACGCTGAAATTGCCGAAGGGTCCGCTCGAACTCGAACAATCGCAAGCGGCAGCCGCTGTCGGGCAGATCAGCCTTGCCCACGCCTACCAGGACATGGCGCAAAAGCGCGGACTGATCGCGGCGCAGGTGCTTCTCACACTCGGCGATACCGAGGAGCGGCGGCGCTACCTCAACGCTCGCCACACCATTCACCGGCTGCTGGCGCTGAAGGCCATTCCCGTCGTCAACGAGAACGACACCGTGGCGACGACGGAAATCCGCTACGGCGACAACGACCGCTTGTCGGCACGCGTCGCCTCGATGGTTTCTGCCGATTGCCTGGTGCTGCTTTCCGACATCGACGGCCTCTATACGGCGCCGCCGAACGAGGATCCCGCTGCCAAACATATTCCGCTCGTCACCGAGATCACGCCCGAGATCGAGGCCATGGCGGGCGACGCCGGAACGGAACTTTCGAAAGGCGGCATGAAGACCAAGATCGAGGCGGGCCGCATCGTGCTTGGCGCCGGCATCAACATGGTCATCACCACGGGCAAGGTGCTGCATCCGCTGCGGGCCATTGCCGAGGGCGCGAAGGTGACGTGGTTCCTCGCCAAGTCCGATCCGGTGACGGCGAAAAAGCGCTGGATCTCGGGCCAGCTCGAGCCCGCGGGGCAGGTGTTCATCGATGACGGCGCGGAGAAGGCGCTGTTCTCTGGAAAGAGCCTGCTGCCCGCCGGGGTCAAGCGCGTCGAAGGCGATTTCGACCGCGGCGATGCCGTCATCATCCGCGCTCTTGACGGACGCGAACTCGGCCGTGGCCTGATCGCCTATGCCAAGGCCGACGCGGCGCGCATCATCGGCAAGAAATCGAGCGAGATCGCCGCCATCCTCGGCTATGAGGGCCGTGATACGCTCGTACATCGCGACGACATGGCGTTGAGCAGGAAGTAGAACACAGCGCGAGTGCAAGGACCGGCGGCAACAACGATGAAGACTGTACGCGACGAGAGTGCCGGAGACACCGAACGCCTGATGCAAGCCATCGGCTGGGCGGCACGGGATGCTGCGCACGCATTGGCCATTGCCCCGACCGAACAAAAGAATGCGGCGCTGCTGGCCGCCGCCAAAGCGCTGCGCCTCTCCGCCGCCGATATTCTCGCTGCCAACGCCAAGGACGTCGCGGCGATGAAAACCGGGGACCGTCCGGCCTCGTTTCGTCGACCGCCTGCTGCTCGACGACAAGCGCATCGAATGCGATCGCCAAGGGCCTGGAAGAGATCGCGCACCTCGCCGATCCGATCGGCACCGTGCTCGCCGAATGGACGCGGCCCAACGGGCTTAAATTCCAGCGCGTGCGCGTGCCGCTCGGCGTCATCGGCATCATCTACGAAAGCCGCCCGAACGTCACCGCCGACGCCGGCGCGCTCTGCCTCAAGGCCGGCAACGCGGCGATCCTGCGCGGCGGCTCGGAGAGCCATCATTCGAGCGTCGCCATCCACGCCGCCTGGTTGCAGGGCTTGCGCGCCGCCGGACTGCCGGAAGCCGCCATCCAGCTCGTCCCGACGACCGATCGCGCCGCCGTCGGGCACATGCTCAAGGGTCTCGACGGCACCATCGACGTCATCGTGCCGCGCGGCGGAAAGAGCCTCGTGCAGCGCGTGCAGGACGAAGCGCGCGTGCCGGTGTTCGCGCATCTCGAAGGCATCTGCCACACCTACGTCGACCGCGACGCCGACATGGCCATCGCCATTCCGATCGTGCTCAACGCCAAGATGCGGCGGACGGGCGTCTGCGGCGCCACCGAATGCCTGCTCGTCGACAGAAATGCGCGCCAGGATAATCTGACGCCGCTCGTGAAAGCGCTGCTCGATGCCGGCTGCGAAGTTCGCGGCGACGCGGCAACGCAAAAGGCCGATCCCCGCGTCAAGGCCGCGACGCCGGCGACTACGGCAAGCGAATTCCTCGACGCCGTCATCGCCGTCAAGACCGTCGATGGCGTGGACGAAGCCATCGCGCACATCACGAAATACGGCTCGCAGCACACGGACGCGATCATCACCGAATGCGAGGCGACGGCCGAGCTGTTCTTGCAGAAGGTCAATTCGGCGATTGTTCTGGTCAACGCCTCGACACAGTTCGCCGACGGCGGCGAGTTCGGTTTCGGCGCCGAGATCGGCATCGCCACCGGCAAGATGCACGCGCGCGGGCCCGTCGGCGTCGAGCAACTGACGAGCTTCAAGTACCTCGTGCGCGGCAACGGCCAGATCCGGCCGAGTTGAGGAAAAGCGTTGGCACGCATCATCCCGCTTCGCAGATTTCGGCTCGCTCACGCGTCAAGACGCCGCTGGTCATTCCCGGCCAGCGCGTCGGCATCATGGGCGGCACGTTCAATCCGCCGCATGAGGGCCACGCCATCGTTGCCGAGACCGCCCTGAAGCGTCTCGCGCTCGATCAACTCTGGTGGGTGGTGACGCCCGGCAATCCGCTGAAGGCCAACGGCGGCTTGCCGCCGCTCGCCGAGCGCATGGCCGCGTGCCGCCGATTCGCGCGCGGGCCGAAGATGAAGATCACCGGCTTTGAAGCGCGAACTCGGCACGCCCTATACGGCGGCGACACTCGCATTCCTGAAGCGCCGTTTCCCGGCCGTGCACTTCGTCTGGGTCATGGGCGCCGACAATCTCGCGTCGTTCCACCGCTGGCAGCGCTGGCACGACGATCGCCGAGACCTGCCCATGGCGGTCGTCGATCGCCCGGGCTGGCGGCTCCGGGCACTCGCAGTCCTCCGGCCCAACGCTATGCCGCAGCCCGGCGCGATGAGGGCGATGCCGGCAACTTGGCCCGCAGAAATCCGCCCGCCTGGACGTTCCTAACCAGCCGGCTGTCGCGACTATCCTCGACGGCGCTGCGGCAAGCGAGCCTAGCTGCACGCCACGATGAATGCATAACGACATGAAAATAATTATGTTTTTTGCATGACCGTCGTAAGTCCGTTGCCGGATTCCCCGACCTGCCTTATCTTTAGAGTGTTCGCGCCGGGGCCGCGACGGACGGCTCGCCGAAGATCCTCGTACCGGGAGCGCGGCGGCGCCGCATTGGCTGCAACAGGAAAGGCATCGGCCGCTTGATACGAACCACCACTGGGAGCGCCCGAAAGCGCGCTTCCCCACCGAAGCCTCCGGCCAAAGCGCCGGCTTCGGCATCGCTCCTCGCCGACATCGTCCACTGGCTGGATGAAGCCAAGGCCGAGGAGATCGTCGAAATCCCACTTCAAGGCAAGTCCTCGCTCGGCGATTACATGGTCATCGCCTCCGGCCGCTCGGACCGCCACGTCGGCGCCATTGCCGATCAGATCGCAACCAAACTCAAGGCCGCGGGTTGGCGCGGCGTGCGCGTCGAAGGGCTCGAGACCTGCGACTGGGTTCTGGTCGATGCCGGCGACATCATCGTCCACGTCTTCCGTCCCGAGGTTCGCGAATTCTACAATCTCGAGAAGATGTGGCAGGCCGACTTTCGCCGGACGAGCCGCAGCACTGAGCGTGCCGGCGTCGCATCTCGACCTGTCAACGCGCCCGCAACCGAGGCGCATGAAGAGTTGATCATGCGCCTCATGATCGCCGCCGTCGGGAAACTCAAGGATGACGCCGAGCGCGACATCTGCGAGCGCTACCCCAAGCGCTTCAATGCGAGCGGCCGCCCGCTCGGGCTCGGCCCCCTCGTGATCACCGAACTTTCGGAAGCGCGCGGCGACGACGGACGCGCGCAAGAACGACGAAGCCGCGCGGCTGCTGAAGACGGCGGCGCAATGCGCTTAGCTGATTGCGCTCGATGTCGCGGGCCGCGCATATGACCAGCGAGGCCTTCGCCGCAGCTCCTCGCCAAGGAACGCGACGGCGGCGTCAAGTGCGCTCGCGATGCTGATCGGCGGACCGGACGGCCACGGCGAGCGGCGTTGCCGTGCCGCCTCAAGCTCTCGCTCGGGCCGATGACTTTGCCGCATGGGCTCGCCCGCGTCGTCCTGACCGAGCAGCTCTACCGCGCCGCGACGATCCTCTCGGGTCACCCCTATCACCGCGCGTGACGGGAGGCTCAGTCCTCCGATCGGCTTCGGCTTCAAAAACGCGTAGATGACGAGGATGCCGGCGAGCAGTACACCGGCGATGGTGGGCGCCTGCCAATGTCCCGTAGCGACGCGGAACGCGATCAGAATGGCGCAAACCACCGCACCAATCACAGGCACGAACATCGGCACCTCGAACGCTCCCGGCTTCTCCCGGGCCGCAACTTGAGGAACGCGAGCGCGCCATTGACGACCGCAAACACGAACAGCAGCAGCAGCACGGTCGCGGACGCCAGTTCCTCGATCGTCCCCGACAGCGCCAGCGGAACGAGGATCGACAGCAGGGCCGCGATGGCGATATGGGGAGTCTGCCGGCCGGCGTGGATGACGCCCAGCCTGTCCGGCAGCAAGCCCTGACGCGACATGCCGTAGATCAGGCGCGACGCCGTGACGTAATTGACGAGCGCCGTATTGGCGACCGCGAACAGCGTAATGCAGACCATGATGACCGACGGAAACTGCGGCGCTGCCTTCTGCATGACGGCCCCAAGCGGTGCGGGTGCGGCTGCGAGTTCCCGCCAGGGCACGACGGAAACGGCCGTGACAGCGACGGCAATGTAGAGCACCGCCGCGATTGCCGTCGCCAGTCATCAAGGCCGATCGGAATGGTGACCTGCGGATTCTTGACTTCCTCGGCGACGTTGATGGTGTCTTCGAAACCGATGAAGGCGAAGAACGTCAGCACCGAGCCGAGCATGACGAGATACAGCAGGCTCGAATCGGCTTTTTCAGGCGGAATTTCCAGGAGGTCGACGCTGCCCCAGTACGACATGCCGGCGGCGATGACGATCAGCAGGCCGGACGCCTCGATGATCGTGCAGACGACATTGGCCCACATCGATTCCTGAATGCCGCGAAAGACGATGCCCGCGAGAATCGAGAATGAAGCCGAGCGCGATGCGATTCGACCGGAATCTCCGCCGCCGCCCATGAACGCGCTGACGTTGACGGCGAAGACCTTGCGATTGCGTCGCGACCGAGAAAGGCCCGAGCAGACCAGCGCCAGCCCGACCATGAAACTCAGAAGCGGAATGTGGAAGGCGCGCTGCGTGACATATGCCGCGCCGCCCGCGCGCGGATGCCGCGAACCGAGCGAAGCATACGACAGCGCCGTCATGAGTGCCGCGACGAGCGCGACCGAGAACGACAGCCACACCGCATTGCCGACCAGCCCCGCCGCTTGGCCGATGAGGCCGTAGATGCCTGAGCCGAGCATGGAGTCCGAGCGCATAGAGCATGAGCTGCCCGATGCCGATCGTGCGTTTGAGATGCGGCGCCTCTTCGTCGCGGTTGTCGACCTGCGTCATCGTGCCCTCGCATCGTTTCATCGCCGTGCCGGCAAACTATGGCGGGCGACCGCCAAGGCGACATGGCGAGCGGCGTTGCTGCCGCCGTTAGAATTTCTGTGCGAGAGAATTCGATTGCCGCGGGCGGCAGCACACGCCGGCTTACGGCCGCGAGATACGTCGGCGCGGTCACATAGTAGCGCCGGCGCGGACGCGGGCTTTCGAGCGCATGGACGAGACGCTTGCTGACGGCCGAAGGTTCGAGCTTGAAGGCCTGTTTGCCGCCCGCCTCCATCATGGCGATGCGATCGAGGTATTTCTCGCGGTGGGCGAAGCCTCGATATCGATGTGCTCGCGAGCCGCTTGACCGCCGTCTCGACGAAGCGCGAGCGGATCGGCCCCGGCTCGATGATCGCGACGCGAATGCCGCTGCCGGCAAACTCCTGGCGCAACGCATCGGACAAAGCTTCGAGCGCGAACTTGGAGGCGCAATAGGCGCCGCGAAAGGCACCGAGACAAACCCGAGCACGCACGAACACTGCACGATGCGCCCCGCGCCATTGCGGCGCATGGCCGGAATGATACGGCGCGTCAGGTCGTGCGTGCCGAAGAGATTGACTTCGAATTGTTCGCGCAGGACGGCGGGCGAGAGATCCTCGATCGCGCCGGGCTGACCGTAGGCAGCGTTGTTGAAGATGGCATCGAGCCGGCCGCCCGTCAGATCGAGCGCGGTGATGGCGCATGTCGCGATCGAGGCCGGATCGGCGAGTTCGAGGGGAAGCGCATCGACACCCTCGATCCGCCGCAGCATCTCGAGATCTTCGGCTCGCCGCGCCGTTGCCAGCACGCGCCAACCGCGCGCCTTCAGCGTGCGCGCCGCATCGAGACCGATGCCGGACGAGCAGCCGGTGATGAGAATCGATTTCACTTTCCCTACTTCCTCTTAAGCGCAGGCTGCGCCAGAGACCATGCCGAGCGGAGCGCTTCCGCAAGCACCTCCTTGAGACCTTGCTCAACATCACCGTCGTCCAGCCTTGTTCGCCCCACTTGCCCGGCACCGGATGCTGGCAGCCCCCGCCATCATCTCTAAGCGCAGCTGCTGTTCTTCAGGCAGAAACTTCAGATTGACGCTTTTTCCATC
>CAVSZX010000015.1:0-13010 GCA_963732525.1 uncultured Alphaproteobacteria bacterium
AGCCCATCGGCAGCCCGAGCAACTTGCCGCAGAAATGGTCCTCGAGGCCGGCGCGGATGATTTCCTTGCCATCGTAGAGGTATTCGGGACCGATGAAGCCGACGACCGTATTGATCAGCAGCGGCTTGAACTTGCGCCCGACTGCATAGGCGCGGACCTCGCACGTCTGCTGGTCGACCCCGTGGTGGGCGTTGGCGGACAGCGCGCTCCCCTGCCCGGTTTCGAAGTACATCACGTTGTTGCCGACGGTGCCGCGCCCGAGCGACAAGGCCGCATCGTAGCCTTCTGCGAGCAGTTTCAGATTGACGCCGAAGGAAGCGTTCGCCGCTTCCGTTCCCGCGATCGATTGAAAGACGAGATCGACGGGGGCGCCGCGATTGATGATCTCGATGCTGGTCGTGATGTGGGTCAGGATGCACGACTGCGTCGGAATGTTGTAGCGGGCGATGATGTCGCCGAGCGTCTGGACCAGCGTCGTCACCGCCGCGACGCTGTCGGTTGCCGGGTTGATGCCGATGACGGCGTCGCCATTGCCGTACATCAGTCCATCGATGATGCTGGCGACGATGCCGGCGGTGTCGTCGGTCGGATGGTTGGGCTGCAGGCGTGTCGAGAGCCGTCCCTTGAGTCCGATGGTGTCGCGGAACTTGGTGACGACGCGGCACTTCTGCGCGATCAGAATCAGATCCTGGTTGCGGCTGATCTTGGAGACGGCGGCCACCATTTCGGGCGTCAGGCCCGGCGCCAGTGCCGTCAGCGCGCTTTCGCTCGCCGTATCCGACAACAGCCAGTCGCGGAATTCGCCGACCGTCAGGTGCGCCACGGCCTGGAAGGCCTTCTGGTCGTGCTCGTCGATGATGAGCCGCGTCACCTCGTCCTTTTCATAGGGGACGACATGCTCGGTGAGGAACGTCTTGAGTGTCACGTCGGCGAGCGCCATCTGCGCCGCGACGCGCTCTTCTTCGTCGGCCGCCGCAACGCCGGCCAGCCGGTCGCCCGAGCGATCAGGACCCGCCTTGGCGAGGAGGTCGCCAAGGCTCTCAAACGTGTAGCGATGGTGGCCAAGGGTATGGGTGAACGTCGGCACGGGTTGCCTGCTCCGCTCCAAGAGATAACCCGGCACGTCAGGGCCTAGCCTGCGGCCGGGTGAAGCGACCAGCATCCCTGTCTATGGGGATGCTGGCCGGATTTTCCAAGGCCGCTCGGTACGGCGCCGGAGACGCCAAGCTAGGCCGACTTGTATTCCGCCTTGCCGTGCGACATGGCGAACTCTTCCTCCGGCGACAGGATCAGTTTGTGACGGCCGATGAGCGCGAAATAGAGATGCCGACGGCGAACCATGCCGCCACCCAAAGCACGCCCACGACGTACATCGGATCCTGCAGCTGCATGTAGATCGTGACGAGCGCGATGATGACGGTCAGGGCCGCGCCGAGGTTGCCGAGCGGGCTGCTGATAGGGCCGCTCGATATGCGGGAATTCTCTGGCAGCTGGATGTAGGACAGCCCCTGCATGACGTAGGAGAACATGGCGCCGAACACCGCCATGTTGAGCAGCGTGCCGCCGATGACCTTGGCGCCCTGCTCTGCGCCTTGCGCGAACCAGACCGCCAGCATGACCGCAAGGCCGAGCAGCGACGCCGACGATCATGGCGATGTGCGGCGTCTTGCGCGTGCCGTGCGTGACGGAAAGGAAGTGCGGGAAATAGCCGGCGCGGGACAGCGAGTAGATCTGCCGTCCGAAGGCGAAGATGATGGCATGGAAGCTCGCGACGAGACCGATGACGGCGACAGCGCAAGTAAGTTGGCGAGTTCCGAGCCGTAGATCGCGCGGAATCCGTCGAGCAGCGGCTCGCCCGAGGTGCCAAGCTTGTACGAGCCGACGCCGGCGACCGAGGGGTTGAGGAACAGCACGCGCGAAGGCCGAGGCGATCAAGCGTGAACATGCCGAGCATGATGCCCTTGGGCATGTCGCGCTTGGGATCGACCGACTCTTCCGCCGCAAGCGGCAACTGTTCGATCGCCAGGAACAGCCAGACGGCAAACGGCAGCGCCGCCAGCACGCCATACATGCCCATGGGGAACATGGGGCCGTTTCCTTCAGGCAGTTCGGTGCCGTCGGGAGCAATGTTCAGCGCCCAGCGGTTGAAGTCGGCGTGGGGCAATGGCGCTGACATAGAAGACGACCAGGCAAAGCAGCGCCAGCAACGTCACGACCAGCGAGAACTTGAACGACTGCTCGACGCCAAGGATATTGAGGCCGACGAAAAGCACGTAGCCGCGCTATCCAGAACAGGGGCTGCATCTCCGTAGGCGCGCCGACGATTGCCGCGACGTAACTGCCGATGAAGAAGACGATGACGGCGGCCGTCATCACATACTCGACGTTCTCGGCAAGCCCGGTGATGAACCCGCCCCACGGCCCGAAAGCCGTGCGCGCGAACGAATAGGCGCCGCCCGTGTGCGGCATCGCCGGGCTCATTCGGCCAGCGAGTACGTCAGCCCCAGATACATGATGGCGATGAGGATGGTGGCAACGAACATGCCGCCCCAGCCGCCTTGGGCAAGCCCCAGGTTCCAGCCCGAGAAATGCCCTGAGATGACCGCCCCGACGCCCAGCGCCCAAAGCGACCAGACACCTGCATGCCGTCTAAGACCACGCGCCTGGAAATAGGCGTCATCGACTTTTTCGTAGGTTACACCCGAGACTTGCTGATCCATTCGTCGTGTCTCCTGAGGTAATGGCAATTGGTTAGCCGTGGCGGTTAACCCACAAAATGAAACTGCGGACACGCGGTCGGCAAGAACGCGGATAGGCCGCTCGCTCGTTGCATTGTGATGACATCGCCATGGGCCGGCTATCCGGATTTGGCAATCTCCACTCGAACTCGTGCCGCATTTGCGCAATGCAATATGGCCTGCGGCGATGCAACGTTTTGCGCCACGCTGCCTAGAGAATATCGTCTGGCACTGTTGGATTTGGGTTGATTTCGCCGTGCACAAGGCGACAATCAATCAATTCGGCAACCTGTCATCGGGCGGTGACGTCACAAGACATGGATTTCGCGGCGCTCAATTCGAATCCGGAACTACGGTCTGAAACCGGCCCGGTGCTGCATTATTCGCAGACACGTGATATCGACGAACAGGCCGCGCTCCTGAAGGGCTGGGGTCAGAGCTACGCGCAGATGTCCAGCGGCGCCTTTTCGGGCGCGATTACGGAAGCGCGTTTTGCCGATTTGCACCTCTTCGTCGAGGAGACGGGGGCTGCCCTCTACCAGACCGGCGTCTTGCCAGACGAATTCTACGCCATCGGCGTGCCGCTCAGGTCTCCGGGTGACGCCACCTTCTGCGGCGCCCATTGCGATGACCACACTCTCCATGTTTTCTCGGGAAAGGACGGCTTCGACTTTCAATCTCCGAGCGGCCTCGTCATGGCGGGCGTGGTGGTTCCGCGCCAATTGCTCTCCGAGGCGTTCCAGGAGGACGAACGCAACGCAATCCTGCCGGAACTGTCCGGGGCGCACCTGCGCCGCGGTGCGGCGGATACGACCCCGGCATTTCGGCAATTCCTGGCCGGCGTCTTCGACGTGCTTCGCGACGAACCGGATATCGCGGAGAATTCCGCCGCCGCCGGGCACCTGACGGCGGCCATCCTGTCAAATCTCGCTCAGGCCCTCGGCAACGATGCCCGCGTCGAGGACACGCTCATTCCTCCCGGCAAGCGCTGGCAGATCGTCTCGGCGGCGCGGCGCCTCGCCCTCGACAGTCCCGAGCGCCCGATCACCGTTGCGGAGCTTTGTCAGACGCTCGATGTCAGCCGGCGGACGCTGCAATATTGTTTCCAGGATATCGTCGGGCACAGCCCGGCCGAGTTCCTTCGCATCGTCCGCCTCAACGGTGCGCGCCATGCCATCAAGACCTCGCGTTCCGTCACCGAAGCGGCGACTTATTGGGGCTTCTGGCACTTGGGGCGCTTTTCGCACGACTACAGGGCGCTGTTTGGCGAACTGCCGTCCGAGACCTTCCGGCGCGCACATGCGGCCGGGTGCGGACACTAAGGGGCGCTGCCTCCGGCAGGCCGGCCTTGCGGGACCCGCCGGCTTCATGCCAACGTGCCGTTCAACGTAACGCCTACAGGATTGGCATGGACATCAAGAAGCTGACCGACGAAATTTCGGTCGTGGCGCAGCTCGCGCCCGAGGACATCGGAGACGCCGCGCGGCGCGGCTTCAAGTCGATCATTTCAAACCGTCCTGACGGCGAAGCCCCGGGGCAAGCGGACTTTGCGGCCATTTCGACTGAAGCGTCCGCTGTCGGGCTCGAGACGCGCTATCTCCCCATCGTTCCGGGCCGTCTGACGCCGGACGACGTCGTGGCCTTCCGCCAGGCCCTCGATGCGCTGCCGAAACCGATCCTGGCCTATTGCCGTTCGGGCACGCGTTCGACGACGCTGTGGGGCTTGGCCGAAAGCGGACGCCGGCCGGCAGACGAGATCCTCGCGATCGCGTCCGCCGCCGGCTACGACCTTTCGGGCGTCATTCGCAAATCCTGAGACGCTAAGCCGGCGAGCCTGAAGCACCGCCGACGATGAGCACATGCACCTGCTTCGGCCCGTGCGCCGGCCTGACGACGATGCCGGCGACATCCGCCGTGCGTGACGGCCCCGACACCAGATTGACGGTGCGCGGCCACGGCATTTGCCGCCGTCTTGCCTCGGCCAGACCGTCTTCCAGGTAGGGCACGATATCACCGGCCGAAAGCACGATGACGCTGATTTCCGGCGCAAAGGTGAGGCTCGCGGGTGCGTCGTCGCCGGAACAGAGCACGAGGCTTCCCGTTTCGGCGATGGCCCCCAGGGCGCGGTTCACGGCCAGTTTCTCGCCGATGCGCGCCTTGGCTGAGCGCACGGTCATGGCTGGCGGCCAGCTCAGCGCAGCGAGACTTGGCGCAACGCTGATGTCGGTGCCGGTGTTGCTGCCGCGCGCGATGTCAGCAACGGCCGACGGCACCTCGGCGAGATCGCTGATGTGGTGCACGACGAACAGGTTGGCGCGCGCCTTGGCCTCGAATTGCGCCTGAATATCGACGCCGGCTTGCGGCCTGATCGCGTTGGCGCCGCGGGCGTCCGTTGGCCTTTGCGGCGCTGTTGGACCTTCATGCCCGCGCCCGAGGGCCGAGCGGATCGTCGCGAGAATTTGCGTGCGCGCCTCGGTCATGCAGCTCTCCCCCGCGCGCGCCAGAGATCGTGGAACGTCTTTCCCTGCGGCGCCGGCAGGTCGCGGCCGCCGGTCCAGCCCGTACCGAACGGCATCCGGGCGAAGCGCCGGCGCTTTCCGGCAATTGTCGCGAGCACCCGCATCGCCGGCCCCGTCAGCCAATGATAGAGCCGCGGGCGACGCGCCGCCCAGGCCCAGAGCCCGAGGCCGAACCGCGCGCGCGGCGCAATGAGCCCCGCCTCCCATTGCTCGTGACGCAGGCGGCGCAAGAGATCGGGCAAGGGGATCTTCACCGGGCAGACCTGCTGGCAGCGGCCGTTGAGCGTGCAGGCGTGCGGCAGCTCGCCGCCTTTTTCATGCCCCGCGATCATCGGTGTCAGCACCGCGCCCATGGGCCCGGGATAGACCCAGTCGTAGGCATGGCCGCCGACCGACATATAGACGGGACAGTGGTTCATGCAGGCGCCGCAACGGATGCAGCGAAGCATGGGGCGGAAGGCACCGGCGAGCATTTTCGAGCGGCCGTTGTCGACCAGGACGACATGATATTCCTCCGGCCCGTCGACGTCGCCGGCGAGACGCTTGCCGCTCATCAGCGTCATGTAGGTGGTGAAATCCATGCCGAGCGCACTGCGCGCCAAGAGCCGGAGCAGCACCACCACGTCGTCGAGCGTCGGCACGACTTTCTCGATCCCCGTCGTCACGATGTGGACGCGCGCGAGCGTCGAGGTCAGATCGCCGTTGCCCTCGTTCGTCACGATGATATTCGATCCGGTCTCGGCGATGAGGAAGTTGGCGCCCGTGATCCCGACATCGGCGGCAAAAAACTTTTCCCGCATGATCGAGCGGATCTGGCCGATGAGTTCCGCCGGGTCCTCGGTCTTTTTGTCGAAACCGAAGCGCTTATGCTTGTCGAGGAAGAGGTCGGAGATCTGAGGAATGGTCTTGTGCACCGTCGGCATGACGATGTGGCTCGGCGCTTCGCCCGCGAGTTGTACGATGTATTCCCCGGCGTCCGTCTCCAGCACCTCGATGCCGGCTTCTTCGAGCGCCGCGTTGAGGGCGATCTCTTCCGAGACCATCGACTTGCCTTTGGTGACGAGCTTGGCGTTGGCGCGGGCACAGAGCCTAAGAATGATCTCGCGTGCCTCCGCCGCATCGCGCGCCCAATGCACTTCGCCGCCCCGGCGCACGACCTCGGCCTCGTATTTCTCCAGATAGTAATCGAGATTGTCCAAGGCGTGGTCGCGGATCGCCTGGCCGGCCGAACGCAAGGCCTCGAAGTCCGGGAAGGCCTCGACGGCGCGGCGCCGGTTGCTGACAAAGCCTTGCTGCAAGCCTTTCAGCGAAGTTTGCAAGCCGGCGTCGCGGATGGCGTCCGCCGCCCTGTCGTCGAAATGTCCGCCGGCGCTGTCCATGGCCCCTTATCGTTTCCTGCCCCGGAGGGCTCCGCCAAAGCCTCAACGAACCGGCGGAATATAGGTATGCCCATAGGCCTGCGCCATGACCAGGAGGCCGACGAGGCAAGCGAGGGCCACCGAGTGGAAGAACACGAAGCGCAGGATCGAGCCTTCGTGCCCGTACCACTTGGTCGCCGTCGAGGCGACGACGATCGATTGCGCATCGATCATCTTGCCCATGACGCCGCCGGAGCTGTTGGCCGAGGCCATCAGCACGGGGTTCAAGCCCAACTGCTCGGCACTGACCTTCTGCAGGCCACCGAAGAGCACGTTCGAAGACGTATCCGAACCCGTCAGCGCCACGCCGAGCCAGCCGATCAAGGTGCCGAAGAACGGATAGAGAGACGCCAGTATTGGCGAGCAGCAGGCCCATGGTCGCGTCGGTGCCCGAATAGCGCGTGACGAAGCCGATGGCGAGCATCGCCGCGATTGTGAGCAGCGAAAAACGCACCATCCACAATGTGCGGCCGTAGGACTTCACGATTTCAATCGGGCCATATCCGAGCACCAGCGCCGAGATAATCGCCGCGATGAAAATGGCGGTCCCCGTCGCCGACAGAAAGTTCAAGTTGTAGACGGCCTTCTCGGCCTCCGGCTTGGCGACGACCGGCGGCACCTTCTGTACCTGCTCGTTCAAGCCCTCGACCGGGATCTTCTTGAACGCGAGCTTGGTCGTGGCGCAAATGGAGTCCATGGTTGCCGAACGGCTTTCTTCGGCTTTCAATGCCGTCGGGCAGCCGTTCAGGATTTCCTTCACCTGCGGCGTGCCCCAGGCGAACACGAACAGGCTCAGAATGAGCCATGGCGCCCAGACGCGCGCATTGCCGCCGCCGCTGCCGGCCGACGCTGGCGCCGTCGCCGCCTCGGCATGGCCCTCGCCCGCGTGCGCGCCCGGCATTTCGGTCATGGGATTGGCCGGCTGCCACACCTTGAGAAACAGCGCCAGAAAACCCATCGACGAAATGGCGGCAACGACGTTGACGAGCCAAGGTCCGTGATAATTCGAAATCAGGAATTGCGGCACGGCAAAAGCAACGCCTGCAACCAGGATCGCCGGCCACACCTCGAGCATCTTGCGAAAGCCGACGAAGGCCCAGATGAGCCAGAACGGCACGATGATGCAGAACGGCGTCAGCTGGCGGCCGACCGTCGCGCTCAAGTCCAGGAGGTCGAGGCCCGTCACGGCCGCAAGCGTGATCACCGGCGTTCCCAGCGCCCCGAAGGCCACCGGCGCCGTATTGGCGATGAGCGACAGGCCCGACGCCGCGAGCGGCGAAAATCCGAGACCGATCAGCATGGCGGCGGTCACAGCCACGGGCGTGCCGAAGCCGGCTGCGCCCTCGAAAAAAGCACCGAGCGAGAAGGCAATGAACAGCAGTTGGATCCGCCGGTCGGTCGAGACGTTGCGGATCGAGACCTGCAGGCGCTGGAAATCACCCTTGTCGTTGGCCAGATTGTAGAGAAACATGACGTTGAGAATGATCCAGCCGATCGGCAACAGACCGAAGGCCGCGCCGTAAACGGCTGCCATGCCCGCTATATCTGCCGGCATGCCGAAGCCGAAGATGGCAACGCAAAGGGCCGCAACCAGGCCGAGGAGCGCCGCGTAATGCGCCTTGATTTCAAAGAGTGCAATGGAGCCCAGAAGCACGAACACGGGTATGGCGGCAACGAGCGCCGAGACCACCATGTTGCCAAACGGATCATAGACCTGTGACCACATCGACGTTGTCCCCCTAGGCGCACCCGACCGGATGCAGCGTTTCCCGGCCCCGTCATTCGTTCTGTCGTCCCGTTTTCCGGAACTGCGGCCGGGCAATGCCGGACCTGCGGGGCTTTCTCGATTGATAGACCAAGCCCCCTGCCCCGGCAAACGCGCCGAACGTCTATGCGATGCCAATTCTCAATGCGACATAGGCCGGGCACAAAATTGCAGTTATCATCAAAACCTGTTTCGAACGAACGAGGCGAGGACAAGCAATGAAACTGGCCGCCATCCCTTACGACGCCGGACAAGGCGAGGCCGTCGATGCCCTATTGCGCGACGTCGCTGCTGCATTGCGAAGTGATGGACGCAAGCTCGCGGGTGCGGTGCAATGGAACGAGCCACGGCCCGGCGATACGCGCTGCGACATGGTTCTGGAAAATCTGGCGACCGGCGAACGCTTCGACGTCTCCGCCCCCAAGAGCGGCGACGAAAAGGCCTGCCGGCTGAATTCTTATGCTCTGGAGCATGTGGCGGGCGTCGTCGCGGCGTCTATTCTGCCCGGCATCGACCTCGTCATCCTCAATCGCTTCGGCAAGCAGGAAGCGGCGCGCGGCGGCTTCCGCGCGACAATCGAGGCGGCGATCAGCCACGAACTGCCGGTGGTCACGGCCTTGAACAGTGCCCATCGCAACTTATGGGAGCATTTCTCCGGCGGCGACGGAACGTTCCTCGAAGCGACGCCCGAATCCGTGAGGGCCTGGTGCGAGGCCAGCCTGCCGCGCTAGAGCAACGGCAACTGGCGCCGCCCACGGAGCCCGCCGCCAGCCTCAGCCAGCCAGCCTCCGCTATCAGACGACCTCGAACTCGCCCTCGAAATCGGCGGGCCAGAGCACCGTATACTCCTCACTGTCGGTATCGCGAAAAGCGACGGCGTTGGCTTCGAGATCCTCGGACGCCGCCTCTTCCACCAACGGCTCGATTTTCTCCCAAACGCGCGAGGGGTTCTTGGTGTTGATGACAACGTAGGTCATCCCCTGGCCTTCCTCGTGTCCGTCGACCTCGGCGATGGTCGAGCCTTCGAACGCGTCGATGAGTTTGTCCTCGAGCGCGATGACCTTGTCGAGCGTGTCTTCGCCGTCGCCCTGAAACTGCAGAACGAGCTTGTATTTCATTGTCCGTCCGTCCCCATGTGTCAGATGGCTTCAAGCGCATTGGCGAGATCGGCGATGATATCCGTCTCGTCTTCGATACCGACGGAGAGGCGCACCACATCGGGTCCGGCGCCGGCGGCCTGCCGCTCCGCGTCCGTCAACTGCCGGTGCGTCGTCGATGCCGGATGAATGACGAGACTGCGCGTATCGCCGATGTTGGCGAGCAGCGAGAAGAGCTTCAGGCCCGAGGCGAGTTTCACGCCGGCGTCATAGCCGCCCTTGAGCCGAACGTGAACACGGCGCCCGCGCCCTTCGGGCAGATTTTCCGATGCAGCGCGTGGAGGCGTTGCCGGGCAGGCCGGCATAGTTCACCCAGGCGACCTTCGGGTGCTTCTCGAGGTATTTGGCAACGGCAAGCGCATTGTCGGAATGGCGCTGCATACGCAGCGGCAGCGTCTCGGCGCCGGTCAACAGCATGAAGGCGTTGAACGGCGAGATCGCCGGTCCGATGTCGCGCAATCCCATGACGCGCGCGGCGATGGCGAAGGCCATGTTGCCGAAGGTCTTCGCCGAGCACCATGCCGTTGTAGGAGGCGTTCGGTTCCACCAGCGTCTTGTAGCGATGGCGGCCGTTCATCCAGTCGAAGGTGCCGCAATCGACGAGCGCGCCGCCAATCGAGTTGCCATGACCGCCGATGAACTTGGTCAGGCTGTGGACAACGATATCGGCGCCGAAGTCCTTGGGCCGGCAGAGGTAGGGCGTCGCCAGCGTATTATCGACGATGAGGGGCACGCCGGCGGCCTTGGCGACTTTGGCAATGGCCGGAAGATCGACTACGACGCCGCCGGGATTGGCGATGCTTTCGCAAAAGATCGCCCGCGTCTTGGGTGTGACGGCTTTTTCGAACGACGCCGGATCGAGCGCGTCGGCCCAAACGACACGCCAGTCGAACTTCTTGAAGGAGTGATTGAACTGGTTGATCGAGCCGCCGTAGAGCTGGCGTCCGGCGATGAATTCGTCGCCCGGCTCGAGCAGGGTATGGAAGGTCAGGAACTGGGCCGCATGGCCCGAGGCGACGGCGAGCGCGGCCGTGCCGCCTTCGAGTGCCGCGATGCGCCCTTCGAGCACGGCCTGCGTCGGGTTGGTGATGCGGGTGTAGATGTTGCCGAAAGCCTGCAGCGCAAACAGCGATGCGGCGTGGTCGGTGTCCTGAAAGACGAAGGACGTCGTCTGGTAGATCGGCGTCGCGCGGGCGCCCGTCGTCGGATCGGGGGCCGCGCCAGCATGAACGGCTAGGGTCGCAAATTTCGGTTCGGGTGTTGTCGGCATTGGCTCGTCCCATCGCTTGGCGGTCACTGCCGCCAAGGAGGGCACGAGCGTCGACCTGTCAACGGTCTGTCACCGGTCCGGGACGATTTTTTGCGGAGTAGTCCCCGGCTCGGATCGGTTGCAGATCGTCGCTATCAGATCTTGGCCATCTGGCCGGCAACGCCGCAGCGCCACTTCTTGATCACCAGTTGGGATGTTCGCCGACCCACTTGGCCATCTCCAACTGGCCATTCATCATGCACTGTTGGGGCGTGACGCTTTCCGCGGCGAAATTCAGGTACACGTCCTTGCACTGCGACGGCTGATCAATCATGCAGACCGCAACCACAAGTTCAATCATGGGATACCCCCAGGTGTGTGAGATCGAGCCACTCGGCGAGTGGCCCCAACTGTCCCTGAGCGTGTCCTCTTATAAGGCTTGTTATGACCTACTAGAATTCATCAGAAGGTATGCAGATTTCGTTAACTGCTCAAGTTCCAGGCTGCCACAGTAACTGCCTAATTAAGGTTCAGGCGGAAATGCCGCGGGTTTGATGCAAAGCGGCAACGGTTTTTGCCCGCAGGGTGCCCAAAATGCAAAAAATCCGCACAAGCCGCAATGGCACGCTTCTTGTTAGTGGCACTCGACAATCCCTGGGCGTTCCAAAACGCGGCCAAGGCGACACAGTTATTCCGCCAAACGTGGAGAACTGACCGAATCGCTCTTGTCTCAGCCTCAATTTTGGATGCAATCGCGCGGGGCCCGATGTCGGCAAACAGCATACTAATCGAGGGCAAATGACAACCATTCCCGGTTCAGCCACGTCTACGGCGCAGAGCGCGCCAGGGGAGCACTTGACCCTCGGCTGGGTGGCGAGACGCATGGGACTTCTGGTGCTTATTCTTGCTGGCGGCATCGGCGCGGCCTGTTGCCTCTACGCTTATGCCGGTGACGAGCCGAACCTACAGGCCGCGTCGCCCGACACGACAATCGTGACCGGCTCGCCACGCGACTGATCACACGTCGAGGGGCTTTGGGCCAGGCCTGCCTCTGGCCCACATCTGTGCCCCTCGAGGGGGCCTTAGTTTTGCTCGATCCTGCTGCAATATCCATGCTTTGAGATGCTTGCCCGCTCGCCCGCATATTTGGGCGCAGGATCAGCAGAGCGCAGGACGATGATTCCGATCGCAATGGGTGGTCGGTCAGCCGGGTCTTCCCCGCGCCCACAACCTCAGCCAGCTTGGGGTCGGCGGAGAGGGGGGCAATGTCGACATCGGAGGAATCCGACAGCAGCTGGACAGTCACCGCAACCGTGACGATAACACCGGTAACGACCGACAGTGACCAGGCCACAAATTTGCGATAAGCGAGCCAGCGAGCAGCACCCCAGTCGGCAGGGATCGGTTCGGTCGCGGCGGAGTTGGTATCACTTCCTTGTGCATCATCCGTCGAAGGCTCGGTCGGATCGTCGAGCAACTCATTGACTCGATCAAACGATTGGCGAGCGCGTATTGCGTTGACCTGTGCGGCAACCGCGTTGGTCGGAACGGCGGGGGGACGCGGGCCTTTCGGGGCAATCGTTTCCGTATCGGAAATTTGCGGTGCAGTGGGGGCCACGATCATCAGCATTCCCCCGCACCGAGGGCAACGGACAATTTGTCCAATGGCCTCCGGTCAGCGGCCCACTTTCAGCCGCGATTGGCAGGTCGTGCAGGAAATGGAGAATGGTTCCACGTTCAACCGCTCATGGGATAGGCTGTTAGTCTCGACTTCCGTATTCCACGCCAAAGAAATTCCCTCTGAAGAAGAGTTCCCCCATTATAGTCGGCAATCTCGACCGCGTCACGCAATTGTGCGGTCGCATTCTGGAAAATTGGGACAGTTCCTACGGAGTACGGAAGTTTTCGGGTAGAGTATGACCGCACGAGGCCGCCGCACGTGTGGTAATGAGGATTGTGCGGGTTGGTCCGTCGACGCCCGATGGCAGAGCCAACCAGACCAGTTTCTGATCGGGGTCTGAGGGGACCGTGACCGTTGTCACCGGATTGGCTTGCATCACCAGTCCGGTTAATACATCGGCCAACGGAACCTGCTCCCGCGAAAACTGCCGGATTTGTTGGTTACGCGAGCAACACCAACTGAAACCAGTACATGCAAAATAAC
>CAVSZX010000016.1:0-41287 GCA_963732525.1 uncultured Alphaproteobacteria bacterium
TTGACGATGCCGGCCTTGACCAGATTGTCCGCCGCCCGCTCGGCAAGCTCGCCGATCCGCTCGATGGTGAAGACCTCGCGCGCGATCTCTGACAGCACGGCTGCCGCGTAGCCCGAACCGGCGCCGATCTCGAGCACCTTTTCCCCGCCTTTGAGGGCGAGCGCCGCGATCATGTACGCGACGATGTAGGGCTGCGAGATGGTCTGGCCCGCGCCGATCGGCAGCGGTCGGTCGTCGTAGGCCTGATCGCGGAAGCTTGCATCGACGAACAATTCGCGCCGCACTTTGCGCATAGCGGCGAGCACTTTTGGATCGCGGACGCCGCGGCTCTCGATCTGCCGCGCGATGCAGTCTTGGCGTTTTAGGGTCAGGCTCGTCATCGCTCACCTTAGCGCACTTTGACCGAGCGCACTTGCAAGCAAAGTCTGCCCCTGGTCACCGCTGCCGCCATGACGGCGGTCAAGGGTGCTCTTTTGCTTGCGCGTGGCGACTCCTCTTTGTTTGCGCGTTCCGACTCCGACTTCGCGGAGCCGGCCGGAACGCGCGGGTGATGCAGCGCGACCGGAGGATTGTCATCCCGGGCGAGCCCACTTGCGAGACCCGGGACCCAGACTCTCGCGCGATAAGTCTCCTGGGTCCCGGCTCTCCAAAATTGCGCACGCGCAATTTCTCCGGCCGGGATGACAAACGATGGAATGCCCACGCGCGCAACCGACTCTTTGCTTGTCGCTTGCGACTCTCGTTCCTCGAGCCGGCCGCAAGCGACGGACCAACGCGAACGGCGGCCGGCGCTCTTTTGTTGGCGCGTTCCGACTCCGACTTCGCGGAGCCGGCCGGTACGCGCGGGTGATGCAGCGCCACCGGAGGATTGTCATCCCGGGCGAGCCTACTTGCGAGACCCGGGACCCAGAACTCTCGCGCGATAAGTCTCCTGGGTCCCGGCTCTCCAAAATTGCGCACGCGCAATTTCTCCGGCCGGGATGACAAACGATGGAATGCCCACGCGCGCAACCGACTTTTTGCTTGTCGCTTGCGACTCTCGTTCCGGCCTTCGCCACGCCGAAGCGGCTTCGGCCGCGCAGGCGGAGCCGGCCGCAAGCGACGGACCAACGCGAACGGCGGCCGCATCATCCCACGCGCCTTGCGGCAGGCTCCCCAGAGGGGAGTCGCAAGGCGCAACGCCAACCGCCCGGCGCGAAACAGCCAACGCGAACGGCGGCCGGCTCCGCGAAGTCGGAGTCGCCGTGAGCAAAGCAATAAAGAGCGGACCGGCCGCGAGGGCCGCGAAAGAGCTCTTTTAAAAAAACGTGCGTCCCCTTTGACCGGTCCGCGGCAACGAAGTGTCAAGTCTCTGCGCCGCCACTTTAATAGGAGGCTGCTCTCCACGAGGGCGTCGCACCCCTCGCGGACGGCGGTTGCTTTAAGCACGCTGCGTACGTTGCGGGCGTGCAGTCCGTTGCCTCCGCTTCCGCTCGTGTGGCGTCCCGGCACGAGCGCTTGGTGAAGCGGATGCGTGGAGTATCGCGGCGTGCGCAGGGGGCGGGGATAACTTTTTTTCGAGAATTTTTGAGGGATGGTTAAAGGCGGCAACCGGCAACCGGCAATCGGCAACCGGCGTTCGGCAAGTCGCGATCCCCTCCCACTTGAGGGGGGAGGAAGATGCAGCCGCGGTTTAGGCGGGCGCTCACGGAACGATCGATCGAATTCGATACGCCCGCCTAAGCCGCTGGACGCATCAGAGCCTGCCCCGGACCTCGTCACACTGTGACGAGAAGCGATCCGGGGTGGGGGTGACCGGCGGCGCAGGTTGCAAATCACCCCCATCTGAAACGCCTAAGGACTTGGGCGAGCCTTCTTGCCTGGTTGAAATTTGAGCTGGCCCGTCCAAGTCCAAGGCGTTTCTTCTTCCCCCCTCGAAAGGGGGAAGCCAAGCCTGGCGCTCGTCCGCACGGGCCGAAGCTTCACGCGTGTTGAAGCTTGGACGGGTCCCCGCCTGCGCGGCCGAAGCCGCTACGGAGCGGCGAAGGCCCGGGTCTTGGCGAAACGGCCCAACAGTTTCGCTTCGCCTCGCAAGCGCTGGCGCGGCGGGCCGGGAACACGAGGGGAGGGATTTGCGCGTGGTCCGGCGGAATGCGCGGTCTCGGCCATGCTTTGCTTTTGCCTCATCCGCACTTCCGCAGGACAAGACCGCCCGACGCTTTCCGCTCCGATCACCGCACTTCCAGCGGCACGCCGATCACGCGCTTGATGATCAGATCCTCGTCGCGGCGTTTGTCTTCTGCCGAGCGGGGCGGGTAGGCGCGGCGCAGGCGGTCCATCTCGTGCGGCGAAGCCATGAGTTCGGCGGCCGCGGCAGCGTTGATCTGGCGCGGATCACAAGCGCCGCCGAGCGCGTCGATGCGTCCAGTGTAGACGACACGGTTCGACAGCCGATCCCTGGCCTCCGTCTTGTTTTCGAGCGTGTTGGTCGCGGCGAGGACGACGCGCTCGGGCTCGCTCCGGGCGTCGAACTCCTCCGGGAGCGCGTTGAGCCAGCAGCCCCCGTCGCACACCTTCTCGCGGATGAGGATGGCTTTGCCGTCTTTTTCCGCCGACGGCATTCGGCCTTTGAGGACGCTGACGCCCTCGTAGACCTCGAGGATCGTCGGCACGTCGGTCTCGCGCACGTCAGAGAGATAGCGGCGCTTGGCGAGCCGACCGCTAAAGACGATGTCCACGTCGTCGAGCACATCGACAAGGACGCGGAGGCGGAGGTCTTTCAGGATTTGCTCAGTGACCGTCGCGTCCGACATCGAGGCGTAGTTCGACTGGCTTCCGAGGCGGCACTTGGAGGGCGGGCGGGCAAAGAGCGGCGATGCGAGATTGGCGATCAGGAGCAGCGCCAGGCCGAGACGCAAAACCTGGCGCGCTTTATCGCGTGGAAACGTGGGCGCAGCAATGAGGCCTGTCGGCCTGAGGCGTATCAAAGGTATGTGGCTCGCGCGCATTCGGATGCGGCCCTCCAACCCTGGTTCCGCGAGTTTAGCCGAAGGAAATATGGCGCGCAATTGAGCCTGCGGCCCGATATGCGCGTTGTCATCCCGGGCGCGCCCACTTGCGAGACCCGGGACCCGGGGCCGGATGCAGCGGAAGCATGCTGGGTCCCGGCTCTCTAAAATTGCGCACGCGCAATTTCTGCGGCCGGGATGACAGCGCGCGCGGCGGGCCGGGACAATGTGCGCTACGCGTCCGGGCCGTCGGGGAGCGGGAGCGAGGGGAGGAGGCGATTGACGTGGCCCATCTTGCGGCCCGCGCGGGCTTCCTTCTTACCGTAATGATGGAGGAAGGCGCCGGTGTCGGCGGCGATGTCGCGCCAGGCGTGGATTTCATCGCCGATCAGGTTGATCATCTCGACCGCCGGCGCCTTGCGGGCCGTTGACCCGAGCGGCCAGCCGGCGACCGCGCGCATGTGCTGCTCGAACTGCGAGGTGACGGCGCCGTCGATAGTCCAGTGGCCACTGTTGTGCACGCGCGGCGCCATTTCATTGACGAACAGAACATCGCGTCCGGTCTGATGCAGACAGAAGAACTCGACCGCGAAGACGCCGACATATTCGAGGGCGTTAGCGATTTTTTCGGCGATGGCGATAGCGTCCTTGGCGGCTTGCGCGGTAATGCGCGCGGGCGCCAGCGAGCGATGCAGTATGTGGGCGCGGTGCTCATTCTCGGTGACGTCGAAAGCGCGGAATTCGCCGTCAAGGGAGCGCGCGGCGACGACGGAGACTTCGAGCTGGAAATCGACGAAACTCTCGAGGATCGACGGCTGGTCGTGCATCAGCTTCCAGGCGCCCTTGGCGTCGGCGCGGTCGAGCAGCTTGGCTTGCCCCTTGCCGTCATAGCCGAAGCGGCGCGTTTTCAAGACGCAGGGCGGGGAAATCATCTTCAGCGCCAATTCGAGATCGGCGAGCGAATTGATCTCGGCGAAGTCGGCGGTGCCGGCGCCGAGTTGGCGCGCCAGCGTCTTTTCGTTGATGCGGTCCTGGGCGCAGGCCAAGGCTTTGGCGCCGGGGCGGACGGGCACGCGCTTCGACAGGTACTCGACGGTCGGAACCGGGATGTTCTCGAACTCGTAGGTGACGGCGTCGACGGAAGTGGCGAATTTCGCGAGTGCCGCTTCGTCGTCGTAGGCGGCGATCGTGTGGTCTGCGACGACGTCGAATGCCGGGCTATCGTCTTCCGGTGCCAAGACATGACACTTGAGGCCGATGCGCGCCGCGGCCATGGCCAGCATGCGGCCCAATTGTCCGCCGCCCAGAATGCCGATCGTCGAACCTGGGGGAAGCGCGCTCATGCTTGAAACTCACTCGTCCTTCGGGTGCTCGGCGACGGCGGCCGTATGCGCGGCGCGCCACTTTTCCAGACGCGTTGCGAGGCCCGCATCGTTCAGCGCCAGAATGGAGGCGGCGAGAATGCCGGCGTTCGTCGCGCCCGGTTCGCCGATGGCCAGCGTGCCGACCGGAACGCCGGCCGGCATCTGCACGATGGATAACAGACTGTCCTGGCCCGAGAGTGCTTTCGACGTGACGGGGACGCCGAGCACGGGCAGCGTCGTCATCGACGCCGTCATGCCGGGGAGATGCGCGGCCCCGCCCGCGCCCGCGATGATGATGTGAAGCCCGCGCGATTTCGCGCTCTTGGCGTAGTCGTAGAGGCGGTCGGGCGTGCGATGGGCAGAGACGATCTTGGTCTCGTAGGCGACTTTCAGATCGTCGAGCACGTCGGCCGCGCGTTTCATTGTCGGCCAGTCGGACTGGCTGCCCATGATGATGCCGACGAGGGGTTTGGCGCGTGTCATGCTCGAATCTTTGCGAAAGCCTTAAGGAAAGCGCGGGGTTTAGAGGAGCGGGCCCGGAAAGACAAGGCTTTGGCGCGCTTCACACTGTTGAAGGGGTGAGAATAGGCGGCCGTTAGGGCTTTGTGCGCGGGCGCTCGGAGTGTTTGAGAGGCATGGCCGCGGGTCCGCGATCCAGAGTCTTGCGCCGAGAGCAGACTTTGGCGGCGAACCGGTTCCCGCTTGGCCCAAATCGCACTATGCGATAATGTCCGGAAGCAATTGGTCCTCGACCGAAGTGATGCGGTCCTTGATGGCGAGCTTCTTCTTTTTCAGGCGTTTGATCAGCAGCTGATCGGCAGTGGGGCTGCCTTCGAGAGACACGATCTCCTCGTCGAGCAGGCGATGCTCGGTTCGCAATTTCACCAATTCGTCGCGTAGCTCGCGCTCGCCGCGCTGCTGCATTTTAGACGACCCCGCGCCCGTCTCATGGGCTTTGGCCAACTCTTGGAATATTCTAGCCGCTCGCGCAACCAGGAAACAGAACGCTTTTCAATTGAACATATAAAGTTCTGACAATGCATACAATTCCAGCAAGATTTGGGTCACGATGGCGACGAGTTGCAGGCCAAAGCGTGCGAAATTTTTGCATTCAGGGGTTGGACAGGGGATGCGGATTGTGTCAATTTGGTTACGTGCGCAAACTTCGACGAAGGAGAGGACTTGATGGCGATGTCGGCTCATCTCGCAGAACTGGCAGAGAAGCACCGGCTTCTCGATCTCAGGATTGAAGAAGCCACAGCAAGCCCCGGATCGGACGACGCGGAAATCCGCAAACTGAAGCAAGAAAAACTGAAGCTGAAAGACCAGATAGAGAAACTGAGAGTGACGCGGCACTAGCGGCCGCTTCCTCGCTTCCGACAGGGAAGCTGAAGACATCCAATGGTCATGCAGCCCTGCCCGAAGGCCCACGAGGCCCCGAGCGGGGCTTTTATGTTTTTGGGGGATGCGGGCGTGATGTGGGCCGGCGCTATTGGCGTCCGCGACATTGGCTGCAGGAGCTGAGTGCTTGCGGTGTCAGAGCCCAATCCCCACTTCAGGCATCAACATTCCGCTTGAGATTAAACCTGGGCCGCAATGCCGGTTTCCAGGGAAACGGAGGATAGAGATGCTGCACGTCCGCAAGGCCGACGAGCGCGGTCACGCCGACTTCGGTTGGCTCGACAGCCGGCATACGTTTTCGTTCGGCGAGTACTACGACGAAGCGCACATGGGCTTCGGCCCTATCCGCGTCATCAACGACGACCGCGTCAAGGGCGGCGGCGGTTTTCCCACCCACCCGCACGCCAATATGGAAATCGTGACCTATGTGCTCGCCGGTTCCCTCGCGCACAAGGACAGCCTTGGCACGGGTTCGGTGATCCGTCCTGGCGACGTGCAGCGCATGTCGGCGGGGACGGGCATTCGCCACAGCGAGTTCAACGCCTCTGAGACGGAGCCCGTACATTTCCTGCAGATCTGGATTCTGCCGGAAAAGAGCGGGCTGGTGCCGGGCTACGAGCAGAAGCGAGTGGAAGCGGCGGCGAAGCGCGGGCGATTGCGCTTAATCGGCTCTCGCGACGGCGGCGAGGGCGTGGTGACGATCCATCAGGATGTCGGGCTCTATGCTTCGCTGCTCGATGCAGGTGAAAGCGTGAAGCACGACTTGGCTAATGGGCGATCGGCGTGGGTGCAGGTGGCGACCGGCGCGGCCGAGGTTAACGGCACGAAGCTGAAGGCTGGCGATGGACTTGCGATTGCGGACGAAGGCGAGGTGCGCCTCAACGGCACGGCTGACGGCACGGAGCTGTTGTTGTTCGATGTCGTGGCGTGAGGGTGGTGCGAGTTGCGGCTCTCTTCCCGTTCCGGAATAAGGGACGGGAAGGGGGCGTCAGCGTCGTATTTTCTATTCGCGCTTATTCGTGTCCAGTCAGGCCGCGAAGCCAACCGCGCCAGCCGCCGGCCCTCTTGGATGCCGTGCCGGTCCTGTCGACCGCGATCAGAAGCGCGGCAACGACTTTCCCCGCCTCTTCGTTCGCAGCAACGACGATGCCGCCGCCTTCCTTGGTACCACTCTGGAAGATCCAATCCGAGGCGTTGGTTGTGTCGGCTTTGGGGCGCTCATCGTACGGCGGGTGGGACGTATAGATGCGTGCGCTCAAGTCGTCGGGAAAATAGATCTGGCCGGTGACGACCGACTTTTGATTCAGAAAGACCTTAACGTGAATATGTGGCGTGCGGCCCGGATACCAGCCGGGGTAGACGCTCGCAAAGTTCACGCTGCCGTTGGCATCGGTGATCTGCGTGCCGCGCAGGTAGGTCTGCCCCTTGGTTGCGGTTGTGCGGACGTCGCCTTGGCCCGCATAGCCGGAGTAAATGCCGCCGGCGTCGGCATGCCAGATGTCGACGCGGGCGGCGGCAATGGGCGCGCAGGCGGCGCTTTCGATGATGCGCAATTGGAGCGAGAGAGGGACGCCCGGGCGGCCTTCCGTGATGTCGCTGCGAACGAGTTTGGGGTCGAAATAGAAGGGGCCTTCGACGGCTTGCGGGAAGAGGACGCAGGCGCCTTCAGGCTGCGTGCTGGCGGCCGGCGCGTCGGCAGCGCACGCGGGCGCGATTTTCACCGAGCCTGCCGCGGCCAAGGACGTCGAGATGATCTGCAGCGCCTGGCGGCGCGAAGCGAATTTGGTCATAGGGCGACCGGTTCCCTCAATAGCCGATAGAATGGCTCGCTGCCCAAAACTCGCGAGTGCGTGCCGGATTATTCCGCGGCATTCGATGGGACGAGAGCGATTTTCAAGCGCTCATACAAAGATTCCGGAGCGAGGTCCGCGCCGTTCGGCCAAACAACAGTTCGACATTCCGGATCGGCATACAGCTTAGCGAACTCGGTGACGTCCTTAAGCGGCTCGAATACAGGCCCCCACAAGACGTCCGAAACGTCGATCGTTCCTTCAAGACCATCGGCGAAACGTAGCCAGATCTTGTAGTTTCCAGCATGTTTGGCAGCTACCACCCTTGGGATCATATGATCTACTCCAGCGGTTCTATGCGGCCGGGCTTCAATTGCTGGCGAGCGCGTTGCCAGCACGTCATAAGCTCCACTTGGCGAAGGCTGCGCTATTCTTCGATCAGAGACATCGCTCGCCGCGGCAATTTCCCAGAAATGACCTTGCCTGTCATGATCTCGATCTTGGCTTCGTCGTCGCCGTAAACGGCATGGAAATGCGGCGGCGGATGGTCGTCGAAGTATATCCGGATGATAATTCCGAGGAAACCGCAGATTTCCGGCATCGAGCCTCACTCCGCCTCTTTCGCCATCTCCCGCAGCTTGAATTTCTGGATCTTGCCCGTCGAGGTCTTCGGCACTTCGGTGAAGACGACGTGGCGGGGAACCTTGTAGCGCGCCAAGCCCTGGCGGCACCACTCGAGGATTTCTTCACTCGTTGCTTCTGAGCCGGGGCGAAGTTCCACGAAGGCGCAAGGCGTTTCCCCCCACTTCTCGTCTTCCTTGGCGACGACGGCGCAGAAGGCGACGGCGGGGTGCTTGTAGAGCACGTCCTCGACCTCGATGGATGAAATGTTTTCGCCGCCCGAGATGATGATGTCCTTGGAGCGGTCCTTCAACTGGATGTAGCCGTCGGGATGGAGGACGCCCAAGTCGCCGGAATGGAAGTAGCCGCCGGCGAAGGCGTCTTCCGTCGCTTGTTTGTTTTTCAGATAGCCCTTCATGACGATGTTGCCGCGGAACATGACCTCGCCCAGCGTTTCGCCGTCCTTCGGCACGACTTCCATTGTCTCCGGATTCATGACGGTCAGATCTTCGAGCGCGACGTAGCGCACGCCCTGGCGCGCCCGCTTGGTGGTGACCTGATCCTTCGGCAGCTTGTCCCAGGCCGTGTTCCATTCGTTGATGGTCGCGGGGCCGTAGGTTTCGGTCAGACCGTAGAGATGCGTCAGCTTGAAGCCAGCGTCCATCATGGCCGAGAGCACTGCCTCAGGCGGCGGGGCTGCGGCGTGGTTGAAGGCGACGGTGTGGGTGATCGGGCGTTTTTCTTCAGGCCGCGCATTGAGCAGCGTCGCCATGACGATGGGCGCGCCCGAAAGGTTCGTCACCTTGTGCTCGCAAATCGCGTCGTACATCGCCTTGGCGCGCACCCAGCGGAGGCAGACGTGAACGCCGGCCATCATGGTGACGGTCCACGGGAAGCACCAGCCATTGCAATGGAACATCGGCAGCGTCCACAGATACACCGGATGCAGCGTCATGCCCGTTTCAATGGCATTGGCGTAGCAAATGAGCGCGGCGCCGCGGTGATGATAGACGACACCTTTGGGATTGCCGGTGGTGCCGGACGTGTAGTTGAGCGAGACGGCGTCCCACTCGTCGCCTGGCCAATGCCATTTGTATCCGGCGTCACCGGTTGAAACCAAAGCGTCGTAGTCGACATCGGAGAGGGCGTCGTTGTTCTGGGGAAATTCGCAGTCCTGGAAGTCGATGACGAAGGGCTTCACCTTGGCAAGCGCCAGCGCCTCTTTCATCACGGGCGCGAACTCGCGGTCGATGATGACGATTTTGGCCTCTGCGTGATCGAGCTGGAAGGCAACGATCGCGGCATCGAGGCGGGTGTTGATCGAATGCAGTACGGCGCCGGTCATGGGCACGCCGTAGTGGCATTCGAGCATCGCGGGCGTGTTCGCCAGCATGACGGAGACGGTGTCGCCTTTGCCGATACCGCGCATGGACAGTGCCGAGGCGAGCTGGCGGGAGCGATCGTAATACTGGCGGTAGGTGATGCGCTTGGCGCCGTGAACGATGGCGACATGGTCCGGATAGATGGCGGCGGTGCGCTCGAGGAAGGTCAGCGGCGTCAGCGCCTGGAAATTGGCGGCGTTCTTGCCAAGGTCTTGATCATAAGGATTTGCGGCCATCGTGGTGCCCCTGAGTATGGTCCTGCCGGGAGGTTCTGTCAGATTTGCGCGCGACGCTAGCGAAAGCGGAGCCCGCCTTCAACGGGCCATTGGCAGCAGAGAAGGCAGGAGCGGCGATATGGCGGCGTAAAACGCTGGCCGGACGGCAGTTGGCGGAAGGGACAATGGCAAACTTCTGCCTCTCCCCGATCCAAACTTAGCGGACGGGGAGAGGGGAAATGCTATTCCTCGCGCTCGCCCTCACTCTTGTCCTCGTCGCCAGCCTCGTCCTTGCCGGCCGAGGACATTTCCTTGAGCTTGGCAAAGACGCGGGCCTGCTCTTCCTCCGGCGTTTCCTCGCGTTCGGTCTTGGCCGGCCTCGGGGCCACGATCGAGGCGGTGGTGGTGACCGGCTCCTCGGGCTTTTCCGTGGTTTCTTCCGTCGAAAGAAGCGTGCCGGCCTTTTCAGTACCCTTCATCGCGTCCTTGCGCTCGCGGTCGAGACGGCGGGCAGCCTTCTTCACTTCGGCGTCGAGGTCGATCTGCGAGCAAAGACCGAGCGTCACCGGGTCCTGCGGCGTCAGTTGCGCCGAGTTCCAGTGCGTGCGGTCGCGGATCTGGGCGATGGTCGGCTTGGTGGTGCCGACGAGGCGCATCAACTGGCTGTCCTTCAGCTCGGGATGATTGCGCAACAGCCAGAGTACGGCGTTGGGGCGGTCGTGGCGGCGCGAAACCGGCGTATAGCGCGGGCCCTTGCGGGTCTGCGCCTGCGGCGGCAGCTCGACCTTGCTCTCGGCGAGGTGCAGCTTGTGGCCGTGATCGGTCTCGCCGCGAGCGATTTCCTCGCGCGTCAGCTGGTTGCTGTTGACGGGGTCCATGCCCTTGATGCCCTGCGCCACGTCACCGTCGGCGATGCCTTTGACCTCGAGGGGATGCAGACCGCAGAACTCGGCGATCTGGTCGAAGGAGAGCGCGGTGTTCTCGACCAGCCAGACGGCGGTGGCCTTGGGCATCAGCGGGCGGTGTTGGCTCATGAGTGCTCTTCTTTCGTCCTCTCCGCCCTTCACGGCGAAAAGGAAACTGGTGCAAGTTGAATGAATGGAATGGCGTCTTATAGCGTCGGGAGGCGAAGTTGCGCAACCTCAGAATGCGGCGTCTTGCCCGGCCGATCTTAAGAATTTCGGATAGCCACGGGTTGCGGGGTCTGCGGGGCGCCGCTAGTGTCCGCCGCACGCGACAGGCTTCCCCAGAAACGGGCCTCAAATACAAGGATAAAAGGCGATGCTGGCGACGGCGGGTACAACCCATCATTTCGAGGATCTGAAGGTCGGTCAGGAGGCGACGATGTCGCGCGTCGTCTCGGAAGCCGACATTGTGGCGTATGCGGCGCTGTCGGGCGACTACAACCCCGTTCACCTCGATGCCGACTATGCGTCGAAGACCGTGTTCAAGGAGCGCATCGCCCACGGCATTCTATCCGCCGGCTACATTTCGGCGCTGTTCGGCATGAAGCTGCCGGGGCCCGGCTCGATCTACATTTCGCAGACCTTGACCTTCAAGGGACCGGTGAAGATCGACGACAAGGTCGAGACCACGGTGAAGCTCGTCGAGTTGCTGCCGGAGAAGCGCCGCGTCAAATTCGACTGCGTTTGCACGGTCGGCGGCAAGCCGGTGCTGACGGGCGAAGCGGTGCTGATGGTGCCGGGACGTCCGGCGTAGTTTTGATTGGCGCTGGCGACACCCCTGCGGGGCGCCGGCCGCCAGCGCCGGGAGGGTGCCAGGCATGCAAATCGTCCACGGCCACACGCATGTACCGGTCAATGCGCGATCCGCCGTGGTGGCAATCGGCAATTTCGACGGCGTGCATCTGGGACATAGGGCGCTGATCGCCGCGACGGTGGCGAAGGCGCGTGACCTCGGCAAGCCGTCGGCGGTGATGATGTTCGAGCCGCATCCGCGCGAGTTCTTCCAGCCGAACGAGGTGATGTTCCACATCACGCCCTTGAACCGCAAGCTGCAGCTCATTTCGAAGCTCGGCATCAAGGTGGCGTTCGTCGAGACGTTCGATCAGGGATTGGCGCGCTTGAGCGCGGACGAATTCATCGAGCGCGTGCTGGTCGCGGGCCTCGGCGTCGCGCACGTTATCATCGGCTATGATTTCTATTTCGGCTTCAAGCGCCAGGGCAACCCCGAGTTGATGCTGAAGCGCGGCGAAGAGATGGGCTTCGGCGTGACGATCGTGCCGCCGCAGGCGGAGGCGGGGGAAGTGTTTTCATCGTCCTCGGTTCGCCTGCATTTGGCGCAGGGGGATGTGAAGGGCGCGGCGCATATGCTGGGCGAAACCTGGCGCGTGCACGGTAAGATCGTTGGCGGTGCCCATCGCGGTGCGGGTCTCGGCTTTCCGACGGCGAATATCCCGATGCCGGTCGGTACCGCGCTCGGGCATGGCATCTACGCGGTGAAGGCGCATGTCGATGGTCAGGCGCACAACGCGGCGGCCTATCTCGGCACGCGGCCGACGTTCGATGACGGCCATCCGGTGCTCGAGGTGTTTCTGATCGATTTCAAGGGCGATCTCTACGGCCACGAGATGGAGGTCGAGTTCATCGACTTCATCCGCGGCGACCGCAAGTTCCATTCCGAAGCCGAACTCATCGCCCAGATGGAAGAGGACGTGGCGAAGGTGCGGGCGGTTTTATTTTCCTCCTCCTCGAGGGGGGAGGGCGGGGCGTCCGCGACTTAGCTCGGCTTCGCTCGTCGCGCTGAATATAGCGTGCCGAGCTAAGTCGCTGGACGCGCCGGGTGGGGGTGAGCCTGTGACGCAAGAGCACCCCCATCTGAAACGCCATCGGACTTAGCAGGGCCATCCTTGTATTTGCGCGACGTGCGCGGGCCCTGCTAAGCCCGTGGCGTTTCTTCTTCCCCCCTCAAGGGGGAAGAGCTAGAAGGCGCGGACGATTTGCGAACCTGAAAGACGACGATGACCGAGAAGACCACCGAAGGCCGCGCCACCTCGGAAAGAGATTGGGGCGCGACGCTGTTCCTGCCGCAAACCGATTTTCCGATGCGCGCCGGGCTGCCCGACTCGAGCCGAAGTTGCTCAAGCGCTGGGACGAGATCGGCTTGTACGAAAAAATCCGCGAGGCCTCGAAGGGGCGGACCAAGTTCGTGCTGCACGACGGTCCGCCTTACGCCAACGGCCACATCCACATCGGGCACGCGCTGAACAAGATCTTGAAGGATCTCGTGGTCAAGTCGCAGCAGATGCTCGGGCACGACTCGAACTACGTGCCGGGCTGGGACTGCCACGGCCTGCCGATCGAATGGAAGATCGAGGAACAGTATCGCGCGAAGGGCGCTGAGAAGCCGAACTTCTCCGATCCGAAGGCGATCAATGCCTTTCGCGACGAATGCCGCAAGTTCGCCGAGAGGTTGGCTCGCCGTGCAGCGGGAAGAGTTCAAGCGTCTGGGCGTGATCGGCGACTGGGCGCATCCCTATTCGACCATGGCGTACCGGGCTGAAGCGACAATCGCGCGCGAGTTGATGAAGTTTGCGGAGAGCGGGCTTTTGTATCGCGGCTCGAAGCCGGTGATGTGGAGCGTGGTCGAGAAGACGGCTCTTGCCGAGGCCGAGGTCGAGTATCAGGACTACCAGAGCGATATGATCTGGGTGAAGTTTCCGTGCAAAATGGTGGCAGGGTCGGGCTCTTCAACCGTGCCGGGTCAAAGTACTTGGAATACATTAGGTGCCCAGCATCCTGTTGGCGATCAATTGCAGCCGACGTGCATCATCATATGGACGACCACTCCGTGGACAATTCCTGGCAACCGCGCGATCAGCTACTCGTCTAAGATCGCCTACGGACTTTATCGAAGTGACGAAGGCGCCAGACGGGAATTGGGCCAAAGCAGGCGAACGCTTCGTTCTTGCCGACAAGCTAGCCGCCGACGTGATGAAGTCGGCAAAAGTTGAAGTTTACGAGCGCAGAGCGACTGTATCTTCTGGAGAACTTTCGGTAGGAGCGTGTTTCCACCCGCTTGCTTCCCTCGGATACGACTTCGACGTCCCACTCCTCGAAGGCGATCACGTTACCGACGACACCGGCACTGGCTTCGTACATACCGCGCCCGGACACGGCGCCGACGACTACAACATCTGGACCGCGAACCAGAAGCAACTCCGAGATCGCGGCATCGACACCACGATTCCCTTCACCGTCGATGCCGACGGAGTCTTGACCAAGGATGCGCCGGGGTTCGAGGGCAAGCGCGTCTTGAAGGAAAACGGCGACAAGGGCGATGCCAACGACGCCGTCATCAAGGCGCTCAGCGAGGCCGGCAACATCATCGCGCGCGGCCGGCTCAAGCATCAGTATCCGCACTCCTGGCGCTCCAAGAAGCCGGTGATTTTCAGGAATACACCTCAATGGTTCATTGCGCTGGACAAGAAGTTCAGCGGCTCGCCGCTGGCGAGTCGCGAAGCTCACGTGGATCGGACGAAAGGTGAAAGAACACTTCGACAAGTGGCCCTCGACCAGATCAAGAAGACCGAATGGGTGCCGGAGGCGGGCGAGAACCGCATCACGGGCATGATTGCGAACCGCCCCGACTGGGTGATCTCGCGTCAGCGCGCCTGGGGCGTGCCAATCACCGTGTTCGTGGCGCGCGAGGACCACGGCCATCACAAGGACGGCGACATCCTGCACGACGCCGACGTCAACGCCGCGATCTTTTCAGCCTTCGAAAAGGAAGGCGCCGACGCCTGGTTCGCGGAAGGTGCGGCGGCGCGATTCCTCAAAGCCAGCAAGGCCAAGCTCGATCTCGCGAAATGGGAACAGGTGAAAGACGTCTGCGACGTCTGGTTCAATTCAGGTTCGACGCACGCCTTCGTTCTCGATGATGCCGAGGCGTTTCCGGGCTTGAAGGGCATCGCGCGCAAGGGCCACGGCACGGCGCACGGTAAAGGCGGCGGCCAGGACCGCGTCATGTATCTCGAAGGCTCGGACCAGCATCGCGGCTGGTTCCATTCTTCGCTGCTGGAATCTTGCGGCACGCGCGGCGAAGCGCCCTACGACGTGGTGCTGACGCACGGCTTCATTCTGGATGAAAAGGGCGAGGACAAGATGTCCAAGTCCAAGGGCAACGCGCTCAGCCCCCAAGACGTGATGAAGAAATTTGGTGCCGACATTTTGCGTCTATGGGTGGCCTCGTCCGATACGACCAACGACATCCGCTTCGGCGACGGCATCGTGCAGCATTCGGCCGAAGCCTATCGCAAGCTGCGCAATACCCTTCGCTGGATGCTCGGCGCGCTTGCCCATTTCAAGCCCGGCGACGCGGTGGCCCTAAAGGATATGCCGGAACTCGAACGCCTGATGCTGCACCGCTTGTTCGAATTGCAGCACGAGATCGTTGAAGCCTACCGGCACTACGATTTCCGCAAGGTGATCGCGGTCCTGTCGCACTTCATGAACACGGAGCTGTCCGCCTTCTACTTCGATATCCGTAAGGACGCGCTTTACTGCGAGGCGCCTTCGAGTTTGAAGCGCAAGGCGGCGCTGACAACGATCGATCACATCTGCGAGTGCCTCATCAAATGGCTGGCGCCGGTCTTGTCATTCACGTCGGATGAAGCCTGGCAGCAGTACAGGCCGAAGGGCTCGGCCAGCGTGCACCTCGAAGCCTTCCCGAAGATCCCGAAGGAGTGGAACGACGAGAATCTCGCGGCGAAGTGGGATCGAGTGAAGGAAGTGCGCTCCGCGGTGACGGGTGCGCTCGAAATTGCACGCGGTGAAAAGAAAATCGGCTCTTCGCTCGAAGCGGCACCTGAAGTCTACATCACCGACGCAGACCTGATGAGCGGCCTCGACGGTGTCGACCTGGCGGAGGTGTGCATCACGAGCGGCATCACCGTTTCCGACAAGTCGATTCCGAAGGGCGCGTTCCGGCTCGATTCCGACCACGGCGTGGGCGTCGTCGTCGAACCTGCCGAGGGCAAGAAGTGCGCGCGCTCCTGGCGGTATCACGCAGGATGTCGGTTCCGATAAGGCCTATCCGGAATTGTCGGCGCGCGACGCGGCGGCGATGCGCGAAATCGAGGGCAAGGCCGCCGCATGAAGGTACAAGCGGTTGCGGCGGCGTTGCACAGATTAAATTTCCAAGAAGTTGTTAAGCCGAATGGCGATTGAGCCACCTTTGAGCATTGATGGCGCTATCGTTGTGCGCTGGTCTAAAATCGACGACCGCCATCGACCGACAGGTGCGTGCAGGCACATCGTCGCCGGAATTGTTCAAGGACCTGCATATGGTGTCGCAATTTGCAAATACGGCGGCGAAGAAGCTTTCTACTTGTTTGGATGTGACACTGACTGGAGATGCACCACGGATTCTTGGCACGAGTCATTTGAAAGCGCAGTAGCTCAAGCAGAATTCGAATACGAGGGAATTTCGAGCACGTGGAATCTGCGAGATCTGTCAGCTGACCACCAGAAGTAATACTGGACAAAACCCAAGATATTGCACTACACTGTAGTGCATGGGCAAAACCGAGGTCTATAGCTGGCGTGTCGATCCCGAGCTCAAGGCCGAGCTCGAGGCGGTGGCGCGCGAGGAAAAGACCAGCGTCGGCGGTCTCCTGGACCAGGCCGCGCGGGTCCTTCTCGGCAGCCGAAAAAGAGTCCCGGACAACGGCAAGCAGGCGCGGCGGCGCAAGGCATTTCTCAAGTTGATCGACGAAATCGCAGTTGAGGGTGACGGCATCCCTGCGACCAACAAGCGTGTGCGCGAAGTAATCACCGCAGATCTGATGGCCAAGTATGGGAAGAAGAGTTCTCGTTGACACGGGTGTTCTGCTCGCCTGCCTAGACACGAAGGACCACTGGCATCGATCTGCCGTGAGTGTTTTGGCGGACTTAAGCGCTCCAGCAATGACAACTCTTGCTGTGCTTTCAGAACTCTTTCATCTGGCGCGCAAGCGGATGAAAACCGACCACGGCGCCTGGAAGCTGGTCAATTCGGGCTACTTCACGCTCGCCCCGATTAACGAAGAAGATCTGCGCGTGATCGAAACGCTCGTGACCCGCTACGCCGACCGGCCGATGGATTTCGCGGATGCAACCCTGGTTCACGTCGCGGGACGCGAGAACATCTCGACAATTTTGAGCATCGATCACGATGACTTCGAGACCTATCGCTTTGGGCGGAACCGGAAGTTCAAGGTTTTGCCGCCGCGCTGAAAAGTCGTCGCAACACACTTCGGCTTGCGGAAATCCGGCCGCCACAATAACCAGGGGCCATGGAAACCGCAGAAAAGTTACCTTGGCTCTGGGGGCCGCATTCGGCGTTGGGCGCGATGGTGGCGCTGGTGACGTTCGCGGCCGATCAGGCGCACAAGTGGTGGATGATCCTTGGCTACGACATCGAGGCCAAGGGGCGGGTTGGCATCAACCGCTACCTCGACCTCGTCTACAAGAAGAACACCGGCATCAGCTATTCGCTGCTCGACATGACGAGCTACGCTTGGCAGCTGGCGCTGGCGGCGTTCGCGCTTGCGGCAAGTGTGGCGCTGTGGCTCTGGCTTGTGCGAGGCGCGACGTCGCGGCTCATGGCCGTCAGTCTCGCTCTGATCATCGGCGGGGCCCTGGGCAACGGCCTTGACCGCGTCCTCCACGCCGGCGTCATCGACTATATTTCCGTGCATTTTCCCTGGGGGGCTAGTGAATTCTATTGGTATATCTTCAACATAGCCGACTGTGCCATCGTTGCAGGGGTCGCCGGGCTATTGTATGAGTCAACGATCGCGAGTCGCAATGACGCCGCAAAGCCGGGGTAACGGCACATACGTCGCGCTATGCGCCGCAGCGGGTTCGGGGACCCGGGGGAAGCTGATATGGCATTGAAAACGACTATCATTGCGGCTCTAGCCGCCATCGTGGCCGCGGCTCTCGCGGGCTGCAGCGCCGACGACGTGCAGCTCAACGGCAAAATGTTCGACATGATGGGCATGAACACCTCGTCGGTGAAGAAAACCCCGAAGATGGCCGACCGTCCGGGCTTGCTGGTGCCGCCCGACATGGCCCGCCTGCCGGAGCCCGGCACGGGCAAGGCCGGCCAGCCTGAGATCGCCGAAGTGAAGGACTACGACGCGACGCGCCAGACAACAGAGGCCGACCTCGAAAAGCAACAGGCAGCCTACTGCCAGAAGCATTACGAGGACGCCAAAATTCATGGCGACCAGGATGCGGTACTCGCCACGGGGCCGTTGGGCCCCTGCCAGAGATCGGCCATGTCGGTTCTGAAGAACGTCAACACCGACGGCGAATGAACCTCGATCAGACCGGCGCGGCGATCGCGCATGTGGCGTTGTCGTGGGCTTTGAACAGGGCCGGATAACGGTCTGTAATCATTTGAGAACCCTGCTTATTGCGCGGGCTCGGCATCGCCTTCGAGATGAACGCGATGTCATTTGACTTTGACGGGGCCAAACCCGACATCTCACGATCAGCGGTGCAGCACATTCGGCCCTCTCGATCGACGAGGCGGGTTCGCGCGCGGCCTCACCGGTCACGAGATCAAATCTAAAGCCCTCCAAACCGGGAGACAGCATGCTCGGTCAAGCGCTGCGAACCACTCTTCAAGTTACCCTGGCAACCCTTCTATTGGCAGTCCCCATGCTCGCAACGAACCCGCAAGCCTTCGCCACTGAAGCCGCCCAGACGCGGGCCAACGAATTCCGCTTGTCGAACGGCATGCAGGTCGTGGTCATTCCCGATCATCGCGCGCCCGTCGTGACACACATGGTGTGGTATCGCGTCGGCGGCGCCGACGAAGTGCGCGGCAAGTCGGGCATCGCCCACTTCCTCGAGCACCTGATGTTCAAGTCGACGGAAAAAATTCCGGTTGGCGAATTCTCCAAGATCGTCGGCCGCCTCGGCGGTCAGGACAACGCCTTCACCGGGCACGACGCAACGAGCTATTTCCAGCGCATCGCCAAGGACCGACTGAAGACGATGATGGAGATGGAAGCCGATCGCATGGTGAACTTGAGGCTCGACGAAAAGGAAGTCCTGACCGAGCGCGACGTCATCCTGGAAGAGCGCCGATCGCGCATCGACAACAACCCGAGCGCCATTCTGGACGAGCAAATGAATGCCGCGATGTACCTGAACCATCCCTACGGCGTGCCGGTCATCGGCTGGTACCACGAGATGGCGGGATTGACGCGCCAGGACGCCATGACGTTTTACAAGCACTACTATGCCCCGAACAACGCCATTCTCGTCGTCTCCGGCGATGTCACGGCTGAGGAAGTCAAGGCCATGGCCGACGACACCTACGGCAAGATCCCGTCCAACCCGGACGTCAAAAGCGAACGCGACCGTCCCAAGGACCCGCCGCAGATCGTGCCGCGCCGCATTGACTACAAGGACCCGCGCGCCGGCGCCTCTTCGTTCCATCGCATGTATACCGCACCGAGCTACGCCGTCGCCAAGCCGGGCGAGGCCGAAGCCCTCGACCTCCTGATGAAGATCGCCGCCACCGGCCCGACCAGCCGGCTCTACAAGAAGGCGGTCGTGGAACAGAAAGTGGCGTCCAGCGCCAGCGGCGACTATGCCGGATACGGATTGGACGGAGGCGCTATCTCGATCGTCGCGGTCGCCAACGACGGCGTGCCGCTCGCCAAGGTCGAAACGGTGGTGGACGAGGTCCTCGCCGATGTCGCAAAGAACGGCGTCACGGATAAGGAACTGGAGCGCGCCAAGAACGCCTTCATCGCCGACTACGTCTACGAGAGCGACAATCAAGCGACGCTGGCCCGGCGTTACGGCTGGGGGCTCGCGGTCGGACGCACGGTCGAGCAGATCGAAAACTGGCCGAAGGAAATCGCCAAGGTGACGTCGGCCGACGTCAAGAAGGTCGCGGCCGAATATCTTGACCTCAGCCATTCGGTATCGGCGACGATGCAGCCCGACAAGACCGCCGTGGCACAGCGCTCGGCACCGGCCGCGGCCCCCATGCCGGCCGGCAACGCGACGGTGAGGTAAACGACATGATGACACACTTCCGTGCCGGAACGTCCGCTGCGCGCGCCAAGTTCTGCGCTCTTGCCGTCGTCGGCGGTTTTCTCAACCTCACCCTGGAAGCAACACCTGCAAGCGCCATGAACATTCAGACCATCAAAAGCCCCGGCGGCATCGAAGCCTGGCTCGTCGAAGAGCATTCGGTGCCGATGATGGCGCTGCGCTTCGCCTTCGACGGCGGCAACAGCCAGGACCCGAAGGGCAAGGAGGGCATCGCCAACTTCATCACCGCGATGATGGACGAAGGCGCCGGCGACGTCACTTCGGCGCAATTCCAGGAGCGTGCCGAGGACATCTCCATGCGCATGAGCTGGAACGACAGCAAGGACAGCCTCTACGGCAACTTCGAGACACTCTCCGCCAATCGCGACAAGGCGGTCGACCTGTTGAAGCTCGCGGTCACCAAGCCGCGCTTCGACAAGGACGCCGTCGATCGTATCCGCCAGCAGCTGGCGGCCAACCTCGCCTATTCCGACAAGGACCCGGACAAGGTCGCCGCCAAGGCCTGGTTCGCGCTCGCTTTCGATGGCCACCCCTACGGCCGTCCCTCGAACGGCACGCAGGAAACCATTGCGGCAATCAAGTCCGAGGATTTGAAGGCCTTCCACAAACGTACCTTTGCGCGGGATAACTTGAAGGTGGTCGCGGTCGGCGACATCACCGCTGCCGAACTCGGCAAGTTGCTGGACGATGTCTTCGGCCCGCTGCCCGCCAAGGCCGAGCTTTTGAAGGTCGAAAAGATCGCGCCCGTCAACAGCGGCCATCAGCAGATCATCGAAATGGCCGTGCCGCAGTCCGTCGCCGTATTCGGCACCGGCGCCATGGCACGGAAAGACCCGGACTTTATGGCCGCGTTCGTTCTGAACCACATTCTCGGCGGCGGCGGCTTTTCGGCCAAGCTGATGGAGGAGGTGCGCGAGAAGCGTGGCCTCGCCTACTCGGTTTATAGCTACATCCAGCCCTATCAGCACACCTCCATCCTGACGGGAAGTGTCGCGACCAAGAATGAATCGATGGCCGAAAGCCTCGACATCATCCGTGGCGAACTGAAGAAGATGGCCGACCAAGGCCCGAGCGCGGATGATCTCGACGCGGCGAAGAAGTACTTGATCGGCTCTTATGCGCTGCGCTTCGATACCGACGGCAAGATCGCCTCGCAGTTGCTCGGATTGCTGCAGGAGGGCTTCGGGCCGGACTACGTCGACAACCGCAACAAGATGGTCGAAGCCATCACCCTCGACGATGTGAAGCGCGTTGCCAAGCGGCTCTTGAGTGGGGATGGTCTGATCGTGACGGTGGTCGGCAAGCCCGCAAACCTGCAGCCTATAGGTGCCGTCGCGGCGTCGCCGAAGCGGGGCTAACCGAGACATAAGCCCGGCTTTGAGAGCCGGGCGCACGGCGATAGAGACGTCGAGCGGGACAACTGAGCAGGGCGCGTGAAAATGGGGCTCGAAGGGATTTCGCCCGGCTATCGCCAATCGGTCGATGGCTGCCTCGATGCGGCCATCGGCGCCCATGGACTTTCCGAAGCGGCGCTCGGGCAGTGGCTGCAGCGGATCGAACCGCATCTCGAAGTCTTGCGCGCCGACTACCGCGAGCGGCGTTTGCCGCTGCTCGGAATCGCGGAACAGACGGCCGATCTGGACGCCGCGCGCGCGGCGCTTGCTCGCCTCTCCGAAGGCGCCAAGACGATCCTCTTTTTCGGTACCGGCGGCTCGAGCCTCGGCGGCCAGACTTTGGCGCAACTCGCGGGCTGGAACATTCCGGGCGGGGCGGATGCGGCGCAACGTAAGCGGCCGCGCACGCGTTTCTATGACAATCTCGACGGCACGACGCTGGAAAACGCGCTTGCCGTTCTCGATCTTTCCGCGACGCGCTTTATCGTGACGTCGAAATCCGGCGGCACGACGGAAACTCTGGCGCAGGCGATTGCGGCGCTCGCGGCGGTGAAGGCCGCCGGACTCCAAGCGCACATCCCGAAATTGTTTCTAGGGATCACGGAACCCGCCGTATCCGGCAAAGCGAACGGGCTGCGCGATCTTTTTTCCAGCCTCGGCATTCCGATGCTCGAACATCATACCGGCATCGGCGGGCGGTTCTCGTGCCTGACCAACGTCGGCCTTATGCCGGCCTTGGCGCGTGGTCTCGACTGTGACGCCATCCGCGCCGGCGCGCGCTCCGTCGTCGAGGCGATGATGAGCGCAAGATCAGCGCGCGACTTTGCGCCCGCGCTTGGCGCTGCGACGGCCATCGCATTGAACAAGGACAAGGGCATCCGCACACTGGTGATGATGCCGTACAATGATCGGCTCAGCCGCTTGTCGGCGTGGTTCGTGCAGCTCTGGGCCGAGAGCCTCGGCAAGAGCGGCGAAGGTACGAGCGCGATCGCGGCGCTGGGTCCGCTCGATCAGCATAGTCAGTTACAACTTTTCATGGACGGCCCGCGCGAGCATATGATGACGGTGCTGCGTGTCGCCTCGCGCGGCAGGGGGCCAGTGATCGATGCGGCCTACGCCAAGCTCGCGGGCATCGATTTCATGGGCGGTAAGGCCGTCGGCGATGTCGTCGATGCGCAGGCGCATGCGGTGCCGGAAGCCTTGAAGCGTGCCGGACGGCCGGTGCGAACGTTCGACGTGGAAAAACTCGACGAAAAGTCGTTGGGCGCGCTGCTCATGCACTTTATGATCGAAACAATTCTGGCCGGCCGGCTTCTCGGCGTCGATCCGTTCGATCAGCCGGCGGTCGAACTCGCCAAGGTGCTGACGAAAGAGCGGCTGAAGGGATGACGTCCTTCTCCCCTTGGGGAGAAGAGCCTGCCCCGGACTTGATCCGGGGTGCGCGAAGCGCGGATGAGGGGGCGGTCTTTATCTACCGTGAAAAGATTTAACAGCCCCCTCACCCTAACCCTCTCCCCAAGGGGAGAGGGTATTACGGAGACGATCGTGGGTATCCGTCTTTCACACAAACCCTGTGTGGACAGGAATGACTGCGAGGGTGATCATGGCAGTGCGCAAATATGTTTCCCTTGCCATCTATATAGTTATCGTTTGGGCGATCATTGTTGAGCCCAACAGCGGCCCCATGGTGGCATTGAGGCGTGCAGTTGAACCCACCGTGTGCACCGTTTTTCCGGTGAATTTGTTTGTGTTGCCGTTCGTTTACCCCCTAAGCGTTTTTCTGTACGTTCTCTGGTGCAGTCCGCGCGGAACGCACGCAGGTAAAATGCTGCGTGTCAGCATAGGGCAAACGTTCAGGAACATTTTCATCTGGCATCCTTCACATTCCTTCGCAGCATCTGCTCTCATGGTTTTCGTGATTCTGGAGTTGAACTGTGTGTATCGAGTGGGATCCGGCTAAGATGACAGGTTCGGGCCGCACTTGTGAGATTTCAAACTAGGGATTTTGCATGCTCATTCGCCAACTCTCGGCCGAGACCGTGAACCGCATCGCCGCGGGCGAGGTGATCGAGCGTCCGGCGAGCGCGGTCAAGGAACTCGTCGAGAACGCCGTCGATGCCGGTGCCACGCGCATCGAGATCGTGACCGCGACCGGCGGGTTGTCGCTCATTCGCGTCACCGACGACGGCGCGGGCATGGGCGCGGACGATCTGGCACTTTCTGTCGAACGCCACGCGACGAGCAAGCTCAGTGAAGAAGACCTGTTCGACATTCGCTCACTCGGCTTTCGCGGCGAGGCGCTGCCGTCCATCGGTTCCATCGCGCGCCTCGAAGTGCGCTCGAAACGACAAGACGCGCGCGAGGGTCTGGGCGTCGTCGTGGAGCGGGGCGCAAAGAGCGCGGTGCGGCCGGCGGCATTGAATGCCGGCACGATCGTCGAGGTTCGCGATCTCTTTTCCGCGACGCCGGCGCGGCTCAAGTTCATGAAATCGGAACGCGCGGAAAACAGGGCCATCGCCGAGACGGTGCGCCGCCTTGCCATGGCGCATCCCCAAATCGGATTCGTGCTGCAGACCGGCGAGAGGGCGGCGCTCAATCTGGCGCGCGGCGAGGCGACGCCGGAAAGCCTGCTCACGCGTCTCGGCGACATCATGGGTAAGGAGTTCATGACCGATGCGCTGGAGGTTGCGCGCGCCGGCGACGGCGCCAGCGGACTGAATCGGGTTTACGGCTTTGCAGGCTTGCCGACGCTGCACAGGAACGATGCGAGCCAGCAGTACCTCTTCGTCAACGGCCGGCCGGTGAAGGATCGCCTGCTGATCGGCGCGGTGAAGGCCGCGTACGGCGATCTCATTCCAAAGGGCCGTTCGCCGTATCTGGCGCTGTTCCTGGAGGTGACGCCGGGGGACGTCGATGTCAACGTGCATCCGAGCAAAGCCGAAGTGCGGTTTCGCGATGGAGGGCGCGTGCGTGCGCTGCTCGTCGGCGCCATTGGCGAAGCCTTGGCCAAGGCCGGGCATCGCGCTTCGGCGCAGGGCGGCGTGCTGACGGTCGAGAGCTTTCAAGGGCATGCGTCTCCTTCCCCCTCGTGGGGGAGGCCGGGCACTTCTCCTCCCCCTTCGTGGAATCCCCCTCCCCCTCGTGGGGAGGGGTTAGGGGTGGGGGGAATTCCGGAACGTGCGGTGGGGGGTGACCCAAATACCAACAGTTGGGAGTCCCCCCTCCCGGCCTCCCCCACAAGGGGGGAGGTGAAGGGGCACGGGGATTCCCGCAGGGGGGAGGAGCGGCGGGGGCGGGGTTCCAGGAAGACTACCAGGCGCCGTTCGAGGCGGTTGCGAACCCGAGCGCGGATGCGCGCGTTGCAGCGATGCCGTTACGGGAAGACCTGCTCGAGCGGCCTTTGGGCGCGGCGCGGGCGCAGGTGCACGAGAATTACATCGTGGCGCAGACGCGCGACGGGCTGGTCATCGTCGATCAGCACGCGGCGCACGAACGCCTCGTCTACGAGCGCCTGAAGGCGGCGCTGGCGAACGGGGGCGTGGCGACCCAGGGACTGCTCATACCGCTGATCGTCAATCTCGATGATGACGAAGCGCAGGGATTGATCGAAAAGGCCAACGAGCTTTCCGAGCTGGGTCTCGTGCTCGAAAGCTTCGGCAAGGGCGCGATAGCGGTGCGCGAAACGCCGGCGCTGCTCGGCGACACGGATGTCGAGGGCCTGGTCAAGGATCTCGCTGCCGAGATCGCAAACGAGGGCACGGCGAAGTCGTTGAAAGACCGCTTGGAAGCGATCGCCTCGCGCATGGCCTGCCACGGCAGCGTGCGCTCGGGCCGGCGTCTGACGGGCGAGGAAATGAATGCGCTGCTTCGCGCCATGGAGGCGACGCCGTATTCCGGCCAATGCAACCACGGCCGTCCGACCTACGTGTCGCTGAAGCTCGCCGACATCGAGCGGCTGTTCGGCCGGCGCTAGTCACGCGGCGTCGATACGCGACGCTCTTGCCGTAAACGGATTTAAACGTCAAAATGCGTGTAGTCACTCTGTCACGGGCGCCTGCGAATTTCCAAGCGCTGTGGGCAGGGCAGAAGTTGCGCGAAATTCTTTTTTTGCGCTGACCGGCGCTTTTTTTGCGGCAATCGATTTCACGAAGCGGGGCGTGCCATGGGTGCGTATCGAATTTTGAGCCTCGACGGTGGCGGCAGCTGGTCCTTGCTGCAGGTGATGGCACTGCAGGCCATCTATGGGACAAGCACACGGGGCCATGAGGTTCTGAAGCATTTCGATTTCGTCGCGGCGAATTCCGGCGGCAGTATCGTCATGGGCGGGCTTTTGACCAATAGGCCGCTTAGCGAACTCAAGGATTTCTTTCTCGATCAGAAGTCGCGCCAGTCGATCTTCAAGAGCCTGCCGTTCGAACTCGACGAGGGTCCGAAACCGCTGAAATCGCTCTGGAACCGGGCCATGCGGCGCTTCACGTCGGTCGGCGCCAAGTACCAGACGGGGGCCAAGCTCCAAGGCTTAAGGTCCCTGCTCGGGCCGACCGGAGACAAGTCGCTGCTCGAACTGCATCGCGATTTCGACATGCGTCACGGCAGACATCTGCACTTCCTGGTGTGCGGCTTCGACTATGACCGCAAGCGCGCGAAGTTCTTCCGTTCGAACACGGCGTCGCTCTCGGGCAGCAGCCAGGTGCCGCTGCCGACGTTTCTGCCTGTCAACCCGAAGCCGGAGTGGCGCGATGCGACGCTGGCCGAAGCAATCCACGCCTCGAGCAACGCGCCAGTCATGTACTTCGTGGAACCCGCGCGGATCGACTATTCGGCCGACGGGACAAAGCGGAACGAGGAGCGCTACTGGGACGGCGCTATTGCCGGCTACAACAATCCGATCCTGCCAGCGGTCGTCGAAGCGCTGGCCAACCGCAAGTACATCAAGGCCGAGAACATCCAGGTGCTTAGCATCGGAACGGGAACCGTGCTGCTGCCGCCTAGATCTTCGGGCTCGGCGGCCGACGCGTGTCTGCTGCAGGGCGAGCCGAAAGATTCAACGCTGCTCGGCGACCTGAGGACCTCGCGGGCAGCATTCTCGACGATCCGCCCGACAGCGCGACGTACTCGGCGCACGTTATTCTCGGCCAACCGCTCCCCGATGCCAAGGCCGTGCCGCCCGTCCGGCCGCCGGTCTCGGGCTCGGTCGTTCGCATGAGCCCGCTGATCCGCCCGGTGCGCATGTATCCGGGTGCGAAGTGGTCGCTGCCCGTCGGTTTGCGCCTCGATGAATTCGCGGCCCTGACGAACCTCGAACTCGACGCCGTGTCGCAGGACGAGATCGGCCTGCTGGAGAAGCTCGGCACGCTCTGGATCAGCGACGCCCTGAGCAACCAGGCGATCCGCGAGAACCGGAATTTCGAAGTCCAGATCGGCCATCATCATTTCAGCGAAGCGCGCCGGGCCTGGCTGGCGCTTGCGGCGATGTGAACGCGCCGCAAGCGCCAGGAGTCCGTATCCAATGAAGGGGTACGAGACGCATTTTTCCGTATCCAATGAAGGGGCGACAAGCGCCCGTTTTTTTTTTTTTTTTTTTTTTTTTTTTTTTTTTTTTTTTTTTTTTTTGACAAGCGCCCCTTTCAACTTCAAGCCGGGTACTGGCTCGGATCGACACCGGCGACTTCGAGGAATTTGCGAATTTGGCTGACCTCGTCCTTCGGCAGCGAGTGATTGACGTGGCTGAAGGCGGCGCTATGGCCGTTCAGCGTCACGCCGATGCGATTGCCGTGCTTGTTTTCGATCTCGGCGCCGAGTTCCGTCAGCACGTGCTCGACTTCCTTGAAGTCAAGGTTGGCGTTGATCGGGTGGGCGAAGAGTTGGGCCAAGACTTTACGATGCTTGTGGTTCATTGATCCCTCGAGGTTTGATCCGTCGCGGGAAATCTTGCAGTGCCGGAGACTGCTGTGATTGCGCTGGATCAATCGGAGAGGCGGCGCTTTGGCGCGATCTTTAGGGGGCTGGCCCTGGCTGGGGGCGCGGTGGAGCCCGAGGAATCGGCCCCGCACGCCCGTGGCCTCAATGGCCCTCGCTCTCGTCGGCGCTCGCCGACTGGAGCTGGCCGTAGTTCTCGACGCCGATGCGGGAGAGGAGGTCGAGCTGGGTTTCGAGGAAGTCGATGTGGCCTTCCTCGTCCTTCAGAAGTTCCTCGAACAGCTGCATGGTGACATAGTCGCCGGCCTCGCGGCAGATCTCGCGCGATTTGGCGTAGCTCTCGCGCGCGATGTGCTCGCCCTTCAGGTCGCATTCGAGAACTTCCTTCAGGTTCTCGCCGATCATCAGCGGCGCCACGTGCTGCAGGTTCGGAAGGCCCTCGAGGAAGATGATGCGGTCGATGAGCTTGTCGGCGTGATGCATCTCTTCGATGGATTCGGCGCGCTCCTTCTTGGCGAGCTTGGTGTAGCCCCAGTTGGCCAGCATGCGATAATGCAGCCAGTACTGATTGACGGCGCCAAGTTCGAGCTTCAGGGCCTCGTTGAGGCGATCGATGATCTTCTTGTTGCCCTTCATGGCGTGTGCTCCGGTGTGCGATCTGGATTACAGGAGTGAAATCCTAGTCCGATCAGCGGCCCTTGCCTACCCTGTCAGGCGACTCGCGAGCGAGCCCGAATTGCCGAGCTGCGGTCGCGATGGAATTCTTGGCGCCGCAGTCGGCGCTCCTCGAGCGTGGTGAGCTTGCGGCGGGCTTCGGCAAGCGAATAGGGACAAATGCGTGTATCGGCTTCGAGCCGTTGCATGGCCTGGTAGATGGTGGCCACCGTCAGTGGCGCACAGGTGCAGCAGTTCATGCGCTTGTTCAAATGCCGGAAGACGACGCCGGGCGTCGGCAGCATAGCCGGTGTCGTGCCCATGATCTCGGCGACGGCCCGGTCGATATCGCGATCCGTCACGATCGCGCAGGAACAGATAATCACGCACGGTCTCCAATCGTTCGAGGTTCAAGGCCCCGGCATCGGATAAGCCTCCCAAATCCAGGAGGTGCCGTCAGATTGACCGGGAAAGTCGTTCCCGGTCAAGTGGACGAGAGGGGGATGCGGTGAGACGGCGCGGCGTATTTTTGAACGATCCTAAAGTGGGGTGGCTCCGGTCGGCTCAAGACTGCAGCTCACTAAGGGATATGGGTGCCAAGTCCCATCGAGTCCATGATTTTGTCGACGGCGAGCGTCGGAAGCAGCGTCCCGGCCGAAACCGCGGCCTCGATTGCCGGAAGCTCGGCGGCGACGCGAGGGTTGGCCTTGAGGGCGCCCATCAGGCGGTCCTCGAGCATATCATGCATCCAGGAAACGGCCTGCGCCTGACGGCGGAATTGAAATGCACCCGTTGCCGTCATCGTTTTGCGGTGCTCCAGGATTTTCTCCCAGAGTTCCGCGAGGCCGCGGTTATCTCGGCCCGACACGGTGACGACGGGAGGAAACCAAGGCGCGCCGTGGGGCGTGAAAATCTGCAGCGCGGCACGGTAGTCGGCGGCGGCGTTCTCGGCCCGTTTTATGTTGTCGCCGTCGGCCTTGTTGATGGCGATCATGTCGGCAAGTTCGATGATGCCCTTCTTTATGCCCTGGAGGTCGTCGCCGCCGCCTGAGAGTAGCAGTACGAGGAAGAAGTCCACCATGTCGGCGACCGCGACCTCGCTCTGACCCACGCCGACCGTCTCGACGATGATGACGTCGAAGCCGGCGGCTTCGCATAACGCCATGGTCTCGCGCGTCTTCTTGGTGACGCCGCCGAGTGTGCCGGAGGACGGTGAGGGGCGAATGAAGGCGTTCTTCTCCTGCGCCAGCGCGCTCATGCAAGTCTTGTCGCCGAGGATGGAGCCGCCGCTGCGCGTGGACGTCGGGTCGATGGCGAGGACCGCAACCTTGTGGCCTGCGGATATGAGGTTCATGCCCAGTTGATCGATCGTCGTCGACTTGCCGACCCCGGGGACGCCGGTGATGCCGAGACGGAGGGCGTGTCCGGTCTTGGGAAGGAGGTCCTGCAACACAGATTGCGCCAGCCGGCCGTGATCGGGGTTTGAGCTTTCAACCAGCGTGATGGCCCGGGCGAGCAGGGTGCGGTCGCCCGCGGCGACGCCCCGGACGTAGTCGGCGACGGCAATTCTGTGGGCCGGGAGGGAAGTTGCGGACATCGGGACTGACTAGAGGCAGTAAGGCAGTAAGGCAAGGCGGTGCGCGCCGACAGTGACAATTGCCGGTAGGACGGCGTCTTCGCAAGGGCGGGATTTCGCCGCTGTTTCGTGAAAACCTAGGGTGGTTGCCGCGGAGGTCTTGGATGCCTAAGGTCGCCGCCGTCCATTCTTTTCATGATTTTAGTGGGGGTATCATGGTCCGCTCGCAGCGATTTTTGCCCAATCTACTCGTGATGCTTCTGCCGCTCGGGGTGCTCGTGTCGGGCTGCGGCAAGGCGCCTGAAATCGGCAAGACCGAAACCGCCGAAAAGAACTCGCGCGACGACGGCGGTGGTGCGCCTCCTGCCGGCGTGCCGGAAGATCAGCCGGCGCGATCGAGTGACGGCCAATCGTCGAGCCCTGCTGCGTCGAGCCAGTCGGAGAAGAAGGGCGCCGACGAGACCTCGCCGGGGGAAGAAAAATCCGCAACCAGCGACGGCGACGATGGCCGCTCGCGCGGCATCACGGCGCCGCCCAAGACTGCAAAACCACCTGCGCCTTCGCCTACGACCCAACCGCCGCCACCGCCGGCCGCCGAGGTGAAGCCGCCTGCCGGCGGTGGGGAGCCGGGTGCATTCGGCGTCGGCAGTGCGGCAAGCGACAAGAAGTTTGACGTCGTACCCGTTTTCTATGGCACCGACCGCGCAGTCGAGCCCGATGAGAAGCGCCTCAAATTCGGTTCCGATCGCGGGCACCAGCTGAAACTCGGCCGCGCACTCATCACCGTGCCGACGGCCCACAAGGTGCCGAATATCGAGCGGCCTTGGGTAATCGAGATTCCCTATTTCAAAGTCAAAATCTACGAAGAGACCGAGGACCCTGCCAAGCACTTCACGCTGCAGGAGTTGAACGCTCTCACCAAGGAGGAGATGCTCGCCTTCATCAAGACACGCCTCGCCGCCTCCAAGAAATTCAAGGACCACGCCCTCGTGTTCGTGCACGGGTTCAACACCTCGTTCGACGCGGCGCTCTACCGGACGGCGCAAATCTCCTATGATTTGAAATTCGATGGCGCGCCGTTCGTCTACAGCTGGCCGTCGGGCGGCAAGGTCGCGAGCTATACCTACGATAAGGGCAGCGTCGAGCAGGCGGAGCCTCATCTTGCCGAGTTCCTGAAAATGGTGGTGAAGGAAAGCGGCGCGAAGTCGATCTCGCTCATCGCCCACTCGATGGGCAACGAACTCCTGCTCAGGGTCCTCGAGCGCGCGCGGCCCGTGGCGCCTGAAGGCGTCGTCATCTCGCAGGTCATCCTGGCCGCGCCAGATGTCGATCGCGACAAGTTCGACAACATCGCCCGCGAGATCACCAGCTTTTCCAAGGGCGTTACCCTCTATGCGGCCGCCAACGACCGGGCGCTCAGCTACTCGGGCAAGTTCTGGGGCGGCGTCCCCGCGCCGGCGACGTGCCGAAGGGTGGTCCCTTGATCATCCCCGGCGTCGATACCATCGACGTCACTGCCGTCTCGACCGACAGTCTCGGGCTCAACCATTCGGGCTACGCCGAAAACAACCAGCTGCTGAAGGATATCGGCCTGCTCATTCTCACCGGCACGCGGCCGCCGGACGTGCGCGAGCCGACGCTCGAAAAGATGAAAACGACGGCCGGCGGCGCCTACTGGCGCTATCCCGCGGGCAAGTAGAATTGGCGCACCGGCGGCACTCAGATGGGCCGCCGTGCCCCCTCAACGCTTTCTCAATACCTGTCCCATAATGTGACGCCCGAGGATTTGTCTGTGGCTTCGGGGGTCGGTTCATGGCGTCGCGCTCTGCGGCAACTTTCTGTTCACTTCTAGCTGGCTTGGGGGCGCTTTTGACGCCGGCCGGAGCGTCGGCCGACGAAGCGTTTTTGTGCGGGCCTTCGACGATCGTCTACGTCGCGGCCGGCGAACTCGAGCAGAAGAAGAAAACGGATCCCTGTATCGCCGCCTATTTCGGATTGACGATCGACCCTGGCGCTGGCTTGGGCGCCGGCGCGGCGCCGGTGAAGGCGAAGGAGCGGATCGCGAAGGCGAATGGGCTCGACGCAAACGCGCGCCAACTCAAGCGGCTCGACGGGCCCGAGGTATCAGAACCCATTGCCGAGCGGAACGTTCGATCGGCCGCGTTGCTGCCGCCTGAAGCTTCGCCGGGAACCGATTTCAGGAATGTTCGGGTCATCAACGCACCATCCGACGAGGCGCGCTGGTTCAGGCACGACAGATAGCAGGCGTATTTGATTTTGCGGCGGGGTGCGTCTTGCACCAGGCCGGCTTTGAGAAGTGGTAGGCAGGAAATGCGGTGGGCCAAGATGCCAAGGTTGCGGATTTGGGTGCTGGGGGCCCTCCTGGCTGCTGTAGCGCGCGTTGCTGTGCCAGCCGCACATTTTCCGAGCGATAAGAAGGCCGAATCCGTCGCACCGTTAGCGAGCCTCGGCTCAAAACTTGCGCCGCCGGCCGCGTTCGATACGGCAAGCCTCGTGAAGCGCGATGGACGCTTGACGCCACGTCCCTCGCCACTGGTGCGGCAGGCCACGATCAAGCCTTTGCGCAGCGCGGCAATAACGACAGGGAGCATCGAAGAAGACGTGCGCACCATCCTGGCTCAGGCCGGGCGGCCCGATGCGCGCCCGGAACCGCAGGGCGCTCCTCCTGGTCGTGATGTTCCGGGTGACGGAAATCGCCAGAACTCCGGCGAGCCGGCGCCGGGCAGGCAGCAAAATTCCGGTCAGGGGTCGCGTGATCTCGATGGCATGGACGCGCTGATGGAAAAATCCGACGACGATGTCGCGCCGGAGAAAATTACGCCGCTTCAGGCCGCTCATCCCATGAGTTACATCATCGTCTGCGAAGCCGGTTGCCGGCCGTCGAGCGACAAAATCGTCTACGAAGTTTCGAAGATCGCGGCTGCGTCCGCCGAAATCGCCAAGCGGCGGCTGGAGACCACTTCGGCGCCGGCCACCGATGGCTCGGAAAACGTGGCAACGGCCGAGAATTCGGTCGTCTGCGTCGCCGGCTGCTATGACGACCCAAAGACGGATCGCAATTCGGCAAAGGCGGCGGTGAAGAAGGCCGACGCGGCCCCGGCCGAGCCCCAGAGTGGCGCCGTCAAACGTCTCGAAGATCGACCGGCCGCAATCAAAAAGGCCATGACGCCCAAAGCCCGCATCCAGTTTGCGGCGGCACGCCGTGCGACGCAGAGTGCGAAGACGCGTGCTGCCAGCCATGCCACCGTCGCGCATGCCTCCAAGCGGGCCCGCATTCCGGCGTCTCTGAAGCGTGGTGTGGCTAAGGACGTCCACCCCGAAGAACTCGCGGCCGCGCCGCCGGCTGTGATCGCGCCTGCCGTTGCGGCGGCGGTGAACACAGCAGCGCCGAACACGGTCAAGGTCGCTACGGAGGTCACTGCGAAGGCTTCGAAGGATCACAAGTCTCGCCGCATCGCGCGGGTTGCGAAGAAGCCGCCGAAACTTGCGCGCCGTGCACCGATTAAGGCCGGCGGCTGGACGACAACGATCGCCCGCGCCCAAGACGTCGAGCTGCCGTCACAGCCAAACGTTCCTCAGTCACCGCTGCCGTCCGCGATCGGTTCCGGTCAGCATCGTTACGACAGCGGGCAACCGGAAACCTGGCAAACGACCGTCTCGTCGTCCGGCGCCGATGCGCGTTCAAACGACGGCGCGCCCGAAGCGACAACGTGGGGCTACGTCATTCGCCTGGCGCCATAAACTATTTGTTAAGGCTGTTTTGTAACACTCGTCCCAGTTCTGTTCAGCGTTGAAGGGTCTAGTCATGCGTCGGTTCAGCGTGCTCGCTGCGAGCATCATCGCACTATCCGCAGTAACATCGGCACCGCTCGGGTTGCTGCAAGTCGCCGAAGCCGCCGAAGCGGCAGGCTCCGCCGCCGCCGGCACACCCGCACCAGCGACACCTTCGGCCGCAGCAGCGAGCGGCAAGAAGCAACTCTATTCGGTTCCCGAAGACGGCGGCGGCAGCGAAGATATTCCGGCTTCAAGCCGTCTGGTGCGCGATCTCGTTGCCGCTCACCCGAGCGAAGACCTGGTGATCTGCATTGCCGGGTGCATTCCGGGCGTCGATCGCGTGATCTACGCGCAGCCTTTCGATCCGATGGCGAAGACGCCGGCGGTTGCCGAAACGGTGCCGGCGGAAGCGGCTCCGGCGGCTCAGGCCGCGCCGTCGCAGGTTGAAAAGCCGGCAGCGGCAGCAGCGGACGCCAAGCCCGCCGATGCGGCGCCAGCGCCGGCAGCGGCGGAGGCGGCGCCAGCGCCCGCAGCCAGCGAGCCCACGGCCGAGGCGGCGCCCCCTGTCGAGGCGCAACCTGCTGGCGAGGTGCCGGCCAAGGCCGAAGCAGCGCCGTCCGAGGGCAGCGAAGCCCCGAAGATGGAGCCGACCGCTGCCGAACCCGAACCAGCGCCGCCGGAAAATAGCGAAAAGAGCGACGAAGCGGCGCCCTCCGAGCCGCCGTCCGACGAAGCCCCTGTCAAGTCCGAGACGACCGAGTAAGCGCGCGGACCAGCGTCCAGCGGCAAGGCAAATCCGCCCGCCGCAAGATCGAGATGAGGTGCCCCTGCGGGCACCTTATTTCGTTTGGATGAGGTTCAAAACTTCGGCGTAACTCGAGACCTTGTACACTTGGCCGCCCTTGATGAAGTACAGCCACTCGAGCTTGTCGGACTGGGCGAGATCCTCCGGCGTCACCGAAAACAGTTCGTCGCTCAAGATGTCGCGGAAGTTGATCGCGGTATCCTTGGCATCCGCGCCCAGATCCTTGAACGTGCCCGCGGGCGGCAGGCGGCTCTCGGCACCCTTGTGAAAGACGACTTCGCGCAGGACTTCCGGCGAGAGTTCGCCGCGCTTGATGGCTTCGATGGCCATTTCGACAAAGCCGATCTGGACCAGGCCCGAACAGATGTATTCGTTGGGCGGCGACCAGTCCCGCTGGCGGTAGGCGTGTACGGTGCGCTCCTTGGTGCGCACTTTCGCCTGCACGCCGAACCAGATGTTGCGGGCGATGCGCCAGATGGTCCAGTAATCGTACGTGTCCTTGATCTTGTCGAGCAGCAGGCCGCGTACGCGCGACTGGCGCGGCGCGTTGAACCAATCCTTCTTCAGGCGCTTGATGGCGACGTAGGTGCTGCGGTTGGAGGTGTAGTCGGTGAATTTCGTCAGGTCGACGCCGCTGGTTCCAAATTCGATGACGAAGGTGCCGGAGATGCCGCTGTCGAACTGCGGACCCGTGAAGACGAGAGCGGCGTGCGAAAACGGAGAGTTCGTCGCCCAGCGGATGACCGCCGCCGTGATGTCGCCGGTGCGGCGCGTCAGGACGACATCGGCGCGATCGACGTAATGGCCTTGCAGAAACGTCTCGACGTCCTTCGGCCATTTGTCGTCGAAGGGCTGCGCATCGGAGGCCTGCGGCGCCGCGGCTTTGGAACGGGGCTGCGATTTTTCGAACGCCAGGGCGCCACCGCCGGCCGCCAGGAGTGCCGCCGCGCAAGCAAACCACGTCCATCGCGCCAAGCATTTCATGCGCCCCACTCCCCGTTGCATCGAAATTGCGTTTCCCACGTCGCGGAGCCGGCAAGGCGCTGGCTCTGAACTGATTAAAACCAAAAAGGGCTCCAGCGCAAAGTCGGGCTGGCGGCGAAATCGCCAAATGATGATCGCGGTGCGGCCAAATACACTCCGAAGTGTGGCCAATCGGCCAAACCGCCGTACGCACTGTCATTGGAAAGGTCTGCGTTTTCAGGCCTGTGGGCGGTAGCGATCGGTCGCGCGCGCTGATCCTGTGAGATCAGCGACGGAAACGTTGCGTCCGGGCGTTCTTGCCATTGACGGCGGCGGACAAAGGAACCCTCGACCTCGAGACTGGTCCGCGCTGCACCCCCATAAGGAGAGACATTGATGATGAAATTATCGCGTGGTGCGCTTGCAACTCTTGCCGCTGCGGTGGCAATCCCGGCAGGCGTCGCCATTGCCAAGACGATGGATCAGGGCGGCTGGCACCGCATGAGTCCCGAAACCCGGCAACGCCTCGACGAGGGCAAGCTCGCGATGGCGCGTACGGCGCTGAAGCTCAACGGCGACCAGGAGAAATTGTGGTCTGCGGTCGAGACCGAGTTGCGCAATACGTTCAAGGCGCGGGCCGACAAGCGGGCCGAATCCGGCAAGACGCGCGAAGAGCGCCAGAAGGATCGCGCCGAAGGCAAGAAGCCTGATTTGTCCGAGCGCTTCGAGCGCATGAGCAAGACGATGAGCGACCGCGCCGAGCGCATGAAGTCGTTCACGCTCGCCTTCAAGCCGTTCTACGCCTCGCTGTCGGATGAGCAGAAGGAAGTCCTGAAGCCGTTGATGCGCGATCTGACGCCGGGCATGGGCCGGGGCCATGGCGGCCACGGCGGACGCTGGGCCTTCAGCGGCGGCTGGGGCGAAGGCAAGGGCTGGGGCCATCACGAAGGCCGCGGCAAGCGCGGCGGGCACCATCACGGTGAGCGTGGCGGCGCCGGCGAAGACGGCGGGGCCGGTGGTGGCCGTGGCGACGACGCCAAGCCTGCAGCGCCGCAGAATGCGCCGGACGGGCCGGAAGGCGACGAGGGCCCGGGTGCGCCGGACAATCAATAGACAGCTTGAATAAGCCCATTGCGGGAAAATGCGGGAAGGGCCGGAAGCATGTGCTTCCGGCCCTTTTTCATGGTGTTCGAGTTACTGGTTCGCGCATCTGGCGTACTTCAGTGGCCGGGTGAGCGGCGCGCCTGACGACCGTTGGGCGAGAGGAACTTCGGCGGCCGCTGGCCGTTCCAGTGGCGTTCGCCGCCGTTCTTGCTCGCGGACGGCGCGGCGTCGTCGCGTTTATGCGCAGCGGCTTGACCTGCCGTATGACCGGAAGCGTGGCCAGAGGCGTGGCTGGAGCCATGATTGGCGGACGCCTCGTTGCCGCGTGCGTGCGGGCCGGCAGCTCTGCCGCCACGTTCGGGACGGGAAGCGTGCGACGACGGCTTGTGTTCGCCGTCACGGGGCGGGCGGCTGTTGCCACGCGGGCGATGCCCGTCGCGGCTTTGCTGCCCTTCGCGGTTCTGGTGTCCGTCGCGGCCGCGCTGGCCGTCGCGTGCTGGACGGCCCTCGCGAGGCGTGTGGCCTTCGCCGTTGGCGCGATGCTGGCCGCGGCTGTCGTCGCGGCGCTCGCCACGATGCTCGTCGCGATTTTGGCGTGGTTCGCGATGCTGATGTCCGTCGTGGGGCTTATGGCCTTCGCCATTGGCGCGATGTTCCTCGCGGCCCTGAGGGGCTACGCGGCTTTTCTGGCCGTCGCGCTGCGGGCGGGCTGCGTCGCGGCTGCGATGCTCGCCTGCATGTTCTCCCGAGCGTTCGGCGTGGCGCGGACCGGCGGCGTGATCCCGGCTCCGCTCGCGGCCGCCTTCGCGGCTCCGTTCCCGGCCGCCGTCACGGCCGCCTTCGCGGTTATTCTCCTTGCCGCCTTCGCGGCTATGCTCCCGGCCGCCTTCGCGGCCATGCTCGCGACCGTTTGCCTTGGCGCCGCCGCGGGGCCCGCCACGATGATTGCCCTCACGCGAGGTCCTGGCCGTTTCATGATGCGGACGGGCTGGCGGCAGCGCGCTCAGATCGCCGCCGACATCATCGATGACGTCGATCTTCTGTTTCATCAGCCGCTCGATGGCGGTGATTTCCTGCCGCTCGGAGTGATCGCAGAGCGAAATGGCGATGCCGGAGTTGCCCTTGCGGGCCGTGCGGCCGACACGGTGAATGTAGGTCTCGGGATCGAGCGGCATGTCGAAGTTGACGACATGCGTGACGTTCGAGACGTCGATACCGCGCGCGGCGATGTCGGTCGCGACCAGCACCCGGACGTGGCCGAGCGTGAAGTCGTTGAGCGCCCGCTGGCGGGCGTTCTGCGCCTTGTTGCCGTGGAAGGCGACGGCGCCGATGCCGGCCATGGCCAGACGTTCCGCAACGCGATCGGCACCGCGCTTGGTGCGGGTGAAGACGATGACGCGCGAGCACGCCTCGTCCTTCAGAATGGTGTGCAGGCGGCTCTGCTTTTCGGCCGAGCGCACGATCATCACCTTCTGATCGATGCGATCGACGACCAGGGTCTTGGTCGACAGATCGACGCGATAGGGGTCCTGCAGGATATCGTAGGCGAATTTCCGGATTTCCGTCGGCATCGTCGCCGAGAACAGCGCCGTGCGCCGCTTCATGGGGATTAGCGACACGATCTTCTTGATGTCGCGGATGAAGCCCATGTCGAACATGCGGTCGGCTTCGTCGATGACCAGCGTCTGCACGCCGGAAAGATCGCAGCTGCGCATGTTGACGTGATCGAGCAGGCGGCCCGGCGTCGCGACGAGCACATGCACGCCGCGCTTCAGGGCGTTGATCTGCGGCCCCTTGCTGACGCCGCCGAGCACGACGGCGCGACGGATGTTCATATTGCGCGACAGGCTCGCCACTTCCTGGTCGATCTGAATGGCGAGTTCGCGGGTCGGCGCGAGGATCAGCGTGTTGACGCCCTTCCAGGGAAGCTCAGCCGGGTTGGCGGCGATCTTCTGCAGGATCGGAAGGACGAAGGTGGCCGTCTTGCCGGAGCCGGTCTCGGCCATGCCGAGGAGATCGCGGCCTTCGAGCTGCGGCCCCAACGCCTGCACCTGAATGGGCGTCGGCGTCTGGTACCCGCACTGCGTGAGGGCACGGCTCAGAGGCTCGGCAAAGCCGAACGCCTCGAAGCTGTGATGTCAAGATTAAGTTTTCCCAAGGGCTTCGAGGGCCGCGCACTCAAGTGCCGGGTTTCTCGTCCCATGGCCCACACCGGCGCAATCGGGGCGTGGCCTATTTGTTCGGATTGTTCTCAATGCAGGGTCGAGCGCGTTGGACTGAAGCAACGCATTTTGAAGTGACACGAGGACCCGTGCGCCATCGTAGAGCAACTAACGGGCTTATGCGCAGGCTTCGCGCGATAAGTCAAGGTTAAGCGTTGGTTGCGGCGGACTTGCCGCGGGCGCACGCCGATTTGGCCCCTAAAGCGTGGCACTTGGGCCTTGGCGGCGGCCTCATTTCGAACACGGATACACTTCGGTCAGCGCTTCCGTCATCGTAACCTTGGTCGCGTCTTTCAAGCGTTCGGGGTGCTTGTCGGCCCAAGCCAAGTAGAACTTGGCAAGGTCGTCCATGTTGTAGCCCTTGGGCACGCAGAAGCCGTCTTCGGGCTTGGACATCTTGACGTGCGAATTGATGAATCCGGCGCAGGAGGATTTGAGCTGGATGTATTCCGTCGTGACTTCGCCGGGTTTCGGCAGCGCCACGAAGGCCCGGCAAAGCTCGACGAGGGTCACGGAGTCGTCGGCCCGGGCCGCAGGTCCGGTCGCAAGGTTCGCACCGATGAGGATCGACAAGATTGCAAGTGCCTTAAAGCGCGTCATTCGGAACTTATCCTTGGCTTATCTCGGTTGGCAGCGTTCCTATCACGCCGTGGCGGGTAAGCAAACTGGACGGAAGTCGCTCAATTGGCGCATGCTGGCGAAGGCGATGCGATCCGGGGAAGGGCCATGACCAGCGACGTTGCCGGCATCGTCGATGAAATTTCGGACGAAGTCCTGGCCGCCTTGGACGCGCGCACGCAGATCCCGCCGATCGCGGCGCGCCGGAGCGGCTTCGACCTCGATATCGCCTATAGGGTGAATGCGCGCGTCAGCGAGAAGCGCCGGGCACGAGGAGAGACGGTGATCGGGCGCAAGCTCGGCTTCACCAATCGCAACATCTGGGACGAGTACAAGGTCTACGCGCCGATCTGGAGCTACGTTTACGATACGACGGTACGCAACATCGCGCCGGCGGGCGATGCGTTCGATCTGGGTCGCGTGATCGAACCGCGCATCGAACCTGAAATCACGCTCGGACTGAAACGCGCTCCCGAACCCGGCATGGACGCGCCGGCGCTCATGGAGTGCCTCGACTTCGTCGCGCCCGGTTCGAGATCGTCCAATCGCTGTTTCCGGGCTGGAGGTTCGCGGCCGCAGACACGGTCGCTGCATTCGGCCTGCACGGTGCATTGATGCTCGGACCAAAGCACGCGATCACCGACGATAACCGGCGCGCCTGGTTCGATCGGCTCTCGACGTTCGAGGTCAGGCTTTTTCGCGACGGCCTCGAGGTGGACCACGGTCACGCGCGCAACGTGCTCGGCGGACCGCTCCTGGCGTTGCAGGATGTGGTTCAGGTCTTGGCACGCGATGCCGACAACCCGGCGATTGCCGCGGGCGAGATCGTCACGACGGGCACGGTGACGCGCGCTTTCGCCATATCGCGGGGCGAGACGTGGCGTTCGGAATTTTCCGGCGCGCCGTTCGAGGGGCTGTCGCTGCGACTGAGCTGATAGTGATCGCTGCGCGTAAGGCTTCCTGGAGCATAGCGGTCCGCGCGGCGTTGCCATTACGGGTGTTACGCGCGCTTGTCGGCGACGAGCGCTGACGCCGCGTCAGGATCTTCTTGCACTTTGGTGGCAGGACCGCTCCGGCACCGCAGGCACCCGTCAATCCGGCCGGCTCTCTCGACGGAAAACTTTGCCCGCATCTGCCGGTGAAACTGGTCATGCCGAACGATGCCACCTAAGACACTGATCTAGGTCGGTGCCGGCTCGCCGCTATTTCCAGGGCAGAATTCGAATTGCGGAGATCGACAAAGTTAAATGCGCTGACGCGCGGATATTCCCCCGCGCTCATACTGCCGAAGCGAATTCACGTCCTTTATCGCAACGATTTGGAAAAGGTGCGCGCGCAGCCGCAGTTCCAGGATGCCATAAGGGCCGGATGTGCTCCCTATCGCGACGTCGTCCTCGAGGGCTGCGAGCCGTGGTTTGCGAAATACATCGGCGATCTCGCCAATAATATCCTGGAACTGAGCGCCCTATATTTCCATCTCAAGGCGAAGTTCGCCGCCGGGGCACGGGGGCGACGTTGGGCAAGCTGCAGCTGCTCGCCTTCGTTCACGGCTTTGCCAGTCCGCGGCGCGTCACGATGTACGTGAAGCGCATGGTCCAGATCGGCCGCCTGAAATACGGCGCACGCGCGGCCGACCGGAGGGTACGATTGCTGACGCCGTCCGATGCGCTGGTCCAGACGGCCCGGAGGCACATCCTGCTGTTGTGCCGTGCTGCCGACGTGCTGGCGCCGGATCGCGATCTCGGCACGAAAATCCTGGCGGACGAGGACTACTTTTTCCGGCTGTTCCTGGAGATGGGGCAGGCCTACGTGCAGGGTGCAGACCCCACGCGCCCATTCGACGATGTCCGGCATTTCACTTCGAAGGACGCGGGAACGCTGCTCTTGAACATTCTTCTCTCCGAATGCCTCGAAGGACGGCCGGGGTTGTCGCCCGCCACCGAGTTCGCGATCAATTATTCCGAGATCGCGCGAAGCGGCGGCGTGTCGCGCACGCATGTGCGCAACGTTATGAAATCAGCCGCCGCGCGCGCCTGCTGGTCGTCAGCGGGGAAGGCGGACGCTCGCTGCGGATGACGGAGAAGCTCATCACCTCATACGAGCGCTTCTTGCCTGCGTGATGATCCTGACGGATGTCTCGGCCCAACGCGTGCAGGCCAAAATGTACGAGCGCAAGGTACGTCCTAAGTCCTGGAACCGCCGCGACTCAGCGCCCGGCTTCTGTCAGGCTGCGGCTTGGACCGCGGCGACCGGAGCGTTCTTGGCGGCAATGGCGGCGTGCGCCTCCCAGATCAATCGCTGAATGATTTGCGTGCGGTTCGGCACGGTCGGGTGAGCGCGGCGCAGGTCGTCGAGCTGCTTCAGCGTTGCGGCATCGAGCGTGACGTTGACGATG
>CAVSZX010000017.1:0-149110 GCA_963732525.1 uncultured Alphaproteobacteria bacterium
ACGCTATATCGCCCAGCGCTTTCTGCTCGGAATCTTGACCACCATGCTGGTCTGCTCGTTGCTGATCTTCATGATCGACTTCATCGAGCTCCTACGCATTTCCGGCAAGTACGGCGAAGTCCCGGCCCGCAAACTTTTGATGATCGCGCTGATGCGGTTGCCCGCCTACACCGAGTTCCTGTTTGGTTTCGCCGTGCTCGTTGGCAGCATCAGCGCCCTCCTCTTCCTCAATCGCAAAAGCGAACTCGCCGTGATGCGGGCCGGCGGCATGTCGGCCTGGCAATTCTTGTTGCCCGGCGTTCTGGTCGCGTTCCTGCTCGGCGTGTTCGGCGTCGTCTTGTTCAATCCCGTGGCCGCCTCGGGGCGCGCCAATGCCGAGAAAAAATTTGCCGAAGCCTTTGGGACGCAAGCCAATTTGCTCCAGGCGCAAGGTGGAGGGTCATGGCTTCGTCAAGACGGAACGGATGGTGAATCGATCATCGGGGCCGTGGCGGCATCCAATCACGGACTGACCCTTACGGGTGTCATGTCGTTCGTCTACGACAAGGATGGGCACTTCTCGGAGCGCATCGATGCGGCCCGCGCCGACCTCAAGGAAGGCTATTGGGTTCTCAAGAACGCCTGGGTGACGCGGCTCGGCCGGGAACCGGAAAAATTCGAGACCTATCTGCTCTCGACGTACCTAAGCCCCGATCGCGTCCAGGATGCCCTGGGTACCGTCTTCTCGATCTCCGTCTTCGAGTTGCCGAAGTTGATCGAAGTTGCTGAAAAAGCGAAGCTTTCGACCGAGCGACTGCGCGTCCAATACGAGCAGCTTTGGGCCCGGCCGCTGCTGTGCATTTCCATGGTCCTTTTGGCCGCGACTGTGTCTCTCAAGTCATTCCGTTCAGGACGGGTCCAGACTATGGTTGGCGCAGGGATGATCGGGGGCTTCGGATTTTTTTTGGCATCGGAAATTTCTCGACAATTTGGCGTGGCCGGACTTGCGCCCGTGTGGGCGTCCATCTGGCTGCCCATCGTCCTGCTGATGATTGTCTCAACAACGGTGCTGTTGCACCAGGAGGATGGTTGAGTGATGCGTGAATCGCGGACACCGCAAGAGGGTTGCGGAACGTCACGCGTTGGAGGCTGGTCGCAGGGTGCGGCCGGCCGCGTATTGCTTTTGACCGCCCGATCATTTGCCGCACTTGCAATCGTCGCCGTTTCTTTCGTCTCAGTCATCGCCGGCAGCAGCCCGGCATCCGCACAGGACCCGAGCGTCTCGAGTGGCAAAATTACGCTGCCGAGTTCGTTCGGCAAAAGCTCCGGCGGCATGTTCGGCAAGGTCAACAAGGACCTCGACAAGACCAAACCGCTCAACCTTCAGGGCGACCAGCTGATCTACGACACCGCAGGAAATCGCGTCATCGCGCGGGGCAACGTCGAAATTTTCTACAACGATTACATCTTGACCGCCGACGAGGTGATTTACGACCAGAACGCCTCGACGCTGACGGCCGTCGGCAACGTCACGCTGAAGGAGCCGCAGGGCAACATCGTGCGCGCCGATCGCTACACGCTGACCGACGACTTCCGCGACGGCTTCGTGCAGTCGCTACGCATCACCTCGAAGGACGACAGCTCGATCACGGCCGATCAAGCGACACGGCGCGAGGGCAACGTCACCGAATTCCGCAACGGTCGTTTCACACCCTGCAAATCCGACGGCGCGACGCCGCCGTTGTGGTGCATCAGCGCCGCAAAAATAGTCCACGATCAGGACGCCAAAACCATTACCTACCAGGATGCGACGTTCGACATCCTCGGCCAGCCGGTGTTGTATCTGCCGTATTTCCAGCATGCCGATCCGACCGTGAAGCACAAGTCCGGCTTCCTCTCTCCCGGGTTCGGACAATCGACGCAACTCGGCTTCATCACCGAGATCCCGTATTATTTCGCCCTCGATCCGAGCTACGACCTGCTTCTGCACCCGAGCTACATGAGCGAGCAGGGCGTGTTCTGGGCGGCCGACTGGCGCCAGCGGCTCGCGAACGGCGAGTACTCGATAAAGATTGCCGCGCTCGACCAGAATGCCGACGATCTGCCGTTGCCCAAGACTGGCCCCGATAACCGTTCCGACTACGACGGCTGGCGCGGCAGCGTCGAGACCAAGGGCCTGTTCTCGCTGTCGAGCTGGTGGAAGTTCGGCTGGGACGTGACGCTCGAAAGCGACGACCAGTTCCGCCGCTTCTACAAGCTCGACAACATCCTTCTTACCGACCGTGTGAACCAGATTTTCTTCACCGGCCAGTCGGACCGCAACTACTTCTCGGCAAGGCTCTATTACTTCGGCGGACTGCTGCTCACCGACACGCCGCAGACGGAGAGCTACACACACCCGATCATCGACTATAATTACGTCTTCGCCGATCCCGTGCTCGGCGGCGAATTGAAGTGGGACACGAACCTGTTGAGCTTCACGCGCGTCGATGGTGCGACGGAGACGGTCGGCGGCGTCAAGACGCTTGTCGGCGATCAGAACGTCAATCGCATCACCAGCGAACTGAAATGGCGGCGGAAATTTACCGATTCAATCGGCATCACCTACACGCCCTTCGCCAACCTGCGCGGCGACATTTATCAGTTCGACGACTTCACCGATCCCGAATCGGTCGTCGTCGATCCGGTGACCGGCGCCGTCACGACAAGCTCGCTGACCAGTAGCGACACGACGCTGCGGGGCGTCGCCGCGGGCGGCCTCACCGTCACCTATCCATGGGTCGCGACCTTGGCCGACGCCAACCACATCATCGAGCCCATCGGCCAGATCGTGGCCCGCCAGGATGCCGTGACGCAACGCCGGTTACCCAACGAGGACGCCAAGAGCCTGGTGTTCGACGACACGAACCTGTTCGAGGTCTCGAAATTCTCAGGTTACGACCGCACCGAAATGGGGACCCGCGTCAACGCCGGTCTGCAATACACGTTCCAGGCCCACAGCGGCGGCTATGCCCGCGTGCTCGCCGGCGAGAGCTTCCACCTCTCGGGCGATAACGTCTACAACATCTCCGGGGCCAACGAGGCGCGCGACGCCGACGGCCAGTTCATCTATTCGCCCGAGAGCGGCCTTGAAACGTCACGCTCCGACTATGTACTCGGCGCCTACATCGCCCCCACGGATGCCTTCCGCATCATCTCCCAGAGCCGCTTCGATCAGAGCAGCCTGGAGTTGAGGCAGATGAATACGGGTGCGCAATATTCCTACGGTCCCTTCGATGTTGCTGCCATCTATGCCTACTCGGCGTCGAATACGCTGGTCGATACCTCGCCCTCGCAGCAGGATGTCCAAAGCATGGCCCAGGTGCAGCTCACCGACCACTGGAGCATGGGCGGCGGCGTGCGTTACGACATCGACGAGCAGCAGCTGCTTTCCGACTTCCTCAGCGTCAAATACACCGACGAATGCTTCGTCCTGACGGCGACCTATTCGGAAAGCTATTACAACAGCGAAACGATCCAGGATGACCGCACCCTCATGCTGCGCTTCGAGCTGAAGCACCTGGGCGAATTCAAGTACGCTTCCGACACGCTGGATTTCGCTTTCGGTGGTCAGCAACGGACCAACTAGACGCTCGACCGTGCCGCGTTTCGGTTCTTGAACCTGCTTAACGCTCTTAACCACGTCAAAATGCCTGTGGCCTAGCCACGAGAGCGCCATGGTTGGTGTGGATAACGCCGATGCGGGGATGATCTTTGGGACTAAAATGGGTCCTGGAGATTTGCGGGATCTGGCTTCGGCACATGCTACAAATGCAACCATATGAATTGACGGTGACGGTACGAGTGAAGCGCGTATCGCGCGCACTCCTCATGACGCTCGCCGCCGCACTCATCGGCTCGGTTGCCGGATCGGTCATCTTGGCCTCAGCGGCCGTCGCCCAGGGTTTCATCGTCCAAGGTGGCGACGATGCGGTCGTTCCGACGGCCGCCGCCAACGTCATGAAACCGACGACGAGCGAAGGCGCACCTGCCGCAGAACCCGCTCCGACGGCAGCCGCAGCACCCGCCCCGGCGGCAGCCGCCAAGTCCGCCGCGGCGGCCGCCGCCAAGACCGAAGCAACGAAGAAGCCCGTCGCCGCGAAAAAGCCGGCCCCGACGACCACTGCGGCAAAGACCGATACCGCTAAGACGACGACAGGGGCGATCCCCGCCAAGGCCAAAGGCGATGGCTCAATGCCGAGCGAGCAGTCGATCGTCGCGCTCGTCAACGACGAGCCGATTACCGGCTACGAAGTCCGCCAGCGCGCGCAGATGATGAGCGGCGGCGACATCGCTGCGAAGGCACAGGCGAATTTCAAGGCGCTGATCCAGAACCCGAACGTCAACGAGAAACTCAAAGCCATTCTACAGGAAACCATCAAGGCCAATCCCGGCAAGTCCAAGGAGCAGATCCTCGCCGCCTTCGAGGTGCGCAAGAAGGATTTCGCCATGAACCTGCAGAAGCAGGCCGTCGAGAGCGCCCGTTCCAGCGCGCTGCCGGCCGTGAAAAAAGCGGCGCTCGACGAGCTGATCGATGAAAAGCTCAAGATGCAGGAAGCCAAACGCGTCGGTGCCGTTGCCGGCGACGATGAGATCGACAAGATCGTCGAGGGTATCGCCCAGCGCAACAAGATGAGCAAGGATCAGCTCGCCAAGCAATTCGGCGGAACCCTCGAGCCCATGCGGGTCCGCGTTCGCTCGACACTTGCCTGGCAAGAAGTGATCCGGCGCAAGTTCGGCCGCGATATTTCCATCGCAACGCGCGACGTCGATAAATATGTCGCGAGCGCACAGGCCGGTGGCGATGACGGCGTCGAGTTGCAGATCCAGAGAATTCGTCTGGCCATTCCGGCGAAACTCGATGCCCAAGGCGTCGCCCAGCGGGTCTCGGAAGCTGAAGCCATTCGGGCCAAATTCCAGGGCTGCAAGTCCACTAAGCAGCTCACCGCCGGCGTCAAGGGCGCGCAATTCGAAGAGCTCGGCAAGCGCCCGGCCGCGGCCATTCCCGAACCGACGCGCAGTTTGCTGCTCAACGCCAAGGACGACGAAATGCTGCCGCCCTCCGTCGAAGCCGACGGCGTCAGTCTGTTCGCTGTCTGCGGCCGTACCGTCATCAAGGCCGAGGAGCAGAAGCGCGTGGCCGCTGAAGGCGAACTGAAGCAGAAAGAGCTCGAGCTCCTGGCCAAACGCCTTCTGAAAGATCTGCGCCAGGACGCGCACATCGAGTACCGCTGACCATGCCGCAGCGACGCGAGCCGGCAGCACGACCCGCCGCGTCACCTGCCGTAACGCCTCTCGCCGTAGCCCCTCTCGCCGTTACAATGGGAGAGCCGGCCGGCATCGGCCCCGAAATCATTCTCAAGGCCTGGCTTGCGCGAAGGTCGCACGCGCTTGCGCCGTTCGCGGTCTACGGCACGCTGTCGGCATTCCAAGACCGCGCCCACCTCCTCCATCTCGACGTGCCAGTCATCGCCGTGGACCGACCCTTCGACGCTCTCGACCACTTCGGTGAAGGGCTTCCCGTTCTTGCCCTCCCCTCGTCTGCGCGCGCCGAAGCCGGCCGCCCGAAGCTTGAGACTGCATCCGCGGTCGTGGCATCGATCGATCGTGCGATCGGCGCCGTCAGAAACGGCGAGGCTCGCGCGATCGTCACCGCGCCTATAGCAAAGAGTGTGCTCTATGCGGCGGGCTTCAAGCATCCGGGACATACCGAATATCTGGCAGAGCGCGCAAAACAGCTTTGGCCTTCCGAGCCATGCGTGCCGGTGATGATGCTGGCCTCGAGCGAACTGCGCGTTGTTCCTCTCACAATCCATGTGCCGTTGAAAGACGTGCCGGCGCTCCTTACCCGCGCCTTGATCGAGCGCACGGTGCGCATCACGTGGGAGGCCCTGAGAACTCAATTCGGGTGCGAAAATCCGCGCATCGCGATTTCCGGCCTCAATCCCCATGCCGGCGAAGAGGGCGCGCTCGGACGCGAAGAGATCGAGATCATCGCGCCGGCGATTGCGAGCTTGCGCCAAGAGGGTCTGGCGGTGACGGGCCCGCATGCCGCCGACACCATGTTCCACGCCGCCGCGCGAAGCACCTACGACGCGGCCATCGCCATGTATCACGATCAGGCGCTGATCCCGATCAAGACGCTGTGCTTCGACGAAGGCGTCAACGTTACCCTCGGCCTTCCCTTCGTGCGCACCTCGCCCGATCACGGCACCGCCTTTGACATCGCAGCCGAAGGCCGCGCCAATCCTTTAAGCTTCGTGCAGGCGCTGAAACTCGCGCAGCGGCTGACGGCTGCGCCAGTCAAGAGCGGCGGCTGAGCATCGCCATGAAGGACGAACCGCAGCATAAATCAGTGACGGCGCGGCAAGGGGCGAGCCCCGACGGTTTGCCGCCGTTGCGCCAGGTCATCGACACGTACGACCTCAAAGCCAAGAAGGCGCTGGGGCAGAACTTCCTTCTCGATCTCAACATCACGCGTAAGATCGCCCGCGCCTGCGGAAATCTCGCCGGCCGTACCGTCGTCGAAATCGGTCCGGGACCGGGCGGACTGACGCGCGCCCTGCTGCTCGAAGGCGCGGCCAAGGTCATCGCCATCGAGCGCGACGAGCGCTGCCGCGGAGCGCTTCAGGACATCGCCGACCATTATCCCGGCCGGCTCGAAGTGCATTTCGGCGACGCGCTCAAGGTCGACTGGAAGGACCTTTTGTCGAACACCGAGGGACCCTGCACCATCGCCGCCAACTTGCCCTACGGCGTCGCCTCGCTCCTGCTCGTCGGCTGGCTGGAAAGCGAGCCCTGGCCGCCCTGGTACGACCGCATGCTGCTGATGTTCCAGCGCGAGGTCGCCGAACGCATCGTCGCCAAGCCGGGGACGAAGTCCTATGGCCGCCTCTCGATCCTTTCGCAGTGGCGCACCGAGGCGCGCCTCGTCATGTCGCTGCCGGCGGAAGCCTTCACGCCGCCGCCGAAAGTGGCCTCCGCCATCGTCGAGTTCGTGCCGCGCGCGGCGCCAACGCCCGCGTGCAGGGTTTCGACGCTCGCCAAGGTTACGGCGGCGGCCTTCGGCCAGCGGCGCAAAATGCTGCGTCAGAGCTTGAAGGCCGTGACGGCGATGCCGGAACTTCTCCTTGCCGAGGCGGGGCTCAATCCGGCCGACCGTGGCGAGCGCCTGACGGTTTCGGATTTCGCCCGTCTCGCGGCGATCCTCGACCGCGGCGACGCAGCCAAAGATGCGCCACGCTGAGGGCCTGAGATTTCGACGTTTCTGCAAAGATGGAAATGGTGGGCGAGCGGGGACTCGAACCCCGGACCCGCTGATTAAGAGTCAGCTGCTCTACCAACTGAGCTACTCGCCCGCCGGCCAATCTCTTGATCGCGGCCAGCGCCCAAATCGGGCCGGCCTCGCCAGGATGGCAAAGGGGCCCTCGAAACACGGGCCCCGCGGACGAGCCTCTAGCACCCGCCGCCGCGCTTGTCCAGCCCGCCCCGGGGGCTCCGGGAAATGCGCTAAACCTCACCAAAATCGCCCGATTTCGCTGCGCCTGATCTGCTCCGAACCGTGCACGTGGGCGCTCATGGCGAGACCGAGGCCGATCATCAGCGTCATCATGGATGTGCCGCCGTAAGAGACGAGCGGCAGCGGCACGCCGACCACCGGCACGAGCCCCGTCACCATCGCGATGTTGATGAAAGTGTAGACGAAGAACGACACCGCGCTGCCCGAGATGACGAGGCGGCCGAAACGGTTCTGGCAGCGCAGCGCCATCGAATAGATGAGCACAATGAGAACCGCGAACAGCGCCAGCACCACCACCAGGCCGGCGAAGCCCCACTCCTCGCCGAGGATCGTGACGATGAAGTCGGTGTGCTTCTCGGGCACGAAGTCGAGCTGGCTTTGCGTCCCGAGCAGAAAGCCCTTGCCCGAGACGCCACCCGAGCCGATGGCGATCTTCGACTGAGCGATGTGATAGCCCGAACCCAGCGGATCAAGGTCGGGGTTGAGGAAGATTTCGACGCGGCGGCGCTGATAATCGTGCAGACTGCTCCAGATCACCGGCATCGATGCGACCAGCCCCATGACGCCGAGGGCGAAATACCAAATCGCGACGCCGGATAGAAACATCAACGTCAGCCCGACACTGGCGAAGAGGACGGCCGTGCCGAGATCGGGCTGGCGCAGAGTCAATGCTACCGGTATGGCAATCATCAGAAGCGGTACCAATACCCACAGTGGACGCGATACGCGCTCCGGCGGCAGCCACTGATAGTAGCGCGCCAGAGCCGCGATCAGGGCCAGCTTCATCAGTTCGGATGGCTGAAACGACAGACCGCCGAACGAAAGCCAGCGTTTGGCGCCGAGCGCTTCGACACCGAATACCGGCACGAGTGCCAGCGCCGCCAGCGCCAGAGTATAAGCCGGATAGGCGCCCCTCAGCCAGACTTGCGGGCGGATCGTCGCCATCACCAGGATCACCGCAACGGCAATGAGAAAACGCAAGGCATGGCGCTCGGCCCAGGGCTGAAACGAGCCGCCAGCGACCGAATACAGCGCCGCCGCGCCGATGGCCGCCAACGCTCCCGCGACAGCGAGTACCAGCCACTGGATGCGCCAGAGCTTTTCGCCGACCGTGCGCGGCGCCAGCGATCCCGAACTGAAGGCCATGGCGATCCTATCCCTCTTTGACGCGAGTGCCGCCGGCGTCGGCGGGTGACGCCGGTCGCGGCGTCTCGAGCGGCTTTAAATGCTGGCGCGCAGGATCGATGTCGAGCACGGCTTCGATGACATCGCGCACCAGCGGCGCTGCCGTGGCGCCGCCGCCGCCGCCATGTTCCACTACGGCCGCAACTGCATAGAGCGGGTTATCGGCCGGCACGTAGGCAACGAAGAGCGCGTGATCGCGTTCGCTCCAGGCCAGATCGTCCTGGGCCGTATCGGTGGAGGCGCGATTGACCTGAGAGGTTCCCGTCTTGCCGGCGACAACGGGACGGCCGGGGCCGAGGAAGGCGTTGTGACCGGTGCCGCCCTCGTCATTGACCACGGCCCGCAGTCCGTCGCGCACCATCGCCAACTTCTCGGCGCCAAGTCCGAGATCGGCAAACTCGACGAGCGGCACGCCGCCGATGCGCTTGATCAGCGTCGGCTCGATCATCTTGCCCGTGGCGACGCGCGCCACCATGACCGCGAGTTGCAGCGGCGACGCCAGCATGTAGCCCTGGCCGATGCCGGCGAGCACCGTTTCGCCCGCGAACCATCCCGTGTTCCAGCGTCCGCGTTTCCAATCCGGATCGGCGACGAGGCCGGCCTTCTGCTGGGGAAGTCCGCAGTTGTAGACTTGCCCGAGACCGAGGAGGCGCGCCATGTCGGCGATGGCGTCGATGCCGAGACGGCGCGCGACTTCGTAGAAATACACGTCGCAACTCTCGCGGAGGGCATCGTGCAGTTTCACCTTGCCGTGGCCGCCGCGCTTCCAGCAGCGATAGCTCTGGTCGGCAAGTTCAAAGCGCCCCTGACAGGTCATTTCCTCGTTGGGGTTGATGACGCCCATGTGCAGGCCGGCGAGCGCCGTCACCATTTTGAAGGTCGAACCGGGCGGATACTGGCCGCTGATGCAGCGGTTGATGAGCGGGCGCTCTTCCGAGGTCGTCAGGCGCTGCCATGCTTCTTCACCCGCGCCTTCGGCGACCTCGGCCGGATCGTACGACGGTGTCGAGACCATGGCGACGACTTCACCGCCCTTCAAGTCCACGACCACGCAAGAGGCCCGGCGTTCACGCTTCAGGCGATCGAAAACGCGCGACTGCAGGGCTGAATCGAGCGCCAGCGTCACGTCGGAACCGGCACTTGCCTCGCGCACTTCGAGATTGCGGACCATGCGCCCGCGCGCGTCCACCTCGATCTTAACCGCGCCGCCCTCGCCGCGCAGCACGGGTTCGAGACCGGCTTCGATGCCGCTCTTGCCGATGCGCATGCCGGGAAGGCGCATCAGCGCGTTATCGTCGATACTCGGGCGCTCGACGCTGCCGACATAACCGACGACGTGGCCCGACGTCAGCCCCGTCTTGTAGCGGCGCTTCCAGGCGACTTCGGTGCGAATGCCGGGAAGCTGCGGTGCGAACAGGTTGATACGCGCCAGCTGATCGAACGTGATGTCGCTGACGATGGTGATCGGCGTGTTGCGGCTCTGCTTCTTGGCCCGCTTGGCAATCTGCTCGATCTCGTCCTGCCGCAGCGGCACGAGACGGCGGAAGGTCGCGAGAACGCGGCGCACGTCGCCGGCCAGTGCCGGCGTCAGCGTCACGCGGAACGTCTCCTCGTTGTCGGCGAGGACGGAACCGTTGCGATCGAAGATGCGGCCGCGTTTCGGCGCCAGGACCTGCAGACTGATGCGGTTGTCGTCGGCGAGAGGGTCATAGCGGCCTTCGTCCAGCACCTGCAGTTGGAACAGCCGCCAGCCCAGCGCCCCAGCACCGATCGCCTGAGCGGCACCCGCCACCAATGCCCGGCGCGAAAACCGCCGCCGCCCCTCGCGCTCCTCGCTGTCGTGTTCGAACATGATCTCAGGCCCCGCGCGTCAGTTGCGACACTTCGCGTTCGCCCGAAGGCACATCGAGCAGGTGCAGGATCGGCACGACGACAAGGGCCGACAGTGCGGCGAACGCGGCTCCCCGCCCATAGGGAATCCAATCCAAGGGTTCGAGATAGTAGACCGAGGCAATGGCCCAGCTCAGCACCGTCACGACAACGAGTGACACGGCAAAAAGCGCGAGGCGCGCGAAGACGCTGGCCCGTCCCGCTTCGGCCCCGAGCACGCCCAGCGCATAGGCCATGAGATAGACCAGCGGCCAATAGCCGAGCGGCCCATGCGTCACGACGTCGAGCAGAAACCCCGCCAGGAACACGAACCATTCCGGCAAGCGCTCCGGCCGCCTCAGCGCCCAGAAGTGTATGGCGACGACCGGGAGAAGCGGCAGGAAGAACCGGTCCTCTGTCGGCAATCCCCAGGGTAATCCCGCGAGCACCGTCAAAACCGCGATGGAGACGAACACACCGAGCGCACTGATCGAATTCATAGCGCCCTCCCCGCCATTGCGCCCGACGTTTCACCCGCCGCCGTCATTGCGGCCCCGCCGGACGCGCGCCCGGCTGCTGCGTTCCCGACTGCCGCGTACCGGTCTGCTGTGCTCCCGACGGCCCGCCCGCGCGCAATTCGTTCTCCCGCGGCGACAGTATGCGCGAGGTGGCGACCGGTTCGCCCATCAGTTCGAGCGACGGATTTTCGTAGAACAACACGCTCAGGTACTCGAGTTCGTCGAGCCTGGCACGCAGCTTGACGCGCGGCGCGTTGAGCGTTCCCGATACCGTTCCGATGCGCAAGCCGCGCGGGAACAATCCGCCCGTACCCGAGGTCGAGACGTCCTCGCCGGCGGCGATTTTGGCGTCCGATGGCAGAAATAACAGCCGCGGCTCCGCGCCGCCATCGCCGGCCAGCACGGCGCGGATTTCTTTGGCACCGATGACCACCGGAATGTGGCTGTTCAAGTCGTTGCTGAGCAGAACGCGCGACGACGATCGTCCCGTTTCGATGACGCGGCCGACCAGGCCGTCGGCGTTGATCACCGGATAGCCGACCTTGACGCTGGCCTCGTATCCGGCATCGATCATGACGCTGCGGGCAAAGGCGCCGCTCGAAGTCGGCGATGACGCGGCTGGTCACGAAATCGATCTTCGGTTCTCGCACCGTCTTGGCCAAGGCTTCGAGATCGGCGAGTTTTTGCTCGAGTTGGCGCGCCCGCCACTCCCAGTTGGAAAGTTTCTGATTTTCGGTCTTCAGGCGGTTCAGCTCTTCGGTCATATCGACCTGGGCGGCAATCTGCTTGCCGATGTGGCGCACCGGCTCCAACGGCACCATGGCCGCCTGCAACACGGGGCTCACCCATTCGGCGATCTTCCAGCGCGCCGTCTCGAGCGCGCTGTGATTGAGACGGCTCAACAGCAGAAGCCCGAGGCAGAGGAAGACCAGGAACGCCAGGCCGGCGCGGATGTGGCGCGGCCGTGCCGGCAAATCGCCGCGCCGCGTCAGGTTCAGCCTATCGTTTCTCAAACGCCCCATGCGATCCGCCGGATACTCTCTTGAACGCAATATTCTATGGCTTGATCAGGAGATGCTCGCGCTCCTTGAGATTAGCGAGAATGGCGGCCGACCCGTCGATGACGCAGTGCTGCGGCTTTGCCGGAATGATGCAGGGAATGCCGATGCGCCGCTCCAGCTCGACGTCGAGCTTGGAGAGATTGGCGCCGCCGCCCGAAAGCGAGATACCCCTCTCGCAGACGTCGGTTGAGACTTCGGGGGGCAGATCCTCGATCGCCCGCTGGATGAACTCGGCGATCTCCTCGACCGTGTCTTCCAGCGCTTCCGCAATGTCGTGCGGGCCGAGAACGACGGTCTTGGCCTTGGCTTGCCTCAGGTCGCGGCCGCGAATGAAGATCTCAGCCGCCTCGCCGTTGATGGCGCGCGAAGCGGAACCCGCCTCCATCTTGATGCGCTCGGCGTTGGATTCGCCGATCAGCAGCTGGTGTTTGCGGCGCACGAAGCGCACGATGGCCTCGTCCATGGCATTGCCGGCGCAGCGCAGCGAGCGCGCCTGCACGACGCCGCCGAGGGAAAGCACGGCGATATCCGTCGTGCCGCCGCCGATGTCGACCACCATTGAGCCCCTCGGTTCGTCGACCGGTAGGCCGGCGCCGATGGCCGCCGCGACCGGCTCCTCGATCAGGAAGACTTTGCGGGCACCGGCGGATAGCGCCGTCTCGTAGACGGCCCGGCGCTCGACCGGCGTTGCGCCTGCGGGCACGCAAATCAGGATGCGCGGGCGCACGAACTCGAGCATGTTCTTGGTGCGGCGGATGAACTGGCGAAGCATTTCTTCCGTGGCGACGAAGTCGGCGATGACGCCGTCGCGCATGGGGCGGATGGTCTCGATGCTTTCGGGCGTACGCCCCACCATCATCTTGGCCTTGTGGCCGACGGCGAGAACGTCGCGAACGCCGCCGCGCGAGCGGATCGCGACGACCGAGGGCTCGTCGATGACGATGCCCTTCCCCGCGACGTGAACGAGGGTGTTCGCGGTCCCAAGATCGATGGCAATGTCTTCCGACAGAACGCTGCCGACACCGAAACGCAGAATCACTTAACTCGAGGCCCCTTCATGCTTTGCAGGCGGCTCTCCTGAGGGCCGTCTCAAAGCCAGTAATCACGCTTAGCCCATGTCCTTAGCAAGGCGTCCAAAGCAAGGCATATGCCGTTGCCCTGGCGACAACGCTTACCTGCTCCGGGAAACGCCCGCAGCGCATTGACCAGCGACAGGCCTCGATCATATCGCTAAGTCCATGACAGGCAAACGAAAACGCGCCCACGCTTAAGGAAGCGTAGGCGCGTTGCGTTAACGGCGCAACAAGGACGGGCCGAGGGCACTCAAACCGCTTGCTGGGCCTGGGCTTTTTTCTGCCGCTTTACCACCAGCTTGCACAATGCCGCGACGTAGGCCCGGGCGGAGGCCACGAGCGTGTCGGGATCGGCGGAACGGCCCGTGACCATGCGGCCCTCTTCCTCGAGCCGCACCGAGACCTCGGCCTGGGCGTCCGTGCCCTCGGTCACCGCATGGACCTGATAGAGGTCGAGGCGCGCCTCGTGCGAGACGAGCTGCTTGATGGCATTGAAGGTTGCATCGACCGGGCCATTGCCGGTGCTCTGCACGGTCTTCTGCTGGCCGGAAATGTCGAGCGTCAGCGTGGCCGTCTGCGGGCCCATGGTGCCGGCGATGACCGTCAGCGCCACGACCTTGATGGCGTCGTTGCGGTGCGCCACGCCCTCATCGACGAGCGCTTCGATGTCTTCGTCGTAGACATGCTTTTTGCGGTCGGCCAGAGCCTTGAAGCGGTTGAAGGCATCTTCAAAAGCGTTTTCGCCGAGATCGTAGCCGAGTTCCTTGAGCTTGGAGCGGTAGGCGGCCCGCCCTGAGTGCTTGCCCATGACGAGCGAGGATTTGCCGACGCCGACGCTTTCGGGCGTCATGATCTCGTAGGTGCCGGTGTGCTTCATCACGCCGTCCTGGTGGATGCCGCTTTCGTGCGCGAAAGCATTCCGGCCGACGACGGCCTTGTTGTACTGCACGGGGAAGTTGGTGACGGCGGAGACCAGCCGCGACGCCCGCGACAACATTTCGCTTTTGATGCCGGTCGTGTACGGGAGCAGATCGTGGCGCGTGCGAATGGCCATGACGACCTCTTCCAGAGCCGCGTTGCCCGCCCGCTCGCCGAGACCGTTGATGGTGCATTCGATCTGACGCGCGCCGGCCCGTATGCCGGCCAGCGAGTTGGCGACTGCGAGGCCGAGATCGTCGTGGCAATGGGTCGAGATGACGACCTTGTCCATGCCGGGCACGCGCGTCTTCAGCATGGTGATGAGTTCGAAGTATTCCTCCGGCGTCGCGTAGCCGACGGTATCGGGGATATTGATCGTAGTGGCCCCGGCCTTGATCGCGGCTTCGACCACGCGGCAGAGATAGTCGCGCTCGGTCCGTGTCGCGTCCATGGCGCTCCATTCGACGTCGTCGGTGAAGCCGCGGGCGCGGGTGACGGAGGCGATGACCCGCTCGTGCACCTGATCTTGGGTCAGCCCGAGCTGGAACTGGCGGTGCAGCGGCGACGTGCCGATGAAAGTGTGGATGCGCCCGCGCTTGGCCGGCTTGATGGCTTCGCCCGCGCGGTCGATATCGGAAAAGTTGGCGCGCGCGAGACCGCAGACGACCGCGTTCTTGGCGAGCTTGGCGATCTCGGTGACGGCCTCGAAGTCGCCTTCGGAGGCGATCGGGAATCCGGCCTCGATGATATCGACGCCCATCTCGTCGAGGAGTTCGGCCACCTGCAGTTTTTCCTCGAACGTCATGGTGGCGCCGGGGCATTGCTCGCCGTCACGCAGCGTCGTGTCGAAGATCACGACTTGCTCGGAACTGGATGGGCTCGTAGAGCTGGAATGTGCGGTCATGGATTTCGCTTCCTAGAGGGGCGGGATCGCTTGCGTCCGTCGCCCGAAAGTGTGTTGGCTTTCGTGTCGCGCCATCCCCTAAGCCAACCCGGGTTTCGCTTGTCCGGGTTCGATCGGCTCAGGGGCCCGTAAGCGACAGCGCCAGAAGCGAAAATGGCGGACGCGCGCACGCAGACATCAGCTCTGCCGGCGTATGCCGGGGGCGCGCACAGTCCGATTTTTCAAAGCGGCGCAACATGTTAGCCTAGTCCAGAACGGGAGCGCGACGCTTCCGCCGCGGGTTCACGACACAATAAGCCCAAGCCGCTAAGGAATTGCAAGTGTCGTGTTGCAATCCAATGGCATAGATGCGCCCGGGCAGGCAGTTGTCAGCACCACCCAGCTACTCTGCCGCAGACGTCGCTGCGTGCCCGGAGCGACGGAGAAGACCCTAAAGGTCCGTTCAAGAGCACACGTTCAAGAGAGCAGGGTCAAGAAACCGGGTCCGGACCGGCGCGGACCGATTTCACGACGTCGATGAGCCAGGAGACCGAGACCATGAATGTGATGTCCGCCGACAAGACCTACGCCAGAAGTGTGATCGCCATGCATTGGCTCATGGCGCTCCTCATCGTTGCCGTGTTCGCGCTGATCGAGCTGCGCGGGATGTTCCCGAAGGGCAGCTTTGAACGCGATACGATGAAGGCGCTTCACTTTTCCCTCGGCCTCAGCGTCCTCGGACTCGTCCTCCTGCGGCTCGCGATTCGCGTCTCAACTAGAGCACCGGCCATCGAGCCCAAACCCGCGACCTGGCAGACGTTACTGGCGCACGGCGCACACCTCACGCTTTACGGCTTGATGCTCGCCATGCCCCTCCTCGGCTGGCTGACGCTCAGCGCCGAAGGCAAGGACATCGTTTTCTTCGGCCTCTCGCTGCCGCCCCTCACCGGCGCCGACAAGACAGCGGCCGAGGAATTCAAGGAATTGCACGAGGCCGCCGGCACGCTGTTCTACATCGTCATTGGGCTGCACGCGGCGGCGGCGCTCGCGCACCACTACCTCTTCCGCGACAACACGCTTTCCCGCATGCTGCCGGCCCGCGTGCGCGTTACCGCCTGAGTGACCACCTGAGTTGCAGATCGAAAGCAAGGTCGAAGGCGTTTTTCAGACCTTGAGCGTGCCTTCGGCGATGCGCACCACGTGTCCGCCGATGCGCACGCCTTCGAGGTCGCCGCGGGCGGCCGCAATGAGCAGCGTAATGCAGCTCGGCCGCCCCATCTCGAAACCCTGCTCGATCTGGCGCTTGTGGGTACCGTCGGGCAATGTATCGAAGGCATGAATGACGTGGGCGAAGCCGATCGCGGCCGAGCCCGTCGCCGGGTCTTCGGGGATGCCGAAGTCGGGCGCGAACATGCGCGCGTGAAAAGCCGAGGACGACCGCATGCATTGACGCGTGTAGACGTAGACGCCATTGATGCCGCGATCCGCGATCGGTCGCGACCAATGGGCGGCAACGGCCCGCGCCTTGGCGATCACATCGAGATTGCTCACCGGAATATAGGCGAAGACGTGGTTGTCGCGGACCAGCATCGGCTTGTGATTTTCAAAGCCGATCTCACTGGTGATGAGGCCGATGGCGGCCGCAAGCTCGTCGCGATCGTTCAGGCCCTCGATGTGCGTCGTGCCCTTGGGTGCGTCGAACTCGCCGTAGGCCAGCCCGCCCTCCTTGAGCCTGAGCCCGACACGAACGCTGCCGATTTCCTCTTCGAGCGCGATGATGGCGTCACGCTCGCCGTTGATGACGGGCATGCGCAATTGCGCCAGCAGCACCGCGGTACCAAGCGTTGGATGGCCGGCGAATGCAATTTCGCGCGCAGGCGTAAAAATGCGCACCTTGGCGGTATGTCCCGGGCTCGTCGGCTTCATCACGAAGACCGTTTCGGAGAGGTTGAACTCCTTGGCAATCGACAGCATGTCGGCCGTCGTCAGCGCGTCGGCTTCGAGCACGACGGCCAGCGGATTGCCGCCGAACGGCCGCTCCGTGAAAACGTCCAAAGTGTAATAGTCCAAGCCCATCCGGCCCCGCACCCTCGCATTGTATATCCGGTGGATATCCGGCTGCCCATGGTTCGATCCGCAACGGACCATCCACGAGGCGGCGGCACCATGGAGCACGGGGCCCTTTCCGCCAAGCGCTTTCTTGCCGTCCGAGCCGCCCGGTCCTGCGACCACCAAGGCATCCGGATCGAAGGCGCGAAGATCAGACATCCTGCCAGACAAGCGGCGACGTCAACAGAACGCGGGCGTAGTGCGGCATTGGCAGACCCTCGAGATCTTCCACCGCCGTGACCACGATCGCTTCGGCGAGTTCGGGATCCGGGTCAGCGGTGATGAAGGCCGCAATCCGCGCTCTAAGCTCGGCCGAGCCGAGCCGCGACACATAGGGAATGGCGAGCGCGACATGAGCACCGGCTTCGACCAGCAGGATGCCATCTCCTCTGGTCAGGTCGCCGTCGCCGAGACCCGTTTCCTCGCGCAGTTCCCGCGCCACGCTGGCATAGATGTCGATCCGGCCGTTGGCGCCGACGTCTCTGGCGTCGATGAAGCCGCCCGGAAGGTAAGCCAGACCCTCGTTGATGTTGCCGGGCCGTTGCCGGCCGAGAATGACGTGGCCCTCACGCGAGCGAATCAGAGCCGAGCCGAAACCGTCGCGGACGCCGGCCTCGGCTGGAAAGCCTTCGTCGCGCCAGTAGAGGAAGTTCTTGAACTCCGTCGCCATGAAGCGCGCCCGCACATGCGTTGCGTCCATCTCGAGAGCAGTGATGACGTGGATCGTGCCGTTGAAGAAATTCGCATTGGCGGCGCTCGCGAGTTTCCAGTGGGCGTCAATCGCCTCGCGGTGATTTTTCGCGTAGGGCCAAGGCGTATCGCCGACAGTGAGGTCGAGCGTCTGCATGCGTCGGACAGAATCGGGAGCAAACGTTTCGATCATCGCTCGTCCTTCCTCTGTTCAACGCGAATGCGCTGAGGCTCCTGCAAAACATGATGAGCATGGGATCGTGTTTCCGCTCCAAAATGCCCCAAGTTGGAGGTTGAAGTGGAAATGCTCGACGCTCTTATATCAGCTTGGAAACTAACGATCTTCCCGCATAATAAATTTTGGAACGCACTTATTTCACCACGCTTCGGTCATTAAGCCGACACGATCAAACATAGAATTCAACTCATGACGCGTCGCTTGGGGGTGACAGTCAAGTTCAACCAAAAACTCGCTCGAGGTTTTGGTTGAGTGTCGGAACGGCTCCGATGCAACTGTAGCAGTCGAGTTACCCCGGCGGCATTCGCTGGGGCGCATGAGAGGTAGACGAGGGGGAAGCGCTTTTCGGCCGTCATGGCCGGCAAAGAAGGGGGATATTCGCGACGGTGCTATGGCCTCGCGAGATTAACCTCCCAACAGCGCAACTGATCCCACTCGATATGGAATTCCAGTGAACCTGTTCATGCGAACAGGTTCGCCGGATGCGGGCAGCGGAGGTCCCCGCTCCTCTGCTGCCCGCGTTGGCGCTCCGCTCAAATCCCGTGATCGCGGGATGTCGAGCGCCGACAGGACCGCTCGCGCTGCTCAAGCCACAACCCTCCCCAAGGACGGCAGCGCGAGCACCTTTTTCGATGCCATCAATCAGCCCAAAGAAAAAGCGGCGAACCCGCGTCGGCTCGCCGCTCTCAGCTGTTATTATCGCGAAATTGCGCGCAAACCCTAGCCTCAGTTGTAGCGCCAGGCGTTTAGTTCCGCCCCTTGTCCACCAGCTTGTTCTTGGCGATCCAGGGCATCATGGCGCGCAGCTTAGCCCCGACCTCTTCGATCTGATGCGCGTCGTTGTTGCGGCGGATGCCCTTGAAACGCGCCTGCCCCGCCTTGCATTCCTGCATCCACTGGCTTGTGAATTGCCCCGTCTGGATTTCCTTCAGGATTCGCTTCATCTCGGCCTTGGTCTCCGGCGTGATGACGCGCGGGCCCGACATGTACTCGCCCCACTCCGCCGTGTTGGAGATCGAATAGTTCATGTTGGCGATACCGCCCTCATAGATGAGGTCGACGATCAGCTTCACTTCGTGCAGGCATTCGAAGTACGCCATCTCCGGCGCATAGCCCGCCTCGACAAGCGTCTCGAAGCCGGCGCGGATGAGTTCGACGAGGCCACCGCAGAGCACGGCCTGCTCGCCGAAAAGGTCGGTTTCGCATTCCTCCTTGAACGTCGTCTCGATGACGCCCGAGCGCCCGCCGCCAACGGCCGAGGCATACGAAAGGAAGAGATCGTGGGCATTGCCGCTCTTGTCCTGATGCACGGCGATGAGGCAAGGCACGCCGCCGCCCTTCTGGTATTCGCCGCGCACCGTGTGTCCCGGGCCCTTCGGCGCCACCATGCCGACGTCGAGGTCTTCACGCGGCTCAATGAGACTGAAATGCACGTTGAGGCCGTGCGCGAACATCAGTGCCGCGCCCTTCTTCATATTGCCAGCGAGGTGATCCTTGTAGATGTCGGCCTGCAGCTCATCAGGCGTCAGCATCATGATGACGTCGGCCCACTTGGCGGCCTCCGCCACCTCCATCACCTTGAGCCTTTCCTTTTCAGCCTTCTGCGCCGTCGCCGAGCCCTTGCGCAACGCGATAGCCACGTCCTTGCATCCTGAATCGCGCAGGTTCAACGCGTGCGCGTGGCCCTGGCTGCCGTAGCCGACGATGGCCACCTTCTTGGACTTGATGAGATTGATGTCGGCATCACGATCGTAATAGACGCGCATGGGCGGCCTTTCGGGTTCCCCGGTCGAGTATGGTCTTGCGGGTGTGGGTTGAAGATAGAATTCGCTTGCGGGGCGCGGCGCGTCCACTGGTGCACCCACCCCCAATCATGCGGGCCGACCCTAGCGGCATCGCCCGGCGCTTTCAACGTCTGGGAGTGAGAAAAGCGGCACTTTGGCGCGTTTTGGGTGGCCTGAACCCCGCGGGAAGCCGCCGTTTGAGAGCCGTCCTTGCCCCGCCCCGAAACCTGATGAAACCTGATCCGGGTCGCCATTCGTCAACATCCGTTAACCCAGCCCTAACCGCACTCTGGGCAATATGCGCCTGGAAAATTCAACCTGCGACCCCTGGGCCAATTCGATGCTCCGCTTCCCCCCTCTGCTTCTGGTCCTCGCCGCGACGGCTGTCCTCTCGGGCTGCGGCAAATCCGAGAACAAGGCCGCCAAAATCGAGACAGAGAAGGCGATCTACATGTCGGCCGCCGATTGTGCCGACGGCGGCAAGGTGGCTGCCGATATGTGCGCCGCCTTGATCGACAAGGCCGTCAAAATGCACGAGGTGCAGGCCCCGACGTTCAAGTCTCTCACCTCCTGCGAAAAAGAGTCTGGCCCGGAACGCTGCGAGCGCAGCGGCACTAACCTCTACCGCATGCGGCTCCAGGCCTTCATGTTCGAGATCATCGGCAAGCAGGCCATGGCGACGCCGCTCTATCCTTCGGCTGATGCCAAGATCGGCTTCCGCGACGCCGCCAAGAAGCCCATCGATGCGAAGGATGAAAACCTCATCGTCTCGCAGGCGTCGCTGACGCTGGCGCATGAAAACGCCAAGATCGGCAAGAAGCGGTAAGTTGGCCGGTCCCGCGCCTTCAAGTCATGAAGTGGCCGCAAGAGCCGTCGAAATGCATGCGCCCCTCACCTGATAGCCGGCAGTGCCGTAAGCTCAGTCCAGGGCCAAATCGGATCTTTCCCAGACTTCGCTTCGGCACATCGACCGAAAATTGCGATCGATCCAAGATGACGAGAACCACTTAAGGCGCCAAAGTGACCCTGCATTCGGCTGGGCCCCAACAAGCCGAGGCATGGCCCGGCGGACCTTGGCACAAGCTCAGACTAAGGACGCACTGGCATGACCGCATTCATATCCCCGATCATGCGGCATAAGTCACTGTTTCTACACGCACTGTTGCACGCGCATCAGATCGTCGGCGGCCTGACGACAGCAAGATCGTGATAAGAACTTCGGCATCGGTATACAATGCCGCACCCCATTTGACGTATATCAATTGCACAAACAATGCTCACGCCGCGAAATCCAGCTCAGCGCAAGCGCGTCGGCAACGCGTCGCTGACCGCGAGGCGCTGAAACAGTTTGCAGGGTAAGAGGAAACGCGCAACTCACGCCGCTTCGCCGGCGAAGGAGAACCGGAATGCCGCTCATCACCCCTGAGGAACTACCGATCTGGGTTCCTGGTGAACTGACCATCGATAGCGCGTCACAAAACTGGAAGGACGTCCGGATTCGCGGCTATCATTATCAGTCGTTGGACGTGCCGATCCCGCCGATGCGGGACTACATGATCGTCGTCTATCGCGACGGTTACACTCCGATGAACCGCAAAGTCTCTGGCCCGTGGCGCAATGAACAGGTTGGGCCCGGCACCGTTTCACTTCTGACGCACTCTACGGACTCACATTGGCATTGGAATGTGCCGATCGAAGTACAGCATCTCTATATATCACCATCGAAAGTCGCGGAAATTGCCAGCGACGCCTATGATCGAGACATCAAGCAGGTCGAATTGCAGGATATCCTGCGCACCGATGATCCGACACTCATAGGCGCCATGACTACGCTTATCAACGAACTCCAAACCGGTGGGCTCGGGGGGTCGCTCTTCGTCGAGGCGATCACCAATCAGCTTTGTGTCCATCTCCTGCGCAATTACGCCGGTGAAATTCGAGAGGCCCCGCAGGTCAAGCGCGGCCTCTCGTCCTTGCAAGCGAGGCGCGTCAGAGAGTTCATCGATGAGAACCTCGACAGCAATCTGAGCCTCGCCGACATTGCCAAAGTGGCAAATATCAGCGTCTTTCATTTGATCCGGCAGTTCAACGAGACGTTCGGCTGCCCGCCTTACGTCTATCTCACGCACAGCCGGCTCGAGCGGGCGCGGCGATTGATCGAAGTCGGCAACTCGCCCTTGAAATGCGTTGCAGCGAGTTGCGGCTTTTCAGATCAGAGCCACATGACGAGGCTGTTCCGCCGCGAGTTCAAGATCACCCCTGGCGAATACCGGAAGAACGTCAATAACTGAGACGTGCGGCTCAGGTGTGTAGCCCTTCGGTTGACGGAACCTCGCCAAGCGCGAAGGCGCGCGCCCGGCAAAATTGTTGGGTGCAACATCGTTCCAAATCCAGCGAAACAACATTCTAGAACGCCGCCACGCCAGGCCCGAGACTGCGGTCCAATGATGCCGCAAAGACGGCCAACAACGCTCGGGAGGAAAGCATGATAGAGAACGCCTTTTATTCGCAGGACGTCCATGGGCCTTACGAACTGCACAACATCGGCGATCTCATTCTGGAGGACGGTGGCACCATCCGTAATTGCCAGCTCGCGGTTGCGACTTACGGCACGCTCAACGCCGCCAAGGACAACGCCATTCTGATCCCGACCTGGTACTCCGGCACGTCCAAGATCATGAGCGACGTCTACACCGGAGCAGGCCGCGCGCTCGATCCTGCCAAGTACTTCATCATCATCGTCAATCAGATCGGCAGCGGCCTGTCGACGTCGCCGCACAACACGCCGCTTCCGGGCGGTCAGGCGAACTTCCCGAAGGTCCGTATCAGCGACGACGTGCGCGCGCAGTACAAGCTGCTGACGAGTAAGTTTGGCATCCAGCGGCTCGCTCTCGTCACCGGCGGCTCGATGGGCGCGCAACAGACCTACGAGTGGGCGGTGCGATTCCCGAACATGGTGGCGCGCGCGGCGCCGATCGCCGGCACCGCACAGAATACGACGCACGATTTCCTGTTCGCCGAAACTCTCATGGAGGCCATCACATCGGATCCCGGCTGGAACCACGGATTCTACGGGCGCTCGGAATACGTGCGAGACGGGTTGATGCGGCACGCGAAGTTGTGGGGCGTCATGGGCTGGAGCACGGAATTCTTCGCCCAGAAGCGTCCCCAACAGCTCGGGTTCTCGTCGCTCGAAGACTTTACCGTCAACTTCATGGCCGGCTACTTCGGGCCGATGGACCCCAACAACCTGCTGGCGATGGCGTGGAAGTGGCAGCGCGGCGACGTTGCGCGCAATACGGACGGGGATCTGAGTGCGGCACTCCGCCGCATCAAGGCCAAGACCTTCGTCATGCCGATCAGCCACGACATGTTCTTCCCGCCGGCGGACTGCGAGAAGGAGTGCAAGATGATCACCGGCGCCGAATTCCGACCCATCAACACCGTCGACGGGCACTTAGGGCTGTTCGGCACCGACCCCAGCTTTTCGGCGCAGGTTGACCGACACCTCGGCGATCTGCTGAGCCTTCCCGCGTAACGGTCCGGCGAGCGGCTATTGCCGAGGGGCGACACGAGACCCCCTCGGCCCCGCCGGCTCCGCTCTTCCTTGCTTAATTTTCCGGGCTGCGCGCCGTCTTTGCGAGCGCGATGAGCGGCGACGGCAAATGGGCTATTCTTACAATCGCGTCGTCGCAGGCGCACAGCATTACCCGCAGGACACTGCGTAGCTCGCGAATGTTCCCGGGCCAATCGTAGTCGCAGAGGGCGTCCACGACTTCGCGTGAGAGCGTCATCGTCCGCCCCGACCGCAAGGCCTCCTCAAGCGAAAGACGCGCCACGAGGTCGCGCAAATCGGCACGATTGCGCAGAGCGGGCAGTGAGACCTGGACACCGCGAATGCGATAATACAAATCCCGCCGGAACTGCCCCCGCGTCACGAGTTGAGGCAGGTCTTGGTGGGTGGCGCTGATGAAGCGGACATCCAGCGGCACCGTCTTGCTGCTCCCCAAAGGGGTGACGCAGCGTTCATCGAGAACGCGCAGTAGATACGCCTGGAGATCGAGTGGCATGTCGCCGATCTCATCGAGGAACACGCTGCCGCCGTTGCTGGCCACGAGCTTGCCGGCATAGCCATTCCTTGCGCCATCCGTAAAGGTTCCGGGGACATATCCGAAGAGTTCGCTTGCGAGCAGAGATGCAGGCAGGGCGGCGCAATTAATGGCCGTAAACTTTCTTGTCGCGCGATTGCCGGACGCATGCACGGCGCGAGCCAGCATATCCTTGCCGACGCCCGTTTCACCCAGAATGAGGATTGGCAAGTCCGTGTCCGCAGCTTTCAAGCAGACCCCAATGGCCCGCCTCATCGCCGGATCACCGCCCGCAAGGGCGTCAAGTGAGGGTGTGTGCACAGCGCCGGTCATGATTGCTCACGCTATCGAGAGCCGGCGGAACCTGTGCATCAAAATAGCTTTCGCACAGGTGCCGCACTCACATCCTCACGCATTAGGTAATGGCGAAGCCGCGATACCGGCTTTCCGTCACCTCGTCGCACCGCTTTTTGTAGGGACCGACGCCGCCGATGTACGAAAGCAGTCGGCGCGGTTTGCCCTCGACGTTAGAGCCCATGTACCAGGAGTTGGTTCTGACCACGAGCGTACCATTGGCGAGTTCATCGTGGTGCTCGACCCACTCGTCCTGCCTCTCCACCGTCGGCTCGATCGCCATGGCGCCCACGCTGCGCAGATATTTGATGCAATCGCTGATCCAATCTGTTTGCTGCTGCAGGCACGTCGTCATGTTGCAGAGCGCCGCGGAGGGCGCGAGCGGCGCGCCGGTGGTGAAGAGATTGGGATAGCCATGCACTTGCATGCCGAGCATCGTGCGGATGTCGCGGCCCCAGTCGTCCTTGAGGGCGCGTCCGCCGCGGCCGCGGATATCGATGCGTGTCAGTGCGCCGGTGCCCGCGTCGAAGCCGGTTGCCAGAATAATGATGTCGAGTTCGTGCACCTGACCGTTGGCGAGCTTGATGCCCTCGGGCGTCACGGCGGCGATTGCGTTGTTCTTGACGCTCACGATCTCGACATTGGGGCGGTGGAAGACTTCGAGATAACCGGATTCGAGCGGCACGCGATGCGTTCCGAAGCCGTAGTCGGTGGGAATGAGCAGATCGCAAAGCTTTGGGTCCTTGAGCCGCTCGCGCATCTTCTGGCGCACGAAATCCGAGACGGCTTCGCTGACATCGTCATCTGAAAACATCTCTGGGAACGATGCGAGCCACAGCCGCAGCGACCCCTCGTTCCAGATGCGTTCCAAGACGTCGCGGCGCTGCGCGTATGTCAGTTCGCCCCAGGCGCCGTTCGTGAAGTCGTACTCGAAGCCCGTGAAGGTATTCGGGCAATTTGCCTTGAGTTCCTCGAAGCGGTTTTTGTAGGCTGCAACGTCTGCCGCGCTGTATTTCGGGTTCTTCATCGGGATGATGTATTGCGGCGTCCGCACGAACACCTTCATGTGTCCCACTTCGCTGGCAATCGTCTGAATCACCTGAATGCCCGTCGCGCCGTTGCCGACGACGCCGACGCGCTTGCCCGCAAAATTGACGGGCGTCTTGGGCCAGCGCGCTGTGTGGTACAATTGTCCTTTGAAGGTTTCTTGACCCGGAAAGCGCTTGTCGAGGGGTGCTGAAAGCATACCGCAACACGTAATCAGGAATTGCGTGTCGATGATATCGCCTTTGCTCGTCTTGACCGTCCACCGGCCTGTCGCGTCGTTGAAGTGGGCGCTTTCGACCTTGGAGTTGAACTCGAATTCCTTGCGGAGATCGCAGCGGTCGGCGACGAAGTTCAGCCAGCGCTCGATCTCGGGCTGAGCGGGAAAGCGTTCGCTCCAGCTCCACGCATTGTAGAGATCCTGCGAGAAGAAATACTGATAGATGTAGGCCTCGGAATCAAATCGGCAGCCTGGATAGCGGTTCCAGTACCACGTGCCGCCGATGCCCGATCCGGCCTCGACGCCGCGGACCTTGAGACCCTGCTCGCGTAAGAGATGCACTTGGTGAAGGCCTGCAACACCGGCTCCGATGACGACCGCATCGTAGGATCGGGTTGCCTTGGCCGGCGACGTTGTGGCGGACTGCATTGAGAACATGGTTCCTCCCGTTTCTTTCGCCCGAATGGAACTTCGGATGTTGGGAAGAACTTAGGAACGGACAGGCGAGGCGGGCTTGAACGATCCGTGACGTTCTTTGGAACGATGTGTGAGGAGACGCCGGAAAGGCGCACCGGACCGCTCGTAACCGCAATCTGCACTTTGCAGCCGTCACTCGTGCAGCCGCGACACGGCACCTATACGGCGCTGCGCAACGCGGCCTCCGACGCTGGCCGGATCCTGACGGCGCGAACGCTCATCGCCAAGAAGCCCATCGATGCGAAGGCTGAATACCTCATCGTTTCGCAGGCGTCGCTGGCACTGGCGCATGAAAACGCCAAGATCGGCAAGAAGCGGTAAGCTGGCCGGTCCAGCGCCTTCAAGTCATGAAGCGGCCGCAAGAGCGGTCGAAATGCATGCGCCCCTCACCCGAAAGCCGGCAGTGCCGTGCACTGAGCCCACGCCAACTTTGGGCCCGGAGCAGTCCAACGCATGAGGCACGGTCCTTCGTTCTCCAACGGACGGCTCATGCCCTCAGCCGCCTTGTGCGGAACGTTCCCCAGCCGCTCGATGTCACGGCTCTCAGAAGCGCAAAAAGCGCACTCTCGTTGGGGCGTGGATTGCGGCCGGTCGCGATCCGCTTCAGCTGTTGCCCGTACCAGGAAATTTCCATGATGCCCATGCGGTCGACCTTCTTGATGCCCGTCAGAATCGGACGCACGCGCTGGGGGCTATCCTCGCCACGGAGCAGCGCTGCAGGGGCTTCCGGGTCGATTGCCAAGAGCCGCGCCAGACCAATCATATCGAGCGCACCTGAACGCAACGCGGCGTCGATACCAGCGGCTGTGCGGAACCCGCCAGTGACCATCAACGGCGTCGTCACCAAGCCCCGCACCTTTTCGGCGAACTCGAGGAAGTAGGCTTCACGCGTCGCAGTGGATTGCCCTATCGGCTTCGTGACGACACCGCTCATGGCGGGGGCTTCGTAGGTGCCGCCCGAGATCTCGATCAAATCGACGCCTGCGTCGGCGAGAGCAACGACCGTCGCCATCGACTCTTCCTCGGAAAAGCCTCCGCGCTGGAAATCGGCGGAGTTGAGCTTGATGCCGACGGGAAAGTCGCGGCCGACGCGTCTGCGAATCTCCGCATAGACTGCCAGCACGAACCGGCGTCTGTTCTCGATGCTGCCGCCCCATTCGTCAGTGCGTCGATTGTGATGCGGCGACAAGAACTGATTGACCAGATAGCCATGGGCGCCGTGAATCTGCACGCCGCTGAAGCCCGCCTTCTTGCAGATCTCGGCACTGCGCCCGAAACGCCGGATGATGTCTTCGATCTCGGCTGTCGTGGCTTCGCGCGGCGTATCGAAGAAAGCCGCCAGGTCTTCGCGGAATGGAATGGCCGAGGGAGCGATGTTTTCGCGATTGAGACCCTTCGGCGACTGCTTGCCGGGATGATTGAGCTGAGCCCAGATCGCCGCGCCCTTGTCCGTCGCCGCACGCGTCCACTGCTGCAACACCGGCAGATCGGCTTCATCTTCGATTGCGACGTTGCCAGGTTCCCCCAATGCGCGGCGATCGATCATCACGTTGCCGGTGATCAGGAGTGCTAGGCCGGACGCAGCCCACCGCCGGTACAGTTGCACCAGTTCCGGCGTCGGGCGATTATCATAGGAGGCGAGCGTTTCGCTCATGGCCGCTTTCGCAAGTCGGTTTTTGAGCACACCGCCGTTGGGCAAGCGAAGTGGCTGGTTCAACAGACTTTCCCTGGAAACGGCGGATGCCGCCGTTGCAGTGGCCGGACTTTTTGTGGTCGGGGTTGATGTCATACGATCAGCCTTTGATTACGAAATCTGGGAAAGAAAACGCTCGATCTCCGCCGCGACCTCGACCGGATGCTGCTGATGAGGCCCGTGACCGGCCAGCGGATACACGGCGACTTCAGCGTTTGCGAGTTCCCGAAAGAGCAACCACGTGTTCTTCAGCGGAAAGAACGGGTCTCTGTCGCCCGAAATGATGAGAAACGGCTGCTTCAATTGCTTCAGGCGCCCGTAGTGGTCGGTCTTGCCGCCCATGAAGCCCGAGACCGTTTCCACCATCGCGGCGATGACCGGCGGCCCAACGACAGGCTCGCGATCTTCTCTGATGCCCATGCGTTCAATGAACGCTTGCGTTTCCTTTTCGCGGCCCTCGGCGAAGAACAGGTAGCGGACGTCTTCGAAAGTGTAGGTATCCTTCAAGGCAATGCCAAACACTATGTCGGTCGGAGGTGCCGTCTCGGCATTACCAGCCGGCCCGGTCCCGATTCCAATGGCCTTGCGAACGAGCTTTGGCTCCTGAAGGGCCATGGTCTGACAGACGAACCCGCCCATCGAGAACCCCAGAACGTCGATTTGAGTGTGCCCAAGAGCGCGCGCGAAGGACGCGGCGTTGCGCCCCTTCTCGTCGAAGTCCTTGGCGGGTGTGCCCGTGGAGGATCCGACCGCGGCGTCGCTGAACAGGATGACGTGGCGCGTCTTGGCGAGTTCATCCACGAACGCGGGATCCCAATCGTCCAACGTGCCGCGAAAGCGGTGCAGGAACAGCAAGGGAGTGGGATCGGCCAGCTTCGCTGGGCGAAGCTCGCGATATGCGTAGCTCACATCGCCGACACTGAGGTGCTTCGTCTCGACATTTGTGGCGCTCGTCATCGTGTCCTCCATAATTTCAGATTGAAGTTCCAATAGGCCGTCAGGCTGCGAAAAGCGCTCGCTGCGGCCTCACACCGTCACAACGATCTTTCCGAACTGGGCGTTTGATTCCAGGTATCGATGCGCTTCGACGATCTGGTCGAATGGGAAGGTCTTGGCGATCACCGGCTTCAGCGTCCCTGCTTCGAGCCCGCGTGTGATAAATGAGATCGCTGCTTCGCGGCGAGACTTGTCGGCCACGACTTCAAACAGCGTGTAGCCCCGGACAGTCAGTCCCTTGAGAAGCGCTGGCCCGAATGGGAAAGGCGTGGGCTGCAGGCTCAACAGTCCGTACAGGACCAGTGTGCCGCCGGGCGCCATTGCTGCCGCAAGTTTCTCAACACCAGGTCCGCCGACGGGATCGAAAACGACACGAGCACCCTTGCCGTTGGTGATTGCATTGATGGCCTCCACTAAGTCCTGCTCTTCTGTCGCTACGACATGCGCCGCGCCAGCCGCCTTTAATGCAGCCGCCTTCACACTGGTCCGCGTCATCGCAATCGAAACGCCGCCCACGCTATTGACGATCTGGATGGCCGCAAGCCCCACACTCGATGATGCGGCCGGGATGACGACTGCGTCGCCCTTGCCGACATTGGCGATGTCGATGAGTGCGCCGTACGCGGTGATGTATGCCATCCAAACAGCCGCCGCCTCGATGGCATTCAGACCCTTGGGGCGCTTGACCACGGCATAGGCGGGCACAACCGCAACCTCAGCGTAGACGCCATAGGCATTGAGCGAGAAGGCAGGAATGACACTGATGGCCTCGCCAACCGCGAACCCGCTTACGCCGGGGCCCAGTTCAAGCACCACGGCTGATGCCTCGTAGCCGTTTTGGGCAGGCAAGTTCGGCTGCTCCAGGTAAGCACCGGATCGGTACATTTGCTCGGCGCGGTTGAGCCCAATGGCTTCGACGCGAACGCGCAATTCGCCGTCTTTGAGCGGCCGGTCTGGAAGCTCCTCGATTTCCAAGACTTCTGGGCCGCCGAGGCGGTGGAAGCGCACAACACGGCTCATACTTAATCTCCTCAACTTTTTTGATGGCGATCGTAATGATTGCATTAGATGACGATCGCCATTATATTTGTCAAGCCCCGATTCAAACAAAGGCCTGCCCGATGCGTGTCACCAAAGAACAAGCTGCCGAAAACAGAGACAAAATTCTGAAAGCCACTGCGCGTCTCATTCGCGAGCGCGGAATTTCGGGAACCGGCGTCGACGCGCTTTCCGAGGCCGCCGGCATGACCCACGGCAGCCTCTACAGTCAGTTCGGTTCCAAGGAGCGGCTTGTCGAAGAAGCGCTGGAACACGTGATCGCCGCGAAAGGCCAGGAAATGAATGGCACCCCCACGCTGCGCCGCTACGTTTCGGACTACCTTTCGGCTGAGCATCGCGACAAGCCCGGACGCGGTTGCCCTCTGGCGGCCTTGGTTTGTGAAATGCCGCGTCAGAACCAAAACCTGCGCGCGCGCTTCACGACCGGATTGCGGGGAATGCTCGAGCAGCTGAGCGGGAGAATGGAGCCGGGACTGAAACAGCCGCAACGCGATAAAGAGGCACTCGCGATGGTCGCTTCCCTGGTCGGGGCACTCGTGCTCGCCCGCGCCGTGGACGATTCCAAACTGTCGGATGATATTCTTCGCGCCACCAAGGCCAATCTGGAGCGATAATCAACGAAAGTCCGGCACAGTCAAAAACGCCCCGTAGCACCGCACCAAGGCCGCCCTTCCCCAACAATCACAAGCTCGCTCAGCGTTCGTCCGCTGAACCTTCGATCGCCGCCCACGCCTTCACAGTGACGTCGTCGGGCTCGCGTCTTCGCGATCTACAGCGTCCCAGCGCCTCGGCCGATGGCGGCAATACCCGTGCGCGATACTTCCGTCATCCCAAGCTCGCGCATGATGCCGATGAAGGTCTCGATCTTGGAGGCCTTGCCCGTCACCTCGAAAACGAAATGCTCGGTCGAGGTGTCGACCACCTGGGCGCGGAAAATCTCGGCGAGCCGCAGCGCTTCGATCCGCTTCTCGCCCTTGCCCTGCACCTTGACCAGCGCCAGTTCACGCTCGAGCGAAACACCCTCGATCGTCAAGTCGCGCACGCGGTGCACGGGCACGAGGCGCTCGAGCTGATGTTTGATCTGCTCGATCACGGCGGGCGTTCCCCGCGTCAGGATGGTGATACGCGAGACGTGCTTTTCATGCTCCGTCTCGGTCACCGTCAAATGTCGATGTTGTAGCCGCGCCCTGAAAACAGGCCGATGACGCGCGCCAGCACGCCCGGTTCGTTGTCGACGATGATGGAGAGCGTGCGGGAGACGACCTCCTGCGACTTCAAGGGGCTCGGATAATGCGACTGGGTGCCGTGTTGGGACATGGGTACGGTCTCGTCTGGTCAACAGTAGGTTTCGATCGCCGTGTGGCCGATCTCGTAGTCATCAATGCGCCAGGGCTCGGTCCGCGCCGCGCGGCGCCATTCGACGAAGGCCGGGTGGCCGAGAATGGCGTCCATATAGGCGCGCGTGTCCTTGGCGACGGCGATCTGGTAGGTATCGAGGCGCGTTACCACCGGCGCGAACATGGCGTCTGCGGCGCTGAAGGCGCCGAATAGGTACGGACCCGACTTGCCGAAATCGCCTTTCGTCTCGCGCCACAGCGTCTCGATGCGGGCGACGTTATCCTTGGCGTCGTCACCAAGCGCCGGTGTCTTGAAGCGCTTGCCGAGATGCATCGGACACGCCTGCCGCAGCGCCATGAAACCGCCGTGCATCTCGCTCGAAATTGCCCGCGCTTCGGCCCGCGCCGCCGCGTCGCGCGGCCAGATCGCGCGCTCGGAATAGGTCTCGGCCAGATACTCGATGATGGCGAGGCTTTCCCAGACCGTCACCTTGCCGTCGATCAGCACCGGCACTTTTCCCGACGGAGAGAACTTCTGGATCGCCGCCTTGGATTCGGGCAGCCGCAGCGGAATGACCGTGTCGTCGAACGGGATATCGAAGGCCTTCAGCACCATCCAGGGCCGCAGCGACCACGACGAATAGAGCTTGTTGGCGATGACGAGATGCAGCATGGGCCTACTTCTTATCCCCCTCGCCTTTGTTCTCGCCGTCCGTATCGGTGTGGCCCTTATTGCCGCCCTTGCCATCGACGTCCTTTTTTGGCGGAAAGGCGCTCTTGATGAAAATCGGAAGACCAACCTTGTCGATGCTCTTTTTCAAGGTATCGGCGTCCGCGTCCGACATCTTGTACTGGGCGCGGATCGCGGCGAAACGGGCATTCATGGTCCTGGCGATGAATTCGGCGCTCGGCGCGTGCAGCTTGGCGCGCGCTTCCTCGGGCAGCTTGGCGTAGATCTCGGCGAGGACGCGGGAATGGATGTAGTCCTGCGTCATGCAGGCCTCGAGACCGGCGGAAAATTCCGATGCGATGGTGTGCGTCTTGTAGCAGGCGTCGAGGAACTTCACGACGCCTTGCGAGCCTTCGCCGCGGTGGAGGAGCGCCAGCCGCTTGGCGGCGTCCTTGATATTCGCCTCCTGGTCCCAGGCGGGCTTGGACAGGGCAGAGGCGGGAACCAGAGCGAGCAGCAAAGCGACCAAAATCCCCTGCGCGGACTTGCCATTACGGCTCACTTTTGATATCATGATATCAACAGAGGTGCGCATGGCACAGCTCGTCGTAAGAAACCTCCCCGAAGACGTCAAAAAGCGGCTGCAGCGGCGTGCCGAGAAGCACGGGCGCAGTCTCGAAGCAGAAGTCCGCGCAATCCTGGCCCAGACGCCAGAGGCCGGCGTCGCTGGAAGTGAAGCCTTGGGCGCCGGAACGGCACTCGCGAAGAAGCTCGCCAAGCACCAGGTTGAGGACGCCGACTGGCAGGCGTTTGAAGATAAAATGCAAAATCTCCGCAAAACTTGGCGTGCGCGCAAGGTGAAGCTCGGCTGATGATCCTTGTCGATACCAACGTGCTGTCGGCGCTGATGCGGCTCGACAGGGAGACGGCGGTGAGGACCTGGTTCGACAATCAGGACTGGGGTCAATTGCGTGTCTGCGCACCCTCGCTCTTCGAAATCCATTACGGGCTCTCCGCGATGCCGGCCGGGCGCAAACGTCGCGAGATCAAGGCACGCCTCGCTGACGTTCTCGCAGACGTCTTCGGCAACAGCGTGGTTGCATTTGACGCGTTTGCGGCGCAAGCGGCGGGTGAGATCCATGCAGAGCACGCCGCCAAGGGACGCAATGTCGAAGTCCCTGACAGCCTGATTGCCGGTGTGGCGCGGCTACTCGGTGCGGCAATCGCCACCCGCAACTCAGCTGATTTCGCAGGTCTCGGCATTCCGCTGGTCAATCCTTGGGACATTATCTAGGCCGCCGCCCCGCAATCCGTCAATTTTCCCATCATACCAGCACCTTGCCTTCCTTGCCGATGGCCTTGGCAACGTCGTCATCCGAAATGTCTTCGCCGAGCAGCATCTCGTTGTGCGCCTTGCCCGACGGGATCATCGGGAAGCAATTGGCGAGCTTGGCCACGCGGCAATCGAAGATCACCGGACCCTTGGTATTGATCATCTCCTTGATGGCATCATCAAGGTCCGCGGGATGCTCGCAACGGATACCCTTCCAGCCGTAGGCGTCCGCGAGCTTGACGAAATCGGGCAGGCTCTCGGTGTAGCTGTGCGACAGGCGGTTGCCGTGCAGCAGTTGCTGCCACTGGCGTACCATGCCCATGTACTCGTTGTTCAGGATGAACACCTTGACCGGCAGATTGAACTGCACGGCGGTCGAACACTCCTGGATGTTCATCAGGATCGAGGCGTCACCCGCAATGTCGATGACGAGCGACTTGGGATGCGCGATCTGCGCCCCGATCGCCGCCGGCAAGCCGTAGCCCATGGTGCCGAGGCCGCCCGACGTCATCCAGTGGTTGGGCTCTTCGAAATGGAAGAACTGCGCCGCCCACATCTGATGCTGGCCGACCTCCGTGGTGATGTAGGGATCGCGGTCCTTGGTGAGTTCGTAGAGCCGCTGAATGGCGTATTGCGGCATGATCAGGTCCTTGGAGTTCTTGTAGGACAGCGACTTCTTCGCCCGCCAGGTATCGATCTGCTTCCACCAGGCCTTGTGCGCCGCCTTATCGACCACGGGCGCCTTGGCTTTCCATATCCGCAGCATGTCTTCGAGCGTATAGGCGACGTCGCCGACGATGGGCAGGTCGACGTGAACGTTCTTGTTGATCGAGCTCGGATCGATGTCGACGTGGATCTTCTTCGAGGCCGGCGAAAAGCCGTCGATGCGCCCGGTGATGCGGTCGTCGAAGCGGGCGCCGATGTTGATCATCACGTCGCAGTCGTGCATCGCCATGTTGGCCTCGTAAAGACCGTGCATGCCGAGCATTCCGAGCCATTGCTTGTCGGAGGCGGGGTAGGCCCCAAGCCCCATCAGCGTCGAGGTGATGGGATAGCCGGTCAGACGCACGAACTCGCGCAAGAGCTGGCTCGCCTTCGGGCCCGAATTGATGACGCCGCCGCCGGTATAGAACAGCGGCTTCTTGGCACCGGCGATGAGATCGACGGCGTCGCGTACGACCGGCTGATCCGGTTTCACCTTGGGCCGGTAGGTTTTATGCTGGATATTCGACGGGCCGACATAGTTGCCGGTCGCGAACTGGATGTCCTTCGGGATATCGACGACGACGGGACCGGGACGGCCGGTCTTGGCGATATGAAACGCTTCGTGGATGACGCGTGCCAGATCGTTGACGTTCTTCACCAGCCAGTTGTGCTTGGTGCACGGCCGCGTAATGCCGACAGTATCGCATTCCTGGAACGCGTCGTTGCCGATCAGGTGCGTCGGCACCTGCCCGGTGAGGCAGACGACCGGAATGGAATCCATCAGCGCATCGGTGAGGCCCGTCACTGCATTGGTGGCGCCGGGTCCCGACGTCACGAGCACGACGCCGACCTTGCCGGTCGAGCGCGCATAGCCTTCCGCCGCATGCACCGCGCCGCCTTCCTGGCGCACCAGGATGTGGCGAACTTTTTCCTGCTGAAAGAGTTCGTCGTAGATCGGCAGCACGGCACCACCTGGGTAGCCGAAAATGACTTCGACACCCTGGTCGGCCAACGCCGTCAATACGATTTCCGCTCCCGTCATGGTCCTTGCCATGGCCCGCTCCTTGCCGACAAATCCGTACACACATCTAAGCCCCGCTATGCGGGTCTCTTTTGCGAGAGAACCTAGGGGCGCAACCTTGCCCGGTCAACGCTAAGAATGAATAAATGGCATGATTTTGTCTTCTAGGTATTCCATTTCGTGCGCATCAATAGCCATCCACGCAATCATATTAGATCGCAGCCACGTTTCCTGGCGTTTGATGAATTGCCGGGTCTCGGCCTTGGCGGCAACGGTTGCCGCCGCGAGCGGCAGGCCGTCGCGAACATGCGCGAGGAGTGGACGCACCCCCAGCGCCCGCATTGCCGGCAAAGCGGCATCGAGTTGCATCGCTACCAGTGCCCGCACCTCCTCGAGCCCACCCGCCTGCAGCATGTCGTCGAAGCGCGTGTCGGCCCGGGCCCGCAGGTCCTGGCGCGGCCGCGTAACGTGCAGCTTCACAGCCGCCGTCGCATCGATGACCGGCGTTCCGGGCAGCGCCTGCCAATGCCCAAGCGACTGCCCGCTCGACTCCAAGATTTCAAGCGCGCGCACGAGGCGCTGGGTGTCCGTCGGCGCCAGACGCTTCGCCATGTCCACATCGCGCCGCTGCAATTCCGCATGCAAGGCTTTGGCGCCGAGCCGCTCGGCCTCGCTCCGCCAGTGCGCCCGCACGTCCTCCCTCACGGCCGGTATCGGCGAGAGCCCTTCGAGCAGCGCCTTGAAGTAGAGCCCCGTGCCGCCGACGACGATCGCGCGGCGTCCTTGCGCCTGTGCCTCCCGGATGGCCTCCGCCGCCTCGATGACAAATCGCCCGGCCGAATAGGCTTCGCCCGCGGGAACGTGACCGTAGAGCGCGTGCGGCACCCGAGCTTCGTCTAGGGGCGATGGCCGCGCCGTCAGGATGCGAAGCTCGCGGTAGACCTGCATGCTGTCGGCGTTGAGAATCGTGCCGCCGACGCGTTCGGCGATTGCGAGCGCGAGGGTGGACTTTCCGCTCGCCGTCGGGCCGGCTATGAGGATGGGGCTCAGATCAGTCATGATCAGTCTCTTAGCGCGATCGTTTCTCCCGCGCGAGACCGCTCGAAACGTCCCACAAGCACCTGCGGTAACGCCGCGAAGGTTTCCCAATCTCGAAGCTTATGCTTAATCCACCATGACCTCATCGAACCTCCCCCTAAGGAACATGCCATGACCGTTCCCTCTGATGTTTCCGCACCCGCATCGGCTGTGAACAAAGTCGCCGCCGTTACCCTCGCCTTCTGGATCATGAAGGTGCTGGCGACAACCCTCGGCGAGACCGCGGGCGACTTCCTCTCGATGACGCTCGACTTGGGTTACTATGCGGCTTTGGCGATTACGTTCTCGATCCTCGCCGTTATTCTATATTTCCAGATCGCGTCGAAAGATTTTCACCCCGTATTGTTTTGGGCTGCCATCATTGCGACCACGACGGCGGGCACGGAAATTTCCGATTTTCTGGATCGCTCGCTGGACTTGGGCTATGCGCTTGGATCGCAGATCCTCGCCGCCGGCCTCGTGATGGTTCTCGCCGCATGGTATTACCGCGAGGGCGACTTGCGGGTTTCTCCAATGGTGAAAAAGCCGGTCGAAATCATGTTTTGGCTGGCGGTTCTCTTTTCGAACAGCTTGGGAACGGCATTCGGCGACTACCTTGTCGATGATGCTGGTCTGTCTTTCATTCAAGGTGCGCTGGTGACGGCGGCCGTCATCGTCGCCGTCGTCGCTTTGCACTATGCAACGCGCATCAACGAGGTCTTGCTGTTCTGGATTGCATTCGTCTTCACGCGGCCGTTCGGCGCCACTTTTGGCGATTTCCTGACCAAGCCGATCGACAGTGGCGGGCTCAACCTGCCGCGAGAATACGCCTCGCTGATCACTTTGGCCTTGTTGACGCTCGTGCTCTATATCTCCACGACGTCGTCCAACAGGAAGTCGTTGCCGCGTCGAGCTCAATAGGAGACGACGGAACTGCTTCTTGAGCTGACGTTTCCGCGAGTTAATCGCCTTTCCCCGATCCAAAACGGCCAATCGCGTCACGAAGATAATCGCGAACCGCATGAATGCGTGGCTCGAATATCCGCCGAACCGCCGGCTCCCAGCGCAGCCAAAGCTGCTTCACCTCGAGATTGACGCGGTTCTTGAGCATGCGCCCGTAACGCCAGACCCACGAGGTGCGGATCAGGGCAAAGAACGACTCTTTCCACGGCACGAACCAGTTGTAGGCGCTTGCGAACCAGCCGATCTGCATGAGTTGCGGCTTGGTCAGCGTGAAAATGCGGGCGATGAGCGCGGTCGAGGCGACCTTGGCTCCGGCAAACAATGCCGTCGCGGTCCAGTAGCGGCCCATGGCCAGCAGCCACATGGCGACGAACTTCAAGGGCAGCAGGAACACTGTCGGAAGCGCGAAGACCGCCAGCGCCGCGTAAGGCGGCAGCCGCGCGATCAAGCGCTCGAGGAACGCGATCGGTGCGAACTGCGCGAGCCTGCCGAGCAATGCCGAAAGCGGCTTCCAGCCCCACTCCTCGAACAGGACGACGAGGGCCGCCAGGATCTGCAGCGCCAGGATGATGGGCCCGCGGGCGATGCGCCAAGCCGTGCGCAGGATCTCGCGCGCCGACCAGAGCGCGATCAGCACCCAGCGCCAAATCGTCTCCACAATGCTTTTCGGGTTTCCGTCCACAGTCTTAACCGAGCTCCTTCACCGTATCCGTACATGACCGCCTGCCCAAAGGCACCGGCCAAGTCCCAATCTAAGGGAGCGCCGGAGAGCGGGGATAACTTTTGTATGGTTAGCAGGGCGGCCCCCTCTCCCCATTCCACTGCTCTCGGAATGGGGAGAGGGTCAGGGTGAGGGGCAGCCGCTTGCGCTATTGCCTGTTGCCGCCCCTCACCCCAGCCCTCTCCCCGTGAAGGACGGGGAGAGGGGGTTAGGTCGCCGGCTCAAGGCGTGCATCCGCCGGCCTGAGCGCCCCAGTCCGCTCGGCTTCCTCCAGCGCATGCGCCAGGTCCTCGCGCGCCTTCTCGGCCTGACGCTGGCGCGCCCAGAGCGAGGCATAAAGCCCGTCCTTCGCGATCAGCTCGGCGTGCGTTCCCTGCTCGACGAGTTGGCCCTTCTCCAGCACCAGGATCTGATCGGCGTGCACGATGGTCGACAGGCGATGGGCGATGACCAGCGTCGTCCGGTCTTGCGAAATGCGGTCGAGCGCGTCCTGGATCTCCTTTTCGGTGTGGCTGTCGAGTGCGCTCGTCGCCTCGTCGAGGATCAGGATCGGCGGCCCCTTCAAAATGGTCCGCGCGATCGCGACGCGTTGCTTCTCGCCGCCCGAAAGTTTCAGGCCGCGTTCGCCGACCATGGTGTCGTAGCCCTCGGGCAGCGCGCGGATGAAGCCGTCGATCTGCGCCATTTTCGCCGCCGCTGCGATGTCCTCGTCGGAGGCGTCGGGGCGGCCGTACTTGATGTTGTAGAAGATCGTGTCGTTGAACAGCACGGTATCCTGCGGCACGACGCCCATCGCGGCGCGGAGAGATTTCTGCGTCACCTCGCGCAGGTCCTGGCCGTCGATCAGAACGCGGCCGCCCGTCACGTCGTAGAAGCGCAGCAGGATGCGGCTGATGGTGGATTTACCGGCGCCCGAGGGCCCGACGATGGCGAACATCTTCCCCGCCGGCACCGTGAACGACAGGTCCTTCAGGATCTCGCGTTCGGGATCGTAGGCGAAGCGCACGTTCTCGAACGCAATCGCCCCGCCGTTGACGGCGAGGTCCTTCGCACCCGGCCTGTCGGCGACTTCCGGATTGCGGTCGAGCACGTCCATCATCATCTCGATGTCGGTCAGCCCCTGGCGGATTTCGCGGTAGACCATGCCCATGAAATTCAGCGGAATGAAAAGTTGCAGCATCAAGAGATTGACCATGGCGAAATGGCCGACAGTCTTGGTGCCCGCCACCACGTCCTGCGCCGCCATGACCAGAACGAGCGTCAGCGCCAGCGTGAAGATGACCGCCTGGCCGGAGTTGAGGTAGGCGAGCGAGGTATAGGTCTTGATGCTCGCCGCCTCGTAGCGCTCCATCGATTTGTCGTAGCGCGAGGCCTCGCGCTCTTCGGCGCCGAAGTACTTCACCGTCTCGTAGTTCAACAGACTGTCGACGGCCTTGGTGTTGGCGTCGGTGTCGCTCTCGTTCATGGATTTGCGGATGGCGACGCGCCAGTTCGTGGCTTTGACCGTGAACCAGAGATAGACGACGATCATGACGACGATTGTTGCGATGTAGCGCCAGTCGAACTCCAGCCAGCAGACGCGCGAGCACCAGGAAGAACTCGACGATGGTCGGCAGCAGCGTCATCAGCGCCATGCGCGTGATATTCTCGATGCCGGTCCGGCCGCGCTCCAATACGCGCGTCAGGCCGCCGGTCTTGCGTTCGAGATGAAAGCGCAGCGACAGGCGGTGCATGTGCTCGAAGGTGTTGAGCGCGAGTTTGCGCACCGCATGCATGGCAACCTTGGCGAACATGCCTTCGCGCGTCTGCACCAGCAGCGTCATGATGATGCGCGCGAGACCGTAGAAGACCGCCGCCAGGATCGGCGCGCCGACCAGCCAGGAAACATCTTCGCCCGCGACGACGCGTCCGCCCGCCGCCGCCACCAGCGCGTCCGTCGCCCACTTCAAGGTGTAGGGCACGGCGACGGTGACGACCTTGGCGATGAGGATCAAAACCAGCGACCAGAGCACGGTCTGCCGCAAGTCCGGGCGGTCGTGCGGCCAGACATAGGGCCAGAGACCGCGCAGAACTTTTTTCTGATTTTCGTTGAGTGCGAAGCGCTGGGCGAGCCCGCGTGCCGGAGCGCCGGGGCCTGCGCGCGAGCCCTCGGGTGAAGTTGTGTTGAGCGTTCGTTGCATGGGGGCTTATGTAAGGCGGCGGGGCCGGATTGTCCAACGCGACGCCTTGCACAGACACGGCGGAAAGTGCCCCGCAAATGTCCACTAATCGAGTTCTCGAGCCCTTACGTCATCGGAAAGCGAAGACCTATTCCCAGAACGGGCGGACGCCGAGAGCGGGTTCCGCCTTCGTCGATCTCTTGTGCTGCGCCACCGGCTTCCGTGCCTTCGGCGCTGACTTTGCGGACTTCTGCTCTGCGCGTTCAACGGGCTTTACCGTGGGCGAGATGCTTGCCGTCGCGCCAGTGGTGGGCGCCTCCTGCCCCACTTCTTTGCCGTCGCCCGGCGGCGCCAGAGCCCGCGCCGGTGTCTCCGGGCTCTTGGTGCCGGGAGTTTGGGCGCCGGGAGCCTCGGTCACGCTTCCCGTTTCTTTTTCGAGCTTGGCGATCTCGGTCTCGAGCTCCGCCTTGTCCTTGCCCCTCTTCACGATCCCGATCTGCAACCGCCCGATCTCCTGGAAGACTTCCATGCGCTTCCTGTCATTGCCGCTTCCGGCTTCCGACCTCTGCAGTTCGAACACGTGGTCCCAGTCGCGTCGCGTCTCGTCCTTCATCTGCGCAACGCGCTGGCGCAGCATGACGAGAGTGGTCGCGGCCGCCGCACTGGCGCCCTGAGACGCCTTGTCCGCGAGTTGTTTCTTCAAGGCCTCCACTTCGCCCTGAAGGGCGGCATTGTCCTCGCGCTTGGCAGAAGGATCGAAGAAGAACTCTCCAGTCAGCGCCGAGTGATCCCAGGGTACCTGCTTGCCGTCCGTTGCCGAGACCACGTCCCGGCGCACGTCGATCATCAGCGACGTCAGGCTCTTGCCCTGCTCTCTAATGCGCTTCACCAGCGCCTCCGCGAACGGCGAATTGCGCCCGTTGCCGTCGAGCGCGACGTTGCCGGGTTGCGTCGAATACGAAATGAACGTGCCCACGCCCGCGACCGTCTCGGCGAGACCGCTGCCGATACTGACCGCACGCGTTCCCATTGTGCGCGACAGATTGCGCGCCAACGGATTATTACGGCAGGCGTCGAGAAACACGATATTCGTCTGGCTGGCGCGTTCGAGCTCCATCTGTTTCAGGATGAAGTCGAGGCTCACCGCCTCGAACTCGACGTCGCGCTCGCGTTCGAGCTTGGCGTCCGTCGGCACCAGATAATTGCGGCCGGCGATCTGAAGGCCGTGGCCGGCATAGAACAGTATGGCGGCATCCGCGGATTCGAGCGCCGTCGAAAACTCGCGCAGCTTGCTGTCGAAGGCGCGCTTGTCGGTGTTGAGGCCAACGATCACCTCGAAGCCCAGCTCCTTGAGTTTCTCCGCTACGTCGCTCGCGTCGTTGGCGGGGTTTGCGAGTGCGGGTGCATTGGCGTAGGCCGCATTGCCGATCACCAGCGCAACCCGCTTGGCCGCCGCCGCCGGAGACACCAGAGCAAGCACACATGCGGCGGCCAGCGCCAGGCGTCTCCAAAACGACATTATCGCGTCCCTCAAAACGACCGAAAACCCCGAAGCGATTGTTTGCGCACCAAATGCGACAAAAGGGTGGAGCGTGGGGGCGGCGCCCGCCCGCCGTCAAGCATAAGCCCGTCGAATCGTGCGACCTAGCTGCCCCCTACTTCCTTGCCACGATCGGCAGGCTCCAGGGGTACCAGTGGATAATGCCGTATTCGAGCACCGGCTGATCGAACACCTCGATCTCGCTGAAACCCGCCGCCGCCAACTCGCGCAGCAGCGCCGCCCGCGAAAAGAGGCGCATCTCCACCGTCGTGCCCGGCCCGCCGTGAAAGACCAGGTTGTCGAACTCTTCCCGCGTTCCGTCCTTGCGGCGGTTGATCAGCACATGGCGGCCGCCGCGCTCGACGATCTCCCAATCATTCAGAAACGGAAAATGCTCGACCGTCTCGGCGTCGTTCGAGAACGGCGTCGTGAAAATCAGAACGCCGCCCGGCTTCAGCAGCAGTGCCGCGCCCTCGAAGGCACGCGAGGCCGGCGGCGGCACGTGCTCGAACACTTCCGTCGAAATCAGATAGTCGGCCGAACCGGCGCGGCTCGCGGGCGCGTTGCAGATGTCGAGGCGCGGCGCAGTGTGAAAGTAGGTGTTGGTGTAATCGGTCTTCAAATGCAGCCAGCGGCCGTAGCCGCTCCAGTCGCTAAGGCCCAGCCCCTTGATGTCGCGCCGCTTCGGCCAGCGCGGCAGCAGCAGCGATTGGCCGAACAGGCTCACGCTCAAGAGATGCACCACCGAGCGCATGCGCACGGAAGAGCCGCAGCCCGGGCACGACGGCAGGTCGCGGTCGATCGCCGCGAGCGGCCACTGCACCACCTGGGTAGCACAGACGTTGCACTGGTAATCGAGGGCCTTCACCATGGCACCGGTCACGGGGTGCTGGAGCGTGCGCTCGAGGCCGGCGGGATCGGGCTCGGGCACCGCGCCGAGCAATCCGAGCCTTGGTCCGATCGCCGCCCTGATGCGCGTCGAGACGGCGTAGCGCTGGGCCCTGAACTTGGGCGTCCGGTTATAGACGCCGCGCCCGATTTTTCGGATCAGTGGATGCATGCGCCGTTCGTTCTGCCAGAAGGTGCCGAAGGTATCGTGACGGAGTGAAAGAGCCGGTGTGAGCGTTCCAGACGGCGCACGTCGACCCGGCGCCGGGAATTCGAATCACAAGTCATCGGCCGCCAACCTAAGCCCCATCGCGCCTGAAGGGAAACCTGCGCAGCCTTGCGCCGGCCGCCTGCTGGGCGATGCCCACTCCGATTGCCGATTGCCGGATGCCCCCCTCACAAGGGTTGCAACCAGACCGCATCTCAATGCCGCTTCTTCCGCGGCACCAGGAACCGCTGGCAGGGATAGATCAAATCGGGGTCGGCGATTCTGCCGCGATTGGCGCGGTAAATGCGCGGATACTTGGCGCCGTTGTCGTAATGCGTCTCCGCGATCTCCCACAGCGTGTCGCCCTTGGCGACGGTATAGCGGCCCGGCAAGCGCACCTTGCGTCCGGCGGCGCGGCAGTAGCGTGTCCGCATCATCCAGCGCTTGACCGCCGTGCCGTTGGCGATATTGCCGCCGAGACGCATGGTCGGGCGCAGACGGCGTGAGGCGAACATCACGCCGTCATCACTCGCGACGCGCGTGCCGGCGGCGGGCCTGGTAATCGGCTCGGTATCGATAGTGACGGTCCAGTGCCGGTGCCGCCCGGCCTTGTCGGACGTCGCCTGCGTACTGCGCGCGACGTCGCCGAAGGCCGGAACGTCGCGGGGATGTTCACCCGGTCCCGGCCGGGCCCGAACTTGGGCCTTCTGTTGCGGCGGCTGCGGCACGCCTGGCGGTTGTGCCTGCTCTGCCTGTTGCGCCTCACGCGCGGCCTTCTCGGCTGCCGCTTTCTCAGCCGCCAGCCTTTCGCCATCAAGCCGTTGCGCCTCTTCGGCCTGCTTTGCCTGCCGTTCGGCCTCCTGCCGGGCTTTGTCTTGCCGGGCCTTCTCCTGCTCGGCAACGCGCGCGGCCTGCTTGAGCTTTTCGGCTTCGGCGGCGTTCTTCGCTTCTTCCGCGGCCTTCTTGTCCTCTTCGGCAAGGCGCCGGGCATCGGTCTCAGCCTGCTTGGCGGCGGCCTGTTTGGCTGCTTCCGTTTCGGCTGCAGCCTTGCGCGCGGCCTCGGCCTCTTTATCGGCTTTCTGGGCTTCGGCTTTTTGGGCCTCCACTTTTTGCGCATCTGCCTTTTGCGCTTCGGCCTTGCGCGCCGCCTCCGCTTCCGCCTTCTTTTGCGCTTCCGCCTTGTGGGCCGCTTCCGCCTCGGCTTTCTTCTGGGCCTCGGACTGCTGCTTCGCGGCGTCCGCCTTCTTGGCCTCCTCGGCCCTCTTCATCGCCTCGGCCTTTGCCGCCACCTCGGCATGGGCGCGTTCCTCGGCCTTCTTTGCCGTTTCCGCCTTCGCTGCCGCCTCGGTGCGCGCCTGCTCTTCCGCCTTGCGCTTCAACTCGGCGGATTTTTCCTCCTCGCGCTGCTTTTCGGCCGCCGCTTCGACCTCTTCCGGCGACGGGCGCGACAGTTGCTTGACGATGGTGCCCTGGTATTCGCGGTTTGCCTTGGCCAGCCAATCCTGGATGGGCGCGAAAATTCCGCCGGCGTCAGGTGGCATCGGCGCGGTGCGCTCGCCGGACTTGGCGCCGGTCCTCACCGCGTCCTTTTCACCTTTACTGGACTTGTCGGACCGGTCGCTTGATTGCGGTGCGGGCTCGGGCGCCGCAGCCGGTGCGACCGCCTCAGGCGGCTGAACCGGCTCAGCGGCCGGTGCCGGCGTCATCGGCTTTTCGCGCTTCACCGGAGGCACGACCGCGCCGCCCGTCGCCTCGGCAACACCAATGGTTCCGGCAACCGCCTGCTTCGTCCCAGCCGTTGTCCAGGCCGCGCGTGGAATCTTGATACCCGAGGCATGCGCCGGGGGTCCCAAAAGTCCGCTCTCGAGGGGCCCGAACGCGCCTTCGTCCCGCGCCGATGCCATGGCCGGTGTTACAGTCGCCGCCGCAACTACGACCAGTGCGGCCAGTTGCATAAGGGATATGGTGACGGCAACCAGCGCGCCGGCTGCCGAAAGCCGCCCGCGTCCTGGTTGTGCTCTAAACGTGGATTTACCCCTTGGCCCCATGGGTTGGCCACTTTTCATTACCCAGCCTCTCAATTTCGGCGCCACCTAAGCACAGTCGGAAAGGCCCGCAAAGTGTGTTGCAGGCACACCTGCCCGACGAAGCGTTCATGGCCTATTTGGGTCCTTGCCTTACTCTCGCATTAGAATTCCTACATGCCACTATGACATCCGGCGCCAGACGAGAGCCCGGACAGTTGAAAGACGAAACAAACGTGAACAAGCCTGTGATTTCCAAAGCCCATTCAAAAATCCAAAGCGTCTGCGTCTATTGCGGCTCCGGACGCGGCCTCAACCCCGCTTATGCCATTGCCGCCCGCAAGCTCGGCAAGGCGCTCGCCGATCATGACATCCGCCTCGTCTACGGCGGCGGCTCGCTCGGCCTTATGGGCGAAGTCGCAAAAAGCGCGCTCGGCGCCGGCGGCAAGGTGACGGGCATCATCCCCGAATTCCTCGGCGCCAAGGAGAAGATGTTGCAGGACGTCGACGAACTGATTGTCGTCGAGGACATGCACGTGCGCAAAAAGCTGATGTTCGAGCGCTCGGACGCTTTCGTAGCGCTTCCGGGCGGCATCGGTACGCTCGAAGAACTCGTCGAGCAGCTGACGTGGTCGCAACTCGGCCGCCACGAAAAGCCGATCGTCGTCGCCGACATCGAAGGCTTCTGGACCCCCTTCCTCGACTTGTTGGCGCACATGAAGGGCGAGACCTTCATTCGCGCCGGTCTCGACGTACACTTTGCGGTTGTGGACAAGGCTGAGAATATCCTGCCCGCCATTCTCGCTGCCGCGCAATACGGCACCATGAACGGAGATCATGCAGTCGTGGCCAAGTTCTGACACCTCACCCGAGCGCTTTTCCCCCCGCGCGCAATCGCCGCCTTTTCATCGTCGCAATTCTTACGTTTGTGCACACCTTGAGTGCTGCTTCGCGCGAGGCCAATTGTGCCGCGGCAGTATTGATGGGGGACACGCATGCTGACGCCGAAATTACCGGTCGTGCTCGCGCTATTGCTTGCGGCCGCCGCACCGGTTTTCGTTCCGGTCTTCATTTCTGAGGCCTTCGCCCAATCGAGCGACAGGCCGGGCGAAAAAAGCTCTGGCCGCTACGAAGAGCATTACGAGACTGTGCCGGCCGATATCGATCCGGGCAGTGCAACGTCGCCGGCCGCGAACGACGACGCTCTCCCCGAGCCCATCGAGCCGCCGTCGCGCGCCACCGCCTACGGCGCCGGTTCGGCCAAAAAGACAATCCAAAGCGATCGCAGCGAAAAGAGCTGGAACGAGGACGACGCCTCCAACGAGCGCAACGGCGGCGATGATAACCGCTTAAGGCAATCCACCCGCCGCCGCACCGCCGACAATGCTCCCGATGACGGCGACGACATTGCCGACGTCTCCTACTTCTTCGACGCCCTCGACAACGGCGGACGTTGGATCAGCCATCCGCGCTACGGCGAGGTCTTCCGCCCTCAAGTCGATGGCGACTGGCGGCCATACACGCTCGGGCGCTGGGCCTATTCCGACGACTTCGGCTGGACCTGGGTTTCCGACGAGCCGTTCGGCTGGGCCGTCTATCATTACGGCCGCTGGGCCTTTAACCGCGACGACGGCTGGATCTGGATTCCGGGCACCGAGTGGGCGCCAGCCTGGGTCGCATGGCGTCGCGGCGAAGAAGCCATCGGCTGGGCACCGCTGCCGCCCAACGCCCGCTTTGAAAAAGGCCGCATGGCCGTCGATCAGAGCGAACTCGAAAGCGAGCGCTACGAGCAGATGTGGGTGTTCGTGCGCCCGCGCTATTTCGCCAGGCCCGAGATGCGCCGCTATCTGCGTCCCGCGTCGTGGAACGCCGAACTGCGCTACCGCACTCAGCCGAACGGCGGACCCAACTACGGCTACGAGCGCACTGGGGGCGAAAAGCGCGGCTATTATGCCAATCGCGGCCTTGGCGTCGAAGACGTCGAGCGCCTTGCCAACCGTCCGGTCGCGCGCATCAAGAATCGCGCCCGTCGATGAACCCTCACTGCGCAGGCGCGAGAGTATCGAGCAGAGCCGCGGGCGCGACGGCCGCGAGTTAAAAATCTATCGGCCCGAGCGCCGCCGCACCGAAGAGGCCGTGCGCAAGCAGCCGCGCGATCGTACCGCCGCACCGGCGAGCAACAGCGCCGACCCGGCGCCGAAGGCGGCTGACGCACCGGCCGCCAAAAAGCCGGCGACAGCCGCCGCGGCTCCTTTATCGGAGAGTTCGCCGGGAGCGGTAGGCGCCTAACCGGCAATCCCGGCCCTACACCGAACAGCGAAGATATCGGACGGCAACGCCAGCGGCCCTTCCGCTCCGGGTACCGCCGGCAATGTCCGCCGCGGCGTCTTCCCGGCGCCGACCACTGGCGCCATACCGCAACGGCCGGGAACCGAGACGTCAGCCGGAACGGCAGCGACGGCCAACGGCAATGCTGCCGCGGGCGCATCGGCGGAAGCCGGGTCCGGCACGACGGCGCCCCGGCCATCGACGAGCAAGAAGCGCTGGGACGGCTCCGGCCCCTCCGGCGCCCCGAGCGATGCAAGCGAGGCTCCCGCACAATAACGATCCGGCAGCGGCGCCGGGTGAGCCGCTACTCCGGCTTGTCCTTCTTCTGGCCGCCGCCCGGAGCATGACCTTCGAGCGCCGCCTTGCACGCAGCCGACACCTTGTCCTTGTTGGCGTCGAGACAGGCTCTCACCTGCCCCGATCCGTGGGGCTTGTCGGCGCAGAACGTAGCGGTGTCGGCCTTGCAGGGCGTGGCAACGGGACCTTCGTCGGCAGCAGCCATTGTGGCAGCGCCGGCAAATCCGGCGAAGGCGGCGGCCGCAATCTTGGTCTTCAACGTCAAGGTCATCGGGGGTCCTCCTCGGCCATGGAACCGTCAGATTAGCAGGTTGCACTCAGCCGCCAAAGCCAGCGGTGAATACTGCGCCAGACGACGCCAGTACGGGACAACAGGGCTGCTTCGGTTGCCAAGCCTGTGTGTTCCGCTTATCAGCGCCTTATGACCCACGAGCTACCTGCAGCCGTACCCAAGGCCCGCATCGCGCCCGGCGAGATCGCGGACGTGATCGCGCGCATGCGCCAGGGCGAACGCAAGTCCATCGCGGGCGTCATCACCGAACTCGAACGCCTCTCGGAAGCCGCGCCCGGAATTCTGAAAGCCCTGCAGCCGTACCTCGGCCACGCCCTCGTCGCCGGTTTCACCGGACCGCCCGGCGCCGGCAAATCGACGCTCGTCAACGCCATCATCGATCACCTCCGCAAGCAGGGCCGCACCGTCGGCGTCATTGCCGTCGATCCCTCGAGCCCGATTTCCGGCGGCGCCATTCTCGGCGACCGCATCCGCATGACCGCGGCCCTCGACGACGACGGCGTGTTCGTGCGCTCACTCGCCTCGCGCGGCTATCTCGGCGGCCTCTCGCCGGCGGCCGTGCGCATCATCGACGCCCTCGACGGCGCCGGCTTCGACATCATCCTGCTCGAGACCGTCGGCACCGGGCAGAGCGAGATCGACGTCGCCGAAGTCGCCGACATCCGCGTCGTCATTTCGGCGCCCGGGCTTGGCGACGACATCCAGGCCATGAAGTCCGGCCTCCTTGAAATCGCCGACGTGATGGTCGTCAACAAGGGCGACCGCCCCGGCGCCGAACAGACCATGCAGCAGCTCATCGGCGCGCTTTCGATCCGCGCCACGCTTGCCGACAAGGTCCCGGTGTTGAAGACCTGCGCCATCTCGGGCGACGGCGTATCGAAACTGGTGGAGACGATGGACGACATCGGCCGCCGTGTCGCCGAAGCGGGCCCCATGCAGCGCCGCCGCCGCCGCGCGCGCTACCTCATCGCCCGGGCCGCCGCCGACATCGTCGCCAATCGCATCAAGTCGGGTGGCAAGAGCAGCCTCGACCCGCTCGCCGACCAGGTGCTCTCCGGCACCATGACGCCGGACGAAGCCGCGCGGAAGGTGCTCGAAGAGCTAGCGCGCAAGGGTCTAGATTGGGCACGTCACAGCCGCAGGATGGCGCAGATGCTTCGCTCACTCGTCTCACTCCTTGCGGCCACAGGGTTCCTGCTCATGAGTGCCAACGCAAAGGGCAGCGAAGCCAGAGCGGGCGACCAGATGGAAAGCCAGGAGCATTTCATCGAGGCGAATGGCGTGCGGCTGCGCATCTGGGAGAAGGACGACGCTGCGGCAAGCCGATATGAAATCGTCATCCTTGCCCACGGCTCTGCGACGGCGGGAGAAGAAAGCTTCGACCTCCAAGTGCCGGGCCGGCCGAAAGACGGTGAAGCCTCCTTCAGCCTCATGGACACCCTCGCACATGAAGGCTTCGATGTCTTCGCCCCCGACATCCGCGGCTTCGGCCGCTCGACCAAGCCGGACACCGGAGTGACGACCGATGAGGCTGCCGCCGATCTCGATGCCGTCATCGATCACGTGCTCAAAATCCGCGGCGCCAAGCAGGTCAGCCTCGTCGCCTGGTCCTGGGGCACGCAATACGCCGGCCTCGAAGTTATCGCGCATCCCGAAAAGATCGCACGTTATGTTTCCTTCGCGCAGATGCACAAGGACAGCCCCGACGTCGTCAAGCGCCGCGAGCGCCTCGCCGAATTCCAAATGAGCCCGTACATGGAACTTCCGCGCGACGCTTGGAAGAAACGCTTCAGCGCGATGACGCCGGAGCGCGTCACAGAAGCAGCCGTGATCGACGCCTTCGCCAACGCCGCGTTCGCAATCGAGAAGAAAACTCCGACCGGCCCGCAGATCGACATGACGACACGCCTGCCGCTCGTCGATGCGGCGAAGATCACCATGCCGACGCTCCTCATCCACGGCGAATTCGACGACGTTGCCGATTTGGCAGGGCTGCTACCTTTTTTCACCGCGCTTCGCAGCCCCGAGAAGAGCTACATCGTCGTCCCGGACGCCGGCCACATGGCGCAGTTTCAAGCCGGGCGCGGCCGACTTCAGCGCGCCATCGCCGCCTTCCTGAAGCCGTGACCCCGGCATCGCCCTTGTCGATCTGACGCAGGCCAGAGGGGCCCACTTGCCCGCTTACCGTAAACCCGCTAGGCGTTTGAGGACATTCAGGGCCCGACCGGCGCGGCCCCAAGTGACCTGAGGAACCGCCGGGAGGGCGATGATGTCGGACGAAGCCTTAGTTGCGCAGAAGGGCCCCTATCAGGTCGAGCTCGTCGAAGGCCAGGACTACTGGTATTGCCGCTGCGGCCGCTCCAAGACGCAGCCGTTTTGCGACGGCTCGCACAAGGGCACGGGCTTCGAGCCAATGCAATTCACCGCCGACCGCACCGGCACCTACAATCTCTGCGGCTGCAAGACGACCGACGACGCCCCCTGGTGCGACGGCTCGCATAACGTGCTCTGACATTTGCGCGTGGCAACTCTCCTTCGTCGAGCCGGCCGCCGCGCGCGGAAAGTCACAAGGCGCGAGTGATCGTCGCGTCACTCACCCCACGATCGTCATCCTGTATATGCCCTGGCCGCTCTTGTAGGGTGGTTTTGCAACCGGAGCCCGTCGTCATCCTGAGTGCCTTAGCTCGTCGTACGGGCATGGGCCCGGTTGCAAAGGTCTTTTTCCGGACAGTCGCACGGGACCCGCCGCCAAGGCACGATCCCGCATACAGGACAGGATCAAGCCATGACACTCATCACCGCCGCCGGCATCGATGCCGGCAAAGCATTTCTCGACGTCGCCTTCGCACCCGGCACCACATCGTTCCGCGTTGACAACACGGCCGCCGGCATCAAGTTTATCCTGACGCGTTTGAAGCGCGCCGGAATAACCCGCGTCGTTCTCGAGGCCATCGGAGGATATGCCCAACCGCTGGTGCGGGCACTCGCCGCTAAGGGCTTCAGCGTCGGCCTCGTCAACCCCCGCCGCATCAAGGCCTTCCGCGATGCCGAGGGGCGCCGCGCCAAGAACGACAGGCTGGACGCCGCCCTCATTGCGCGCTTTGCTCTCATCATGACCGATGCCATCAGACCACTGCCCTCCGAAGCCCAGCTCGCCGTCAAAGCCCTTGCACACCGGCGCAGACAGCTCGTCGACATGATCGCCATGGAGAAGACGCGCCTCAAACAGGCGATCGATCCCGGCATCGTGCAAAGCCACCGCACAACCATAAAAAGTCTCTCGACCGAGCGCTGCGCCATCGAAGAAAAACTCGATGCCGCGCTGGCCCGCGATCCCGATGTGGCGCGCCGCCGCGAGATCCTCACGTCGATCCCCGGTATCGGCAGACAGGTCGCAACCGTACTCGCAACCGACATGCCGGAACTCGGCACCCTCGATCAAAAAGCCGCCGCAAGCCTCTCAGGCCTCGCCCCCCAAATCCACCAAAGCGGCATGACGCCAGGCCGCGCTCATATCGGCGGCGGACGGCCATGCGTGCGGGCCGCTCTTTACATGGCAGCTCTCTCAGCCGTGAGATCGAACACGCGCTTCAAGGCGATCTACACCGACATGCGAACCAAGGGCAAACCCGCAAAAGTCGCGCTCGTCGCCGTCGCACGAAAACTCGTCACCGTCGCCAATGCACTCGTCAGAGCCAACGCCACGTTCGAGAAAAATCACGTGGAACGCACTTGACAAAACAACACAGTCGCCCGTCGCCGGAGCGGGAACCGCTCCGGATCCTGCGGACGGGACCCACGGCAAACATCTGCAACGTGCTGCCGGCTAGGCCCCTCCCTGCGGCTGCATCTCTAGCTTGCACGATTGTCGTTGCGTGGATGCTTGCCAAAGTTCCCGGCCTTCGCCGGGATGAAGAGGAATTGGTTCGACAATCGAGCGTGAAGCCGTCGGACGTCCTCCGGGCGCTGATCGCGCCTTTCGATCAGTCCGACCTGTACACTCAGCGCTTCACGCCGCCTGCGCCGCGAGCTTGCTGTTGCGCATGGAATATCCGAAATAGATCACCATGCCCGCCAACAGCCACAACATGAAGCGGACATGCGTGACAACGGCAGAAACGCGATCAGCGCCAGGCACGAGAAGACGCCGAACCAGGCGAGCAGCGTTCCAAACGGCATCTTGTAGGGTCGCGGGTATTCCGGGTGCGATTTGCGCAACACAATGACGCCGAGGCAGACCAGCACGAAGGCCGCGAGTGTGCCGATGTTGACGAGTTCGGCCAGTGCTCCGAGCGGAACGAATCCTGCCGCGATCGCCATGACCGAGCCCGCGATACACCGTCGTCGTCACCGGCGTGTGCGTCCTCTGGCTGAGGCCGAGGAAAACAGCCCGGGTAACATGCCGTCACGCGACATCGCGACGATGATGCGCGTCAGGCCATAGTAGAGGACCAGCATGACGGTGGTCAGGCCGAAGATGACGCCGGTCGCAACCAGCGCGGACGCCCAGTTGTAGCCGAGTTGCAGCAGCGCATGCGCGACGGGCGAGGACACGTTCAGCGAGGTGTACGGCACGATGCCGGTTAGCAGACCCGAGACGAGAATATAGATGAGCGTGCAAAATCCGAGCGACCAGATGATGCCCTTGGGCACATCGCGCTGCGGATCGTGCGCCTCTTCGACCGCCGTCGAGACGGCATCGAAGCCGACATAGGCGAAGAACACGAGGGACGCGCCCGCCAGCACGCCGATGGTCTTGCCGTCTGCGGTCGTGTCGAACCAGCCGAACGGCATGAAGGGTGTCCAGTTTTCAGGATGTACATTGAATATGGCGACAGCCGACGAACACGGCAATGGTCAGCAGTTTGACCGTGACCATCGCCGCGTTGAGCCGCGCGCTCTGTTTCACGCCGGCGATCAGCATGAACATCAGCGCGAGAATAATGCCGACTGCGGGAAGGTTGACGAGGCCGCCAACCGCTGGACCTTTGGTGAGATATTCGGGCAAGCCGAAGCCGATCGCCGTCAGCGCATTGTTGAAATACCCGCTCCAGCCGTTGGCAACCGCCGCGACCGAAACGCCGTACTCCAGAATCAGATCCCAGCCGATGATCCAGGCGATGAGTTCACCGAAGGCCGCATAGGAATAGCCGTAGGCACTGCCGCAGCCCCCGACCATGGCCGCGAGTTCCGCGTAAGCGAGCGCCGCGAAGGCGCAGGCCAATCCCGCGACGACGAACGAGAGCACGACGGCGGGTCCTGATTGCGTCGCGGCCGCATGTCCCGTCAGAACGAAAATGCCGGTGCCGATGATGGCGCCGATGCCGAGCAGTGTCAGGTCGAGTGCCGAGAGGCAGCGTTTCAGGCCGTGGACGCTTCGTGCGTTATGTCGTTGCAGCGATCGGCTTGCGGCGGAACAGGCCATCCATAGCTCAATCTCCCGTTGCCGGCGCACGCCGACTGTTCAGACGGCCCGCATGTGCTTCGCAGGAGAAACGCCGAACCCCCGAGCGTTGCAGCCATCCGACCTGCGAATACCCGCAAGCGCCACCCAGGGCGCCCGCAATTCAGGCGCAAAGCTCAGCGATACTGGCATACCTCCCGGCATTGTCACGCGGCCGCAAGTTGCCAATAGAAACGGCAAGGCAATGGCGGCGGTGATCATGGTGTCGACCTCTACACCCTAGGACGGCTTGGAATGGCAAGGCAAGAAAGCAGATGACGTCCTCCCAAAGGCTTGCACCCCGCCGGGCCGGAACCGTCTTGGTTGCCCGATTCGTGTGCGCTGTGCTGCAAGTGGCCTCAGCCTCGCCGCGTCGTCAGTCCCCTGCAGTGCCGCCGGTACGGTCCGAGTGCCATCGCGGGCCCCGCAACCGGTCGCCACCGCCGGCACGTATCGGCGATCGCCGCGCGCGCCGCGACGGCCGCTGCAAGTCTCGCTCTGACGGTCTCACGAGGTCAATTCGAAATCACCGACGACGGCTGCGATGCCGCCAAGGCCGAAGAGGTCGCCAAGGCGCTCGTGGCCGAAGGGCGTCGACCTCGTCCTCGGCACCCTGCCCAAGGCAGCGCTGGCCGCGGCCAAAATTTACGCCGCAGCGGACGTCGTTCATTGCCACAGAAACCCGTCATCCGGACCTGACGCTCAAGCGCGCCGGCCCCTCGATCTTCCGTCTTGCCGGCAGTGACGACGCGCAAGGGCTCGACGCGGCGCGCATCTGCTCGCGCCTCGCAGGCGACAAAACCATCGCCATCGTCCACGACCGCACGCTCTTCGCCAAAACGATCGCCGAGAGGCCATCGCGGCATTGAAAGCGAAAAAAATCGAGCCCATCACAGCCACCATCGTCGCGCGGCGAAAAGGAATACGGCAAGCTCATCGCCAAAATCAAAGGCGCGGACGCCGTGTTCTTCGCAGGCTTTCCGCTTGAAGCGGGTTTCATCTATTTGCGCGCTGCACGCGAGGGCAAAATCCGATGGCCGCGGCCGCTCGCCTCCGAGAGCGTCGCCACGGGAAGAAGTTCACGTCTTCGTTTCCGGCCGAGGGCCAAGCGCGCGCACGTCCTGCTCGCAACCCGCGCCGACAGCCAAGCTGCCGCCGCGAGCGCCGCGGTCCAGCCATTTACGTCGGAGCGCTGTTCGTGAACGATCCCGCGACAAGGTGCCGGATCGCACGTCGATGACGAGAGGCATCATCGACGTGCATTGGCGAAGACGACCATCGAGACGGTCCTCGGCAAAATTCGTTTTCGACACCGCCGGCAACGCGCAACGTCGGTCCTTCGTCCTCCAGAAATGGGATGGGTCACGTGGGTGCCGGCCAGCGCACTGCGCTAACGATCGCGCGCTGACATGGCAAGACCGAGGAGGCGCTTCACGGCGTATCTCGAACAGTCGCCCGAGGCCTCCGGGCGAACGAAGTGTCTGAAAGCAGGTGCCGATTAGCGGCCCTGCGATTCCGCCAGGCACTCGGTCATCAGAGTGCGCTCCATGCGGACAAGATCATCGGGAATCGTGCGGCCGTTGTGGCGGCATTCCGCGATACGCTGTTTGACAAGGGCGTAGCAGCGGCGCGGATCGTCTTCCGACTGTTCCATCTGCTGCACGAGATCGGCGATCTCGACGTTACCCATTTGTTGCGACATAACTCGTCAGGTCTCCCCGCAGAAAAATTCAAACTTGGAGTGCCACTGCCTCCCCAAGGTCACGGACAAGCGACTTCTCAGCATGCTGACGCACAAAGCGCAAAATCCGAAGTTGGTCATCATACCTCAAGATTCTCCTCAGGGCAGCCGGCCACCGGCGTCAAGTTTGATTTGGCGGTTAACAGTGGCCTCATGCAAAAGTCATGAATGAATTCTGAACCACGCTGTCACGCCGCACATTCGGCGGACCGTGCGCCATGGTTCAGTGTGACCAGAAGCGGGCTCGTATCCGGCTGCATCGTGCAGACAAGGTGCACTGCGGAAGAAAATCCTGCAGAAGCGGCAAAAGTGCATCGCGGCGATTTTGCCCCTTTGATTGATGCGGGCTATTCGCCTCTGCTAGGCATCCCGCATCGCATCAAGAACCGGAACCAAACATGATCCCGATCGTTACTCGCGCGCTGAAATGACTGGCATCTGGGAGCCGCAGACGCGCTTTCGCATCTGGTTCGAAATCGAGGCGCACGCCGCCGCCGCCATGGCCGAGATCGGCATGATCCCCAAGGAAGCGGCGCGGATAATCTGGGACAAGGGGTCGCAGGCCAAGTTTGATGTGGATCGTATCGATGAAATCGAGGCCGTCACCAAGCACGACGTTATCGCCTTCCTGACGCATCTCGCCGAACTCGTCGGTCCCGAAGCGCGCTTCGTGCACCAGGGCATGACGTCGTCCGACGTGCTGGATACCTGCTTCAACGTGCAGCTGGTGCGCGCCGCCGATCTCATTATCGCCGATATCGACCGGCTGCTCGCGGCGCTGAAGAGGCGCGCCTTCGAACACAAGGACACCGATCACCATCGGCCGGAGGCACGGCATCCACGCCGAGCCGACAACCTTCGGCGTCAAGCTCGCCTTCGCCTACGCCGAATTCGCGCGCCGCAACCGCGAGCGCATGGTGGCCGCCAAAAAGGAAGTCGCCACCTGCGCCATCTCCGGCGCCGTCGGCACCTTCGCCAATATCGATCCGCGCATCGAAGAGTACGTCGCGGCAAAAGCTCGGCCTCATCCCCGAGCCGGTCTCGACCCAAGTCATCCCGCGCGACCGCCACGCCATGTACTTCGCAACGCTCGGCGTCGTGGCCTCCTCCATGGAACGCCTGGCCATCGAGATCCGCCACCTCCAGCGCACCGAAGTGCTGGAAGCCGAGGAGTACTTCTCGCCCGGGCAGAAGGGTTCCTCCGCCATGCCGCACAAGCGCAATCCGGTGCTGACGGAGAACCTCACCGGCCTTGCCCGCATGGTGCGCGCCTATGCGTTGCCTGCCATGGAGAACGTGGCGCTCTGGCACGAGCGCGATATTTCGCATTCTTCCGTCGAGCGCATGATCGGCCCGGACGCGACGGTAACACTCGACTTCGCCTTGAACCGTCTCGCGGGCGTCATCGAGAAGCTCGTCGTCTATCCAGACAACATGAAGAAGAACCTGGACAAGCTCGGCGGCCTGCACAATTCGCAGCGCGTGCTGCTTGGCGCTGACCCAAGCCGGAGCCTCGCGCGAGGACGCCTATGCGATGGTGCAGCGCAACGCCATGAAGACCTGGGAGCACGGCGAGGACTTCTCGCCGAATTGAAGGCCGACAAGGACGTCGTCGCATTCGTCCCCGCGAGCGACCTCGAAAAAATGTTCGACCTCGCCTACCACACCAAGCACGTCGACACGATTTTCAAAGGGTGTTTGGGTAGCTCAGCGGTAGGGAGCGGCGTGTCATGTCCGAGGAACGGGCCCTTCCCGAGCCGTCTCAAATTCCGCAAAAGTCCGAAGTGTGGCGATGGTCCCTAGCGCGCTTTATCGCTCATTCGCGATTACCCCAGACCGCGGCGTTTATTCCCGCAATCGGTTACGCCATACTTTGGAGCGAACACTTTTCCGACTTGTTGAAGTCCGAGGGACCATTGGGGGGCAGCTTCCTTCCCCTAACCATGCGACTTCACTTACTCTGGTGGGGCGCGGTCTTAATGACACTGGGTTGGGCACTGTATCTTTGGAAATGCCCCAACGAAATAAAGCGAGCAGCATCCGCTGACGATTATGTCCTAGAAAAATTCCAGGTTCCCAGCGTCGAAAGTGTTGCTCGCGCCCAGAGCCGAGCGAGAAATCAGATCGCCGAGTTTCATCCCGACGACAGTCGAGCGCTCGTTTTGGGCGGCCTATCGCCACAGAAAATCTCTCGGTCAATCAATTATCTGCAGACACACCTCGAAAACGCTTATTCCCCGTCTTATAGCCCACATACCATCAATCTCTTCACGCTTGAATTCCAAATTCTGGACCACGAGAACTCATGGGCCCGACGTACGTGTGTGCTTCTCTTGTGTGTTGGTGCGATTATCTTCTTGGTTCCATCTGTTGAAGTGGCGTTTCGTGTGATTGCGAACATGCTGAATTCCATCGCATCACTCAGATTTTGAAGGTTCAAGGGACCCACATCCCGTCTTGTCTCCGTCACCCCGGCGAAGGCCGGGGCCCACGACAAGCGTCCGAGAGCGATACGCATCGGATGCGGCGCGCTGGTGCCAACATGAGCATCGCGCGTGCCGTAGCCTGTCGTGGGTGCCGTCCTTCGACGGCATGACGGGATTAGGCCCATACATGCGCCCGCCGCCGAGCCCGCACTGGCTGACAGCTTCGCGAAAGCGCGCTACTCTCCCCCCATGACCGGCTTCTCCGAAGACCCCCAGGCCCCCTACGGGCAGCCGCGCGACAAGCGCTCGTTCCTGCACTGGGTGCAGAAGCAGGAGGGCGGCCGCTATGAGTTCAAGGATGGCCGCGTCGTGATGCATCCAGGCAGTTCCAAGAACCACGGCCAGATCATCGGCGATTTCGTGAGGGTCCTGGGCAATCGCCTCGGACCCGCCAGAATGGTCGCGTCATTCCGACCGAGGTGGCGGTTGAGATCGGCGACGATATTCGCTATCCCGACGTGCTGTGTCGGAATCGCATGGCCAACGATGGTCATGCCGTCTCAACTGCCACACCTGTCCTCCTCGTCGAAGTGCTCTCACCTTCTTCCGTCAGCCGCGACCTCAACCTGAAGCTCGCCGAATATACCAGCCTCGCGTCCCTCGAAGCCTACATCGTCGCCAGCCAGGACGAGCCGATCGTCTGGGTCTGGCAGCGGGATCGCGAAAGCCGGGCCTTTTCGCCGAAGCCGCTGGAAGTTCAGCGGCAAGGAGCGTGCGATCGACCTCGAAGCCCTCGCGATCTCCCTTCCTCTTGCGGACGTGTTCCGCGCCATCCTCACACCTTGAACCCCAAGCACGAGAAAATCCGCACCCCATGAGATCCCTTCTTGCGAGCTTTCTGCTCCTTGCTGCAACGATCACCGCCGCCGACGCGCGCGACATCAAAACCGAGCGCGTGAAATTCGCGCCCGGCGCCTCGAGCGCAACCATCGAAAGTTCGATCAAGGGCTACCGCCACCGTCGATTACATCCTCGCCGCCAAGCAAGGGCAGTACGCCAACATCTCGCTTGGGACCAAGAACACCGCCACATATTTCAACATTCTGCCGCCCGGCGGCGGCGAGACAGCGCTGTTCAACGGCTCAGTCAACGGCAATCAGTATGAAGGCACGCTTCCCGCAAGCGGCGACTATCGCGTCCGCGTCTACATGATGCGCAGCGCCGCGCGCCGGGGCGAGGTTGCCAAATACCGCCTGGAAATGATTGTCGGCGCCGGAAACTGAGGCCAGGACAGCCGCGTTCCGCTCAGCCGCCGTTGATGACGGCGTCGGGCATCTCGTAGCGCTCGCTTGTGCCGATGTGCACGGTGATGAGGTCGGACTTCATCTCGCTGATAACGCCGCCCGGAGCGTTCGAACTCACCGCCTTGCCGCCCTTGAAGTCGATTATGCGCTCTACGCCCTGGGACAGGAACACCGTCACGGACGCATTGCCGCTGCCGCGCCGGACGACGCCGAACTTGCAGGCCTTGAACGGCTGGCCCGAGAATTCGGCGCAGTTGATGTTGCCCGTCGCGTTGAATTTGCCGTTGCCGGCGGCGTCGCCGCCACCGTTACTTCCGCCGTTGCCGCCTTGCGGCTTGTTGACGACGAACTGGATGATGCGGCGGCCGGCCTTGCCGAACGAGCACTGGAAGGTCGTGGTCGTGCCCTTGAGCGTCGCCGTGCCGTTGACGGCGTGCGTACCGTCGACGCGCTGGCCCTCGTACTTGGTGTCGATGTCGGGCAGGCGTATTCTCAAGGTGTCATGGGCGCGGTTGCGGCACTGCGCCATCATCCGTTCGGGGCTGGCGGCGCCGGCCGGGCCAGACAGCCCGACAGGCGCGACAGCCAGCGTCAGCACTGCGAGCGCAGCACTTGCCACGCTGGTTGCCATACTGGTTTCTTGCCGCGGACGTTTCGTCGCGCGGCCCAGAACGAACTTCGGCATGACTTCCACTCTCCTTTTGCGAACCCAGTGCTGCGAGCAACGCTGCGCTCGCCGGCCCTTACCGCCGGCTGAGGCTTAGACTGCCGCCGCCGCGCGGGCTCGAGAACGAGACGGTCTGCGAGTTACCGCTGACGGAAACCCTGATCCGGCCCGAGATATCATATTCGCTGTTGTAGAAGTCGCCGACATAGCGGTTTGGATTGACCATGGTCAGCGAGCCCGCCTGGCGGATGGTGAGGGAAGCGGAGGCGCACGTCGCCGACACGCCGACCGTCGAGCCGCCCTGTGGCGAATAGCTGACGCGGCAGCGCACCTTCTCGCGCTGGCCGTCCTTGGGCTGGACGTAGCCGCCGCCGCTCCAGCTGCCGGAGAGCGGGTCGGCCGCCGCCGCCGCGGCGAAGCCGCCGAGGCCAAGCGCGGCCGTAAAGAACAGTGCCGGAAGAGTTCTCATGCTGCACTCCTTGGTGAGCGTGTGCCGGGACGGCCAAACATTTCCCGGCAGATGATGGCCCGCGGCGTCCGCAGGTCTAGTCGAGAGTTATCGAGCGAACGCCACCAATGGCAATATGTAGGGAGGGAAGTGCACAGCACAAGTTTGCCAGGGCCCATTCTGCAAGGCCCGCCAATCGGCCGCCGGGATATGACACGCCCATGAACCCGCCTACGGCGCTCCCCGACACCCCAAAAAGCCGCCCGCTTCCCCGGGACTGATTCGGGGCCGCGCTCCCCGACCCTTCCCCTTTTGCCGCCAGCCGTTAAGGTGCGGGCGACGCAAATGGACGCACAATTTTTTGGGAACCACCCTATGTACACCGTCATCGGCCTGCCGCGGACGCGCGCCTTCCGGGTCATCTGGATGCTCGAGGAACTGGGCGAGCCCTACGCCATCCAGCCGACAGCCGCCGCGCGACGCCGCACTCGCCGCCGTCAATCCCTCGCTCAAGGTTCCGATCCTGATGGACGGCGCCGACAGCGTCATCGACAGCGTCGCCATCCTCAATTACCTCGCCGACAAACATCGGAAATTCACCAATCCCGCCGGCACGATTGCGCGCGCGCATCAGGACAGCTTCACCATGTTCGCCGCCGACGACGTCGAAAGCGGGCTGTGGCAGGCGGCCAAGCACACCTTCGCCATTCCCGAGGAATACCGCGTGCCCGACGCCAAGCGCGCCGCGCGCTTTGATTTCGACCGGGCGATGCGGACGCTGTCGGAACGCCTCGGTGAGAGAACCTACGTCATGGGCGAGGACTTTACCGTGCCCGACATCCTGCTCGGCCATTGCGCCGGCTGGGCCGAGGCGCTCGGCTGGGACATGCCGCAGGCGAACGTCGCGGCCTATGTTGCGCGGCTGAGGGCGCGGCCGGCCTTCGCGCGGGCGGCAGAAAAGCGTAAGGCCGCCGCCTGATAGTTGTCACAATCGCTGCCCGGCCCCGTGCTATGCGGCGCCCGTTGGGCGGAGCCACAGGGCCCCGCGTTGTTGATTTGCACGCTCACTGGAAGAGATTGCACCAGCCATGACCCGGCCCGTCCTCAGCCCTCAAGGCCAGACCCAAGGCCGTCCCGCGCCCCGGCCAACGCCGGAGCTCAGCGTCGTCGTGCCGACCTACCGGGAAGCCGGAAACATCGTTCCCTTCATTGGGGCCTTGGCGGCGGCGCTCCCCGCTGTGGATTGGGAAGTCATTTTCGTCGATGACGATAGCGGCGACGGCACCATCGATAAGGTGCGGGCACTTGGCGAAGCCGACCCGCGCATCCGCGGCATTCGCCGCATTGGCCGCCGCGGCCTTGCCGGCGCCTGCATCGAGGGCATGCTCTCCTCGTCGGCCCCCGTCGTCGCGGTCATGGATTGCGACCTGCAGCACGACGAGGCCATCCTGCCCAGGATGCTGGCGGCCATCGAGGAGGGCGCCGGCCTGGTGGTCGCGACGCGCTACCTGAGCGGCGGCTCCGCCGGCTCCGGCTTCAACGAGCACCGCGCCCTCATGAGCCGCCTCGCCACTTCCCTCTCCAATGTCCTGCTCAGGACCAAGGTCAGCGATCCCATGAGCGGCTTCTTCATGATCCGCCGCGCCGACTTCGAGGCCTTGGCGCCGCGGCTCTCGACAGCCGGTTTCAAGATCCTGCTCGATATCCTGGCGTCGCGGCCCGAGAGCCTGGTCATAGCCGAGGTACCCTATACCTTCCGCGAACGCTTGACGGGGGAATCCAAGCTCGGCGCCCACGTCGCCGCCGAGTTCGCGGCCCTCCTCGTCGCCAAGATGACGAAAGACCGCATTTCGCCGCGCTTCTTCCTGTTCGCGCTCGTCGGTGCCTCGGGCATTGTCGTGCATCTGGCGACGTTGAAGGCGGCGCTTGTCGGGCATTGCGCTGTCGTTCGAGGCGGCTCAGACGCTCGCCGCCTTTACGGCCATGACCTGGAATTTCTTCCTCAACAACGCCCTCACCTATCGCGACCGCCGGCTGACCGGGGCCGCCATGTTGAAGGGCCTCGCCTCGTTCTATCTCGTGTGCAGCATCGGCACGATCGCCAACGTCGGCGTCGCGCAGTTCGTACACGGACACGATCCGAGCTGGTGGCGCGCCGGCTTGGCAGGCGCCCTGATGGCCGCCGTCTTCAACTACGCCGTGACCTCGGTCGTGACCTGGCGGAAATAGGCTTCATCACGTTGCCCTTGACCCCCGGACGCCTTTGTGGCCCAATGCCACGGCTTGTAACCGGAAGCAACCGGCCGCACCTCGCGATGTAACGCAAGGCGAGCGCGCCGGAAGAGATCCCCTCAAAAGGATGTCGGCCGGGCGACATCTCGTAACAACGAGATGGAGCGCGCCATGCAGCCGTGCCAGAGCCTATCCTCATCCACGATCGCCGCCGAGCAGACGTTTGCAACCTGCAACACCTTCCTGCGTGTGCCGCGACGGCAAAGCGCCGAGGGCGCCGATGTGGCGATCCTCGGTATTCCCTTCGATCTTGCAACATCCAATCGCCCAGGCGCGCGTTTTGCCCCGGCCGCGATCCGCGCCGCATCGGCGACACTGGGCGATCTCAAGGCCTACCCCGGCGGCTTCGATCCCCTCGCGTATCTTGCCTGTGCCGATCTTGGCGACGTCAACTTCGATCCCGGCCATCCGCAACGGATTGTCGATACGATCACGGCCGCGGCGGACCGCGTGCTCGATACGGGTGCCTTCCTCATCAGTCTCGGCGGCGATCACTTTGTCAGCTACCCGCTGCTCAAGGCACACGCTCGCCGCTTCGGCCCGCTGGCGCTGGTGCATTTCGATGCCCACACCGATACCTGGCGCTCGTCGAGCGGCCCCGGCGACCCCGTGGAACTGAACCACGGCACCATGTTTTCGCGCGCCATCGATGACGGCCTCATCGTGCCTGAAGACAGCATACAGATCGGCATCAGAACCTGGGTCGACGATTGCCGGGGCATCACCATTCTCGATAACGAGGAGGTGGATATGGCGACGCCCGCAGAGACTGCGGAGAAGATCGCACGGGCAACGCATGGGCGCGCCTGCTACGTCACAGTCGACATCGACTGCCTCGATCCCGCCTTCGCCCCCGGAACCGGTACGCCCGTCGCCGGTGGCCTGACACCGCTCAAGCTGTTGCAGATCCTGCGCCGTCTCGGGCACTCTGGCGATCAAAGGGTTCGACGTCGTCGAAGTCGCCCCGCCTTACGACGTCGCTGGCGTGACGGCGCTCAATGCCGCGACCATCGTCTATGAGCAAATCTGCCGTCTGGCACTGCAGCGCGGCGCAATTTCGCAGAGATATCCCGCACAGACGTCACAAGCAGCGGCCCAACAGCTGTAGCAGAGGCGGCTCCGGCGAGGTCTGGAGCAGGAGGGCCGGACGGCCCTGCTTTCCTATTGGCCGATGCCGTCGCCAGCCCCGTTGGGCGCTGCCGGAATGGCGCGGAAGTGGGGAAACCTCACGGGCGGACGCAATTCGCCGGCACGTCGCCCGCGCCGCCGGTCGAGCACGGTTGCAACACTCGCCGTTCAATGCCCTGAAGCCCCCTCCCCTGGCTCGAAAACGATTGCCTCCGGCCTCGGGCAATCGGATAGTCTTGACGCCTGGGGCCGGCATCTCCAATGAAGCACTTGGGGAAACAATTTCAGTTCGCAATGTAGCGTAGGGACCGGCTCACGGGGTCGCGTAAATTTTGCATGTCGGAAGTGTTTGCTGAACGCGTCATCGCCAAGTTGCGGGCGCGGCAATTGCCTCAGATGGTCGACTGGTTCGATCCCGGCTTGCTGATCCGCATCGGCATCCGCGACATGATCTCGGGCACCATCGGCCAATACGCCGACCAGCGGCTGATGCAGGCCGCTTCCGACCGCGTCGCGTCCGAGCAGGACCTGGCTCTGCGCTACGACTATTCCAACACTCACGTTGCCGACCCCGACAAGCGCATCACGCTCGACGCCGGCGGCGCCGCCTGGATCGACTACATCGCCGATCTCGGCGACGGCTTCGAATCCACCTACGCCATGGCCACCTGATGGCGGCTGAAAAACTCGCGGTTCGTCCGGCCACGGCCGAGCAGCCGCCGCTCTCGCTCGACGCCGGACGCATCCTGGTCATGGGCGGCGATCAGGCCTATCCGCAGGCGACGGCGGAAGAATACGAGGAGCGCCTGGTGAAGCCCTATACCTGGGCCTTCCGCACGCACGATCCCGAACGCAAGCTCTTCGTCATTCCCGGCAACCACGACTGGTATGACGGGCTCGGCGCCTTCACCAGCCTCTTCACCGCCGCGCGCTCGCGCATTTCCGGCGGCCTCGGGCGCCAGATCGGCGGCTGGCGCAGCATGCAGCATCGCAGCTATTTCGCGATCAAACTGCCGCACGACTGGTGGATCTGGGGTCCCGACATCCAGCTCGAAGGCACGCTGGACGATCCCCAGCGCGACTATTTCGACATCGTCGGCGACTACACCAAGCCCGGCGACAAGATCGTGCTTTGCCTGGCGGAGCCGAGCTGGCTGCACGAGAACTACGACAACCTGCACGAGATCAACCTGATGGCGCGCAAGCGCGGCGCCAAGGTCTGCGCCATGCTCGCCGGCGACTGGCACCACTACAGCCGCTATTACAATGCCGACCTCGGTATCCAGTTCGTCACCTCCGGCGGCGGCGGCGCCTTTGCGCACGCGTCGCACCAGCTGAAAAAGTCCGTCAGCCTCGATTGGGCCACCGGCACCGAAGACGACGAACACCCGTCGGAGAATTCCAAGGTCCTCGGCCTCGCCGATCTCCCCCACCAGCGTCCCCCCAACGACGCCATCGCCCGCGTCTTCATGCCGAAGCTGGATCAGGCGTCCACAGAGGCCGCGCCGGCAGCGCCAACGGATGGCCCGGCAAAAGATCCGAAATTCGAAAAATTCAAGTCCAAGTTCCGCAAGCACAAGGCGCCGGAACGCAAGCATCGCGTGCGCTATAAGAAGTTCGACTGCACGGCGCAAACGATCTATCCGGCGCCGGCGAAGAGCCGGCTGCTCTGCCTCAAGAACCTCCTCCTGCCCTTCCACAACCGGCGCTTTGCGCTGTTCATCGGCTTCATCTATTTCCTCTACGCCTGGGTGTTCCAGACCTCGGCGCCCGAACTCGACAAGAAGCTTCTCGAGTTGCCGGCAACGGGCGCCAAGGGTGCTGCCGAATTCAAGGAGGTCTTCGCCGCCCTCTCGCATGCCTTCTGGGCCGCAATATCCTATGAACGCGTCATCGCCGCCGCGACGCGGAACCCGGCGTTCTTCTTCATGCTGCTGGGGCTATGGGCCGGCCTCGTCTACTACGTCGATCTCGGCAAGGGCGTCTTCAACCTGCTCGGCAAAATCGTGCTCGGCAGCGTGCATTTCCTCGCCCACCTGAATACGCTTTTGTTCGTCAACCTCGTCGCCTTCGCCCCGAGCCTCCTGCTCGCCGCCGCTCCGGGTCTCGTCATCGGGGCACTGGGTCTCACCTCCGGTACAACCGAGATGTGGCAGGGTGTCGGCTTCCTTCTCAGCTATTCGATCATGTCCATCCTGATCGGCGGCCTGATCGGCGCCTTCATCATGGGGCTCTACTGGACGCTCACCTCCTTCTTCCTCAACATGCACTGCGGCGATGCCTTCGGCGCGCTCGGCATCCGCGACTACAAGCATTTCCTGCGCATGAAGTTCGAAGCCCACCGCCTCACGATCTACCCCGTCGCCATCGACAAGGTTCCGGGTCGCAAAGGCTGGCACGCGGCGAAGGGAGAGGAGAAAGGCACTCAGAATTCCCTACTTGCACCGAACTGGCCGCTTGATCCGCACCTGATCGAGGACCCGATCGTCATCGACACGCGCGAGATTTCCTCGACCCTGCAGAGGGTCGAATGACGTCGATTGCGGCGCTCGATCTGACCGACGTCGCGCTGCGCCTCGTCGGCGCGTTCTATGCCTTCGCCGGGGTCGTTGCGGTGCGCGCAGGGATCGCTTCGCGCTTCATCGACGTCGCCACCGCAGCCATCGGCGGCGCGGCGCCGAAGCCCGCCGAGACGGCGCGCGCATTGTGGATGCTCGTCGCCGGCATCGTCATCCTCGCGGGCGGCGTGGCGCTCGCCTTGCGCGTCGATCTCGCGGCCATCCTGTTCACACTTTCGGCCCTCGCCCAGGCCCTCTACCTCGGCATCGTCGCGCCGCGATATCTCGATCCGACCGATCCGCCCGACCCGCATGGCCGCCGGCAGACAGTCAACGCCTTCGTGTTGTATCTCGCGGCGACCGCGTACGTGCTCTGGGCCTATGTCGAAGGGCTCCTCCATGCTTGGGCGACGCTCCCCTGGCCGTTACTGCCCGTCGGCGCTCACGCTCGTCGGAGCCTATGCGGGCTACGCGCTGATCAAGTTCTTCCGGCCGATGGCGGGGTAGTTCACTTCGGACATTGCCTCGTCGCGAACGCTCGGCCAGATTGGCGCCATGAACGACGACAACCAGACTGCGAACCCGACTTCAGCACTCTCGCACGCTGGTCCCCTGGGCGGCCTGCCCTGGCGGCGCATCGCCGTCACGCTCGGAGCGCTCGCAATTTTTTGGCTCGGCCTCAAAATCCCGGCGCCGGGGGTTTCCGTCGCGGGGGTGGCATCTCCCTTCTCGAAGGACCACCGATGCGCGACGCGCTCGAGCGCCTGTCGATTTTCGCGCTCGGACTGAGCCCGCTTCTGAGCGTTCTGATCCCGCTCGAGGTGCTCAAGCTTGCGGCGCCGGATTGGATGGCGAGCTTCCGGCACAAACGAGCGCCCGATACGGAGCTTGGCTACGTCGCGATCGGCGTCACATTGCTGATCGCAGCCTTCCAAGGTTACGGCATCGCCGTCGCACTCGAATCCCTCAACTCGACGACGCCATTGGTCCTGGAACCGGGATGGGCATTTCGCGCTGGCTATATCGCAACCACCGTCGCCGCGACCGCTTTCCTGATCTGGCTCGCCGATCAGATCACGCGGCACGGCATCGGCAGCGGCGTCTGGGTGCTGCTTTCGGCGGCAACGTTGGCTCCTCATTCGTACAAGTATCGGCGACGTCGCTGGAACTCATCGCGACCGGAGCCATCACGAGTTCCAAGCCATCGCCTGCGTCGCTTGGTTCGTCTTTGCCGTGGCGGCCCTCGTTGCCATATCGCGCGCCATTCAAGCCGCCGCACCTCAAGCGCCAAATCATACACTCGCAAAATCGCTGCTGTGGCCGCCCCTTATCGCCAAACGGCGTACGGATATGTTTCCGGCCTCGCGACGATAATTCAGAATGTTGCGGAAACTTCTTCGTCGGGTCCGTTCCCTTTCCAATACGGAACGGTGAGCGGGCTCGCGCTCCTCGTCGCTCTGAATTTCTTCCTGACCCGCGCCATGAGCGTGGCGCCTCGAACGCTTGCGCTCGCGGCTGCTACCGCGACGTCGGGCCTTTTGCTGTTGACCGAATTCTGGAGTCTGTATCGGCTTGCCGGATTGGCTCGATTTTTGGCTGATCCCCATCGTGCTGGTTCTGCTCGTCGCGCTCCCGGTGCGGCTCGCCGATCACTTCCGCGCGGCCCACTGACCCCGCACATCAGCGAAACGCAGATGTCGAAACCCGGGCGAAGCCTATGAGCCCCCGCCCTTCCCTTCCGGCCCCCTCTCCGCTATTTCACCCCCCATGAAAATCTCCGACGTCGATATCCTCATCGTTCCCGGCTGGCAGGACAGTGGCCCCGAGCACTGGCAGAGCCGCTGGGAAAGGAAAATGAAAACCGCGCGCCGCGTCATCCAGGCCGACTGGGACAACCCTGACGTCGAGACCTGGGGCGACACAATCGCCAAGTTCGCTTCCGGCGCGACGCAGCCCGTCGTCGTCGTCGCGCATTCGCTCGGCGTGCCGGCGGTCGTGTTCGCCGCCGAAAAACTCAAACGCGCCGGCGTCATCGGCGCCTTTCTCGTTGCCCCCGCCGACATCGACTACGCGCACTTCTGGCCCGACACCGGCGGCGAGCGCTGGCCGCCAAAAAGGGCCACGGCGGCTTCGCGGAAATGCCGGTGAACAAGCTCCCCTTTCCCGCGCATCTGTCGTCGCCAACAACGATCTCTATTGCGTCTTCGCCCGCGCCGAGACACTGGCAGCCAAGTGGGGCGCCAAGCTCACCGACGCCGGCGAAACCGGCCACATCAACGTCGCTTCCGGCCACGGCCCCTGGCCCGAGGGCCTGCTCTCGTTCGGGCAGTTTTTGAAAGGGTTGGGGTGAGGGGTGGCCCTCTCCCCATTCCTGCACTCAATGGGGAGAGGGTTGGGGTGAGGGGCAGCAAATGTACACTGCCACTTCGCAACGCTTGGAACCAAACCCATGACCCGCCAGTTCACGGCCATCATCGAACGCGACGGCGGCATCTATGTCGCCCACTGCCCGGAACTCGATGTTGCGAGCCAGGGCGCCTCGGTCGCTGAGGCCCGGGCCAACCTGACCGAGGCGATCGAGCTGCTCCTCGAGACGGCACCTGCTGACGGAGATCAAGCGGCGGTTACGGGGCGAGATCTATGTGACCCAGATCGAGGTTGCAGTTGGGTAAACTGCGCGTCCTCAGCGGCCGCCAGATTTGCGCGATCCTTGCTGCGCATGGGTTCAGCCAAGTCCGCCAGAAAGGCAGCCACATCGTCATGCAGAGTGCCGACGACACGGGAACAACGACTGTTGTCGTTCCAGATCACGCTGAAGTAGCCCGTGGCACACTTGGATCAATAATTCGCCAGAGCGGGCTTCCCCGCATCGAATTCGAAGCGGATTAACGCCATCGAGAGGCGCTCTCTTGGAAATGAAACCTTCAAACGACCCAGACCCGCCCCACATGGGTGATACTCAAACAAAGCTTGTGGGACCGCACAGGATTTCTTTGGTTGATGGGCGCGTTCTTGACGCTGCCAACCGCGTCCTTGGTATTTGCGACAACTCTCTACCTTTTCCCCACCGACCCAGAGGCCGCAGCTCCGTGCAGCTATAAGCGCATGAGCCTACCAGATTGCTACGCCGCCCCTGAGGCAACGGTTTCACGGCGCGTGAACGGGGTCTTGTTCCGAATTCCGGTGGCGTACATCGGCTCCAGAGTCCTGAAGTCGACCGCTGAAAAGGAGAGCAACGCGCCTCACCTCGCATTCTCGTTCTGGATGCCAGACGGGTTGCCAACGCGACGCAATAGTCAGGAAATATTGATTTATAATCTGCGAGAGCCGAAGATCGGTGACCTTCCTATGTCCCCAGAACGGCATATTGTGGTTGTTCGCCTCCTCAAACCACTCCTATCAGCCCAAAGAGAAACGTCGCCCGGCGATCCTTACGATCCTTACGAAAGGAGCAGAAAACGTAACGCCCGACTCTCCATTTTGGCACCCAATCGGCGAGGAGTTCGGATTGGCAAAATCCTCACAAATTCACGAACCGCGAATTGTCGAATACTCTTCCCGCGGCGGCAGCATCGGGGGCTCGGACGTGCTCATCTCATGCAATCTAATACCGCACGATCGTGCCGGAACGGCGCCCACCTCTTGCTTTGGCTACACTTACTCCCTTCAGGAGCAATTGCAGGTCGAAGTCTGGTTCTTATCGGACTATTTGAAGGACTGGAGAGCAATAATGGACATGTCCATCAATCTCGCACGCGGCTGGAAGGCCCAAGAGCCTTCGACCGGAAATTGATCGCTGCTGGATGAAAACCAATTGTGACTGACGGCTCGCTCACCCCCTTGTCGAACTTCGATCTCCTGCACGGCCTTGGCCAGCGCTTCGCCCATGAATTGGCGGAACTCAGCGTCGGCGACGTTGAGGTCTTTCGCCGCGAGAGTGGCCTTCAGGGTGACGCCGGCGGCATGAGCTCAGGAACGGTCCTGCGCACTATGCCAGATGCGAATGATTTGCAGTTCGTCCCTCGAGACCCGTTACCAAACAATAAGCCGCGTTCCGGGCATCCACGTCTCCCAAATGTCTTTCTCGGCGATGAATTTGCCGGTGCGCGGATGAAGGCTTAGAAAATTCTCGAAAAAGGCGTCGCAACGCGCCGCGAGGCTCGCTGCCGCCTGGTGCGCGTGACGCTCAATGAGAAAATCGATCTGGGACGCGAGTTCTTCAGCGGCAACGGGATCGAATACGATCCGCATCGGCGCCTCACACCTGAGCGGATTTGAGCTTGGCCGCAATCCGGGCCTTCACGCTGGCGTAAGACACACCCTTGCCTTGATCGAGCCGTGCGATCGCTTCGTCGATCTTGGCACGCTCGTTTACCGACAGCGTCGCATAAACCGTTTCATCTCCTGCTGCATAGACGGCCGCATCGACGAAATCCTCGAAGACATCGTCCGATAAGGCGTCGATCAGCGGTGCTATGCGTTCGAGGCGGTTCATTCCACGACCTTTCCGAATGCGACAACCCTGGGACCTTCGCGGAGCGTGAATGTCGTGCCCGCCGTAAGCTTGTCGTATCCTTCGTATGGATAGTACATCAGCGTGAGAGTGACTGCCGCTTCCTGCCCAAGGGGTAGCTCTGCGGGTCCATCATGGAACGAGACGCCAAGATAGTCCTCGGTCACGACGTTGCCTGGACCCAGTATAGCCCAACGTTGCTTCGGGTCACCAATAACAATGTGGGGACTGTAAACATCACCCTGCAAAGCGGGAACGAAACTTCGTCCACCTTCAGCCTTTGGAAGGAATGTGATGGCGCACCGAATATGCTTAGGGGCATTCACCCCTTGTTCGACTCGATCTCCTGCACCGCCTTGGCCAGCGCTTCGCCCATGAATTGGCGGATGTCGGCGTCGGCGACGTTCACGCCCTTTGCCGCCAGGTCGGCCTTCACTTTGCCGAACACGTCGTCGTCGCCCTTTTCGGCGAGGTCGGCCTTGCGCACGGCCTTGATGTAGTCCTCGAGCGCCGGGCCAACGAGCCCCATCTTGGCGCCCGCCCATTCGGCCAGCGCCTTGTTGCGCCGGCTCTCCGCCTTGAATTTCAGGTCCGCATCGTGCGCGAATTTCTTCTCGTAGCCCTTCTCGCGATCATCGAACGTCGTCATGGCAGCGCCTCTCCCACTTCTCCCGGCAAGACCGGTTCCGGCCGTGCCATAATTGCCTCAACCTAAAGATGTAGCCACAATTGACGCCCGTTCAGGGCGAGTTGCGGCCCGCCTCGGGCGGCTGTTCAGTGCTTGCGATACCCCGCCTCTTAAGCCAAATCAACGGCTTGCCATCCGCCTTTACCCAAAGGGGGCTGCGGCTCATGGTCTGCATTGTTTATCGGGGTCCCATCCGCTAGATTCAAGTTTAGCCAGAGCCCGCGTGCAGGCGCACGCCCCACCCCCAGAAAACCAAGAAAAGGCGTTTATAAATCAATGGGGTGAATGTCGCCTGTCACGGACATCGAATATACCGCAGATACACAGAAGCGAGTTGAGCGTTGATCCTCAGAGGACCCGGAATGAACAAGCGTCGTCGCATCTACGAGGGCAAGGCCAAGGTGCTCTACGAGGGCCCAGAGCCCGGCACGCTCATTCAACATTTCAAAGACGACGCCACCGCCTTCAACGCGAAGAAGCACGCGCTGATCGAAGGCAAGGGCGTGCTCAACAATCGCATCAGCGAGTTCATCTTCCAGAAGCTGAACGAGATCGGCGTGCCGACGCACTTCATCAAGCGCATGAACATGCGCGAGCAGCTGATCCGCGAAGTCGAGATCGTGCCGCTCGAGGTCGTCGTGCGCAACGTCGCGGCCGGCTCGCTCTCGACCCGCCTCGGGCTCGAGGAAGGCTCGGCGCTGCCGCGTTCGATCATCGAGTTCTATTACAAGAACGACGCCTTGAACGACCCGATGGTCTCGGAAGAGCACATCACGGCGTTCGGCTGGGCGACGCCGCAGGAAATCGACGAGATCATGCAGCTGGCGCTGCGCATCAACGACTTCCTCGTCGGCCTGTTCCTCGGCATCGGCATCCGCCTCGTCGACTTCAAGATCGAGTTCGGCCGCCACTACGAGAACGACAACGTGCGCATCATCCTGGCCGACGAGATCAGCCCGGACTGCTGCCGGCTGTGGGACATCACGTCGGGCGACAAGCTCGACAAGGACCGTTTCCGCCGCGACCTCGGCGGCGTGCTCGAGGCCTACCAGGAAGTGGCGAAGCGCCTCGGCGTGCTGGCCGAGCACCGCCCGCCCAAGGGCGCCGGCCCCGTGCTCGTCGCCTCGAACCCGGTGACGACCAGTCCGGTCAACGGCAAGCCGAACTGAGAACGAACGGCATGAGTGGCGAGTCAGGGGAGTAGGCTGAGGTCAGGCAGCCGCTGTCCTGAGCTGCCGCTGCCTCTCACCCAAGCCCTCTCCCCGTGAGTGCCACTGGCGAAGCCCACATGAAAGCCCGCATCAAGATCACCCTGAAAAACGGCGTCCTCGACCCGCAGGGCAAGGCCATCGAGGGGGCCGTCAAGGGCCTCGGCATTTCCGGCGTCGGCGACGTGCGCCAGGGCAAGTACATCGAGGTCGATCTGAAAGAGACCGACCCCGCCAAGGCCAGGGCCATCGTCGAGCAGATGTGCAAGGACCTGCTGGCGAACACCGTGATCGAGAATTATTCCTACGAGATCGGGCTGACGGTCTGGGTGATGGACATAACCTGGCGAGGTCTTCGAGCCCGCCACGAGCGCAGCGACGGAGCCAACGCGCATCCGCTTCTTGGCGATCAAGGCCGCCATCTTCATCCTGATCCCGCTGGCCGCCGCCGCATCGGCCGCCTATTTCACACTTAGCAAGTAAGGGATCGGACACCAAGCGCGAGAAGACCGTCTCGGAAATTCATGTCGCTGCTGCTGCGCCACGAACCCGAGGCGCTTGGGCTCGACGCATGGACGGCGCCGGCTGGATCGATCTCGATGGCTCTGCGCCGGCCTCGAAGAAAAATTCGCCGTCAGCCGCGCCGACGTGCTCGCCATCGTCGCGCGCGACGCCAAAGGCCGCTACGTGATCGAGGGCAATCGCATCCGCGCCGCACAGGGCCACAGCCTCGACGTTGATCTCGGCTCTTGAGCCACGCGCGCCGCCCGAAACCCTCTTCCACGGCACGACACTAGCCGCCTGGGAACACATCGCCGCGAGGGTCTGCTCAAGCGCGCCCGCACCCACGTCCACCTCTCGCCCGACATCGGCAACCGCCAAGATCGTCGGCAGCCGCCGCCAGCGGCACCCTCGTCATCCTGCAGATCGCCTCGGGCGCCATGCATGCAAACGGATTGGCCTTCCATCTCTCCGAAAACGGCGTCTGGCTCACCGATCACGTGCCGCGGCCGCATACCTGGGCCGCTCGATTTGCCGTGAGTTGCTGACCCCTCCCCCCTTGTGGGGGAGGGCCGGGAGGGGGGTAATCCCGGTCTTCGAAAGTCACGGATTCCTTGCCACCCATGGCTCGGGATTCCCCCCACCCCTAACCCCTCCGCACGAGGGGGAGGGGAATAGGAGAACATCCATGCTCCGCGCTTCCGTCATCGTCTTCCCCGGCTCCAACTGCGATCGCGACGTCAAGACGGCGATCGAGCAGATCACCGGCTTCGCGCCGAAGATGGTCTGGCATGGCGACGCGAGCGTCCCCTCGTCCGACCTGATCGTGCTGCCCGGCGGCTTCTCCTACGGCGACTATCTCCGCTGCGGCGCCATGGCGGCGCACTCCGCCGTCATGAAGGACGTCGTCGCCAAGGCCAAGGCCGGCACGCCAGTGCTCGGCATCTGCAACGGCTTCCAGATCCTGTGCGAAAGCGGGCCTGCTCCCCGGCGCCTTGATGCGCAACGCCTCGCTGCACTTCATCTGCCGCGATGTCTTCCTCAAGGTCGAGAACGACCAGAGCTTCTACACCCGCACCTACCGCCGCGGCGAGGTCATCAAGGTGCCGATCGCGCACGGCGAAGGCAACTACTTCGCCGACAAGGATACGCTCAACACGCTCGAGGACGAGGGCCGCGTCGTCTTCCGCTACTGCGATGAAGGCGGCAAGGTTTCGCCCGCGACCTGCCCCAACGGCGCCCAGCGCAACATCGCCGGCATCTGCGACGACACCGGCCGCGTGCTCGGCATGATGCCGCATCCCGAACGCATCTACGAAGCAGCGCTCGGCGGCACCGACGGGCGGCGCGTGTTCGAGAGTGCGCTGCTGAGCGTCCTGGAAGCGGCGTGAGTGCCAAACTGAAATGCAAGGTATCGTAATGCGTAACATCCAAGCCCTCTTCGCCGCGCTGATAGGGCTCCTCGCCCTCGCCGGACCCGCCGCGCACGCCGACGACAAAATCCTCCGCCTCGCCGTCGTCAACACGCCGAAGATGAGCGGCCTCATCGACGCGCTCGCCGCCGACTTCGAGAAATCGGGCGGGCTGCACCTCGAGATCTATTCGGGCAGCGACGTTTACGAAAAGGCCCGCGCGGGCGAAGCCGATCTCGTCATCTCGCATTACGGCAAGCCGGACGTGGAGCGCTTCGTCCTCGACGGCTTCGGGCTCTGGCCGCGCATGGTCTTTTCCAACCAGCTCGTCATCGCCGGCCACAGAAGCGATCCCGCCGGCATCAAGGGCCTCGACGAGCGCGTCGCAGGCCTTCGCGCAAAATCGCCGCCGCCAAGGCGCCTTTCGTCGCCAACGACCTGCCCGGCGTCGACTACCTGACGCAGATCCTCTGGCACGGCGCCGGCGAACCTCAGAAGGGCGACTGGTATCTCGAGCATCAGGCCTCCAAGGGCCGCGCCGTCGGCCTCGCCGAGGACAACAAGGGCTACGTCATCTGGGGGGCGCTGCCGTTCCTCAAGTACCTCTCCAAGCATTCTTCCGAGATGGAGATCATGGTCTCCAACGACCCGTGCTCCAGCGCATCATGGCGGCGATCGTCGTCAACCCGGCCAAGATTACGGGCACGAACCAGGCGGGCGCCGAAGCCTTCGTCAAATATCTGCTCAGCGCCAAGACGCAGGCATTCATCGCCAACTTCCGCTCGCCGGCGTGAAAGAGCAACTGTGGTGGCCCAACGCCCGCTCCAACGCGACCGAGGGCCTCGAGGAGTAGGATGCGCTGCGCGACATCAACGGTACCGCGCAGGTTCACCATGCTCGGGCCTTCCCAACGGCGGTCCGTTTGCCTTTAATGGGCCCATGACCAAGTCCATCACGTCCTCGCCCTGCTTCTCGGCCTCGCAGTGCTCACGGGAGCGGGCGGCCCTTCGAGACCGCCGGGCCCTCAACGTGCGCGAATGCCAGGCGCTCGAGCAGCGCTACTTGCAGATCAAGGAGGCCGCGAGCTCCGGTCGAGCGTAACGCGCTGCTGTTTTCCGCCGCCAAGCACGACTGCGAACCGCTGGCCAAGACCCTGCTCGACGACGGCGCCTCGCTCGAAGCCCGCGACGGGCTCGGCAACATGCCGCTCGCCAAGGCGGCGCAGGATGGCCACGCCGGCCTCGTCAAACTCTTCATCGAACACAAAGCGCCGGTCAACGCCCGCAATCTCGAAGCCTCGACCGCCCTCTTCCTCGCGGCGGAAGAGGAGCGCCGCGCGGTCGCCGAGCTTCTGCTCGCAGCCGGCGCCGACCCAACATGCCGGGACGAAGCGGCATATCCCCGATCGGAGCCGCCGCTTACACGGGCAACGTCGACCTCGTGAAGGTCCTGCTTGACAAGGGCGCCGACCCGCGCGCCCTCGATGCCACGGGGAAGACGGCGATGATCTATGCGGCGGGGCGCGTGTTTCAAGCCCGTCGTCGCGCTGCTCGTCGATCACGGCATCGACGTCAATGCCGCGGCGAGCCACGGACTGACGGCGCTGATGTGGGCGGCGGGGCATTCCGAGGAAGCGGGCGCCGCCGACGTCAAGGAGACGATCGAACTTCTGATCGCCAAGGGCGCGCATCTCGACGACCTCGACGATCGCGGCAAGACGGCACTGATGATCGCCGCCGAACTCGGCCACACGACCGCCGTCGAGGCGCTGCTCAAAGCCGGCGCCGACGTCACGCTTGAAGGACAAAGCGGGCAAGACCGCCGCCGATCTGACGAGCCTTGAAACCATCCGGACGGAGCTCGCGAACACGCGTTAGAGTCCCGCCTTGAGCGACCGATCATAACCGCGATGACAGAATTCGCGATGCTACCGCGAACCGCTCCCCGCCCTCGCGCTGATCTGCAGGCCCGCCAGATACTCCGCAGAGCCGCGAGATCATCGACCGGCGTGGCGTTCATCAGATCCGACATGCCGGGATTGTTGCCGCGCGTGCGCTCGCGCAATTCCTGAATCGTCTTGTCCAGATACTCGCGTCTGCTGCCCGGCAAGCCGCGGCACGGTTCCATCGCCCTTGCCATTCCGCCAAGATGACATCCCGTGCAGGCGACCGAAACGTTGGCCGCGATCGGCTTTGTCCGGCAACGTCTTTCGGCGCCGAAGGCTGCTGCAGATCGGGCCAGGGCTTGGCCGTGAAATAGGCCGCCAGCGCCTGGATATCCTCCTTTTCGAAAGTCGGCGACGATGGCGTTCATGATCTCGTGCTTGCGCGCACCCGCTCTTGAAGTCCCGGAGCTGGAGATAGAGATAGCCCTCGCATCTGGCCCCAGATATTCGGCGTCAGCTTGTCGATCGGGCACGCCCTTCTCGCCGTGGCAGGTGGCGCATACGGCCGCTTTCTCCTCGATCGGGTCGGCTTCGGCCCGGGCCGCGGTCCGCCACGGCAGCAAAGACATCGCTGAGATGGGGCGGGCGCGAATGACGTCAGAGCGGAGAGCGTGCAGCATCGTCGGTCCTGTGTCGTTGAGGCTGTCAGCAGCATGAATGAGGACGGAACCCTATCAAAGGTCCCGTCCCAAATAGGTGTCAGACAGTTTAGGGATATCGCTTCAGCCATGCAATCGTGCAAGATCAATCGGTTGTGAAGGCGATGATGTTGTTGCCGCGCTTGCTGTCGATCTGGGCGTTGCCGCCGGCCGCGACCACGACGTACTGCTTGCCGTCGACCGTGTAGGACGACGGCGGCGCGTTGACGCCGGCGCCGGCCTGGAAGCCCCAGAGCACCTTGCCGTCCTTGGCGTCATAGGCGCGGAACCAGCCGTTGGCTTCGCCCGTGAAGACGAGGCCGCCGGCCGTTGCCATGATGCCGCCGATCATCGGCTGCGGGGTTTTCACCTGCCAGGCGATCTTGCCGGTGTTGTAGTTCACCGCCGTCACGTTGCCCGACTTGCGCTTCGCCGGGGATGACCTTGAAGGCGCCGCCGAGCCACAGCTTGCCGCCCGGGTAGGGCGAACTCTCGACGTGATAGGTCATCGGCTGGTGCAGGTTGATCGCGTAGGTGAAGCCGAGATCCGGGTTGACCGTCATCGGGCTCCATTCGACGCCGCCGTTGGCGCCGGGCAGCATGCGCGCGCCTTCCTTCGTCGGCAGCACCCACATGTTCTCCTGCGGCACCATCGCGTCCGAGAAGCGGATGAGGCTGCAGTCTTTGCGGTCGTGGACGTAGACGTGGCCGGTCTTGCCGCCGTGGATGACGGCGGGAACGTCCTTGCCGTCCTTGTCTTTCGCCGTGACCAGGATCGGCGGGCGAAACCGCGTCGAGGTCCCAGACGTCATGGGCAATGTACTGGAAGTGGCAGGCGTACTTGCCGGTTTCCAGATCCAGCGAGACGAGGCTGTCGGTGTAGAGGTTGTCGCCGGGACGGATCGAACCGTCGAGGTCGGGCGAAGGGTTGCCGACCACGAAGAAGATGCGGTTGAGTCTCAAGATCGACCGCCGGGTTCTGCCAGACGCCGCCGCCGAGCGTTTTGTAGGGATCGCCGAGCTTGGCGAGCGCGGCTTTCTCGGCGTCGATGTCGCGATGCATATCGCGGCCCGTCGCGTCGTTCTTGGCCCACACGCCTTCCGACTTCTCTGGAATGGTGTCGAACTGCCAGAGCATCTTGCCGTCTTTGGCATTGTAGGCTTTGACGAAGCCGCGGATGCCGTATTCGCCGCCGTTTGTGCCGATCAGCACCTTGCCGTTGACGAAGGTCGGCGCCATCGTTTCGGAATAGCCCTTCTCGGGATCGCCGACGTCGGAGGTCCACAGCACGCTGCCGGTTTTCGCGTCGAGCGCCAGCAACTTGGCGTCGAGCGTTGCGAGGAACACTTTGTCGTCGCCAACCGCGACGCCGCGGTTGTTCGGGCCGCAGCAATAGGTCGTGACGGGGCCCATCTTGTGCTTGTAGTGCCAATACACTTCACCGGTCTTGGCGTTCAACGCATAGACGTGGCTGAACGAGGTCGTGACGTACATGACGCCGTTGACGACGATGGGCGACGTTTCCATCGACTCTTTCACTTCCGTCTGGAAGATCCAGGCGACGCGAAGTCTTGCCGACGTTGCCGGTGTTGATCTGCTTGGCGGGGTGATACCGCGTCTGATCGTAGTTGCCGTTGGTGTGCAGGAAGTTGTTGGCGTCCCTGCCGGCGGCGTTCAACATGTCTTGCGAGACGGCGGCGGCGGGCGCAGCGGCTCCTGCGGCAGCTTTCGCGTTCTTGACCTCTTCTTCGGCAACAGCGGCCGAACCGGCCACCCCTGCTAGTGCGAGCGCCACGCCGCGGCGTACGCGCTCCGTCGTCCTGAGAATGACTCATGCGGTTTCCTCCATAGGCCCGCATGTTCGCCTTGGCCATTATCGTCCGGCCTTGCCGTGGCTCCGCGGGACGCATTGAACCGTGCTCTCCTACTAAAGTGCAGTCAATCGAAAGGTCCTGAGGCACGGCAGCAAATTGTCCGAAGGACCGCGTGCGACGCCGTCGACGGCACACCGGTCGTATCGGGATGTTGCAACTGACGTTCTTGTCATCGCAGCCGGGCGGGCGATGTTGTGACGACACCACGGTCCTCGCATCGGACAACGAATGATTGGCGACGTGAAAGGTGCGCAGGAGCCAGGCGAGGCACGGAAAATAGAAAAGGGGCCGCGAGGCCCCTCTTTTTCCGTTCGTTTCAGTCGAAACTTGGCAGTCGAACGCCGCCAACTCAGCGGGCGTCGCGACGCTTGTCACCGTGACGGACCGGGGCCGGCGTCAGCGACTGGAGCAGAGCGAATACAATGGCCTTCATGATATCACCTTTGGTTTTTGCGTTCCGGTTGTTGTCCCGCCGGCCACCGTTTCCAGGGCTGATGAGAGAGGGGCCCGTCCCCTCGGTTGGTTGATTTCTACGGTGTAGATATTACACCCGCCGCGTTAAGAGAAGGTTGCAGCGCGCAAAGTCGATAGTCGAAAATTGCATAGCTAAGACTTTGCCGCTCGAAATGCCGGCGATACGCGCGTATTACCGCACTATTCCAGCACCTTGTGGAAGAAAAGCGGGAGGAACCTGGCGGCTCCTCCCGTGTTGTATGGCCTTCAAGCGTGGACTTGGCGGCGCTGCAATCAGTAGTTTTGCTGCGGTGCACTATAGGCCGTCCGCTCGAACGTGTGGAGCGTCAGCGATGACGCACCCTGGGCGCACGTCATGTTGAGGGCCGTGCCCTCCGCCGTGTCGATGCGCGAGGACGTTCCGGGCGCGACGTTCATCGTCACGCGCGTGCCGGTCGGGAATTCGGCCGGGTTCAGCGGGAAGGCCTCGGCCATAGTGACCGTGACGTTGCAAGCGCCATTTTCCTGAACGAAATACGCCACCGCGTTCTTCGTGCCGAGATCGAGGCTGGCGCCTCTCAGCGGCGCGATGCGGGTCGTATCCCGCTCGCCGGCTGATGCCGGAAGCGCCCCTTGGACGATGCCGAGGGCCGCAAGTGCGAGGATGGCGGAACGTGAAGAAACAACTTTCATGGAAAGGGCCTCCTTATCCATTGGGCCGCCATTCAAACCCTCGCAGAATTGTCCGGGCATGACGACGGCTTCGAGGGCAGTACATAACCCCATGACTGAGCACGGGGAATACCTAGCTATGCATTTCCGGAATGCGTTTGCTGCAGCGCGGTATGGTCACAGCCCAAGTGGGTAGGAGTGTCATGTGCACGCCGCACTTCGAAGAGCGGTTTCCGGGGCGGACGCCCCTCACCGTGCGCCCTTCTAGGGGATAAGAGAGCGGGCCGGCGGCAATCGGGGACAAGGCCGGACGCCGCCGCTATAAGCACGCCAAAGCCCGAATCCGATCCGACACGAGCGGGATATGGCCACCAAATCCGCCCCCAAAATCACCCCCGAAATCGTCGCCGAGCACGGCCTGAAGCCCGACGAGTACAAGCGGCTCCTCGAGATCCTCGGCCGCGAGCCCCGCATCTGCGAACTCGGCATCTTCTCGGTGATGTGGAGCGAGCACTGCTCGTACAAATCTTCGCGCGTCTGGCTGAAGACGCTGCCGACGAGCGGCCCGCAGGTCATCCAGGGTCCGGGCGAGAACGCCGGCGTCGTCGATCTCGGCGACGACGATGCCGTCGTCTTCAAGATGGAGAGCCACAACCACCCCTCCTACATCGAACCCTTTCAAGGCGCGGCGACCGGCGTCGGCGGCATCATGCGCGACGTCTTCACGATGGGCGCCCGCCCCGTCGCCAACATGAACGCGCTCGGTTCGGCGCACCCGATCACCCCAAGACCCGCCATCTCCTCGGCGGCGTCGTCGCCGGCATCGCGCATTACGGCAACTGCACGGGCGTGCCGACAATCGGCGGCGAAACCAACTTCGACGCCGGCTACAACAACAACATCCTGGTCAACGCCATGTGCGTCGGCCTCGCGAAGAAGGACAAGATTTTCTATTCCGCCGCCAAGGGCGTCGGCCTCCCCGTCGTCTACGTCGGCTCGAAGACGGGCCGCGACGGCATCCACGGCGCCACCATGGCGTCGGCCGAATTCGACGACAAGTCGGATGAGAAGCGCCCGACCGTGCAGGTCGGCGATCCCTTCACCGAAAAGCTGCTGATCGAAGCCTGCCTCGAATTGATGGCGACCGACTGCATCATCGCCATTCAGGACATGGGCGCCGCGGGCCTCACCTCCTCCACCTCGGAAATGGCGGACAAGGGCGGCGTCGGCATCGAATTGAATCTCGACCTCGTGCCCCAGCGCGAAGCCAACATGACCGCCTACGAGATGATGCTGTCGGAATCACAAGAGCGCATGCTCATGATGCTGAAGCCCGGCCGCGAGGCGCGAAGCCCAGGCGATCATCCAGAAATGGGGCCTCGACTTCGCCGTCATCGGCATCACGACCGACACCGGCCGCATGGTCATCAAGCACAAGGGCAAGGTCGAAGCCGATCTGCCCGTGCCCGTGCTCGCCAACTCCGCGCCCATGTACGAGCGCCCCTGGGTCGAGCCGAAGAAGCCGCGCGACCATTCTTCCCGAGTGGGTGCCGGCGCCGAACTCCATTCTCGGCGACGCTCAAGGACATGATGGGCGGCCACGCGCTGGCCTCGCGCCGCTGGATCTGGGAGCAGTACGACCACATGGTCATGGGCGACACCATTCGGCCGCCCCGGCGGCGATGCGGGCGTCGTGCGCGTGCACGGCACGAAAAAGGCCATCGCCGTCGCCTGCGATGTGACGCCGCGCTACGTGCTCGCGGACCCCGAGATGGGCACCAAGCAGGCCGTGGTCGAGACCTGGCGCAACCTCACCTGCGTCGGCGCCGATCCGCTCGCCATCACCGACAACATGAACTTCGCCAACCCCGAGCGCCCCGAGATCATGGGGCAGTTCGTGGCGAGCGTGCGCGGCATGGGCGAAGCCTGCACCGCGCTCTCCTATCCCGTCGTCTCCGGCAACGTCTCGCTCTACAACGAAACCAACGGCGTCGGCATTCCGCCGACGCCCGCCATCGGCGGCGTCGGCCTCATTCCCGATTCGGACAAGAATCGCCGGCATCGGCTTGAAGGGGTTGGGTCCGCACGGCGACGCCACCATGCTCGTCGTGATCGGCAAGGAGGAAGGCCACCTCGGCCAGTCGCTCTATCAGAACCACGCCACGGGAAAATTCGAAGGCGCGCCGCCGCCGGTCGATCTCGACGACGAGATCAAGGCCGGGCGTCTGGTGCGCGCGCTGATCCGCGAAGGCCACGCGCTCTCGGTGCACGACTGCTCCGACGGCGGGCTTCTCGTCGCGATTGCCGAGATGGCGCTTAGCCGGCGGCCAGCACGGCGGTTCGCGCGAAGCGGCGGGCGTCGGCGTCGAGCTGTTCCCGTATGAAGGCAAGCTGCCCGCGCACGCCATCTGGTTCGGCGAGGACCAGGGCCGCTACGTCGTCGAGGTGACGCCGGCGAAAGCCGAAGAAGTCGTCGAGCGCGCCCGGCTGTTGCAGCTTCCGGCGCGGATCGTCGGGCGGACGGTGCTGGCGGAGGCGGCGTCAGACCCGCACGATGATGCCGCTGGCGCCACCGGCTCGCACAATACCGCCACGCGTGCCTCCAGCACTTATGCGGGGGCGCCTCGCGCCCCCGCCCCGCCGCCCTCCATCGCCCTCAAAGGCGAGACGGCCCTCCCCCTCGCCGAACTTCGGCAAGTGCATGAAGGGTGGATGAAGGGGTTGATGGCAGCAGAGCTGGGGGTGTGACATTGTCAATTCTGAAGCAATTCGCATTATCGGAATTGAAAGTTATGTCACCCGCCCACGAACGCCGCGATATTTTCCGCTTTGACGGCAGGGATTGGCGGCACTTCGTACTTGCGCGCTCCACTGCCGCACTCGTAGTTCTATCTCTCGCGCTGACCGCGGCCAGTTTCGCCAAACACGGACTACGCAATAATTTGGCCAGTGTTCTACAATTTATTCTATTTCTCGAGACGCTTGGGTCGAACCTCTTGTCCCACTATTGTGAGTGGTTGATCATAAGAGGCCAGCTGCCACAAGGCCGCGCAGCTTGGTATACCTGGCCCGCCGTGAATTTGTTCGGAGTTGTTATGGCTGGTGCTGCCTTCAAGGCTACTTACTCCGTGTCGCACGACTCAATTTCCTATCCATTTTCGTCATTGGCAGACCAAAACTTTGGGGTGATGATTGCCTACTCTGCTTTTTGGGCAGCCGTCGCAGCTGCGCTACCGGCATATTGGCTATACAAATCCGTCGCAGCCAGTTCTTGGCCTTATCTAATGATGCGATCAGTGGCAGGTGGGCTTAACGCATTGCTGAATAGCGTCGTACTTCGGCTCAGCGGAGTCGCATTTATTGGTATTCTGTTCGCGGATTCACCTCAAATGTTGACCTATTCAACACTTGCAAATGTTTCGATCTGTCTTCTGGCACTTTGCACCGCTGTCATGTCAGCGGTCCTGGAGGGGGGCGGGTTGTGGTTCATGGCGAGGCGAGCCCCGCGTAGCCCCCGTAGCCCGCACCGCGAAGAACCGTAGGCCGGAATAGCCGCGCGCTGCACGTGTCCTCGCGTTGGCCGCCTGCGCGGCGCGGCGTATTGCACCGAGCCACGCTCCAACGCCACCTCAACCCCCTCCCGTCATCCTCAACCCGCGTGCGGCCCTTGCCGCATCGCGGTTTGGGGAACCAGCGTAAAGTGTGCTGTAGCCCCCGTAGCCCGCAAATCGAAGAAACGTGCATTAGCCGCGTCCTGCCCTCGCGGCGTAATGCACCAAGCCTCACGCGCCAGTGCCCGCATCCATCCGGCGCATTACGCTTCGTGCAAGTGCAAGGCACGAAGCTAATGCGCCCTACGCGGCCGCCTGATGCCGATTGCCGAGCCTACGCCAGCTTCACGTCGCTATGGAACTGATTGCCGGCGAGCGTGGCTTTGACGTAGCCGGCGCGGATGGTGAAGTCGCCGAAGCGCTCACCCTCTTTCCGCTTCTTGGCGTAAGCCAGGAACATCGGTTCGAGGAGCGCGAGGATCTTCTCCTTATTGACGTCCTGGGCATAGAGCTTGTTGAGCCTTGAACCATCGAATGCGGCGCCGAGGTAGAGGTTGTAGAGACCGGGATTGCGGCCGACGAGACCGATTTCGGCGAGATAAGGCCGGGCGCAGCCGTTGGGGCAGCCGGTCATGCGGATGACGATGTCGTCGTTGCGCAAGCCCGCCTTCTCGATCCCCTCTTCCAGTGCCGTGATGAGTTCAGGCAGGAAGCGCTCGCTCTCGGCCAGTGCGAGGCCGCAGGTCGGTAGCGCCACGCAGGCCATGGAGTTGGCGCGCAGGCGCGAAGAGACTTCCGTTGCGACGCCGTGCTTCTTCAGGATCTCCTCAGTCTTGGCTTTGCCCTTGGCCGAGACCTTGGCCATGGTGACGTTCTGGTTGGCCGTGGCCACGAACTCGCAGATGCCGGCGTCCGCGATCTCGCGCAGCGCCTTTTTCAACGACCAGCCGGGCAGATCCTTGATGCGTCCGTTCTCGACGAAAAGAGTCAGGTTCCAATTCTTGTCTTCGCCCTGCTGCCAGCCGAGGCGATCACCCGTGGACGAGAACTTGAACGGCTTAGGCTTGGCGAATTTGAAACCGGCGCGCTTCTCGACTTCGGCGCGGAAGGCGTCGAGGCCGCGATCCTCGATCGTGTACTTCAAGCGCGCGCGCGCCCGGTTTTCGCGATTTCCCCAGTCGCGCTGGGTGGTGAGCACGCATTCCGCGATCTTGATCGCTTGTTGCGGCGTCACGAAGCCGAGCATGTCGGCGGTGCGGGGAAACGTGTTGAGGTCGCCGTGCGTCATGCCCATGCCGCCGCCGATCGTGACGTTCCAGCCGATGATTTCGCCCTTTTCGACAATCGCGATGTAGCCGAGATCGTGGGCGAAGATGTCGACGTCGTTGTCGGGTGGCACGGCGATGACGGTCTTGAACTTGCGCGGCAGGTAATGGACGCCGTAGAGCGGCTCTTCATCGGTCTTGGCGGGGCGCGTCGCGTCCTCGACTTTTTCGCCATCCAGCCAGATCTCGTGATAGGCGCCGGTTTTCGGCAGCAGTTGCGCGCTGATGGCGACACCCAGATCGTAGGCGGCCTTGTGGGCCTTCGAAAGATGCGGGTTCGACGCCGTCATGACGTTGCGGTTGACGTCGCCGCAGGCCGCGATGGTATCGAGCGCCGCGGCGTTGATCGCCTGCATGGTGCGTCGCAGGTTCGACTTGATGACGCCGTGGTACTGGAAGGTTTCGCGCGTCGTCAGGCGCAGCGTACCGTTGGCGTAGGTGGAGGCGATATCGTCGAGCGCGATCCACTGCTTGGCGTTGAGCACGCCGCCCGGGATGCGCAAGCGCAGCATGAACGAAAAGGCCTTCTCGAGCTTTTTTTGGCCCGCTCGCCGCGCACGTCACGGTCGTCCTGGATGTAGGAGCCGTGGAATTTGATCAGCTGATGATCGTCCTCGGCGATGTTGCCGGTCGAGACATCCTTCAAGCCCTCGGCCAGCGTGCCGCGCAACTGCCGGCTCTGTTCCTTGATGATCTCGTTGCGGGCGCGTTTGTCGTCGGTCATGGCGGTGGTCCTGCTTCTGTTCCCTCTCCCCGTCCTTCACGGGGAGAGGGTTAGGGTGAGGGGCAGCACACGTTCGGTGCAAGCGGCTGCCCCTCGCCCCGACCCTCTCCCCATTCCAAGCCAAGCGGAATGGGGAGAGGGAGTCATTCAATACACGTCTCTCTGATAGCGCCCCGCCTTGCTCAGGTCCTTGAGCTTGGCGCGGCCGGCGTCTTCGTCACCCTTGGCGCTTTCGCTCAGGATCTTGACCAGCGTGGCGTCGACGTCCTTGGCCATGCCCTGTTCGTCGCCGCAGACGTAAAGGTGGGCGCCGTCCGCAATCCAGGTCGCGATTTCGGCGCGGCGTTCCCACAGGCGATGCTGGACGTAGTTCTTTTCCGGCTGATCGCGCGAGAAGGCGACGTCTATACTGGAGAGCGCGCCGGCGGCGAGATGATCCTGCCATTCGAGCTGATAGAGAAAGTCGTTGGTGTAGTTGCGCTCGCCGAAGAACAGCCAGCACTTTCCTCGAGCGCCTGTTTCGACGCGTTCCTCGATGAAGCCGCGATAGGGCGCGACGCCGGTTCCAGCGCCGATCATGATGATCGGACGATTGCCGTCCTCGGGCAAACGGAAGTGCCGGTTCGGCTTCACATAGATACGCGCCGTTCCGCCCGATTTGCGCCGGTCGGCGAGGAAGGTCGAGGCGACGCCTTTGCGTTTATGGCCGTGGCTATCCCAGCGCACGACACCGACGAGAAGATGCGCTTCGTTCGCGTGCGCCTTCTGGCTTGAGGCCACCGAGTAGAGCCGGCCCGGGAGCGGACGCAGCAGGGAGAGAAGCTGCTCGCCCGTGAGCTTTTCCTTGTAGGTCTCGAACAGATCCACGAGTTGCCGGTCGGAGGAGAATTTGGCGTAGGCATCGCCTTCAAGCAGTTTCCTGACGTCGGCCCGGCCTGTCGTCTTGGCGTAAGTCTCGACCAGCGATTTCGACAGCGTCGTGACGTCGTAGCCTTTCTGGATTTTCAACAGCAGCGGCGCGTCGGAGGAAAGGCCAGTCGCCTGCAGCAGCTGATCAACAAGTTCGGGGTCGTTCTCGGCGACGACGCCGATAGCATCGCCCGGCTGATAGGTGAAGCCTGCTTCTTCCGAGGCGAACTCGACGTGCAGCGTTTCCCGCGTCGAGCCGGTGCCGTTCAGGTTGATGAGAGTTGCGATTTCGGCTTCCAGCGGATTTTCAGCGGAAAAGCGTGGTTCGTCGTCATCCTCGGCCTGCGTAGCACCCGATTTGAAATCGACATGCACGACCGTCGCGCCGGCGTTCGCGTCCGCAGGCGCAAGCTTGGCGAATGTCTCTTCGGTCCAGGCATTGGCCTTCTTGGCGTAATCGAGATCGCAGATCGACTCGCGGCGCGGCGCGGGTGGCGCCCAGCGCTTCGAGACGCGCATCGATCTTCTTGCCTGTCTCGCAGAACTGCGCGTAGGCCGTGTCGCCGAGCGCGAGCACGGCAAAGCGCACGCCGTCGAGGCGCGGAGCCTTGTCGCTCATCAAGGACTGGTAGAAATCTACAGCGCGGCTCGGCGGATCACCCTCGCCCCAGGTCGCGGCGTAGACGACGATGTTCTTGGCCTTGGCGAGGAGATCGAAATTGGCGTCGGCGAAGTCGAAGACCTTGGCGTCGAGGCCATGCTTCTGCGCCGTCTTCTTGGCCTTCAGCGCCAGCGTCTCGGCGTTGCCGCTCTCGCTCGCATAAAGGATGGTGAGGGGCGCGCGCGGTTTCTGCGCCTGAACGGGTTGCGCGATCGGCACCGCCTTGCGCCGCCTCGAAGCCGGCGAAGAAACCTGCGAGCCAACTCCTCTGCGAAGGCGTCGTGCGCGAGACGACCTTGTTCAGCGCATCGATATCCTCCGCCGAGAACGGCGCATTCTTGGGTAACAGGGGGATCGTAGTCACTCAGGGTCTCCGTCGGGCCGTGATCGGATCTCGATCCGGTCTTGAACGTGTCTTTCGCTGCTGTCTCGATACTCGAAGTGCAGGGCCGAGTGGAACTGACTTCAAACGGAACCGACTTCAACAGAAATTGTCGGCCTCGCGTTGCGGTCATCGTCGCTTGGCGATATGCAAGCCCGAGGCCTTTCCAACCCGAGCAGTATAGCCTCTTCGGGATTATTTTTCTCTAACACAGCCGTGATGTCGAAACAAATAGTACATTATTCCATAATAGGCCAAATACCGGCAACTTCATACCCAAAGACCGAAAGCTAACATAGCGCCCGACTTCGAACTGCATCGTGCCCGATCCTGGCACCGGCGCGGCTTCGCCTGCTTGGATCAATCGTTTGACAACGGATCATCATTGCGTTGCAACGAGAACGTCGCCACCTCGTCGTCAACCATTAGGAGCGCCAGAGCGAACTGTAACGATACAAAATAACATAAGCGGCGCACACACTTACACACGCAGTCGTGAAACGGATTGTATTGCCGCAGGAGGACCCGTCGTGATCTATACCGCCTCGACGCGGTCCGGACTTGACACACCACTTCCGATCCGCAGATAGACTGGAACGGCACATCGACAAACGAATGTGCCTGCTCCAGTAGGGTGGGCCCCTTACCCTGAACAAGGGTAAATGGGGTCTGCGCATTTGGAAGCTAGTGACTGAACTTTGGAGGAAATTATGAAGATCTGGACGAAGCCTGAAGTTCGTGAGCAGGAAGTTGGTCTCGAAGTGACGAGCTACCTCCCGGCTGAGATCGACATCATCTAATTGATGAAGCGTCTCGGACTCACGACTCGTGAGTTTCCGGTGCGGCGGTCGATGGCTTCATCGGCCGCCGCAACCATTTCCAGAACCCGGCGAATAGTGGCTATCGGCGCCGGCGCGCCCAATTTGCGGCACCCTCGATGATCATCAAAATTCTCGGCTCCGGTGCGGGCGGCGGTTTCCCGCAGTGGAACTGCAACGGCACGCATTCCGCCAACGTCCGCGCCGGCAAGCCCGGCTATCGTGCGCGCACGCAGTCCTCGCTGGCGATTTCTTCCGATGGCACGAACTGGGTTCTCCTCAACGCCTCGCCCGATCTTCGCCAGCAAATCGCCGAGACGCCCGAGCTGCATCCGGTAAAGACCGGGCCCAAACGCAACAGCCCGATCAAGGCAGCCGTGCTGACGAACGCCGACGTCGATCACATCGTCGGGCTCACCCATCTGCGCGAGCGCCAGCCCTATTCGATCTACGGCTCCGAGCAGGTGCTGAACACGATCAATAGCAATTCGATTTTCGAGGTGTGCGCCCGAGACATCATTCCGCGCATCTCTCTGCCCCTCGGCAAGACGACGCGGCTCTCCGGCGACGGCATCGATCTCGACCTTTCCGTCAACGCTTTCGCGGTTCCGGGCAAGATCGCGCTGTTCCTGGAGAAAGGCAGCACCAGCGACAACTTCGGCAGCCGCGACGGCGACACCATCGGCCTCGAAATCAAGGACGAACGCCACGGCAAGACGTTCTTCTACGTTCCCGGATGCGCCGAAGTCGATACGCCGCTGGCCGAGCGCATCAAGGGCGCGGACCTCCTCTTCTTCGACGGCACGCTGTTCACCGACGACGAAATGCTGACCCAGGGCCTGCTCGACAAGACGGGCAAGCGCATGGGCCATATCTCGATGTCGGGACCGGAGGGCTCGGTCGAGGCCATGAAACCCCTCGGCATCAAGCGGCGCGTATACGTCCATATCAATAATTCCAATCCGGCCCTCGACGAAACATCCGAAGCCCGCAAGTATGTCGAGGCCGCGGGCTGGGAAGTCGGCTACGACGGTATGGAGGTTCGCCTATGAGTACGCTCAGCATGGAAAAGAAGGGCGCCGAGATGCGGGGCAACGAGCCGCCGATGCCGGTCGCCGAATTCGAGGCGGCGATCCGCGCCGTCGGCCCCGAGCGCTATCACGACCTGCATCCCTTCCATCACATGCTGCACGGCGGCAAGCTGAACAAAGGCCAGGTGCAGGCCTGGGCGCTCAACCGCTATTGCTATCAGTCGGCGGTGCCGCGTAAGGACGCCGCCTTCATTTCGCGCGTGCACGATCGCGAGCTGCGGCGCGAATGGTTACATCGCGTCCTCGACCACGACGGCCACCCGCCCGAGGAACCCGGCGGCATCGAGCGCTGGCTGGTCCTGACCGACGGCCTCGGCTTGAACCGCGATTACGTCATTTCGCGTCGCGGGGCGCTCGCCGCCACCGTCTTCGCGGTCGAAAGCTACGTGACGTTCGTGCGCGAGCAGCCGCTGACGGTCGCTGTCGCCTCCTCACTGACCGAACTCTTCGCGCCCAAGATCCACAAGGAACGCATCTCGGGCATGCTCGAAAACTATAACTTCATCGACGACAACGTCATGGCCTACTTCAAGCGCCGCCTGACGCAGGCCCCGCGCGACAGCGACTTCGCGCTGCAGTACGTCTTGAAGACCGCCAAGACGCGCGAGGAGCAGGACGCCTGCGTCGAGGCCGTGCGCTTCAAGTGCAACGTGCTCTGGGTGCAGCTCGACGCGCTCACCAATGCCTACGTCGCCGGCAACATTCCGCCCGGCGCCTTCCGACCCGAGGTATGAATCATGGCTGAGACCGCCCAGCGCACGCGCACCATCATCACGGCCGCCTCGCAGCCCGGCCTGCCGCACCACATCAAGCTTCGCCACGATGCCGGGCGCGGCCGCTGGCTGGTGCTGGCGCCCGAGCGCGTGTTCGAGCCGGACGACATCGCTGTCGAGATCTTGAAGCGATGTGATGGCGCCAGAAGCGTGCAAAGCATCGCGGACGAGCTTGCAGGAGAGTACAAAGCTCCCGTGCAGGACATCCTGACCGACACCATATCCATGCTGCAGGAACTTTCCGACAAAGGTGTCGTGAAGGCCTGAGGCGGAACGATCGAACGGAGCCGGCGAAATGAATGAAATTGCCCCGATGGAAGAGTTCGGCGTCGCCGAGGCCGCGCCCGCCTGCGCCAGAGCCCCGATCGGTCTTCTTGCCGAATTGACCCATCGCTGCCCATTGCAGTGCCCCTACTGCTCCAATCCGCTGGAACTCGATCGCGTCAACACGGAACTGACGACCGCTGAGTGGCAGGACGTGATGCGCCAGGCGGCCGAACTCGGCATCCTGCAAATCCATCTCTCGGGCGGCGAGCCGACGGTGCGCAAGGACCTCGAGGACATCGTCGAGGTCGCCGCCAAGGTCGGCCTCTATACCAACCTCATCACCGCCGGCGTAACCTTGACGCGCGACCGCTTGAAGAGGCTCAAGGACCTCGGCCTAGACCACGTCCAGCTGTCGATCCAGGATGTCGATGACGCCAACGCCGAAAAGATTTCCGCCTACAAGAACGGCCTCGCCAAGAAGCGCGAACTCGGCAAGTGGGTGCGCGAGTTCGACATGCCATTGACCATCAACGCACCGATCCATCGCCACAACATCGAGAACCTTCCCGCAATCATCAACTTCGCCGTCGAGATGGGCGCGCAACGCATCGAGGTCGCCAATATCCAGTACTACGCCTGGGCGTTGAGGAACCGGGCGGCGTTGATGCCGACGCGGGCGCAAGTCTTGAAAAGCGCCGAGATCGTCGAAGAGGCGAAGGAGCGGCTGAAGGGCATCCTGGTGTTCGATTTCGTCGTTCCCGACTACTACGCCAAGACGCCGAAGCCCTGCATGGGTGGCTGGGGCCGCGGCATCATGAACGTCACGCCCTCCGGCAAGGTTCTGCCCTGCCATGCCTCCGAGACGGTGCCGGGTCTGGAGTTCGACAACGTCAGGTCGAAGAAACTTGCCGACATCTGGCTCGGAGGACAGGCGTTCCAGAAGTATCGCGGCACCAGCTGGATGAAGGAGCCGTGCAAGAGCTGCCCCAGGGCCGAACTCGACTTCGGTGGCTGCCGCTGTCAGGCCATGGCCTTCACGGGCGATGCCGCCAACACCGATCCGGCCTGTAAATTCTCGCCTCATCACGCGGCTTTTGTCGCTGCCGCCGAACAGGAAAGCGCCCAAGCGGTGCCGCCGGCCTTCGTCTACCGCCGCCTGGGAGGCGCTTGAGCCTGAGGCGCGCCGGTCGGCCCGCAAATCTTGCGGTTAACGTATGGTCTCGAAAGGCTATTGCGGCCATTCCCGGGCGGAGCTGTTTCTCGCCCGGTGCGGCATTTGGTTCAGCTCGGGTTCACAAAAACACTGCCAAATTCTCGCCGCTGGTCTAAAAGACTTGGGGCCCGAAAGGGCGTCCAGGGTTGGCGAAACGGAGAGGAAATCCAAAGATGCGCAAGTGGGTTCTGGCGGTCGCGACGATCGCCGCAATGCCGGCGGCGGCTCAAGCCGCGGATGCAGAGGCAGGTAAGACGACCTTCAATAAGTGCAAGGTCTGCCACCAGATCGGTGAAGGCGCCAAGAACGCCGTCGGTCCGAACCTGACGGGCGTCATCGGCCGCAAGGCCGGCACGGTGGAAGGTTTCGCCTATTCCGACCCCATGAAGAACTCAGGTCTCACCTGGGACGAGGCGACGATCAAGGAATATCTCACCGACCCGAAGAAGAAGGTGCCGGGCAACAAGATGGTGTTCATGGGCCTCAAGGATGCGGCCGACATCGACAACGTCATCGAGTTCATCAAGACCGCGAAGTAATCGCGCCTTCGATTTCGAGAATTCGGACGTCGCCGAGCAAACGCTTGGCGGCGTTTTTTTCAAGGCCCCCCGTCCTCGAATGGCACGCAGTCGCTCGTATCGCTGCCGGCGATCAGCGCGTCGAGCGGCCGGCCGGCGATTTTCAGTCCGGGTGCGACGTCTCTGAGCGGCACGAGGACGAACGCACGCTGGGACATGAGCGGATGCGGCACGACGAGATCGGGCTCGTGGATGGCCTCGTCGCGATAGGTGAGAATGTCGACATCGATGACGCGCGGCCCCCACTTTTGCAGGCGCACGCGTCCCATGGTGCTCTCGACCTGCTGGCAGCGCTGCAGCAGCACGCGGGCGGACAACTTCGTTGCCACCGAAATGCAGGCGTTGACGAACCAGTCCTGGTCTTTGACGCCCCACGGCGCGCTGCGATAATCGCGCGAGCGTTCGATGAGAGTGATATCGCCGCTCGCCGTCAACAGGGAGACGGCGCGGGCGATATTGGCGCGCTTGTCACCGACGTTCGACCCGAGCCCGATCGCGGCATCGAAGTGCTTTGCTGCAGGCATGCGCCGCTCAATCGTACTTGATGTAGGCAAAGCGCATGTCGCCCTGCGGCGTGCCGTCGAGCCCCAGACCTTCCTTGCCCGGCTGCCAACCCACGACCTCTTCGATCTTCTTGGCAAGTTGCAGATCCTTGTCGGTGATGCCTTTGGCCGAATGGGTCACGAGGCGCACTTCGACCCAGGCGTACGACGCCGTAATATCGGGATGATGCCAAGCGGCTTCCGCCAGATGCCCGACCGTATTGACGACCATCAGCGTGCCCTTCCAGCTCGCCGTCCTATAGGTTCGCCGGATCCAGCCGTCTTCCAGGCGCCAGCTCGGAAGATTGGCGGCGAGCCAGGCCTTCACGTCCTCTTCGGCGATCGGTTTTTCGCGTTCTGAACTCATCTTGCCCTCGGCTATTGTTTGCTGGACATTGCGTGATCCTAAGCCTACGCCCGTCGGCGGCCGGACGGCAAACCAATCCACGCCCGCCTGGAGAGACGTACCCTTGAGTCAGAGACCGGCCAGCAAGGATAGTGTTCAGGCCTCGGCGCCTGCGCGCCTGCATCTCGGCTTTCTCGATCTCAACGGTTCGCTCGGGCGGCGCTACGGCAGCATCGGCTTGGCGCTCGATAGGCCGCAGACCCGCGTCATCGTCCGCCGCGCCAACAGCCACGCAGCAGATGGGCCCGACAGCGACAGGGCCCTTAAATTCCTGGCCCGTTACTCGCCGAAAGGCAATGGCGGCGCCTATGCCGTCAGCGTCGAGGAGGCGATTCCCGCGCACGCGGGCCTCGGCTCCGGCACGCAGATGGCGCTGGCCATCGGGGCGGCGATTGCAACCCTCGAAGGCCAGACCTTGACACCCTACGGCCTGGCGCAGCTTGGCGAACGTGGCGCCCGCTCCGGCATCGGCCTTGCCGCCTTCGTCGAGGGCGGATTCCTGGTCGATGGCGGAAAGGGCGAAAGCGATCGAGCCCCGCCACTGACGCTGCGGGCCGATTTTCCCGAGGACTGGCGGGTACTGCTCATTTTGGATCGCGGCCGTTCCGGTGTCTCGGGTGAGGCGGAAACGGCGGCCTTTCGGGCGCTCCCCCCCTTCCCTGAAGCCGCTGTAGGGCACATTTGCCGGCTTGTTTTGATGAAGCTCGTACCCGGCCTGAAGGAAGCCGACCTGCAGACGTTCGGCGAGGCGCTGACCGAGATCCAGTCCGTCGTCGGGGCCCATTTCGCGCTGGCCCAGGGCGGCAGCCCATGGTCGAGCCCTGCGGTCGGCCGGCTCGCCAAGCGCATGGGGGAACAGGGCGCCACTGGCATCGGCCAGAGCTCCTGGGGGCCAACCGGGTTCGCGATCATCAACGGCCACGCAGCGGCAGAACGCCTCTATCATTCTTTAGTTGGAGAGGCTAAAGCGGACGGGCTCGACATCGTGATCGCCCGGGGTCGCAACACGGGCGCCCGCATCCATCCCGCCTGATCAAAAAAACTTCAGAGAAAGAAGACGTTATGAGCGAAGCCACGCCCATTCTGCATATGCTTGACCCGCGCAAGCACGTCAGTCCCTTCGATGTGAACATGGCGGCCGACGCCGGCTACAAGGTCATCGTACCCTACACCAACGTCGAGATCGCAGACGTCACCCCCCTGATCCAAGACGCCATCTTTTCGCGGCCCCCGAACTACGGCGTGCGCACCGGCTTCTTCTTTGGCGGCAAGGACGCCATTATGGCCCTCGACATGATCGAGGCGGCCAAGAAGGCCATGGTCCCACCCTTCGAATGCTCGGTCTTCGCCGACCCGGCCGGCTCGTTCACGACGGCAGCCGCCATGGTCGCCTGTGTCGAGCGGGTTCTGAAGAACAAATTCAACCGCGGCTGGAAGGGCGCCAAAGTCACCGTGTTCGGCGCCACCGGCGTCGTCGGCTTCGCCGCCTCCATCATCGCCGCCCTCGAAGGCGCTGAAGTCCGCCTCGTCGCCCATCGCGGCGTCGACCGCGTCATCAAGAGTGCCGCCGTCTCGAAGGAACGCTTCGGCGTCGACCTCGAACCCGTCGCCGGCGAGACGCCGGAGCAGAAACGCGACATCATCGCCAATGCCGAAATCATTTTCGCGGCGGCGGCGGCCGGCGTGCAGGTGGTCTCGAAGGCCGACAAGGACATCGCCAAGAAGCTGCTCGTGGTCGCCGACGTCAATGCCGTGCCGCCTGCAGGTGTCGACGGCATGGACCTGTTCATGGACGGTGCGCAGCTTCCGGATTCCCAGGCGCTGGGCGTCGGTGCACTCGCCATCGGCGACATCAAGTACAAGTGCGAGAGCGGCCTGTTCAAGCAGATGCTATCTTCCGATAAGCCCGTCGCCTACGACTTCCGCCACGCCTACGATCTTTGCAAGAAGCTCACCGGGCTGGCTTAGAGCAATCCGCCCGTTTCGACGGGGAGTTCCCTCTCCCCACGCAAGCGAAGCGCGTGGGGAAAGGGAAAGCGACGATGACCGGCGAAAGCGTCCTCATTGCAGCCTATTCCGGACGGGCGCTGGCAGAAGCCGCCCGCCGCGCCGGCTATGTGCCGCTGGTGGTGGATGCCTTCGGCGATCTCGATATGCGCGCCGCGGCCGAACAGCATGTGCAGATACCGAATGCCGTCCGTAACGGTTTCATGGGTAGGCCCCTCTTCGCCGCCCTCGACGATCTCATCGCCCGCTCCGAGACGAGGCCCATCGGCATCGTGCTCGGCTCGGGCTTTGAAGACCGGCCGAAACTCATCGAGGCGCTCGACCGGCGCTATCGTCTCCTCGGTACCAAGGCGGCGACGGTCGCCGAGGTCAAAGACCCGCGCAGGTTCTTTCCGCTTCTGAAGCAGCTTGGGATAGCGCATCCCGAAACCAACCTGACGCATCCTGGCGAGCTCGACGGCTGGATTACAAAGCGAACAGGCGGCAGCCGGCGGCGCCCATATCCGCGATCTCGCGCAGCGCTCCGCGACCCTATGCCGCGCAGCTATTACCAGCGGCGGCTCAAAGGCACGCCCCACTCCGTCTTCGCCGTCGCCTGCAAAGGTGGCGTCGCGCTCGAACTCTCTCGGCAATGGACCGCGCCCTCTTCCCGCAAGCCCTATCGCTACGGCGGCGCCGTCATCGTCGATTACGCCGAGACCGCGGCCCAGGACCGGATGATCTCCGCCGCTGCGGCGCTCATTGAACTCCTCGATCCGGCGGGCCTTCTGTCCTTCGATTTTCTTGTCGAAGGCGAGCAGGCGTATCTGCTCGAAATCAATCCCCGCCCGGGCGCGACGATCGAAATCTTCGACGACCAGGACGGCAATCTCTTCCGCGCCCATGTCGAAGCGGGTCTCGGCAACGAACTCTGGCAACGGCGCAACCTGCCGGACGAAGCCGGTCGTGCGGCGGCGGTTCTCTATGCCGACCGGGGGGCGCTCACCATTGGCGAGATAGATTGGCCCGAATGGGCTGCCGATAAGCCGGCGCCGGGCACGCTCATTGCCGCCGAGCAGCCGCTCGCAAGCGTCCGCGCCGACGGCGCAAGCGCCGATGAGGCTGAACGCCTCGCCCGGTCGCGCCTTTCAACGCTGGCCGACCTCGTCTACACATCATCAAAAAAATCCTAGGAGCAACGCCGATGCCGTCCGTGCCCACCCCAAGCGTCAACAAGCTCGCCGCAACAATCGTCGATCAGATCGCGGCGGACGCCGTTGCACTGCGCGCCGGCGTCTCGACAGGAAGCGCCGGCGAGCGGCTGATCGACCTCGGAGCTTCCGTACCCGGATGCCTCGAAGCCGGACGCCGCCTTGGAGAAGTGTGCATGGGCGGCCTTGGAACCGTCGCGCTGACGAACTCTTCGCCCTGCCCCAACTGGCCGCTCGGCGTCGTCGTGCACTCGACCAACCCGGTGATCTCGTGCCTCGGCTCGCAGTACGCCGGCTGGACCATCACTGATGACGCCAGCGGCTTCTTTGCGCTGGGCTCCGGGCCCGCCCGCGCGCTTTCCCGTGTCGAGGAGCTTTATAAGGAACTGGGTTACGTCGACTCCAACGCCGCCGGCGCACTCGTCATCGAAGGCGACAAGACACCGCCCGAAGCGGTGGTGAAGAAGGTCGCTGCGGCGTGCGGCATATCGCCTGCGGGGCTCACCATTCTCTACGCTCCGACCTGGAGTCTCGCCGGCACCGTGCAGATCGCCGCCCGCGTGCTGGAAGTCGCGATCCACAAGGCGCACGCGCTGCACTTCCCGCTCGAAAACATCCTCGATGGTACGGGAACGTGCCCGATCGCGCCGCCCTTCCCCGATTTCGTCAAGGCCATGGGCCGCACCAACGACGCCATCATTTACGGCGGCCGCATTCATCTTTTCGTCAAGGGAAGCGATGCGGACGCCAAGAAACTCGCGGACGGACTTCCCTCGTCGTCGTCGAGTGCCTACGGCAAGCCGTTTGCCGATATTTTTGGCGAGGTGAACGGCGACTTCTACAAAATCGATCCCATGCTGTTCTCGCCCGCCCAAGTCATCGTCTCGAACATGGAGACGGGCTCATCCTTCCATGCCGGCAAAATTGCGCCAGAGATCGTCGATGCCAGTTTCAGATGACCGAGGAACTCCTCCCCCCTCGTGGGGGAGGCCGGGAGGGGGGGAATCCCAACTCTCGAGATTAAGGATTCCCCCCGCGACATCTATCGGGATTCCCCCCACCCCTAACCCCTCCCCACAAGGGGGAGGGGAACTACGACCCTCCGGCGCCGGGCTGCATCTCGCCCTCCTCATTGAAGAGGGACGCGGCGAATGGCATGCACGCCGCATCGTCAGGTCGCTGAAGGAGATGGGTGCCGAGGTGACGGTGTCGTCGCTGCCGCATTGCGCCTTCGATACGGCGCTTCCCTCCGGCATCGACATTCCCGGCTTCAAGGGCCGCCTGCCCGACGGTGTTTTCGTGCGCTCGATCTCGGCGGGGACGCTGGAACAGATCACCTTCCGTCTAGGACTCCTGCATGCGCTGCGCGAAAGCGGCGTACGCGTCTGGAACGACGCCCGTGTCATCGAGCGTTGTGTCGACAAATCGCAGACGACATTCCTCCTGCACAAGGCCGGCATTGCAACCCCACGAACGCGGGTCTGCGAAACGGAAGTCCACGCCCGCGACTACACGCAGGAGCTGGATCGCCCGCTGGTCATGAAGCCGCTGTTCGGCAGCCAGGGCAAAGGCATCGGCAAGATTTCGTCGCAAGCCGAACTGCCCAAGGGCGAGACGGTCGATCACATCTATTACATGCAGGACTACGTGCCCCCGCGCGAGGCGCTGTTCGAAGACTGGCGCGTGCTCGCGACGCGGCATCGCATCATCGCCGCCATGACCCGGCGCGGCACGACCTGGGTGACCAACATTCACCAAGGCGGCAAGGCCAAGGGGCTGGTTCCCGATGCCGAGATGACGGCTGTGTCCATGGCCGCGATGCGCGCCATTGATGCCGATTACGCCGGCATCGACCTGATCCGTACCGCAAATGGCCAATTGCAGGTGCTTGAAGTCAACTCCAATCCGGCCTGGCGCGGACTTCAGACCGTCGCCGACGTCAACATCGCCGAAGCCATTGCGGAAGACTTCCTCAGAACGGTCGTCGCACACCGGGCGTTGGCGGAATGAGCGCGCCGCTCACGCGCGACAAGATTGAAGCCGCGTTTCTTGGCGCCTGCTACGGCGAACTGCAGGCCCTGAAACCCGGCAATGTCCACATTCATTCCGCCGGCCACGGCATGGAGGTCGAAACCTTCGAGCGGGCGGCGCATGCTGCGGCTCATCACATCGCCGACCCGGCGCTCAAAGTCGGAAAGCGCATCTTCCGGGTGACGAGGGCCAGCGTCGAGGCGACGGGGCTCAACACCAATCTCGGCATCGTGCTCTTGTGCGTGCCGCTGGCCAAGGCGGCGGCAGAGACCAGCCTTGGGGCCGGCCTGCGCATGCGCCTCGCGACGATCCTTTCCGAACTCGACGAGGACGATGCGGACGAAACCTTCGCCGCCATTCGGCTCGCCAACCCGGCGGGTCTCGGCAGGATCGAAAAGGGCGACGTCGCCGTTTCCAATCCGCGGATGACGCTGCTCGAAGCTATGCACCTCGCTTCGGAGCGCGACCGGATCGCCAGAGCCTATGTTACAGCGTATGAGGATGTTTTCGATCTGGCCCTCCCCGCCCTGGCGGCGGCGGCCCAGATCGCCGAAACGCCGGAACTTGCCGTCACCACGTTGCATATGACGCTGCTCGCGGCCGTGCCCGATAGTCACATCGCCCGCAAATGGGGGGCCGAATTGGCCGGCGACGTGTGCCGGCGGAGCGACGATCTGCGGCCAGCCTGGGACCCGGTCGCAACGCCTAAGTCGTTCAGCCTATTGGCTGACTTTGATTCCGAACTCAAAGGGCGCGGCCTTAATCCGGGCACTACGGCAGACTTCGTTGTCGCGACCTTGTTCGCACGTAGTATTTCCGAGCGGAAACAATCGTGAACGCTCCCCGCCTGCCTACTTAAGTACTTGTCGAGGCCTCGGTCCTGGGGCTAATACAGGGCCGTGTCCACCGGGCACGATTTCTAATCCGGCGATCTTCTGGGGGGAGCGTGTCCTCCCGGCAGGGAAAGATCGGAATAGGCATCGCTAGAAGAGCAGAACAGCGAAGTCCCGGCATTTTAGACGGGGGAGCGTTGGTGCTCGTATCGTTTCATTCGTGGGAGGAACCCCCCTAATGGCCAAAATCAATAAAGTTATGCTCGGCGAATCGCTCGTCGGTGACGGCAACGAAGTTGCGCATATCGACCTCATTGTCGGGCCCCGTGGCTCGGCAGCCGAGACGGCTTTCTGCAACTCGCTGACGAACAACAAGGACGGCTTCACGTCGCTCCTCGCTGTCATCGCACCCAACCTGCCGTGCAAGCCGAACACGATCCTCTATAACAAGGTCACCATCAAGGACGCCCGCCAGGCCGTCCAGATGTTCGGACCGGCACAGTACGGCGTCGCCAAGGCCATTCAGGACTCGGTCGCCGAGGGCGTGATCCCGGCGGCAGAAGCCGACGACGTCTACGTCTGCGTCGGCGTGTTCATCCACTGGGAAGCCTCGGATGACGCCAAGATCCAGGACTACAACTATCGCGCCACCAAGGAAGCTCTTGCCCGCGCCATCGCCGGCAAGCCGACCGCCGCCGAAGCTACCGCTCAGCGCAACTCGGTCACGCACCCCTTCGGTGCGAAAACCGGTTGAAGCGGACACCGTCCGCAGCAGGGCGATAACAAACACGATACCGCCCCTCCCATGAAGGGGGGTCTGCTGACGCGATTGGGTAGATTTTTAAGTGGCCGTTACAGCGGCTAGACGGCGGGAAGACCTGCTCGACCTGCCCAAGACTTGAACTGACGAAACTTTAAGCGACGAAAAAACTGCCGGCCGGAGACCTCGCAAGAGCTCTTCGGCCGCTTTTTTTTGCGCCGGCGGAAATCGCAGTGCCGGAAGCGGCGCATGAGGCTTTCGGAGATGGCGGGTTCCGTCATCGACGCTACGCCCTATCCGAGCATATCCAGGACGTGCCGGCGATGCCCCGGCTTCGTTTGGAATTCGTCCGCCCACCAGTTAGCATCGGCGGATTGCAGTCGTACCGGAGGGGGATATGCCGCGTCAGGTTGCCGTGCTTTTCGTTCATGGGATCAACGTCTCGACCCAGGATTACGCCGAACGCGCCATACAGCGTATCAAGAACAAACTCCCCAAGGCGCTTCGCTCGAATGCCACCTTCTACGCCGCATTCTGGGCGGACATCGTCAGGCCGCACCAGAGGGCCTTCTTCGAAAAGGCGCGCAATGCCGCCGATCTGAAGCAGACGCTGTCACGCCGCCTGGCGCTCGAGGGCCTCGGCGATGCCGCCGCCTATCAGAAGACGCCGAAACGGTTCGACGCTCCCTATTTTCAGATCCAAAGGAAGGTTCGAGAAGCCATCGAGGCTCTCGATACGCCCGGCGACCCGGCGCGTCCGCTGATCGTCATCGGGCATTCGCTCGGCTGTCACATCCTCTCGTCCTTCATCTGGGACGTGAACAATATCAAACAGTACACCAGCGAGGAACTTGCCAAGCAAGAACCGCTGACGCGGGAATTCCATGCCAAGCTCATCGGCGGCTCGCCGTTCTGTCGCCTGGATACGCTCGCCGGCATCGTCACGCTCGGCTCCAACATGCCGCTCTTCACTTTCACGTTCGAGCGCCACAACGTCATCCCGATCACCAAGGCCTGGCCGGGAAAAATCCCGGCCTTTCCCGGGCGGGCGCTCACCAGCGAACAGGCGCGGAAAGCACGCTGGCTGAACTTCTACAGCCGCAACGATCTGCTCGCCTATCCGCTGAAGCCGCTCTACGACCTGCCGCCGGAGTACGACGTGCTGAGCGACATTCCCGTGTGCTCGGAAGGTTGGCTGAAGGCCCCGGCGATATTCTCGCCCCTCAACGCCTTTGCCGCGCATACCGGCTACGACCGCAACAGAACGGTCGTCAAAGCCACCGCCAGAATGATCCAGGATGTCATCGAGACGGCATAGGCGGTATGCCGAGAAGGAACGCAAGTCATCGCCGGCCGTAGATCGCTTTCAACTCCTGACGGCTGATTTTGCCCTCGTGGAGCGCGCTCGCCACCAGAACCCCCGCAACCCCGGCGTCGCGCAAGGCTTCGATATCCGAGCCTCCGCGCACACCGCCGGCGGCATAGACCTTTCGCTGCCCGGCGCGCGATACGATCTCACGGATGCGGTCGAGGTCGGGGCCCTCGCCGCTGCCGACCCTGGCCAGCGTCATAACGATCAAGCGATCGGGCCATAGCGCCGCGTTCTTGAGGATCTCGGCCGGCCCCATGAATTCCTCGCCACGGAAATCCAGGCTCAACACCGAACGCGCCGGAGCTTCTGCCAGGATGTCGGCAATTTCGCCCTGCGTCTCGACGCTCTCCGAGCCGACGACGAGTGTTGCCACCGGCGCCGCCAGAACGGACCGGGCGGCCTTGCGCGACGCCGTCCCGGCATCGATCCAGACTTCGCAGGCGGGCAGCGACGACGAAATCGCGGGCACCAGATGCACGTTGCGGCCACGGCCCTCGATGCCGTCGAGATCGGCGACGTACAGCGTCCGGAAGGGAAAGAGCCGCATAAGGCCTTCAGCGACATCGGCGGGTGCCGCGCTCGAAGCCAGTGGGCTCGCGATCTCGCGATAGCTCGCGCGTTCACCCTTAACGCCGCGAACCACCTTGCCGTGCGCGACATCCAGGACCGGAATGATCTCCATCGCTTGCCTCTCTTCTGCGCTCGTGTATCACGAACCCGATTGACGCGGAGCTGTTACGCATGACCATAACGCTTGGATACGACGCAGGTGGGGCCCACCTCAAGGTGGCGCGCCTCGAAAACGGCCGCGTCACAGCCGTGCGCCAATTCGCCTCTCCGCTCTGGCAGGGCCTCGATCGTCTTGGCTTGGCGCTCGACGAAGCCAGAGAACTGACGGCCGGGGCGCAGCGCCACGCGATTACCATGACGGGCGAGCTGACGGAAATTTTTCCCAGCCGCGACGCCGGTACCGAAACCTTGATCAAGTTTTTCGCCGAACGCTTTGGCGACGGGGCACTGTTCTACATGGGCCTCAAGGGATTTGCGCCCGCCGACGCCGCGCTCGGCGACAAGGGTGCCGTCGCCTCGGCGAATTTTCTCAGCACAGCCCGGGCGATTGCTGGAAAGCGTGCAAACGCCCTGCTCATCGACATGGGATCGACGACGACCGACATCATCCCCTGCAGCCGCCCCCAGGGGCTCACCGACGCCGAGCGCTTCCAGACGGGCGAACTGGTCTATACGGGATTGACGCGCACGCCTGTTCCTTGCGTCGCAACCCGCGCGCCGCTGCTCGGCAGCTGGCAGTCGCTGGCTCGCGACACCTTCGCGACCATGGCCGACGTGCGCCGGATTCTTGGCGAACTGCCCGAGGATATCGACTTGCATCAAACGTCCGACGGGCGCGGGAAAAGCCTGTCCGAGAGCCTCGTCAGGTTCGCACGCGGTTTCGGACGCGACGGCGAACTCCGGCATCTGGCGGGCTGGCAGGCCGCTGCCGCATACATTCGCGAAGTGCAAATCCGCTCCATCGTCGATGGCGCAATGCAAGTCCTGTCGCGGCCGGGTCTGGATTCGAGCGGCGGCGTCATCTCGGCCGGGGTCGGTGCGGCGATCGCTGCGGAGGTGGCACATCGCCTCGGCCTCGAATGCCTGACCTTTGCGCGTCTTTTGGAGACTCCGAGAGAACTCGAGCGTGCCGTCACGCACCACGCCCCGGCCGTGGCGGTGGCGATGCTGGCGGACGCAGCGGCTTGAGGGGCGATCTCGGCAGAGCACGACCCGCGCAACGGCAACGAGCCTAACGTTCCAACGGACGCGTCATGGGACAACTCTGGCACTGCGCTTGCGGCTCGGTGCAGTGGCGCTTCGCTTGGGAGCCTCGTTCTTCTTCAGGGCCTTCACCGGCTCGACTATGGGCACTTCCGCCTTCACCGCCTGCGGCTCTTTGGCAGCGTCCAGGAGGGTGTCCAGCGCCGCCGCTTCTGTCATCAATTTCGTCGACTGCAATTCGGAGGGCGTGAGCACGTGCAAACTTTCGTGGCGCGCCTTGTGCACCAGCGGCATGATGCTGTCGGCGACACCCATCTCGACGAAATATCTCCGCGCCTTCTCGTAGTCGACCTCTCGCGTCGCAACGCGCTCCGTGCTTTCGCCGACCTTCTTTTCCGAGATCAGCGTCTTAGTTTGCTTATCCGGACCCCAGAACGACTTCTTGGTCGTCACCCGGTACTTGCGCAGAATCCTAATCGTCGTCTGATAGGACGCGAACTCGTGCACGCCGACGAGCGACGTTCGCCCGACCACGCGGCGCACGCCGGCTGCCAGCAGAAATGGACAGGCCGACACGCATTTGGCGTTCAAGTCATGCGGCGTGCCAAAGCGGACGCCCTCCTTCTTGAACCGGGCGCAATCGGCTTCCAATTCATGACAGGGGAGAAATTCCGTCTCGCCAACGCCGACATCGAGACCTTTGGCCCGGATCATGCGGCCGATGACGTAGGCGTCGGGCACCGAGCCGCCGAGCGAATTGACCAGAATTGGTAGCTTGCGGTTGCCCAGCCGTTCAAAGACCAGCTTGAAGCGCGCCACCGTGGCTGTGGTGATCATGCCATCCGCCGCGATCCATTCCGCGCAACTTTGGCCGCAGCCGGGCGTAGCGGCCCGTACGATCGCGACCTCCATGGGCTTTGGCAAATTTGTTTTCGACGAAACGGGCCTTTGGAGTTTCTGCTTGGGCGTGGCGAGCCTGGCGATGGGGCCGGTCGAGTGGCGAGCAGGAACGCGGGCGGCGTCGGCATCGTCGAACGCGAAGGTGGTCAATAGCGCGGCAAGGAGCGCTGCTGCCAACCGGCGGACATCCATTCCCACCCCTCCCATCGCGCGTATTTACTCACGGCGACTATATCGTTGCCCCTCGCGGTGCCACCGTTTCGGCCCTCCCGCGCACCTTTGCGTCAGGACGTGACGGCGGCAACTGGAATTCACCTCGCGATTGGCGCCTTTCTGTGTCGAACGGCAGCAACGTAGCGCCGTCGTGGCTGCGAGGACAATCCCCTAAAGTTAGGCACCATTCAGATTAGGAACCGTACGCCCGCGCACCCGACAACTTTCGTGCAGGGGACACCAGCAGCGTTCACAACCCCTTTTGCATCTCGCGCACGAACGCCGAGAGCCCCGAGAGGCGCGCGCGCTTCTGGCGCTCTGCAAGGAGGATGGCGGCCACCGCCTTGACGCTTTCCTCGATATCGGTGTTGACGATCACGTAGTCGTATTCGGGCCAGTGCGAGATTTCGGCCGCTGCCGCCGCCATGCGCCGCGCAACGACTTCCGGCGGGTCCTGGGCGCGAGATTTGAGGCGATCTTCGAGCACCCTGCCCGAGGGCGGCAGCACGAACACGCGCACGACATCGCCCGGCAACTTTTCGGAGAGTTGCTGGGCGCCCTGCCAATCGATATCGAAGAGGACATCCTTGCCGGTATCGATGGCCCTTTCGACGGCGGCGCGCGGCGTACCGTAGAAGTTATCGAACACGCGGGCCCACTCGAGCAGCTCGCCGCCGTCGCGCATTTTCTCAAAGGCGGCATGGCCGACGAAGAAATAGTCCTTGCCGTCGGTCTCGCCCGGTCGCGGTTTGCGCGTCGTGACCGAAACGGACATCGCAATACCGGGATCCGCCGCCAGCAGCCGCCGCGACAACGTTGTCTTGCCGGCGCCTGAAGGGGAGGAAAGAATGTAAAGCATGCCCCTGCGGGCAATTGCCGGCACTGTCTGCATTGCGTCGTTCATGTCTTCGTGTCTCATTCCACGTTCTGGACCTGCTCGCGCAGTTGATCGATGACGCTCTTCAGCGACAGTCCGAGGCGCGTCACGTCGACGGCGTTGGCCTTTGAGCAGAGCGTATTGGCTTCCCGGTTGAATTCCTGCGCCAGGAAATCGAGCTTGCGACCGACGCCGCCCGTTTCGTGAAGAATTTCGCGCGCCGCGGCGACGTGGGCCGTCAGACGCGCCAGCTCTTCCTCGACGTCGGCCCGAGTCGCGACCAGCACCGCCTCCTGATGCAGACGATCCCTGTCGAAGCTTGCACCGGTTTCGAGCAGACGGCCGATCTGCTCCGCGAGCCGCGCCTTGATGGCCTCCGGCGAGCGCGAAGGCGACGCCCTCACCTCGCCTGCAAGGCGCTCGATCTGCGAAACCTGGTCGAGAAGCACGGATTCGAGTTTGGCCCCCTCGGAGCGCCGCGCGGCCGCGAGTTTGCCCGCCGCCTCCTCGAAACTGGAGATGAGAGCGCGTTCGCGCGTGGCGCGGCGTTCGGGATCGTCGAGGGCACTTTCAGTCGTCTCGAGGACACCCTTCATGGCCAGCAGGGTGGAGGTATCGGGCCGCGTCCCGCCGGCAATTTCAGCCACCCTGTCGGCGGCCTTGAGCAGGTCGGCGAGCACGCCCTCGTTCAGGCGCACGGCTCCGCCGCCGTTGCGCTTCTCCAGCGTCAGCGTCACCGAGACGTTGCCACGGGAGAAACGCTTGGCAAGCGCCTCGCGCACGGGTGCGTCTATGGCATCGAGACCGGGGGGCAGGCGGAGGCGGATGTCGAGGCCGCGGCCGTTGACACTTCTGAGTTCCCACGTCCAGGCCAAGCCGTCACCGGCTCCGTCGGCGCGCGCAAACCCTGTCATGCTCGAAATGGCCATCAACCCGCAAACCCAAAAGAACCGCGCCGGCACCTCGGCCTATGCCGGACGTCGGCCGAGCCGGTGCGGGCGGCAACTTAGCGGGGAAGCAGCGGGGCGCCTACTGTTTCTTGGGCTTGCGGACAGGCAGCGGAATGCCGCCCGCCTCGGCCGAGGCACTGGCCTTGGCGGTCTTGGTGTCGGTCTTGCTTCCGGCCTTGGCGTCAGCGGCTTCCGCACCGGCGTCCGCCGTCGAAGGCACGGGCGCAATATCCGGGTCGGGCTCGCCCGCGACCTTGGTTCCAGCCTCGGCTTTGGCCTTGGCAGCCGCCTGGCGTTCGAGTTCGCGCCACTTCTGCACGGCGCTGTTGTGCTCCTTCAGCGTTTCGGAGAACGCGTGGCCGCCGCTACCGTCGGCAACGAAGTAGAGATCGGCGGTGTCGGCGGGGTTGAGGGCCGCTTCGAGGGTGGCCCGGCCCGGGTTGCAGATGGGCCCCGGAGGCAGCCCGTTGATCTGGTAGGTGTTGTAGGGCGTCTTACCGTCGATATCGGCCTTGGTCAGCGGCCGTCCCAATGTCCCTTGGCCGCTGGCCAGTCCATAGATGATGGTCGGGTCGGATTGCAGCCGCATGCCCTTCTTCAATCGATTGTGGAACACGGCCGCGACGCGGTTACGCTCGTCGGGCTTGCCCGTTTCCTTTTCGACAATCGAAGCGAAGGTAACGGCCTCTTCCACCGTGCGCAGCGGCAGATCGCTTTTCCGCTTCTCCCAGTGCGACGCGAGGAAATCCTTCATCGACGTCTGCATGCGGTCGATGAGCTCTTGCCGGCCCATACCCTTGGAGATGAGATAGGTATCGGGCATCAGCGTGCCCTCTGGCGGTGTCGCGGCGATGTTGCCGCTGAGGATCGTCTCCGACTTGAGCCGCTCGATGATCTGCTGGCTGGTCAAACCCTCAGGGATGGCCACCTTGTATTGGACCGATTTGCCGTCTGTCAGCGTCTCGAGAATCTGGCGCATCGAGGCGTGGTCCTTCACCTCGTACTCGCCGGCCTTGAGATCCATGTTCTTCTTAGGCCCGAAGAGCGACTGGAAGACGTGACCGGCAACGAAGGTCCAGCGATTGGTGATGACGCCCTGCTCTTCGAGCGCCTCCGCGATCTGGATGCGTCCCTTGCCCTTGGGCACGACGACGGTGCGGGCTTCGGCGAGAGGACCTGGGCGCTCGAACTGGCTGTAGATCGCCGCGCTTATGCCGCCGACGGTGAGCATGGCGACAAGGGTCATGGTGAACAGGCTGCTCGCGACACGGACGAGACCGCCAAGCAGGCGCGAAGGCTCGTGTTCGACAAGTCCGCGCGGCCGGCTCGGTGCGCGTGCCGGCTCGAGGCGCTCATTGGGACTTCGGGCGCTGGCGGAGCGCGTACGTCCGGTCTGATCTGCCCGCTTCTTACGACTACTCATGTGCCCAAAATTCCGCTTTTACGGCGTCGCCAATCTCCGCGCGTGGATCGAAATTCACGGAGCTTGCGACACGTCCCCCACTCCAGAGCGACGCTTCACGTAAATTGTGGCGAAAGGTGGGGCTTTACAGTGTTTACACCGTTTCGATCATTACCGCGCGGACGTGGGAACCCAAGCGGCGGCCCAATCAGACGATACGGCGAAGCAGGATCGAGGCGTTGGTACCGCCGAAGCCGAAGGAATTCGATAGCGCCGTGTTGATTTCGCGCTTCTTGGCGACATGCGGCACGAGGTCGATCGCCGTCTCGACGGATGGATTGTCGAGATTCAATGTCGGCGGCACGATGTTGTCGCGGATGGCGAGGACGGTAAAAATAGCTTCGACCGCGCCGGCCGCACCAAGCAGATGCCCGACCGCCGACTTGGTCGACGACATGGCGAGCTTGCCGGCGCTGTTCCCGAACAGCCGCTCGACGGCGCTGAGTTCGATTTCGTCGCCCATCGGCGTCGAGGTGCCGTGAGCGTTGACGTAGTCGATTTCGCTCGGCGACATGCCGGAGCGCTTCAAGGCCGCCTTCATGCAGCGGAAGGCGCCGTCGCCGCTCTCCGAGGGCGCCGTGATGTGATAGGCGTCGCCCGACATGCCGTAGCCGATGACCTCGGCGTAGATCTTTGCGCCGCGTGCCTTCGCCCGCTCGTAAGGCTCGAGCACGACGACACCGGCGCCTTCGCCCATGACGAAGCCATCGCGGTCCTTGTCGTAGGGACGCGATGCCTTTTCCGGCGCGTCGTTGAAGCCGGTCGACAGCGCTCGGCAAGCGGCGAACCCGGCAAGCGCGATCCGGCAGATGGGGCTTTCGGTGCCGCCGGCAACCATGACTTCCGCATCGCCAAGCGCGACGAGGCGCGCCGCATCGCCGATGGCATGCGTGCCGGTCGAGCAGGCCGTGACGACCGCGTGGTTCGGGCCCTTGAGCTGGTGCTTGATCGAGACGTAGCCGCCGGCGAGATTGATGAGGCGGCCCGGAATGAAGAACGGCGAGACGCGACGCGGACCCTTCTCCTTCAACAGGAGCGAGGTATCGGCAATGCCCGAAAGGCCGCCGATGCCGGAGCCGATGAGCACGCCGGCTTCTTCCTGGGCTTCTGCGGTTTCGAATTTGAGACCGGAATCTTTGATGGCCTGGTCGGCCGCCGCGACCGCATAAATGATGAAATCATCGACCTTGCGCTGTTCCTTAGGCTCCATCCAATCGTCGGGATTGAATTTGCCCTCGCTCGTCGCCCCGCGCGGAATGAAGTTCGCGATCTGACACGTGATGTCAGAAACTTCGAACTCGGTGACGCGCCGGGCGCCGTTCTTGCCGGCGAGCAGCGCCGACCACGACGCCTCGACCCCGCAGCCGACGGGCGAGACGATCCCTAATCCTGTGATGACGACGCGGCGCATGCTTCTCTCTCGCCATGGTGATGAGCCGAGCGACATAGCCGTTTCATCCGGCAGGCACCAGGGGCCGGTGTTGGCGGCCCCTTGCCGCATCTCCGGGCCGCGCGCGTCAACTGCCTGACCGGCAGGAACGCCCAGCGCGAAACGGCGGATGAGGCTCAGGCCGCGTTGGCGTTCTTTTCGAGGAATTTGACGGCATCGCCGACGGTCAGGATGTGCTCGGCGGCATCGTCGGGGATTTCGCACCCGAACTCTTCCTCGAAGGCCATGACGAGTTCGACGGTATCCAAGCTATCGGCGCCCAGGTCGTCGATAAAGCTGGCGTTCTCGGTGACCTTGTCGGCCTCGACCCCAAGATGCTCAACGACAATCTTTTTCACGCGCTCAGCGACATCGCTCATCTTCGTTCTCTCGTATCCTGTTGAAGTGCGTTTCGAAGTGATCCGCCGGCGGCAACCGCCGGGAGGATCCGTCCATTTGGCCTTGTCGTTCCGCGGCCGCAACTGCCTCTTGTCGCCACCATTGCCCCAGGGGTCGCCCGGATGCGAGGGCACCATGTAGACAATCGTGAACGCAAATCAAGTCTCTCCGCTGATTTGCCCCCGAGCGCAAAGGCCGCCGCTCCGATATGGTCCACTTTTCCCCAGCTGCTTTGGTGCCGCCAAAGTCCCCGAAAACCCTGAAATCCGGGGCTCGTTAACACGTTTGGCCGCCCTGGGCCACGGGAACGGTGGGGCCCAGTACTGCGACATAGCGGGCCGGGGCAAACGACCCTCCCGCGGCCATCCTCAAGGGGCACTGCGAAGCACCGGCAAAGGCGTGAACGAAAGCCCGTCGCAGTCTCGCCGTCATACCATCGCCATGCCGCCGTTGATGTGGAGCGTCTGGCCGGTGATATAGCCGCCTTCGTTTGACGCTAGGTATAGGCAGCCGGCCGCGATATCGACGGGCGAGCCGAAGCGCTGCGAGGGGATCATGGCGGAAATGTCCGCCTTCTGCTTTTCGTTCAGTGCGTCCGTCATGGCCGTCGTGATGAATCCCGGAGCGATGCAGTTGGCGGTGATGCCGCGGGAAGCGACTTCGCGGGCGAGCGACTTGGTCATGCCGATCATGCCGGCCTTGGAGGCCGCATAGTTGCCCTGACCCGGATTGCCGAACACGCCCGATACGGAGGCGATGTTGATGATGCGGCCGTAGCCCGTTTTGGAACGCATCATGTGGCGGGCGCCGGCGCGGCAGAGCATGAACGTCGAAGTGAGATTGACGGCGATGACGTCGTCCCACTGCTCGTCCTTCATCACCATGAACAGATTGTCCTTGGTGAGGCCGGCGTTGTTGACGATGATATCGAGGCGCCCGCCCAGAGCCTTCACGGCTTCATCGATGAGCTTGCCGACGGCGGCGCGGTCGGCGAGATCACAGGGCACGACGTGAACGCGTTCGCCCAGTTCCTTGGCCAGCGCTTCCAGCGCCTCGACCTTGCGGCCCGAGATGGCGACCGTCGCGCCTGCCTTATGAAACACGCGCGCGATTTCCGCGCCGATGCCACCGGTTGCGCCCGTCACCAAAGCCGTCTTGCCTGTCAAATCGAACATGATCTCTCCTTCACGATGTGAGCGCTGCGATCGCAGCATCGATGTCTGCGGGCGCGCCGATGCTCGTGGCGTTGGCCGTTGCGGCCGTGCGTTTGACGAGGCCTGCGAGAACTTTTCCGGCGCCGATCTCGTAGAAATCCGTAATGCCGTTCGCGGCCATATAGGCGACGCACTCGCGCCAGCGCACCGTTCCCGTCACCTGCTCGACGAGACACTTCTTGATCAATTCGGGATCTGAAATCGCGGTTGCCACGACGTTGGCGACGACAGGGACGACCGGCCGATGCACCTTGACGTTTGCGAGCGCCTCCGCCATGGCGTCGGCCGCGGGTTGCATCAGCGCGCAATGGAAGGGCGCGGAGACGGGCAGCGGCACCGCGCGGCGTACGCCAAGTGACTTGCCGACATCGGCGACCCGATCGATCGCCGATCTTATGGCCGGAGAGCACGACCTGCGTCGGTTCGTTGTCGTTGGCGACCTGACAGACGTCACCCTGGGCCGCGGCCGCCGCAACCTTGATCGCCACATCCATGCCGACACCGAGCAGCGCCGCCATCGCCCCTTGTCCGACCGGGACCGCCTTCTGCATCGCTTGGCCGCGAAGCTTCAACAGACGCGCGGCATCGGCGAGCGAGAACGCGCCGGCAGCTGCGAGCGCCGAATATTCTCCGAGCGAGTGCCCGGCGACGAACGTCACCTGATCCCGGAGCGAGAAGCCCTTCTCGGCCTCGAGAACGCGCATGACGGCCATGGATACCGCCATCAGCGCCGGCTGAGCGTTTTCGGTAAGGGTGAGCGTCTCCTTGGGCCCGTCCCACATGATCTGGGAGAGGTTCTGCGACAACGCCGCGTCGACTTCCTGGAACACCGCGCGGGCCGCGGGAAACGTTTCGGCGAGCGCCTTGCCCATGCCGACGTCCTGGCTGCCCTGCCCTGGAAATACGAATCCCCTTGCCATGCTTGCACGTCCTCCAATCCAATGGCGTCGTTAGTCCATGCCGGATTGGTGTCTGTCAAGATCAGGCCGGGGCAACGCCGCCGCATGCATCGCATTTGGGACAGCTGAACCCCGAGACCGCCACCGGCGACAGATCGGCTGGTCGCGCGCCGGGAGTTGACGGAACGGGATTTAATGTCAGAGTCCGCATCATAAATATCGACCAGGGGTTGCCGAATGCCATTGCTTCTGCTGCTGGAACTGCTCGTCGCAGTGTTCCTCGTAAACCACGTGCGCCAGACTGGCCGTCCCCAATACTGGTATTTCATCATCCTCGCCATACCGGTGGTGGGGCCGCTGGCCTATCTGTTCTTCGAGCTGTTACCCGAACTGGGCGACACCCGCCGCGGTCGCGAGGCAAAACGCGGAATCGGCGATCTCATTGCCCCGGATCGCGAGTTCAACCGGTTGCACGACCAGGCCAAGACCGCCGACACCGTCGAGACCAAGCAGGCGCTGGCGGAAGAATGCGAACGCAAAGGCATGTGGCGCGAAGCCATTCAAATTTACACCATGGCCGCGCAGGGCATTTATGCCGACGATCCTGGTTTGCTTACGGGCCTCGCCCGCGCCCATCTCGCCAACGGCACGGCGCGCACGGCGCTGGAGGTACTCGAACGCTTGCGCGCCGCGCATCCCGATCTCGACCATCAGGAGGCACATCTGACGTATGCGCGGTGTCTCGAAGAGTTGGGTCGCAATGGCGAGGCCGAAATGGAATACCGCAGCCTCTCCGCCTATTACATCGGCCTCGAGGCCCGGACCCGATACGGTCTCGCACTTTTGAAGAAGGGCCAGCCCGAGCAAGCCCGCGGCCTGTTCGAGCAGGTCGTGCGCGCCAGCACTGCCCGCGGCGTCGTCCTCTCCGATGACGACAGGAAATGGCTGAAGGTGGCGCGGTCGAATCTTTGACCCGTGCACACTTGCCGATTGTCGCGAGGATTACGGACTAACGCGCGGCGGCGAAAAGGGGCCGGCTGGCTGCAAGTAGAAGAGCGACGAGCGCGCCGGCGATCAGGCCGAACGCGGCGGCAACAACGGCACTCGTCAGCCACGCCAGTACGCTTCCCTGTCCCGCCGGCAGCACGACACCCAGACTTTCCGTGATCGCGTGCAGGAGGTGCTCGGGCCCGCTCCATCCGAGCTCCGCAAATCCATGGATCAGGATGCCGCCACCGACCCAGAGCATGGCGAACATGCCGATAGTTGCCAGCGCCCGCAGGAACGGCGGCATGGCGTGGACCAGCGCCCGGCCCAGCGGTCGCGTGACCGGGCCGCCCGTCCTTGCCAGATAGAGCCCGAAGTCGTCGGCTTTGACGATCAGCGCGACGGCGCCATAGACGCCGGCGGTAATGAGCACAGCAACGATGGCGAGCACGATCGCTCGCGTCGGCAGGTCCGGGGCCGTGATGCTGGCTAACGCAATGGCCATGATTTCTGCCGACAGCACCAAATCCGTGCGAATCGCGCCTGAGACCTTGGAATCCTCCAGCGCCTGGGCGTCGGTAGCCCCGGGAGCGCTTTGTGTTGCTGCTTCGGCACTGCCATGACCGGCAATGTTCCCGTGGACCTTCTCGTAGCCTTCGAAGCAGAGATAGAGACCGCCGAGCATCAAAAGCGGCGTCACGGCCCAGGGCGTAACGACCGTCAGGAGGAGTGCCGCCGGGAGCAGATAGAACAGCTTGTTCTTGAGCGAGCCGACGGCAATACGCCAGACGATCGGCAATTCGCGCTCGGCCGCAAGGCCGACAACGTAGCGCGGCGTCACCGCCGCATCGTCGATCACTACACCCGCGGCCTTGGTCCCGGCCGTTGCCGCTTGCGTCGCCGCATCGTCGAGGGTGACGGCCGCAAGCTTGGTCAAAGCGACGATATCGTCGAGAAGGGCCAGCAGTCCGCCGCTCATGGGGTTTTCTCAGACGACATTGGGGCTCGCTCGGAACAATTCGGGCGCAGCCATCAGACCGTATGCGGCACGCCCTGGCAAGTCATCCCGACACGAAAAAGCCCGGCACGCGGGCGGCGCGCCGGGCTCCGAAATGTCTCATCGATAGGCTCCGGTCAAGGCTCGCCCGATCAGGCCGCCTCGACCTCGGTATCGATGACGAGCGTTCCGTTAACCAGGTCGAACATGACGTCCTGGCCCGTCTGGTCGGCGGTCTCGATGGCCGCCGCGAGTTCGTCGGAGATCGGCGCGACTTTCATCAGCGCAACGTCCTCGTCGGAAATATCCAGATCTTCCATGGTTGTGAGCCCCTCGACGCGTGCCTCCTCGGCCGTCGCCTCGATGCTCCAAATGCTGTCGTCGGTATATGCCGCGAACTTCATGTTTCTCGCCTCCAGTGCTTACCCTTGATCGAATCCAGATGCAGGCCGCGTCAGCGCCCACATCATTGCCTTTCATCGTTCGCCGCCCTGCGCCGCGGTCTGCGGGCCCGTGTAGGGCCTTTGCGGCCGACGCCGCCTGCCATGATTTAGGCGCTGATTCCCGTGGCCGCGCCATGACCGGAATTGCGTTGCACAGACGCGTTTTTCGCTTGCGGGGATTCGCAGCCACGCTGGCTTTAACCGGCACCCGGTGTTGAAAACGCCAGCGCGTGAGCAGGGTTGTGCGAGCCCCTTGCGACGCGGTGCCAACATAGTGTTACGGTGTGCCGGAGCCGACTTCGCCGGACGCCTAAGCGGTGGCCTTGAGGATACTTTTTCCCGCGTAGCGTGCAACGTCGCCGAGTTCGCCTTCGATGCGGATCAGCTGGTTGTACTTTGCGAGCCGGTCCGAGCGCGACAGCGAACCGGTCTTGATCTGCCCGCAATTGGTCGCGACGGCGAGGTCGGCAATGGTCGAATCCTCGGTTTCGCCCGAACGATGCGACATCACCGCGGTGTAGCCGGCGCGCTGGGCCATGGCGACCGCATCAAGCGTTTCGGTCAGCGTGCCGATCTGGTTGACCTTGACCAGGATCGAATTTGCCGTGCCCGTTGCGATGCCTTGGCTCAGCCGTTCCGTGTTTGTGACGAAGAGATCGTCGCCGACGAGCTGACACTTTTTGCCGAGCGCGTCGGTCAGCATTTTCCAGCCCGCCCAGTCGTCTTCGCCCATGCCGTCCTCGATCGAGAGAATCGGAAAGCGCGATGCGAGACCTTCGAGATACTTCACGTTGTCGGCACTGGAGAGCACCTTGCCTTCGCCCGCGAGTTCGTACTTGCCGTTCTTGTAGTATTCGGTCGCGGCGCAATCGAGCGCCAGCATGACCTCGCTGCCCGGCTTGTAGCCGGCCTTCTCGATTGCCTTCATGATGAAAGTCAGCGCTTCGTCGGCACTCTTCAGGTTCGGCGCAAATCCGCCCTCGTCACCTATGCCGGTATTGTGGCCTGCGTCCTTCAGGTTCTTCTTCAGCGTGTGGAAAATTTCCGCACCCATGCGGATCGCATCCGCCACCGTCTCCGCGGCGACCGGCATGATCATGAATTCCTGGATGTCGATCGGGTTGTCGGCGTGCGCGCCGCCGTTGATAATATTCATCATCGGCACGGGCAGAACGTGCGCGCTTGCGCCGCCGACGTAGCGATAGAGCGGCAGACCGCTGGCCAGTGCTGCGGCCTTGGCTGCGGCGAGCGAAACGCCGAGAATAGCGTTGGCGCCCAAGCGGCTCTTGTTCTTGCTGCCGTCGAGCTTGATCATGGCGGCGTCGAGGCCGCGCTGGTCTTCCGCGTCCATGCCGGCGAGCGCGTCGAACAATTCGCCGTTGACGCAATCGACGGCCTTCAGGACGCCCTTGCCCTGATAGCGGGCCTTGTCGCCGTCGCGCAGCTCGTTGGCCTCATGCGCCCCGGTCGAGGCACCCGAGGGCACCGCCGCCCGGCCCATGCTGCCGTCTTCGAGCGTGACATCCACTTCAACGGTCGGATTGCCACGGCTGTCGAGGATTTCGCGGCCGATGATGTCGAGGATGGCGGTCATGGAAGGGGGTCCTTGAGGTTTGGCCCGGTTGGGATGTCTTGTTGCGGTCGTCGTCCCAACTGAAAAGAGTTGACGCCGATCGGGTGGGGCTTTGTATCCGGGGATTGGCAGGGGCGCAAATACCCGATCATATGGACTTGGCCCTACCCGGCCGGATGGGTTCGAGCGCGTACCGAACAGGAGGTCATCATGTCCGAAGCCAAGGTCCACGCCGGGGGCTGCCACTGCGGCAACGTCCGTTTCGAGGTCAAGACCGGTCTCGACAAACTCGTTTCCTGCAATTGCTCCATCTGCGGCAAGACCGGAGCCATTTACGCCTTCGTTCCAGCCTCCGAATTCAAGTTGCTGAAGGGAGAGACCGAGCAATCCGATTACCAATTCAATAAGAAGGTCATCCATCATCTCTTCTGCAAGACGTGCGGCGTGCGCTCGTTCGGTCGTGGCCTGGCCCCCGACGGCGTGGAGATGATTGCCGTCAACGTCCGTTGCCTGGATGACGTCGATGCCGCGGCCTTGAAACCGATGGCCTTCGACGGCAAGAGCCTGTAGTGGCGATGGGTCAGGAAATTTCCGAGACTTAATCACGGATAATGACCGCGAACCGCCGCGAGGAGCGGCGCGAGGCGGCAGTGATCTTGCTGTTAGTTCTTCCCCTGCTCCTAGCGCTAGCCTTCGTCACATTCGGTTGCTTTCGACTATTCAATGCGCCTTCGGGGTCCATGGCGCCGAACATCCCGGTTGGAACGCACTTCGTCGTTTCGCGGCTCTCGTACGGCTTCACGCGCACCACGTTCGACTGGTTCGATCTGCCGCTCGCCGAGCGCTGGCCCAAAGGCGAAATCAAGCGCGGCGATATTCTCACGTTTCGCAAGCCCAAGGATCGAACGGTCTTGTACCTGAAGCGAGTCATCGGACTTCCGGGAGACCGGGTTCAGATGCAGGAAGGCCGTCTGATCCTCAACGGCGAGGCGGTAGCGCGCGAAGATGCCGGTCAGGTCCCAGATCCGTCGCGAGACTGGCAGCGTACCGTTCCGAGCTATTTCGAAAACTTGCCCGGCGGGCCGCGCTATAAGGTCATCGAGGCCGACGGCGACAGTGGGGTTTTCGACAACACAGCCGAGTACGCCGTGCCGGACAACGCGATCTTCCTGCTTGGTGACAATCGGGACAACTCGTCGGATAGCCGGGACATCTCGGCAGGCGGCGTAGGCTTCGTACCCTTGGATCATATCAACGGTAAGGTCGTCCTGACGTTTCTCCCGCCAACGTTCCTGGTTCCAGAAAAGACCCCGGACTGAGAGACCCATGACGCCCAACTCTGCCCTCGTCCTCTATTCCGGCGGCCAGGATTCGACCGTCTGCCTCGCTTGGGCGCTCGAACGCTTTGATCGCGTCGAGACGATCGGGTTCGACTATGGCCAGCGCCACGGAATCGAACTTAGCCAACGCCAGATTGTGCTGAACGAAATCCGCCGCGGTTTTCCGGAATGGGCCGCACGCCTCGGTGAAGATTACGTCCTTTCTCTCACCGAACTCGGCACCTTGAGCGATACGGCGCTGACGCGCGACGTTGCGATCGAGATGACTGCGGCTGGGCTTCCCTCAACCTTCGTTCCCGGGCGCAATCTCCTCTTCTTCACCTATACCGCGGCACTTGGCTACCGGCGCGGCATACGCACGCTCATCGGCGGAATGTGCGAAACGGACTTCTCCGGTTATCCCGACTGCCGGGATGAAACCATAAAGGCGCTGGAAAGATCGATCTCGCTCGGCATGGGCACGGATTTCAAACTCGTCACGCCGCTGATGCGTGTCGACAAAGCCGCAACCTGGAAGATGGCCGAGGACCTCGGCGGCGCGGCGCTCGTGGACCTTATCGTCGAGCACACGCAAACCTGCTATCTCGGCGACCGGACACACCGTCACCCCTGGGGCTTTGGCTGCGGCGCGTGTCCGGCCTGCGAACTCAGGGCGAAGGGGTGGGAGAAATGGCAGGCTTCCAAGATGTGAATTGTCAATCCACGTCAAAGAAATCCGCGACGGGAATTTCAAGGCCGGGGGGATCGAGCCCAAGCACGCCTTCGGAAACCGAGGTCGTTTCGAAGCTGGCTCCGGACACGCGCCGGTGATGCACGATCGTCCTTGTCTTGGCATTGACGATTAGAACATGCTGAACACTCGCGAGAGCCATGTATCTCTCGAGCTTGAAGCCCGTGTCATATTTGTGCGTCGAGGGCGATATCACCTCGACGATGATGAGGGGGGTGGGAACCTCTAAACTCTCCCGATCGACCTTCGGCGGGGCATACACGAGGGCATCGGGCTCGAACGCCGTATCTTTCGCCACGCGGACCGTCGCCCCATTTGGCAGTGCGTAGAGTACAAGACCCGTCCGTTTGATGGCCGCGAGAATCGCCAAATAGACAAGTCCCTTAACCTCAGCGTGACCGACCGTTTCTGGCGACATCTGGCGGACCACCCCATCAATCAGCTCGAACCGCCCCGGGTTCTGAAGTGCCCAGACCAGATACTCGTCCACCGTCATGCGTTGTGGCGCTTGGATGTTCATGGTCACATCCTACCCCATATTGCCGGCCCCGCCCATCCGGCACCCTTTTTCCTGCGCTTTATCAGCATCTTGCGCCCTGTTCCGCCCGGAACTGAGGGCCGCGCCGGGACGCGCTATCAAACCCATACGCAAGCGATATTTCAGCTTGAACCCAAACGCCCCGATAACGCGACAGATACTTCGAACCCCCGAACCCAAGGCCCAGGCAATGATGCAGCAGACCACCAGCTCCAGGATCCAGACGGTGAATTTCATCGTCGGATTTGCGTTGCTGGTGATGCTCTTCCCTCACGGCGACAAGCTCCCCGACAAGCCGGCCGGCGTTCGCACCTCGATCGAGATGATCGCCAACAAGCCGTCGTTACGCAGCGCCGAACTGGGCTCGGTCGTGACCCTCTAAAAGTCCCCACCCATCTCTCGAGAAAGCCGGCACCTCAAGCCTCGATCTTGAACGGATTGAAGTCGGTGTTTCGATCGTAGGGGTCCGACTGCTCGGCCCGCTTCAGGGCACCGACCAGCCGCGTCGTCACCGGCAGGAACATCACTTCGACAAGCGTCTTGGTCACGAACTGCGAGATGACCAGTGTCATGACCAGCTCATTCGGCATGATGCCGGAGTTCCAGAATGCCAGCGGGTAGAAAATGACGCTGTCGACCGCCTCACCCGCGACCGTCGAGGCGACAAAGCGCGTGCGCATGAATTCACCCCCGCTTGCGACCTTCATCTTGGCCAGTACGAACGAGTTGACGAACTCGCCGCAGAAATACGCGAGCATGGAGGCTCCCGCGATCCGCCAGGTATTGCCGAAGGCGATTTCGTAGACTTTCTGGTTTGGCCAGCCGGCCGCCGGCGGCAAGGCGACGACGACCGCGCTCATAATGCTGGCGAAGACGAGTGCGGCAAATCCAGTCCAAATGACGCGCCGGGCCCGGGCATAGCCGTAGACCTCTGTCAGGATGTCGCCGAAGACGTAGGAGATGGGAAAGAACAGTACGCCGGCGCCGAACGTCACTTGGCCGATCAAGGGGAGATCGAGCGTCGCGGCCTTGGCAGGCCCGACCAGGTTCGAGCACACCAGGACGACGACGAATGCGACCATGACCAGGTCGAAGTGGCGGTAGGTGCGCGGGGTATCCGGCATGCGTCCCTGAGCGCTTGAGGTTTCAATGTTTAGGGGCTAGGGACGAAGGGCGGGCGCCGGCCCTAATCCCTAGTCGCTAACACCTAGTCCCTCACTCATGTACCACGTCAAAGAAATCTTCTACACACTCCAGGGCGAAGGCGCGAATGCGGGCACGCCCGCCGTCTTCTGCCGCTTCGCAGGCTGCAACTTGTGGAGCGGCCGCGAGGAGGATCGCTCTGAGGCGCAATGCACGTTCTGCGATACGCTATTCGTCGGCAGCGACGGTGACGGCGGCGGACGCTTTGCAACCGCAGGCGAACTTGCTCAGGCCTGCCGCAATGTACTCCAAGGGCTCGAGGGAACGGCCCTCGTTGTCCTCACCGGCGGGGAACCCATGCTCCAGGTCGATGAGCCCTTGATGGAAGCCCTGCACGACGCCGGTTTTGCGATTGCCATCGAGACCAACGGAACGCTGCCCGTCCCCGGCGACATCGACTGGATCTGCGTCTCGCCCAAAGCCGGCACCGAATTGAAGCAACGCCAGGGCGACGAATTGAAACTTGTCTACCCTCAGGCTGACCTCCTACCCGAGGCCGTCAATGGCCTCGACTTCGATCACTTCTTTCTCCAGCCCATGGACGGACCGGAGAAGGAGCGGAATACAGCCGCCGCCATGCGCTACTGCCTTGCAAATCCGCCCTGGCGGCTTTCTGTACAAACGCACAAGATTCTCGGCATCCGTTAAGCCGCGACAATTGTTGCTGGCGGGGTCCCGCCTTGCCGCTTGCCCGCGCTCCGCATTTCGCTAAAAGGCGGCCCATGCTCATCGATCGCCATTGCCACATCGACCGACCCGAGTTTGCCAAAGACCTCGACGGGGTTGTCGCGCGCGCCGAAGCCGCCGGCGTCGCCGTCATGGTCGATATCTCGACCCGCATTCGTAAGTTCGATGAAATCCGAGCTGTGATCGAGCGCTACGACAGCGTCTACGGTTCGGTCGGAACCCACCCCCACAACGCGCACGAGGAGCTCGATATCTCCACTGCCGAAATCGTACGCCTCTCCAAACACCCGAAGATCATCGCCGTCGGCGAAGCCGGCCTCGACTATTTCTACAAGCACTCGACGCCGAACGCGCAGGCCGAGGGCTTCCGCAATCACATCGCCGCGGCGCGCGAAACCGGCTTGCCGCTCGAGATCCATACCCGCGATGCCGACGCGGACACGCTCGCTATTCTGCGGGAAGAGCACGCCAAGGGGCCGTTCCCGGCGATCCTGCATTGCTTCACCGGCGGGCGCGATCTGGCGCTTGGCGCACTCGACCTCGGGCTCTATGTCTCGTTCTCGGGCGTCATCAGCTTCAAGAAATCGCAAGCCCTTCGCGACGTCGCCCGCGAGGTTCCATTCGATCGCATCTTCGTCGAGACGGACGCACCCTTTCTAGCGCCAGAGCCTTTTCGCGGCAAAATGAACGAGCCGGCCCTGGTCGTGCACACGGCGAGGGCGCTAGCCGAAACCAAGGGCGTGAGTTTCGATCGGATTGCCGAGGCGACGACCGACAATTTCTTTCGGCTGTTCACCAAAGCCAAGCGACCCGGTCCACCCCTCCCCTCCCCTCGAGGGAGAGGGCAAACGTGAGCTACCGCTTTACAATCCTCGGCTGCGGCTCCTCCGGCGGCGTGCCCCGCATCGGCATGACCTGGGGGCAGTGTGATCCCGACAATCCCAAGAACCGCCGCCTGCGCTGTTCCGCCCTCGTCGAGCGCATATCTCCCAAAGGCCAGACGGCCGTCCTGATCGACACCTCGCCCGATTTTCGCCAGCAGATTTTCTCCATCCGCCTCATGGCCCTCGACGGCGTGCTGTTCACGCACGACCACGCCGATCACACCCACGGCATCGACGACCTGCGCATGGTGGCCTACGCCATGAAGCGGCGCATCAATGTCTACTTCGATGCCGCGACGGCCAAGAGCTTGAATGAGCGATTTGCCTACTGTTTCAAGACGCCCGAGGGCTCGGCCTATACGCCCATCCTTAACGGGCATGAGATCGACGCGACAACTCCCGTCACGATCAAGGGCGCGGGCGGGCCAATCGTTGCCCATCCCTTCACGCAGATCCATGGTGATATCACCTCGCTCGGTTACCGCTTTTCGAACCTCGCCTATTCGCCGGATATCTCCGCCCTCCCCGAACAATCGGTCGAGCACTTGAAGGACCTCGACGTCTGGGTCGTCGATTCGCTGCGCTATACCCCACACAACAGCCATTTCAGCGTCCGCGATGCTCTCAAATGGGTGGAGCGCTTGAAGCCAAAGCGCACAATTCTTACGCACATGACCAGCGACCTCGATTACGAGGCGCTCCGCCGCGAACTGCCTGAGGGCGTCGAACCCGCCTACGACGGCATGGTGATCCCGTTCACCTGATATCCTGGTTGAATCCCCGCCGGTTCGCCCCCAGTTAAGGCCTATCCACCGAGAGGAGTTCGCCATGAGCTGGTTCAAGGACATCGATCCCATCCCCGGCGACCCGCGGTCTTGCGATGTCATCGATCAGGTGATCGTACCGCGCGCCCGCGATCTCGGCGGCTTCGAAGTCCGCCGCGCGCTCCCCTCAGCTTCGCGGCAAATGGTGGGGCCGTTCATATTTTTCGATCAGATGGGTCCTGCTCAGTTCTTGACCGGTCAGGGCATCGACGTTCGACCGCATCCACATATCGGGCTTTCGACGGTCACTTATCTTTTCGAGGGCCTGATGATGCACCGCGACAGCCTGGGCAGCGAACTCAAAATCGAACCCGGCGCCATGAACCTGATGACCGCCGGCCACGGCATCGTGCACTCCGAGCGCACCCCCGCCGAAGCCCGCCAGAGTGGCCAGCGCCTGTTCGGTATTCAATCGTGGATGGCATTGCCCAAGAAGACGGAAGAAGGCTCGCCCGCGTTCGAGCACTTCTCTGCCGCCGATCTTCCTCGTATCGAGGGCGAGGGCAAGCGCGTGCGATTGCTCTTTGGCTCGCTTTACGGCGAGACGTCGCCGGCGAAATTCCCACACGAGAGTTTCTACGCCGAAGCGGTGCTGGCACCCGGCGCCGTGCTTCCCCTCGACGCCGCCTATGAGGAGCGCGCGGTCTACATCGTCTCGGGGCGTGTCGATATTGCCGGGCAGTCGTTCGACGCCGGCCAGTTGCTTGTCTTCAGGCCCGGGGATCGCATTTCAATTCTTGCCGAGAGCAACGCGCGGCTGATGCTGCTCGGCGGCGAGCCGATGGACGGGCCGCGGCATATCTGGTGGAATTTCGTCGCAAGTTCGAAAGACCGGATCGATGCCGCCAAGGACGAATGGCGCACGGGCAAGTTCGCCCTCGTCCCCGGCGATGCGGAGGAATTCATTCCGCTGCCTGGCGAAATCGCGCCCCGGCCGGATTAAGGCACCGACAAAAGTGAGATGGGCTGAAACGGTGCGTTCCAGCCCACCACTGAGTGGTTACGGCTTGACCCTAACTACCAACCGCGATGGCGCCGGTGGTGATGGCCCCAGCCTCCGCCGTGGCAGACGCGCCAGCAATGGCGATAACCATGGCGCCAGACGCAGCGACGGTGGCAATGCCGCCAGCCGCGCCAATGCGTCTGCTGGGCGGCACTCGAGTCGCGCGTGATGGCCGGCTTTACGTCGGCGCCGGAGACCGGTGCGGCGCTTGCGGCGCCGGCGGCTCCCAGAACCATGAACGCTCCAATTGCGGCGAGCACTATACCTTTCATGAACTACCTCCAATTGAATTGGGCTTATGGGACAAATTCTCCCACGCCACGATCAACGGATCAAGCAACCGGTTCCGTCGATGTTTCAATTCTGTTGCAGTCTGCGATCGATGCCATTGGGCAAGATCAAGGCGTCACGCGTTCGTTATCCGCGTCCGCGATAGGCTGCAACGCCCTGATCCGGCAGCCAGACTCCTTCAGGAATTTTTCCCGTCTGCCAGAAGACGTCGATCGGAATGCCGCCCCGGGGGTACCAGTATCCGCCAATGCGCAAAAAGTGCGGTTCGAGCAGAGCGGCGATACGCTTGCCGATCGCCACCGTACAGTCCTCGTGAAAGGCACCGTGATTGCGGAAGGACGCCAGATAGAGTTTCAGCGACTTGCTTTCGACGATCCAAGTCTTGGGCACATAATCGATGACGAGGTGTGCAAAATCCGGTTGCCCCGTTACCGGGCAGAGTGAGGTGAATTCGGGCGCCGCGAAGCGGGCGACGTAGTGCGTGTCGGCGTGCGGGTTGGCAACGCGTTCCAACACAGCCTGCTCCGGAGTTTCCGGAATTGGCGAAGCACGGCCGAGCTGCGTGATGCCTGGAACTTTCTTGCCCACGGGATTTACTCCGCCGCCAAGCGAGCATTGCGATCGGGCCCGGTATAAATGCAGCCCTCGTGGCAGCTGTCGCGGTGCACTTCGATTTGCGTGAGGCCGGGCACGCGATTGTCGAGGCGGTGCCAGAGCCACATCGCAATGCGCTCGAGCGTCGGCGCCGACAGGCCTTCAACCTCGTTCAAGAGGCGATGGTCGAGCGCCTCGCGCGTATCTTCGATCGCCGCCGAAAGCGCGTCGAAGTGGAAGACGATGCCCGTCTCGGCGTTGGGCTCGCCTGCAATGATAACGCGGGCGCGGAACGAATGCCCGTGGATGCGGGAGTTCGGATGCCCTGGGGCTGCGGACGGCAGAAAGTGCGCCGCCTCGAACTGGAAATCTCTGTAGATGCGCATGGGCGTTGCCATAGTGGAAAACGGCTGCGACTGAAAGGGCCGCGCCGACGCAGGGTTTATTTGCTCGTCGGCCTCAGGCCTTGGGAGTCTTGGGCTTTTCTGCCTTCGGCAGCGCCGGAGGGGGCTCATTGGGATCGATATAGCGCGGAAAAACGCCCTGGGGCTCGGGAATGGGCGTTGTCCCGTTCAGCCGGCCCTTGGCGCCGAGAAACGCGAAGCTGCGCGCCGCCGCCGGTACCGCGAGTAGGTCGAGAAGCTTGCCGCAGCTTTCGGGCATCACGGGGCTCGCAAGTATCGCGAACTGGCGCACGCACTCCGCCGTCACATAGAGAATGGTCTCCATACGTGCCGGGTCGGTCTTCTTTTTCGCCCATGGTTCTTCCGCCGCGAAATACTGGTTGGCATAGGAGATGGCGGCCCAGACGTCATCCAGGTATTTGGTGATCGCCTGCACATCCATGTGCGTACGGGCGGAGTCATAGAGGCCATCAACCGCGGCGATCAGTTTTTCATCCGCCTCCGAGAACACCCCCGGCACCGGGATCTTGCCGTCGCAATTCTTGTAGATCATCGAAAGCGAACGTTGCGCCAGGTTGCCTAGGTTGTTGGCGAGGTCGGCGTTGATCCGATTGGCAATCGCCTCGGGGTTGTAATTGCCGTCTTGGCCCCACATCACTTCGCGAAGGAAGTAATAGCGCACCTGGTCCCGGCCATAGGCTTTGACGAGATCGAACGGGTCGACGACATTGCCGACCGTCTTCGCCATTTTCTCGCCCTTGTTCAAGACGAAGCCGTGGCTGAAGACGCGCCTGGGCAAAGGCAGCCCGGCGCTCATCAGGAACGCCGGCCAATAGATGGCGTGAAAGCGCACGATATCCTTGCCGATGACGTGCACGTCGGCGGGCCAGTATTTCTTGCGCGGATTGTCGGCGGCGTTGAGCAGGCCCGTCGCCGTCACGTAGTTGTTCAGCGCATCGATCCAAACGTACATGACATGGCCCGGCGCATCCGGCACCGGAATGCCCCAGTCGAGCGTCGAACGCGAGATCGAGAGATCCTCAAGGCCGCTTCTGACGAAGCTCACCACTTCGTTCCTCCGCTCGGGCGGCAGGATGAAATCGGGATGCTTCTCGTAGTGTTCGAGCAGCGGCTTTTCGAATTTCGACAGCCGGAAGAAGTACGTCTCCTCTTCGGTCCATTCGACGGCCGTGCCATTCTGCGTTTCGTAGCGCCGGCCGTCGCGCACCTCGGTCTCGTTCTCCTTGAAATAGGTCTCCTGGCGTACCGAGTACCAGCCGCCGTACTTCTTCTTGAAGATATCGCCGGCCTTCTCCATGCGCCGCCACAGCTCCGCGCAGGCTTCGTAATGGCGGGCCTCCGTCGTGCGGATGAAATCGTCGTTGGAGAGGCCGAGCATGGCCGCCATCTCGACGAAGCGCGCGGCATTGCGGTCGGCGAGCGCACGCGGTGTCAGGCCCTCTTTCACCGCTGTCTGTTTCATCTTGAGGCCGTGCTCGTCGGTGCCGGTCAGGAACAAGACGTCCTTGCCGTCAAGCCGTTCGAAGCGGGCGATGGCATCGGTCGCGATGGCCTCATAAGCATGGCCGATGTGGGGCACGCCGTTGGGGTACGAAATCGCCGTCGTAATATAGAACTTCTGTGACAATCCGGGTCATCCTTGATCTTCGCGGACGGACGCGATCGGCGCGTCAGCTTCGGGCCGCCGCTTCGAGCCGGGATACGGTTTCGAGGATCAGCGACTTGCGGTCGAGATTGAGCGCGAGGGCGTCCGCCTTGTCGCGGACGAGTGTTTCCCATACCTCGGCGAAGGTGGCAAGGCGCGCCTCCCCGATCAGGCGGCGGGCGAGCGCCAAGTCCTTCTCCCGGCCCTTCCCTGTCGCTTGAATCCGAACGAGCCGGGCGAGATAACTCATGAAAAGTTCGTAGAACAGCACGAATTTCTGTTCCTGTGCGGCCGGTTGAAGCTCGTCGGATAGCGCATGCGCCGCCCGCGGGTCCACGCCCGGAAGGCCGGCAAAGAGTTTTTCAATGCGCTCCTGAAGCGCGAGACCACCACCTTCCAAGAGTGCGAGGAGGAGGCGTGGACTGCCTTCGGCGAGTGGCTCCAGAGCCTCGAAATCGCTGTCCGCCAGCGGCGGCTTGTGGCCGGCCGCGAGTGCACCCTGCATCGCCGATTTCAGGTCTTGGGAGGTGAGAGGCGAAAGGCTGAGCGTGCGGCAGCGCGAACGGATCGTCGCCAGCAGGCGGCCAGGTTGCGAACTCACGAGGAGAAACAGCGTCCGTTGCGGGGGTTCCTCGAGAGACTTCAAAAGCGCATTGGCGGCATTGATGTTGAGCTCGTCGGCGCTATCGACGAGGACCACACGCCAACCTTGCGCCTCCGCGCTGAGCGAGAGGAAGGCACGCAGCCGGCGCACATCGTCGACGGAAATCGCTGTCGCAAAGCGCTTGTTCTTGTGATCGTAGGCGCGTCTTAGGAGCAGCAGCCCCGGATGCGAGAGTGCCTGGATCTGTCGCGCCGTCGCGCAAGCCTTATCGATGTCGAGGCTGCTCGCGAACATGTCGCGTTCTTCGGGCCGCGCCAAGGCCGCCCGTGCGATGCGATAGGCGAGCGTCGCCTTACCGATGCCTTCGGCGCCCGTGAGCAGCCAAGCGTGATGGACCTTGCCGCAGCCGAGTGCTTCGCTAAACAGCGACTCCGCCGCGTCGTGACCGAACAGCCGCTTCGTCTCACGGGGATGAGGAAAGCCCTCGAGCCGGTCGGCCTCGGGTGCGGCCTCGCTCTCGACGGCGAGAGGCGCGCGCGCCATTGTTCAAAGAACCTTGGCGAGCAGCCGCTCGCTCACCGCCTGCCAGACGGCGTCGGCAACGTTGTCCGGCGATAGATTGCCGTCGATGAGAACGCAGCGGTCGGGTTCGCGCTCGGCGATTTCGAGAAAGCCCTGCCGCAGCGTCTCGTGCGTCTCGATGCGCTCGGCGTCGTAGCGCGACAGCGTGCCCCGCGCATGAACCCTTTCGTGTCCGGCTTCCGCGGGGAGATCCAGGATCAGTGTCAGGTCGGGAAAATCCGGCGAAACGGTATATTTCTCCAGATTGGCGATCAGTTCCGGCTCCACAGAGTAGAGCTTGCCCTGGTAGACGCGGGTCGAATCCATGAACCGGTCCGAGATGACCCAGGTCCCTTCGTCCAACGCCGGACGGATCACCGCCGTCATATGCTCGGCCCGGGCCGCCGCGAACAGCAGAAGTTCCGTCACCGGGTCCTGCGGGCGGTCTTTCAGAATGAGCGTGCGGATGTCTTCGCCGAGCGGCGTACCGCCTGGCTCCCGCGTGACCAGAGTCCCGACGCCGGCACCCTCCAGCCGGGCCGCAAGCAGTTTCACCTGCGTCGATTTTCCAGCAGCTTCCCCGCCTTCGAATGTAATGAATTTTCCGCGTAACATAGATGCCCGGCTCCAATGCCCGTCGCGATGTCGATCGCTCGAACACGAACCTTATAGCGCCAGCCGGCGCAAGGCCATAAGAACCAGCGTATCGAGGCCGCGCCGGACGATCCCGGCCGGGAGCACGTCTTCCTGGGCATAGAGCGGAATTTCAGTGGACGCGCTCGAGGTACTGGTGATCTTCAGCGTCGCCACCTGATCGCCCTTTTTCACCGGCGGCTTCAATGGTGCCTTGTAGACGATTTCGGCCTGCAAGCGCTGGCTCGCAGGGTATTTCGGTAGCGAGATCGTCACCTCGCCTTTGCCCGCGAGCGGCACATACATGCGCTCGCCGCCCCACACGCGAGCCTGTCCTACCACTTCGCCGTCGTTGAAAACTTTGACGAGGCTGAACGACTTGTATCCCCAATCGAGGAGTCGCGCCGCTTCCGACTTGCGGATCTCGGCGTTGGGCAATCCGCTGACGACGACAATAAGACGTTTGCTGTCCTGAACCGCGGAGGCGACGAGGCCGAAGCCCGCCTCTTTGGTGTGCCCGGTCTTCAAGCCGTCCACACCGACGCCGAGAAACAGCAGCGGGTTGCGGTTGAAGAACTTGTGCGTCCGGTACATCCATTCCTTTTGCCCGAAGACGCCATATTGCTCGGGATATTCCTTGATCAGATGCCGGGCGAGCACCGCCAGATCCCGCACGGTCATCAGGTGGGCATCGCTTTGCAATCCGGTTGCGTTGGTAAAGATCGACTTGGTGAGACCGATCCGCCGCGACTTTTCCGTCATGCGCTTGGCAAACGCGGCCTCGCTCCCCGACATCCCTTCCGCAACCGCGATGCAGGCGTCGTTCCCCGATTGAATAGCAATACCTTTGATCAAATCGTCGATGGTCGCCTTGGTATTGACCGGAACCATCATGGCCGACGTGCCCGACGGCGCCCCACCCGTGCGCCAGGCGTTGACACTCATGACGAACTCGTCCGAGCCTTTAAACTTGCCACTTTTCATATCGGCAAACAGGACGGCAAGCGTCATCAGCTTGCTCATGCTGGCGGGCGGTGCCAACTCGTCGGCGTGTTGCTGAAAGAGGATGGCGCCCGTGTCGTAGTCCATCAGGATGGCCCGCGGCGCCTTGGTGGTGAACGCCTGCGGGTCGCCTCCTCCCGCTTGTCCTGCGGCCTGCGCCGCAACGGCAAGGGCGAACGCGACGGCGATCATCACGAAACCGCGCACGCATGTTGCAAGAAACGTCAAGGCTTCATGTCCAGAATGCGCCAGAAAGCGTATGGGCCTCAAATACTGCCCGGTTCGTAAGCTCGGCAACTATCAAAGCCACGAGGCTTAGATGTCAACGGCAGAAGCCCCTCACACCAAATTCTATTCGCTAACAACCCTACCGCCCGTAACGCCTCGTGCCGTCACCTCGCTCAAAGCCGCCCGGGCATTGCTCTCGGACATGGGCCCGATTCTGACGCGATAAGCCTGCAAATCGCCGTTTGAGATCGCTGCGAGTTCGACCGGCCCCAGATGCGCAAGCTGGCCGCGAAGGTGTTCGGCCCGGCCCCGATCGCGGAATGTCCCAACTTGTACATAAGCCGTTCCCGAACCCCTCTGGGCGACGGAAGTCGCGCCAAGTCCACCGCGCCATGTCGACCCCGTGGGCTGGGCCGTGGACCATGGCGCGGCCTGGGATGGCGGCGATGCCTTCCAGGTGAGCCCGCCCGCGGAACTCGGTGCGCGATAGGGGTCGTTCGTTGCGCCATCTAGAACCGGCGGCAGATCGGCGGAGCTAACAGCATAGCGTGGTTGCGATGCGCCAACCGGCGGTGGCGCCAAATCGGATGCGGTTGACGCCGGCGGCACGGACTTACCTGCAAGGCCGGCCCGATAGTCGGTCGCCGACCACTGGCCCTGATGCGCTGGCGATTGCCACTCGGGGCGTACCGGCTCTAATTCGCGCCGGCGAACCGGAGGCGAGACAGGACCGCGCACGAGCGGATCATTGCTTGCGACAGCCACTCCCCCACCCCCGGACCAGGATTGCGAGGCGAGGAACTGGCGCTCGTGCCGGTCGTCGCCGTTCAAGGGTGCGCGTCCCGCATAGCGTACGCGAACTTGGGCGCGGCCGGCGCTGTCGTACCCGAGCGCCCGCGCCGAGGCATGGGAGAGATCGATGATGCGGTCGCGCACGTAGGGTCCGCGATCGTTGACCCGCACCAGGATCGTCCGGCCGTTCTGCAGGTTCGTGACATAAGCATAGCTTGGTAGCGGCAGGGTCGGATGCGCCGCCGAAAGCGCGTGCATGTCGAAGACCTCGCCGTTGGCGGTCTTGCGGCCGTGGAAGTCGTCGCCATACCAGGAGCCGATACCGCTCCGGTCATAGCCGTGCTCTTCGCGCGGCACGTACCAGCGCCCGGCAACACTATAGGGATTTCCCAGCTTGTAGGTACCGCCGCCTTTGGGCATGCGGCCCATGCTGTCGGAAACGCGCGCGCTCGTGCGCACACCGTACTCGTCTTCGCTGAATGCAGGTCTTTTCAGACGGCCTTTGGGGGTCGGATCGCCACCAGTGCCGGAGCACGCCGCCAGAAGCGCAGCCAAGCTCACAGCGAGACCTATCGAGGGCCCTATTCCGAATATTACCCGACGCACGATACCCTCGACCCAACGCGTACACGCCGCCCGCAATCAATCGTCTCAGCCTAGGGGGCGAGCGTGACGGAACGGCGGAGGAAGCATGGCAAAATAGGCTTAGCGAGATCTTAATGCCGCCGGGATTGAGCACCGTTTGGCCGTCTCCAGGCCTTGAGGATATGAGGCGAACCGGCTAGGTAACGCCCCTGGCCCATATACGCGTACCCGGTCTCGGAGGGGTGGCAGAGTGGTCGATCGCATCGGTCTTGAAAACCGACGAGCCCGCAAGGGTTCCGGGGGTTCGAATCCCTCCCCCTCCGCCAGTTTCATCGTTCGAGCCATAGTGTTCGAACAAAAGTGATAGGCGACAACTCGCCCGCCGACATGCGTTGTCAGCGCCACCTATTCGCGGATGGAGGTTCTTGAAGAGCTTCGATCGTCATTCCGCGAGAGTGTCGCATAATCGGTGTAACCTCGGTGCAAGCGCGAGAACGTCGCGGTCGTGCCACTAGCCATCGCCGCCTTAGTGATTTCCGTCTCGAGATCGGCCCTGGGGCTGACGGTATAATGATTGAGAAACGCAAAAAATCCGCTTCTGAACGCCGATGGAAGCCGCTCGCACTGGCCAAAATCGACGACGTGCAGAGATCCGCCGTTCGAGAGCAAGGTCGTCGCGTGCGCCAGGGCATCGCGCCATCGGGGGATCATCGAGAGTGCGTAGGAAAAGAAAATTCTGTCAAAGTGGTCTTCGCCGAATAGTTGGCTCGCATCAAAATCTGTCGCATCGCCCTGCCGGAGCATGACGCGCCCGCTCAGGCCCTGCCGGCGCAATGACGCCCGCGCGGTATCGAGCATCGCGTTGGAGACATCGACACCGTAAATTCGCGCTCGCGGATATCTCCGCGCCACGCGAGCCAGATTCCAAGCGGTCCCGCAGCCGATTTCAAGAACCCGGTCGTCGCCAGCGGGCTTCAGATCCTCGATCAAATGCCGTCTGCCGATCAGGTAGTGGGATCGCGTACTGTCATAGATGAAACGCTGAAACCGGTAGTGCCGGTCCATGCGCGCGGCGTCATTGCTCAGACGAGCTTCCACCATCTCAGTCCACTTTCTCGTAGAGGTGGAAGCCGCCGTAAATTGCAGAGCGATCCTTTCGGGTCAACTCTGCCGATTGTTCCTGTCGATAGGTCCATTGGTTGAGAAGTCCGGCCCGGATGCGGTTCGGCAGAATTGTGTCGCGACCGGCGGTGCGGAAAATGACCCGGGCTCGAGGTCGCGCAGTCCTTGAGATCTCGCGCCAGAGCACATTGAGATCGCTATCGGTCATCCAGTCCTGGGCGTCCAACAGAACAAAGCGGTCGACGCGGCGCGAAGGAAGCGTCATGAGGTGATCGGTGAACGGCGTGTTCAGGAGCTGTATACGGTTGCTCGCCGTCTTTATTTTCTCAAAGTTCTGCGCCTGGAGATAGGGCGGCAGCGGACCTCCGTCGTTGGCCGCATAGCCGCGATTGAACGCTTGCCATGTGAAATAGTTGTCCGACAGCGGGAACCCGCAGGCAAGTTTCTCAAGCCGCTCGACAATAACCTCATGCATCGGTCGTCCTTCGCTCAACGCCTCGTACTGCGCCGGCGGAATGCCGAGACCGAACAATGCCGACGGACTGTCGAGAAGCCTTTGCACCATTGGCCTAGAGAAGAGTGGCCTCAGTTGCTCGTCGAAGATTTGGCGCTGCTCCTCGATGCTCCGGGCCTTCAGGACCGCCTTCGGGTCGCCGCCAAAGAACCTGGCGGCGACATGGCCCATCGCGATGAAGCGCCCGAGCAATCCCGTCCTATAAAAGCCCCGACTGAACGCCTCGATACGCCGCCGGCCGCACCAGTCCCGACCGCTCCAATAGGCTTTGGTATCAGCGTCGAGATGCGGCGCAATCAGCGTATCGAACACCTCGATGTTCTTGGTCGAGCGCGCATCCGCAAAAAATCGTGCAAAATCGGCGTGGTCGTCGAGGTGCCGAGCCGCCGTGATCTTGAGCCGGTTCAGTGCGATGTGCGCGGCGTTGAGATCGACGGCCGTGATCTCGATCGGCGCTGCCGACAGGTACGAGAGAATGTTGCAACCGCCCGAAGCTATTGCGACAACGTGCTGTTTCGGCGCCAGTCCCATGGCCTCGATATCGACGCGTGGGTCTTCCCAAATCTGGGGATAGACAAGCCCGGAGAAGCTCAGCGTGAAAAGGCGTTCGGAAATGCCGGCCCGCGAGAACGGCGTATGGCGGTGAACCGCGGCACTGACGAGCTTCATGTTGCCGCGTCTCGACACCCTAATCCCGTCCGCGGCTTCGACCGTTGTCATCCGTTATCTCCTTTTCGCGTCAAGCGACGCGCTTTTCTTCCGAGTAGCGTATTGGCATGCGTCTGTTCGCGCTCGCGACCGGCCAGTGCACAACTTGCATCTCGCCCGAGAGGGTTTCGACAATTGCGGTACAGCTCTCGACCCAGTCACCGCAATTCATGTAGTGCACGCCGCCGATCATGCGGCTGGCCGCCGTGTGGATATGGCCGCAAATGATGCCATCCACCTGATGGCGCTTCGCGACGTCGGCGAGCGCTTCCTCGAACTCTCCGACGAAGTTCACAGCCGACTTCACCCGCCGCTTGAGGAATGCCGACAATGACCAGAAGCCGAGGCCAAGCGTTCTGCGCATCCAGTTCAGCGGCCCATTCAGCCACAGCGCCAGTTCGTAAGAACGGTCTCCGAGGAACGCCAGCCAGCGCGCATAGCGCACGACAATATCGAACTCGTCGCCGTGCATCACGAGGTACCGCCGGCCGTCGCTGCGGGTGTGGATGACTTGCCGCTCGATTTCGACGGCACCGAATTGCTGTCCGCAAAAATCGCGCAGTCCTTCGTCGTGATTTCCGGGGATATAGACGACACGCGTGCCTTTGCGGGCTTTGCGCAGGATTTTCTGAACCACGTCATTGTGGGCCTGGGCCCAGTGAGGCCCGCGTCTGACTTTCCACAGGTCCACGATATCGCCGACGAGATACAAGATGTCCGCATCGACGGTCCTGAGAAACTCCAGCAGAGCGTGGGCCTGAGCCGACCGCGTTCCAAGATGAACGTCGGAAATAAAAACCGCTCTAACGTGTTTGGCCTGGTCGTCCATGGAATCCAAACTCATCGTCCTTGCGCCCGATTTTCGGCAAGAAGACGCAACTCGTATTGCAGACGTATGACGTGTTTCACGAACCCGATCGCGACAATCCCGGCTGCGCCGGCCGTTAACCAGACTGCTGCACCTGGTGGTCATCAGCGCTGCGTGCCGAGAGCCGCCGGAACGACACTCATTTCATTGCCACGCCACGAAAAGCCGTTGCCAAACCAGGCGGCGCTCCAAACGACGGGTAAGAGCAGATCGCGCGCGAGCCACGCAAAAGGCGACCATGGCGAGACTTGCCATCGCGCGACCCTGTTGAGTATGGCCTCGGGCAAATACCAGACTGCAAGCAGGACCGTGATAGCCAGCCCGCGATCAATTTCAAATACCGGCGCTGAAACGAGCGTGGCAACGCAGGGCGGCACAAACCCGGTCAATACTTCGGGAATAAAATACGCGGGAAACGTCGCGCGACGAAGCCGCGCCCAACGCAATTGCCGTTCCCACACTTGACGGGCGGAACGCCGGCCGAGCGGCTGCGAGAAGGGCCGGTCGACGAGGCGGACACGCAGTCCCTTCATGCGCACTATTTTCGTTGCCGCGGCATCTTCGGCAATCTCGGAGCCGAGCGCACGAATGCCGCCCTCTGCTTCCAGAATATCTCGCCGCCACAGCATCGATTTGCCCTGTGCAAAGCCAAAACCAATCGTATCGGCGGCAAGCTGCCATCGCGCTTGATAGCCATTGAGCATTGCGCATTCGATCTCGGCGAAGAAACCCTCCGGCATGCAGCCAACGGGCGGCGAGCAAACCAATCCCGTGCCGGCACGCCACGCCGAGAGAAGCGTCTCGATATAGTCCGGAGGCAGAAGCACGTTGCTGTCGGCGAGAATGATCCAGGGGGCGTGCGCCGCAGACCAGCCCTTGATGAGATTGTTGAGTTTCGGGTTGGACGTCGATCGGTCGTCGCCAATGAGGAGTTTCGCATTGGCGGAGGCGGACCTATTCAACAAGCCTGTAATGAGCGCCACGACGGGATCGGAAGTGGAAGCACAGCAGAATAAGGCTTCGTAGTTGGGGTAGGAGAGTTCAAATGTCGATTGAAGCGTCAGCGCATCATACTGGTCGATGCCACATATCGGCCTGATAAGAGCAACCGGAGGATGCTCCGGCGCACCGGTTCGATGGGGAACGGATCTCGTGCAGCGATAGACGCTAAGGCCGATCGATACGGCGTGCAGCACGAGGGCGAATACCAAGAACGCAAGCGCCAACTCACCGGCGTCCAGCATGAGCGTTCTCCGGGCAAGATATTAAGTGCGTGCCGTATGAAAGATTTGAATGACAAAGACGTGACAGGCAGCGCAACGGCGTTCGCCGGTCGGCGCCTTAGTCAATAGGCTTCCGGGATGTACAAGTAGCGAGGCTACGGATGGAGTCGGGGTTGTGAACCTGCGCAGGAAGGGGAACAATGGAAATGGAATAATGCATCGAACAAGCGTCTTACGATGCAATCGTCGGAGCAGATGACGGATGCAACCGCATTACGAGCGCCTATTTCCAGCTGCCTTCCTGATCTGTCACAGCGCCGTCATGACTGGGGCTTAGCCGCGTGCCGATCGCACTCCCCGGGCCGAGCCCAAAACAAATCCACGTGTGCCTTAAATTCGGACGGATCCTACGCCATGCGCTTTCCATCCAAATCTTTCATCTGCGCCCTCCTTTGCGTTTCCCCTTCCGCCGGCGCTCAAACGATCTACCCGATCGATAGAGCGGAAATACTGGCCGGCGCGCGTTTCGACTTGAAAGTCGAGATTCCGGTCGCGGCCGGCAACGAAATCGCGCTCACCATTAACGGCAAAGACGCCGCCACTATCACGGGCGCTCAGTCTGAGCTCGTTCATAACGAGGAAGGCCAGGATCACACTGCGCTTTGGTTGCGAAATGCAAGCATAACCGAGCCGGGGCGTTACGAAGTTGTCGCCAAGACCGCGTCCACCACGACCACTGTCACCTGGGATGTCTACGGCACGCCGCGCCGCACCGCCCGCAATGTCATCCTTTTCATCGGCGACGGCATGTCGGTCGCGCACCGCACCGCCGCTCGCATTCTCTCCAAGGGGATCAAGGAGGGCAAATACGCCAGCGAGCTGGCCATGGATGACATGCCGCACATGGCACTCGTCTCCACGGCCGGCATGGATTCGGTTATCACGGATTCCGCCAATTCGATGAGCGCATACACGACGGGACACAAGTCCTGCGTCAACGCCATCGGCGTCTATTGCGCGCGCAATCTCAACCCGCTTGCACACCCGCGCGTTGAAATCGATCGCAACACTCGTTCAGCGTCGCCAGAACATGGCGGTCGGCGTGGTAACGAACTCCGAAATCTCGGATGCGACGCCTGCGGGCGTAACGGCACATACGCGCCGTCGCTCGGAGATGGCTTCGATCGTCCGCATGCTCTACGATGTAAAACCCGACGTCATACTCGGGGGAGGCTCGGCCTATTTTCGTCCCCTCGGTCCTGGAAGCAAGCGCAACGACAATCAAGACTTCATCACCCTGTTCAAGAACGACGGCTACGTGTTTGTCGACACGGCTGCGACGCTCAAGGACACCGCTCACGCTAACGACACTCGAAAGTTACTCGGCCTCTTCAACTCCGGCGACATAGACGGGGCGCTCGACTTGAAGTACCTGAAAAAAGGCACCGTTTCGCAATTTCCCGAGCAGCCGGATCTTGTCGATGAGACGCGGGCGGCTCTCGAGGTGCTTTCGCGCGGTCCGGATGGCTTTTTCCTCATGGTCGAGTCCTCCAGAATTCGACAAATACTCCCACAACCTCGATTGGGAGCGGGCGGTCTACGACACCATCATGCTCGACAATGCGGTGGCGGCGGCAAAGGACTTCGCGGCCGGCCGCAACGATACGCTCATTGTCGTCGTGCCCGATCACGCGCATCCCGTGAGCATCGTCGGCACGTTCGATGACCAGAGGCCTGGCGAGACGCCGCGAACGAAGCTGGCGGTCTATGGAGAGGCGGGGTTTCCAAATTATCCGCGGCCCGATCCGGCAGGATATCCCCCCTCACCTGACGTATCGCGCCGGCTCGCGCTGCTATTCGGCACCTATCCCGACCACTGCTTTTCGGGCAAGCCCAGTTTGGAGAAGGAGTTCGTTCCGACGCAAGAGGGCCCGGACCCGAAAACCAAAGTCGCGAACGAAGCGAACTGCCGACCTGGAACGGTCCGGCTGTTCGGCAACCTGCCCTTCGATGCTCCCCAGGGCGTCCACTCTGGCGACGATGTCATCCTGACCGCGATGGGCCCGGGCTCGGATGTCTTTCATGGGCATATCGACAACACGTTCGTCTTCAGGGCCATTGCCACCGCGCTCGGTCTTGCGGAAGCCCGCAATCCCTGACGCGACCGCCGTGCCGGCGCCGAGGCGTCACAAACCGTTCAACAAACCGTAATCAAGCAGTCGCGAATCCCGTTTAGCCGTGTCGCCGTGATCGCCTGCGCTGACGTCAGCGGCAAAACGGGATTGATGGATGAAAGACCGGACGGCAGGAATTCAGACGCGGCGCGACGTTATCGCTGGAATGGGCGCCGCAGTCGCAACTCTTGTCGTTCCAGAGAAAGCCCGCACATCGCCCAGCCTGCTTGCGCTACGCACGGTGTCCGGTCGTGTTCTGGATGTGACTTCTGATCGTGACAGCGTCGGGCAGCGGCCGGGATTGCCCGGATATCATGGTGTCGAACGGTCGAGACGTCGCAGTATCTGACGAACAGGGGCGATGGTCATTGCCGGCCAGAAAAGGCAACCGGGTCTTCGTCATCAAGCCGGCGCATTGGAACTATGCGCTGCATGCGGGTATTCCAACGTTCTCCGAATTCTGCGATTCGCGAATCGCAGCTGCCGTCATTGGAGCGGACGATCGATTTTCATCTTTGCCGCAACCCCGAGCCGGCGAGCTTCCGTGTATTGCTCGTCGCCGATACCCAAGCGGCAAATGCGAAAGAACTCGAGTACGTGCGACAGGACATCCAATTCCTGTCGGCGCATGGCGCGGCATTTGCCCTTCATCACGGCGACGCCATGGGTGACGAGCTTTCACTCCTGGGTCCATATCGGACGATACTTGCAGCGACGGGTCTCACTTGGCACCATTGTCCCGGCAATCACGATTTGGATCTGGCGGCACGAAGTCCGCTACGGCATTCGAACCCTGGATCGAAACCATCGGCCCGACAAACTACGCCTTTCAATATGCCAACGCGACCTTCATTCTGTTGAATAATGTCGACTATCTTGGACACGGTCGACAAGGCGAGGACGGACGCGGCTACCGCGGCCGCATTGGTCCAGAGCAGCTGGCTTTCGTCGCCGCAATTCTGGAGCGCGTACCAAAGGACCAGCTTATCGTCGTATCGATGCACATCCCGCTCGTGAGTTTCGAGACCCCTGGAAGCCCTGCCGATACGACGGATGACCACGACAGACTGCTTGCATTACTTTCAGGACACCCAAACACAGTTTCGTTCGCCGGGCACTCTCACACGACCGAACATCACTACCTCGGCCGGGACGACGGCTTCGACGGCGACAACCCGCATCACCATCACGTCTTGACGGCATTCTGCGGAAGTTGGTGGAGCGGTCCCGCGGACGAAACGCGTGCGCCGGATCTTCTTGTTCGTATCGAACTGTTGGAAATGCCAATCACCGGTTTGCAGTGCTGCAGGTTGTGTGAGCCCCCAGCCCTCGCCTTTCTCCATGACGAAATAGCCGGTGAGAGCGTTATTCGTCCAAATGCCGAGCACCAGGCCGCGTGCCGGCTGGCAACGGCGCGCCGTTCTTCGAGATCGCGATCGTTCCAGGCAGAGCGAACGCTTGTTCTTTGGAAGATCCGCGATCGTACGTCGCGTAAAGCACGTATTTGTCGAAGTCCGGCGGGAACGTCGCGCGATTGGTTTGGGCCAGTGCCGCTTGGCCAAAGAGGGCGACGACAGCAAGCAACACGGCAATCGGGGTGATGCGGTTCAAGGCGGTCATGGAAACTCTCCTGAGAAGCGGCCAGCGAACGCCTGATCAGACGACCAGGCGTTCGCCTTCCACGACTATGCAAGCGACGCGGCGAAGAAGGGACCGACCTTGGCCATGGCCTTGCGCGAACCTTCGCCATCATAGAGGTCCATGTGCGTGGCCCCGTCGACGATGAAGAGTTCCTTGGCGGTCGACGCTGCCCTTTTGTGGAGTTCCTGGCTGTGCCACAGCGAGCCGGCTTTGCTGCCGGCGACGGCGAGCAACGGCTGTGTCAGCAGCGTGTCGATCTGATCGAAGCCCGTGAACGACACGAGATGGCTGAGGCTGGTCAGCAGCATCTTGTTGGGAGAATTCGGATGCTGGCCGCGAGGGGTCAAGTAGTAGTCGGCCGCCTCCTGTAAATCGAGCGGCGCGGTCTTGTCTCCAACCTTGGGCACATAGTTGACGTAAACCGGTGCCGCGCCTGCGACCTGAGCCGAGCGCTCCTTGGCCACCGCGTCCAACATCGCGACCTGATCGGCGACGGGGGCTTTGCCGTCCCACCCCTTGCGGGTGGCAGCGCCAACGTCGACAGCGCTGACAGTGGCAATTGCCTTGATGCGGCGATCGATCGATGCCGCTTTGACCGCGGTGCCGCTACCGGCGCAGATGCCCAGGGCGCCGATGCGCTTGGCGTCGACATAGGCAAGTGTGTTGAGGTAATCGACGGCGCTGAAGATGTCGGCGACGCGCTTCATGGGATCGTCGAGGAGGCGCGGCTCACCGCCGCTCGCGCCCTGGTGTGATGCGTCGAACGCGAGTGCGACGAAGCCCTGCTCGGCAAGACCCTGTGCGAACAAGCCCGCCGTCTGCTCCTTCACGCCGCCACCCGGGTGAACGCTGACCACGGCTGCGTACATTCCGGTGGGGCTGAAGCCTTTCGGAAGATAAAGGTTCCCGGCCATCTTGATACCGTTGTTATTGAACCACACGCCCTGCATGGTGATGTCTCCGAGTTTTGTGGTGGCCACGCCGCCTTGAGCGCGTGCGGCAATTGCCGGAAGCAGCAGGCCGGCGGTCAGCATCGATCCGCCCATGAGTAAGTTGCGGCGGCTGGTGTCGGCAGCGTCATCGGTGCCGCGATTGTCGCTCGAACTGAACCATATGTTGCGCATATTTTGCTCCTGTTCCTGATGCACAGAAGTTAGCCCATTCCAATAACCTCAATTAGACGGTATTATTTGCATGAACTGATAAACGGGATTTATGAATGCGCCGGGAAAACACGAGCGACCTCGCAGCCTTCATCGCGGTTGCACGTGAGCTGAGCTTCACCAGGGCGGCAGCCAAGCTCAATGTGTCACAAGCGGCGCTGAGCTACACGATCCGAACTCTGGAAGAACGTCTTGGCCTGAGGCTTCTGACGCGAACAACTCGCAGCGTCTCCGTGACCGACGCGGGGGATCGCCTGCTTCGCAGCATAGGCCCGTTGTTCGACGAGATCGGACGCGAGATTTCGGCACTCAGCGCGTTGCGCGATAAGCCAGCCGGCACGGTTCGCATCACGACGGTCGAGCATGCCACTGAAACCATACTCTGGCCTGCCATCGCAAAGCTGCTGTCTGCTTACCCAGACATCAACATCGAACTCATCAATGACTATGGTCTCACCGACATCGTCGGCGATCGGTACGATGCGGGTGTGCGGCTGGGCGAACAGGTGGACAAGGACATGATCGCGGTTCGCATCGGTCCAGACTTCCGCATGGCAATCGTAGCAGCGCCATCATATTTCGAGCGGCGGCCTAGGCCGCAAAAGCCACAGGAACTCACGCAGCACGACTGCATCAGCATGCGTTTGCCGACATCTGGCGGTCTTTATGCCTGGGACTTCAGGAAGGGCGCGCGCGAAGTCAAAGTTCGAGTGCAGGGTCGTGCCGTATTCAACAACGTCGGCTTGATCCGCGACGCTGCCGTGCGCGGCCTTGGCATTGCACAAATCGTGGAGGATTTCGTCCAACCTCTCATCAAGTCCGGCAAACTCGTGCGTGTTCTGGAAGAGTGGTGCCCCCTGCGACCCGGCTATCATCTTTACTACCCGAGCCGCCGGCAACCTTCGCCAGCCTTTGCGATCGTGGTGGACGCGCTGCGCCAGAAGTCGAAAAATTGAGTATGTGTCGTTGACCGCTTCTGATGGCCCACCTCTTCCGGTCGTGCGCAGAGCAATTGCCGACGCGACCGGGGTAAGAACTGCCGAAGTGAGGCGGGCTGTCGCACAATGTCTCTTGCTGGGGGTGGGACTGCCGGTCAGCGCGAAGGCGGGAACTCACGCCCTTGACCCGTCTCGGACATCGGTCCGTCCAGCCTTGCCTTGAAAGCCTATTTCGGCTGACGTTCGATGCAGACATGAGACTGAGCCATCTGCGGTCGAGCTTGACCATCGGCGTCTCGCCCCTGAGCCTGGCCCTGACGAGGGAACTAAGCGTTTGGCTTACACAGCAATCGCACCAAGTCTCTGACGGCACGCGCCGGGGCGTTTGGAGATGGTCATGGCAGTAGACCTTCCGCCCGGGCCGCGCTCGCGTTTCCTGCGTTGTTGACCTGGAACCATTCTCCTGAGTTCGTACGAACGTGACAACATTGGCGCGCAAACTCAGCGGGTGGTACGAACGGCCTAGCTCTCCCGAGCTTGTGTCATAAGCCTGTAGCGCCCATCATTTATGGCGCGTCAACCGTGTTGATTCTACCGCCCGTCCACTGGAACCGACCCAACCCATGCTCAAACCGCAGTTGCCGGCGCCCGACCGCGCCACCTCCAGCTCCTAGGGAGCTTGATTTTCGGTTCGCGCTGGTTGCAGGTACCGCTGTACCTCGGGCTGATCGTGGCGCAGTGCGTCTATGTCGTCTTGTTCCTTAAGGAACTCTGGCACTTGGTCAGCCACGCCACTTCATTTGGCGAACAGCAGATCATGCTGATCGTCCTTGGCTTGATCGACGTTGTGATGATCTCGAACCTGCTCGTGATGGTCATTGTCGGCGGCTACGAGACGTTCGTATCGCGCCTCAATCTGGCAAATCACCCGGACCAACCGGAATGGCTAAGCCACGTCAACGCGAGCGTGCTGAAAATCAAACTCGCCATGGCGATCATCGGGATTTCCTCAATCCATCTACTGAAGACGTTCATCGAGGCCGGTAGTATCGGTCTGACCGGCGCGAAAATCACGGAAGCCGGCGTCATGTGGCAGACGATCATCCACATTTCGTTCATCCTTTCCGCGGTGGGTATTGCCTATGTCGATAAGCTCGGCCAGCTAGGCCATACCGCGTCGGTGACGACCAAGTCCGACCCTCATTGAGGACTGCGCAGCGGCCGCAAACGCCGTCAAGAGATTGGCTGATGCAGGTGGTCGACCGCCCGTAGTCGGCCGGGTATCGCGAGGTTCGAGGTTGGCGAGTCGCCCGGGGGAGTTTCACCCCCAGGCGCTCCATAAATCGTGCATGAACCTCTCGATTCACACGGCCGCAACGCCATGGTCTTCAAGTCGGACACATGGCGGATCAAAAGAACCCCGTAGATCCTTTGTCCGTATATCTATCCCCTCGGATGCGTGCGTTCCGTTGACGGGTGGCTGTCTGCGCCCTCGATTGGACCAGCAAGAACCGTGCGAGAAAACGCAGGCGTTCGTTCTCGGCAAGGTGAACAAAAATCTTCTCATCGACTTCGGCCGCCAGCGGCGCAACTGCGGCCAACAGGTTGCGGCCTGCGCTGCTGAGGCGCACCGCATAGGCGCGCGCGTCGTCCTTTGGCCCTGACCCTCCGATCGTGCACGGAGCGATTGGCGACGCGACTGAAGGCCTTGCGGACAATTCGGGGTTCGTTCTCCACGACGGTCGGTGCTGGGGGTACAGCATGAGTGGCGACCGGGCGCGCCAACGCTCCATAATGACCCATCTCGACCGTTTCTTGGTTCGTTCCAATCACGGCAGTTATAGCGCCGAGAGCGAACTCTCACGCGGGCCATGAACCCGCCGTTCGCTAGTTTTCGCTGATGCGAGCGACGTACCTGGCCACTGAGGCCGCGACCACCTGCTTGCCATCGGAATCAATCTGATTGCGGCCTGAGAACGCGCCATATACGGCATCGAACGCGAATGGCTCCAGGATGCGCGCCATCGTCTGAACTTTGGCTGCAGAGAGCGGGATGAGGTTCGGGTAGGACCACATGAAGCTCACGTGGCCACTCGGAACCACTTGCAGGATATCGCCCGAGAGCAAGACGCCACGGCCTTCACGCCAATCCGCCCAGTGCAAAACAGTGCCGCCCGCGAAGTGCCCTCCAAGGCGAATAAGTGTGAGCCCTGGTCCGATCGACTTGGTATCGCCATCCCAATGCTGAATGAGAGGATCGGTCCGCATCACCCACTGCTTGTCGTCCGCGTGCAAATAGATTGGCACATTGCCGAGCGCACGGCTCCATTCCACCATCGTGGAATAGTAGTGCGGGTGAGAGATCGCGATTGCCTTGACGCCACCGAGCCCGCGAAGCACGTCGATGGTAGCGTCATCGACCAACGCGATGCAGTCCCACAACACGTTGCCTGCCGGAGAGGAAGCAAGAATGGCGCGTTGTCCGATGCCGAATGCCGGGGTGGTCTCGATGGTCATGAGGCCCGAAGCGAGGCGGCGGAATTTGTTGCTATAGGCTTTCCGCATGCCATCGAGCGTCGTCCAAGACTGCCCGGCAGTGGGGACGAACTGGCGCTCGTCCGTGCAGGCCCGACAGCCGTCGGGGGGCGTCTCTGACTGGGGGTACTGCATTCCGCAGGCTGCGCAGATGAAGCTGGGCATGGTCGAACGCTCGTCCTGAGTAAGATGTGGAGGGCAGATCGCAGCCACATTGGACTGCGCAGAGCGAGGTCCTAGACGGTATCTTAGCAAGGTGGTCGCGAAGAAAAAAATACATAATCGACGCGTTCGTATAAGCTCAGGTTATGAAGCTCGAAGCTCGACTGCGCGCGTTCGCGGCCTTCGCCCGGCAACGGTCCTTCTCCGCCGCCGCTGCCGGGCTGCGCATCAGCCAACCCGCCGTCTCTAAACACATCGGAGAATTGGAAAGCATCCTCGGGGTTAAGCTCGTCGATAGGGCGCGGCGCGACGGCGCACTCACCCACGCTGGAGACTTCGTTGCCAACTACGTCCTGCGGGCTGAAGCGCTGCTGGTGCAGGCCACACTTGGAGCCGCTCAATTCCGCGATAGCGGTACGGGCTCAGTCGCGATCGTAGCGTCGTCGCTTACAGGCACTTACGTGCTGCCCGAAATCATCGCCGATTTCGCGCATGCCCATCCGGGTATACAGGTGGGATTGCAGATCGGCACGGCCCAGGAAGCAATCGAGCATCTGCGATCACATCGTGCCGAACTTGGCTTTGTGGCTGGGATTGTCGCGGTGCCCGAGATCGAAGTGAAGCCGCTGCTGGACTACGAGGTGGTGCTTGTTGGGAAGCCGACGCTCGTGCCTCGACGCCCGTCGCGTGATGTTCTTGAACAGTTGACATGGCTTACACGCGAAGAGGGTGCTGCGACGCGCATCTCGTCAGACGCGGGCTTGGCGCGTCTCGGCATCGTACCCAGGCGCCGTCTCGAATTGCCGACGATCGAGTCCCTCCTGGAGGCGGTAAAGAAGGGTTATGGGATCGCCGCCATTAGCAGCTATGTCGTTGCTCCCTACCTGCGCGCCGGTACGCTTGACGTCATCCAGGTTCGCGGTTGGGACGTTCGCAACACGGTATCTGAACTGCACGTGCGAGACGGCACGCTGACACCAGGGGCAGATCGGTTCCGAGCTTACGTGCGCGCACGCATCGGGAAAGGGAAACTCGCTGAAGTGAGTCATCGAAGAGCAAAGCAAGCGGAGTGACGCAACGATGGCGATCGTCGTCCGCTCCAGCTGCGTTAGGCGAGCACGGCCTCGGGCCCGCCGAAGGGCTTCTTGGCGTAGACCACCCATTCGCAGCACCGGAGCGGAGCGAGGAATGCCGCGAATGCAGCGGCGTCGGCAAGGCCTGCATGGATACCGAAGAAGACGAGCCTGCCGGCGCAGTGTGCCGCGATCAGCATCTCGATGACGAGACGCCGGAACAGGCGCGAGAGAACACGCACCGGCAGAAGGAAGTTCGGTCGGCACGCAATCCATCTCTCTTGTGGCGCCTTCGGTTGTCCAGTCTTGCCGGAGGCGAGCCCGCCGCCCGGCACGATCATGTGCACGTGCGGATGGTGCGTCATGGCCGAGCCCCAGGTGTGCAGGACCGAGGTGATGCCGACGCGCGCGCCGAGGTGCCGCTTGTCGGCCGCGATTGTCAGCGTCGCTTCGGCCGACGCCTTGAACAGGATGTCGTAGATCACGGCCTTGTTGGTGAAGGCGAGATCGGCGACCGGCGCCGGCAACGTGTAGACGACATGGAAATACGGCACGGGCAGCAGCTCGGCTTCCCGCTCTGCGAGCCACTCGCGCGCCGCCACGCCCTGGCACTTCGGGCAGCTGCGATTGCGACAGCTGTTATAGCTGATGGCCGTATGTCTGCAGGCGCCGTTCTCGCACCGCGCAACGTGGCCGCCAAGCGCAGCTGTCCGACAGCGCTCGATGGCACTCATCACCTTCATCTGCTGGAGGCTGACGTGGCCGCGGTTGGCTTCACGCCACGCGTGGCCATGATCGCGGAAGATATCCGCGACCTCCAAGCCTGGACGCGACACGGGGCGGCGTTATGCCGGTGTCCCGCCGTTCGACGGATCGCTGCGGCGATTCGCTTTCCTGGCCTTCTTGTGCGCCGCCGCGCGCGGCATCGACAGCTGATCGAGCGGGCTCTCGACTGCCGTGATCAGGCCGGTCGCGACGCGCGTGTACCGCGCCGTGGTCTCCAACTTCTCGTGTCCGAGCAGCGCCTGGATCGTCCGGATATCGACCCCGCGATCATAGAGATGCGTCGCGAAGCTGTGGCGCAGGGCATGCAGCGTTAGCTTCTTCTTGAGGCCCGCCGCCTCGACGCTCTCGTGAAACAGGCGGGTGACCTGGCGCTGCGTCAGATGCAGGCCTTTGCGCCGGCCCGGAAACAGCCACCGCTCGCCCGGCTCGACGCCGAGATCGTACTTGGTCGTGCGCACCTTCCACCAGTCTTTGAGCAGATCGTAGGTCTCGGGCGACAGCATCACATGCCGGTCCTTGCGGCCCTTCGATTGCTCGACGCGGATGACGCCGAGGTCTTTGTCGATGTGCTTGACCTTCAACCTGACGACCTCGCTCACGCGCAGGCCGGCACCATAGCCGATGCTGAGCAGAACGCGGGGCTGCGTGGCGGCCATCATCAAAAGCCGCTTGGTCTCGTCGGCGCTGAGGATCTGCGGGATCCTGGTCGGCTCCTTGATGTGGAAGATCTCGGCCGCAAGATCGTGCCGGCGCATCGTCACCTTCAACAAAAAGCGCACGCCGGTCATGGTGCGGTTGCGGTTCTGGATGGTGAGGCCGCTCTCGATCAGATGCAGTTGGAACAGGCGTACCTCGTCGGCCGTGGCAGTCTCGGGCGAGCGCTTCAGATAGGCCGCGAACCGCTTGCAGGCGCGCACGTGGCCCTTCTGCGTCTGGGGCATCAGGCCGCGCGCAACCATGTCGTCGATCATGCGCTGGCGCAGCGGGGAAACATTGGTAGAGTTCGTCATGGGGAGTTCCAGTCCTTGGGTGAGGTTGCTTGGAACTCGATCCTCAAGTTGGGGCTTCCCACCCCGAAACAGCTACTCTCTCAACTGGTTACTGGCCTCGCCGCAGGCCACTATCGCGGAAGCGATTTAGTGCTTGGGCCATTCTCCGCTCAAAATGGGGCTCGGCGAACGATCGAGATACCTCAATCAACAGACATTACCGGTAGGGAGCGGTTGAGGCCCGCCGCCTAAGCAACCCTTCCGCCAGAGACGGAATGCTCCTAAACTCGCTGTTATGGGCTTGACGCGACGGGCCACGTGCTGCCGAACTTCGCCGAGTAGAGCATGCGGAAGGTACTCAAACTTTTTCATTCGCTGGCTTCGTGCGGCCTAATTGGAGCATTGCTCGGCTACACGATTGTATTGATCCATGCACCCCAAACCTCACCGCTTGCCTACGCCCAGGCGCGGCAAATCATCTCCCTGCTCTGCAACTTCCTGTTGCTGCCTTCATTGGCGGTCGCTTTGGTGACTGGCCTTTTCTCCATGATGGTGCACCGGCCGTTTCAGGACACCCGCTGGGCATGGTTCAAGGCAGTTCTGGGCCTGAGCATGTTCGAGGCAACGCTCGGCATCATCCAATCCAAGGCGACAACTGCGGCAGTCGAATCGGCGAAGATCGCTACCGGCGCGACAGAGCCGGGCGCGCTGGCAGATGCGTTAGCAAACGAGTGGGGAGCGCTGACAGCGATCATGGCGTTGTCGATTGCTCAAGTCGGAATGGGTGTGTGGCGACCACGTTTGGCACGACGATGACACTGGAGGGCATGCCAATTTCAGAAGACCGCGTGGTCACTTCGGGCTATGGAGACTTCGCCAGAAATCAGGCGTGCATAGAAGTCGAATAACGTTTCGGTTCCCGTTGAGGGCGTGGCAGCAGCATCATACCGCCCCGTGATCGGGTCCATGACGAGCATGGATTGCGTGGCGTAATAGCGTCCGATGCGAGCCAACTCGGCCTTCTCCGCCATGGGAGTAATGACGCGGCCTAGACCAGCCAGCCCCCAGACAATGGTATCTAGCAGGCGCACGGGAATTTGCTTGAACCTCGGCACGCGGCCGAGCAGTCGAAACAGATGCTCGCCTTGTTCTCGCGGCGTGATCGCGTCTCCCGGCCCGCCAATCGGCAGTACGCGATTGCGACATCGCTCATCGTCAAGGCAATCAGTGAGGTATTGACTGAGATCATTGTCGCTGATGGGTTTGCAAGCCGTGAGCGTTCCATCCCCAAAGACCAGGAACGGCTTGCCGCGCCTCACCCGATCGACCTGCCCAGACAGGGATTTGAAGAAGGCGGTCGGCCTGACGATGGAGTAGGTCAGACCAGATCCTATGAGCTCCGTCTCGAAGGCCAGCTTTGCTTGTTGAAAGGCCAGAAGTGGCTTTTGGACACAAATTGCGGAGAGCAGCACGAACTGCTTGATGCCCGCGTCGCGCGCAGCCGCCAGGATTTGGACATTGGCCTGGTGATCGATGGCCCAAGCATCCCTTGGAACTCCGGTGCGCGAAGCGAGGCATGAAACTACGGCGTCGAAGCGCTCGCCACACAAGCCGTCACGCGCAAGCGAAGCTGGCACGGTCACATCGCCGAAGCGAACGACCGCGCCCTCGAAAAGCCTGACGCTGTCCTCCTGGCTCAGGCCCCCACCCACGCCGGCGCGGGCCCGCACGAAGCACACCACTTCGTGACCGCGCATCACCAGCGATCGCGCGGTGGCCATTCCGATCGTACCGGTGGCGCCGAGCAACAGGACTCGCTTCGACTGGAAACCGTTTGGCGGAGCTGGGATTGCTGTGTCAATCATGCGTTGGCTGGTAGATTCAAGGGGGCCAATAGTTTCGTATCCGTCTCGTGCGTTCTGAAGATGTGGGATTGTTGATCCGGACAAACGTATTGAAGCAGACGTTCCGAGGCTCACCTTGTCTCACCTGCACCATGGCACAATTATTTTTGAATTGCTCGGTCACCATCCTCTGAGGCTTGCTGATACGGAAAAATGAGCATGCGCGCGAGATTGATAGCAGCAGTACTCGGCGCTCTATGCATCTGTGCTGGAATTGTGCAATTGGAGCGCGAACGTTCGGGCCTTGTGATCGCGCAAATCTTGGTCGGCAAGACACCTGCCACAGTCTATCAGCGCATTGGTAACGCGAAAGCTCCAGCGGTCGTCATCGCACATGGCTTCGCCGGCTCGCGACAACTTATGGAAGCCTACGCCCTGACATTGGCGAGGGCCGGATATGTCGTGGTCTCGTTCGATTTCGAAGGTCACGGACGCAATCCGACTCCGATGTCCGGTGACGTTGCGAGTGTCGATGGCACGACGCAAATCCTAATGCGCGAGGTCAGTCGCGTGATCGACGCCGCGCTCGCCCTGCCGGGAGGAGATGGACGTGTCGCAATTCTCGGCCACTCAATGGCGACTGATATCATCGTGCGGCAAGCGATCACGGATCCGCGCATTGCCGCAACTATTGCCGTGTCGATGTTCTCAGAAGCGGTTACCGCCTCCCAGCCGCGCAATCTGTTGATCGTGTCGGGCGAGTGGGAGGCGCTTCTGCGACAAGACGCGCTTCGCAACCTGCGCTTGGCGGATCCTTCTGTCTCCGAAGGTACGACGGTCGGAGATCCGGCTACGGGCAATGGTCGGCGGGCCGTTGTTGGCCCCAACGTCGAACATGTTGGTGTGCTGTATTCGGCGACGGCCTTGCGTGAGGCGCGTGCTTGGCTCGACTCCGTATTCGGCCGAAACAGCAGTGGTCCGGTTTCGGCGATAGGTATCCCGATCGTATTATTGCTGCTGGGTGTTGTCGGTCTCGCATGGCCGCTGTCTGGGCTTTTGCCCAAAGGTGAGACGGCGCCCGCGCCCCTGTCATTACCCACTTTTCTGCTCGCGGCCGTGGTCCCAGCGGTGGTGACACCGCTCATTCTCAGCTTCGTTGAGACGCGGTTTCTGCCCGTTCTAGTGGTCGACTATCTGGCTGCGCATCTACTTGCGTACGGCATGATATCACTGGCTATCATGAAATGGCGCGGCATCAGGTGCGGTCAAGTCGCCTGGGTTTCGGCTCTCGCCCTCATGGGCTACGGGATTTTTGTGTTCGGCGGAGCCCTTGATCGCTACGTGGCGTCTTTCTGGCCGACCACCCTGCGGCTGCCGATCATTGGCGCAATTGCAATAGGTGCGCTACCCTTTATGGTTGCCGATAGTCTCATTACGGATGCGGGGCGGGCAGCACTGTGGCGTGTGCTCGCCGCGCGCGGCATTTTTATCGGGTCGTTGGCGGCGGCTGTCGCTCTCGATTTCAAGCGTTTGTTTTTTCTGCTGATTATCATTCCGGTGATCGTCCTCTTCTTCACGATCTTCGGTTTGATGGGCGGCTGTGTAGGCCGCAGGAGTGGCTCGCCGTGTGCAGCCGGCATCGGCCTCGGTCTCGTTCTCGCATGGGCGCTCGGCGTCAGTTTTCCAATGTTCGCGCCCGGGTGACTTGCTCGAGTGGGCGTTGACACGCATAGCCAAACGCGAAGTGCTTGCAATCGGGTTGTCTCATACCTAACGATGGTGATCCGGTCACAGGCATTGTTCGATGATCTTTCGCTACATCCTTTGGATAGCGGCATGGCTTGTCAGTGTTGCGCTGCATGCCGCACCGTTTGCGACTTGCTATCGGGCGCGTCGCCGATGCGAGTTGCTCCTGTCGAGCACCGAGCCGCAGGCGTTCGTCGACAAGCTGCTCACGTGTTCACCGGAAGCGCAGCGGACG
>CAVSZX010000018.1:0-235916 GCA_963732525.1 uncultured Alphaproteobacteria bacterium
TCGCCGGTGAAGGTCGTCCGCTACAGATTAAAGCCGCGAACCTTCGACATGGAGACATTCCGTCTCGCCAAGACATTCGCCGACGTCAGCAACCGGGGCGAGGCCGTAGCGCAGGCGGCTCAGGCCCTGAAGGACAAGCCCGGCTACAGGCCGGACGTCGTGTTCGGCCATATCGGCTGGGGCGAGACGCTGTTCCTCAAGGAGGTCTGGCCGGACGCGCGACTGCTGCTCTATGCGGAGCTGTTCTATCGCACGCGCGGGCTCGACACCGGTTTCGATCCGGAGATGCCAGCGCGACGACATGTGGCCAGCGGATCTGGATCACGTCGCGCCAGGCGCACCTGCTGCTGGCGATGCACGGCGCCGATCAGGCGCTGGCGCCGACGCGCTGGCAGGCGCAGCACGTTCCCGGCCGAACTGCGCGACCGCATCACGCGTCATCCACGACGGCATCGACACCGAACGCTGTCAGCCCGATGCGACGGCGCCACGGTCGACGCTTGCCCGGCATCGCCGTGACGCTTCCGGCCGGGCGACGAAGTGATGACCTTCGTCAACCGCAACCTCGAGCCCTATCGCGGCTACCACATCTTCATGCGCGCGCTGCCCGAGGTCCTGGCGGCGCGGCCCAACGCGCAGGTCGTCATCGTCGGCGGCGACGGCGTCAGCTACGGCACGCGGCCGCCGGCAGGGCGGCAACTGGAAGCAGATCTTCCTCGACGAGGTGAAGGACCGGCTCGATCTGTCGCGCGTGCATTTCGTCGGCAAGGTGCCGCTATCCCGATGTTCGTCGATCTGATGCGGGTGACGCGCGTGCACGCCTACCTGACCTATCCGTTCGTGCTGTCGTGGTCGATGCTGGAGGCGATGAGCGCGGGCGCGCTGGTGGTCGGCTCGCGCACGCCGCCGGTCGAGGAGGTGATCGAGGACGGCGTCAACGGGCGGCTGGTCGATTTCTTCGATGTCGAGGGTGGTCGCAGCGCTGATCGAGGCGCTGGCGGAGCCCAAACGCTATGCCGGCTTGCGGACCGCCGCGCGGGAGACCATCCTCGAGCGTTACGATTTGACCGCGGTCTCTTTGCCGAAGCTCATCGGCCTGGTCGAGGGCGCAACATAGGCGGGCGCCTCAATCGAACAGCTTCTCGGCGTCGGCCAAGAGCGGTTGCATCTTGTCTTTGCCGGACAGGATGGCCTAACCGCGCCCGATGCCCCAGTCAATGCCAGCGCGGCATCGTCCCAGGCAATGCCTTTGTCATGCTGCGGGGAATAATACTCAGTGACTTTATAAAGAACTTCTGTGTCCGCCTCGAGCGTAATATAGCCGTGCGCGAAACCCTTGGGCACGAGAAGCTGCTGCCCATTCTCGGCCGACAGCACGGCCGAAACATGCTGACCGAACGTCGGAGACGAACGCCGGATATCGACCGCGACGTCGAGGATCGAGCCCCGCGTACAGCGCACGAGTTTATCCTGGCCTTGGCGGCAATTGGTAATGCAGCCCCCGCATCGTCCCCTTCGGACCCGAAAATGCATGGTTGTCTTGCACGAAGGCGAGCGCACGCCCGCGTCATCCAACGTCCGCTGTTTCCAAACTTCAGAGAAGAAACCGCGTTCGTCACGGAAGACTTGCGGCGTGAAAAGGATCACGTCCGGAATCGCAAGGCGTTCGAATTTCATATGTTGCGTGTGCCCCGGTCTGTTCCTTCAGCGTTGCGGTTCGCCGGGTCGCAACGGAAAGACCCGCGCCGGCCGTTGGCGGGGGTGCTGGCGAGGGTGCCGGCGACGGTGTGCCGGTGCCCTGCGGCGGACGCTGCCCGCCCGGCGGGTGCGGTTTCGCTTGCCGGGCTCCTGGCGGCGGCATTCGCATCAGCCGATGCCACTTCCGCCCCGGATCGCGCTTCTGTCGACCTTGGCCTAAAGCGCCGCCAGCTGACCGGATCATGGCCAGATAGACCAGCGTCGAAGCGGCCAGCGTCTCATAAGGGTACGTGAACAGCATCGCGACAAAGCCGATGGCGAGAATGAAGATCGGCAGCACCCACTCGCGCCCGACGCGCTCGCCCAGGAGCTTGCCCGAGTAGGTCGGAATGGTGGACACCATCATGAAGCCGATCAAGAGCGTGTAGACCAGCACGAACTTCAGGCCCAGCGGCGACTTCAGCCCCTCGAAGCCGAGGTGGTAGACATAGAGCGGCAGCAGCACGACGATGGCCGCGGCGGGCGTCGGCATGCCGGTGAAGTAGTTCGACTGCCATTTCGGCTTGTCGTCGTCGAGGCGGCATTGAAGCGGGCGAGGCGCAGCGCGGAGGCGAGCGCGAAGATCATGACGCAGATCCAGCCGGCGCTCTTGAGCTCGACCAAGTCCCCAGTTGAAGATCAGGAACGCCGGCGCGACGCCGAAATTGACGAAATCGGCGAGGCTGTCGAGCTCGGCGCCGAAGCGCGAGGAGGCCTTCAGCGCCCGGGCGATGCGGCCGTCGATGCCGTCGAGCAGGGCGGCGAAAACGATCGCCGCCAGCGCCAGCTCGTAGCGCCCCTCGATGCCCATGCGGATCGACGTCAGGCCGGCGCAGAGCCCGAGCAGGGTGAAGAAGTTCGGCACCAGCATGCGCACGGGAACGCGCGCGTGCCGGAACAGCGGCCGGCGGCGGCGGCGGCTCGTTTCTTCTTCGATCGTCGGCACGACAGGATCCATGACACCCTCCTTCAACTCGAATTCAAATCGAACACCTTCGTCGCGGCGCCAGCGTCTCGCTGTATCAGGCGCGGCGCGCCTCGCGCTCGGGCTCCTCGGACTTCAGATCGGCAAACACCGTTTCGCCGCCGACCGCCCGCTGCCCGACGCTGACCAGGGCTGGCTGCCCGGCGGCAGATAGACATCGACGCGCGAGCCGAAGCGAATGAGGCCGAATCGCTGGCCGACGCCACACTATCGCCCTCGCGCGAGAAGGTCACGATGCGGCGCGCGATCAGCCCGGCGATCTGCACGACGCGCGATTTCGCCGCCGGCGGCGATCTCGATGACGATCGCGCGGCGCTCGTTTTCTTCGCTCGCCTTGTCGAGGGCCGCATTGAGGAAGGCGCCCGGAATGTAGAGCGAGCGGACGATGCGGCCGGCGACCGGCGCGCGGTTGATGTGCACGTCGAAGATCGACAGGAACGTCGAGATCGCTGACCCGCTCCTCGCCGCCGAGGCCGAGTTCGGCCGGCGGGCGCACGTTCTCGATCGGCGGAAATCCGGCCGTCGGCGGCCGCGATGACGAGCCCGTCGCGCATCGGCGTGACGCGGTCGGGATCGCGGAAGAAGTAGACGATCCAGGCCGTCAGCCAGCGCCAGCAGCCAGCCGAGCGGCGGCCACAGCAGAAAGAACAGCAGCGTCGCCACCGCGCCGGTCGCCGACGAACTTGTGGCCGTCGGGATGCACCGGCGCCAGGCTGTCGAAAATCGTGTCGAGAATGCCGTGACGTTCCGACACGAATGGCCTCCGAAATTGTGGCGATTGCGGACCGTTATTCTTTTTTACGCTCGGCTGTCGAGCGGCACCGCGACGAAGCGCAAATCGCCCTTGCCGTCCTCGACGCGAGCAGCACCGCCTTGCGGCCCGCTCTTCTTGACCTTGTCGACGCTCTTGGCAACGTCTTCCGGCTTCGTCACGGGTCCTGGCCGGCTTCGACGATGACGTCGCCGGGCTTGATGCCTTCTGCGCCGCCGGGCTCTGCGGGATCGACATCGTCGACGACGACGCCGTTGACCTTGTCGTCGATGTTGTACTTCGGCGGCGAGCTCGTCGGTCAGCGGCGCCGAGCTTCAGGCCGATGAGCGGCGCGTCCTGGCAGGCTCGGTCCCGGGCTTGTCCTCTTCCGGCGATTCCTGGCTCGCTGCCGTCTTCCTCTTCGTCTTCGAGGCAGGCCGATCGTCACCTGGAAGGTCTTGCGGCTGCCCTTGCGCAGCACCTCGACATCGACGGTCTTGCCGATCGGCGTCTGCGCCACGATCTTCGGCAGGCCGCGCATGCGTGGTGACGTCCTTGCCGTCGAACTTCATGATGACGTCGCCGGCTTCGAGGCCGCCCTTGGCGGCCGGGCTGTCGGGGGTCACGGCGGAGACGAGCGCGCCGGTGTTCTCCGGGACGCCGAGCGTTTCGGCGATGTCCTCGGTGACCGTCTGGATCTTGACGCCGAGCCAGCCGCGCCGCGTCTCGCCGAACTGCTTCAACTGGTCGATGACGGCGACGACGGTGTCGGAGGGGACGGCGAAGCCGATGCCGATCGAGCCGCCGGTCGGCGAAATGATGGCCGTGTTCACGCCGATGACCTCGCCGTCCATGTTGAACAGCGGGCCGCCCGAGTTGCCCTTGTTGATGGCCGCGTCCGTCTGCAGGTAATCGTCGTAGGGGCCGGAATTGATGTCGCGGCTCTTGGCCGAGATGATGCCGACGCGAGACCGAGCCGCCGAGCCCGAACGGGTTGCCGATGGCCAGCACCCAGTCGCCGACCTCGAGCGTGTCGGAAGAGCCGAACTTGACGTCGACGAGCGGCTTCTTCGGCGTCACCTTGAGCAGCGCGAGGTCGGCCTTGGTGTCCTTGCCGATGACCTTCTCGACCTTCAGCTTGGAGCCGTCGTGGAAATTGATGATGATCTCGTCGGCGCCCTCGATGACGTGATTGTTGGTGACGATCAGGCCTTCCTTGCCGTCGATGACGAAGCCGGAGCCGAGCGAGGACACCTTGCGGTCGACGACGCGGCGCGCCGCCGCGCTTGTTGAAGAAATCCTCGAAGAATTCCTCGAACGGCGAGCCCTTGGGCACCTTGCGGCAGCGGCACGCCCTGCGGGCCTTTGACGGTCTGGGTGGTGGAGATGTTGACGACGGCGTCGGAGAGCTTCTCGGCGAGCGGCGCGACAGCGAGGCCGGCCCGTCGGCTGGGCATCGCCGGCGACGGCGCAGCACGCGGCGGTGAGCAGGGCGAGCGCGACAGGCGCAGCAGCAGGCGAGCTGGCGTGGCGACATGTCGACAGCACCGGCTTCAGAGCCTCATGGCCGTCCTAAGCGGACACGCTCAGGGCCGCGCTCGGGCAGCGTCAACGCGACAATCGGGGCGCTCATCGAGCGGCGATTCCAGGCGTCCGCCATCGTCGCATACGTCAGCGGGCGCGGCTGATCAACGCAGTCAGCGACGGTCGTCCGAGCCGTCGATGCCTCATCCGCCGCGACCAGCCAGACGAAAAGCACGCCGAGCGCGACGGCATGCCGCAGGCAACAGTCCGCAGCTGGCTGCTCGGGCAGGCTCGCGAGCTCCAGCGCCAGCGCCGGCCGAGCTCCGGCGCCAGCGCCCACAGCAGCCCCTCGAGCACCAGCGCCAGCGCCGAAGCCCGGCAGCGATGATCGTTCATCGTTGCGGGCTGGTGCCGGAGCCGGATCGCCGCTGCGTCCCATCGGGTCCTCGAAGTAGCGGAAGAATTCGCTGTCGGGCGACAGCAGCATGCGCGTATCGCCCTGTTTCAGCGCCTGCGTCGTAGGCCTGCATCGAGCGAAAGAAGCGGAAGAAATCCGGATCCCTGCCGAAGGCTCGGCAAAGATGCGGTTGCGCTCGGCCTCGCCGTCGCCGCGGATCTGGTCGGACTTCGTGCGTCGCCTCGGCCTTGATGACCGTCACCTGCGCGGTCGGCGTCGGCGCGGATGCGGTTCTTCTCGGCTTCGCCCTGGGCGCGCAACTCGGTCGCCTCGCGCACGCGGTCGGCCTTCATGCGCTCGTAGACGTTGGCCAGGTTTTCCTGCGGCAGGTCGGCGCGCTTGATGCGCACGTCGACGACCTCGATGCCGTAATTGGCGGCCTGCTTGTTCACCTGGCCGGCGATCTGCTTCATCAGGCGTCGCGCTTGTCCTTGCACGATCTCCTGCAGCGTCGCCGAGCCGAGCACGCGGCGGATTCGAGATTCGATCAGCGGCGCCGACGACCGAGCTGCACGCGCTCGACGTTGCGGACGTTCTGATAGAACTTCAGCGGGTCGATGATGCGATAGCGGGCGAAGGCATCGACGATCAGCCGCTGCTGGTCGGCGGCGGTCACTTCCTGCTCGCGCGGTGTCGAGGTCGAGGATGCGCTTGTCGAAGAATTCGACCGTCTCGACGAACGGCATTTTCCATTGAGGCCCGGCTCGGTGATGACCTGCTTGGGCTTGCCGAAGCGCAGCACCAGCGCCTGCTCGTTCTGATGGACGATGAAGGCCGACGAGTAGACCCGACGGCCGCCGAGAACGAGCAGACGACAGAAGAAATGCAAAGAAACTGCGCATGATTACTGGCCTGCCCTCCGTCGCCGGCTTCATTGCTGCTGCAACTGGTCGAGCGGCAGGAACGGCACGACGCCCTGGCCGCCCTTGCTGTCGAGAATGATCTTGTCGGTGCCCGACAGCACCCGTTCCTGCATTTCGAGGAACAGGCGCTGACGGGTCACTTCGGGCGCCTTCTTGTATTCCTCATAGACCTTGAGGAAGCGGGCGGCCTGGCCCGTCGCCTCGGCGACCGTCTGCTCCTTGTAGCCTTCGGCGCCTGCAGGATGCGGCTCCGCCTCGCCCTTGGCCTCGCGGCACCTGGTCGGCGTAGGTCTGCGCTTCCTTGATGAAGCGCTCCTTGTCCTGGCCGGCGGCGGCAACGTCGCGGAAGGCGGCGATGCACCTGGCCCGGCGGATCGGCCTCGCTGCAGCTGCACCTGGTCGATGCGTGATGCCGGCGCCATAGCTGTCGAGCATCGCTGCATCAGCTCCTGCACGTCCTGCTGGGCCTTCTGGCGGCCGCTCGGTCAGCAGCGGCTGCACGTTGATCTGGCCGACGACCTCGCGCATGGCGCTTTCGGCGACCTCGCGCACCGTGACCTCCGGCTGGGCGATGTTGAACAGATACTGCTCGACGCCCGTCTGCCCGGTGGCGGGATCGGTTTCCGTCTTGATGCGCCAAAGACGACGAAGCGGACGTCGACGACGCTGCCGTCGCCGGTCAGCATCAGGCCGCTGTCGGGCCATCCTGCCCGGCGCCGCGCGCGCTCGAGCGGCCGCATGCCGACCTCGATGGTCGTCTGCTGCGTGACCTGGGGCAGGCGCACTTCCTCGATCGGATAGGGCAGGCGGAAGTGCAGGCCCGGGCCTTCCCAGCGATCGAACTTGCCGAAGCGCAGCACGATGCCCTGCTCGTCCGGATTGACGTGGAAGGTGAAGCCGTAAAAGCGCCGCGAGCGGCGCGCGATGATACCGAGAAAAAACAGGAACGGCTGCGGCACGCCGCCCTCGCCACCGCCGCCGCCGGGACCGCCGCCGCCGCCGCGCATGACCTGCTTCACCTTGTCCTGGCCGCGGCGCAGGATCTCGTCGAGATCGGGAGGCTGTGCCGCCGCCGCCGCCCTGGCCCCAGGGCCCTTGGCCCCAGGGCCGCCGCCGTTGCCGCCGCCGCCTTTGCCGCCGCCGCCACCTTGATTACTCCAGGGCATCAGTGATCGCCTCGTTTCTTGAGGATCGGTTGGTGCCGGGCTCGCCGCGACAGTCTCGAGCGTCGGGCCGGGCAAGGAAAGCATTGAAAGAAATGGCCGCACTCGTTTGCCGGAGCGGCCGACCGCTCGTCGTGTCTGCGTCGATCATGGCTGTGCTTATAGGGCAGGGGGTGACGCGGCGCAAACCCGGACCGGCAGCGCCAAACTCTTGGAAAAGTAGGATTTCCGGCCGCTAATTCAAGGCTCGTACGGAGCTGGTTAACCTTGGGCGGTCTCTGCGCTGACGACTTTGCGCTCGAGGACAAGGAGCGTCGCGGCATGCTGATCGCGTTCGCCTTTAGGAAGCGCTTGCCGCGAGACTTCGTCCCATTGCGTAGGATCGAGCGCCGGGAAATGCCGGTCGCCTTCGGGTTCGGCGTGCACGCGGGTCAGATAAATGCGATCGGCGAAAGGGAGCAGCTTTTCATAGATGCCGGCGCCGCCGATGACCATGATCTCGTCGGCGCCGCGCGTCGTTGCCAAGATGCGCGCGAGCGTCAGCGCCTCGTCGATACTTGCGACGGCGGAGACGCCTTCATGGTCGAAATAGGGATCGCGGGTGACGACGATGTTGTCGCGGCCGTCGAGCGGCTTGCCGATGGATTGGAAGGTCCGCCGGCCCATGAGACCGGCTTGCCCATGGTCAGGCGACGAAACGTCTTCAGGTCGGAGGAAAGCCGCCAGGGCAAGCCGCCGTCCTTGCCGATGACGCCGTTTTCCGCGACTGCAACGATGAGAGAGAGGATCATATAACTCCGTCATCCCGCGAATTGCGGTTAATTGAACGCGTCATGTCAACACCAGTAAGTGCGCCAGCGTCAACCGTTGCGAGCCGGCAACACAAGGGCACTAGAACAGCGCTCTCCGCAACTATCTGCAATTGACGCTCACCCCACCCCATTGTCCGCCGCCGTCGGAAATGAATAGTCTTGCCGCTGATATTAGGGGGAACGACGAAATGAAATCCGTCGCACTGCGCCTTGCCGCAATCTCACTTTCTGCCCTGCCATTGAACGGCTGCGCTGTTTATATGGCAGCCAACCAACCGGCCGAGAAAAACCTGGCGCTGCTGTCGCCGGGGACGCCGCGAAACCTCGTAGTGTCTGAATTTGGCGCGCCGGTCGCAACGGAAACCAAAGCCGCGTGCCCGCCACGACGTGATTAAATTCACGCAAGGCTACAGCACGGGTGCCAGGGCCGCTCGCGCCATCGCCCACGGTGCCGCCGATGTCCTTACGGCCGGACTTTGGGAAGCTGTCGGAACGCCGGTCGAAGGGACGTTCAACGGTGACGAGATGAGCGCCGAAGTCGTTTACGACGCCAATGATCGCGTCGCCCAGGTCATCCCGCTCTCCAACTCGATCAGTTGCAGAAGGCGAATTGTTGACGCTCAGCATCCGATGCCCAAAACGGTCACGACATCAAGTATCTCTACACTGCAACAGGCGCCTTGATGTGCGGCCAGGGCTCGTAGCCTTCGAGCGTGAAGTCCTCGAACTTGAAATCGAAGATCGACTGTCACGACGGATTGATCCGCATGACCGGCAGCGGCCGGGGCGCGCGCGAGAGTTGCAGGTCGGCCTGCTCGAGGTGGTTGAGATAGAGATGCGCGTCGCCGAAGGTGTGGACGAAATCGCCGGGTTTCAAGCCGGTCACTTGGGCCATCATCATGGTGAGCAGCGCGTAGCTCGCGATGTTGAACGGCACGCCGAGGAAGATGTCGGCGGAGCGCTGGTAGAGCTGGCAGGAGAGCTTGCCGTCGGCGACGTAGAACTGGAACAGGCAATGGCAGGGCGCCAGCGCCATTTTCGGGATATCGGCCGGGTTCCAGGCCGAGACGATGATGCGGCGGCTGTCGGGATCGCGCTTCAGCGTCGCCGACGACGTCCGCGATCTGGTCGATCGACCGTGCCATCGCGGCGGGCCAGCTCCGCCACTGCTTGCCGTAGACGGGGCCGAGATCGCCGTTCGCGTCCGCCCATTCGTCCCAGATGCGCACGCCGTTGTCGCGCAGGTATCGACGTTGGTGTCGCCGGCCAGAAACCAGATCAGCTCGTGCACGATCGATTTCAGGTGCAGCTTCTTGGTCGTGACCAGCGGGAAGCCTTGCGCAAGATCGAAACGCATCTGATGACCGAAGACGCTGAGCGTTCCGGTGCCGGTACGGTCGGTCTTTTTCTGGCCCGCGGTGCGCACGAGGCGCAGGAGATCGAGATATGGCTGCATGCGGCGGTTCTAGCCCGATTCCTTGATCTTTGCAGCCAGGGCGCTCACGGCGCGGAAAAGGCGTTGTCCGGGCTCATGGCGAGCGCCAGGACGATCATGCCGTTGTAGACCGCGTGACAGGCGATCGAGGGAATGAGACTGCCCGACTTTTCGCGCAAATAGGCGAAATAGAGGCCGATGCCGACGATCATGGCGACGCCGTAGACCGAATAGTTGGCATGCAGCGCCGACCACATCAGGGCCGTTGCAATGGCGGCGCCGGGAAAGCCGGCCGGCGACTCGCGCAGCACGCCGTAGAGCAGGCCGCGAAACAGAAGCTCCTCGGCGAAGGGGGCGCCGACAGCCGCGGCGACGAACAAAATCCACCAGGCCCGGGACTGTGCCATGTCGGCGAAGGGCTTCATGTCGGAGGCGAGGGCGGAGCGGTCGAAGGCGTAGACCAGGGCGCCGCCCGCTGCCGATAAGACGAGCAGGACCACGATCGCGAGCAGGATGCCGCGCCAGCCACCGGGCGGCCTGCGGAACGGCAGCAGCGTCGATATCGAGGGCACGAACAGGCGGACGGCGGCCAGCGTGAGAACGACGGTCAGCACCTGCATGGCCACGAGAAAAATGCCGAGCCGCGCCGCCTGCCGGGCCGCGATGACGCCCGGTTCCTGGGCGCCCGCCTCGCCAAACCCGAGGAGGTGGCTGCCGAGGTTCGTGGCGAGGGTCGCGAGGATTGTCGCGACGAAGAATATGGCGAAGGCCGCGGCAACGGCCAGAGCCGCCCGCCCCCACAGCCGGCGGCGTGACGGCGCTTGTATAGGCTCACGTTCAGGGTTCGCCGTCGTGTCGCTCGTGCCGTCCTGCATGGCTGGTCGCGGGTCCTTCGTAGGTCTCACGTACGGGTTCCGACGATTTGCCGCGCCGGCTTTAGCAGAGCTGAGACTTTGAAATCACACTTTGGCGCATCCAACAGGACCAAGGTGCCTTTTTTTTGCTGACGCAAGGGCTTATATTCAGTTTGCCGGATTCGTCCGGCTATGGCGATAAACGCGGCCGTAATAAGCCATTCGGACCCGGGGGCGGTACCCGGCGCCTCCACCACTTCACTGCGCCTTCCGACTCCCGTTCCGGGAGCCTGCCGGAAGGCGCAGCGGTTGATGGGGGCGAACTAGGATCGACGAGGGTGTAAAGGGTTTAGCTTTTGCCCGGCATGATACCGCCGTTATCGGGTCATTCAGAGTAGTTGCCAATGACAACTATGCTGAGACTGCTCTCGCTGCGTAATGCGGCGCGAAAAGTCTGAACTGAAGTCCTTGCCCCTAGCCGGGTAAGGCGCGGTCCGGAGGGCACCGGGCAACAGAAGCCCTCCACTTCTCTTACCGGTGCGGCTATGCTCGCACGGTAAACGTAACGTCGGGGCGGCAGCGGGACGAATGGGACCAATGGTGACTGGTTCGAAAATCGATTATGAGGCGCTACAGCAGGATGCATTGCGCGGCATCGTGCGCGCGGCACTCCAGCAGATCGCCAAGACCGGACTACCCGGCGAACATCATTTCTACGTTTCCTTCTCGACGCAGGCTCCGGGCGCGATCCTGTCGAAGCGGCTGAAGGAAAAATATCCGACCGAGATGACGATCGTGCTGCAGCACCGCTTCTGGGACCTGATCGTCTCCGAGGAGCGCTTCGAAGTGAAGCTGTCGTTCGACGGTGTGCCGGAGCGTCTGGTCGTGCCGTTCTCGGCCATCAAGGTGTTCATCGATCCGAGCGTGCATTTCGGCCTGCAGTTCGACGAGCCGGGCGAAAAGACGTCGGCACAGCCGCGCCGCACGATGACGATGGATGCGGCTTACGAGCAGCTGGGTGAAACGCGCCCCGATACGCCGCGCGCGGCGCTGTCGAAGCGGCCGCGCTCGCCGCGCAAGACCAAGCTCGAAAAAGACGCGAACGATCAGAAGACGCGTCCCGCCACTGAGCCGCCGCAACCCGAGCCGGCCTCAGCCGCCGCGCCCAACACGTCCACGGCGGCAGCGGAGCAGATCGAAAACGGTGAAGTCGCGACAGCGCCCGCAGACGAAGCCGGTGCCAAGATCGTGAGCCTCGACGCCTTCCGGAAGAAGTAGCAACCATTAAGCGGAAGTGATGTTCTCGACCCAGCGTTTGTCTCTTTGGATGACGGTGTTTGCATAGATGAGCAGCTTTCTGGCGCAGGCGACGAGGGCGGTCTTGTGGGCTTTGCCTTTGGCAGTGAGACGCTTGTAGAGAGCGACAAGAGCCGTGTTCCATCTGAAGGCCGCGGGCAAGGCGGCGGCGAAGAGCGATCGGCGAACGCGGGCGCGCCCTCCGGCGATCCTGCGCAAGCCGCGGCGGGTTCCGCTGTCGTCGTCGAAGGGTGCGAGGCCGGCGAGGCTGGCGGCTTCTTCGCGGCTCACGCGGCCGAGTTCGGGCATGCGCACGATGAGTGCGAGAGCGGTGCGCTCGCCGATGCCGGGGACGCTCAGAACAAGATCGAGGCGGCGGGCGAGATCGGCATGGCCGTTGATCGCGGTTGTGATGCGTTTGAGCTCGGCGGCGCGGCGAAGCTTCAGCCTGGCGATATCGGCGGCGACGATGCGGACGAGGCGCTTGTCGTGGATATGTTCGAGACGGGTCTTGAAGCGGACGATATCATCCTCGATCTGCTCGACGAAGGTGAGCTGGTGGGCGAGGTCTTGCAGGCGTTCGTCGGGTTTCGGACGCGGTTCGGCGATGTCGTGTGCACACCGTGCGATGAGGGCCGCATCGAGCCGGTCGTTCTTGGCTCTGCGCAGGCGTGCGCACGCGTAGGCCTTGACCTGGACCGGCTGCAGCACGAGGACGTCGAACCCCCGCCGTCTGAGGTGGCGGGTGACGCCCTGTTCGTATCCGCCCGTGGCTTCGATGCCGACGCGCGTGACATGGGCTTCGGCGAGCAGTCCGGCGAGCTTGCACCAGCCGTCTTGGGAGTTCTCGACCTGCCAGCAAAGGTCGCTGCCGTTGACGGCGATGTCGAGTTTGGGCTTCGATGTATCTATTCCGGCCGTCGTGCTAATATTGGGCATCTTCGTCGTCCCTGCCTTGTTAGCGAACCTGAAAGTTCGTGCAACCATCCGGGTCTGATGAAGAGCTGGCGCGATCCCGCTACAGGGCAGCCCACCTCAAACGGGTATGAGGCGGCTCAGGTCGGGCACGATCAGATCGCCAGCCGCTCTGCCGCGGATGGCCGTCTGCGGCAGAGCGTTCCTCGCGGAACGCGGCGAAGATAGCAGAGATCGATATAACAAGGTCGGGCTGAGCCCCCTGGCAAAGCCCGACATGCCACGCGAGGAAATGTCGGGCTTCCTCCGCGCGCTTCGCACCGCTTTGTCAGCGCCGACGACACTACTCCCTTCAATCACCCCGTCGACTTGAAGTTCGTCGTCTCGGGCACGCGCGGGACCTCGCGCTGGAAATTCAGCTCCAGCTTGCCATCGGTCAGCTCCGAGCATTCCGCGCTCGCAACGTAAGGATCGCTGACCTCGATCTCGGCGGCGTTGCGGCAGGCTTCCACGTTCTCCATCGGCTTCACTTGAACGCCCGCGTCGCCGTTCGGCATCGCGAGTGTCACGATCATGACGATGATTTTTGCTTCCATGGTGCGCACCTCGGGCGTGAAAATGGGTTCAATATCCCACCCCGGCCATTACGGCGGCCGAAGTCACGCACACATCAAAGACGCAGACATTCCGTTTCACCCGCGGCCGGCTGTAACAGGGAACCTTCCGAAAAAGGCGCTCATTGCCCGGGCTCCGCAGCCCCGCCCCGACTCCCACAAGCCGACTCGTTAGCGAAAGCTTAACAAGACAACGGGTGAAAGGCGGCAATATTTCGAAGCCGTTAAGCTCGTATCCAGCAGTACGGCGCCCGAACGGGTCTCAAGGCCGTGCCTCGATGATCATGTTGAAGGGCGTTGCGGCGGCGCGACGGACGCGCGTGAAGCCACCCTGGCGCAAGACGTCGGCGAGCCGTTTCTCGCCGGCCTGCGCCCCAAGCGCGGCACCGACGTCCTGGCTGAGCGAAGCCGGAACGCAGACGCTGGTCGAGAACGCATAATAGACGCGGCCGACAGGATTGAGGTTTTCAGCAAGCGAATCGCCCGCCATGGGCTCGACCAGCATCAGCGTGCCGTCGTCTTTGAGGACTTCACGCGCGCGCCGTGCGGCACCGACGGGATCGCCCATGTCGTGCAGCGCGTCGAAGATGGTCACGAGATCGAAGCCCTGCCCGGGGAAGTCCTGCGCCCGCGCCACGTCGAAGGCGACGTTGCTGCGCCCGCCGGCGACTTCACGCGCCCGGGCAACGGAAGGCGCGTGAAAATCGAAGCCGGAGAACTGCGAGGCGGGGAAGGCATCGGCCATGATCAGCGTCGAGGCCCCGTGGCCACAGCCGACATCGGCGACGCGCGCGCCGTTAGCCAGTTTCGCGACGACGCCGTCGAGCGCCGGCAGCCACTCGGCGACGAGGCTGCCCTTGTAGCCCGGTCGGAAGAACCTCTCAGTGCCGCAGAAGAGGCAATTGCAATGCTCGCCCCAGCCGATGCCGCGTCCGCTCTTGAAGGCCTCGGTGAGGCGCGGCTCGTCGGCGAAAACGGCAGCCAGCGAGTAGAACCCGCCGGTCATGTTGACGACACTCTCTTCGTCCGCGAGCACGGCTGCCTGTTCCGGGCTCATGGAAAATGTGTTGCCGGCTGCATCGTAGGTGACGAAGCCGGAGGCGGCCATGGAGGAGAGCCACTCGCGGATATAGCGCGGGGCGGTGCCGGTCTTGGCGGCGAGCGCTTCCGCCGTCATCGGGCCATCCGCGGCGAGCGCCTTGTAGAGCCCGAGCTTGTCGCCGACGAGGGCGAGCGCGGCGTTGGCGGCGGCGCCGAGTTCCGTGACCATGGTGCCGAGAAGCGCGTGAAGCTTGGTCATGTCGAGGGTCATGGCAGCATTTCCATCTGTTCTAGTTTGCATACGGAGATCGTTGTTTCACAAAATCCCGTCCAGGGGCATTCAACGAACGGGCCGAAAGCCGCGACCCGGTCCGTTCGCGAGCGTGACGGAAAGTGCGAGGGGAAAAGTTCGCTCAGGCCGCGGCGGCCTTGGCCAGGGCGCGGCGGACGCTTTCCGCCGTCAGCCCGAAATCGGCGAGGTCGTATTTGTGCGTGCCGTGACGGTCGCGCGGATTTGCCGCCGACCACGCCCTCATGCGAGCGCGAAGGCCGCTATCGTAGGGGTAATCGAAGTGCCGGTAGATGGCGATGACGGTGTCGTGCGGGTTGCGCACGAACTCGTTGAAGTGGACGTGAAACACCTGGTTGCGCGGCAGCGTGCGCAAAACCGGCTCGGCCCGCGCCTCGCTCGCCGCGGCCGTCTCGAGCGCATAGCGCGCGATGACGTCGAGATCGACCTTTTCCGAAATCATGCCCCAGGCGACGGCGAGCAGGCTACAATAGGAGGCGACGCTCTCGACCGGATCGCGGTGCGTGACGACGATGCGCGCGTCGGGATAGACCTGCATCAGGGCCGGCAGCCCGGCGAGGTGCTGGGGCGATTTCAAGACCCAGTGCCCGCGCCGGTCCAGCCATTGCAGGATCTGCAGCTGGCGCTTGTGCAGCTTGTAGGCCGGAACCGCGCTCCCCGAATTGAACCACTTCCAGTACGCCGGCAGATAGGCGAAGTCCCATCCGGCCGGCATGGCGCCGTAGTTGCGGAACAGATGGTAGCACTCGTCCGGCTCGTCCGACGATAAGGGATGAATGGCCTTCAATTCCGGTGCCAGCCAGTTGAGGAAGGCGAAGGCGCGTTTGGCCCGGGCCCTGCGGCCCGCAGGATGGCCCGGCATTTCGTTGCGATCGGGGAGCGGGCTGTAGCCCTCCCAGACGGGGAGGAAACGCGCGTCCTGATGCAGGGACAACAGCCGCTGCAATATGGTCGTGCCCGTGCGCGGCCAGCCGATGACGAACAGCGGCCGGTCGATCTTTTCCGTGGCGATTTCCGGATGATCGATGAGCATACGGTCGAAGGCGAGGGTATTGGCGTAGCATTGGCGCACTTGCGCGCGCACAGCCAGCGCCCCGAACAGGGTCAAATCGGCGTCTTCGTCAAAGGATTTCAGGCGGACGCGGCGGAGTTCCTCGACCCAGGGATCGTTGCGGCTCGAAGCGCCGAACTGCCGCTCGACGGGAGTGAGCAGATCGGGATCGCTCAAGCGCGGAAAGACGCCGGCCGTCCGGGCGGCGCCGCCGAGCGCATTCAGGGCTTTGATGGGCCAGCGCGGGCCGTAGCGGGTTCCGGATGACAGGCGGTGCATGAGGCGATCACTTTTGCCAGAATTGCAGGTTGCGCAAGAAGGCCGGAACGCTCCGCGACGGCAACCTCGGGCGAACGTCGGGGCCGATGGTGGCAATCGCATGGCAAAAGCGTTTTCGGTCTAGTGTGATGATCGAGAAGTTCGCCGGAATTAAATGCGCGTTCAGGTGGCGAACTTCTCGATCTGAATCACACTAGAAACTTAGACTTTTCTAGTGTCCTTATCGATTCCGAAGTTCGCAAATGTGGTGCCGCCAATACTTGCGAACTTCGGAAATCTGGACACTAGGCGACAACGCGCGAAACCTCGAAAAGATTCCCTCCCTTACGGAATTTTGACCTTGGCCGCGGCCTGAGGTCCCGCCGGGCCCGGCTCGCGCGTTCGAAATCGCTGCCAGATCGGCTATGGTTCGGGGCAAATCGATTTCCCAATGGCTTCTTTTCCGGAACATCAAAATGCGCGACCTCGTCTCGCGACTGTGGAACCAGCCGGCGCCAAGGCGCGTCGTCGAGGTCGGCTGGCTGATCGATGCGGAAAAGGCCAGCGTCATCTGGGACCCGCCGAAACCGTATTTCCGCAAGATGCCGAAACCGGCGAGCGTGAAAAGCGTGCAGCTCTGCCCGGCGGCAATCGATTTCGATGCCCGGCATTTCGTCATCCCCTGTCCCGTCGATCTGCATCTGCGCATCAAACTGACGCCCGGGCGAGGCGCCGCAGCTCATCAACGTCGCGGGTGCGCAGAGCAACGTGCGGGCCAAGCACCTCAACCAGATGTTGAACCTGATCAACCCCGTCGAATGGCGCGATCCGGCGCGGCCCATCCTGCAGATCGTGACGCCGTACGTGTTCCTCGCCGACGAGGTTGCCTACATCAACCAGCTGCCGCCGTTTCTCGATTACGTCGATCCGGCCTGGCCGGGGCTGATCATCGCCGGGCGCTTTCCGGTGCACATCTGGCCGCGGCATCTGATGTGGGCCTTCGAATGGCACGACACGACCAAGGACCTGATCCTGAAGCGCGGCGAGCCGTGGTTCTACGCCCGCTTCGAGACCGACGATCCGACGCGGGCGGTGCGCGTCGTCGAAGCCGAGATGACGCCGGAAGTTCGCGGCTACATCGACAGCATTTCCGGCGTCACCAATTTCGTCAATCGCACCTTCTCGCTGTTTGACAAGGCCAAGGCCCGCCGGCCGAAGACGCTTCTGGTGAAGAAGTAAGCCTGCGAGGGTCCGCTGCGGCGCGCAGGAGGCTCGCGCTTCGGCATGCGCCATGCTATCGGCATTTCAACTCAGATCAGTTGGAACCGAGACGATGAAAAAGCCCGCCACCCGCACGGAAACCGACACCTTCGGCGCCATCGAAGTCGATGCCTCCAAGTACTGGGGGGCGCAGGCGGAGCGGAGCCTCGGCAATTTCAAGATCGGCTGGGAGACGCAGCCCAAGCCCATCATCCGCGCGCTCGGCATCGTCAAGCGCGCGGCGGCGGTGACCAACATGAGCCTCGGCAAGCTCGATCCGAAGATCGGCGACACCATCGTCAAGGCGGCGCAGGAGGTGATCGAGGGCAAGCTCGACGCGCATTTCCCGCTCGTCGTCTGGCAGACCGGCTCGGGCACGCAGTCGAACATGAACGCCAACGAGGTGATCTCGAACAGGGCCATCGAAATGCTCGGCGGCGAGCTTGGGTCCAAGAAGCCCGTGCACCCCAACGACCACGTCAACATGAGCCAATCCTCGAACGACACCTTTCCGACGGCGATGCACATCGCCTGTGCCGAAGAGATCGCGCACCGGCTGATCCCTGCCTTGCAGCAGTTGCGAAACGCGCTGAACGACAAGGCGGAAGCCTGGAAGGGCATCATCAAGATCGGCCGCACGCACACGCAAGACGCGACGCCCTTGACCTTGGGCCAGGAATTTTCTGGCTACACGCATCAGATCGAAAACGGCATCAAGAGAATCGGCATGACCATGCCGATGCTGATGGAACTGGCGCAGGGCGGCACAGCAGTCGGAACGGGGCTCGCCTCGCCGGCGGGATTTGGCGAGAAGGTCGCCGAGCAGATCGCGGCGATCACGCACATGCCGTTCAAGACGGCGCCGAACAAGTTCGAGGCACTCGCCGCCCATGACGCGCTAGTGATGACGCATGGCGCCATTGCGACCGTCGCCATGAGCTGCTTCAAGATCGCCAACGACATCCGCTTCCTGGGCAGCGGTCCGCGCGCGGGGCTTGGCGAACTGGCGCTGCCGGAGAACGAGCCGGGCTCGTCGATCATGCCCGGCAAGGTCAACCCGACGCAGTGCGAGGCGATGACGCAAGTCGCGGCGCATATTCACGGCAACAATGCCGCGATCGGCTTTGCGGGTTCGCAGGGGCATTTCGAATTGAACGTCTACAATCCGATGATGGCGTACAACTTCCTGCAATCGGTGCGCTTGCTGGCCGACGCCGCCGTCTCCTTCACGGAGAATTGCATCGTCGGCATCGAGCCGCGCCTCGACAACATCGAGAAGGGGCTGGCCAACTCGCTGATGCTGGTGACGCCTTTGAAAGAGAAGTACGGCTATGACCGCGCCGCCAAGATTGCCAAGACCGCGCACAAGAACGGCACGACGCTGCGCGAGGAAGCGATCAAGGACGGCATTCCGGCGGCGGATTTCGATGCCATCGTGCGGCCTGAAAAAATGATCGGTCCGGATGCGGCGTGACACCGGACCAGACGACGCCGAATTGACGCGGGGCAGATGCGGGCATATGATGCGCATTCTCCATGCGCATTGATAATGAGGATCACCCCCATGCAGGAAAAGGCGCCGCGCAAGAAATCGGTGAACCTGTCGATCGACGCCAAGCTCGCGGCCGAGGCCAAGGAGTTCGGCACCAATATGTCAGCGGTGCTCGAACGGGCTCTTCGCGATCAGTTGAAGGCTGACAAGGCCGAGCGCTGGCGCAAGGAGAATCAAAAGGCTCTCGACGCCTACGACGAACACGTCAAAAAGGACGGGCTATGGCTAGACGAGTTCCGGAACTGGTAACATGCGCCAATTCGATGTGTTCCGTAATCCAAGCGAAGCATCGTCGAAGTTTGCGCCAATGCTCCTCGTGCTTCAGTCGGCATTGACCATCACGGAGACGACGATTGTGGTGGCGCCGTTGGTGCTGCCAAGTCGCATTCCCGAAGTTTCACGGCTCTTCCCGAGATTGATCGTGGGACGGCGGACCTTGGTGCTCTCGACCAACGAACTTGGTGCCGTACAGAAGCGTAAGCTCAAAGATGCGATCGCGAACCTCGAGCCGGAGCGGAATCGCATCATCGCCGCAATCGATATGTTGTTCTCTGGATTTTGAACCTCATGCCCGCTGACATCGTCAACCTGAACAAGTTCAAGAAGGCCAAGGAGCGCGGCGAACAGGAAAAGCGCGCAGAAGAAAACCGCGCCAAGTACGGGCGCACGAAGGAAGAGCGGTGCAAGGAAGAGGACGAGGCGGCGCGGCGCGACACCCTGCTCGACGGCGCCAGGCGCGAGACGCCCGCGAAACCGAATGTCCAAGACAGCGATGGCGAGGGCAAGGGCGGCGGCGACGACAAGGGCGGCGGCGAGGACAAGCCGTGAGCCGGCCCGTCAAGCGCTCGTTCTCGATTAAAGGCCATCGCACTTCCATCTCGCTGGAGGCGGCGTTCTGGGCGGCACTGAAGGAGGCGGCGGAAGAAGACCGCGTGCCGCTCGCGAACCTCATCGCGACGATCGACCAGAGCCGTGGCGGCGCCGGACTTTCGAGCGCGGTCCGCGTCTGGCTGCTGGCGCGCACACGGGCAGCGCGGGCGCGGAATTAACCGCAATCGCCCGTAAAAACCCGTTGTTCGTCAGCGGTGCAAAAAGTTATCCCCGCCCTCCCGCGTGGCCGTACTCTCGAGGGCATGATTGCAACCGATGCCTTATGGCCAGCCGCCGAATGCCTTGTTCACCTCGTCCGACGTCGTGCGGCGCGGGCGCTGAGCGGGTCTTGGCTGTGGCGGCGGACGCGGCGCGTTGGTGAGGCGCGGGGCGCCGGCCGAGCCGTCGCTGTCGGCCGTTTCGGCGGAGGGCGGGCTCGACGCCGGTTCGATGGGCGCCGCGGCGGGATCGGATTGGGCGGCCTGGGGTGCGGCCTGGGGAACGGATTGCGGCGTGGACTGCGGAACGGACTGGGGAGCAGCCTGCGGCGCAGCCTGGGATGCATCCTTCGGCGCGGCATTTTGCGGAATGACCGGCGGCATCGGCACAGCCTGCGGCGTCGTGGTGGCCTGCGGCGTTACAGGGGCGCTACCCTGCTGCTGTGCCGCCTTGGCGGCAGCGCGCTCGGCGTCCAATGCCTTCCTGCGTTCGACTTCCTGGCGCTGACGATCTTCGTCGCGCTTGCGAATGGCATCCAGTTCCTCGAGCTTGCGCTCCATCTGGCGAACCTGAAGCTCGCGCTGCAAGTCCTTGGCATCGACCTTGACCTGCAGCTGCGCCAGATCGCCGATCGATCCCGTGTAAACGAACGTCACGGCGGGCAGCGGCCCTTTCGGCGCCGGCTTCCAATCGGGGAGCGCTTCGGGCGGCGGCGGCAACGGCGCGGCGTTCGCCGTCACCTGCCAGACGCTGTCGATGGCCAGCGACGCCAGGCTGACGATGGTCGCGACGCGGGCGCTGCCCAATGGCCCTTCGACCGAAATGGCGTCGAGCTTGGCGTCGCCATTGGCGACGGTGAAGGGGATCGTGCGCGAGGCGAAGTCGGCGCGCGAATTGTCGAGCGACTGGGTCAGCGCTTCGGCCAGCTCTTCCGTCTCGTTTTCGAGCTTGGCCGTCAGCACGCTGTCGGCGACGTCGGCGACGACACCCGAGGATGGGCCGGGCTGGCTCGCGCCCTTCACGCCGATCGAGCCTTTGCCGGCGAGCGCGGCGATGACACCCGCCGGACTGGCGCCGCGGCCGGAGCCGGTGAATTGGATCGAGGCCTGTCCGGCCGCTGCGGGCGAGAGCTTGGCGAGATCGGCTTCAAGGCCGAGCGTGGCGTCGAGGCTGACGCCGCCGGGAACCTTTTCGAGACTGCCGCTGGTCGAGAACGTACCGCCGGCGGCGCGGCCCTTCAATTCGGCAATGGTGAGTTTGCCCGGCTGCAGCAGCAGCCGCGCCGTACTCTCGCGCACGGCGAGGCCCTCGGCGAGTTCGAGGACGCCGGCCTTGAGGCGCACCTCGCCGTTGATGTTGCCGAGCCCGTCGAAATTGAACGGCGCTTCGGGCCAGACCGAATAGGCGACCGGCGCGGGTGCATCGCTGGCGCCGGGCTCGCGCTCGCCGAGCCAGCCGAGCAGGCTCGAGACCACGACGCGGTCGGCCTCGATCGTTGCCGTAACGCTGGAGGCCCCCGGCGCGCCACCAGGAGCGTCGCCCGGAGCACCGGCCTGGGCTACAGCAGGTGCCAACCGCACCTCGCCGGCAATGCTGTTGGTGCCGGCCTGAAGGCCGCTCGTGCGCAATGTCAGTACGCCTTTTTCGGCGGCGATTTCGACGTTGCCGTCGAGCTTGGTGCCGACGATGCCGGCCGGCGCCGGTATGCCGGCGAGCGCCAAGGCTTCACGCGCATCGCGCGCGATAACAGTAGCCTGCCCCTTGAAGGCGTAGCCGTCGGCGGCATCGTGGCGGAGCTTGCCGGTCAGCGTCGCATCGAGGCCGTCGGCTTTGATGGCGCCGTAGGATTGCGCCCCGTTGGCGAGAAGTCCGGAAATGGCCAGCGTCACTTCGGCGGGGCGCGGCTCGATGCCCTTCAGCGAAACGGCCGGCACGCCGAGTGCCTTCAGCAGCCGGGGCGCATCCGGCGACGTCGTCGAAAGGCTGATGCGGCTCGGCGCCGTGCGCCAGGCGGAAAATCCGGTATCGAAGGCGGCTTCACCGGTGAGCCGGGCGCCATCGACGATGCCGTCGAAGGAAACATCGGCGGCGGCAGGCAGGCGCTTGCCGAGGCGGATCAGTCCGGAAAGACGCGCCGACGACATGGCGGCGAGGCGCGAGGCGGGCAGCATCTGCGACAAGCCGGAGAAGTTCGCGGCTTCCTGCAGCGCCTCATGCCCGGGCGCCTCGATGTCGTAGCTGATCGTGCCCTTGGGGGCGCTGCCGGCGGTGTTGACGCTGCCGGATACGTTGACCGCGACACCGGCCTGGGTCGAGAAGCGGGCGCCGGGGATGCGCAGGTCCTGGCCTTCGAGCGTCAGCCGCGCGTCGACGTCGCGGTATATCCGCCCGTCGTGGTGCAATTCGCCGGCGGCGATGCGGATGGCGAAATCCGATTGCGCCTCGGCAGCGGCGTCTGCCGGCTTGGCCGCGGGCGTTTCGCCCGAAAGGCCGAGACCGCGCTTCAGCGTCGTGGTGATCCGAGCGGCTTCGGCGGGAAAGAACGCCGCCGTGTCGAGCTTGGCGGTTTCGATGCGGATGGTAACGTCGCGCCGCTCCTTGCTGGAAATGGCGACGTCACCGGACATGGTCTGGCCGGCGAGTTCCGCCTTGGCGGAGGTGAGCTTGACGCCGGAATCATTGGCGCTGATGTGCCCCGCAACCCAGAACGGACCATCGGCTTTCAGGTCGATGATGCCGCCGGATTTCTGCACCCAGGCCTGCACGCGCGCGACGTTGACGCCGCGGATGGCGCCGTCACCCTCGAGAATTTTCTCGCCGCCCTGATCCTTGATCGTACCGGCGAACTCGAATCGCGCGCCGCCCGGCAGCCCGCCCTTGATTTCCCGCAGCGCGATGGTGTCGCCGGTCAATTCGGCATCGACCTTGAGGGCGCCGGCCTGATCGCCACCGATCTTGATCTGCTCGATTTCGATTTTCGCCGCGGCCGAGCCGTTGCCGCCGAGCATGGCGAGCAGGGCCTGACTGAGTTCACCGATACGCGCCAGCGAGGCGGTCTGGCCGCTTGGCGCGGCGAGCACGTCGAGATCGAGCCACTTGGCCTGGAGCGCGGTATCGAAGCGCGACACCTCGCCCCACTGCGCGGCGGCCGTACCGGTGACGAGCTGCGCCTCGGCGGCACCTTCGAGGTCGAGTTCGAGCGCGTCGAACCTGGCACCCATGGCGTCGGCGGCGAACGTCGATTTCAAGTCGAACACGGGCGTGACGTCTTCGTTGCCATTTTTTGCGTCGCCGGGTTTTGCGTCGCCGGGTTTCGGGTTCATGATTTTTGTATTCGCGGCGGTCTTCTCCGCCGAGCCTTCGCGCGACGCGGGCTCGGGGCGAAGCAGGGAGAGCTTGCCGGTCAATTCGCCGGTGATTTTCGGCTTGGTCGCGAAGTCGGTGATGGCCCCGTCGATGGCGTAGAAGTTTTGCGAACTCTCGCCCAGCATGCTGGCCTTGAAGCGCACGGCGCCGTCCGGCCCGGGTTCAAGCGTCGCGAGCTTGAAATCACGCCTTTCGCCCGACATGGCGGCGCTGCCCTTGAACTTGAAGGGGCCTTGCAGCGTATCGGCCGAAAGCTCGCCCTGGATGGCCTCGATGCGGCTCACCGGTTTGCCGCTCGGCCCGTGGACGAGGACCGTGCCGTCGGCAATCCGCACGGCGTGGAGGGCGACGTTTTGCGGTACGAACGGCAGTGCCGCCGGCTTCAGCTGCAGGCTCGTCCAGTTACCGCCGCCTTCGCCGTCGAGGACCAGGGACAGCACCGGCTTATTGAGTTCGATGTCGTTGGCCTCGAAAGCGCCGCGCAGCAATGGCGAAACGGCAAGGCGCATGGTGAAACTCTCGGCGCGCACGAACGGCTCACCGGTCCGCCCGCTCGGGTCGGCAATCCTCACTTTTTCGAAACGCACGTAGGGCGTCGGCAGAAAGCGGACGTTGACCGCGCCGCCGACGCGGACTTCGCGCCCGAGCACCTTGGTCGCTTCTTCCTCGAAGACGCCGCGATAGCCGTTCCAGTCGACGAAATACGGCACGCCGAACAGTGCCGCGAGCACCAGCGCCATAAGTCCGCCGAGATACAGGAGACCGTTGTTCATCCGCAAAATGCTCTTAAATCCCAGCGCTTGCCGGCGACGCGCGGCCGGCAACTCCGCGTCCAACGAAGCGTGCTGCGGGCCCAGTCTATCGCATGCCTTGGGCAAAGTCTGAACCCGAAATTAGGCGCATTTCCAGACCTTTGCCCAAGTTTCGCGGCGGTACGGCAATATTCCTGTGTCATGCACCGGCGAAGGCGCGGATCGGGTTGTAGGAGCCCGATCAGTGCGCTAGCAGAGTGGGATGACGAACAAACGCAAAAATGCGCAACCCGAGGGTGCGCCGGACGCGTTCGACGATCCGCCATTCGATCTTCCGCAAGCGCCCGCCGATCAAAGCGAGGCGCGGCTTTCGATTTCTGCGCGCGCGCTCGGTGCCACCCGGATGGCACCGTATCTCGAGGGCCTCAATCCGGAACAAAGACTGGCAGTCGAGGAGACGGAGGGGCCGCTGCTGGTGCTCGCCGGCGCCGGCACCGGCAAGACGCGCGTACTGACGACGCGCATCGCCCACATCCTGGCGCAAAGCCGCGCCTGGCCGTCGCAGATCCTGGCCGTCACCTTCACCAACAAGGCGGCGCGCGAGATGAAGGAGCGCATCGGCAGCCTGATCGGCGGCGCCGTCGAGGGCATGGCGTGGCTCGGGACGTTTCACTCGATCGGGGTCAAGATCCTGCGCCGCCACGCCGAGCTCGTCGGCTTGAAGTCGGGTTTCACCATCCTCGATACCGACGACACGCTGCGCCTGCTGAAACAGGTGATCGAAGCCCACGGCATCGACAAGGAGCGCTGGCCGGCGCGCCAGCTCTCGTCCCTGATCGACGGCTGGAAGAACCGCGGCCTCACGCCCGACAAGGTGCCGGCGGGCGAAGCTTTTTCGTTCGCCGAGGGCAAGGGCAAGGAGTTGTACGCCGCGTATCAGAGCCGCCTCAAGGACCTCAATGCCTGCGATTTCGGCGACCTGCTGCTCGAGTGCTTGCGGCTGTTTCGCGAGCATCCCGACGTGCTGGCCGAGTATCACAAGCGCTTCCGCTATATCCTGGTCGACGAATACCAGGACACCAACGTGGCGCAGTATCTGTGGCTCAGGTTCCTGGCCCAGGGCGTGCCGAACGTCTGCTGCGTCGGCGATGATGATCAGTCGATCTACGGGTGGAGAGGCGCCGAAGTCGAAAACATCTTGCGCTTCGACAAGGACTTTCCGGGCGCCAAGGTCATCCGGCTCGAACGCAACTACCGCTCGACCAGCCATATCCTCGCTGCCGCCTCGGGGCTGATCACGCATAACGAAGGCCGCCTCGGCAAGACGCTGTTCACCGAGGGCGACGCCGGCAACAAGGTGCAGGTCTCGAGCTTCTGGGACGACGAAGCGGAAGCCCGCTCCATCGGCGACGACATCGAGAACCTGCAGCGCGCCAAGCACAAGCTGAACGAAGTCGCGGTGCTGGTGCGCGCCTCGTTCCAGATGCGCGTCATCGAAGACCGCTTCATCACGCTCGGACTGCCTTATCGCGTCATCGGCGGACCGAAGTTCTACGAGCGCCAGGAAATCAAGGACGCCATCGCCTATCTCGAAGTCGTCGCCAATCCGGCCAACGACTTGAAATTCGAGCGCATCGTCAACGTGCCGAAGCGCGGTCTCGGCGATACCACGGTGAAGCGCATCCACGTGCTGGCGCGGGCGCGGGCGATGCCGATGTTCCAGGCGGCGCGCGAGATGATCGAGACCGACGAGATCGCCGCCAAGGGGCGCAAGTCTCTGACCGATCTCATTCGATCCTTCGAGCGCTGGCGGGGTCAGCTCGACACGATGCGCCACACGGATCTGGCCGAACTCATTCTGGATGAAAGCGGCTACACGGCCATGTGGCAGGCGGACAAGAGCCCGCAGGCGCAATCGCGGCTGGAAAACCTGAAGGAACTCGTGCGCTTCATGCACGACTTCGACACGCTCGCCGGTTTCCTCGAGCACGTCTCGCTGGTGATGGACGTGGACCAGGGCAGCGACGGCGACCGCGCCTCGCTGATGACCATGCACGCGGCCAAGGGGCTGGAATTCGAAACGGTGTTCCTGCCCGGATGGGAGGAAGGGCTGTTTCCGCATCAGCGCGCCATGGACGAAAGCGGCAAGGCGGGCCTGGAAGAGGAGCGGCGCCTCGCCTATGTCGGTCTGACGCGAGCAAAGCGCATGGCCAAGGTCTCTTTTGCGCAGAACCGGCGGACGCACGGGCTCTATCAGTCGGCGATCGCCTCGCGCTTCGTCGACGAATTGCCGGAGCGCGATGTCGACGTCGTCGAAAGCCAGACGCCTTATGGCGGGGTCAGCCAAGGCTTCGGCTACGGCAATCCGTTCGGGGCGAGCCGCTTCGACAGGACGCCGGCCCCGGGCGCGGGCTTCAAGTCGAGTTATCAGACGCCCGGATGGCAGCGGGCGCAGGAGACCTGGTCACGCTCGGACGAGAAAAAGAAGAAGCAGACGCGGGGGCCGGCGACCATCGAAGGCGAACTCGTGGCGTCGTCGTCGGCGAGTGCCGGCTTCATCCGGGCCGGCATCGCGGGTCAGACACGAAAAGTTCGGCCTCGGCACCGTGACGCTCGTCGACGGCAACAAGCTGACGATCGATTTCGACAACGGCGAGACCAAGCGCGTGGTGGCGAGCTTCGTGGAGAAGTTGGGGTAGGGCGTGGGGTGGAGGGTTGGGATTCTGAGTTTGCAGAGAGTTGGGGCGGCGCGAGGAGACGGGATAGCAGCACGTAATGCAGTAGATGACTAAGGAACGTAGTAGTCAATTTGGACTATGCACAGCTTCTATGAAGGTCGACAGTGAACATCTTAAGCGCTTCTACGAAGTGCAAGCTCAACGGCTAGGGCGGTGTCTCGAACCGACCATGACCTGCGAAAAAGAAGCTGTTCGTGCACATTCAATCCAGAATGCCCGCGTGTTGGATCTTCTCGCGGTGGAGGGTCATGTAATTACACCGCGACAGCGAATTGGGAGGAGCGGTCCCGAAATTAACTTGGAATCCGTGGGTAGAAACAATGCAACGACCTTCACCGGTCTCTGTAGTGCCCATGACACCTCCCTATTTCGGGAGATCGACACGAAACCATTCGATCCACAGAACAAAGAGCAGCTATTTCAGCTCGCCTATCGGTCGGTTACGCGTGAGCTTCACGCCGTCATGGAGGGTGCGACAAGGATACAAGCCGCCTATCAAGGACAGGTCGAACGCGGCGTAGTGCCAGGCGATGCTGTAAGCAATTCGGGATTGATCGCCACTCAGTGGCTTATGAACGCGTATGAAACTTATCAATTTCGTTCTGAATATTTCGACAAACCCTATGCCGCTGGCGCCTGGGACGCGATCCAACACGACGTGATTTGCCTATCCAACCAGATGCCGGCAATCGCTGTCTCATCTCTTTTTTCTTTGCGAGGATGTACACGAGGCGATGATCTGGTTCGGTGCGCATTAAACGTAGTTCCGATGACCGAAGGGGAAACAATTGTCGTGTTGTCCTACGGAAGAGACGACGTCTCGCCGGCGCGTAACGCTTTCAATCGCCTACTAACTACAACAGGTGATTATCAAAAGTATCAAATCTCGAAATTGATCATAGAGCGCGTCGAGAATTTTGTTGTTTCGCCAAAACAATCTTCGTCCTGGAGCGAGGCAAAAATTGCGAAGTTGCTGCATGCATTTTCGTCGACAATCCTCGGAGACGTTGAATTCCGGATGATCCCGCACTCATGCTGTTTTGATTTCACGACGTGGGGCAAAGCTTCAAAATTTTTCCAAATATAGAGTGGCTTGCGATTGTGGGGCAAGTATGGGGTGCACCGTGCAAACCTGTGGTATGGCTACTTGGCCTTGTTCCCTTCCGGCCCAAACCCTGCCTTCGCCGACCTTCCTAACCTCTCACGCCGCGGCGCCGGAAGCCGCTCTTGCTGTTCGGGCATGGAAAAGCCAAATATGAGGGGCATGGCTGCGCGCGAACGCAATTCCCATTCTGGGAGATGGAGCCACCGCCGCGGCGCCGGACTTAGGCTGCAGACTTACGCTCCGGACTTAGGCTGCAGACTTACGTTCCGGGCTTACGCACCAGGCTTACGCACCAGACTTGGCGCCAAGGAGTTTCAAGCGATGAAGATAGTCAAAATTCTCGGGGCTTTGATCGTACTGGCGGTTGCCGTCGTGGTGGCGCTGGCGGCGATGAAACCCGATGATTTCTGGATCGAGCGCTCGGCCACCTTCAAGGCTCCGGCGGAGAAAATCTTCCCGCTATTGAACAGCCCCAAGGCGGCAATGGCGTGGATCCCCTTCATGGAGCCGGACCCCAACGTCAAGATCGGCTACGAGGGCCCCGAGAGCGGCGTCGGCGCGGTGCAGACCTGGGACGGCAACAACGATGTCGGCAAGGGGCGAATCGAGATCACCGAATCGACTCCGTCGTCGCAAGTTACCGCCAAGCTCGATTTCGAACGCCCGATGGCAGGGTCGAACACGGTCACCTATTCGCTGGAGCCCGATGGCGACGGCACCAAGATGTCTTGGATGATGACGGGTCAGCAGCCGTTCCTCGGCAAGCTCGTCAGCGTCTTCATCGATTGCGACAAGATGATCGGCGAGCAGTTCGAAAAGGGCCTGGCGAAGCTGAAGGGCATCGTCGAGGCCGGGCAGTAGACCCGGGCCGTCGATGGCACGCGATCTCAGTCAGGCGGAAGGCCGGCTGGGACGGCGAAATGCGATTACTTCAGTGGCCGCAACGATTGCGACAGGTGCGCCTCGCGCGGCCGGGCTTTTTTGGCGCAGTCTTTCTCGGCGTCGCGGCGGGAGATTTCCAACAGTTTCGGATCGGCGCGGCGGGCGTAACGGGCGGCGCTTTTCGACAAGCCGGTGAGATCGCCGGACTTGCAATCGGGAGCGGCGGCGGCGTCGGCGAATTCGACGCCAAGGAATTGCTCGGCGAACAAGAGGTCGTCGTCACAGGCGCAGCCGGCGACGGCGAAGGCAAACGCGCCGGCCGCGGCCAACGCCCGCAACCGCCTGAGCGAAAAGTCATGCCCGACCTTTGCAAGCGCGACTTCAGCCGGCACGTGCTGCGAGCCCGCAAACCAATTCGATGCCGCCTCGTCTGATGTTTTCAAGGCCCGGCATTCCTTTTTTTGGCGTCTTCCTTGTGGCTCAATGCCAAAGTGAAGGCCCGGCGATACCAGCGGCGCGCGCGCTCGCGGTCGCCTGGATGCGCCAGTCCTGCTTTGGCGAGACTGACGGGATCGAAGGTGTTGCCGAGCGCCAGCGCTGCCTCAGGAAGCCCGAGCCCGGCGGCGCGCTCGAAGTGGCGGCGGGCGTCCTCGACATGACCTCTTTCGAACAGGGCTTCGCCGTCGCGTAATTCGGCTTCGGCCGTCCTGGTTTTGTTGGCGGTTTCTGCCGGAGGCGGCGCGGCAGCACCTTCGGCGGCGTTGGCGGCCACTACCGTCGCGACGGCATTGGCTTCGTTGGCGGGCGCCGCCGCAGCGGTCTCCGGCGCGGGCGCTACGGGAACCGAAACATGCGCGTTGGCAAGCGAGCGGTGGGCAAGTTTTTCGTTGGCCGCGGCCGCAGTCTCCGCCGCAGCTTCGCGAACACGGCGCTCGGATTCATGTCTCTCTTGTTCGGCGGCGGCAGCCCGTTCGCTGAACTTGTGCTGCAAGTCCAGGGCTTCGGCGTCACGCGCCAGTTTCGCGGCGTCCTCTTCGGCGGCCTCTTCGGCGGTCCGGCGCGCGGCGCCCTCGGCCTCGATCCTCGCTTGTTCGGCGGCAGCGGCCTTTTCGGCGGTTTCACGGGCGAGCACTTCGCGCGCTTGCGCCTGGGCCTCAACCTCGGCCGCGAGTTGCGCCTCACGCTCACTCGCAAGCTTGGCCGCGGCGGCCTCTTGCAGCGCGCGGGCGAGGCGTTCGTGATCCTGAGTAATCTCGGACGTGCTATTCGCCGCAGGTGCGGGCGGCTGCGCTGCGACGGCGGCAGCGCGTTGCGGTTGCGGCACGAATTCAGCGTTGGAGCGAACGAGGAGCAGCGCCGAAATGACGCCTGCCGGCACAAGGACCGCGATGAGCGGCAGGCGGTATGCCACGAGCGCGGATTTCACGCCATCGAATGCGCGTGCCGGGCGGGAGCGGGGCATTGGAATGAATTGCGGCGGCGCCGCTGTAGCGGTCATGCCGAAAAGCGATCGCAGTTCGCTTCGGCCGCCGGCGGCGCTGAACAACTCCGCCAGCACGGCCCGCCGTGATCCACCTGCCCGGCGGACGGTCGGCTTATGATCAGAGAACAATGGCGCCGGCATGGGATTACTCAACAAGACACGATCGGGATCGAGGCTTCAGCGGAGCTCAGGGACGTACACGACCAAAGTGACCCAAGTGTGCTGAATTGGGGCCGAAAGCGTGAGCTGTCCGACAACGGATTGAGTACAAGATCCGGAATAGTCATGGAAAAACTGCAGCGACGGAAACTTGCCCAACAGGACGCGTAGACCAAGGAAATGGCCGCAATCGCCAAGGCAATCCGCCGGCACGTTCGAGAACCGTGCTCACGCCGCGGCGTGCGCGCGCTCCTTGATCAGGTCCCAGGCGGCGTTGATTTGCTTCATGCGGGCTTCGCGCACCTGGCGATCGTCTTCACCGCGGGCGAAGTCCGGATGCCAGCTCATGCGCAAGGCATCGACCAGCTTCTTGGCGACCTGCGGCGCCGCATCGGCGTTGATGCCGAGCAGCAGATAAGCCTCGCTGGTACTGGCCGGAATCTCGAAGCTCTCGCGTGGACGGCTGCCCTGGTCCTGGGCGGCGCCGTGAGCTATGCGGGCGATGCGTTCGAGTTCGCGGAGGACGGTGCGGATCATGGCGGCGGCCTTGGCCGGCACGAGGCCCGGCAATTCCTCTTCGAGCGCAACGAGGCGCTGGCGCACGCCTTCCGTCTCCGATTGCAGCACATCGCGCAACAGAAGCGCGCGCGGCAGGGTCGCGATCTGCAGCTCCGTCTCGGCGAGGCGGGCATTGGCGATGGCCAGCGCATTGAGGGTGGCTGGCTCGGCCTTGGGTTTCGGCGGTGATGGCAACGGGCGGCCGGCAAGCGTTTTGAAGGCGCGCGACATGGCCGCCGCGGCGCGCATCAGGTCGCTCGAGACGGTGTCCATAATGTCTTGCAGCTCGAATGCGACGGCCCGCGGCAGGCGCCAGCGTCCGGCGGCCACCATGCAGGCCGAGAGCATGAACGCGAGGAGTGCGATGGCGATGGCGGCGACGCGAAGGGCGGTGAACGAGGCTTCCGAGCGGAATTCGGCCTTGACGATGGTTTGCCAAGGGATCGGGCCGGTGGGCGCCGCATCGACCTCGCCGTTGCGGTCGATGACGCCGTCAGGAGAAAGCGCTTCACTCGCAACCTTGACGGGCGTGGCGGCAAAAGTCGCAAGGGCGGGAAGGACGAACCGGGCCCTGAGGCCGGAAAGCGGCGCATAGCCCGCCGGCAAGTTGCCCGGAACGGCGATCCCAAGCGGACGGCCCGCCGCGGCAAGGCGCGACCAGGCGACCTTGTCGCCGCCGCAGGTGGTGGTAAAGCGATGGATCATGATGCTGGTGCAGCCCGATCCGGCGCCGCCCGAGCACCATGAAAACGGCTGGTCATCGCGCGGACCGATCAGCGGGTAGCGGGTCTCCGGGCCCGGCGACAGCTTGACCTCGCCGCGCACGACCTCACAGCTGAAGGACATGACCAGCTCGTCGGCCCGGGCCACGCCGCCCGCCAACGAGACCAAGGCCGCCGCAAGGGCCGCCGCCCGGACCACACGCCGATTGGCCCGCGATCCCGATCCACTGCCAGTCCTACGCCTGCTGAACCCCGACACGGTTGCGCTCCCCCCGGATTGCATCCCACAAACTGAGCACAAGACTTAAGGGAAGCACGGCGCGGTTGTGGGCCGAATTTCAGTTATGAACGGCTTTTAGTGCTGCGGCGCCGTTATGCTCTAAATAGATTTAAGGCCGGCAAGGCGCGGGTTCGGATGCGGCCCGGCGACCGGCCAAACCTGCCGAGGCAAGCCGAGCCGGAACGCCGGCAACGGCGCAATCGCCAGAATTTCCAAGGCCCGGACTTGGCATCGTTACTTGGCATCGTTTTCTCGACAAGTGCGCCTGCTACGCCCTAGAAGTGAGCCTGGGGACTTGGAACAGCAGTCTCGGGGGCTTGGCGGACCGGACGCGCGGGAGCGGCGGTCTGTTTTGCACGCAGAGACGGGCCCAAGGGCCCGTGCACGGTGTGGGAGGTTTGCGTCATGTCTTCGGCCAACGTGCCGGTGTCCGATCCGGTGGGCACGCCAGGTCTGATTGATCTCTTGTTCAAGCGCCGCAGCGCCATGCCGCACGAGCCCCGCGCGGAGCCGGCAAATGGCGAACGGATCGCCGTGCCCGGCGCCGGCGACACGATCGCGCAGGACGAGGAACGCAAGCGCGAACGCTTCATTCCCGTCACCCGTTTTGCGCTGTTCGAACGCCTGAGCCAGCCGCTCGCCTGGCCGACGGGACAGGCCGCCGACGCCCGGCGGTTTTTCCGCTACCTCGATTACTGGCGCCAGCAGCAGTACAATTCGAGACTTCTCGAACTCGAGCAGCTCTACGAGCCGTTTTCTCCCGACAGCGATCTCTTGATGACGCGGCAATTCACGCCCTACGAGCGCGATTCGCTGCGCAGCCGGCTGGTCGCCGGCATCGAGAGCCTGCTGGTCCGCGCCAACTACGAGCGCGTCGATCCAGCCGACATCGACATCATCATGACCCGCGACAGCCACTACGGCCTCGACCTCTACGTCGACATGAAGGCCTTCGACGAGATCGCAATCTATTATCGCGGCGCCTCCAACCGGAAACACGAGCGGCGCAACATCCGCCGTTTCGGGCGCAAGGAAGAGTTCGACGTGCCGATCTTCCAGCGTCTGTTCATCCTGTTCAAGCTGAAGCCCTTCGAGCAGCGGGTCAGCGAGGTGATGCAGGACAAAGGCCTCGACCGGGAAGCCGCCGAGAAAAAAATCAAGAAGGCGCGGGCGGGCATGCCGGCCGGTCTCAAGGACGGTCACGTCTATCTGAAGCTGTTCAAGAACATTCCCCGCACCGACCTCGAGATGGTGTTCCCGAATACTGAAGTGCGCTTCCGCAACTTCGACAAGCTGCGGCTCGGCGTCTCGACCGGCGGCAGCCTCGGCATGGGCGCGGTCGGCGCCGCCGGCAAGATGGCGCTGCTATTCACCCAGCCGATCGTGGCTGTCGTCGCTCTCGCCGGTCTCGGCGGCATTGCCTTCCGCCAAGCCATGGGCTTCGTCAACCAGAAGCAGAAGTACATGGTGGTCATGGCGCAAAATCTCTATTTCCATGCCATGGCCGACAACCGCGGCGTGATCCTGAAGATCGCGGCGCGCGGCGCGGAAGAGGACGTCAAAGAAGAGATGCTGCTTTACAGCGTGCTGGCCAAGGAGAAGGCCAACCGCTCCGACCTTCCCGCTATCGATCATGCCATCGAGCAATATCTGCAGCGGACCTTCGGCGTCAGCGTCGATTTCGACCTGGAGGACGCGCTCGACCGGCTGGTGCGCGACGGCATCGTGAAGGAGGACGCCAACGGCACGCTGCATACGCTGCTGCCCGCCGCCGCGGCCAAGCACATCGACAACATGTGGGACGCGTTCCTCGACGACCTTCCCGATCCCACAGTGCCGAGGGCATCGAGATAAGCGGCAACGGACGCAACGGCTAAACCGCGGATGGCACTGGAAAAAATCACCGCCGATTTCGGCGAGCGGGCCGACGCCATGCAGACGGCGAGCGCGCTGCAGGACTTGATAGAACCCGCGCCCGACGCCTTGACCGTATTCGAAGACGGCAAGGGGGCGTGGCGGCTCGAAGCTTATTTCAACGATGGCCTCGACGGCCGCGACCTCGAGGGCGAGCTGACGGCCATCGCCGGCCGGAACTTCGGCGCCTTTACGCGCGAATCGGTACCCGATCTCAATTGGGTGGCGATATCGCAAGCGGCACTTCCACCGGTCGAGGCGGGGCGTTTCGTCGTTCACGGCAGCCACGACACGCGCCGCGTCCGGCGCGGGACCTGGGGCAATTCTGATCGATGCGGGTGAAGCCTTCGGCACCGCACATCATGCAACGACCTTGGGCTGCCTGATGGCCATCGACCGGCTGACGCGGCGGAAGATTTCCAATCCGTGCTCGATCTCGGGACCGGCTCGGGCGTGCTCGCCATTGCGATCGCCAAGGCGCTGCCCGCGGCCGATATCATCGCCACCGATCTCGACCTGCAATCGGTGAAGGTCGCGGCCGAAAATATCCGCATCAACGGCATGGCCGGACGCATCGCCGTGACGCAGGCCGACGGGGTGCGCCATACGTGGCTGCGCCAGTCGCCGCCGTTCGATCTGGTGATCGCCAATATCCTGGCCGGGCCGCTGATCCGGCTGGCCCCAGAGCTGCGCCGTACGGTTAAGACGGGCGGCACGCTGGTCCTGTCGGGGCTGCTCATCCCGCAGGCGCCGCAAGTGATCGCCGCCTATCGCGCCTGCAATTTCTCGCTCGAACGCCACGACCGCGTGACGGGCTGGTCGACCCTGACGTTAAGGCGTCGCTGAAGCAGCCATTGCCTCGGCGCGGCGGCTCGCTTAGCTTCTCGTTCCGAAATTTGATCGAATGGATCCCAAGCTCCTTCCCTCTTTTTGAGGTGATCAGTGACTTCTTGCGCAATGACAAACCCCCACCCGAGTGTTCGATCCGATGAGTTACCCTCCCTGGACTCGGGGGAAGCAGATGATGCGTCTCTTGGTTCCAGAAACAGCACTCTAGAAGCAATGTCCATGTTCCAGACATACGAAAATACGGGCGGACCGGAGCGCGTGGCCGAGCGGGTCAAGGCGCTGCGCGCGACCTTCGCCCAGCACGGCGTCGACGCGGTTTTGATCCCGCGCGCCGACGAGTTCCAGGGCGAATACGTGCCGGCGTCGGCCGAGCGGCTGAAATGGCTGACCGGGTTCTCCGGCTCGGCGGGGCTCGCCATCGTCGCCAAGAAAGCGGCCGTCCTGTTCACCGACGGGCGCTATACGGTGCAAGTGCGCGCCGAGACGAACAGAAACGTGTTCGAGATCAGCCAAGTGCCGCGGGCGCGCATCAGCGAATGGATCGCCGACAAACTCGGCAAGGGGCAGAGCCTCGGCTTCGATCCCTGGCTGCACACGGCCGCAGAGATCGCGCGGCTGAAGGCGGCGCTCGATCCCAAGGGCATTACGCTCAAGGCGCTGGCGAAGAACCCGGTCGATGCCGTCTGGGGCAAGGACCGTCCTGAGGCGCCGCGCGGGCCGCTCGCAGCGCACCCCATCGAATTCGCCGGCAGAAACGCCGCCGACAAGACTTCAAGACTTGCAGAAGACCCTGAAGGACGACGGCCAGCACGCCGTTGTCTTGACGCTCTCCAATTCGATCTGCTGGCTGTTCAATATTCGCGGCACCGACGTCGCGCACAATCCAGTCGTACTCGCCTACGCGATCGTACCGGCGAGCGGCAAGGCGGAACTTTTCGTCGATGCCGACAAGGTGCCGAAAGAGGTGCGCGCGCATCTGGCTTCTGTGGTCAAGATCCGCGAGCCCAAGGACCTGGGTGCGCAATTGAAGGCGCTGAAGGACGCGGGCAAACGCGTGCGCCTCGATCCCGAGACGGCGGCCTATGCGATCCAGCGGGCGCTCGGGGCGTCATACGTGCGTGGAGCCGAACCGTGCACGCTCCCCAAGGCGGTGAAAAATGCCGCCGAGATCGAGGGCGCGCGGGCCGCGCATTTGCGCGATGGCGCCGCCGTCTCGCATTTTCTCGCCTGGCTCGACCGGACGGCCGGCGACGGTTCAGTTGATGAGATCACGGCGGCCAAGAAGCTCGAGGACTTCCGCCGCGGCTCCAACAAGCTGCGCGAGATTTCATTCGCCACCATCTCGGGCTCCGGTCCCAACGGCGCCATCGTGCACTATCGCGTCAGCAAGAAGACCAACCGGCGCCTGCAGCCGGGCGAGCTGTTCCTGATCGACAGCGGGGCGCAATATCAGGACGGCACGACCGACATCACGCGCACGGTCGCGATCGGGGAACCGACCGAGGAAATGCGCGCGCGCTTTACCGCCGTACTGAAGGGCCATATCCAGATCGCGCTGGCGCGTTTTCCCAAAGGCACACGCGGCATCGACCTCGATCCCTTCGCGCGGCGGGCGCTGTGGGCGATGGGCGCCGACTACGATCACGGCACCGGGCACGGCATCGGCAGCTATCTCTCCGTGCACGAGGGGCCGCAGTCGATCTCGCGCGGCGGCACGGCGGTGCTCAAGCCGGGCATGCTGCTCTCCAATGAGCCCGGGTTCTACAAGGAAGGCGACTACGGCATCCGAATCGAGAACGTGGTGCTGGTGAGCGAGGCGAAGCCGGTCGAAGGCGGGGCCGGACGCGAGATCATGGGCTTCGAGACGCTGACGCTGGCGCCGATCGACCGCCGCTTGATCGTGGCGGAGATGCTGACCTTGGAAGAGCGCGACTGGCTCAACGCCTATCACGCCAGGGTTTTTGCGAGCCTGATGCGCAGCGTCGACAGCTGGACGGCAAGCTGGCTCGAAGCGGCGACGGCGGCGGTTTGACGTGGCTTTCCGGATTTACTGGCATCGCTGCACAACAAGAACCCCTCCCCCTTCGAGGTGGGAGGACGATGCGTCCGCGGTTTAGTCGGGCGATCGCATCACTATCCTCAACTTCAATACGCCCGGCTAAGCCGCTGGACGCATCAGGAGGGGGTGAACATGCAGCGCTTTCTGCGACCACACCCCCACCCGGTGCGCCGAGGATGAGTTTGGCCGCGATCCGTATTCGTTGAGACACTTGCGAAGCGCGTCCTAACTCATGGCGCACCGGCCTCCCCCCTCGAGGAGGAGGAGAAGGTGATGGCGCTCTTTGGTTTCACCTTAACGGACGCATTGAGCTCGCGGGTTCGGCATTTTCCCGCCAATTGTAAATCCTGAACGGACAGTCACCTGCGGAACATCGTCGAGCCCAATGGCTCGCTAAGGTCCTGCAATCGTCATTGATTGGAGACCTGCCCATGTTGCCGATTGCCGAACTTTCCGCCGCCCCGCATTTTCCCCAGCCGCTCCGCCAGAGCGCAGGATCTCACGCGCTTGCCGATTTCATGACGGCGCTTTCCGGACCTCGAGTCAATCGAAGTGATCGAGGAGAACGGCGAACTGCGCCTCGTTTCGCACGCCGCGGCGTGAGGTGGGAAGCGCCGAATTCTCTAAAGCAATTTCCGGCCACACGGACGCATTTGAATCGCGGCGCCTCCTTCTCCCTTGGGGAGAAGGTGGTCCGAAGGACCGGATGAGGGGGCTTAGCGATCCGCATCTCACTTGGTCCAAGTCCCTCACCTGTCCCGCTAATCTTTGGCGCTTCCGCGCCGGGCGGGACATCCTCTCCCGTTTCGGGAGAGGAAAAGCTCCAACCCGCCCCCGTGCAATCAGAATGTGATCTAGCCCTGGCCGATGAGGGCGAGCCACTCGTCTTCGGTCAAAACCGCGACACCCAAGGCCTGCGCGGCGTCGAGTTTCGAACCGGCATCGGCGCCGGCGACGACGTAATCCGTCTTCTTGGAAACCGAGCCCGCGACCTTGGCGCCGAAGCGCTCGGCCTGGGCTTTCGCCTCGTTGCGGGTGAGGCGCGTCAGCGTGCCGGTGAAAACCACCGTCTTGCCGGTGATCGGCGACTGCGTGGCGCGCAGGCGCTCGAACGGCAGAACCTCGACTGCGGCGAGGAGCGCATCGAGGACGTCGACATTGTGCTTTTCACCGAAGAAATCGACGAGAGCGTCGACCACCGTTTCGCCGATGCCTTCGATATTGTCGATGTCGTCGTAGGCTTCGCTCGGCTTGCCGCTTGCGACGGCCGCCGCGACGCCGGCGCGGAATTGCGCCCAGGTGCCGTAGGACTTTGGCCAGATCCTTCGCCGTCGTCTCGCCGATGTGGCGGATGCCGAGCGCGAAGATGAAACGGTCGAGCCCGATGCGGCGGCGGGCATCGATGGCGGTAAAGAGTTTTTCGACCGATTTCTTGCCGAAGCCCTTCAGGTCTTCGAGCTTTTCGTTGGCGCCTTGGTCGCGCGCTTGCAGTGTGAAAATGTCGGCGGGCGAGCGGATGCGTTCGGTGTCGAAGAAGAACTCGATTTTTTCGTCCCCCAGGCCCTCGATGTCGAAGGCGTTGCGCGAGACGAAGTGCTTCAGCCGCTCCTTCACCTGCGCCGGGCAGATGAGGCCGCCGGTGCAGCGGCGCACGACGTCGGCGACACCCTTGTCGTCGGTTTCGCGCACCGCGTGGCTGCCGCAGGCGGGGCAGGTTTCGGGCATGTGGAAGGCCGTGGCGCTCTTCGGGCGCTTGTCGAGGACGACGGAGACGATCTGCGGGATGACGTCGCCGGCGCGCTGGACGACGACGGTGTCGCCGATGCGGATGTCCTTGCGCGCGATCTCGTCCTCGTTGTGCAGCGTGGCGTTGGAGACGACGACGCCGCCGACGGTGACGGGTTCGAGCTTGGCGACCGGGGTCAGCGCGCCCGTGCGCCCGACCTGGATCTCGATGTCGCGCAGCACCGTCGTCGCCTGTTCGGCCGGGAACTTGTGCGCGATGGCCCAGCGAGGCTACGCGAGACGAAGCCTAAGCGCTCCTGATAGTCGAGGCGGTTCACCTTGTAGACGACGCCGTCGATGTCGTAGCCGAGGGCGGCGCGCTTTTCCTGCATGCGGTTGTAGTAGGCGATCAGGTCTTCGGCGCTTGCGCAGGTCGTCATCAGCGGATTGACGGGGAGCCCCCAGCGCTTGTAGCCGGCGACGACATCGGCCTGGGTCTTGCCGGGAAGATCAGTGGCTTCGCCCCAGGCGTAGGCGAAAAAGCGCAGCGGGCGTTTCGCCGTGATGGTCGAATCGAGCTGGCGCAGCGATCCGGCGGCGGCGTTCCTCGGGTTGGCGAAGATCTTGTCGTTGGCCTCGGCCTGGGCGGCGTTTAGCTTGGCGAAGTCGGCGTGGCTCAAGTAAATCTCGCCGCGCACGTCGATCACGTCCGGCACGTCCTTGCCGTGCAGCTTGTGCGGGATCTCCTTGATCGTGCGCACGTTGGCGGTGACGTTCTCGCCTTCCGAGCCGTCGCCGCGAGTTGCCGCCTGGACGAGAGTGCCGCCTTCGTAGCGGATTGAGATCGAGAGGCCATCGATCTTGGGTTCGGCGGTGACGGCCAGGGGATCGCCGTCGCCGAGCTTCAGGAAGCGGCGGACGCGCTCGACGAATTCGGTGATGTCTTCGTCGGCAAAGGCGTTGCCGAGGGAGAGCATGGGGACGCCGTGGCGGATCTTGCCGAAGGCTCCGACCGGCTCGGCACCGATACGCTTCGAGGGGCTGTTAGGGCCAACAAGCTGCGGAAAACGCGCTTCGATGGCCGTATTGCGCTGGCGCAGCGCGTCATACTCCGCGTCCGAGATTTCGGGGGCGTCGTCGCGATAATAGAGGTCGTCGTGGCGCGCGATCTCGGCGGCGAGACGCTCGAGTTCAACCCGCGCCACGGCCTCAGTGAGGTTTTCAACACGCGTGGCCTGCACTGGCGCGGCATAATCCAGTTTCATTTGACTGGTTTTTTTTTGCTCGGTTTCTTGCCCATCTGGCAACTTTTTATTTCTGCAGCTGTTGTCGAACGACACGGTACGCTGACTAGTCCTCCCCCTCAGGGGGAGGGCCGTGCGCCATGAGTTAGGACGCGCATCGCTGAAGTATCATAGGTGCAAAACGCATTCTAACTCATCCTTGGCGCACGGGGTGGGGGTGTCAATTGCCGAAGGCTTTGTGCGATCACCCCCACCCCGGATCGCCTCTCGTCACGCAGTGACGAGGTCCGGGGCAGGCTCTAATGCGTCCAGGGGCTTAGCCGGGCGTATTGAATTTGAGGATCGTTCAGTGAGCGCCCGTCTAAACCGCGGACGCATTTTCCTCCCCCCTCGAGGGGGAGGGGTTCATGGTGAACCACACGCCGGTCAGTATCGTTAATCGATATTGGGCAATCAACCCGAGCTCAGTTTCGGCATCGACTTCCAGGCCTTGGACAGCCAGCTGTCGCCGTCATCGCCGCGCGGCGCCAAGCCCTCGGACTTCAGGAGCGCGTAGGCGTCCTTGTACCATTTGCTGTCGGGGAAGTTGTGCCCGAGCACGGCGGCGGCGTTCTGCGCCTCCTTGGCGATGCCGAGCGCCATGTAGCATTCGGTGAGGCGCATCAGCGCTTCCTCGACGTGGGCCGTCGTCTGGAACTCGCTGACCACCGACTTGAAGCGATTGATGGCGGCGACATAGTTCTTGCCCTGCAGGTAGTAACGGCCGATTTCCATCTCGGCGGCCGCCAGATTGTCCTCAGCGACGCGGATGCGGTTGTCGGCGTCGCGCGCGTACTCGCTGTCGGGATAGCGGGTCTTCAAGGTCTTCAACTGCTCGAGTGCCTTGCGCGTCGCGCGCTGATCGCGATTCGGCCCCTTCATGTCGTCGAAGTAGGCGGAGGCGATGATGTGATGGGCGAACGGCGTCTCTTTGGTACCGGGATGCAGCGCCACGTAGCGCTCGGCCGAGGCGATGGCTTCAGGCGCCTTGCCGGCCTTGTAGTAGGCGTAAGCCGACATCACGATGGCGCGGCGGGCTTCCTGTGAATAGGGATGCTCGCGGTCGAGCTCTTCGAATTTGGTGGCTGCGGCCTCGAAACTTCCCTTGGACATCAGCATGTCGGCGTCGGCGAACATCTTGGCCGGCGGATCGGGGTTGAGGGCTTGGGTTGCATCGAGCGAGGTCGTCGAACACCCGCCAAGGATCATGGCACTGAGGACTATGGCGCACAGCATCGCACCAGCGAGGACTAAAGCTCGCGGGCGCGGTTCCCGATACGGCAATCCAAAAATCATTGCGTTATGTCCGCGCCCCATTCGTCCCGTTGCCGGATCATGTCATGACCGATCCGATGTCCCGCCGCTCAAGCGGATGGCTCTTGCTTCGATGCCCTAGCACATGTGCCGCCGGAAGCGAAAGGCTGCTTGCGCGTCAATGCGTTGCAACCGAAGCCTTACCCCCAAGACTACGCCTAAACCTAGCTGGAGAATGTGTCCCAACTTCGGCGGCGCGATGAAACCACCGCGCGGCCGGTCGAGAGCAAAAGTGCCTTACTCGGCAGCGGCGATCTGGGCGCGAACGCCGACCGACGACACCGGAGCGCGGGCAGGGCGCGTGCGCGGAGCCTGAACGAGTGTCCAGTTCGCGCTGTCGGCGAAGAGCGCCTGAAGCACCAGCGAGTTGAGGCGATGGCCACCCTTATAAGAGCTGTAGGCGCCGAGAAGCGGAGCGCCGGCGAGCGAAAGATCGCCCACGGCATCCAGCATCTTGTGACGCACGAACTCTTGCGGGTAGCGCAGACCCTCGCGGTTCATGATCTTGCCGTCGCCGATGGCGACCGTGTTGTTGAGATCGGCACCCAGTGCCAAGCCCATTTTCCACAGTTTCTCGACGTCGCTCATGAAGCCGAAGGTGCGGGCGCGGGAGAGTTCGTGACGGAAAACGCCCGGGCTCATCTCAAAGGCCAAACGCTGGCGGCCGATGATTTCGGTCGGGAAATCGATTTCGACGTCGAGACGGAAGCCTGAATGCGGGACTATTTCGCCCCAGCAGCCGCCCTCTTCGACGCGAACCGGTTTCACGACCTTGATGAACTTGCGCGGCTCGGAGAGCTCGCGGATGCCGACGCGGTCGATAGCGTCGACGAAATCCGCCGAGCTGCCGTCCATGATCGGCACTTCCTTGCTGTCGATCTCGATATAGCAGTTATCGATCGACAGGCCGCGGAGTGCGGCCAGGAGATGTTCGACGGTACCTACGGTAACGCCAGTGTCGTCCCCAATAACAGTGCATAGGGTGAGATTTTTGACATTCGTAACGTTGGCGGGGATTTCGGCGACGACGCGGCCCCGCTTCGTTACGAGAAAGCGGAGCCCAGTATCAGCTTCTGCTGGATGCAGAGTCAGCGATACCGGTGCTCCGCTGTGCACCCCCGTGCCTGTCAAAAGGATCTCGCGAGCAAGCGTCGTTTGCCGCGCGCCGATGAATCGATTCGACATTCTGCGCCGTCCCTCGTTGCCACTTGGCCAACCACTGCTCCCCAGCAATAATGCGGTCAACCACCCCCGGAACCCGAATGAGACCCTGTTGTTTTGGACCCTTGAGTTGCGGATAATAATCCGCGTTTTTGGTCTTTTTTTGCTCAAGTGCCCGGGCTGTCAAACCGGCTCGTTAAAGGGACGCTAACTGCTTCGCCGGCCACGCACAAATCACGGCTTTCTTTCACTCTGTTACGCATTAGCAACCCTGCTTGACGAATATTTAGTAATGTTGCAGGCGATTTTTAGCGACGCTCGCGGCCGAAAAACACAGGCAGCGGAGCGTCCTGGTCGTCTGTGTTCATACCTGATTGATTTGCTTCGAGACTTGCCTCGTTCGACCGGCGTCCGAGATTTGTCAGCCGGCCAAAGAAGCTCTTTCTCTTTTGCTCTTCCGGCGCCGCATTTGGCGCGCCCGCGCCCTGCCTGGCATGCCATTCACGTTGCCCGACGACGGGAAGATCCTCGACCGCAGGCAGCCGGCGCTGAGCCGTTCGTCGAATGTCGGCAGGTGGCGGCTGCGGCTCGAACTGGCGCTGCGGCGGGGCACTCGACGTGGCCTGGGCCTGTGGATTGGGCACGGGCGCATAATGCGGCACCTGAGCCGGATGCGGGGCGTGCTGACCAAGAGGTGTATATCCGTCCTCGATCATCACGTTGTTGGGGCCGGCCCAGCCGGTGCGCATGCCGTGCTGTGGTTCGGCCTGAGGATTATGCGCGTAACCGGCCGCGCCCGGACGAGCGAGGGGCGCCGATGGCGGCGGACCGGTGTGCTGGAGCGCTTCCGAAAGCCGCCGCTGCATATCGTCGTTCGATTCGTAGCCGACCTGCTGCGGCGCCTGCGGAGCATTTGAAGCCTGCGGAGCATGTGGCAGATGCGGACCGCCCTGTTGTGGGTAAGCAGCCGCCGGTCTGGCCTGAGCTGCATGGCGCGAAAGATCGATTTGATGCGGCAGCCCGGTTTTCGGCATCGGCGGGGCCGGCGCGTTCTGGCCGGGCATGTTCTGGAAAGCCGCGTTCTGGATCGGCGTGTTCTGAACCGGGACCTGCGCCGGCTCGCCGACGCGCTTCATGCCGGACGCAACGATCGAGACGCGCACGCGCTCACCGAGGTTTTCGTCGAACGTGGCGCCGACGATGATGTTGCAATCGGGATCGACTTCCTCGCGCACGCGGCTGGCGGCCTCGTCCACCTCGTAAAGCGTGAGATCGCGTCCGCCGGTGATCGACAACAGCAAGCCGCGGGCGCCGCGCAGTGACACGTCGTCGAGGAGCGGATTTGCGATTGCTTCCTCGGCGGCGAGAATGGCGCGCCGGTCGCCGGACGCTTCGCCCGTTCCCATCATGGCCGTGCCCATGCCCGTCATCACCGTCTTGACGTCGGCGAAATCCAGGTTGATCAGGCCTTCCTTCAAGACCAGGTCGACGATGCAGGCGACGCCCGAATAGAGGACCTGATCGGCGAGCACGAAGGCCTCCGCGAAGGTCGTGCGTTCGTTGGCGATGCGGAACAGGTTCTGGTTGGGGATCACGATGAGCGTATCGACGTGCTGGCGCAGCGTCTGGACACCCGTTTCCGCAATGCGCAGGCGCCGCGCGCCCTCGAACTGAAATGGCTTGGTCACGATGCCGACGGTGAGAATGCCGAGTTCCTTGGAGGCCCGCGCGATCACCGCCGCGGCGCCTGTCCCGGTGCCGCCGCCCATGCCGGCGGCGATGAAAACCATGTGTGCGCCGGCGATATGCGAGCGGATTTCTTCAACCGCCTCTTCGGCTGCCGCTTCGCCGATCTCGGGCCGCGAGCCGGCGCCGAGGCCTTCGGTCAAGTTGGCGCCGAGCTGAATGCGATGTTCGGCGCTCGAAGCGGCCAGACATTGCGCGTCGGTATTGGCGACGACGAACTCGACGCCCTGAAGCCCGGCGGCGATCATGTTGTTGACCGCGTTGCAGCCGGCGCCGCCGACGCCGATGACCGTCAGACGCGGTTTCGCATCGACCAGTTTGGGAAGTTGAAGCTTCAGACTCATGACGGCCCCCAGGGCAAATTTCGTTGCGACACGGCCCGGCCCCGCAAAGGTTACCCGGGAACTCACTTCAACCCGCACGGACGCAGTACACTTGCCGGCGCGTCACTCAGCGCCAAATGCTCAAAAACTCGTCCGCAGCCAAGTGCCGACACGGCCGAGATATCCGTCCTCGTCGTCGCCGCCAGAGCTGAACACCGCCTCGCTCGTCTCGCCGGCCGCGGCCGCGAAGGCGAGACCGGAAAGGTTCGAGAAATGCGGCCCCGCGACCGACTGCGCCAGCCCCGGGAGCGCCGGCGGCCGGCCGAGCCGGACAGGCCGGCCAAGCTCGTTGGCGGCAAATTCGGCGGCACCGATGAGCCCCGATGCTCCCCCTGTCAGCACGACGTGATCTCCTGCAAAAGCGCTTGCCGGGTTTTGACCCAGCCGTTCGCGCACGAGACCCAGGATCTGGGCGAAGCGTGGCCGGACGATCTCCGTGAGCCTGGCTTTGGTCGTTTGATAGGCGGCTCCGTCATCCTCGCCCGCGAGCGAATAGGTCAGCGTCTCGTGCTCGTCCGATTGGGCCCCCAGCAGTGTGCCATAAAGCGTTTTGATTCGCTCAGCTTCGGCGAGTGGCGTCTGCAACGAGCGGGCGATATCGAAGGTGATGTGCTGGGAACCGACCGGAATGACGTCGGCGCCGGCAAAACGGCCCTCGGCAAAGATCGCGATCGAGACCGTACCGGCGCCGAAATCGACGCAGGTGACGCCCAGTTCACGCTCTTCCGCCGTGGTAACGGCCAGCGCACTGGCATAAGGCGCGGCGACAATGCCGGCGCAATTGAGGTAGCAGCGCTCGATGAGCATGAGCAGGTTGCGCAGCGGTGCCTCGTCGGCGGTGACGGCGTGCAGGTCGGCGGCGAGTGTTTGCGCCGCCAGGCCGCGGGCTTCGGCGACGCCGGGGGCGCCGTCGAGGCGGAAGCCCAGGCGGTTGAGGTGCAGGAGCGAGCGGCCGTCGCGCTCGGCATAGGCCCGGCCGGCCTCCATGACGCGGGCGATATCGGCGTCTCTGACGAGGCCGCTCTCGACGTTGCTGCGGGCGGCGAAATGCTGCGATTTGAGGCGCCCGCAGGCGACCGAGACGATGACGCTGTCGAGCGTCACGCCGGCGGCGCGCTCGGCCTGGCCAACGGCGCCGCGAACCGCAGTCTCGGCGTCGTCGAGGTTGACGAGCACGCCGGCCTTGACGCCGCGCGAGCGGTGCATGCCGATGCCGGCAAGGCGAAAGCCGAAGAGGTCGCTGTCGGTGGGATTGCAAGGCACGAGAACGGCGGCGGCGACCTTGCTGGTGCCAACGTCGAGCAGGCCGACGATGCCCCCCCGGCGGCGATCGCCCTTGGTGCGCCTCAGGATCATTGGGCCGCCCCCGCTGCGCTCATTTTATAGGTGCCGAAGAGAAGCGGCGCTTCACCCGTCGCCGGCCGCACCACGAGGCGCCCGGGCGTGCGCACATCGACGACATAAGGAGTACCGGAAAGCGCCCGCTTCAGGTCGCCGTTGCGCGCGATCAGCTCCAGGCCCTCGCTCTCGCGGTCGGCGGCGAGTTCGAGGCGGGAAGCGTTTTTCAATATGATCGACCAGCGGCGCTCGCCCTTGCGTTCGCCATAGGAGAACTCGCGGCGGATCTCGGGATAGCGCTCGAGGGTGGCAAAGAGCAGCGCCGCTTCATTGCCTGCGCCTTCGCCGGTGAGGCGCGGCAACCGCCAGGCTTGCGGCTCGCCAGCGAGGCCGAGCACACGGCCGCTGGTATCGATGAGGTAGGCCTTGCCGGCGCGGATCCAAAGCGCCGAGGGCTGGCGCTCGCGGACCTCGACCCGGAGGGACGCCGGGAAGACGCGGGTGATCTGGGCGCTTTCGACCCAGGGCAGGCCCTCGAGCCGCTTCAGGGCGGCGGGGGCGTCGAAGGAGGCGAGTGTGCGAGCGCGATCGAGCTCCAAGGCCTCGTAGACATCGCGGTCGCTGGTGAAATGGTGGCCAGTCAGGCTGACCTGATCGAGGCCAAAGCCGATGGCCAAGAGCGCGTCCTGGGCCCCGGCGCGTGCGGCGACTGCAAAGCGTTCCTTGTCGATCGATCCGAGCCCGAGCGTCAGCGCGGCGACGAGCGCCGACAGGACGAACGCGATGCCGGCAGTCAGGACGAGCCGGGCGATGGAGCGGCGCGGCCGCGGCCGCATGTGTGCCAGCCTGCGATCCGATCGGGAGATTTCGAGCTTGAGCGCGTCCTTGGCGCTTGATTTTTCGCCGCGCGGGCGGGAGGGAAAATGATAATCGTGCCGGTCGCGGCCGGGCGCTGGCCGGGAAGGTGCTGCGTCACGAGGATCGATGGGCGATTGCGCATCGAGCGCCCGCCACCAGAACCTCGAACCCGCCGTCACCTGTTGCAACTCGCGTCCTCGATCATCCACCTGAACGAGTGTCCCGAACGGCCACCCGGCATAACCAGCGAGCTCGGGCACCAGCGACGTTCCCGTCATGCCCGGCTGCGTATTCACTTCGAGGCAGATCAGTTCGCCGCTGCCACCCGGCGTATCGTCGTAGCGAAAGTCGGCGCGCGAGACGCCGCGACAGCCCAGAGCCTGATGAGCCTTCAGGGTTAACATCCGTACTGATTGGTAAATTTCGGGTAAAAGTTGTGCAGGCAGCTCGTGCTTGGAGCCGCCCGGGGCGTACTTCGCCTCGTAATCGTAGAATTCGAGGCCCTGCAACGGCACGATCTCGATGACGTCGGTGGCGAAATCGCCGATGACGGCGCAGGTCAATTCCCGGCCGGCAATGTAGCGCTCGATCATGAGTATTTCTTCGAGCGGGCCGCCGGCGGCAATCGAGTTCGGCGGCCGTTCAGTGCCGGGCGCCACGATGATGACGCCGACGCTCGAGCCTTCGGCGACCGGCTTCACCACGTAGGGCGGGGGAAGGGCGTGCTGGTCCAGGGCCGCAGCGCGGGTGACGAGCCTGGCCTCCGCAACCGCCACGCCCGAGGCCTTCATGATGTCCTTGGCGCGCTCCTTGTGCATGGCGAGCGCGGAGGAAAGGACGCCCGAGTGCGTGTAGGGGATGTCGAGCATCTCCAGGATGCCCTGGACGCAACCGTCCTCGCCGAACTTGCCGTGCAAGGCGTTGAAGCAGGCTTCGGGTCGCAATTTCGCCAGATGATCGGCGACGTCGCGACCGGCGTCGATCTCTGTCACGACATAGCCTTCGCCGCGCAACGCTTCCGCCACCGCCGCGCCCGAGCGCAACGAGACCTCGCGTTCCGCCGAAAGTCCGCCCATGAGCACGGCGACATTGGTGCGCGCACGACGAGGGGCGGGGCCGAGTTTGTCAGTGCTCATAGATCGTGCAACCCGTCAATTTCATGGAAATCTGTTCTCACCAAAGCGTTTTGACGCCGAAGTCTGCGAACACGCCGTCGATGGTGACGAGCGTCAAATCAGCCTGACCAAGAACCTGAGCGGCGATCATCCGATCGAACGGGTCTTGATGTTCTAATTCGAACGAGCCCGCAAGGATCGCATCACGCATCAAGACGGGAACGACACCGATGCGGTTTGCTTCCAGGACCTGTTCCAATTGGCCGAGGAGCTTCGCGGCCTCTGGCCAGCGCTGTCTGCGGACCTTGGTGGCAATCTCCCAACCGCTCGCTGCGCTGACCACGACGTCGTTGTTCGGTTCGGCAATTGCCGCCGCAGCCGCTTCAGAGAGTTTCGGATTATCGCTCAACCACCAGACGAGCGCATGTGTGTCGAGCAGGAACCTCATTTGATTGTGTTGCCGCCACCATGCCAGCTCTTGAGCTCTTCGTCCGTCAATGGGTCGAAGAAGAACTCATCCGGTAAATCCAGCTTTCCTTTGAGCGCACCCGGTTTGCGCGGCTGGCGCGAACCGGCCAAGGCAACAATCTTGGCTACCGGCTCGTTGCCACGCGTGATGACAATCTCCTCACCAGCTCGCGCGCGGTTGATGAGCTGGGACAACTCATGTTCTGCTTTTTCGAGGGTGACCGTCGTCATTTTTTCCGCGTCTCCGGACCGCGAGGCTCGCACGAGAGGTTGAACGTCTGCATTTAGCGTATTTGATGGGCAATGGGAATTGCCCTTCGGGGTAGATAGAGACTCCGTGCCAATCTCATCCGCGTTAGTCCACCCGACCTCGGGCTCATCCGTCATCAACGGGTCACTCCGCCAGCGCTTCGCCGACGGGACGGCCGGGCAACGGCCGGCCAAGACGAATGATTTCCCAGCTGAGCGTAATGCCGGACTTGGCCTTGACGCGGGCGCGCACGGTTTCACCCAGCGCCTCGACATCTTCGCCGCTCGCCTTTTCGTCGTTGATGAGGAAGTTGCAGTGCATTTCCGAAACCTTGGCGCCGCCGCAGCGGAAGCCACGGCAGCCGGCGTCGTCGATCAGCTTCCAGGCGCTGTTGTCGGGCGGGTTCTTGAAGGTCGAGCCGCCGGTGCGTTCCTTGATCGGCTGGTTCTTCTCGCGGTAGTCGGCGACCTCCTCCATGTCTTTCTGGATCGCCGCCGGATCGCCGGGCGTGCCCTTGAAGGTTGCTTCCGTGAATATCCAGCCGTCCATGACGCCGCAATGGCGATAGGTGAATTCCATCTCGGCATTGGAGAAGACGTGGATGTTGCCGTCGAGGTCGACGGCGCGGGCGCTGGTCAGCACGTCCTTGGTCTCGCGGCCGTGCGCGCCGGCGTTCATGCGCAGCGCCCCGCCGATGGACCCCGGAATGCCGCGATAGAAGGCGAGGCCCGAAATGCCGGCTTCGGCCGCGGCGCGCGCCACCTTGACGTCGGGAACGGCCGTTCCGGCGCGCAGCGTTTCGGCGTTTTCGACCCTGATCTCGCCGAAGCCCTTGCCGAGGCGGATGACGATGCCGGGGACGCCGCCGTCACGCACCAAGAGGTTGGAACCGAGGCCGATGACGTTCATCGGCACGCCGTCGGGGAGGGCTTTGAGGAAGTAGGAAAGATCGGCCTCGTCGGCGGGCGTGAACAAGGCTTGCGCCGGGCCGCCGACGCGGAACCAGGTGATGTCGGCCAGCGGCGCGTTGGCGATGAGACGGCCGCGCAGCTCCGGCATCAGCGCCTTCAGATCGCCGGTCAAATCCTCGAACATCAGGCCAGGCCCCCAGCACGGCGCGGGGCACTTCCAAGCCATTCCGGCAGTGCGTGCGCCCATTCGGTGGAATTGCCGGCGCCGAGGCAGACCACGATATCGCCGGGCTTGGCAATATCCTGGATCATGGCGGCAAGCGCGCCCGCCTCGTCGACGGAAAAGACCGATCGGTGGCCGCTGGCGCGGATGCCTTTGGCAAGTTCGTCGGTTATCGATGCCGGTGATCGGCGATTCGCCCGCGGTGTAGAGCGGCGCCACGACGACGCTGTCGGCATCGCGGAAGCAATTGCAGAACTCGGCGAAGAGATCGCGGACGCGGGTATAGCGGTGCGGCTCGACGATGGCGATGACGCGGCCTTTGGCGCCGCGCTTGGCCGCCGCGAGAACTGCCGAAATCTCGACCGGGTGGTGGCCGTAGTCGTCGTAGATCGAGACGCCGTTCCATTCGCCCGTCATCTGGAACCGGCGTTTGACGCCGGAGAAGGTGGCCATGGCGGCGCGGATCTTGCCGTCGTCGATGCCGGCCTCGGTGGCCACCGCAATGGCCGCAAGAGCGTTCAACGCATTGTGCGCGCCGGGAAGTGGCACCGACCAGCCTTCGAGCCTGCGCGCGCCGCCTTTGACGGCGGGTCCGATCTGGGCGTCGAACGCCGTCTTGTGGCCGTCGACGCGAATGTTCTGGAGCACGATGTCGGCGTCCTTGGCGGCCCCGTAGGTGAGAAGGCGGCGGCCGTCGTTCCTAAGGCCCAACTGGTCGACCATGCGGCGCACGACGGGGTGATCGATGCACACGACCGCGAGCCCGAAGAAGGGAATGTTCTTCAGGAACGTCTCGTACTCGTGGTGCATGGCCTCGACCGAGCCGAAATAATCGAGATGCTCGGGATCGATGTTGGTGACGATGCCGATTTCGGTCGGGAGCCGCGTGAAGGTGCCGTCGCTTTCGTCCGCTTCGACGATCATCCACTTGCCGGAGCCGAGACGGGCGTTCGAACCCCAGGCGTTGATGATGCCGCCGGTGATGACGGTTGGTTCCTGGCCGGCCTCGGTGAAAATGTGCGAGAGCAGCGAAGTCGTCGTGGTCTTGCCGTGCGTGCCGGTGACCGAGACCGTCGAATAGAGACGCATCAGCTCGGCGAGCATTTCGGCGCGGCGGATGATGGGCAGGTTTCTGGCGCGCGCCGCGGCGAGTTCGGGGTTCGCCGCCTTGACCGCGGTCGAGATGACGACATAGCGGGCGCCGATGAGGTTGACGGCGTCATGGCCGACGAAGACGCGGATGCCGGCGGCGCGCAGCCGCTTGACGTTGGCGCTTTCCTTCTGGTCGCTGCCCTGGACCGTATAGCCCTTGGCGACGAGAATTTCGGCGATGGCGCTCATGCCGATCCCGCCGATGCCGATGATGTGGAACGGGCCGATGTCGCGCGGCATTTGCATGGTTGGTAGACCCCTTGGAAAGCGGCGGGAAAATGCTGCGAAGATCCGCCCGCGAATGATGTCATGCCGTGCTTGGCGGCAAGGTCCTCGTTTCAGCTAACCTTAAGACGAAGTCGGCGAGGAGGCGAACGGCGTCGGGCCGCCCGGCCTTTTTAGCCGCACCGGCTGCGACTGCAAGTTTTTGAGGTTCGGTCAGGAATTTCGCGATCTCGGTGGATAGGCGTTCGATGCTCAAGTCCTTCTGCTCGATGCACCATCCGCCGCCGACTTCCTGTAAGCGCCGGGCGTTGTTCAATTGATCGTTGTCGAGGGCGTGCGGCAACGGCACGAGCAGGCTCGGGCGGCCGATGACGGTCAGCTCCGCGACCGTCGAAGCGCCCGCGCGGCCGACAACGAGGTGGGACAGGGCCATGCGCTCGGGAAGATCGTTGAAGAAAGGCGCGACCTCGGCCGCAATGCCGGCGGCGGCATAGGCCGCCTTGACGCGTTCTAAATCTTCCTCGCGCGCCTGCTGCACGACCCGCAAGCGCTTGCGCATCTCCGGCGCCAGCACGGCGAGCGCCGGCGGCACCGTGTCGGAGAAATAGCGCGCGCCCTGGCTGCCACCGAACACGAGGAGCCGGAAGTCGCTGGCGGGTAATGGCATATCGTAGACGCGGTTGGCGGCCGAGATGACGGCCTGTCGCACGGGGTTGCCGGTGAACGTCGTCTTGGCCGCCAGCGCGCCGTCGATGAATTTCGTGCGCTCGAAGGATGTGGCGACGGCATCGACGCGTTTGGCGAGCATCTTATTGGCGCGGCCGAGGACGGCGTTCTGTTCGTGCACGGCACACGGAATGCCGCGAAGGCGCGCGGCAACGAGCGGCGGAAATGTCGGATAGCCGCCGAAGCCGAGGACGGCATCGGGCCGGACTTTGCCCAGGATTGCGTATGAGGCCTTGGTGCCGCGCGCCAGCGCAAGAGCGGTCTTCGACATCGCCACGGGCGAGCGGCCGGAAAGCGTCGCGGCGGGAACCTGATAGACGTTGCGCGCCGGAAAGCCCGAGCCGTAGCGGTCGCCGCGCATGTCGGTGATAAGATCGACGGCGACGCCGCGCCGAGTCAGTTCCTCGGCAAGCGCGAACGCCGGAAATAGATGACCGCCGGTGCCGCCGGCCGCGAGCATGACGGAAAGCTTGGAATTCATTGCGGCGCGCCCATCCCATCGACTTCGGCTTTGGAATTGGTCGGCATCATTCGGGGCTTTTTGAGGCGCGCCAGTTCGGGTCTGCGCCGCGTCAGCGCCAAGAGCATTCCCGCCGTGACGGCCAGCGCCAGCATGGACGAGCCGCCGGCGGAAATGAAGGGCAGCGTCATGCCCTTGGGCGGCAGAAGCCCGACGTTGACGCCCATGTTGATCAGGGCCTGAAGTCCGAAAATAAGAGCCAGACCCTGGATGGCGAGGCGGATCGCAGCGTTGGGTTCTTCCGCGGCGCGCACAAGAGCCTTGAGCACGATAAAGGCAAAAATGGCAAGCAGGCCGAGGCAGGCAATGATGCCATATTCCTCGCCGACGACGGCGAAGCTGAAGTCGGTATGTGCGTCGGGCAGCACGGATTTTATCGTGCCCTCGCCCGGACCGCGGCCGAAGAACCCGCCTTCCGAAAACGACTGCAGGGCGCGGTCGCCCTGGAAATTTTCAAATGGCATGGGATTGAAGAAGCGGTCGATGCGGGCGTGAACGTGGGCGAAGGTGAAATAGGCAAACCAAAGTCCGCCGGCGCCGAGCGCAAACAGGATCAGCGCGCCGACGAGGGGAAGGCCTGCGAGCAGATAGAGAATGCCGGCCGTGGCGCTGACGAGCACCGTCTGGCCGACGTCGGGCTGGATGACGAGCAGCGTCGCGAACGAGGCCCACAACGTCATGGCGATGGGAAGTGCCGGGATATCCTTTCGTACTGCGGAATCGGAGAAGAGCCAGGCGACGAGCACGACGAAACCGGGCTTGGCGAACTCGGAAGGCTGGAAGGAATGCCCCGCGATCGACAGCCAGCGCCGGGCCCCGTTCAGTTCCTGGCCCGTGGCGAAGACGACGATCATAGCTGCAAACGCCGCGAAGAACACGGCGAGCGCGAGACGCCGCACGCTCATCGGCGAGAAAAATGAAACGGCCAGCATGATGACGGCGCTAATGCAGCCGAAGACCGCGTGGCGCTCGACGAAGTAATACGTCGGCAAACCCTTTTTCATGGCGACCGCGGGAGACGCCGCAAGCGAGAGCACCATGCCGATGGCAAGCAGCGCGGCGAAGGCCGAGAGCAGCACATGATCGACGGTGAACCACCAATCGGCGAAGCGGCTGCGGTCGGTGCGGCTGAGCGTCATGAGCGCGCCCTCAATTCGATGCAGGGCAGAGCCGCGACGAGAGCGCGGAAGGCGTCGCCGCGGACCTCGAAGTTCTTGAACTGGTCATAGGAGGCGCAGGCGGGCGAGAGGAGCACGGTCGTATCGGGCTTGTTGGCGGCGAGCGCGTCATTAGTCGCGGCGGAGACGGCAACTTCCAGCGTGCCGCAGCGTTCGAAGGGGACGCTGCCGTCGAGCGTCGCCGCGAATTCCTCGCTCGCCGCGCCGATGAGATAGGCCTTGGTGATACGCGAAAAGTGCGGGCGCAGCGTTTCGATGCCGCCGTCCTTGGGCTTGCCGCCGAGGATCCAGTAGATATTGCCCGGAAACGACAGCAGCGCCTTTTCGGTGCTGTCGGCGTTCGTCGCCTTGCTGTCGTTGATGAAGAGCACGTTGCCCTAGGCGGCCGATCTCTTCCATGCGGTGCGCGAGACCGGGGAAGGACGCAAGGGCGCCTTGCCAGTCGAGATCAGCGTCCAGGCCGAGATGTTGGAAACACTCGCGAACGGCGGCGACGGCGGCGAGGGCGTTTTGTGCGTTGTGCGTGCCGCGCAGCGAACCGATGCCATCGAGATTTCCCAACTTCACGGCAAGGCCGGAGCGGTCGGAACAGACGAGCGTCGATTGCAGCATGGAATAGCCGGGCGCGAGTTGATGCTTGGTGCTCAAGGCACAGGCCGGGCCCTTCGCCACGCGGCGCTTCAGGATCGCGCGGCAAGCATCGTCATCGACGCCGATGCAGGCGACGTCCGCGCCCACGACGAGGCGTTCCTTGATGGCTGCGTAATTTTCGATTGTGCCGTGCCGGTCGAGGTGGTCGGGCGTGATGTTCAAGAGCACGCCGACGGTGGGTTTGAGTGTCGGCGTCAGGTCGATCTGGAACGACGAGAGTTCGATGACATGGAAACGGTCCGGCGCCGGCGGCTCGAGGGTCAGGATGGCGCGGCCGATGTTGCCGCCCATCTGCACGTCCTTGCCGGCATGGCGAAGAATGTGGGTGACGAGCGCCGTCGTCGTCGATTTGCCGTTGGTGCCGGTGATGGCGATGAAGGGCGCCTCGGGACAATGCGCGGCACGCTCGCGCGCGAAGATCTCGACGTCGCCGATGATCTCGACGCCAGCCGCCTTGGCCATGCCGACCGTCCAATGCGGTTCGGGATGGGTGAGGGGCACGCCGGGCGCCAGGATGAGGCTCGAGAATGTCGTCCAATCGGCCTTGGAGAGGTCGACGAGCGGCACGCCGGCCTTCTCGGCAGCCGCCCGCCCGGCCTCGCTGTCATCCCAGGCGGCGACGATCGCGCCGCCCTCCTGCAGCGACCGCACGGTGGCGGTGCCGGAGGCCCCGAGCCCGAAGACGGCGACTTTTTTCCCGGAAAAGGTCGTGGCGCGAATCATGGAGTGGAATCTAGCCTAGTTCGGACCCGGCTGCAGGGCGCACAATCGTGTCGAAGTTCGGCACATTAGCGCAGCTTCAGCGTTGCGAGGCCGACGAGGGCCAGCAGCACCGCGACGATCCAGAAGCGGATGACGACGGTCGATTCCTTCCATCCCTTCTGCTCGTAGTGGTGATGCAGCGGCGCCATGCGGAAGACGCGCTTGCCCGTCCACTTGAACGATAGGACTTGGATCACGACCGACATCGTCTCCAGCACGAACAGGCCGCCGACGACGGCGAGCACGATCTCATGCTTGGTGGCGACCGCGATGGTGCCGAGCCCGCCGCCCAGCGCCAGCGAGCCGGTGTCGCCCATGAAGATCATGGCGGGCGGGGCGTTGAACCAGAGAAAGCCCAGGCTCGCACCGATCAGCGCTCCGCACAAGACGGCGAGTTCGCCCGTGCCGGCGACGTAATGCACCTTGAGGTAGTCGGCGAAGTTCACGTTGCCTATCAGATAGGCGATGAGGCCGAAGGTGGCTGCCGCGATCATGACGGGAACGATGGCGAGGCCGTCGAGGCCGTCGGTGAGGTTCACGGCATTGCCGGCGCCGGTGATGATGAAGGCGCCGACGAAAATGAAGAAGAGACCGAAGGGAATGAGCGCGCCCTTGAAGAACGGGACGGCGAGCGAGGTGGCGAAGCCCGAGGACAGCGTCGTCCAGAAGCCCCATTCGAGCGGGTTCCTCGGCCCCGGCGTGCCGATGCGCATGATGAGCAGCGTTGCAATCGCCGCGACGGCGATTTCGAGCGCAAGGCGCTTGCGCCCGCCGAAGCCGTCGGACGAACGCTTGGTGACCTTCAGGAAGTCGTCATAGAAGCCGATGGCGCCGTAGGTCATCATCACGAGCAGCACGACCCACACGTACGCGTTGGAGAGTTGAGCCCAGAGTACGGTCGTCACCAGGACGCCGGACAGGATCATCAGCCCGCCCATGGTGGGCGTGCCGCGCTTGACGTAGTGGCTTTGCGGCCCGTCCTCGCGGATGGGCTGGCCTTTGCCCTGCTTCAGGCGCAGGAGATCGATTGTGGCCGGGCCGAACATCATCACGAACAGGAACGCCGTGAAGATTGCGCCGCCCGTGCGAAAAGTAATGTAGCGGAAAACGTTGAGCGCAGTGATCTGATCGCTCAAGCTGACGAGTTCATAGAGCATCCGGCTCTCAATTCCCCTGCAATCTCTTGACCCCGGCCCTCGACCCCTGGCCCGTTACGTCGGCGATCAACCGGCCGATCCGGCCTTCAGCGCCGCAACGAGTGGCGCAAGGCGCATGCCGTTCGAGCCCTTGATCATGACGACGTCGCCCGCCTCCACGGCCGCGAGTAACATCGCTTTGAGGCCATCCGAGGTCTCCGCGTATCCCCCTTTGATAGCGGCTGGCGCGGCAGCATAAAGGCCCTTCATGTGTGGCCCACAGGCAAAGAGCTTATCCACTCCGGCGGCATTGACAGCGTCGATCAAGCCACGGTGCAGGTCGCCGGCCTCGGGTCCGAGCTCCAGCATATCGGCCAATACCGCGATTCTCCTTGGAAATTTGGCGCGAGGGACGGTCGCCAGCGTGGCCAGAGAGGCGCGCATGGAGGCCGGATTGGCGTTGTAGCTCTCGTCGATCAATAACGCTTCGCCGTCTCTGACTTTCAGGTGAGAGCGGGCGCCACGGCCGCTCGGCGGGGGGAGCGTGGCCAGCGCTTTCAGCGCTTCTGCGAGATCGGCGCCGACGGCGTCGAAGCGCGGCAACGACGGCGAGGGAATTTTCGGCAATGTGCCGTCCCGGGATGGCGAGGTGGTAGCTGATGCGCTCGGCGCCGATGCGGGCGGTGATGTCGGAGCCGCTTTCGCCAAGGGTCAGTTTTTCGGCAAGCACGTCGGCATCTGGTTCAAGGCCGAAGGAAACCACCCGCCCACCGTGAATTTGCGCGCGGACGCCGGAGGCGATCGAAATGCGGATTGTCGCGCTTGATGATGGCCGCGCCGCCCGAGACCAAGCCCTGGAAGATCTCGGCCTTGGCGTCGGCAATCTCCTCGACGTCTCTGAAGTGCTCGAGGTGCACGCTTCGACAGTTGTGACGATGGCGGCATGCGGGCGGACCATGCCATTCAGCGGCGCGATTTCGCCCGCGTGGTTCATGCCGATTTCGAAGACGCCGAAGTCCGTGTCGCGCGGCATGTTGGCGAGCGTCAGCGGCACGCCCCAATGATTGTTGAAGGATTTTTCGGAAGCGTGGACTTTGCCGACGCGCGCAAGGCAGGCGCGCAGCATTTCCTTGGTGCCGGTCTTGCCGGCGCTGCCTGTCACGGCGATGACGCGGGCAGAAGGTGCGAGACGTGACCTTGCTGCTCGGCCCAGTTGCTCCAATGCAAACAAGGGATCGCAATCGCGGGGGGGCTCCAAGAAGTACGTCCCTGGGTCACGGCGCTGGCGTGTGAAGTCTTTGTTGCACCGGAGCAATGCACCATCGCCTAGCTTCTTGTCGTAAGCGCTATCCACAATGGCCGCGGCCGCGCCGGCCTTGAAGGCCGATCGTCACGAATTCATGACCGTCGCGCTGATCTTTGAGCGCAACGAAGATTTCGCCCGGCTTAAGCGAACGCGTGTCGATCGAAAAGCCAGTAATCGACGTCTCGGGCGTACCGTCGGCAACGACGAACGGGAGAATTTCAAATAGCTCATCAAACGTCCAAAGTGCGTCAGCCATGCGAAGAACCCTGTGCAAGGGCGCGGCGCACGGCCTCGTGATCGGAAAATGGGATGACACTCGTGCCGACGATCTGGCCGGTCTCGTGGCCCTTGCCGGCGATCAGCACCACATCGCCCTTGCCCATCATGGCAATCGCGGTCGCAATGGCGTCGCCCCGATCGCCGATTTCGCGGGCGCCGGGCGCATTGGCGAGGATTTCAGCGCGGATGGCGGACGGGACTTCGGAGCGCGGGTTATCATCGGTGATAATTGTGACATCGGCCTTCTCGGCCGAGATGCGGCCCATGATCGGGCGCTTGCCCTTGTCGCGGTCGCCGCCGCAGCCGAAAACCGAAATGAGTTTGCCGGTAACAAAAGGTCGGCAGGCTTCGAGTGCGGCGGCAAGGGCCTCGGGCTTGTGGGCATAGTCGACGATGGCGAGGCCGCCATTCTTCTCGCCGATGATTTCCAGGCGGCCGGGAACGCCCTTCAGGTTTGCGAGCGCCGCCATGACCGCGGACGTCTTCTCGCCCGTGGCGATGACGAGACCGGCGGCCACAAGCGCATTCTCGATTTGGTAGGCACCGACGAGCGGCAGGCGGACGGTGTAGCTCGTACCGCCGCTTTCGATGCCGAGGATCTGGGTAAAGCCGTCGTAAGTGACGGATTTGAGGTTCAGAAGCGTGCCGCCGCGCCCGACAGTCGAGATTTTGAGATCGTGGCGCTTGGCGACATCGATCACGCGCTCTGCATATGCGCCATCTGCATTGATGACCGCCGTCTGCCCGGCTTTGAGCAGCTCCGTGAAGAGACGCAGCTTGGCCGCGAGATAGTCATCGACGGTAGCATGATAATCCATGTGGTCGCGGCCGAGATTGGTGAACGCCGCGGCGGTAAGCTTGCACGCCATCGAGGCGATGCTGGTCGAGCCCGTGGGACGAGGCTTCGAACGCCAGGTGCGTGATGCCTTCCTTGGCGAGGCCGCTCAAGGTCGCGTGCAGCGTCACCGGATCGGGCGTGGTCAGCGAGCCGTAAATGGCGCTGTCGGGCTTGATCAGGCCGATGGTGCCGAGCGAGGCGGCCTTATGCCCGAGATGGGAGAAAATCTGCCGTGCGAAGTCGGCGACCGAAGTCTTGCCGCTGGTCCCGGTCACGGCGACCGAAACTTCGGGCTGACCGGGGTGGAAACGCGCGGCGGCGAACGCCAGGACGCGGCGGGGATTTGCCGCGTGCAGGATCAGGAACGCTACCGGAGACGTCGAGCCCCTTGCCTTCGCAAACGACGATTGCGGAAGCCCCGCGTTTGATGGCGTCGGGAATATAGAGGGCGCCGTCCGTCTTGGCGCCGGGAAGTGCCGCGAAGATGAAGCCCGGGCCAGCCGCCGTGCTCGAGGCGGTGATGCCCTTGACCTCGATGTCGCGCGCCGCTTCGGGCACGGCGATCTCGGCGGGAAGCGCATCGATGAGGCGCATGGGCTCGTCCGTCTCGTCTGCTGATGTCGCCGTTGCGGCGTCGGCCCGCGGCGGGCTCGCCGTTTAATAGGTTCTGTCGGCCTCAGCGTCAAACGAGCAGGCGCTCGATGGCTGGCTACTGCGTCATTTCGATCTGTATTGGGGCGACGCCGAGCTGCGCCGCGATGCGCCTGATGAGGCGGGCGGTGACCGGCGCGGCATTCGTCGAGGCTGTACGCTGGCCGTTGGTTTCTTCCGACGCCTTGGGCTCGAACAGCAGGACGAAAGTCAGGTATTGCGGATCGTCCATCGGAAAGGCCCCGAGGAACGAGGAGATCACGGCCTTGTCCTGATAGCGCCCACCTTCGGCTATCTCGGCCGTGCCGGTCTTGCCGCCGACGCGGTAGCCCGGAACGTCGGCACGCTTGCCGGTGCCTTGCGGATCGATGACGTTGAGGCGAAAGAGGCGCGGCGAGTTCGCGGCTCGAAAGGTCGCTGGTGACTTTTTCCGGCTTGGCCGTTTCGGACTTGTGGAAGCGCACGAAGGTCGGCGCGACGTAGGTTCCGCCGTTCAGGACGGCGGCGGCAGCGGCGGCGAATTGTAACGGCGCGACGGCGATGCCGTGGCCGTAGCTCATGGTGATCATTTCGGTGCGCTCGAAGCGCTGCGGAATTTGCGGCTGGCTCACGGGGCCGGTTTCCGTCGCGATCGGGTCGATGAGGTGCAGACGTTTCAAGAAGCCGCCGAAGCGTTCCGGACCTGCGGCAAGGGACAGCATGCCGGCGCCGACGTTCGAGGAATGGGTGAAGATTTCTTCGACCGAAAGCGGCCGGCCGGCGGGATGCATGTCGGTGATCGTATAGCGGCCGGCGACAAGCGGTTCGCGCACATCGAAGACGCTCGAAGCGGTGGCAATGCCCTCGTCGAGCGCCATGGCGACCGTCATGGTCTTGAACACGGAGCCGAGTTCGTAGCTGCCGCCGGAAATCCTGTCGTGGTGGCGTGCGTCGGAAGCGGAAGCCGGCTCGGCGGGGTCGATGCGCGGCAGAGAAGCCTGGCGATGACTTCTCCGGTCTTGACGTCGAGCACCAGTCCGGCAGCGCCCTCCGTCTGGTAGCGCCGCATGGCGGTGTCGAGTTCGTCCTCGAGCGCATGCTGGACGCCGATGTCGATGGAAAGGCGGACCGGGGCGGCGTCCGACAATTCGGCGCCGTGAACGGCTTCGACGCCAACGACATCGTCGATGTATTTTTCAATGCCCGCCACGCCCTTGTTGTCGACGTTCACGGCGCCGAGCACGTGTCCGGCGAGGCGGCCCGTCGGGATAGGCGCGGCGAAGTTCGTTGCGGAAGGCGAGACCCGGAAGGCCAAGATCATGAACCGACTGCGCGACTTTGGGCGACAGGCCGCGCCGCACCCAGACGAAGCGCCGCGTACGGTCGGCAAGGGCGGCGCGAAGCTTCGACTGTGTCGAGACCGGGCAGAACCGTTGCCAGCTTCTCGACGAGTTCGTCGCGGTCGAGCACGATGGCCGGATCGGCAAAAAGCGATGGCGCCTCGATATCGGTCGCGAGCAGGCGGCCATTGCGATCGATGATGTCGGGGCGGGCGAAATTGGTCGGCGCAGCTCTCGGTCACCGCGAGTGTGGCGATAGGTGCGGCGCTCATGCCAAGGCTGACGAGACGCGCGGCAACGGCGCCAAAAGCTGCAACGACCGACAAACCGAGAGCGATGTTCGTCAACATCGGGCCGGGTGAACGCGCTGCCGCTCCGGCATCGCGTTCCGCGCCAGTCCCGGCGTAATCCTGACGCCCGCCGGCATATGCCTATTTCCCCGGATTGCGCTGAGTCTTGACCGACGAGCGTTTCGATCGCCGAAGTCTTGGGCAAGCTGGTCAGGCCGCGGCGGCGCCAGGCCTTGCGCGCGCGCGATGCTGTCGATGCGCTCGGGCCGGCTCAGATGGCTTTTTTCCGCCTTGAGCACCGCGATATCGCTGCGGGCGAGATTAGCTTCCTGTTCCTGCGCCTGCACCTGGGCTTCGAGCCTGCGGCTTTCGTAGCTCAGGCTGTAGAGAAGGAAGGCCGTCGTGAGAGCAAAAAAGAATGCCGCGAAATTCGTCACTCGCATGGCCTTGCCCCTGAGGTTGTATTTGCCGCCTTAACGTGCCGGTGAGGGGACGCCGAGGGCTTCAGGATCTACCGGGGCAGGAGCCCCATCCGTCCTGATCGCCGCCCTCAAACGTGCCGAGCGGGCACGCGGGTTGACATCCAATTCACCTTTAGAAGGTGTTAAAGGGCGAACGTTAATAATCCGGAAACTTGTCAGCTGTTGTTTTTATCGATTGCACCGGGACGTGGCGGGAAACGCCGGGTTGCTTGCCCGATCGGCTGGTCATGAAACGCTTGACGATGCGGTCTTCGAGCGAATGGAACGTCACGACCACGAGACGGCCGCCGGGTTTCAGAATGTTTTCGGCAGCCACAAGTCCGCGGAGCAAGTTCGCCGAGCTCGTCGTTGACGTGAATGCGTAATGCCTGAAAAGTCCGCGTCGCGGGATGGCGGCCGTCGACCTTGCGGCCGAAAAACACACGCGAGACGGTTTCGGCCAGTTGGCTCGTGCGGGTGAATTTCTTTTCTTGCCGCCGCCGCACGATAGCTCTGGCGACGGCGCGCGACCTGTGCTCCTCGCCATAGGCGTAGATGACGTTGGCGATGTCCTCTTCGTCCGCGACATTGACGAAATCGGCGGCGCTCATGCCGCTTGAAGCCATGCGCATATCGAGCGGCCCGTCGGCCTGAAATGAAAAGCCCCGTTCCGCTTCGTCGAGCTGCATCGAGGAAACGCCAATGTCGAGCACGACGCCATCGATTTTTTCGTGACCCTCGGCAAGCGCCACTTGTTCGAGGTCACCGAAGGTCGTTTCGATGAGGCTGAGACGCGGCGCGAATTCCTGGGACGAGGGCGGCGCCGGCCGCTATCGCAGCCGGATCGCGATCGAGGGCGATGACGCGGCAATCGGCTTTTTCGAGAATGGCGCGCGTGTAACCGCCAGCGCCGAACGTACCATCGAGGAAAACTTCGCCGGCCTTGGGCTCAAGCGCATCCAAGACCTCGGCGAGCAGCACGGGAAGGTGACGCGTTGCGGCCTTTTCAGTGCCGCCGGCCTCGGGACCCGCTTGTCCCTTGCGCGTCATTCCCGTGCTCCGCCGTCGCCGTCAGTGCTTTCGCCCTGACGTTTCCCCGCGCCGAAAAGTTTTCGTGTCGATTGGACTTTGCTGCGGGCGAGCGCGCGGCGCTTCTCGAAGGCGCCCGGCTCCCACATCTGAAACTTATCGCCAAGGCCGACAAAAGTGACCGAACCGTCGAGGCCCGCGTGACGGCGAAGGCCTTCAGGAAGGACGATGCGGCCGTCCCCATCGATTCCGAGAACCTGGACGTCGCCGTAGAGCGCGACAGAGAGCTCGTCTCGCTGGTCCGAATAATCCGGGAGGCCCGAGAGAAGCCCATCGATCTTTTTCGCAAGTCTCTCGCCGCCTGCATCGAGAGCCGGAGCGTCGAGTGAGGGGTAGCAGTAGATGCCGCCGAGACTTGTCGAGCCATAAGCCGTCGCGCTCGAGCACGGCGCGGAAGGGGGCTGGGATCGAAACGCGGCCTTTGGCGTCGATCTTGTTCGTGAATGTCGAGACAAAGCGGTCCATCCCCTCAGTCGAAGCCTCGCTCCTTACTCAACTTTCACTCTTTGCTTGGCCCTGGCGACTCCCCGCTGGGGAGCCGGCCGCCAGGGCCGGAGTTCCGTTCGGGCGGCCGGCGCGCGGAACGCGTGTCGCCCGAACAATCAAAAGCGGTGGGTCGTGGCGGTCGCTCGGGGCCGGGCCCTCTTCCGGCCCTGGCGCCACGCCACGAAACCCTACCCGGTGCGGTCGGGCATTCATGGGATCGCATGGAATTTTATGGTCGTCAACGGATTGTTAAGGAATTGAACGGGGCAAACGAGGGTTTTGCACAAGGAGAGGTTTTTGGGCCGCGGAGGGAGGGCGGCTGCGGACTTTGGAAAACGGCGTCGAGCGCGCGTCGCACATGAATTCTGCGTGCGCCGTCAGCCGGGCCGCGGTCGCGCCACAGGGGCCGAACGGCTTTCAAATTGAAAAGGAGGCGATGTTGGATTTGCCGCGTCGCCGCGCGTCGCGGTATTTGGTGCGGACGGTGGGACTCGAACCCACACGCTCTTTCGAACTCAGGATTTTAAGTCCTGTGTGTCTACCGGTTCCACCACGTCCGCAAAAAATCGCTATCGAAACCCGCCGGCCGTTATGCCTGCCTGCTGACGGCGGCGCAATCGATCGATGGCCGGGAACTTCCGAAAACGGCCCTCAGGTCCTGTCGTTCGTCGTTTCCGCGGGCGCAAAGCCCTTCATCGTCTCGCGCGCCTTCTTCATCAGCGATAACAGTTCGCCGGGCCCGTTGAGGTCGATCGAATGCGGGAACTTGGGGTCACTAGAACCGGCAAGTTGCGATTGAATGTTGCCGTCCGAGTCGAGAAAGATGGTGCGCGGCACATAGGTACCGTCGGGCGAAAAAGCACCGTTCGACATCTTGTCGGCGTCGCCGTCGATCAGGATCATGACGAAGTCCTTGGCGGCTTCGACAATCTCATGATCGAAAAAGACCGAGCGGTACTTCTTGCAGGCCGAGCACCAGGGCGCGTGAAACACCATGACCACGGGCCTGCCCGTTTTCGCCAATTCGTAAATTCCGGATTTGATATCCCGCCAGTTGATCTCGGCACCATTCCAGGCCTCGGCGAGGCTGGGCGTTGCCGCACGCGCCAAGAGGGGTGCTGCAAGAAGGAGCAGGGCAAGGGCGAAACCGGAAAATCGGGTCATGGCGGCGAACATCCTATTCTCTTTAAGGCCTGCCTAGGCGTTTCTACTATTTACGTCCGCGGCGGGCCGTGGATCAAGCACCTAGCCTCAACTTACGCTTAGCCGGTTCTCGTAACAGGCGAGATTGGCGTTGGCGACGGTGAGCAGCGGCGTTGCAACGCCCGCCGCCCTGCCTCGTCGCAGCATGTCGCCGATGATGAGATCGGCCTCGATGCGGGTTCCCTTCTGCATGTCGCGCAGCATCGAGGCGACGACTTTGGACGCGGGGTCGGTGAGCAGCGTCCCGATGGTCGCCATATGCTCCGAGGACGGTTCGAATCCCGCCGCCGCCGCCACACGCCTGCATTCCTCGATGGTCGCAAGCATGAGATTGCGGCCAGCGGGCGCAGCCGCGATCTCGCCGACACTGGCGCGAAACAGGCACGTGAGAGCAGCGAGCGAGGCCAATAGAACCCACTTGTCCCACATGGCCTGCATGATGTCCTGGCGCAGCTTGGCCTCGAACCCTGCGGGCTTCATGGCGTCGAACAGTTCGGCGCATCGGTCGGACTGATCCGGGGTGCGCGGCCCGAAGGTGAGGAGATGCAGCTGGTTCAGGTGGCGGATGACGCCGTCTTCGCCAAACGAAACGCTCAAGTGGCAAGTGCCGCCGAGTACGCGGCTATTTCCGAATGCCGCGTCCAGCGCATCCAGATGCTTGATGCCGTTGAGCAGCGGCAAAATGAGCGTGCGCTCGCCGACGCAATCGGCAATGTCGCGAATGGCTGCGCCTAGGTCGTAGGCCTTGCAACTCAGGATAACAACATCGTGCACGCCCGCCTGACGCGCCGAGATGACCGCGTTGACCGGCGTCGAAACGTTACCGAACGGGCTTTCGATCACAAGTCCTTGAGTGGCGAGTTGAGCCGCCCGCTTTTCCCTGACGAGAAAGGTGACGCCTGCCCCCGATGCGGCCAAGCGGCCGCCGAAGTATCCGCCCGTGGCGCCGGCACCGAGAAAGAGGATCTTCATGTCTTGAGCCTGCTCCAGAAATAGGGACTTCGCCGGATCACCCTTTAGCGCAAGCTTCATGACGATAACAGCCCGCCAGGCTCCAATGGCTTCGTTGCGATCACGCAAGTCTCACATTGCGTTCAAGCGGGCCCGGGGAAATCCGCCTCGATCGTGATTGGCATTGATCGGGGACTTTCACCACGTTTGCAGACGACATTACACGTTGGCATTTGAATGGAGATATCGAACATGATCCGCACAAGCGCACTGGCCCTCATCGCCGCCGCCGGCTTCGCCGTTCCCGCATTCGCTGCCGAAGTCGAACCAGATAGCGCCGGCGTCTCCGCGGCGATTGCTTCGGATTTCGCGTTTGCGTCGGCAACCAGGCAGGCAACACTCGTTCTGGCCAAGCAGGGCTATGTCAACGTTGCCATCACTGGCCGCGACGACGATGGCCGCTACACCGGCACGGCGTTCAAGGACGGCAATACGCTTCTCGTCGCCGTAGACCTGCCGAAGCCTCACGCCGCGACTACCAACTAATACGTGGCACGGCGCGATCACATAATGTGGGGTACGGCGCTTTCCTGCGACAAGGAAGGCGCCGCAATCCTATGCGGCTCGGCCTCGCCGATCATTCGGGCATCTGCTTGCCCGAGCCGCCGAAGGCTTCGGGAAAATCCACGAATTTCGGCAAGCCGTCGCGGATGGGCAGCACGGTTTCGGCGTAATAGACGTGGAGATGCGGATCGAATTTGAAGTCGGGAATGGTCGCGGCGTAGACGTCGATGAGGCCGAAGGGGGGATGGTTGGTCATGATATGACCGCCGCACGTCTTGCAGAATTTGCGCTGGCTCGTCGGAGTTTTCTCGAACGTGCCGATATTGCCGGCGCCTGCCGTCACCTTGACGCTCTCCGGTTTCCACAGCGAGAAGGCATTGACCGGCCCTGCCGACCAGGAGCGGCAGGAATTGCAATGGCAATAGCCCATACCCTCGGGTTCGCCCGTGACTTCGATCTTCACCGCGCCGCAGAAACACTCGCCTTTGTACGTCGTCATGGCACCACCTCGCTGCAATTTTCGAGGGGACGTTAAGCCAATTACCAGGACCGCGCCAGCGCGCGACGGCTATCGATGCCCGCTCTAGCTAAGATCGGGAGTCACTTCCTCGACGGTACGCGCTTTGCGAACCGAACCCTCGTAGTGCGCCCCTTCGGCAATCGAAAGTGTCTGATGGACGATGTCTGCTTCCACAACCGCAGTCGACTGCAGGATGACGGACGAGCCGCGCAAGGCACCCTTCACTTCGCCCTGCACGGTGATTATCCGCGCCGTCACCACGCCATTGACATTGGCGCCGTTGTCGACGGTGACCATCTCGCCGTGGACGTCGCCTTGGATCTGTCCTTGAATCAGCAGCGACCCCCTGGTCTTCAAGACAAGCTGCTGACCGATGATCGTAATGTCGGGACCAAGTATCGAGGTGGGCCGTTCGGCGGCACTCTTCGGATCCGGCTTTGCGCCGCCGAGACCCTGAGCGAATGGAGGTGGCGATTGCATGGTTCTGGAGCCCATTGCGTTCGAACGGCTCGAACTCGATATCGCGTGACTCGGCTAGCTTTTCGCGTCCAAGCATGAAACTCACCACTACGCTAGAGTTGTTCGAGCCCTCATCTCGATACTGATAATTCCATTAGATCGCATGTCCGCAACATTGAGCGCAGAAACGAAATAGCGACGCGCGATTCCTCGTCGTTAGTGACATTCATGACCCGAATTTATGGTTAATGACAGGCTCGAGCATTTTTGAACTGGATTCAATCGCGATGGAGCTGCGGCCGATCGCGATGGAAATCGATTTCAAGAACCTTCCGCCAAGCCTTGCATTCACAGGCTACGGAATTTACCACGTCGCACATATTCTTAATGAGCTTGCGATTTCCCCATTAATCTGTGTTCCGCGGAGCTTCGGTGCACAGGCATGATTGTTCGGCTCCGGTTCGCCCTCAAGGGACGATCATATTGGTGAGTTTAGTATTGTGGGTTAGTCGGCGTGACGACGCAAAACTCGAATTTGCCTGTGGCCGGGAACCAGTCGAATGTACCGGCTCTTGAAGCGACGCACCGGCTAGACGCTCCAACACCAAAAGGCCGACGCTGGCGAGGGTTCGAAGTCCTTTATAGGCTGTTGGGTGGCGAGGCGTCGTCGGCAATCAGCTCCGATTTCACAATCGAGGGCAATGTTCGCTGCAACGGGCACGCGCGACTTGATGGCGGCGTTTTCGGAAATGTCGTGTGCAAAAACTTTATCGTCGGACGGAACGGACACGTCGTCGGCGACATCAAGGCTGAGACGATCGTCGTTTATGGCAACGTGAACGGAAGCGTCTATTGCCGAAAGGCAAGCCTGAAATCCGGCTCGGTCATTGATGGCGACATCTTTCATCAAGAGCTCGCCATCGAAGTCGGCGCACATTTTGCGGGAAGATCCGTGCGCATGCAAAGTGGCGGCGAGACCGAGGAAGGCGAACAAGCATACACGGCTGGCGCCGAGGCGGTTCGCTGACGCGGTGTGTCAAATCGCAGATTTCTAAGCCTTCTTCGGCTCGGGGAGCATGACGCGCAGCGACAGCTCGCGAAGCTGTTTCGGCGCGACCTCGCTCGGCGCGCCCATCAGAAGATCGGCGGCCTGCTGGTTCATGGGGAAGAGCGATATCTCGCGCAGGTTCTTGGCACCGACAATGAGCATGACCATGCGGTCGATGCCTGCCGCCATGCCGCCGTGCGGGGGCGCGCCATACTGGAAGGCGCGATAGAGGCCGCCGAAGCGGGCTTCGACGTCCGCCTGCGTCAGGCCAGTGATCTCGAAGGCCTTCACCATGGTATCCGGGCGATGGTTACGCACGGAACCCGAGGCAATCTCGAAGCCATTGCAGACGATGTCGTACTGATAGGCCTTGAGCTTGAGCTTGGCCTCGTCCGTCGTCGCGGCTTCGAGCGCTTCGCGGCCGCCCTGCGGCATCGAGAAGGGATTGTGCGAGAAATCGATCTTTTTCTCGTCCTCGTTCCACTCGTAGAACGGGAAGTCGACGATCCAGGCGAGCGCGAAGCGGTTCTCGTCGATGAGCTTCAGCTCCTGGCCGACGCGATCGCGCGCAGCGCCGGCGAACTTGTAGAATTTCGCCGGATCTCCCGCGGCGAAGAAGCACGCATCGCCCGTCTTCAGGCCGAGCTGCTTCTGGATTGCACCCGCGCGGTCGGCACCGATGTTCTTGGCAATGGGACCGGCGCCCGCGGCGCCTTCCTCTTCGCGCCAGAAAACGTAACCCAAGCCCGGCTGGCCTTCGCCCTGGGCCCAGGAATTCATGCGGTCGCAGAAGGCGCGTGAACCGCCGGTCGGCGCGGGGATGGCCCACACGCGCACTTTCGGGTCCTTCTCGATCATGCCGGCAAAGACCTTGAAGCCCGAGCCCTTGAAGTGCTCGGTGACGTCCTGCATCTCGATCGGGTTGCGCAAGTCGGGCTTGTCGGAGCCGTACTTGGCAATCGCCGTGTCGTAGGGAATGCGTGGCCAGCCTTTAGTGACTTTCTTGCCGCCGGAGAACTCCTCGAAGATGCCGGTGATGACCGGCTCCATGGCCTGGAAAATGTCTTCCTGCTCGACGAAACTCATCTCGACGTCGAGCTGGTAGAATTCGCCGGGCAGACGGTCGGCACGCGGGTCTTCGTCGCGAAAGCAGGGCGCGATCTGGAAATAACGGTCGAAGCCAGACACCATCAGCAACTGTTTGTACTGCTGCGGCGCCTGCGGCAGGGCGTAGAACTTGCCGGGATGGATGCGCGATGGCACCAGGAAGTCGCGCGCGCCCTCGGGCGAGGACGCCGTCAGGATGGGCGTCGAGAACTCGAAGAATCCGGCGTCGTTCATGCGCTTGCGCATCGAAGCGGTGACGGCGACGCGCTTCATGATGTTCTTGTGCAGCGTCTCGCGGCGCAGATCCAGGAAGCGGTATTGGAGCCTTAAATCTTCCGGATAATCCGGTTCGCCGAACACCGGCACAGGCAGTTCCTTGGCGGCGGACAGCACTTCGATTTCCGTGGCGTAGACCTCGATGTCGCCGGTCGGAAGATCGGCGTTCGTCGTGCCTTCGGGGCGGTCGCGGACCGTGCCGTCGACGCGGATGACCCATTCCGAACGCACGGCTTCTGCCGACTTGAAGGCCTTGGAGTCCGGGTCGGCAACGACCTGGGTAAGCCCGTAATGGTCGCGGACGTCGATGAACAGCACGCCGCCGTGGTCGCGTACGCGGTGCACCCAGCCGGAAATGCGCGCTGTCCTGCCCTTGTCGGTCTTTCTCAAAGCGCCGCAGGTATGCGAGCGGTAACGGTGCAGCTTGGCCTCGGCCATGGGCCCCTCGTTTGAAGCGAATATCAGGGAAACTTGCGGGAAAAGCGCATGTGCCGCCTTGAAAGTCAAGGTACGCGCGGCGCTTGCCGGTGGGCCTGGAATATTGGCGGTCTTCACGCAATCTCGCTCGCGATCACACGCGGTCGAATCACTTGATTGGCAGCGTTGGCCACGACCTGCGCGCATGGGCTGGACGAAGGCGCGCAACCGTGGCGCCGACGAGTTGTTGCTGACGATCGACGGCGCCGGGCACGCTTTGCGGAATTCGCGCCTTTTCCAGAGTGCCAAATCGCGAACCCCGAGTAGCGCGATCCATTGCAGCATTGCGGACACGCATGACGGGCGAGGCGGGGCGAGACCAGCAAATCCTTGCCGGCGAGGGCCCCTGGCGTTTGACTATGGGCGCCGCTGTAACTAGATATTTCTGGACCAACCGCAACACCGCAGCAAAAATCGCGTCGGGGCGATCCAAGACGCAAAATATCATTGTTTTACAGCTAATTAAACCGCCGCCGCAGAATCGGGTGTAAGCCCGTCGATTGGACCCCGTGCCCACGAGACCCGAGCAGGACCTTCGCCACCCGATGAGACTAATAACCGCGACCGACGACCTACATGCGCTCTGCTCCGAACTCGCCGTCCATCCGTTCGTTACGGTCGACACCGAATTCATGCGCGAACAGACCTACTGGCCGCAGCTCTGCCTGATCCAGCTCGCTGGCCCCTCGGCGGAAGCCGTCGTCGATCCGTTGGCCAGCGGTCTCGATCTCGCGCCGTTCTTCGAGCTGATGGCCAACACGGCGGTGACGAAAGTCTTTCACGCCGCGCGCCAGGACATCGAAATCGCCTATGCCAAGACCGGGGCCGTGCCGAACCCCGTCTTCGACACCCAAGTCGCCGCCATGGTCTGCGGCTTCGGCGAGAGCATCAGCTACGTCAACCTGGTGAAGCGCATCACCGGCGCCGATCTCGACAAGTCGTCGCGCTTCACCGACTGGAGCCGGCGGCCGCTGTCGGAAAAGCAACTGACCTATGCCCTTGGCGACGTCACGCATCTGCGCGATGTCTACAAGGCGCTGAACAAGGAAATCGACGCCACGGGCCGCAATTCGTGGGTGAGTGAGGAAATGTCCTTGCTCACCGATCCCGCGACCTATGACGCCGATCCCGAGCGCGCCTGGCAACGGCTGAAGTTGCGCGTCAAGGGCAAGAAGTCGCTCGCGGTTCTGATGGAGCTCGCGGCCTGGCGCGAACGGCTCGCGCAGTCGCAGGATGTACCGCGCGGCCGCATCCTGCGCGACGAAGCGCTCTACGACATCGCCAACCAGACGCCGGCCAACACCGAGGCGCTCGGCCAGCTCAGAACCCTCTCGGACGGCTTTGCTCGTTCGGCACGGGCGCGCGAAATCGTGGACGCCGTCAATCGCGGTCTGGCGCGCGATCACAAGGCCCTGCCGAAGGTCGATCGCGGCGAGCCGCTGTCGGCGGAAGCAACGGCCACGCTCGAACTCTTGAAGGTTCTTTTGCGCGCCGCGGCGGCCGAACATCGGGTTGCCCCCAGGCTGATCGCGGATTCGGAAGATCTGGAACGCCTCGCCACCGAAAAGGAGCCGGACATTCTGGCCTTGAAGGGATGGCGGCGAAAGCTGTTCGGCGACGATGCTCTGCGCCTCAAGGGCGGAGAACTGGCGTTGACGCTCGTCGGTGGCGAGGTTCGCGCCGTGCCGGCCGCGAAAGCCATCAGCTAAGGCCGCTGCCCGAATATTGCGCGCCACGATTTTTCTGCGACGGATCGCCGGACTTCGGCCGTTATTCAATCGGCCCTGTGCCGCAAGAAAGGCTCCGCAACGAGCCCGCGCGGCGCAGACCATGCGGCGCTGCGTACTCCTCCCCGTGCCTGAAGCGCCGCGGTCGGCTGCGGCTCGGAGACCTGCCCTCTCCGGGCCGCTTTGCTATTTGCGGCCGGGATCGTAGCTGTGCTTCTGGCGCCATTCCGAGAAGAAGTAGGACAGGCTTTCGTCGATCTGGTCTGGAAGCACGATGCGCACCGACACCAATTCGTCGCCTGTCGATCCGGCGGCACGATTGCTGACGCCCTTGCCCTTCAGCCGGAAGGTCTTGCCCGAACTCGTGCCTTTCGGAATTGTGAGCTGCACGCGGCCCGAAATCGTCGGCACCTCGATCTTGGCACCGAGCACGGCTTCATCGATGGTGATTGGAATTTCGACGGTGATGTCGTCGCCCTGGCGTTTGAACTGCGCATGCGGGCGCACCTTGATTTCGACCAGCGCGTCGCCGTGCGTGCCGCCGCCTTGGCCGGGTAGACCCTTGCCTTTGAGGCGCAGCACCTGACCGTCGGTCACGCCTTCGGGTACGCCGAGATCGAGAACACCGCCTTCAGGCAGCGTCACGCGCTTCTTTGCGCCGATCACCGATTCGAGGAAGTCCACTTCGAGCGTGTAGCGAAGATCCTGGCCCTTGGTTGCGAAGCCGCGACCTGCCGCACCGCGCGCGGCACTGCCGAAGACGTCGGAAAAGAGGTCCGAGAAACCGCTGACGTCATCGAAGCCGCCGGCGCCCGGATGCGACCGCGCCCGTGCCCCGCCCTGCGTTCGCGCCCCGCCTCCAGGCTGCCACTGCGGACGGCGTTGTTCGCCGCGGGCGTCGATTTCGCCGGCATCATATTGCCGGCGTTTTTCGGGATCGCCGAGGATGTCGTTGGCGGAGGCAACCTTTTTGAAACGCTCCACCGCCGCCGCATTACCCGGATTGAGGTCGGGATGCAGTTCCTTGGCGAGCTTACGGAAAGCGCGCCGGATGTCATCCTCCGACGCGCGCCGCGGCACACCCATGATGTCGTAAAGGTTTTCGCTCATGCCTCGAATTGAAGTCCTAAGAACCCTTTTGATATCCGCTTTACATTAGCAGCTTTCAAGGGCGCCGACAGGTGCGCCGCGGCTGTTGTCATTTTCAAGGCTTAAGGGCTCACCCTTAACACGGCCTGGCGGCCGACAAGCCCGGCCAGCGTCTCGAACCGGCGTCGCAGGCGCTCGCCGTCGAGCCCGGCATAAACGTGCGGGATCGTCAGAACGAGCTTCCCCTCCTCCAGCGACAGCGGCGTTTCGTCGATGACCCCCGCCTTGCCGATCGAAAGCATGTGAGCGGCGCGAATGGCGGCTCCAAGAATTCGCGCCCGCTTCAGCACGCGCTTGGAGACGATGTTGCGCAAGCGCTCGGGCAGGGACTGGGACGCAAAATCACCACCCTCGTGGCGAAAGTAAACCGAAAGCGCCAGAAAGATCCGTCCCTCGTGACTGACGCCACCGAGGCCGGCGTGGGCGATGGTATTGAGGCTCTGTTCGCCGCGGTAATCGGGATGGGCGCGCCAGCCGACGTCGGACAGCAAGCAGGCGGCATAGCGCAGCCGGCGTTCGGCCGGTGTTTCCTCGAACGTTGGATCGGCGAACAGGACGTCGGTCCAGCGGCAGAGTTCATAGGCGTGGTCGATCGAGCGCGAACGCAACGCCGCGTAGGCTTCGCTGAAACTGATCAAGGGATCTTTTTCGCGCTCGGCCTTGGTCAGCAACTCATAGATCAACCCCTCGCGAATGCCGAAAACTGAGAAGACCACCTCGCTCGGCTGCAATTTCTTGATCAGTCGCTCGAGCACGAGGGCGCCGTAGGGCAGCACCTCGCGGCGCGCCTTCTGCACGTTTTCGAGCGAGGGCATGCCCTGGCCCTTTTTTCCCTTGCGGATTGCCTCGCAGAACTCTTCGGCCACTTTCGGATGAAGGCTATAGCCGTGCATCACGCGCAAGGGATAGTTGAGCGCATCCATATGCAGCTTGGCGACCGCGCGCCAGGTACCTCCGACGGCGTAGAATGCTCGTCCCTTTCCTTGCGCCAACCACGGCAGCCGGGCGATTGCGGCATCGACGGCTTCGACCGCGGCATCGAGCTTGTTGTTGGACGTATCGATGAGGCGAAGGCCGCCGAGCGGAAGCGTTGCCGCATCGCGCAGGCTGGCGCCCGAGAGATCGATCAATTCCAGGCTGCCGCCGCCGAGGTCGCCCGCAATACCGTCGGGCGCGACGAAACCCATCATGATCCCGTGAGCGGCAAGCTCGGCTTCCTTCTGTCCCGAGAGCACTTCGATCCTGGTGCCGAGTGCCGCGCTGCCACGGCGGATGAATTCCGCGCCGTTTGCAGCGTCACGCACCGCCGCCGTCGCAATGGCCCGGATGTTCTTCACTCCGAGGACGTCGCCGATCGTCTTGAAGCGGTGCAGCGCATGGATGGCGCGTTCAACCGCCTCGCTTCCGAGCGCGCCCGTGCTCGCAACCGATCGCCCAAGACCGCACAGGACCTTCTCGTTGAAGAGCGGCGTTAACGATCGCACGGCGCCCTCGTAGATGACGAGCCGCACCGAGTTCGAGCCGATATCGACGATGCCGAGCGGTTCGAGCTCCGCTCGGGCCTCTCTTGTTTCGATCGGTTCTATGAATTCGGTCACGCCGCCCGGTCCCACTCTCAGACGGGCCTGCTGAAGCGAGGCGGGAAGTGCTCCTTCAAGGCTTCCCCGCGTCCCGACAAACTGGGATTGATCATGAAATAGTCGTGGGCATTGAACGGCTCTTCATCACCCGCCAGCTGAAGCCGTGTGGATGAGCCATCGGCATTGATACGCCAGCTCTGTTGATTGTCCCTCAAATTGGCGACCATGATCTGGTTCAATATCTGCTCGTGGACGGTTGCATTTTTCACTGGCACCATCGCTTCGACGCGGCGGTCGAGATTGCGTGGCATCATATCGGCGGAGCTGATGTAGACGGCGGACTTGGGGGATGGCAAGGTCTCACCGTTCGCAAAACAATAAATGCGAGCATGCTCGAGGAAGCGGCCGATAATGCTCTTAACCCGGATGTTTTCGGACAGGCCCTTGATCCCGGGTCTGAGGCAGCAAACGCCGCGCACGACAAGATCGATCGGAACGCCGGCGTTGCTCGCGTCGTACAGCGCCGTGATAATGCGGGCATCGACGAGCGCGTTCATCTTCATCCAGATGCCCGAGGGGCGCCCGGCCTCGGCGTTGCGCGTCTCTTCCAGAATGTGCGTCACGATGCGATTGCGGATGCCGTGCGGGCTCGCCGCCATGCACTCGAGCTCGGCGGGCTGCCCGTATCCGGTGACGAAGTTCATGATGCGGGTCACGTCGCGGGCAATCGTCGTGTCGGTCGTGAACAGCGACAGGTCGGTGTAAACGCGCGCCGTTTGAGGGTGATAATTACCGGTGCCGATGTGGCAATAGGTCGTGAGATCCGTGCCTTCCCGGCGCACGATCAGCCCGAGCTTGGCATGCGTCTTCAATTCCGTGAAACCGTAGACTACGTGCACGCCGGCACTTTCCAGATCCCGCGCCCAGCGGATATTGGCGGCTTCATCGAAGCGCGCCTTCAATTCGACGACGGCCGTCACCGACTTTCCGGCTTCGACCGCTTCTTTCAGCGCATGCACGATCGGACTGTCGCGCGACGTGCGATACAGCGTCCACTTGATGGCCATGACGTTCGGATCGGCGACGGCCTGGCGCAGGAACTGCACGACAACGTCGAAACTTTCATAGGGGTGGTGGACGACGAGATCCTTCTTGCGGATGGCCGCGAAACAGTCGCCGCTGAATTCCCTAATGCGCTCGGGGAAGCGGATATTGAAGGGCTTGAACACAAGATCGGGCCGGTCCGCGACGATGAGCTGGGCGGTGTCGGCAAGGGCCAGCAGGCCATCCTTCACCGAAACGCTTTCTTCGCGAACCCGCAATTCCTCGGTCACGAACTTCTTCAGCCGCTCGGGCATGTTCTTTTCGAGTTCGAGGCGGATGACGTTGCCGCGGCGGCGGCGCTTCAGCTGGCTCTCGTAAGAGCGCACGAGATCCTCGGCCTCTTCCTGCAATTCGATGTCGCTGTCGCGCAGGATCCGGAATGCGCCCTGGCCCTTGATCTCGAAGCCGGTGAACAGTTCCTCGAGGAACATGCCGATCATGCTCTCGAGCTGGATGAAGCGCAGGGCCTTGGGCTTATCGGGGTCGGCTTCGAGGCGGATAAATCGCTCGAGCTGGCTCGGAATCGGGATCAGCCCGCTCATCGATTGCAGGTCAGTCCTCCTCTGCATCTCGACGACGATAGTTAGACCCTTGTTCTGGATGAAGGGGAAGGGATGCGCGGGATCGACGGCGATCGGCGTCAGAATGGGAAAGACGTGAGTGAGGAAGAGCTTCTGCAGCCAAGACCGGTCGGCCTTGCCGAGTTCGGAGGGCTGCACCACGAACGGTCCCGATTGCGCCATTTCCGTTTTGAGCTGGCGCCAGCATTCCTGCTTCTCGGCGACGAGGACAGCGACGAATTTGTTGATTGCAGCGAGTTGCTGCATCGGCGTCAGCCCGTCCTGGGACAGCGTTGCAACACCGGCGCGAACCTGACCGTAAATGCCGGCGGCGCGCACCATGTAGAATTCGTCGAGGTTTGAAGCCGAAATTGACAGGAAGCGCAGCCGTTCGAGAACGGGGTGGCTCTTGTTCTGAGCTTCCTCGAGCACGCGCCGGTTGAACTGCAGCCAGGAGAGTTCCCGGTTGTAGAAGCGATCCGGCCCCTCGGGTAAGGCCGCGAGAAGCTGCTTATCGGCTTTTTCGCTGGATTTCGTTCGCGTTACAGCTGTCATGTCCTGCTCCGAACCCGCGCGCGTCGGCGCCGACCCTTCTTTTCTAAACATCCTAGCACAGCGCCGTAATTTGAAACGCCGGTGTCAGTTCGCGAAAACGGCACCGAAAAAACGGGCCGACCGCGGTGTCAGCCGGATTTTCCCGGTCCAAAGAGCGTATCCAGCACTTGGGCGACTACGCCACGCGTCACCCCCCGCCTAGTGGCAAGCGCCAGCGTATCGATTTCGCCCACCAGCCGGCGCGCCGCGTCCATGCTGCGCTCCATACGAGCCAGGCAGTACGTAATGATGGCCGGATCGACGGTAAGCTGGCGATCGCCGAACTGCTTGACCAGCACGGCACCGAGCAGCGCATCGTCGGGTGCCGCGATTTCGGCGAGAGGAAGCGCTTTGAGCCGCGAGGAAAAGTCCGGCAGCGCGATCGCGAGGTTGCCTGGACGCTCGACGGACGTCATCAGCACCGAAAGCCGCTGTTCCTTGACGAGATTGAGAATGTGAAACAGCGCGCGTTCATCGAGCGGCCCCTTGTCGATGTCTTCGACAGCAAGCGCGCCAAACGACGCCAGACCCGGAACACCCTCGGAGGTGATTTCGCGCGCCGGGCGCACGCTTGCGCCGGATTTGGCGCGCCAGACGTTGGCGAGATGGCTCTTGCCCGAACCTGCCGGACCGGTGATCACCGCCGCGCCCGCTGCCCAATCGGGCCAGCGATCGATCAAGGCTACGGCCTCCCGGTTCGACTCCGAGACGAGAAAGTCTTCGAGCCCGAGCGCAGGACGATGCGGGATGTCGAACGCCAGCTGACGCGGAGAAGTTGTCATGGTTTGCAACGGGCTCTCAGATCTCGCGGCCACGATACATCGGAGGAGCGCATGTAGGTATCGAGCATGAAGCGCACGACAACCCCGAGCGCCGCCGCGACCGGCACGGCAACGAGCAGGCCGATGAAACCGAACAGATAGCTGAACACCAGAAGCGAGAAGATCAGCCAGACCGGATGCAAGCCGATTTTCGTGCCGATGATCTGGGGTCCAAGGAGCGCTGCGTCGAGCACCTGTCCGGCAACAAACACGCCGGCGACGAGCAGGATCGGCACGACATTGGGCCAATGCTGAACGACGGCGAGGCCGAGCGCGGTGAGCAGACCGAGCGCCCAGCCTGCGAACGGCACAAAGCCGAACAGTCCCGTGAGCAGGCCGACGAGCAGCCCGTACCTGAGCCCCAGCGCCGACAAGGAAACCGCGTAGAAGGCCGCCAGGATCAGACACACGACCCCTTGCCCGCGGATGAAGGCGGAGACGCGCAAATCGATCTCGCGGGCCACCTGGCGAATCTGATCGGCGTTGGCGCGCGGCAGCCAGCTATCAACCTTGGCGACGATCTTCGGCCAGTCGAGCAGCAAGTAAAATGCGACAAGGGGGGTCACGAGCAGCAGGGAAATTAAATTGAAGGCCGCGGCGCCACCGCTCCACAACGCTTGCGCGATCGAGGTCGCGAGAGCCGGGGAGCGCATCTGCTATTCCGGCGATCCCCTTGTTCACGGCTTCCTGGACTTGCGGATAGCGATCGCCGAGCTGTTCGCGCGCCGCTGTCTCGATCACCGTTTTCAGCCGTTCCGCTTCGGCAGGCGTCGCGGCCAAGAGCTGGCGTCCCTGTTCGATCGCCGGCGGCAGCAGGAAGATGAAGACGCCGACGAGGGCCGCGGTCGCCAGCACGAGAAGGACCACGGTCGAAACCCCGCGCGGAAATCCAGCGTTCCACATTCTATCGACGACAGGGTTCAGGAAATAGGCGATGGCCGCGCCAACGACGAAAGGCAGCAGCACCGGGCTCAGCGTTTTGAGCGCGAGAAGAAAGATCGCGGCGGCAAGAAGCCAAAACAAGACGTGACGTTCCAGGTGCATGGATTGCCTCTCCCCCAACTCATGTTCCCGCCCGGCGCCGCCCCGCCGATCGGATCACCTCTCAAGGCTCATGTCTTCGAGCCCGTCAACTCATACAGCGTCATGTGTCGCAGCCAAACCCGCAAATAGGCAAACAGCGAAGCCAGCGTCAGACCGGCCGTCAGCCAAACAAGAACCGTCACCGGACCCTGCAACTGCTTGAGAGCGAAGGCTTCGTGCGCTAGCACCATCGCCGCGAGCACAATTTGAGCAAGGGTGTTGGCCTTGGAAATGGCGAGCGGACGCATCGGCGTCGGGTGCTCGAGAAGCCAGGAGAGCACCACCGCGATGACGATCAGCAGGTCGCGCGAGACGACGGCGATGACGAGCCAGGTCGGCAAAGCGCCGGTGACGCCGAGGGCAATGAAGATGCACACGATCAGCAGCTTGTCGGCGATCGGATCGAGATAGGCACCGAGTTCCGTCTCCCATTTGAAGCGCTTGGCAAGGTAGCCGTCGACGGCGTCGGATATACCCGCCACCACGAACGCCAGGAAGGCGGCCTTCAACTGGTGCGAAATGAGCAGCCAGAAAACGACCGGCACCAGGATGATCCGGCCGAGTGTGATGATATTTGGAATGCTCACGGGACGGGTTGACCTTACGTTCACTCAGGACGCGGCGCTGCGCCAGAAGGGGATGCAGGAGGCCGGCTCCTGCCTGGGCAAGGAAACTAGCCTTGCGGCGTTCGCTCCGTCGAGTGCCGGATGACCGAAAGGCCCTTTTTGTCCGCAGGTTATGCGCGCGCCGTCAGCCGGGCGGGCGGCCTCGAATGCGAAATGTCGATGAATTTCAGCGCGTTGGTCGCAAGATCCAACCCGTGCCGCCGGGGGACAGGCTTAACCCCCTGGCGCCCAAGGCATTGGCGAGCGCGGTCGGCCCGCCTTGGAATTTCAAGACGACGTCGGCGTTTACCGCGGAAACGGCGCCGATATCGAGATCGTCGATGCCCGGCGTGTCGAGGAGTTGCGTGCGCATTTCATTCCATTGCGCCAGGCTCGAGAATTCCGCCGTGAATTGCACGGGCTCTCCCATCCCGGACGATCGGCTGCCCCATTGCGGCGCGCTCGTTGCCGCCTCGGCGGGTACAACGGCGGCAACGTCGCGCGATTTCACCGCTTTCCAGCGGCCCTCCAGAATGCCGAGCGACACCACCGCGGCGAGTTCGCCGGTATAGGCCATGTCGCCATCGCTCATGCGATAGCTGCGCTTCAGATTGATCGGCCCAACGGCATCCTGGCCGGCGAGCGTGATGTTGAGCTTCTTGGCGGCGGCGTCCTGTTCGGCGATGGCCAGCACCACCCGGTCCGACTTGTATTCGCCGGCCAGAATGCGCTGACCGTTGTCGTCACCGGCGAGCAGCATCTTGACGGTATCGGTATGGACGACGCTCTTCAATTCATCGAGCTTTACGGGCGAAAGCGTGTGCTCGAGATCCAGCCCTTTCCATCCCGCTTGCCACTCCGCCGCGTCGGCCTTGGCTTCGCCGGTGCCGGCGGTCAAGGTTATTGGGATGATGATGGTGACGGGCGCCTGTTCCTCGACGAAGGGGATGCCGCGCGATTGCAGTTCGGAGCGCACGGCGTTGGCCTGGAACGAGAAGTCGAGGTTGGCGATGTACTGGGTCGAGGAATTCTGCTCGCTGCGCACCGCGACGCCCGAAATGAGGTTCGTGGCCTTCACGTCCTTGATGCGGGAGAGGTGCTTGTAGGCCGTGACCGGCACGAGGCGCTTCAGCAACGAGCGCAGCGCCGCCTCCTGGCCGTCGGCAAGCGCGCGTTCCTTGGCGGCGACGGCATTCTTGTCGGTCGCATCGACGGGGTAGTTGGCGACGGTGAATGCGGGATCGGCATTGGCGGCGGCTGCGGGCGCGGCTAATGGCTGTGCACTCAAGATCACCAGCGCTGCGGCAAGGGGCACAGACGCGGCGGCCTGTCCGAAACGTATCGCCCGCTTATCCACGCTTCTCTTCTCCCCTTGCCACCCGCTGGTCAGGCTCTACGCGGCCCGCGAGTTGCCGCTCGATCCCCAAGCTGCTACGACCGCCATCACTCAATGGCAATGGGGCAAAAGTGAGTTTTGCCCGGAGAGATCAAGTGTTTCCGGAACTAGTACCCGGAATCATAAATGGCTGGTACGGCTGGCGGCTCAAGATGCTGGCCGGGCAGGTGCGAGGGCGCAGGCGATGTCCCGCATCGGCAAAACCTCGCGACGCACCCGGCCTGCATCTTGGGCCGCCCGAAGGGTCGCAGATCCCGGGCGCCCGGTGCGTTGCACGCCTCGACCGTAGCTATGGCTACGCTCATCGGCACGCGCCTGCCGGGCACCTCGGCCTCTGCGATCAGACGTGCTAGCCATTTATGATTCCGGGTACTAGCTTCCGGGGGGAACGCGAGGGGCGCGCGAGATGGCGAAAGCCAAGGTCACGACGAAGGCAACACTCACTTACCGCGACGCCGGCGTCGATATCGATGCCGGCAACGCTCTCGTTACCGCCATCAAGCCGCTCGCCAAATCGACGAACCGCAGGGGCGCGGACGTCGACCTCGGCGGCTTCGGCGGCCTCTTCGACTTGAAGCGCGCCGGCTTCAAGGACCCGATCCTCGTTGCCGCCAACGACGGCGTCGGCACCAAGCTCAAAATCGCCATCGACACCGGGCGTCACGCCACGATCGGCATCGACCTCGTCGCCATGTGCGTCAACGATCTCGTGGTGCAGGGCGCGGAACCGCTGTTCTTTCTCGACTACTACGCCGTCGGCAAGCTCGATGTCCGAGTGGCGCGCGACGTCATCGCCGGCATCGCGGAAGGCTGCCGGCAGGCGGGCGCGGCATTGATCGGCGGCGAGACGGCCGAGATGCCCGGTATGTATAAAGCCGGCGACTACGACCTGGCCGGTTTTGCCGTCGGCGCCGTCGAGCGGGGCGAGATCCTGCCGCGCGAAGATATCGCCATCGGCGACGTTCTGATCGGACTTGCGTCCTCCGGTGTACATTCCAACGGCTACAGCCTCGTGCGCAAACTGGTCGAGCGCGAAGGCGCAAAATGGGAAAGACCGGCGCCGTTCGGCAAGAAGAAATCACTCGCCGAGGTGCTGCTCGAGCCGACGCGCATCTACGTGAAACCGCTGCTGGCCGCCATTCGCGCCACCGGCGGCTCGGGTGCGAAGGGCGCCATCAAGGCGCTGTCGCACATTACGGGCGGCGGTTTGGCCGAGAACATCCCGCGCGTCATGCCTGATCACGCGGCAGCGCGCATCGATCTCTCGAGTTGGAAGATGCCGTCCGTGTTCGGCTGGCTCGCCAAGGCGGGCAGGCTCGACGACATGCAGATGTTGCGCACCTTCAACTGCGGCATCGGCATGGTGATCGTCGCGGATAAGAAGCGCGCCAAAGCCGTTGTTGCGGCGCTGGAAGACGCGGGCGAGACGCCAATTGTCATCGGTGACGTCATCGCGCCGACGGGCGAAAAGAACGAAGCCAAAGGCAAGGGCGAAGCCAACGCCGTGAAATTCGACGGCAAGCTCAACACCTAAAGAGGGGGCGGGACATGAGTGAGACCACAACCGACGCCGGGGTTCCGCTGGGCAAATACCTGGTGCGGTTTTCGCTCTATTACGTCGCGCTCATCGCCTGTGTTTCGGCAATCGCGCTGATCTGGCCCGAGATTGCCAATTACGCCACGATCCCGGCGCTCATGGGTGCTGCGAGCGGCGTCGCGATGCAGTTCGTCCACGACACCAAGCGGCCCTTAAGCGATACCGAGCGCAAGACCATGACGCGGGTCAGTTTCGTGCTCGCTTGGGTGCTCTCGGTCGCCACGACTTTTGCCCTGCTCGTGGCACAGGCCGGCTACGACAACACGGTGTCGCTGCTGGCCATGATCTGGACGACGCTCGAAACACCGCCGAACGGCCTCATTACCGCCGGCGTGATCGCGCTCCTGTCGCTCGCCATGTACTACGCCCTGCACCTTTGCTACGGGCGCATTGCGCGCAAATTGGCGAGCCAAGTATCGAAGCTCTAGGCGCGGTGCGCAGCTCAGTTGAAGTGATAGGCGAGCCCGGCACGATAGACGGTGCTCTGCAAGTCACCTTCAACAACGCCAACCTGGGTACCGTTGACCACGCCGAAGTCGACACTTTCGTTCGATGGCGCGAAGTGAATGACCTCGGCGCGCAGGCTCAGCTGCGGACTGATTTTGGTTTCAACGCCGCCCCCGACGACCAGACCCGAGAAATCGAAAGACCGCGACACCCCTCCGATGGAAACAGTGCCGAGATCGGCCATACCCCAACCGGCCGTTCCATAAACGAGAACGCGCTCGAATGCATAGCCGACCCGGCCGCGCACGGTGAACAGGTCCTTGGAATCCGATGACGTACCCGTCGTCCAGTCGACTTCTCCACCAACGACCCATGATCCGAATTGGCGGGCATAGCCGCCGTACAGTCCGAGGACGAATCCGTTGTCGGAATCCGACGCGGACATCCCCTGGCCGACAAGGGTGACCGTACCGTCATTGGAATAGCCGCCAGCATGAACACCGACATAGGCGCCGGACCAAATCGGCGCCGGGGCGTTCAGCGAATAATCGACGTCGGCCGCATCCTGAGCAACGGCGGGCGTGGCGCACGCACATGCGAAACACATGACGGCAACGGCAAATGGCGGTTTTGCTCGCTTCAACATTTAATCGTCTCCCGTGACGACGATCCCGCTCCGAGCCGGGGCACGGCGGGTCGTTAGGAAACGAACGAGACGTAGCTGCGATTATTCCGTGCGTGGATCAAATTCGCTGTGCGCCGACTGCAGCGACGTAAAGTCGTGTCATGAACGGCACAAAATCAGCATAAACAATGACGATCTTGAAATGCTCAGCAAGGGAATTGTCCCTACCGTTTCGGCGCCTCGGCGAAACGGTAGGGAATGGCGACCGCGGATCAATTGAAGTGGTAAGTCAGCCCCGCGCGCACGATCGAGCGGTCGTAGTCCACTCTCAGGGTGCCGGTGCCGGACGGGTAGACGTCGGCGAAATTCATGTCGAGGTCCGAGGGACTGAAAAAGAGGTATTCGCCGCGCAGGCTGAGCCTGGGCGTGAGCCACGCCTCGACGCCACCGCCGACCACCAGCCCCGACATGGTCTTCTCGAGGGCCGATTGCCCTGGCGTGCTGTTGGGAACCGCAAAGCTCTCGCGGCCCCAGCCGGCCGTGCCGTAAATCATCGCCCGGCCGAGATCGAAACCGATACGTCCGCGCACGGTGAACAGGTTCGAAGAATCACCGTTTATCTCAGCCGTCCAGTCGACCTCGGCGCCGACGATGACGCGGCCCATCTGCAAGGAGTAGCCACCGTAGAGACCGGCGACGGCGATGTTGCCGCTGTCGGAAACCGAGATGCCGTAATCGAGGGCGCTGAGGCTGCCGTGATTAAACGAATCTCCGGCATGAGCGCCGAGGTAAAGCCCACCCCATGTCGGTGCCGCCGCCGTTTCAACGGCTGCCTCATCGGCAGCGCCGAGATCCGCGGCGCTTGCAGGCGCGCTGGCGAGGCTGAGCCCAAGGGCCAGAAGTGCAGTCAGAGTTCGGTACGACGGCGTGCGCATGGGTCTCTCCGTGTCGCGGCTGAATGGAACGCGGGGCACTGGCCCGACTGAAGCTGGCTGCAAGGCCCGGCTCAACCGGACCGCCGCACGACATTCTCGTTAGGCTCCGTACACGTAAGATTCCGAATCGTTAACAAGCCGTTAACGGCCGATCATCCGGCAACAGATTGTATATGATTGTGGCACTGCGGCGCATAAGCCCGGAGCGCGGCGTGCCGCTTGAATCACAAAAGAGTAGCGCCTGGAATACTGCTTGCCGCGGACCTAGCGCGCGCGCCGTTTGCGCGATGGTGGAGCTGCAGCAGGCACGATGAGCGCCACCGCATCATCGGCAATCTGATCCAGCACTCTCCGGCTAGTGCCAGAGCGCGAGCGGATCGCGAGGCTATGCAGTATAGCGACCGCGAGGCGCGAGAGCGCACGTGCATCGGTATTTTGCGGCAGATCGCCGTCACGCTTCGCCCATTCGATCCGCTTTTGCACGAGCGCATCGACGGTATCGAAGATGGATTTGGACTGGCGCCGGATACCGTCGTGATCGATGGCCTCGGCAACCGCGGTGCAGGCGACCATGCAGCCGACGACTTCGCCGTTGTCGCCGACGTAGGCGTCGAGGGCGCTCGAATAAAGCTTGCGAAGCGCCTTGGAGACTGACTGTTCGCTCTCGAGCGCATCGCGGAACAAGGCGCCCATCGTTTCCGAATATAGCGTCAGAGCCCTCTGATACAGCGTTTCCTTGTCGGTAAAGGCGGTATAGATGCTTGGACGGTTGAGCCCCATCGCGGTGGCGAGATCGTCGAGCGTGGTCGCCGCATAGCCCTTGCGTGCGAACGTCGCCTGCGCCGCCTCCAGCACCTTCTTGTCGTCAAACGATCGCGGCCGGCCGCGCGTCCTGATTTTCGCTATGCTTTGCATTTTCCCACTTGCAGGTTCCGACCGGAGGATTATTGTACCAAGCAGTACGAAATAGCAAACCTTATCGTTTGGCCGCGGCAGCAATGGTGTTTCCGCGTTAAGTTGAAGGGGCCGGCACATGAAGCTGTACAACTGGCAATTCGCGCCGAACTGCCGGCGCGTCCGCATGTTCATTCTCGAAAAGGGCATCAATCTTCCGGAAATGTCCGAGGTCGTGGTCTTGGACGATGCCCTCAAGGTTGACCCTGGATATGTCAATATGTGGCCGCCGGCCATGGTGCCCATGCTCGAACTCGATGACGGAACGCGTTTCAGCGAGGCCCTCGCCATCGTGCGCTATTTCGAGGACGTGCATCCGGAGCCGAACCTGCTCGGCAAAAATCCCGTCGAACGCGCCATGATCTGCATGTGGGAACGGCCCGCATACGATGAAGGCATCGTTGGTACGGCCGAAGTCGTGCGCAACAGCATGGAGGTCTTCCTTGACCGGGCGCTTCCCGGCGTGCCCCACGAGGCGGTACCGCAGATCCCGGCGCTGATAGAGCGCGGCAAGGGGCGCGTACGCCGTTATTACAGCAAGATAGAGAGCCAACTGGCCAAGAACGCCTACATGGCGGGCGACCGTTTCACGTTCGCCGATATCACCAATCTGTGCGCCGTCGATTTCGCGATTTTCGCCGGTATGGCCATACCCGACGATTGCCCCAGCGTTGCGCGCTGGCACAAATCCGTTTCTTCACGCCCGACCGCCACTGCCAGCGCTTGAGTCATAGACGTCCCTTCAATCCGCCCGTCCAATCGCAACGCGAGGCCCAACGTGATCGACCTCTACACCGCCGCCACTCCCAACGGCTGGAAAGCCTCCATCATGCTGGAAGAGCTGCAGCTGCCTTACGTTCTGCATGCTTTTAAGCTCGGCGACGGCGATCAGAAAAAACCCGAATATCTGAAGATCAATCCCAACGGCCGCATCCCCACGATCGTCGATCGCGACGAAGGCAATTTCGCCGTCTTCGAATCCGGCGCGATTATGATTTATCTCGCCGAGAAGACGGGCCGCCTGCTGCCGACCGCCATGAAGCCACGTTCCGAAGTCATTCAGTGGCTAATGTTCCAGATGGGCGGCGTCGGGCCGATGCAGGGGCAATCGAACGTCTTTTTCCGCTATTTCCCGGAACAGATTCCGAGCGTCATTGCCCGTTACCAGAACGAGACCAAGCGGCTCTACACCGTGCTCGACACGCGCCTCAAGGACCGCGAGTACCTCGTTGGCGACTATTCGATCGCCGATATCGCCAACTGGGCCTGGGTGCGCATTCACGACTGGGCCGGCGTCTCCGTCGATGACCTGCCGAACCTGCAGCGCTGGATGGCGGCGATTGCGGCACGACCCGCGTGTCAAAAAGGTGTAACCATACCCGAGCGGTTCGCGCCCGAAGAAACGATCGCCATGGCCAAGAAGATCGTGACGTGAGGGCGGAAAATGCGTTCTTGCAATGGTCGTTCGATGCCGAAATTCCACGCCTGAGCGCCGCGTCATACTGCCCGACGCCGTCTAATTTCACATATGCCGTGCACACAACGAGACCGGGAACAGCTTGTGGAGTGCCGTCCCCGGCCTCGCGCTCAGGACTTCGCTGCAGGCTCTTTCGATCGCAAGATGGCCTGCAACGCGCCCAAGAGGTGTTGACGCTGCGGCGGGGTCAATGCCGCGAGCAGGCGTGCATCCGCGTCGCGCGCCAGCGGCACGGTAAGGTCGAGCGCGCGCTGACCTTCCTCCGTCAGCCTCAAGGCATAGCGCCGGGCATCCTCGCGCGTGCGCCGGCGGGCGATGAAGCCCTTTTGAATGAGGCGGCGCACGATATCGGCCAGCGTCGATCTGTCGATCCCGGAGACATCGCAGATATCGACCTGACTCGGCCGGTCAAGATCATCGACGATCTTCAGGACGACGAGCTGCCGGGCGGTGATATCGGTCGCCCCCATGGCTTCGGCAAATCTATCGTCGGCGCACTGGCAGGCGCGATGCAGGAGATGGGTGAGGCTGTTCAGAATCGGGTCTATTTGGGTCTTGGCCATGAACGCTACCTTTCAGTCGTTCGCTTTCCGGGACGCCGAAGTCACGCGCATTGGTGACCGTCCGTTGGCGAACGCTTAGGCATATCCGGGCTTTCCCGCTTGACAGTCGCAACCGCCGATTTGACATTTAGGCTCCACGGATCGTTGCCTTACGGCTTAACGTCCGGCGATTCTGTTTCTCCCCTAACCACGAAAAGCCCAGCACGACGATGAGCGAACCGACCGTCCGAGCCCACGTCTTCGAGCAGTTCGAATCGTTCGCCACGGCGCGCGGTTTGAATTTCGAAGTCTTGCTTGCCAATGCCGGGATCGAACGATCGGCGCTCGCCGAACCCGACAACGAGATTTCGCTCAACGCCGTAGCGAGCCTGTTTGCCGATGCCGCTCAGTGCGCAAAAGATCCGTGTTTCGGCCTGCATTGGGCTGAAGCGTTTCCCAAGGGCGGCGCCGGCGTCCTCGGCTATTTGCTTTCGAACGCCAGGACCATCCGCGAAGGCGTCAAGATGATCGCCCGATACACTGCTCTGCATTTCGATCCGATCGAAATGACGTTCGCCGAAAGCGAAGGTTTCGGCCGCCTCGAATGGATTTTCCCTGCGAGCTTCACGGCGCCACGGATGCAATATGCGAGCTTCGCCATGGCGCTCGTCATCGTCCGGCTGCGAAAACAGATCGGGCCGGCCTGGTCGCCGGTCGGCGTCGAACTCGAACACCGCGAACTCGAATGCGGGGAAGCGGTGCTGCGCGTGCTCGGGCCCAACGCCAAGTTCAACATGCCGAGCAACGTGCTGCGCCTGCGCGAGAGCATTCTCAACCGAACCATAGACAGCGCCGACGCCCGGCTGTTCGCATTGATCCGGCAACTCGGCGATCGCCTATTGGCAGAGCGGAAGACCGCGTCCGACATCGTTTCCGTGACGCGGCGCGCCATCGTAAAGAGCATCGAAAGGGGCGATAGCACGCTAGAGGACGTGTCGGGCGAACTGGACCTGAGCCCGCGCGCGCTCCGAACACAGCTCTCCGCCGTCGGCACCAATTTCGAAACACTGCTGCTCGACACGCGCCAGGGGCTCGCCGAGATTTACCTGCGCGATACCGACCTGCCTCTGACCGAAATCGCTTACCTGCTCGGCTTCTCGGAGCTGAGCGCCTTTACGCGGGCGGCGCGCGGCTGGTTTGGCGTTCCCCCCAAGGCCTACCGGGTCGAATTGCGTCAGCACTGAACACATGCCGCGTTGGCGAAGGGCTCGAATTGACCGGCCGTCTCTGCTAAGCCGCAGACCATGACAACGGCAAAGATTCGCACGTCCATCCTCATCTCCGGCCGCGGCTCCAACATGATGGCGTTGGTCGAAGCCGCGCGCGCGCCGCTCTTTCCGGCCGAAATCGCCGCCGTGATTTCCAACCGTCCCGAAGCCGAAGGCCTCATTTGGGCAGCGGACCAGGGCATTCCCACGGTCGCCATCGATCACAAGCAATTCGCCACCCGCGCCGCCTTCGAGGCCAAGCTGCATGCGACGCTGCATGGAGCATCGGACCGAGCTCATCTGCTGCGCCGGTTTCATGCGCATGCTGACCGGGGGCTTCATCGACCGCTGGCGCGACCGCCAGCTCAACATCCACCCTTCTCTGCTGCCTGCCTTCCCGGGCCTCGACACCCACGAGCGGGCCGTCGATGCCGGGGTAAGAATCGCTGGTTGCACGGTGCATTTCATGCGACTGGAGATGGATGCGGCCCGATCATCGCTCAGGCGGCAGTGCCGGTGCTTTCGGGCGACACCGCCGACGAATTAGCCGCGCGCGTCCTTGCCGCAGAGCACCATACTCTATCCGCTGGCGCTCGCCCTGGTGGCCTCCGGGCGGGCCAGCGTCGAAAATGAGAAAGTCGTTGATTCTGAAGATCGTTAACCACGCAGCCGCGCTGTTCTCGCCAAGTCCGCTGAGATCGGGCTATGGGGTCGTTAAGGCCGGATTGATCCACTGCTGGCAGCTGATCTAGCGCACCCCGCGCATGGACATGACAGTGCGGCCCCGTATTATCCGGCCCGCACCCGTCCGGCGGGGGAACCAGAACAGTCTGGGACGGGGTTGCCGCAGCTCGATTGACGACGTGGCCATCCGGGTGGCCTAGGGCCGCAGTTCTGAATTGCGCATACTGCGCGCAGATTTCGTGGCGAAGCACCGGAAGCGCCGAGGAGACTTGAAAGCATGACCGACAGCCGCGAGCCATACACAGGGTCTCGGCGAAGAAAGCAGCATCTGGTTCAAACTGGCGCCGCTCTTGCGCGGCGATCCCGAGAACCCGATGCGCATCCTTATGCACATGACGGAGCGCTACGGCCCGCGTCATTCCGGTCAACATCGGCAATCAGCGCGATCGTGTTCATGTCCGAGCCCGATCACTTCAAGCACGTTCTGGTCACCAAGGCCGACAACTACATCAAGTACTTCGATGGCCTGAAACCGATCTTCGGCAAGTCGATGATCACGCACGACGGCGCGCTCTGGCAAAAAATCCGCATGCCGCAGCAGCCCGCGTTCCACCCCGACATGTTCGCCGAATACATTCCCTATTTCCTCACGGCCATCCGCTCCAAGATGGACATCTGGGCGAAGCTCGCCAAGATCGGGCGAGACCTTCGAGATGGTCGAGCAGACCTGGACGCTCGCCGCCGACATGATTTGCAAGGCGCTGTTCGATCGCGACATGCCGTTCAACCCGCATGTCGTCTTCAAGTGCGTGAAGACCTACACCGACGTCATGAACCACAGCGACATCCGCCTGCAGCAAACAGGCGGGCGAGATGTTCGAAATGGCAGAGGAAGACGCGGCCAAGGCCATGGACGTCTGGGCGAGCAGTTCCGCCGCCGTCATGGCCGCCGACCCGCGCGAGAAGCGCGAGCGCACGCTTCTGAAAATGATCGAAGCCGCGGTCGCCGATCCCACCATTCCGGAATTCGATCAACAGCAGGCCATCGACGAGATGAAGCAGTACCTGTGGGCCGGCACCGAGACGACCGCGCTGACGCTCGCCTGGGCGCTCTACGAAACTTCGCACAACCCGGAGATGCCCGAGCGCATCCGCGAACGAGGGCGAAGCCGTCTACGGTGATCGCGAGCCGACCGCCGCCGATTATCCGGTCGCTCGTCTATACCCGCGCCGTCATCCAGGAGACGATGCGCATCTATCCGCCGATCTGGGGCCTCATCCGCGTTGCCGTCGCCGACGACGACATCGGCGGCAAGGAAATCCAGCGCCGGCGACCGCGTCTCGCTGTTCGCCTATGGCGCCCACCACAATCCGAAGTACTGGGACGAACCGGAAGAGTTCCGCCCCGAGCGCTGGATGGGCGGCGCCGCGAAAAAGCAGGTGAAGTACTCCTATATCCCCTTCGGCGCGCGGCAAGCGCTCCTGCATCGGCGGCGCCATGAGCCAGGTCGAGAACACGCTCGCGCTGTCGATGCTGCTCCGCCGCTTCCGCCCCGAGTACGTCGGGCACGAACCCGCCGGCATCAACGCCACCGTGACCCTGACGCCCAAAGGCGGCCTGCCGTTCCGGATCCGGGAGTTGAGTTAGGGCTGCGGCGCACCAAAGCTTCGAAATCCACTTGCATCACCAAATAAAAAGCGGCGGGAAATTTCCCGCCGCTTTTTCAATTTCCAGGCCTACGGTAGAAAAATCGTCAGCCGTCCTTGCGGGTCAGGCGACGCAGCTCGTCGGCTTCGGTGGAGAGCTGCTCGACCTTGGCGCGGAGCATGGCGAGTTCGCCCTCGACGCCGCCGAGCGGACGCCCGCCGCGCAACTTGGAACGCTGCACGCCGCCCGAACGCGTCGAGACCAGCGGCCGGTCGGTATAGCGGCCCGCCATCGGCGCGTCCGCATACGAGATCCCCGACGAGCCGCCGTCGCCGCCCATGCCGTCGTTCAAACGCGCGACTTCGGAGCGCAGGTGCTGCAGCTCCTTGGCCTGCACGATGGACAAGTTCCTTGTCGCCGTCAGGTCGGTCATGATCGCGTGGTATTCGCCCGTGCCGCGACCGCCGCCCGAACCGGGCCCTTGTGCGGCGACTTTTTCGAGATCGGCCTTGACAGCGGCAAGCGCCGCGTTGGCCGCCGCGAGATCGGCCTTGAGGCGATCATGCGCTGCCGCCGCCGAGGCATCGGAATAGGCAGGCTCCCTTTCCGCGCGGTGCTCTTCGGCCATGCGCAACGTGGCGCATTCGGCACGCAGCTTCTCGACCTCGGACGCCAGCGCCTCGCTTTCATTGGCCCGCTTTTCGGCCGATGCGAGCTGCAACTTGATATAGTCATATTCGCGCAGCTTGTTTCCGGCCTCGTGCAGTTGGGTCTTGTAGCGCGAGACTTCCTGCTGCGCCGCTGCCAGTGCGTTGCTATCGCCGGCCGGAGCCCTGGCGCCAGTGTCGACGGCTTGGAGGCGGCTGCGCAGGGCTGCGAGTTCGTTCAGCTGAGCCCCGGCCTCGTTCAGCGAAGCCTTGAGGCGCATGATCTCCTGCTCGGCGGCGACCAGCGCGTTGGCATCACCGACCGAGGTCTTGGTGTTCTGCTCCAGCGACGAAAGCAGCGACTGGCGCTCGGCGTGGACCCTCTGCAGCTCCGCCCTGAGCGCGGCGCTGTCCGGCATCTGCTTTTCAGCTGCTTCGAGCTTCAAGCGGATCAGATCGAAGTCGCGGATCTTGGCTTCCGCCGCGGCGAGGTCGCTGCGCATGACGTTGAACTGATGGGCGTTCTGGTCCCAGGAGGTCTTCAGCGAGGAATTTTCGGCGCGCAGGCGCTGCACCTCCGATTCGAGGCTCGTGCCGCGCGCATTGTAGGACTGCAGATCGGCGCGCGCCCGCTCAAGCTCGCCGGATAGCGTTGCCGCCCGGTTCAGCGCTTCCGATTCCGATCTTGCGAGCCGCGCATTCTCGTCCGCGAACCGCGTGTTCGTCCCGGCGCGCTTTTCAGCGTCGGCGAGAGCCGAGTTCAGGAAGCCATTGTCGGTCGTGAGTTTGGAGGTTTCGAGCCGGGCGTTCGAGAGCTCGTCATGCAGGCTCTGGATCGTTGCCTTGACCTTGCTGCCGCCGCCCGACATCCAGCGCATGAGGGCGACGAGGAGAGCGCCGAGGATGAAGCCCAGGATCATCCAGGGCAGAGCGGCAGTGATATCGGTATCGAAGTAGTGAGGAAACATGGACGCGACCTTACATTATCCCAAAGCATTGAGCCCGGGCGCCTGACACGACTGTGGGTACGCCCCCCATTGCCCTCGCATGCGGCGCCGCCAGAACAATGGAATAGCACGAGAAAAATAGTCTCGTCTGCCGGCTTTTTTCGCGGCGCGACGAAAGACGGGCGGCGTGGCAGCGCAATAACACTTTCGCCCGAAAGGGCCGCCCGGTGGTCGCGAAAAGCCCGCGATTTCCGCTTGGGGCAGGGCGGTACACGGACGTATCCGCCCCCGTGACAGCGTAAGCAAATAGGGGCAAGTCTAGGTGTCGGCTGCGCGAGATGCCGGGCGACTAGGGGGGAACGAACATGGCGGTCAGCGACGGCGTCGAGACGGCGCGCCCCATCTATACCCACCTCTACGTCCAGGTTTTGGCGGCGATCGCCCTCGGCGTGGCGTTCGGATACGGGTGTCCCGGGGCCGCGCCTTGTTCCGTACAGGGCGTCGAGCTCAGCGGCGAGGCTATGAAGCCGCTTGGCGACGGCTTCATCAAGCTCATCAAGATGATCATCGCGCCCGTCATCTTCGTCTCCATCGTCCACGGCATCGCGGCCATGCGGGACTTGAAGCAGGTCGGCCGCGTCGGCATCAAGGCGCTGGTCTATTTCGAGATCGTGACGACGTTCGCGCTCGTCGTCGGGCTGATTATCGCCAACTTGCTGCAGCCCGGTGCCGGCATGAACGTCGACCTCGCGACGCTCGACACCAAGGGCATCGAGACCTACGTCACGAAATCCAAGGAACAGGGCACCGTCCAGTTCCTCCTCGACATCATCCCATCGACGTTCACCGGCGCCTTCGCGGACGGCAACATGCTGCAGGTGCTTTTGATCTCGCTGCTGTTCGCGTTCGCGTTGCAGGCGCTCGGAGCCCGCGGGGAAGCCCTGCACAAAATCATCGAGATGATCGCCGAGGTACTATTCAAAATAGTCGGCTTCATCATGCGCCTTGCACCGATCGGCGCCTTCGGGGCCATGGCCTTCACCATCGGCAAGTACGGGCTCGAGCTCCCTCGCCAGCCTGGCGGCGCTGATGGCCGCCTTCTATCTCACCTGCCTGGTTTTCATTTTCGCCGTGCTGGGGGGAATTGCGCGCCTCTACGGCTTTTCGATTCTGAAGTTCATCCGCTACATCAAGGACGAGTTGCTGATCGTGCTCGGCACGTCCTCCTCGGAAAGCGTGCTGCCGCGGATGATGCTGCGGATGCAGGAGGCGGGCGCGGAAAAGAGCGTGGTCGGCCTCGTCATCCCGGCCGGATATTCGTTCAACCTCGACGGCACCTGCATTTATCTCACCATGGCGTCGTTGTTCCTGGCCCAGGCGACGAACACGCATCTGGATCTTGGCCAGCAGATCGGCCTGCTCGGTATTCTATTGCTGACGTCGAAGGGCGCTGCGGGAGTGACCGGCTCGGGCTTCATTACGCTCGCCGCGACGCTGGCCTCCACCGGCACCATACCGGTCGCGGCCATGGCGCTGATCCTCGGCATCGACCGCTTCATGTCGGAAGCGCGCGCTCTTACAAACCTCGTCGGCAACGGCGTCGCGACGATTGTCGTGGCCAAGAGCGAAGGGGCTCTGGATGAAGCGCGGCTCAAAGAGGCGATGGGGTAGGGGGAGCGCGTCTGCTGCTGACCCACAGCGTCCTCGCCACGATGTCAGCTATTGACGGAGGCTATCCGCACCTGCGGACATAAATCGGCAATCTTGGCGAAGTGCTGCCGAAGGCGACTAAACCCGATCATGTTCGCCCTGAAGCGCCGAGTCGTCAGCCCCTGGCGAGCACCCGTTTGGTGTGAGCCGCAATCAAATCAGCGCTTTCCGCCGGCGACCGTTCTGTGGTGTCCAAAGTCAACTCGTTCGGACCGCCAGTGACGAGCACTGGTCGTTGAGCATTTCGTTGAGCCGATTGCGGGTTCATGCTCTTGAGACGCACGGCCCTCTCGCTCGCGGTGACCCTCTTGGCCAGTTCTTCCGCCGAGCATTGCAGCCTGACAGGAACATATGGCGAGCCGCGTCTGCTGGCAGCGTTCATGACCATAACCGCGACGGGGCGATCGTCCACATCGTCGTCGTATAGCTCGTTGGTGAGGATAAAGCTTGCCTCAGGTCGACTGATTGCGGCGATCGTCTCCAGCACGGCGCCGCGCACCTTCTCGATCTCGGCCCAGACCACTGGCGGAAAGGGCGACATCCGATCATTGTCCAATAGTCCGAAAATGGGATTGTTGATCCAATGATTGTCCACCACACGAGCGGGCAAGAGTGGTGCTAAAACCTGCGCGATCGTTAGCTTTCCCGCGCCTGCGGGACCCAGAAGGTGGACAATAACGCCGGCGGAAGCCATTGCAGGAACCTTGACGATCGTACCCGATTGCCGACCATAATGCACCGATCTGCGAGCACGGCAACAGGTCCCCATCGGCATCAGTTGGCTACCATCGACCCTTGCCAAGCCCTCGGAATGCGGTGCGACTGCAGCGCAGAGCAGGACTTTCCGCTGGACTCTGCAATTGCAGCCGCGATCATTGGCAGCTTGGCTCGCTTCTTCACGACTGCTCTTGGCCCTCAGTGAGCCCTCTTGCGAAGTCCGACATGTTCCAACACAAAGTTGTCGGACTTCCGACGGGCGCTGATCGCGCCCTCTGTCACTCCGACCTACCGAGTCCGTAACCCGACGGCCAAGACGACGAGATACGGCAGCGACCCGGGTCGTAATTGTCGGGTTACGCATCGGGTCGATTTCAACGAGAAATCCCGGCACACGGGCCGCTGCCAACCCGACCGTTTCATTGCTTCGGCCACAATACAAAAAGGCCCCGCGCGAGACGGGGCCTTTCGAAATTTGCGCAGAGCCGGACGACCGACATCACCCGACGATTTCATCGAGGCGGAAGTTCAGCGCGATCTCGCGCTCGGCGGAGGCGGCGCTGTCGGAGCCGTGCGACGAATTCTCGCCCTTGGAGACGGCGAACAGCTTGCGCACCGTACCGTCTGCGGCTTCCTTCGGGTCGGTCGCGCCCATGACTTCGCGGTACTTGGCGATGGCGTTGTCGCCTTCCAGAACCTGCAGCACGATCGGCCCCGAGGTCATGAAATCGACGAGTTCGCCATAGAATGGCCGTGCCTTATGTTCTTCATAGAACTTCTCGGCTTGGGCCCGGGTCCAGCGCACGCGCTTTTGCGCCACGATTTTCAAGCCCGAGCCCTCGATGACCGCGTTGATCTTGCCGGTCAGGTTGCGCCGGGTGGCGTCCGGCTTCAGAATCGAAAAGGTGCGCTCAATGGCCATCGGACTGTCTCTCTTTGCGTTTTTTGGGTGGATGCGAGCGCCTTATAGCGGCGCTGTCGCACCCCCACAAGCGCGGCCCATTGGCCGGGTAAGGTTGCAAGGCGAATTTGGGGCGGATTGCCGTTGAAATGGCGATACAATCAAGCACTCAATGCCCAATTGACTGGACGCGCAGCCTATGAGCAGTGTGGGCCTGCGCGGGGGGCGCACGATCCAGCGGAATGGGCCAAGCGCCCGAACGTGTGCTAACGGACGGCCATGACCGGACAGACCAACGAAGCTCAATGGTATATCGCCCGTGACGGCAATCAACATGGGCCGCTGACCGACGTCGAAATGCAGACGTTCGTGGCGCACAGCTATCTGCGCCCGACCGACCTTTTGTGGCGGCCGGGAATGGAAGACTGGCAGCCGGCGACGACGATTTTCGCCTCCGCGTTCCAGCCGCCGATGCCGAGCGCGGCGGCGCCACAGAGTCAGACGGCGACACAAAGTCAGGCCGGGCCGCATAGCCAGGCCGGGCCACAGAATCCAGGTGGGCCGGGCGCGCAACCGACTTACAACCAACCCGGCAACCAACCCGGCAACCAGCCCGGTAACTGGACGCAACAGTCGAGCCCGCAGCCGGCGCCTTCCCAGTATGGCGACGCCGGCGCGCACGCTGAAAACTTTGGCGAGGACACGTTCGCAGAGGCGCCGCCCTCGAGCGGCAAGCTGCGTCGGGCGGGTCTGGCAATTACCCTGGCCGCTCTCGTCGGTGGCGGCGCCTATGCCATCACGACGTTTCGCGAGCCGCTGGCACGCCTCGTCTCGGGCCCAAAGAAGCCGGCGGTCGCGGCACCGGCCGCCACCGACGGCAAGGAAACCGCCGACAAGAATTCAGCGGCGCCAGCGGCCGAGCCCGCGCCGGCAGCCGCACCTGGAACGCAGACGGCGGCGCTGACGCCCGACCCGACGTCGACCATTCCGACATCTCCCGATCCGGCGCTCATCGAAGGCTCGGCGCTCGACCAGCGATTGCAAAAAATCCCGGCCTGGGGCCTGCTGAAGAAAGACTTCCCCGACTGGTACATCACCAACGTCGCGGCAGCCGACAAGCTTACTGCCGAAAAAAAGCCCGGCACCGAAGTCGCGACGCAGCTCGTCCAGGGGCTGGTCAACCTGCGCCGCCAGAACGCCGACAAGGCGCTCGCCGCCAGCACCGATAAGCTGAAGCGCGTCGCCGCCGCTTTCCTCGAGAACCTGCGGGCCCTGCAGAGCCAGAGCGTCGGCGCCTGCTACGGCTACATCTCCAAGGGCGAAATGAGCGCGGCGGTCGTCGACATGATGCAGACGCCGGAGACCGCGACGTCGTTCAATGATCACATGCTGGCGATTTTCGAAGCCGTCGAGGAAGGATCGAAGGCGCCGATCAAGCACGAGAACGCCGTCAAGGCCGACTACGACATGCTGATCGGCGAGCTGGGCAAGCTCGGCTGGAAGGAAGAGGATCTACAGGTCTTCTCCAATCCGCGCATGCTGGCGAAGCGCGAACCGGCGCAGGTGTGCAAAATGGTGCAGGACTGGTTTGTCGCGCATCTCGCGGTCGGCGACATTGCGGCGCAGGAGCGGCTGTTGTTTGAGACGCTGAAGCCGGTCGTCTCGGGTTAGGGAAAACCTCCCTCTCCCAATAACCCTGCACTTGTTATGGGGAGAGGGTTGGGGTGAGGGGCGGCAACACGTTCGAACAAGCGGCTGCCCCTCACCCTGGCCCTCTCCCCGTTAAGTGCAGAAACGGGGAGAGGGGATGATGCTGCAATACGCTCTCAAAATTGCGATCACGGCGGTGACGGTGGTCGCGATCAGCGAACTCGGCAAGCGCTCGAGCACGCTTGGCGCCATCATCGCCTCGCTTCCCCTGACGTCTTTGCTGGCGTTCCTATGGCTCTACGGCGAGACCGGCGACACGGCGAAGATCGCGACACTATCGCGCGACATCTTCTGGTACGTGCTGCCCTCGCTCGTCTTGTTCGTCGTGCTGCCCATGATGCTCTGGCGCGGCTTCGGCTTCTGGCCGAGCCTTGCGGTTTCCATCGCGCTGACCTTTGCCGCCTACGTGGTGATGAGCAGGATCCTGGCGCGGTTCGGGATTTCGATTTGAGCAAAGCTCCCTCTCCCCGCTCCGTTTCACTTGGAGCGGGGAGAGGGCTGGGGTGAGGGGCGGCGCTTGCTCGGTGGGTGTTGCCGCCCCTCACCCTGACCCTCTCCCCGTGAAGGACGGGGAGAGGGGAAGCTTCCGTTCGGCGCCAAATCGCGCTAATCGGCGTGGCAAATGCTGCACATCAACGATCTCACCTATCGCATCGAGGGCAAGACGATCCTCGACAACGCCACCGCCGCAATTCCGCCCGGGCACAAAGTCGGCCTGATCGGAAGGAACGGCGCCGGCAAGACGACGCTGCTCAGGCTGTTGAAGGGCGAGCTCGCGCCCGACGACGGATCGATCTCGACGCCGCGCAACGCGCGCATCGGCCACGTCGCGCAGGAAGCGCCGGGCGGCGACGCCAGCCTCATCGATTGGGTGCTCTCCGCCGACACCGAGCGCGCCAGCCTGCTCGCGGAAGCAGAAACCGCGACCGACCCGCACCGGATCGGCGAAATCCAATTGCGCCTCTCCGACATCCACGCGCATTCGGCGCCGTCGCGCGCGGCGCAGATCCTCTCTGGTCTCGGTTTCGACGAAGATGCGCAGCAGCGCGCCTGCCGGGAATTTTCAGGCGGCTGGCGCATGCGCGTCGCACTCGGCGCCATCCTGTTTCTCGAACCGGAGATTTTACTGCTCGACGAGCCGACGAACTATCTCGACCTCGAGGGCACGATGTGGCTCGAGAGCCATCTGAAAAGCTATCCCCACAGCGTGCTCATCGTCAGCCACGACCGCGACCTCCTGAACCGGGCCGTCGATTGGATACTCCACCTGGATCGCGGCCGGCTGACGCTCTACTCCGGCGGCTACGACGACTTCGAGGAAGCGCGGCGGGAAAAGCAGCGCCTCGAACTCAAGCTGAAGAAGAAGCAGGACGACCAAAGGCGGCACATCCAGGCCTTCATCGACCGCTTCAAGGCCAAGGCGAGCAAGGCGCGCCAGGCCCAGAGCCGCGTCAAGGCGCTGGCCAAAATGCAACCCATTGCAGCCCAGGTCGACGATCGCGTCGTGCCGTTTCATTTGCCCAATCCGGCGAAGACGATCGCGAGCCCCTTGCTGCGGCTCGAGGGCGCGAGCGCCGGATACGTGCAAGATAAGCCCATTCTCAGAGGCCTGGATCTCAGGATCGACAACGACGACCGCATTGCGCTGCTCGGCCAGAACGGCAACGGCAAGTCGACTTTCGCCAAACTGATCGCCGGGCGCTTGAAACCGCTTTCGGGGCATGTCTTTGGCGCCCACAAGGTGGAAGCCGGGTATTTCGCCCAGCATCAGCTCGACGATCTCAATCCGCTCTCGACGCCTTACGATTACATGCTGAAGCTGATGCCGGACGCGACCGAAGCGCAACGGCGCGGCAAGCTCGGCGCCTTCGGCTTCAGCGCCGACAAGGCGGAGACCAAATGCGCGAACCTGTCAGGCGGCGAGAAGGCCCGGCTGCTGCTGGCGCTCACCGCTTTCCACGCGCCGAACCTGCTGATCCTGGACGAGCCGACCAACCATCTCGACATCGACAGCCGCGAAGCCCTAATCCATGCGCTGATGGATTATGACGGCGCTGTGATCCTGATCAGCCACGATCGCCATCTCGTCGAGGCCACAGCCGACCGGCTGTGGATCGTCAAGGACGGCACGGTCAAATCGTATGACGGCGACATGGAGAGCTATCGCGCCGAACTGTTAAGTGACCGGGGTCAGAAATCGCGCGAGCGGTCGGCAGACAAGGACATAACGGATAGCGCCGGCGCGAGCCGCGCGGACCAGCGGCGCGCCTCCGCCGAACGGCGCTCGATATTGGCACCTATCAAAAAAGCGGTATCCGACGCAGAAAAAGTTGTGGAAAAACTCACGCGCGAAATAAGCGCGCTCGATGCAATTCTTGCCGATGCCAATCTCTATTCGCGCGATCCGGTCAAGGCGCAACAGTGTGCGCAAGAGCGCGGACGTCTGGCTAAGCAGTTGTCGGAGGCGGAAGAAATCTGGCTCACTGCAAGCGAAGCCTATGACGACGCGAGCACTCAGACTTAAGTCGGAGCGTTCAATTCGGGAAGCGATTGCTCGCTTCGAGCCGAAACAGCATCGCGTAGAATGGGGATGATTTGCGGCGCAACTTTGGTTAACAAAATGCGCCGGGAGCTGGCGGGGTCGCGGTAGCGGGGTTGCCGCGCTAGTCGGTGAGGGCCTTCTAGTTTTACTCCGTCAGCTCCCAACGCGTTTCGACGCTTCGATCCCTAGGTCCCTAGACAGATCCAAAGGGAAGGCGCGTGCCACCTGACCGGCGTATTGAACGTCTTGTTCCGGCCGGCACGCGCCAAACTTGACCCTTCCCCTAAAGGCTAAGAGTGACATGTCGATGACGGAGAAACTCTGTCACAAACAAGCGCGTCCGCGCGCAGGCCTTCACGCGATTGTCGCAAACGGCCATAGACGCCGAAATTTCAAGGACAATTAGCCGGCGATTTTCGAGAAATCGGCGACGGTCGCGGTGGCAGCGCGGATTTCGGATAAGAGCTTCAAGCGATTTTCGCGGATGCGCGCATCCTCGGCGTTGACCAGGATCTTGTCGAAGAAGGCATCGACCGGCGCGCGCAGTTCACTCAACGCGCGCATGGCGCCGGCGAAGTTCTCGACGTTGATCGCGGCGACGGTGTCCTGCTTCACTTCCTCGATCTTGGCGGCGAGCGCCAGCTCTTCCTTTTCGGCAAGCAGCCTGGTCTCGTAGGTGCCGGCGTAGGAGCGCTTGTCATTCTTTTCCTCGATCGAGAGGATGTTGGCCGCGCGCTTGACGCCGCTGAGCAGGTTGGCGCCGTCGTCGGTTTTGAGGAAGGCGTCGAGAGCTTCGACGCGGCGGACTATGAGGGCGAGATCGTCCTGTCCGCCGAGTGCGAAAATCGCGTCGATGAGGTCGTGGCGCTTGCCGCCGTCGCGCAGGAAGACCTTGAGCCGATCGGCGAAGAAGGCGAGGAGGTCGGCGCTTCGTGACGGAACGCTCTTGATCTGCGCTTCAAGTTCGCTTTCGAGCTCTTCGATGTCCTTGCTTCGCACGTCCATCGCCGCCCGTACCAGCCGTGGCGCCGATGCGGAATCGTCGATCGATCTCTGCAGGCCAGCGATGCGAACCGCATAGACCGCATTCAGCAGATGAAGCATGTGCGCGACGATGTTTCGCGTCAGCGGCAACCGCAAATCATTCTCGAGCACGATGCGGATGACGCCCAACGCGGCGCGGCGGAGCTGATAGGGATCACCGGAGCCGGTCGGCTTCTCGTTGATGGCCCAGAAGCCGACGAGCATGTCGAGCTTGTCGGCGAGCGCAACGGCAATGGCGACGGCGTCGCCCTGGTCCTCGCGCGGAACGTTGTCCGTCGGGCCCTTGGGCTTGTAGTGCAGCTCTATTGCCCGCGCGATGTCGGGCTTGGCGCCGGCGTGCTCGGCGTAGTAGCGGCCCATCAGGCCTTGCAGCTCGGGGAACTCGCCGACCATGCCCGAGACGAGATCGGCCTTGGAGAGCTGCGCGGCGCGGCGGGAATCTTCAGGACTTGCGTCGACCGCGCCCGCGATCTGGTGCGCCAACTCCGAGACGCGCTCGACGCGATCCTTCTGGCTCCCGAGTTTTTCGTGGAAGGTGATACCCGAAAGCTGGATCGCCATTTCATCCAGCGGCTTCTTCAGGTCCTGGTCCCAGAAAAACTTGGCGTCGCTCAAACGGGCGCGAATGACCTTTTCGTTGCCCGAGGTGATCTGCGCGCCGCCATCGGTCGCGACCAGGTTCGAGACCAGCAGGAATTTATTTGTCAGCTTTTTCGACTTGGGATCGCGCAGCGAAAAACATTTCTGGTGCGACTTCATCGACGTCGTCAGGCACTCGCCCGGCACGGCGAGAAATTCCTTGTCGAACGACCCCATCAACACGACGGGCCATTCGGTGAGGCCGGCGTTCTCGGCCAGCAGCGCCTCGTCCTCGACGAGTTCGAGCTTCGCCTCCTTGGCGAGCGCCTTCGCCTGTTCGGCGATGAGCGCGATGCGCTTTGCCGGAATCGAGGATGACGAATTGCTTCTCGAGCTTCGCCTCGTAATCGGCAAAGCTCTTAACCTTAATCGGTTCGGGACCCAGAAAACGGTGGCCGCGCGTTTCGTCGGAAAAAGTTATCCCCGCCCCTTCGCCGGGCACTATTCTGGACCCGAGAAGGCAAAGAATGGACTGCAAAGGACGAACCCATTGGAACGGATTGGAACCCCAGCGCATGGATTTTGGCCAGGGAAACCTGGTCAGAACCTCGTTTACCGTCTCGGCGATGATCTCCGCCGCGGCGCGGCCGGGCTTGTCGATTTTCGCGACGTAGTAATCGCCTTTTTTCTCGTCCTTTACGATCTCGGCATCCGCAAGCTTGGCGAGGCCCGCCGCCTTCAGGAAGCCCTGCACGGCCTGTTCCGGGGCGTTGGTGCGCGGGCCCTTGCGCTCTTCGGACACGGCGGGCGATTTGGCCGGCACGCCGGCGACGACGAGCGTCAGACGCCGGGCGTCGAAAAGCAGCGCGCTTCGCCAACTTCGAGGCCGCGGGCTTTGAGGCCCTCGGTGACGAGGCGCTTCAAATCGTCGGCCGCACGCGCCTGCATGCGCGCCGGGATTTCTTCGGACAGGAGTTCGAGCAGGAGTTCGGACATTCAGGACCAATGCAAAAGGGATCGGGGGAAGAAAGCGAAGTGCGGCGCCGGAGTTCTGTCTTCTTCGGGACCGAGGCCGTGCTGCGTCGCGAACGGCGTGCGGATCGAACGGCGGCGCGCCTCTGCGGGATGCGCCGCCTCCCCAGGCGATCCGCGATGGTTCGCACGGGGAGGCGGAATTTAAGGCTCAGTCGGCCGGGGCCTGCTGCTGGCCATCGGCGGGTGGCGCATCGGCAGGAGCGTCGGCAGGTGCATCTCCAGGCGCTTCAGGTGCCGGCGGCGGCTCACCCTCGGCATCGCCGGGCGCGGCCTCCGGCTCGGCAGGAGCATCGGCCGATTGCTCAGGCGCCGGCGCCGGGGCGTCAGCGGCCTTTTCAGGTGCGGGAGCAGGAGGTGGCGTTTCAGCGGCTTTTTCCGGAGCCTTCGCCGGCTCCGTCGCGGCCGGCGCTTCGGCGGCCGGAGCGGCTGCCTTGTTCGCCTCGGGCATCGTCATATGGCCGCCCATAACCTTCGCGCCGATGTCCTCGAGCGCGCCGGTCACCCCAGATACCCAAGCGCGATGGCAAGCATGGCGAGATACATGCGGAAGATCGGCTTCTTGTCCTTCAACATCAGGTATCCGACCACGAACAGCGGTACCACCGCCACAAGGAGCCCAATCAACAAATCCATCGTCATGCCCTTCCTCCTTCTGTATTCAGCCAGGCGCCGCAGCAGGCTTTTGCCAAGTCTCTGACGCGCAGGATGTAGCTCTGCCGTTCCGTCACGGAGATCACGCCGCGGGCATCGAGCAGGTTGAAAACGTGGGACGCCTTGATGCACTGGTCATAGGCGGGAAGCGCCAGAAGGTGGCGTTCCGTTCGCGCCTTCCGGCCGGCTCACCCGCAGGGGAGTCGGAAGGCGCACCCGCAGAGAGCAGCGCCTTGCATTCGGTTTCCGCGTCCTTGAAATGGCGCAGCAGCATGCCCGTATCGGCGTGCTCGAAATTGAAGCGCGAATACTCCTGCTCGGACTGAAGGTAGATGTCGCCATAGGTGAGCTTCTTCGCATCCTCGCGGCCGTTGAAATTCAGGTCGAAGACGCGGTCGACGCCCTGCACGTACATGGCGAGGCGTTCGAGACCGTAGGTGATTTCGCCGGAAACGGGATTGCAGTCGTAGCCGCCGACCTGCTGGAAGTAGGTGAATTGCGATACTTCCATGCCGTTGCACCACACTTCCCACCCCAAGCCCCAGGCGCCGAGCGTCGGGCTTTCCCAGTCGTCCTCGACGAAGCGGATGTCGTTCACCGACGTATCGATGCCGATGGCCTCGAGGCTGGCGAGGTAGAGTTCCTGGATGTTGGCGGGGCGACGGCTTCATGATCACCTGGAACTGGTAGTAGTGCTGCAGGCGGTTCGGGTTTTCGCCGTAGCGGCCATCCTTGGGGCGGCGCGAGGGCTGAACGTAAGCCGCGGCCCAGGGCTTAGGGCCAAGCGCGCGCAGCGTCGTCGCCGGATGAAAGGTGCCGGCGCCGACTTCCATGTCGTAGGGTTGCAGGATGGCGCAGCCTTGCGCGCCCCAGAACGTCTGCAGCCGCAGGATCAGATCTTGGAACGAGGCGCGCGGGCGCAAGTCGGGTGCGTCGGATATCGTGTCCGTGTCACCCTTTGCGGCGCTCTTGGCGCCGGCGGCGGGCGCAGTCTTTGATCCAGACGTCTTGGCCGTCTTCTGAGGCATCTATGTCAAACTCGGAGCTGATGAATTTCGGGGCACTATACGCTGTTCGCCCCCCTTGTCACCCGCTCCAAGCCTCCCCTTTCCCCGTCCTATACGGGGAGAGGGCTAGGGTGAGGGGCGGCCTAGAACTCCAGTGCAAGCGGCCGCCCCTCACCCCAACCCTCTCCCCATTAAGTGCAGAAATGGGGAGAGGGGGAATCAGGCGCCCTTCTTCGGACGGTAGGCACCGGCCTTTTCGTCCCATTCGAGGCCGCCCAAATTCCTGGGCTCACCGGCAGCGGCCGTCGCCTCGCGGCGCTGGCGTTCGGCTGTCGGAGCGCGGCGGGGTCTGGGCCTGCTCGATCAGTTTGGTAAAGAGCTTATAGCCGGCATAGAGCCCTGCTCCGATCACAGCGGCGAAAATAACTGGTGGCATCGGCGCGATCTCTTAAACCCAAACCCTTGTGGTCAAATCCCGTAGCGCGACCACAGCGCCCGGGTCTCGATAGCGGACACCAGATCATCGGCAAAAGCAAGGCTCGGGAGATGTTGGTCCGTCGCAGGCGCCAGGCGGCGGAAGCGAGACAGCAAGCCGCCCTTCTGCATCTCGACGATCTGCAATTTGACGTCCTCGCCGTGCAGCTCGCGCATTTTTGAACGCACGTCCGAGATGCCGTCGATGAGGCCGAGTTCATAGGCCCTGGGCCCGGCCCAGAAGGCGCCGGAGAATAGTTCGTCGTCGTGCGCCTTGAGCTTGCCGGCGCGACGCTCCTTGACGAGGCCGATGAAGACGTCGTGCACGTCGCGCTGGATGGCCTTGATGCGTGCCACATCGTCGGCGTTCTCGGGCATGAAGGGATCGAGCGTGCTCTTCGAGCGCCCCGAGGTATAGACGCGGCGCTCGATGCCGAGCTTGTCGATAGCTTCGACGAAGCCGAAGCTGGCCGAAATGACGCCGATGGAGCCGACGATGGACGAGGGATCAGCGTAGATTTCATCGCCCGCAATGGCGAGGAAATAGCCGCCGGAAGCCGCGACGTCCTCGCAGAAGACGTAGACCTTTTTTCGTTCTCCTCGGCGAGCTGGCGGATGCGCTTGAAAATGAGGTTGGATTGAACGGGCGAGCCGCCGGGCGAATTGATCACGACCGCGACGGAGGGGAGTTTCGAGAGCTTGAAGGCCTTTTCTATTGCCGCCGCGACGGCGGAGATCGAGAGCCCCGGACGCAGCGGCGTCACCATGCCGATGGTGCCGGCGAAGCGGAGGACGGGAACGACGTTCTTGCGCGAGAAGGGCCACATGGGACGGTTCAATTTCTCGATTGATTTTCAGGTTTTCCGACCAAGGGCAAATATCGGTCGAGCTTTCGCCGATAGCATAGAGGGGCCGCGCCACAAAGAGCCAAAGCGACACCAGCCATGCAAGCAGGGGAAGCCAGGATAGAAGGACATACGCGGCCGAATTTGTGTCTTCTTCAAACGCCAAAGCGTTTACGGCTACACCTTTGCTTAGCGCTTTGCCGAGAAGTGCACTTGTCGGTGGCTGCGTCGTTTTGAACGAACCCTCCTGAGTTGGGTAATCGATGTTAGCACCACGGATTGTGATCGAGGAAATCTTGCCATCGTCCATTAACCGCAGAGCCTCCGAATAAGGGACAACATGTAAATTGGCCGCGTTTGCCGGCGAAGAAAAAAGGACGCAACTCACAAGCGTCGGAATTACCAAGAATCTCCCAACTACATCGATCACTACAAGTATCCTTTCGCGGGTTGTCATTGATGGCTCCTAAATCGCCGGACATCACATTGTCAACGCCGCTCCATGACGCAAAATCGCCGTTGCTTGCGGCGTGAAGCCGTGAGCCTCGCCATGGAGCACGAGGCCGGGCCGCAGTTCAAGCGGCGCGCGCGAACCTTTCACAGCCGTCACGATCACGCGGATGGCGCTTTCGCCGGAACGCGGGAAAATTGGGAAGACGAGAATGTGCACCGAAGCGCGACTCGAACGCCGTGAGTATGCGCGGCAAAGCCTCTGCCTTGTGAATCATGGTCGCGCGGCCCGAAGGGCGGACCATGCGGGCCATGAAGCGCACCCAGTCGTCGAGCGCGTCGGCGGCCATGGCATGCGCGCCGTCCTTCAGTGGAAACTGCGAGCGCGTGCCCGCGCCCTCGTCATGGAACGGCGGATTGGCGACCACGCAATCGAAACTTTCCGAGCTGTAGCCCGACCGCCGCGATTTGGGTTGCAGAGGCCGTGACGTCTCCCGCGACGGCACGGACACGCGCTTGCAGATCATTGGCGGCGATGTTCTGGCGCGCGATCTCAACCAGCGCCGCTTCGCGTTCCAGCAGCGTGACGTCGAGGCCAGGGATGCGCGACGCGGCGCACAGCCCGACCGTGCCGACGCCGGCGCCGATGTCGAGCAGGGTGCGAGGGCCTTCGCCGCCAGCGCGAATGGAGGCGGCGAGCAAAACCGCATCGACGCCGGCGCGATAGCCCTGGCGCGGCTGACTTATGGTCAGGCGATCGCCTAGGAACTTGTCCTCGGTCAAGGGCAGCGCACCCGTATGCCCTTCAGTCGTTGTCATGCAAATGGCTCCCGAGCCCGGCATCGCGCAAGGCATTGGCGGCCGCGACGAACAACGCGTCGGCCACCACAAGGCGGCGCGGAAAGGCTCCGATCGAGCCCTCGGCAAAGCTCATATGCTGATCAAAAACAAGCGCTTCGATGCCGGCATCCCTTAGGATGGCGGCGGCGAAGTTCAGGAGGACGAGGTCGTTGGTCAGGAGGAGATCGCGCATACGAGAGCAAAATACGCCATATGTCGCCATCCGCCAATTCGCGTCCGTCCCATGCGCCAATCCGCCTGACTGGCCAAGGTAGGTTTGAACCGGTATATCGGGTGCGAGATCAATACGTTGGGGAACCGCTTTGGGCCGGGTTTTACAGTTTGATGACGCACGCGACAGCGCGCAGGATTTGAAGCCCCTGCTCGACATCGTCGCGGACGATATGCAGGCCATCAACCGCATCATTCTCGACAAGGCCGTTTCCGATGTCGAGATGATCCCGGAACTCGCCCACCATCTGATCGATTCCGGCGGCAAGCGGCTGCGCCCGATGTTGACCATCGCGGCCGCCAAGCTCGTCGGCTATCAGGACACGGGCCACATCCGCGTCGCCTCCGCGGTCGAGTTCATGCACACCGCGACGCTGCTGCACGACGACGTCGTGGACGAAAGCGCGACGCGACGCGGGCGCAAGACGGCGCGCATGATCTGGGGTAACCAGGCGAGCGTTCTGGTCGGTGACTTCCTACTGGGACAAGCGTTCCGCATGCTCGTCGACGTCGGCTCGCTGCCCGTCTTGAAGATCATGTCGCACGCCGCCGCGACGATTGCGGAAGGCGAAGTCATGCAGCTCGCCGCCGCCAAGAATACGGCGACAACGGAAGACGAATATCTCGCCATCATCAACGCCAAGACGGCGGCGCTGTTTTCGGCCGCCGCCGAAGTGAGCCCGGCGCTGGCCAAGCGGCCAGCCGACGAGCAGACGGCGCTCAAATCCTACGGCAAAAATCTCGGCCTCGCCTTCCAGCTCGTCGATGATGCGCTCGACTACGCCGGCGACAGCCAGCGGCTCGGCAAATCGATCGGCGACGACTTCCGCGAGGGTAAGATTACGCTCCCCGTCATCCTGTCGTTCCGCCGCGGCTCGAGCGAGGAACGCGCCTTCTGGAACCGCACCATCGTCGAGGGCGACATCAAGGACGACGACCTCGATCAGGCCGTGGGGCTGATGAAGCGGCACAAGGCGCTGGAGGCGACCATGGAACGGGCGCGCTCGTATGGGACGATGGCGCGGGATGCGCTGGCGATTTTCCCCAACGGCTATGTCAAGGACGCGCTGGAGAAGGTCATCACCTTCTGCATCAACCGCAATCATTGACGCCGCACGCGCCTCACCCCAGCATCGTCTCTTCGATCCACCAGCCGGCGTGCTTTAGGCGCAGGGTATCTGCCGCGGCGCCGGCAATTTCCAAGTCGTCGAACAGCGCAAAGCACGTTGGACCGCCGCCCGACATGCGCACCAGCTTCTGCCCTGCGAGATTGCGGAGTTCCGCGAGCACGGTCTCGATCGCCGGTACCACCTCGCGGGCCGCAAACTCGAGGGCGTTCGAGCCGGACGAAATGAGCGCCAGCACGTCGCCCGCGTCCTCCATGACCGGCAAGGCGGGCGGCGCGAACTTCTCGGACAGCGGTGGCGCCGCAAGGGCCGAATAGACCCGCGCGGTCTTGTCGGCGGCAACCGGGATGCGTGGATTGACCACCAGGGCCGCGAGCCGGAATGGCGTCGGGAGATCGATCGGCGTCACGCTTTCACCGAGACCGGTCATCCACGAGAGGCGGGATTGCAGACAGACGGGCACGTCGCTGCCGAGACGGCGCCCCAAGCGGGCCCAATCGATCTGACCCTCGCTTGCCGGATTGGCGCGGCGGACGGCGCGGAGGACCGCGGCGGCGTCGGACGAACCTCCGCCGAGGCCTGCGGCGACGGGGAGAAACTTTTCCAGATGCACCGCACCGAGCAGCAATCCCTGGTCGAACTCCGCCAGCATGGCGAGCGTGGTGGCGACGAGGTTGGCGCCGGCAATCGATCCGGCGAAGGGTCCCGACGTCGTGACTGAGACCGGCTTGGCAGTATCGAGCGCGATCAGGTCGCCGATATTGGCGAAGGCGACGAGGCTTTTCAGCTCATGGAAGCCGTCGGCCCGTTTGCCCAGGACATCCAACGTCAGGTTGATCTTGGCGGGAGCGAATTCCTGAATGGCCGGCATGTCACCCCCGAGAAATATGAAAACGGGCGCCCGAAGCGCCCGTTCATATGTATCAGGAGTCCCAGCCCCGCACTACCTGCGCGAGCATTACTCGACGGCGCCCTTGGCAGGACCCGATCGGTTCTCGCTCCGGCGGCGCGAATTTTCCAAGCGCTGCGCCTGACGGCTCTTGGTCGACTTGGCTTCCGCCTTGGCGGGAAGGCCGCGGTCGAGCTTCGTCTTGATCTTCTCGATATCCTCCGGCTCGGGCGAGAGGCTCAGCGCCTGACCCCACTGGAAGCGGGCCTCGCGCTCGCGCCCGACCTGCCAGAAGGCATCGCCAAGGTGATCGTTGAGCGTCGGGTCTTCGGGCTTTATCTCGACGGCGCGCTCGAGATAGCGCACAGCGTCCTTATAGCTGCCCTGCTTGTAGTGAGCCCAGCCGAGACTGTCGACAATGTAGCCGTCATCGGGCTTCATCTGCACGGCCTTCTCGATCAGTTTCATGCCTTCCTTCATGTTGCGGCCCTGGTCTATCCAGGAATAACCGAGGTAGTTGAGCACCAGGGCCTGGTCGGGTGCCAGCGCCAGCGCGCGCTTCAAATCCTTCTCGGCGAGTGGCCACTTCTTCAGACGCTCGTAGGCCGTGCCGCGGGCGTAATAGTAGCCCCAGTGGCGGGCATCGGGCTTGCCGATGATATCGATGGCCTTGCTGAAATATGTGACTGCATCTGCGTACTTCTTGCGCGAGCGCATGATGTTGCCCAGCGCTTCGAGCGGGCGCAGATCGCGCGGATCGGCCTTGGCGATACCCTCGAGAACCGCCTCGGCCTCGGTTTGCTTGTCGAGCGAATTGAGATTGAAGGCCTTGCGGATGTCGATCGCGGTCTGCAGCGCCGAACCCTTCGGGATCTTGTCGTACGTAGCGATGGCATCGTCGTAACGGCGCGCGGTCTCCTGGGCGTTGGCAAGCGCCGCCAGCGCGAAGGCATGGTCGGGCTTCGCATAGAGCGCGAGCTGCAGGTAGATGGTGCCGAGACTGACGCCGCCTTCGCCGGTCAGGGCTTCACCGAGTCCGTAGAAGACTTCTGCCAAGCCCTCCTGCGGTTCGGTGACGAGCAGCGGCACTTTTTCCTTTTTTTCGATGCGGTCGCGCAGGTTCTTGGCGAGCGGATGGGCATCGCCCTGCGATTTCTGGAATTGATCCTTGAGAACAGTGGCCGCCTGCTTGTAGTCGCCGTTGTGGGCCGCGTGCTGGGCATAGGCGAGCGCAGTTCGCAGTGTTCGGCTGTCCTGCTTGAACATGCGCTCGAACGCTGTCTGCGCCTCATCCTTCTTGCCGGCGATGTCGGCCATGAGGCCGCGGTGATAGCGAAGATAGAACTGCGCCCATTCCGGCTGCTTGGGCAGATCGACGGCTTCGAGCGCGCCTTTGGAATCTCCGGCCTTGAGCTTGGTCCAGCCGCGGGCGATAGCGCTCGTCAGCTCGCCGATGGGATTTTCGGCCGCCGCCTTGAAGTTTTCGTCCGCCTTGGCGAAATCGCCGGCCTTGAAGGCGGCGATGCCGAGCAGGAAACGCGACATGCGATGCGAGGGCTGCGTGGCGGCAAGCTGCTCGGCGAGGGGCAGCGAGCGCTCCCAATTGCCGTTCATGACTTCCATCTGGAAGGCCTGCTCGAGCAGCACTTCGTTCTTCGGGTCTTGGGAGAGGGCGCGGGTGTAGAAGTCGGCAGCGTTTTCGGTGTCCTGCTGGGCCTTGGCGAAACGGCCGGCGAGATAATTACCGAGCAGCGAGCGCGCCGTGGCCGGTTCGATGTCGGGCGAACGAGCGGGCGCCTGGGTGACCAGAGCCGCCAGCGCTGACGCGCCCAGACCGAACAAGAACAGCCGTCCACGACGCAAGTGCATGAGTGATATCCCCAAATTCTACCGGCCAGACCACGGCCGACTCCGCTGAATGTGAAGTTTAGCAAGACTGCCGGAGTTTTGGCGACCTGCTTTCAATTAAAAAACAGCAACCCACTGCAAGACCGGCCAAATGGGCTGTGCATGGATGTCTGGGTTGACCTTCGGCGCCCCGTTCGGCGCATGTTTGACGTCACTATAGGGCACGGGCGAGGCGAAGACGCATTTCGCGGCGCCAGCCGGCATTTTTGCGCGTGAACTCGCAAATCCCACGAGCCCCGCTTTTGCTCAAAGTCCAAAATAGCGCGACGGCAGTTTAGAATGAGCACGGTTTAGGCGAAAATGGCGCAACGCGAGAATTACATTCCTGATTGGTTCGGACCGCCGCCGCCTGCTTGATGTCTTGAAGGCGGAGGCGGTTCGACGTCCTTCATCACATGCCAGAATAGTTCGGACCGCCGCCGCCTTCGGGGCACGTCCAGGTGATGTTTTGGCTCGGGTCCTTGATGTCGCACGTTTTGCAATGGACGCAGTTTTGCGCATTGATCTGGAACCGCGGACGGCCTTTTTCGTCGGTCACGATTTCGTAGACGGCGGCGGGGCAGTAGCGCTGTGCCGGCTCGGCGTAATCGGGAAGATTGACGGCGACGGGAATGTAGGGATCGGCGAGCTTCAGGTGAACCGGCTGGTCTTCCTCGTGATTGGTACCTGAGAACGAAACGTTCGTCAGCCGGTCGAAAGTCAATTTGCCGTCGGGCTTGGGATAGGCGATCGGCTTGTAGCGGCCGGCCTTGCCCGTCGCCTCGGGATCGGTCTTGCCATGCTTCAGCGTGTAGCCGAGCCCGACACCGGGAATGAGAGTGTTGAGCCACATGTCCATGCCGCCGAGCGCCACACCGAACGCCGTGCCGAGTTTGGACCAGAGCGGCTTGGCGTTGCGGACGCGTTTCAAGTCGGCGGCGATCTCGCCGGTCCTGACCGTCTGCTCGTAGGACGTGAGCCTGTCGTGCGCCCGGCCGGCGCCGATCGCCGCGAACGCTGCCTCCGCCGCGGCGATCCCCGACAGCATGGCGTTGTGTGATCCCTTGATGCGCGGAACGTTGACCATGCCGGCGGCACAGCCCATGAGCGCGCCACCCGGGAAGACGAGATCGGGCATCGACTGCCAGCCGCCCTCGGTAATGGCGCGGGCGCCGTAGCCGATGCGCTTGCCGCCGTCGAAGACGTCGCGGATGGCGGGGTGTGTCTTGAAGCGCTGAAATTCGTCATAGGGCGAGAGATACGGGTTCGCGTAATTGAGATGCACGACGAAGCCGACGGAGACGAGGTTGTCGCCGTAGTGATAGAGGAACGAGCCGCCGCCCGTACTGTTGCCGAGTGGCCAGCCGAAAGTGTGCTGTACCAGGCCGCGCTGGTGCCTTTCCGGCGCTACCTGCCAAAGCTCCTTGATGCCGATACCGTATTTCTGCGGCTCGTGGCCCTTGTCGAGGGCGTATTTCTTGATGAGCTGCTTTGAGAGCGAACCTCGGACGCCTTCGCCGATCAAGGTATACTTGCCCTTGAGTTCCATGCCGCGGACGAAGGTATCCTTTATCTCCCCCTCGCGACCGACGCCCATGTCGCCGGTCGCGACGCCGATGACGGCGCCCTTGCCGTCGTAAAGCACTTCGGCTGCGGCGAACCCGGGATAGATCTCGACGCCGAGTTCCGTCGCCTGTTCGGCGAGCCATTTGCACAACGCCCCGAGGCTGACGATGTAGTTGCCGTGGTTCTTCATCAGCGGTGGCATCGGCCAGTTGGGTATGCGCATTTCGCCTGCAGGCCCGAGTACCAGGAAGCGATCCGCGAGCACCGGGGTATCGACGGGCGCGCTTTTCGCCTGCCAATCCGGAATGAGACGGTTGAGGCCGATCGGGTCGATGACGGCGCCGGAAAGGATGTGGGCACCCGGTTCAGACCCCTTTTCAAGGACCACGACTGAGACGTCCCTGCCGCTCGCTGCCGCAAGCTGCTTCAGGCGGATAGCAGCCGAAAGTCCGGCCGGCCCGGCGCCGACGATGACGCAGTCGAATTCCATTGCCTCGCGAGGCGGCAGTTCTGCGCCCTTTGATGCGCCGTCGCGTGCGCCGTTTGCTGCCATGGTTCGATGGTCCTCAACTTAGGTTGCGCGTTCCGATTATGGCTGGCGTGGACCTGCGTCAAGGCGGGTTATCCACGCATCCGTGCCGGCCGGCGGCGCCTTTGGGCGAGCGGCGTGCAAAGCAACGCGGTCTCGATTAGTGTCGGCACCGCATGAGACTGGGCAGCGTATGACGCACGAGCTGACGAGAGACGAAATCCTGGCACTCCTCGACTGGCAACGGGCGATGGGGGCGGATGCCGTCGTGGGCGATATGCCAATCGACTGGCTCGAACGGGGCGGGGCCGCTCCGGGAAGCACCTTTCATTGGCCGGATCGCGGGCCGCCGTCCGTGCCTGCACTAGGCGAACCCTCACCCGCACTCAAGCCGTTATCACTGCAGCCTGCGCCCGTTGCAGGGCCATCGCGACCTGCAACAGTGGCCCGGCCCGCCGCTCCGGCATTGATTGAGCCGCGTGCCGACCTCTCCCGCCCGCAGACGCCGCTCGCACCCAGCGCCGCCGAAACCGAGGCGCGCCGCGTCGCGACCGCCGCGCACAGCCTCGAGGCGCTCGAAGCCGCGCTCCGCGCCTTCGACGGCTGCGCGCTGAAGGCGACGGCGACCAACCTTTGTTTCTATCGCGGCGCGCCCCAGGCGCCGCTGATGCTGATCGGGGAAGCGCCGGGCCGCGACGAGGACATCGAAGGCAAGCCCTTTGTCGGCCGCGCCGGGCAGCTCCTGGACAAAATGCTGGCCGCGATCGGAATGACTGAGGCGGACGTGCACATCGCCAATATCGTCTACTGGCGGCCCCCGGGGAACCGCACCCCGACGCCGCAGGAAGCGCTGGCTTGCCGGCCGTTTCTCGAGCGGCAGATGATCTTGGTGAAACCAAGGCTGGTGGTGGCGCTCGGCGGCGCCGCGGCCAAGGAAGTACTTGGTGCGCAAGAAGGCATCATGCGGCTCAGAGGCAAGTGGCGCGACATCGAGATCGCCGGCGCGCGCATTCCGGCTGTCGCAACGCTGCATCCGGCGTATCTGCTCAGAACGCCTGCGGCCAAACAGCTCGCCTGGCAGGATCTGCTGGCGATCAAGAGCAAGCTCGCCGCGACCGCTTAGCGGAAAAGAAACCCTATGCGCAATTGCCGCGCGGCTCTCGCCATCGCAAGCGCCGTTTGCCTCGATTTTTACGAGATCACTTAAGCGGATTAAAGCCGCCAAAGGGTTATTGTCGGATCAATCCTATTACAGATGATATGATTACATCTTTTCGGCGGGAAGTAAGGAATTGGCAACGATGAAAAGCGGCCTCGTCTATCTCAGACCCTCGCGACTGGCCTATGTGCGCGCCACCGGGGCCTATGAAACGTCGGCGCCCGAAGCCTGGGAGCGGATGTCTTCCTGGGTCTCCAAGCACGGCTTCGGCGCCACCGTCACGCGCGGTTACGGCATGATGCGCGACAATCCCCAGATGATTGCCGCTGAAAACTGCCGCTACGACGCCTGCGTCGATCTCAACCCGCTGTTCGAAGAGCGCGCCATCCGCGAACTCGGCGCCCAGACGCTGCCCGGCGGCTCCTACGTGCGCTTGCGCAAGGCCGGAGCCTTCCAGCCGTTGCGCGCCGAAGTCGCCGGATTCTATACCGTCTTCGATGCCCCGAACGGCCTGCGTTTCGACGATCACCGGCCGATAGTCATGATCTTCCTCGACAATCCCCACCGCTATACGTCGCAAGATATCCGCGCCGATGTTTGTGTACCGGTCTCGGTCTCGGCCAAGCGCTCGGCCGGTGACGGTCTCGAGGCGGCGTAGGCCTCCCTGCGCTTCTCAGTGGACGTGCCTTGAGGTTGCCGCCAGATTGGCAGCCTCGACGGCATCTGCAGGAAAGGGCGCGACGCATGGCCGGTATCGACGAAAATCTCACCTTCGTTCCGGTGCGCATCGCCCTGCTCACCATGTCCGATACGCGCTCGGCCGCGGAGGATAAGTCGGGAGATTTCCTGGCCGGACGCATCGCCGAGGCCGGGCACGTGCTTGCCGACCGCGCCATCGTCAGGGACGATGTGACGGCGATCCGCGCCAAGGTCGAAGAGTGGATCAAGGACCCCTCGATCGATTGCGTCATCACGACCGGAGGCACCGGATTTACCGGGCGCGACGTGACGCCGGAAGCCGTGAAACCGCTGTTCGAGAAGGAGATCGAGGGTTTTGCGACCCTCTTTCACATGCTCTCGTTTGAAAAGGTCGCGACCTCGACGATGCAGTCGCGGGCTTGCGGCGGCGTCGCCCACGGGACGTATATCTTCTGCCTGCCGGGTTCGCCGGGCGCCTGCCGCGACGCCTGGGACGGCATTCTCAAGTACCAGCTCGACGCCCGCCACCGGCCCTGCAACCTGGTCGAGATCATGCCGCGGCTCGAGGAGCACCGGCGCGGAAAGATATGAGGCTCAACAAATGAGCCGGCCGGCGCATGGCGTAAAGCGCGCGAGGCCGGCGCCATCGTCGACGTCGTCTTTCGATGTAATTTCACTAACGCGGAACGCGAGGAGCGCCGCCTTGCTGTCTGCGAGCGCAAAGGCCGTCGACCAGCGAATTCCGGCAAAGTTGGCGCTTCGACGGGCGCGGGCGCTCAAGCCGACGAGCCAATAGCCACCGTCGCTCGAGGGGCCGAACACGACATCGGCTCCGCGAAGCCCGGCAAAGGCCGCGGCTATGTCGCGCGCATTGATGTTTGGGATATCGGCGCCGATGATGACGAGCGGTCCAGCCGGGGCAGCGCTGAAAATGTGCCCCAGACGTACGCCGAGATCGCCGCCGCCCTGGCTCATGCGCAAAGGCCCGGCCGGTAGCATCGAACTCTTCAGCGCGGCATCAGGAGCGACGGCGAGGATCGTTTGCCAGCGCCGGTCACATCCCAAACGGCGGACCGTGACGGCAAGGTTGGTGCGGAAAAAGCGGGTCGCCTGAACGGCGCCGACATCACGCGCCAGCCTCGTTTTCACCCGGCCGGCGACCGGCTCCTTCGCCATGATGACGAGGCGCGGCCAAAATCGCGCCCGCGCGGCCGAATTCATGGCGCTTTGCCCGGGTCGGATACGCGTTTTTCATAAAGCGTGGCGATGCGCTCGGGCGAAACGCCGAGGCCATAAAGTGAAATGCAAACGCCGTTGCGGAGCATGCGCCGCAGATACCCTTCGCGCCGGTAGCGTTGCGCGGACGTCAAGGCCGCCGTCTTCAGAAGCACGACGCGCCGGCGGCCGAGGCGGCGGATGATATCGACGTCTTCCATCAGCTGTAACGGCCGGAAGCCGCCGATCTCATTGTATAGAGCTCGCGAAATGAGGAGCCCCTGATCGCCGTAGGGAAGCCGCAATAATCGACAGCGCGCTTGCACCAGCATTTCGAGACTGCGCGGCGCCATGCCGCCGTCGTCGAGTTTGAAACGGAACACGGCCGCCGCCGGAGACCGGGAACCAGTATCGACCGCGTGCATGAAGCCACTCGCTTCGCGCATCCAGCCGTCATCGAGTACGGTATCGGCATGCAAGAACAGCAACCAGGGAAAGCGCGCGGCCCGCGCCCCGGCCGATAGCTGCGCGCCTCGACTTCTTTCGCCGCTGATAAAGCTTACGCCGGCGCCGTCGGCGATCGTTGCCGTGGCATCGCTCGAGCCGCCGTCGGCGACGATGACTTCGCGCACGAAACCCTCGACCGCCGCCGGAACGAGGGCGCTGAGTGTCCCGGCCAATGAGCGATCGGAATTGAGCGTGGGGATGACGACGGAGATCATGGAAATGCTCTCTGGCACGCGTGCGCGCGGCTCACAAGGCGGGCGAGAGAGTGAGACGAGCGCAAGCGCGCTACTGCTCGATAGGTAGGCAAATAACGGTGGAGGTGTCGCGAACTTGTGCGGGTTTGATCAGATTTTGTTCTTTCTTTGTTCCTCGTGCTGTGCTAACGTCAATTGGGAACTCAAAGTCCCAAATCACGGGCCAGAACACACGACATGAAAAAGCGGAAACATATGGCAGAGAAGGTGGTTTCCCGCCCCGGAATTGAGGCTGGGCGGCGGCACGGGCGCGGCGCCCGCTCGAACCACACGGGCCGCTTCGAAGCCGCCACAGCCGCAGCCTTCGACGACGGCTGGGAAAGCCTGTCGTCGCTCGACGCCTTCAAGACTGAAGTATTCGAGGACAGCGCCAAGAGCATCCTCTCGCGCAACGACAGTCCCGACATTTCCTTTGATCGCTCGATCAATCCCTACAGGGGCTGCGAGCATGGCTGCATCTATTGCTACGCGCGGCCGACGCACTGCTATCTCGGCCATTCCGCCGGGATCGATTTCGAAACCAAGCTTTACGTCAAGTCGAATGCGGCAGAACTCCTCGAAAAAGAACTCGCCGCGCCGAAATATACCCCGCAAACAATCGCGCTTGGTGCCAATACCGATCCCTATCAGCCCATCGAGCGCGAGCGGCGCGTGACGCGATCGGTCCTCGAAGTGCTCGCGCGCGCCCGCCATCCGGTCGGCATCGTGACCAAGTCGGCGCTGGTTGCCCGCGACATCGATATCCTGGCGCCGATGGCGGCCGACGGACTGGCCAAGGTTGCCGTCTCCATCACGACGCTAGACCGCAGGCTCGCCCGCAAAATGGAGCCTCGCGCCGCAACGCCCGACCGCCGGCTCGCGGCAATCAGGCAGCTCTCAGAGGCCGGCATTCCCGTCGCCGTCATGGTGGCGCCGATCGTACCGGCGCTCAACGATCACGAGATCGAAAGCATTCTGGAGGCCGCGAAGGACGCCGGCGCGCGCGAAGCGGGCTACGTGCTGCTGCGGCTGCCGCTGGAGATCAAGGAGCTGTTCCGGGAATGGCTCGCCGACGCTTATCCCGATCGCGCCGCCCGAGTGATCAATATTCTCCGCTCGATGCACGGCGGCGAGGATTACAATCCCGCCTTCGGCCAGCGCCAGCGCGGCAGCGGACCCTATGCGTCGCAAATCGCCATGCAATTCAAGCTGGCGAGAAAGCGGCTTGGCCTCGAAAACGAGCGCCTGGAACTGCGCACCGACCTTTTCACGCGGCCGGTTCTAAGGGGACAACAGTTCGGCCTCTTTTGACAGCGCCCCGGCATCTGCGATGCATGGTGCATGAGGATCGCCGATTCGCGCTTTAAACCGACGTTCGAACTCGAGGCGGCAGAGTTGCAGCTGACGGGCGGGCCGGTCGCGGGCGTCGATGAGGCCGGGCGCGGACCCTGGGCCGGACCCGTCGTTGCCGCGGCCGTCATTCTCGATCCCGCCCACATCCCGGCCAACATCGACGACAGCAAGGTCATCGACGAAGATGGCCGCGCCTTTCTCTACAACAGGATCGTGAAAAGCGCCGATTTCGGCGTCGGCATCGCCGAGGTCGACCGCATCGACCGCGACAATATCCTCGCCGCGACGCTGTGGGCCATGCAGCAGGCCGTGTCACAGCTGAAGTTGAAGCCCAAACTCGTTCTCATCGATGGCAACAAGGCGCCGCGGTTCGACATGCCGGCGCGGACGATCGTCAAGGGCGATGCCAAATGCCTGTCGATCGCCGCCGCCTCGATCATCGCCAAGGTGACGCGCGACAGGCTCATGCTGGCGCTCGCCCGCGATTATCCCGGCTACGGTTTCGAGCGCCACAAGGGCTACGGCACACCGGAGCACCAGGCCGCCATCACCAGGCTCGGCATCTCGCCATTGCACAGGCGCTCGTTCAAGCCGGTGCAACTGGCGCTCGGCCTGCTGATCTGAGGCTTGCCTGAATTCCGGCCAAACCCTTAGATGACGATCGCGCCGTTGTGGTCGAGATCGTCGACGGTGAGGCCGTGGACGTTGTCGAGCACGACCACGTCGACGAAGCCTGTCGTGCCGCCAACGTCGACGGAGACAACGAGGCCTGAAGCCGTGTCGGTGACGCGCACCATGTCGTGGGCCGCCGCCGGGTGCGAGGAAACAAGGCCCGTGAAGTCGAGCTTGTCGCCGGCGCCGAAGTCGGTGATGTGGTCGTAGCCTGCCTTGGTGCCATTGGCATTCACGACATCGGCGCGATCCCAAAGGAAGGTGTTGAGGCCGCGGGCGCTGCTCGCGCTCATGCCGCCGCCGGTCATGATGTCGTCGCCACGGCCGCCGGCGATGAAGTCGTTGCCGCCGTCCCCATAGACGCGATCGTTGCCGTCACCGCCCATAACGCGGTCGTCGCCGCCGCCGCCGAAGAAGCCGTCGTTGCCGAGGTCACCGCGCATCACGTCGTTGCCGGCACCGCCGTTGAAGCTATCGTTGCCGTCGCCGCCGGAGAGATCGTCGTTGCCGTCTTCGCCGAAGAGCTTGTCGTCGCCGAGGCCGCCGTCGAGTCTATCGTGACCTGCAGCACCGTGCAGTTCGTCCTTGCCCGAGCCACCGTTCAAGATATTGGCGCGGCTGTCGCCGTAGAGGATGTCGTTGAACATCGAGCCGACGAGATTGATGGCCCAGGCGAGCTTGCCGGGCTCGACGCCCGTTGCCGTACCGGCGCCGATATTGACGCTGACGGCGGTTGCAGCCGCGCTCGAATCCAGCGTGCCGATGACGCCAAAATTGATGGTGTGATCGGCGCTGCCGCCATGGCCGTCGGACGCGGTCACGACGAAGCTGTCGGTGCCGATGGCATCGACGGCGTTGAACGTGAAGTGGCCGTTGGCATCGACGTGGACGGAGCCATGCGCCGGGCCGGACTTAAGTGCGAAGGATACGCCGTCGCCGTCACCATCGGTGGCGTAGACATTGCCGGATACGCTCTGGCCGTAGAGAGACGAGAAGCTCGCCATCGAGGTCGCGGTGTTAATGACCGGGCCGACATTGGTCGCATCGACGGAGACGGTATGATCGGCGAAGCCGCCGTGGCCGTCGCTGACGCGAACCGTGAAGCTGTCCGAACCGACGTAATCGTCGGCCCTATAGACGTAGGATCCATTCGCATCGGTGAACACCAGCGTGCCGTGCTGCGGGCCGGTGCTGATCGAGAAGGAATAGTCATCGCCGTCGGCGTCGGTGGCTCCCACAAGGCCGGCGACGGATTTACCGTGTCCGACGGAGAGCGACGAGGTCGATGACGGATCGAAAGTCGGACCGGTGTTGGTGAGGCCCACGGAGACGTTGTGGTCCGCGTAGCCGCCTTGACCGTCGGAGACGCGCACGGTGAAACTGTCCGAACCCACATAGTCGCCGGCGGAGTAGACATATTGCCCGGTCGCGGCATTGAGCGCGACACTGCCGTGCGCCGCATTCGCCTGCACGGAATAGGAAAGCGTGTCGCCGTCGGCATCGGTCGCAATGACAGCGCCGTTCGCGGCGTGATTGTGCGCGACACTGAGCGACGAATTCGACGCCGGGTCGATGGTCGGGGTGTGATTGAGGAGGTCCGAGAGATTGGCCGCCTGCCCATCGACGATCAGCGACAGGGTGTCGGAGCCGGTCGCGGTCAGGTTTCCGACGGCGCTGAAGTGGAAGGGCAACCCCAGATTCAACGGATTGGCGGCGAAAGCGCTGAAGGCGACGAGTTCGGCGACCATGGCAGGCGTCAATTGCGCCGAGGTCAGGACCAGCTGAACAGTATCGCTACCGGTACCGCCGTCGAACACCTGCGTGCCCGTGGTGCCGGCCGTGAAGACGAACGTATCGGCGCCGATGCCACCGTAGTAGGTGCTGTTACCGGAGTTGGCGATGAGCGTATCGTTGCCGGCGCCGCCGGAAACGACGTCGTTGCCGCCATTGCCGTTGAGGACGTTGTCGCCGGCATCACCCGTGATGGTGTCGTTGAACCTCGTTCCGACGACATTTTCGACGCCGAGAACGAACGAACCGTTCGAAGCGCGGAATGTTCCTGTCGAGAGATCGACGGTGATGGAAGCGTTGAGCTGCGAGCCATCGAGCACGTCGATGCCGTCGCCTCCGTCAACCGTATCGGTATCGGCGGAGATCAGGACGCGGTCGTTGCCGGCGCCGCCATAGACATTGTCATTACCCTTGCCGCCGTCGATGACGTCGTTGCCGTCGTCGCCGTAAAGCTTATCGTTGCCGCTGGTGCCGATCAGGGTATCGTCGCCGCCGCCACCGTATACGGTGTCGTTGCCGTCGCCGCCGTTGATGGTGTCGTTGCCGCCTTCGCCATAGACAGTGTCGTTGCCGTCACCCGCCGAAATGGTGTCGCCACCGCCTCCGGCATAGACAGTGTCGCTGCCGTCGCCGGCGGAAATCGTATCGCTGCCGGAGGTTCCGACGATCAGATCTGATCCAGACGTCCCGTTTATCGTTGCCATGTTACGCGGCTCACTTGACCCATTAAAATGACCACGCTAGCCCCCGCGCCAGCGACCCTACTCAACGCCAAAGTACAGCATGACCTCTGAAAGGCGGCTTAGCCCGATCCATAAAACTTTCGGCAATTCGCCTCGTTAATGCCCGTCAACCCCCGAATTCCGGGCACACGCGGGAAATACCCTCAGAACCCGCACGAACTTTTTCGAGTTGCTGATGGAATCGGAGAAATGAAGATGATTTTGCGCACCGGGCCTAGTGCCCGGAATCATAAATGGCTAGTACGGCTGACGGCCCAAGATTCCGGCCAGGCAGGAGCGAGGTCGCAGGCGATGTCCCGCATCGGCAAGACCTCGCGACGCACCCGGCCTGCATCTTCGGCCGCCCGAAGGGTTGCAGATCCCGGGCGCCCGGTGCGTTGCGCGCCTCGACCGTAGCTAGAGCTACGCTCATCGGCACGCGCCTGCCGGTCACCTCGGCCTCTGCGATCAGACGTGCTAGCCATTTATAATTCCGGGTACTTGGCACGCGACTCCGCGATCCTGTATGGTGCGTCACATCCGGCCTGTCGCCGGCCGCGTTCGAAGTCGAGTTGTCAGTTGAGTCATTAGAGGTTGCGTACATGGGTTCCCGCCGGCGTAGTGGCACTTCCCGTTCTGATACGATCATTAACGGCGACAGCATCTCCGAGCTGAAGAAGCTCCCCGACAAGAGCGTCGATCTCGTCTTCGCCGATCCACCCTATAATCTGCAACTCGCCGGCGACCTGATGCGTCCGAACAATACGCGCGTCGACGGCGTCGATGACGACTGGGACAAATTCAAGAGCTTTGCCGTCTACGACGCGTTCTGCCGCGCCTGGCTCGCGGAGTGCCAGCGCATCCTGAAGCCCGACGGAGCGCTTTGGGTCATCGGCTCCTATCACAACATTTTTCGCCTTGGCGTTGCCATGCAGGATCTCGGCTACTGGATCCAGAACGACGTCGTCTGGCGCAAGGTGAACCCGATGCCGAACTTCCGGGGCAAGCGCTTTACCAACGCCCACGAGACGCTGATCTGGGCGGGCCGCGACCAGAAATCGCGCGTAACCTTCAATTACGAGAGCCTGAAGACCTCGAACGACGATCTGCAGATGCGCTCGGACTGGTTGTTCCCGATCTGCTCGGGGCCGGAGCGTCTCAAAGACGACGGCGGCCGTAAGGCGCACCCGACACAGAAGCCCGAGGCGCTGATACACCGCATTCTGATCGGCTGCACCAATCCCGGCGACGTGGTGCTCGACCCGTTCTTCGGCACGGGCACGACAGGCGCCGTCGCCAAGCGCCTCGGTCGCCGGTTCATCGGCATCGAGCGGGACACCGATTATGTCCGCGCCGCCGAAGAGCGCATCGCCCGCGTTCAACCCTACCGCCTGCCCGCACTCGAAACCGTCCGCTCGAAACGCACCGAGCCGCGCATCCCCTTCGGCACCATCATCGAGCTCGGAATTCTGGAGCCCGGACGGAAGCTGTTCGATCTGCGCCGCAAGTTTGGCGCCGAAGTCAAAGCGGACGGGTCTTTGACGCACGATGGCAATCAAGCATCGATCCATCGTCTCGGCGCGCTTGTGCAAGGCAAGCCTGCGTGCAACGGCTGGACCTACTGGCACTACGAGGTCGAAGGAAAATTGAAGCCCATCGACGCACTGCGCGAGGAGGCGAAGCGTCAGCTCGGCCTCGACAAGCGGCCGCTGCTGGATGCGGCGGAATAGGCGACTACTCGTCTGTCGGTCCGCCGAGACCTCGGCGAATGCCATTGTCGGCGGCGCTCTTGTCATCCGTGCCGCTGGTCAGCCAGGAAAAGAACTTGGACACTAAACCGGGTTTGGGCTTGGCGCCGTCCGCGTTCGCCAATTGACTGGGATCGACAGGCGCGGCCTCCGCCGTGATTTTCGCGCGCGGCTTTGTCTTTCGTTCGCCGCGGCTCTTCTTGCGGCTCTGCACGGACGATTTTGCGGCGATCATGGATACGGGCGCGCTGACGCGAGCGGCTTTGCACCTGTTCCGCTTGCGGGTTTTCGAGTGCCAGCACCGAGCGCGTGGCGATGTCGTTGGCAGTCGCGACCGGATTGTTCCGAAGGGGTAGCCGCAAGAACCCGACCGAACGTCCGGCCGAGGAAATCAATTCGACATCGGCAACCACGGGCTCCTCAAAACCCTCCTTCATCGTTTCGAGCAGCACGTTTGGATCGCCTGCAGCCATGGCCCAGGTTCCGGGACCTGCCGAGGCGCCTTCCGAAAACGTCGCATGAAAGGGAAGATTGCGCAGAACGAGGAGCGCCACGGAACTCGAGGCCTCAGCCGTCGCCGCACTGGCAAGAATTTCGGCGTCGGTATCGCCCGTTTCTCCGGCAGCTTCCGGCGTCGTCCGCAATTCGTCGACGTAGGCGGCAAAAGCGCGGCGTGCGAAAATTCCAGGCGCGATTCAAGTGCCGCTACCGTTTCGATGGCTGTCGTCAGTTCATTGAGCGCCTGCCGGTCGCCGGCCGGAACCGTATTGGCTCTGATCACAGGCGTCGGGCCGCCGGTCAGCCTCGGCGACGATTTCGGATATTGCTGCGAGCCCATGGCCGATAGGCCCGCCATGAAGGCGACCAGTGCGCTGCCCGCCATGACCCGCGCCGTACGTTCTGAGACGCCGGACTGCAGACATCTGCCGGGACAGGCGAACGGCGCGCGCATATGAAAGCATGCGTGGAAGCGGCGGCGGCGCTGGCCCCGTGTCACGCGGATCCATGCGGCTGAGGAACAGTGGCCACTCGCGGAGATCATCGTCTCCGCGCCGCGTGTCACCACGCAAAATCGAGTTGCGAAATCTTTCGACGTCCGGCACGCGATACTACCCCCGAACACATTGACCCGTCTCGAACGCTACGCTGCAGCGAAGAGACCGCCGTCTCTCGAATTCAAAAACTCCGCCGCATGGCCTCTTGTGACGTGCGCTTTTTTCGAGAATAACCCGAAGGCACAATTCTCGCTCTGATCTGCCCAATCCCCGGCATTGATCCGAGCTGCGAACGCCAAGCGCGTTGTGGACCCCACCACCTGAACCATTAGTAGCTGACAATTCGGTGACTTTGCGGCGCGGTTGCTCAGCTCGAGCCTATCGCGCCGTTCACGCCTCTTTCAGCCCGTGGGCAATGATCTTCTTCATCACACTGGGCAATGCCTGGGTATGGAGGTCGCGGCGTTTCACCCAGCGGCAGCGCTCGGCTTCGGCCCAGAAATTCAAAGCAGCGTCTTCGGGCACGATGGCGCGCACGACCGTCATCTCGAGGCGGAAATGCGTGAAAACATGCACGACTGTTCCCGTCACCGGCCACCAGTCGGCGCGGACGGGCGCGGCGCGCAAGGCGTCTTTCATCGCCGGCGCCTCCTCGCCCCACGGCGTGGACGGAACTTCGATCATGGCGCCGAGCAGCCCGGCGTCGGGCCGTTGACGGAGTAAGATAGAGCCGTCCTCACGCAAAACGAGGAAGGCGAGGCCATGACGCACGGGCCGTTCGGCCTTGCTGGCCTTGTAGGGCAAAGTCTCTTCGAGACCGTGAGCATGCGCGGCGCAATCCTGCTGCAACGGGCACATCAGACACGAGGGACGTCGCGGCGAGCACACGAGCGCACCGAGGTCCATCATCGCCTGCGCGAAATCACCGGGACGGCGCGCGGGCGTCAGCGTCGCGGCAAGGCGCTTGATCTCGACCTTTCGAACCCGGAAGCGGCTGGCGTACGGCAAACAGGCGCGAGATGACGCGCTCGATGTTGCCGTCGACAGGCGTCGCCCTTTCGTTGAAGGCTATCGCCGCGATGGCCGCTGCGGTGTAGGGACCGATACCGGGAAGCGCGACGAGTTCGGCTTCAGTTGCCGGGAAGATGCCGCCGTGATCCCGGACGACGGCATCCGCGCACTTCTTCAGGTTCCTCGCCCGAGAATAGTAGCCGAGCCCGGCCCACATCTGCAGCACGTCGTCGAGGGGGGCGGCGGCAAGATCCGAGACGGCCGGCCAGCGCGCCGCGAATTTTTCGAAATAGGGAATGACCGCCTTCACCGTCGTCTGCTGCAGCATGATCTCGCTCAGCCAGACCTTGTAGGGGTCGGCCTTGCGCCGCTTGCCGTAACGCCAGGGCAGACGGCGGCGCTCGGCATCGTACCAGGCGAGCAGCGCCGCGACGGTTTCGGGCCCCGCCGGACGCAGCGGCAGCTGCTTTTGCCGCCGGCCCTGCTTCACCCGTGGCTCCCGTATTGCCGTCGCACCCACAGCTTGCCCCCATCTATTGCCGCGCGCACGACTTCCGAATCGTTCCCACCATGCTAAGCCTCAACTTCGTTTTCTCAACGCGTGATAGGACCCTCGCAACCGAATGCTGACAGGAAAAAATGCCCAGTTCTTTGGCAAACTGTCCTTCGGCAAGCTGCCGCCCGACCGGCGCGTTGGCGGCTTCAGCGCCGCCCGCGCCGTTGGCGCCCAGGTCCCAAAACTGACACGTAAGGCGTTCGAGAAGTTCGGCTTTCATACCGCCGAGATTTTGACCGACTGGACCCGGATCGCCGGCAGCGACGTCGCTCAGTGGACCGCGCCGGAGCGTATCCGCTGGCCGCGCGTCAATGCTGAGGCGGACGGCGGCGGCCAAAGCCGGCCAGGCGGCACGCTGACGTTGCGCGTCGAGCCCGCACGCGCCCTCGACATCGAATATCGCGCCGCCGAGATCATCGACCGCATCAACCGCTATTTCGGCTATCGCGCCGTCGCCACGCTGAAATTGATCCAGGCGCCACTGGACCGGAACCCTTCCCCTCGCGGAGAGGGTCCGAATTCACCTGCGCCCTTGTGGGGGAGGGGGCTTCCGGACTCGATCCAACAAGGGGTAGGAGACTCGAGCATTTTGCCGCCGCCTATGTCTGCAAACGCGACCTTGGAACCGGGCCTTTCCCAAGCTCTCGCCCGCCTCTGGGATAGCGTTTGCAAGGCCTCCGGGCGCTAACGCCACAGCCGGGCACCATTCAGTTGCCATTCAGCACCCATTTGCCTTAATCGGGCGTCCGTTCCATGTTAGGCGGACCGCGAAACCGCCAACCCGCGCGCCCATGTCTCGGCCTGCGATTGCCACATAAGGAGCCCCATCGGTGTCTGACGTTTCTTCGACCTCTCGCCCCGCCCTCTGGACGCGCCGGGGTGCGCTTGTGCTTGCTCTCGCCGCGTCGGCCGCCGCCGGTTTGACGTTCGGCCTCGGCGCCGATGCCTACGCTCAGCGCAAGTCCGGCCCGGCCGAAGTTTCGGTCGACGAACTGATGAAGAAGACGGACTTGGACGACATCGCGCTCGGTCAGGCCGACGCCAAGATCACGGTCGTCGAATACGGCTCCATGACCTGCGGCCACTGCGCCAACTTCGCGACCAAGGTGTTCCCGGAGTTCAAGACAAAATACATCGACAGTGGCAAAGTCCGCTACATTTTCCGCGAGTTCCCGCTCGACAACCTCGCCGCGGCCGTCTCCATGCTGGCGCGCTGCGCCGGCGGCGACAAAGCCTTTCCGCTGATCGATACCTTCTATGCCAAGCAGCCCGAATGGGCTTCGTCCAACGGCAACCCGGTGCCGAAACTGTTCGACATCGCAAAGCAGGCGGGCTTTACCCAGGAAAGCTTCGACAAGTGCCTGACGGATCAGAAGCTTCTCGACCAGATCACGGCCGGCCGGACGCGCGCCGGCGATGTCTTCGGAGTCAGTGCCACGCCGACTTTCTTTGTCAACGGTAAGCGCCTGCAGGAAACGCCGACGATAGCCGCCCTCGACAAGATGATCGAGCCGCTGTTGAAGTAGGCTAGTGAAGGACATTCGTGGTGGTGCATGCATTGCGACTGGCGGCCCTATCGCTGCCGCTTCTCCTTGCGGGTTGCGGCGCCGACGGATTGCCGCCGACGGCCAGTGTCAGCAAGGAGAGTACGGCTTCGGGCAGCGCCTTTCCGGCCGTATCGGCCGCGTCCGAAGACGGTCTGCCTGCGCCCTTCTCGGAATTCGAAGAAACGGCGAGCGGCGGTCGCGAGGTCATTCAGAACCCGACGCACGCCGACATCTTTGCCCAGAGCCCGCTGCCCGAGATGGCATTCGGTAGCCCGGCGGCGCCGGTCACAATCGTGCAATACGCGTCGCTCACCTGCCCGCACTGCCGGAACTTCCACATGACGGTCTTCCCGGACCTCAAGCGGACCTACATCGATACCGGTAAGGTTCGGTATATCTTGAGAGAATTCCCAATTGGCAAGACGTCCGGCATGGCCACCATCGCACTCCGCTGCGCCCCGCTCGACAAGTACCTGACGCTGTACGGCAAATTCATGGAGCAGCAGCCTCAGTGGGTGTCGCAGGAGGTCCGCCTCGACCCCATCTTTGCGGTCGCACAACAGGTGGGGATGACCAGACCCCAGTTCGATTCCTGCGCTGAGAATCAGGGCATGATCGAAAATCTGAAGTGGGTCAAAGAGCGCGGGCGCAAACTCGGTATCATCGGCACGCCGAATTATTTCGTGGGCGACAAGCTCGTCAAGAAAGAGCTGACGATGGCCGATATTCGCGAGCTGGTGGAGGGGACACCCCCAGGCACCACGGCCGCGGCAACGCCGGCTCCGCGCTGACTTTCGAGCGCAAACCGCCCGGCCGCGCGCTCGAGACCCACGGCAAGGGGAGCGCGAGTGACTAAGGGAAGATCATGAAAATCACACGGCTGAGGCTTCTTGGCTTCAAATCGTTCGTTGAACCGACCGAGTTGCTCATCGAGCCCGGCCTGACGGGTGTCGTCGGCCCTAACGGCTGCGGCAAGTCGAACCTCTTGGAAGCGCTTCGCTGGGTCATGGGCGAGACCTCGCACAAGTCGATGCGCGCCGCCGCCATGGACGACGTGATCTTCTCGGGTACCACCACGCGCCCCGCCCGCAACAGCTCTGAAGTCACGATGTTCCTCGACAATTCCGCACGCTTGGCTCCTGCCGAATTCAACGGCGAGGATGTGCTCGAGATCACCCGGCGTATCGAACGCGACGCCGGCTCCGCCTACCGCATCAACGGCAAGGAAGTCCGCGCCCGCGACGTCAAGGTGCTGTTCGAGGATGCCTCCACCGGCGCCCGCTCGCCGGCCCTCGTGCGCCAGGGTCAGATCGGCGAAATCGTCAACGCCAAGCCCGAGCAGCGCCGCCGCATTCTCGAAGATGCCGCCGGCATTGCGGGATTGCACACGCGCCGCCACGAGGCGGAATTGCGCCTCAAGGCGGCGGAGACCAATCTCGAACGCCTGAACGACATTCTCGGGCAGCTCAATAGCCAAGCGGAAAGCCTGAAGCGGCAGGCGCGGCAAGCGCGGCGCTACAAGGACATCTCCAACGACATCAAGAAATCCGAAGCCCTGCTGCTGCATCTGTCGTGGACGGATGCGCAGTCGAGCGTCACGGCCGAAGAGGCAGCACTGACCGAAGCCATGACGCGGCTCGGTGCCGCCGCGGAAGCCGAGGCCAAGGCCTTCAACGACGAAGTCAATCTGGCGGAAACCGTGCCGCCGCTGCGCGAGGCCGAAGCGGTCAAGGGCGCCGCCGTCGCGCGCTTCAAAATCGAGCAGGAAAACCTCGATCGCGAAGGTGCCCGCGCCGCCGCCCGCTCGCGCGAACTCGAAGCCCGCGTCAAGCAACTTGAAACGGACCTCGCCCGCGAGAACGGCTTCATTGCCGAAGCCAAGGAGACGCTGCTGCGTCTTGAAGCCGATCTTAAGGCCCAGCGCGAAGCGGAAGCCAACGAAACGGCGGAAGAGGCCAAGGCGCGCGCCGCCGTCGAGACCGCCGAGAGCCGACGCGGCGAGGCTGAAGCCGTCTTCGCCGACATTACGCACAAGGCGGCGGAAGCCCGCGCCAAACTGAGAAGCCTCGAAGCCGCGCTCGCCGAGCGCAAGGATCTCGTCGCCAAGGTCGGCAAGCAACTCTTTGCCCTCGACGGCCAGATCAAGGATCTCAATTCCAACGCCCCGGATGCCGAAAAACTGACAAACGTCGCCGAAGCCGGGCAGAAACTCGCGGCCGAAATTTCCGATATCGAGACTAAGGCGCTCGCCGCCGAGGAAGCGACGCGCACGGCGCAATCCGAGGCCCGTGCGCGGCGCGACGAAGCCGCCCGCGTGCGCCTCGCCGCCAATGCTTTCTCGACCGAACGCGATACCATCGCCAAATTGCTGGGCGCGGCGAACGACGGCGAGTTTCCGCCCGTCGTCGATCAGATCCGCGTGGCACCCGGCTACGAAACGGCGCTCGGTGCCGCCCTCGGCGACGATCTCGAAGCGCCGATTTCGCGCGAGGCGAGCATCCACTGGCGCGATCTCGATCTCAGCCACGACGATCACGCGCTGCCCGCCGATGCCGAACCGCTGGTCATGCACGTCGAGGCGCCCCACGCCCTCAACCGCCGCTTGCGCCAGATCGGCGTCGTCTCGCGGGCAGACGGCGCAAAGCTGCAACCGCACCTGAAGCCGGGACAGCGCCTCGTGTCGCGCGATGGGGACCTCTGGCGTTGGGACGGTTTCGTCGCCGCGGCCGACGGCGTGACACCCGCGGCCCAGCGGCTTGCCCACAAGAACCGCCTGTTGGAACTCGACCGCAAGGCCGCCGAGGTCCTCAGTCAGGCCAAGGAAACCATCGACGCCGAACGCGCCGCCGCCGAGGCCGCGTCCCGCGCCGAAACGGAAGAGCGCGCGCTGCGCCAGCTCTGGCGCGACAAGCAGGGCGCATTGGCCAAGACCCGCGAGCAGCTGACCGTGCTCGAAAAGCGAGCGCGCGAAAGCGAGACACGACTTGCCGCCGTCAATGCCCAGCGGCTGCGCGCCGACGAGGAGCTGACACACGCCCAGTCCCGCCATGTCGAGATCGAAGCGCAGATCGTGACGATGAGCCAGGGCGAAGATCTCGAGCCGCAGCTGCGCGCCGCGCAGGGCGATGCCGAGGCCGCCCGCAAAGCCGTCGCGGAGGCGCGCGTGCTTCACGCCACCCTCGAACGCGACCGCCAGATCCGCGTCGAGCGCATCCGCCACGTCAGCGCCGACATCACGCGCTGGAAGAACCGTCAGGATGGCGCCGAAGGACAAGTCACCGCGCTCGCCGCCCGCCTCGAAGAGACGAAGTCCGAGTTCGAGACGTACGCCGATCTTCCCGAAAAGATCGCCAAGCAGCGCGACATCCTGCTCAGCGAATTGACCCGCGCCGAAACGGAACGCACGACCGCCGCCGACAAGCTGGTCGAAGCCGAGGCCGCGGTCAAAACTGCGACGCAGACCCTGCGCGCCACTCAGACCGAGGTCTCAAGTGCACGCGAAGCCAAGGCCCGCGTCGAGACCAAGCTCGAAAATGCGCGCCAGCGACGCCAGGAAGAGGCCCGCCGCATCCGCGAAACGTTCGAAATTGCGCCCGAGGACTGCCTGTCGCTCGCCGCCGTCGAAAAGGGAGCCGAGATACCGGCACTCACCGACGTCGACCGCCAGCTCACCAGGCTCAAGGCCGACCGCGAGCGCCTCGGCGGCGTCAACTTGCAGGCCGATGAAGACCTCGTCGAGCTATCTGCGCAGCTCGACAGCTGGCCAAGGAGCGCGACGACGTCGAACAGGCGATTTCCAAGCTTCGCGGTGCCATCTCGCAGCTGAACAAGGAAGGCAAGAGCCGCCTCGACGACGCCTTCAAGACCGTGAACGCGCATTTCGAACGCCTGTTCACGCACCTCTTCGGCGGCGGCGAAGCCCGCCTCGAAATGATCGAGAGCCCGGAAGATCCGCTCGAAGGCGGTCTCGAGATCATCGCCAAGCCGCCGGGCAAGAAGCCCGCGACGCTGTCGCTGCTCTCGGGCGGCGAGCAGACGCTGACGGCGTTGTCGCTCATTTTCGCGGTTTTTCTCACCAATCCGTCGCCGATCTGCGTGCTCGACGAAGTCGATGCACCGCTCGACGATGCCAATACCGAGCGCTTCTGCAGGCTTATGGAGCAGATGGCGGGCGAGACGGACACGCGCTTTCTGGTCATCACGCACCATCCGATGACCATGGCCCGGGTCGACCGGCTGTTCGGCGTCACCATGGCGGAAAAGGGCATTTCGCAACTCGTCTCCGTCGACCTCCAGACCGCACAGAGCTTCAGAGAAGCGGTCTGAGTTCGAAAGCTCGCGCCCCGGCCGCGGGAACCTCTACACCCCATGAGGCGTTGCTATCTCGTTGATTGTCTTGATGACAACGAGAGGCCGAAGGATGCGCCGCGACTACCTGCCAGAGAAAAAGATCCTGTCTCCGACCGAATCCCGGCAAGCCTCGCCTCGGCGCGACAATTTCCGGGTTCTTGTCATTTCCTTGCTGCTGCTGGTGCTTTTCGGCGCCGTCCTTATCGCCGTGTTCCAGAATTCGGCGGTGGAACAGGGCGGAACGACGCCCGGTCCGGCGGCAGGCACTGCTGTTGAAGGCCCGGCGACGACAGGTCCAGCATCGACGGGCATCCCGAGCCCGGCGAATTCCCCGAAGTCACAGACACCCCACTCGGAGACGCCCAAGTCCCCTCCGCAGCCGCCCGCCTACTAAGGGCCAATATGGGCCATATCAACTGCATCGATCGGACTTAGCGGTCAGCGCTCCCCTGCGCGGTTTCGCCGTACCCGAATAGGGCTTTGAAAGGGGGGGCGTTTCCTTGACACCCCTCCCCCCCGTGACTATGGTGCCGCCCGTCGATGAACCCGACGCGTCAGAATTCCCGCATTTATTCGGACGGATATAGCCATGTCTGGCGAAGGCAACGGCCAAGATGGACGTGGCGAAATCGGCCCTGATGATCGCGCGGCGATCCGGCAGCGCTCGGGTGAAATTGGCAAGAAACTCGACGAAGTGAAGGCCCGGCAAAGCGCGCCCCGCAGCGGGTCGTTCGCAGGTGCCGGCAAGGCGGCGGAGTCTGCTTTTGGGCAGGCGTTCAGGTTCGCGGCCGAACTCGTCGTCGGTGTGGTTGTGGGCGTTCTGATCGGCGGATTTCTCGACCGGCAGTTCGGGACCGAGCCTTGGCTGCTCGTCCTGTTTCTGATTCTTGGGTTTACTGCTGGAATGTTGAACCTGGTGCGCAGCGCGCGCAAAGCCCAGGCCGAGAACGAAAAGTTGCAACGGGCCGCTCCTTCGGTGGCCGATGACGACGAAGACTAATAGGTAGGGGGACATCTTGACGGAAGAAGTTGCAGGCGGGGCCGAACACGCCCCAGACCCCATGCATCAGTTCGAAATCGTGCCGCTCAAGCATATCGAGCTGTTCGGCTACGACGTTTCATTTACGAATTCTTCCGCCATGATGGTGCTGGCAGCGATCCTGGTGCCGGCGTTTATGATTTACGCCATGCGCGACCGTTCGCTGGTGCCGGGACGGCTGCAGTCGGTCGCCGAGCTCGGCTACGAGTACATCGCCAACATGGTGAAAGACGTGATCGGCGAAGAGGGCATGAAATACTTCCCCTGGGTGTTCACGCTCTTCATTTTCATCCTGGCCTTGAACATGCTCGGCATGATCCCGGGCAACTTCACCTCGACCAGCCACATCATCGTGACGTTCGGCCTCGCCGCCATGGTCTGGCTGACGGCAACGGCAATCGGCTTCATCAAGCATGGTTTCGGCTATTTGAAACTGTTCGTGCCCGAAGGCGTGCCGATCTGGCTGATGCCGGTCATCGTGCCGATCGAGCTGATTTCCTACTTCATTCGCCCCATCAGCCACTCCGTGCGTCTCTTCGCCAACATGATGGCGGGACACACGATGCTCAAGGTCTTCGGCGGCTTTGCCGTGAGCCTGCCGATCTGGGCCAAGATCGCGCCCGCGGGCTTCATGGTCGCCTTCACCGGGCTTGAATTCATGGTGGCTTTTCTGCAGGCCCTCGTGTTCACGCTTCTCACCTGCATCTACATCAACGATGCCGTGAACATGCACCACTAGACACGACCCTCGTGCAGCATCTGCCTGCGCAGGCGTACTACGATCACTTAAGTTCAATCACTCGAGCCATACCAAAGGGAGACACGACATGGATCCGCAAGCAGCAAAACTGATCGGCGCCGGCCTCGCCTGCACCGCGCTCATCGGCGCCGGCATCGGCATCGGCAACATCTTCGGCAACTACCTCGCGGGCGCCATGCGCAATCCGTCGGCCGCTCCCGGGCAGTTCACCAACCTGCTCATCGGCTTCGCACTCGCGGAAGCTACGGGCCTGTTCGGCCTGGTCATGGCCTTCATCATCCTCGGCACGAAGTAATTCGGCCCAAGGGCTGCAAAACCTAGAGGTGGCAATGTTTGCCGTCCTGATCGAAGCCGCAGCGCAGACCGCCGAGGTAGCCCACGAGGCTGCCAAAGGCGGTGGCGGCCTGCCGCAGATGAACGTGGATTACTTTCCGACGCAGCTGTTCTGGCTGGCGTTGACGTTTCTCGGACTGTGGTTCGTGCTTTCGAAGATCGCTCTGCCGCGTGTCGGCGACGTGATCGCCGAGCGCACGGGGCGCATTTCGCGCGACCTCGAAGCGGCCCAGCGCTTGAAGGGCGAGACCGACAAGGCCCTCGCCAATTACGAGAAGGCGTTGGCGGATGCGCGGGCAAAAGCCTCAGGCATCGCCAAGGAGACGCGCGACAAACTCTCAGCCGAGACCGACGCCAAGAAGGCCGAAGTCGAGAAGAAGCTGGCTGCGCGACTGAGCGATGCGGAAACGCGGATCACGGCGACCAAGAACAAGGCGCTGACCGCTGTCGGCGACATCGCCGCCGAGACGGCGGGCGCGGTCGTCTCCAAGCTCATCGGCCAGGACGTCACGGCCGATGAAGTCAAGAAAGCGCTCGCCGGACTCGCAAGCAGGTAGGAACCAATTCGATGCATGAACTGTTCGACCCGTCCGAACCGGTGTTCTGGGTTCTGGTCGCCTTCATCGGCTTCATGGCCCTGCTTGCCTATCTCGGCGTGCCGGCGCTGATCGGCAAGGCGCTCGACGCCCGCGCCGACGGCATCCGCAAGGAACTGGACGAAGCCCGCAAGCTGCGCGAGGACGCGCAGAAGCTGCTGGCCGACTACCAGGCCAAGGCCCGCGACGCCGAGAACGAGGCCAAGGCCATCATCGAACAAGCCAGGCGCGAAGCCGAGGCCATGGCTGCGGAAAGCAGCAAGTCTCTTGCCGAAAGCCTGGAGCGGCGCTCGAAGATGGCGGAAGAAAAGATCGCTCGCGCCGAGGCTCAGGCCTTGAGCGAGGTGCGCGCCACGGCCGTGCAGACGGCGCTCGCAGCCGCCGAGAGGCTGCTCCAGACCCGCGTCGCCGGGGCGACGGGCGGCAGCCTGATCGATCAGTCGATCAAGGATCTGAAGGGCAAGCTGAACTAATAAGCTTATCTGGCAGGCGCAGAAATAACGATTGGGTCCTCAATCAAGTGAGGGCCCAATTCCATTTTGGGTACAATCTTCGGACCGTTGAATGGCGGCTTCGTGTGTTCAGGTCGCGCCGGCACCCAGCCTCTTCGTCCCGGCACGCGATCGATCGCGACCGGGTAGATCGTCAGCCGGTCCTTCTCGAACTTCATCCTGAGAAAATGCTTGTAATGCCTGAGGCCGAGTGCGCCGAACGCATCGTCGGAATGGCGGGCGAAGAGCGTCGACATCAAGGACCAGTAGATGCCGAAGATGAGGGCGCCGAGCAGGCCGCCGAGCATGATCGTCGCAAACACCAAAAGTATCACGGCCCAGAAATTCAGCACGTAAGGATTGGCCCAGGTGGCTTTCAACCCCGATGCAATCAAATCGTCGGTGTTGGCTATAAAGTTCTCGGCCGACGCACCGCCCACGTGTTGCGCAACGGAAGTCCATAGTAGTCGCAGCGACGACATGCCGGCGTCGGTCCCGACAACGGCAATGGCGGTCATGAGGGCGACAGGCGTGACGATCAAGGCCGCCCTCGAACCGGCTGCGAAGAATACGATCATGCCGAGGATCGAGGCCAGCGAGATTGCCGTCAGATATTCCTCTGTCGCATCAATATTCAGCCCGACAACAGCACTGACCAGCAGCAGCGCGGACATGTGGGCCAGAAAATGTAACGACCCAATTGCAGCCTTGGGAATCAATCGCCAGCGTGAGGTCCATTCGACGTCGGCGTAGTAAATCAAACCGGCCAAGAGGGCGATCACTAGGAAGAAGAAGGCCGGGTTCAATTGGCTTGCGACCGATACGCGGTTTGGGTCTTTGATTTCCGCCCAGACATGCTCAGCGACATCCCGGGCATCGATGGGACGGATCTCTGCCGCAAAAGCCGAAGCTTGACGCTCGGCACCGCGGGCGTATTCCGCCAGATTGTGCGCCGCCATAGTGACCTCCTCTCCGGCACCCGCATCAGACTTCAAGACCTCTGCGCGCTCGGCGATCGACCGGGCCGCCGCGGCAGCCGACGTGGCTGACTGCTTGAGCTGCTCGGCCAGCACGCGCGATCTAGCGATCTTGTGGGTCTCGGCAGCCAGTGCGAATTGCGAGCCGGTGAGACCGAAGTAATTTCCAAGATCACCATCGATCTGCAGTCCGATCGGAAAACCGCCCGGCAACTTCTTGCGCAATTCAAGAACGCTGTCCTTGACGGATGACGATGCCTGGTCCCAGTCAAGCCCGAATTTGACGGCCCGCTTCGCAAGACCGCTAATAGCGGTCTCCATGGATAAGATGGACGGCCCATTAAGGAAAGTCGCACGCTCCGCGACGGCGCGACGCCAACGCTCGAGCGATCGAATAGCGTCCCGAGCGACCAATGCGTTGTCGCCGCCGGCGCCGCTCGCTTCGGCCCGGTTGTTTAGGACTTCGAGGTGGTCGTTCAGCCGTTCGGCGGCGGCGGCCTCAAGTTTGGCATTCGCAGCCAGATGGCGGTTCGTGTCGTAAGTACCAATGCTGACCTGGAATACCCAGGCGTAGAGCAAATAGATGATCCCTACGAACAGCGCAAAACTCGTGTTGTGGAATGGCAGCCAGAGGTTCTTGAGGCACAAGAGCCGGCTTGTGTTGCGCGACGGGTAAATCGCCTTTGGCTGCATCTCGTAGGACTTGGCCTCGACCTTGACATTGCGCAGGCCGGATCGCGCATCTTCCCCGAGCAGCGAACCGCGAAACGCCTGTACGCCCTTTTTGGTCGACCTGGCGCGATCAGCATCGATCGCCCCCGCATCGGGCCATTTGAGTTCTAGGGAGGACTTGAGCCCATGCGTTGCGTGAGCGAAGGCGCCACCGCCGCCGCAGGTGATGAATTGCGTGCCGAGCAGGGGTGAATTTTTGTCGCTCACGTCCTCGGTTTCGCTCAAGGAGCGGACCGCAACATAGCGGCTGTAGTGATGCAGATCGCCGGCGAGGACCGCGCACACCTTGGCGCCATTCGACTGCGCGATCGTCACGATTTCGAAGAGGTTATCGTAGTTCTCGTGCGTCCAGCTCGGCTCGGCGAGGCAGAGCATGATCTTGCTGCCTGCTCCCGTCTCTTTGCTCATGATGTCGAAGTAATCGCGCTGAGGGTCGTCAAGAACGCCGCCGAGCTGGATATCGGCGCCCCAGATCCACCAGTCATCGGGCAGCCGTATCGCGAAATAGCTCCGGTGCTGTTTGCAGCGCCAACCGCCGATGAGCTTGCCGTCTCCTTCCGAAATGCGGTCGCGCGCCGAGCAGAACAGGCTGTCGAAGGCCCCGAGACCATCGTACCAGTCGTGATTGCCCGGTAGCGCAAAGAGCTTCCGCTCCTTTTGATCCGGCAGGCCGGTCTCTGCGGGCGTGAAGGCCCAGTTGTAGGGATCGATCAGCCGGTGCTGATATTCCAGCGCACTCGATTGAGGGTAGGCCTGATCGCCGCCCATGATCAGGATTTCGCCCGCATCAAGCGTGATCATGGCTTCGCCGGAGGATTTGGCGTTTTTGACCGCGAAGCGTATCGGCCGCCATCAGGTACGCCATCGCGTACGTCAATTCGAAGCCGTCGCCGAGATCCGAGATGTAATCGATCCAAAGCGGGCACTGCGGCGTCGGCTTCGCGCATTCTTTTGTGTAGTCATATCGGAGCTTCAGATCGGCTTCCTCGACCCTGTCGGTCGCCGCCTGCATCAATCTTTGATCGGCGTATTGACCCAGCGTGCCGGAGACGATGGTCCGCATGCCGATCTGCGCCAGCATGACCGGATCGAGCCAGTCGACCATCTGCGGCAGTTTGCCGGATCTGAGTTGTGCGACGATATCGATCCCGGGATTACGGGGCTGACCTTCGGCTTGATGAACCGGCTTCTGCATTTTTACGCCTGCAAACAAAATGAGAGCGCAGCCTTTGAAGTTCTGGCTGTTGCCCAACAACGAAAATTACGGCGCAGGCGCAGTCCGGAGAAATATCAACGGTACTTGATGCCCACCCGTCTGACTGTTTGGCTACGTGCAATGGGCGGACAGTAATCCAAATACCAATCTGAGAACAGTAGTGCGGTCAGAGCAGGCACGCGCACGAGGCAGCCTGAGGCGCGTTGACTGCGCATGCGACTTCGCACTGCACCCGGGCGCCACCGGGCGGACGAATGGCACTATCGTCAAGCGACAGCATCCAATCAATTTTTCAGATAGAAATCAGCCCGCGCCAGCGGCCTTGCCGTCGAAGCCAATCAGGACCTCGAAATCACCTGGGCGCGAACCCTCCGGAACCGTGAAGGTCACGGTGCGTACCGCCGAGAAGTAGCCGATCGGCTTTTCGGTGCCGACCGTCACGTCCACCTTCATCGCGTCACCCGCCACCTTGGCGCGCTTGCTGTCGGTCACCGTGACGTTGACGGGGAGGCTGACATTACCCGGCTTGCCGCGCGGTCCCAGCAGGACGCGGCCGGAGAAGCCGTACTTCACCGTGACGCGGCCGGGCTCCACCTGACACTCGCGCGCCGTCTTGGTGATCTCGCCGCGATGCATGATCGCCAGGCCATCGCCGGCGCGGCCGGGCTCGTAGAAGGTGATGTTATTGTCGCGCGAGGCGAGCACCATTTTCGGGCAGCCATGCGAGACTTCGCCGACGTTGGTGCTGCCTGTCGTCGAAGCGTCGCCGGACTTCGCGGCCGTCAGCAGTTGCTCGGCGTTGACCTGCTCGTTCGAAGCCTGCTGCGTCGAGCCGCCGAACATTCCGCCGCCGAGGCCTGACGTGAGCGACGACATCCCGCAGCCCGATACGCCCATCGCGAGGCAGGCGAACGTCGCCGACCGGAACACGCAGCGTGCCGCACGCGAAGAGAAGCCGTGCTGCTTGCGCACAGGCCCTGCCGCGGCGTCGAATTTGCCGTTTGTCAAAGTGGTCCCCCTGGGTTTCGTCCCCAGACCCCTTGTATTGTCCCCAAAGCACCGTAGCATCCCGCGAACCCGCCGTCCAAGAGCTTTTGTGCCGCTTACGCCTGAAACAAAAGGACTTTTCACCATAATGCCGCCCGCGTCCCAGCATTCTGTGCCTGCCGATAAGCCACCCCTGAGCATATTGTTGGCGGCACCGCGCGGCTTCTGCGCCGGGGTCGACCGGGCGATTCAGATCGTCGAACAGGCTTTGCAGAAGTTCGGGGCACCCGTCTATGTCCGCCATGAGATCGTACACAACCGATTTGTCGTTGATTCTCTCAAGGCGAAAGGCGCCATTTTTGTGAAGGAGTTGTCAGAAATTCCAGCCACCACCCAACCCGTGATCTTTTCGGCACACGGGGTGGCCAAGGCCGTCCCCGAGGCCGCCGCGGCGCGCAATATGTTCGTCCTGGATGCCACCTGTCCGCTCGTCTCCAAGGTCCACACCGAGGCAACGCGCCATTCCGAGCGCGGACGCGAAATCGTGCTCGTCGGCCACAAGGGCCACCCCGAGGTCATCGGCACCATGGGACAGCTGCCGGAGGGCACCGTGACCCTGATCGAGACGGCGGGCGATGCCCGGGCGTTCAGCCCGCGCGATCCGGCAAAGCTTGCCTACGTCACGCAGACCACGCTTTCGATCGACGACACGGCGGAGATCGTCCAGATCCTGCGAGACGCGCTTTCCCGCCATTGCCGGGCCGATCAAGGAGGACATCTGCTACGCCACGACCAACCGTCAGAACGCCGTGAAGGCGATCGCGCCCAAGGTCGATTGCCTGATCGTCGTCGGCAGCCCCAAGAGCTCCAACTCGCTGCGTCTCGTCGAGGTCGCGGAGCGCTCCGGCTGCCGAAACGCCTTCCTGATCGAACGGGCGAGCCAGATCGACTGGGACCGGCTCCAGCCCATGCGGTCGCTCGGCGTCACGGCCGGGGCCTCGGCGCCCGAGGTCATCGTCGATGAAGTGCTCGAGGCATTCGCACAGCGCTTCGACGTCACCGTCGATATCGTGACCTCGGCGGAAGAGCGCGTCGTGTTCAAGGTTCCGCGTGAATTGCGTGCGCCGGCTGACGTATAAGGGCGCAACTCTCGCCGAGCGGGGAACGAATGGCGGTCTACACCGAAATCAGCGACGACGAACTCGCGCGCTTTATCGATAGCTACGGCCTCGGCCAGCTGCTGTCCTACAAGGGCATTGCCGAGGGGGTCGAGAACACCAACTACCTGGTCCATACGACGTCCGGAACCTACATCCTGACGCTCTACGAAAAGCGCGTCGATCCCAACGACCTGCCGTTTTTTTTAGGCCTCATGGACCATCTCTCGGCGCGCGGCGTCACCTGCCCGCTACCCGTTCGCGACAAAGCCGGCAACATGCTGAACCAGATCGCCGGACGTCATGCCGCCATCATCACCTTTCTTGAAGGGGTGTGGCCGAGGAAGCCGCAGGCCGGCGCACGCGCTCGAGGTGGGCAGGGCCATGGCGCGCATGCATATGGCGTCCGAGGGCTTCGAACTCCGCCGCCGCAACGCGCTCGGGCTTTCGGGCTGGCGGCCGCTCTACGACAAGTTCGCGCCCCGCGCCGACGAAATTCTGCCCGGCATGAACAAGCTGATTGCCGGCGAACTCGACGTCCTCGAGACGCAATGGCCGCGCGATCTGCCCGAGGGCGTCATCCACGCCGATCTCTTTCCCGACAACGTCTTTTTCATATCGGGCAAGCTCTCCGGCCTGATCGACTTCTATTTCGCCTGCAATGACGCGCTTTGCTACGACCTCGCCGTCTCGCTCAACGCCTGGTGCTTCGAAGCGGACTATGTCGTTCAACGTCACCAAGGGCCGGGCGCTGATCAAGGGCTACGAGGAAGTGCGAAAACTCACGCCCGAGGAGCGCGCCGCCTTCCCACTGCTCGCCCGGGGCGCGGCGCTGCGCTTTCTACTCACCCGCGGCTACGACTGGCTGAACACCCCCGCGAATGCCCTCGTCGCCCGCAAGGATCCCTTCGATTACGTCCGCCGCCTTCGCTTCCACCAGGGCGCCAAGTCGCTCGCCGACTACGGCTACGAGGCCGCGACATGACGACGACGCGAAAGCCGCCCGAGGTGACGGTCTATTCCGACGGTGCCTGCTCGGGCAATCCGGGGCCCGGTGGCTGGGGCGCGATCCTGATGTCGGGGCATCATCGCAAGGAAATCTTCGGCGGCGAAGCCGAGACGACCAACAACCGCATGGAACTGCTGGCGGCGATATCGGCGCTCGAAGCCTTGAAGCGCCACAGCCAGCGTCGACCTCTATACCGACAGTTCCTATGTCAAGGACGGGATCTCGAAGTGGATCCACGGCTGGAAGAAGAACGGCTGGCGCACTGCGGACAAGAAGCCGGTAAAAAACGTCGAACTCTGGCAGCGGCTCGACGCCTTGCGCGACAAGCACGAGATCAAATGGCACTGGGTCAAGGGCCACGCCGGACACCCCGAGAACGAGCGGGCCGACGAACTCGCGCGCGAAGGCATGGCGCCGTTCAAGCCGAAGCGCCATGCCAAAGCAAAAGAAGAAGCTGAGGACGTCTCAGAGTGAGCGATCGACCATCGAGCAAAGCGTCGCCGCGCTCGATTTGTCGTGCGTCGGCGGGGCTTCGTCGACGTTCAGGACCTTGACGACGCCGTCATCGACCAGCATCGCGTAGCGCTTCGACCTGACGCCGAGGCCGATGCCGGGGGCATTCAAATCGATATCCAGGCCGATGGCCTTGGCGAACTTGGCGTTGTCGTCCGTCAGCATCACGATTTTGCCGTGCGAACCCGTAGCCTTGGCCCATTCGTCCATGACGAACACGTCGTTCACCGCCGTGCAGGCGATGGTGTTGATGCCCTTCGCCTTCAAGTCCGCGATGCGATCGACGAAGCCCGGAAGGTGCTGCTGGTGACAGGTCGGCGTGAAGGCGCCGGGCACTGCGAACAGCGCCACTTTCTTGCCTGAAAAAATATCCGCCGTCGAAAGTGCGGCCGGGCCTTCCGAGCCCATGGTCATGAACTTCGCTTCCGGAAGCCGGTCTCCGACTTTGATGGTCATGGCGTTTCCTCTTTTCTCGATTTTTCACCCCGAGGCTAGCCGATCGGCTGCCCCTAGGGTAGCTGGATGATCGTCTCGGACTGGCCTTTAGATCCGGTGAGCGTGACGGATATCGACTTGCCTTTCAGTTCTTCGGGCGTCGCACCCTCGGTGAGGTCAGCCTCGAACGCGGTGGCGGAGACCTTCCTGGTCATCGGCACATAAATGCCGTCAGGGGAAAAAAGAAATGCATCGCCCCCCTCGCCGCCTGGATCGCTGACGTCGAGTACGAGCTTCGGCTTATCGGGGCCACTCTCGACGCGCCATTTCTTCAACTCCGGATCTTTGGACGGGTTACGCGCCGATGACGACCCGGCCGGAACCGCGGCCAAGACCGCCGACAGGTCCGCGGAATTCGCAGCGTCGCCAGGAACGTCGAGCGACAACACCGCCTCCGCCGGCACGCAGATGTCCTTGCATACGCCGTAACTCGCCTTCACCTTGATCGAAACAGGCTTCGCCGCATCCTTCGCCGTGATCGCGATGGGAAACGTCACGTGGTCCTTGTAGCCGATGTTTTCGCCGGCCTTGGGATCGATAAGCCGGTGCGGTGCAGGATAAAGAACTTCGGCCTTCGCCAAATTCTCCGAGCCCGAAAAGTCGAACTCGGGCGGCACGCCGCCGGCTTCGCCCGGATTGCGCCAGTAGGTCTTCCAACCCGACGGCATGGAAATCTCGACGCCGGCGTAAGTCTGTGCCATTGCGCCTGCCGGACCGCCGCCCGCCTTGCCCGCGATCAGCCGCACCTTGTTGTTGAAGCCCTGGACCCAGGGCGAGGCGATTTCGGACGCCTTCACGGTGGTGGCGCCGGCGCCGGCGAACCCCAACAATCCGGCGCCAAGCGCCAGCGCCAGGGCGTGAAATTTCCGGCGACCCGCCGCAGATTTTTTCCATGATCGAACCTTCTATCCAAGCCGCCGCGCGGCGCAAGTCACGACCTGCTCAGCGCGCATACATTCGCCAAATTCTCTGTCCCTAGTCCAAGAATTCGGGTGCAACGAGTGCCTTCACAGGGGCGCCGTCCAAGGTTAATCTAAGCACATGAAGTTGCCGACCAAATCAAAACGCCGCCGCCGGGGTGATAACGGATACCTGGAAGGGCAGTTGCTCGTCGCCATGCCGCGCATGTCCGACCGGCGTTTTGCGCGCTCCGTGATCTATCTGTGTGCGCATTCCGAGGAGGGCGCCATGGGCCTCATCATCAACCAGCGCGCCAGCCACATCAGCGCTCCGGATCTGCTCGAGCGTCTCGGCATCACCACGCGCTCAGACGATGACGAAGTGGCGAGCGAGGTTCTGGCGCTTCCCATCCAAGTCGGCGGCCCCGTCGAGACCGGACGCGGGTTCGTGCTGCACAGCAACGACTATTTCGCCGAGGATTCGACGCTCACCATCGAAAGCGATATCTGCCTCACGGCGACCGTCGATATTCTGAAAGCCATCGCCGAGGGCAAGGGGCCCAACAAAGCTCTGCTCGCGCTCGGCTACGCCGGCTGGTCCCCAGGCCAACTCGAAAGCGAGATTCAAGCCAACGGCTGGCTCTCCTGCCCGGCCGACTCCGACCTCGTGTTCGCGAGCGATCTCGATTCCAAGTATCAGCGAGCCATGGCCAAGCTCGGCGTCAACCTCTCCCATCTCGTCAACGACGCCGGCCACGCCTGAAGCCGTCGCAACGGCGCGCGCTCACCTCATTGAACAGCTGAGAAAATGCACAGCGGACAAAATTCCGCGCTCAGCCCGTGCCGTTCTTTGGTGGTTCATCCGCCTTGCCAGCGGGCAACTTGACGCCGGCGAGACGCGCCAGGCTGGCTGCAACGCCCGGCGGAAGATTGGAGAAATCCGGCGCCAAACCGGGAGGCTGCGGCGGGGGCGGAAGTGGCGGTAGCGATGCGCCAGTTCCCGGCGGGCGCGGCATGGCGGCACGCGCCAGCGCTTCGGACAACGGCGTGGCGAGGGAACCCGGCTGCGGAATTGGCAGGTTCGATCCGGGCGCCGGTCCTGGCGCAGCCCCCAAAGCAGGTCCCGGAACGGGCCCCGGAATCGGGCCCGATCCAGCTGCGCCGATGGGCGTTGCATGGCCGTTGACGTAGGGTCGCGGCGGCGAGACTGCGGCCGAAGGCGGCGACGGCGGAGGCATTGCTGGCATTGGTGGCGCCATCGGCTGCGTCATGGGCGGAAGCGGCGGCTGCGGCGGCGGTGGCCCGGTCACGACACGCGGCATCGGTTCGCGACCGTTGCCCTGACCTGGGGCAGCCGGCCGTCCTGTGGTGCGCAGGCTCGGCGGCACACTTGCCGGACCCTGCCCTACCGGAACCAAAGCTTGTGCCGCAGGCATCACCGGCATGGGCGTTCCGGGCATCGGAGAAGGGCCCTTCGGCGGCGCCGGCATAGCTTGCACAGGCATGAATGGCGCAGACATGGGTGGTACAGACTTGGGTGGTGCAGACTTCGGCTGTACGGACATGGCAATCGGCGGCATTGGCACATCGGCCTTCCCAGGCGGCGCAAGCGTCGCGGCGCCCTTGCCCACCTCCCTGGCCAATGCCTCCGAAGGCGACGCGGGACGCTGGCGATGCCGGACCGTCGAATTGGCGAGAACGTGGGCCTTGGCCGCAGTCGCTCCCGCAGCCGCCGCGGCGGCGCCATTTCGCATGGCCTCGGTTGCCGCCGGCACCGCATCCGGCATGGGTTCGGTGGCGGCCGCTGCCGCCCTGTGCGAGGCGAGCTTGGCGCGGAAGAAGCCGCGCGGTTGCATTTTGCGCTCGGACTTGCGGATCACCTTCAGCAACTGCAGCACGTCGCGTTCCGGAATGGGCTCGCCGAAGTGATAGCCTTGCGCGTATTCGCAGCCGATGGACCTGAGGAACGTCGCCTCTTCCTTGTGTTCGACGCCCTCGGCGACGACGCGTTTTCCAAGCTCATGTGCCAGCGCCACGATCGAGCGCATGATCGCCGCGCCCTGCGGCGTGGAGCTGCCGCGCATGAGTTCGCGATCGATCTTGATGGTATCGAAGGGGAAGCGCTGCAGGTAGGCGAGCGAAGAATAGCCCGTACCGAAATCGTCGAGAGCCAGTTCAGCGCCGGCGGCGCGCAGCATCTCGAGCACTTCCGCCGACTGCTCCGGGTTCTCCATGACCAGCGTCTCGGTAATCTCCAATCGCAAACCGCCCCTCGGTACAATATTGCGTCCGAGAATGTGACGGATCTCCTGCACCGCGTCCGGCCGCAAGATCTGACGGCTCGAAACGTTGACCGAAACGAACAGCGGCCGTTCCGCGCGCGGTAATTCTGCCTGCCAGCGCGCCGCATCCTTCGCCGACCGCATCAGAACGTGTGACCCGAGCTTGACGATGAGGTCGCTTTCCTCGGCGACGGGAACGAAAGAGACGGGATTGAGCAGACCGAGTTTCGGGTGCTCCCAGCGCACGAGGGCCTCGAAGCCGGCGAGTTCCTTGGTCGGCAGATAGACGATCGGCTGATAGAGCACCTTCAACTGGTTACGCTCGATTGCCTTCCTCAAATCGCTTTCGATCTGGATGCGGTCGTCGCGGTCGCGGCGCATGGCCGGATCGAACGCGACGATGCGATCGGAACCGCTGCGCTTGGCGCGGTACATGGCGATTTCGGCGTCTTTCAGAAGCTCGCTGTCCTCGATGACCGAATTGTCCCAGACGGCGACGCCGATCGAGCCGGTGAGCACGATCTCCTGATTGGCGAGCGGGATCGGTGCCCTGAGTGAGCGGCGCACGCGCTCGGCGAGCGCCGCGATATTACGCGCGTCTTCTTCCGCCAGGAACAGCATGGCGAACTGGTCGCCACCGACGCGCGCGACGGTATCGTGCGGACCGAGGTGGCGTTGCAGCCGCCGCGCTACGCTCAGCAGCATGCTGTCGCCCCGGACCATACCGAAGGTGGAATTCACGCTCTTGAACTTGTCGAGATCGATGAAAATCGCCGACGGGCGAATGCCGTTGTCGGTCTTGGCGCGGGCGACGGCCGAGCGCATGCGATCGAGGAACAGCTCGCGGTTGGGAAGCCCGGTCAGGCTGCAGTGCACGGCGTCGTGCAGCAGCCGCTCGTAGGCGCGCTTCGAATTGGTGATGTCGCGGACGAGGCCGACGCAACGCAGCGTCCGACCGTCGGCGTTGGGCACACTCGCGGCCTCGAGTTCGAACCAGCGCCAGGAATCGTCGGCGTGGCGCATGCGGAAATCCGTCCTGATACGCACGCCCGCGCGTTCCTGCGCCGAGACCAGCATGACGCGGAACCGCTCCTGGTCCATCGGATGCATGTGCTTGGCAAAATCGTCGACCTTGGCGGAAAGTTCACCCGACATCAGCGCCAGCGCCGCCTCGAATTCCGGCCCGACCTTGATTTCATCGCGGCGGATGTTCCATTCCCAAACCGACGAGCCCGACCCCGAAATGGCCAGCGACCGCGACTGCAATTCCGTCGGCGCGCCGGCGTAGACCGGATCGAGCGAGCGGAAGGCGAACTGCGTCACCGTGAATCCAATGAGGATCACGACGAGAACCAGTCCGGCAGCAAGGCTCGAGACCATCATGTCGCTCGTCAGGCGGCCGGACAGCGTCATGCCGGCGGCGAACACCCAGACGAGGAACAGCACCCAGGTCGGGATCAGCGACAACGCCCGGTCCTGGCCGCGCACGGCGAGAAACAGCGTGAACACGGCGCCCAGAATACCGATCGCCACGAAGGACAGGCGCGCGAAAGTCGCAGCAAGACGCGGATCGATGACGGCAACGGCGACGAGCGCCAGCTGGGCAATCATCCAAACGCCGATCAGCATGCGCACGATGCCATGCCAGAGGCCGAGCCTGAGGAACGTCGACAGGAAGATGACGAGGCTCGCAGCCATCGAGGCTTCGCCGGCCGCGCGGTAGACGGCGTTGTCCTCGGGTCGCAAGTTGAAGAGCTTGTGAAAGAAGCCGAAGTCGACGCAGAGATAGGTCAGTACGCTCCACGACACCAGCGCCGCGGCCGGGAAGATCACCTTGTGGTTGGCGGCGAAGACGGCCGTAAGGAAGATGGCGAGCAAGCCGGTCAGACCGAGCATGGCGCCGTTGAAGAGTTGGCGGTCGCGCGATTTAACTTCGTAGTCGATCGGCTTCCACAGGTAGAGCCGCGCATAGCGTTCGCTCGACAGCTCCGCCACGTAGGTGATCGACTGCCCCGGTTCAAGCGTGATGCGGAACACGTCGGCCTTGTCGCTCTTGATACGTTCGGGCACGAAACCGACGGACGGCGTCACACTTTCGACGCGGCGCGCATCGAGATCGGGCCAGATGGTGCCGGAACCGATGATGTTATAGCGATCGGCGGTCAGCCAGCGTTCGAGCGGCTTGTCCGTGCTGTTGGTCAGCGCAAACACCATCCAGTTGGGATTGGCGCCCGGCGTCGAAGCTCTCACCGTCATGCGGCCCGAGACGCCGTCGGCGCCGGCGGCCGTCTCCACCTGCAGGCTGTCGCCGCGGCCCTCATAGGCTTCGCCGAGCGTCGTGATTTCGACCCGCTCCTGGTCCGGAGCGACGACGATGGGCGTCAATGCCAGGGCGGGCGAGGCGAGAAGGCACATGAGGCCGAGCGCGCGGACGATCAGCCGGGCGATCGCCACAAGTCTCTCGCCTTCGACTTTGACGTGGCGGACTGTCATCGCCCCGCCCCCGTCGTTGCCGCAGTCGCGCGTATCTCGGGCTCCAGCAGGCCGTAAACGAAATGATCTTCCCAGCATCCGTTGATTTTGAGGTAACGCCGCGCCAGGCCCTCGCGCTCGAATCCGTTTTTCTCGAGGACGCGCTGCGACGCGGTGTTGGCGATCATGCAGGCGGCCTCGATGCGATGCAGTCTCAGCGTCCCGAAGCCGAATTCGACGATCATGCGCACGGCTTCCTGCATATGGCCCCTGCCGGCATAGGGAGCGCCGATCCAATAGCCGAGACTTGCGGACTGTGATGCGCCGCGGCGGATGTTGGAAAGCGTCACACCGCCGAGCAGCGTGCGGCTTTCAGAGATGAATAGCGAGTATCCATTGTCGTCGCGGGCATCGTGCGCGTAGGCGCGCAACCGCCGGCGATAGGAGTAACGCGAAAGCTCGTCGCGCGCCCACGCCGGTTCCCAAGGGGTCAGGTGCGTACGGCTCAAGGCGCGAAGTTCGGCCCAGTCGGAATAATCCGACGACGCAGGCGGGCGCAACGTCAACCGCGGGCCGGCGATAGGCTCCAGGTAGTCCTCAGGTAACGCTGACCGCAGGAATGCCATGTGCCCCGTTCCCTCAGCCCCTTCTTGCCGCGACGTCGCCCCAGGCCGCGGCGGCGGCCTTGACCTGCGCCTTCGACTTGCGGCCCGCGCCGACGAGAGTTGCCGTCAGCGGTGCCGAGATCAGGCCGGTGACGAACTTCTGCACGCGTTCGCCCGTAACCGCATCGACCTTGTGTTTCAATTCCTCGGTCGGGATGAGGCGATTGTGGATCAAGAGTTGGCGCGCCATTTGTTCGGCCCGGACGGACGAACTTTCGAGCCCCATGAGCAGCCCGGCCTTGAGCTGCGCCTTGGAGCGTTGCAACTCGGCGGCCTCGGGCCCTTTCGCCCCGATGTCGGCAAATTCTTCTGCGGCCAAGGCTGCCAGTTTCTCCACCATACCCGCACCCGTTGCAGCGTGTACTGCCATCATCCCGGCGTCCTTCAAGGCCCACACCGACGAGTAGATGGCGTAACAAAGTCCGCGCCGTTCCCTGATCTCCTGGAACAGGCGGGACGACATGCCCCCGCCGTAGAGACCGGAAAAAACTTGCGCGGTGAAATACTCGCCGTCGTGCAGGGACGGCGCCGGAAGACCGATGAGCAAGTGACTTTGCTCAAACGATTTATCAGACGCCGCGAGGCCGCCGGCGTAGCGCGCCGGAGCCTCCTCCCCCTGTGATTTCGAAGTGAGCCCGGCGAATAGGGCCTCAACGTGGCGGACCCAATTTTCGTGGTCGATAGCTCCGGCGGCCGAAAAGATCATCGCATCCGGAACATAAGTCCGCGCCAGAAAGGCTCTGAGATCGCCCGCGGAAATGGCTTTGACGCTTTCCGGCGTGCCGAGGATGGGGCGGCCGACGGCCTGGCCCGGAAATGCCGTCGATTGCATCAGCTCGTAGGCCATATCCTCGGGATTGTCGCGCGTGCCGGCGATCTCCTGCAGGATGACCTCGCGCTCCTTGTCGAGCTCGGCCTCGTCATAAGAGGAATTGAGCAGAATGTCGGCGAGGATCTCGAGCGCGACCTTGTCGTCGCCTTTAAGCACCCGCGCGAAGAAGCAAGTCGAGTCGAGGCCCGTCGAGGCGTTGAGGTCACCGCCGACCTCCTCGATCTCCTCGGCTATCCTGCGAGCCGTTCGCGATGCGGTTCCCTTGAACGCCATATGTTCGAGAAGATGCGAGAGGCCGTGCTCGTGCTCCTGCTCGTGGCGGGCGCCGGCCCCGACCCAGAGCCCGAGCGACACCGTTTCGACGTGCGGCATCCAATGCGAAACGATACGGATGCCGTTGGCGAGCGTCGTTATGTTCTGCTCCATGGCCTCACGCATTTTTGGCGGCGCGCGACACGCTCTCGATGTAGCGCTCGATTGCGCCAAGCTCGGCTGGAAGGACTTCGGTGCGCTCGTGATCGCTCATCAGGTTCGAAAGCCGTTCCGGCAGCGCCGGCCGCTTGCCGGTTATCACCTCGATTGTCTCGGGGAACTTCGCCGGATGCGCCGTCGATAGAATGACCTGTGCCGGTCCTTTGCTTCCGCCAAACGCTTTCTCGGCCGCGACGACGGCGCAGGCCGTATGCGGGTCAAGCAGGTAGCCCGCATCGCGATACGTGCGCTGGATCGCCTCCGCGACTTCCTTCTCGCTCGCCCGGGCCGCCTTGAATTCGCTCTTCGCTTTGTCGTGTAGTGGGCCTAGATCGAAACCGCCCGATTGCGCGAGCGCGCCCATCATGCCGCGAACGCCAGCCGCATCGCGTCCAGAGGCTTCAAACAGATAGCGCTCGAAATTCGAGGAAATCTGGATATCCATCGACGGCGACGACGTCGCGACGACATCGCGCATCTGATAGCGCCCCGTCTCGATCGCTCGCGGCAGTATGTCGTTTTCGTTCGAGGCGATGACCAAATTGGCGATCGGCAATCCCATCTCGGCCGCGACGTAGCCGGCAAAAATGTCCCCGAAATTTCCCGTCGGCACGACGAACGAGACTTCCCTCAGCGGCCCGCCAAGAGCGCTCGCGGCGACAAAATAATAGGTCGCCTGCGCCACGATGCGGGCCCAGTTGATGGAATTGACGCCCGAAAGCTGCACGCGGTCGCGGAAGGCATGGTCGTTGAACATGCCTTTGACCAGCGCCTGGGCATCGTCGAACGTGCCTTGAATAGCCACTGCGTGGACGTTGGCCTCGTTCGGCGTCGTCATCATGCGCCGCTGCACGTCCGAGACCCGGCCCTCGGGATAAAGGATCACGATATCGACGCGCGTCGAGGTGCGGAACGCCTCGATCGCCGCGCCTCCGGTATCGCCCGAGGTCGCCCCCGCGATCGTCGCGCGCCGGCCGCGCTTCGCCAGCACGTGATCCATGAGCCGCGCCAGCAGCTGCATGGCGACGTCCTTGAACGCCAAGGTCGGCCCATGGAACAGCTCGAGCACGAAGCGGTTCGGCCCGATTTCGACCAACGGCGTCACCGCCGGATGCGAGAAAGTCGCGTAGGCCTCATCCGCCATGCGCCGCAGCTCGGCGCGCGTGATTGCGCCACCGGTATAGGGATGGATGACCTCGACGGCGACTTCGGCGAACGGCTTGCCGGCAAACGACTGGATCGTCTCCGGCGCGAGGCGCGGCCACGTTTCTGGAACGTAGAGGCCGCCGTCGCGCGCCAGCCCGGCCAGGAGTACGTCCTCGAAGCCGAGCTTAGGTGCCTCGCCTCGGGTTGAGATGTAGTTCACGTTTTGAAGTCTCTTCGCATCTGAGGCCGATGGCGCGACGAAACTCCTCCCCCTTCGAGGGGGGAGGGCCGTGCGCCATGAGTTAGAACGCGTTGCGCCAAATTATCGTCACCCAAGCATCGCGTTCTAACTCATCCTTGGCGCACGGGGTGGGGGTGGCTGACGAGCCTGTCGCGCAATCACCCCCACCTGATGCGTCCAGCGGCATAGCCGGGCGTATGGAATTCGATGATCGTACCGAGATCGCCCGTCTAAGCCGCGGACGCATCTTCCTCCCCCCTCAAAGGGGGAGGCGTTCGTTGCGAGCAGCGATCTCGAACAATCCCTTGAAACTCTAGTCCCCCCCTCTGCCTCAAGCAAGCGTCCGTCCGGGATGCCCGCAATTTACGAGGTATAAACTTCTTCTAGTAGCGCTTGCTTTCCGTCGCGGCGAGTCGCTGGCGGGCAAAAAGCACAAAAACCACGATCAGCGTCAGAGCCAGGCCGTACCAGGTCACGACGTATTCGAGGTGCCGGTTCGGAATATTGAATTGCGTCGTTCCGCCCTTGGGCCAGCCGCCCGGATTTCCGGGCTCCGCTTCGGCATCGATCGAAAACGGCGCATAGGCCTCGATTTTCATCAAGGCCAGCTTGTCCGGCGGCGGCGGCCCCTCCGCGCCCCAGCGCATCGCCCAGGTATCGCGCGTATACCAGCGGTTCCCCTTGGGATCGCTCGGCGCGGAAAACAGGTTTTCGTGCTCGTCGAGGCGCACCAGACCCGTCACCGTCTGCTTGCCCGTCAGCAGCCCCTCGGCGCGCTTGGCTGGATCCTTCAAGGTATCCGGCACCCAGCCGCGATTGACGAACACGGGAAAACCTCCGTCGGGACGAAAGAGCGTATAGACGTGCCAGCCCTGCGATTTCTCCGTCGGCGCATAGTAATGCCGTTCGACCCTATGATCGAATTCGCCTGTGACGCGAACGCGCAGATATTCGACGTCGCCTGTCTTCACGAATTCATTCAGTGCCGCGATGTACGACTGCGGTTCCGCCTTGGGCCGCGCCTCGACTTTGGCGATCAGGACTTCCTTCCAGACTTTGCGCTGCCATTGCCAGGTCCCTAACCCGATGAGCACCGGCAGCATCAGCGCCGTCATCAGTCCTGGCCACAATAACCCCGCCGCGCGCCAACGCCCGATCATGCCCTAATCCTTGTGCAACCGGGCCTCTTCGGCCTTGTTCTTGTACTGCAGCGCGATCAGCGTCGCCTTGAGAAAGCGCAGCAGAAAGACGGCGAAGAGCGGCGTCAGCAGGCCCCACAGCAGCACGTGCATCCAAACGGGTACGCCAAATTTGAACTCGGCGATCAGAGCCCCGCCGAGGCACAGGAAGCCCAGGATGAAAATCGCGAATACCGCCGGGCCGTCGCCGGTATCGACGAATTTGTAATCGAGACCGCAGCTCGGGCAGGTCTCGCGCATGTTGAGCGCCTGGACGAACAATGGACCCTTGCCGCAGCGCGGACAGCGGCATTTGAGACCGGCCAAGAACGGCGATACGGCGGATTGATTGTCGGCCATGCGCCGGAGCTCCTTTATCGCCGTTACCCTAGCCCTGTCGTCATTCCAAACAAAAAGAATGGGGCAAGGGCTGGCGCGGCGACTCTGCGCGCTTTCCCGGCCCTAAAAAAGTAAGGCGGCCATCGGCCGCCTTACCAAAGAAGTCCTATTTGCCGAGCCGCGTCAGTGACCGGCGGCTGCCGGAGCAGCAGCACCAGCCGCGTGCCCTGCGGCTTCCGCTGCATGCTCACCGCCGGCGCCGGCGCCCCAGACGTAGATGCAGGCGAAGAGGAACAGCCAGACCACGTCGACGAAGTGCCAATACCAGGCGGCCGCTTCGAAGCCGAAGTGCTGCTGCGGCGTGAAGTGGCCCTTCATCGCGCGGATGAGGCAGACGAACAGGAAGATCGTACCGATGATCACGTGCGCGCCGTGGAAGCCCGTCGCCATGAAAAACGTCGAGCCGTAGCTGTGACCGGCGTAGGAGAAGCCGGCATGGCTGTACTCGATCGCCTGCAGCACGGTGAACGTCGCGCCGAGGAGAACGGTGAGGATCAGGCCGATCACCAGACCGCGGCGGTCGTTCTTCAGCAGCGCATGATGCGCCCAGGTCACCGTGCAGCCCGAGGTCAGCAGGATCAACGTGTTGACCAGCGGCAGGCTCCAGGGATCGAAGGTGTGCTTGAAGTAACCGGGAATGGCCGCCGCCGTCGCGTCGACCGGCACCGGGGGCCAGACGCCGCCGTAGACTTCGTTACGGGTCGTGAGGCCGACGAGCCTGCCCGGATTGTTGGCGAGTTCGTGCACGCCTGCCGGGAAGAGGGCGCTATCGAAATAGCCCCAGAACCAGGCGACGAAGAACATCACTTCCGAAGCGATGAACAGGATCATGCCGTAGCGCAGGTGCAGCTGCACGACCGGCGTGTGGTCGCCCTTGTGGGCTTCCTTGATGACGTCCGCCCACCAGCGCCAGGCGCAGAGGACGACAAATGCAAATCCGGCAGCGAACAGCCAGGGTCCGGTGATGCCGAAGATGCCGGCGCCGTCGATGTGCGTCCGCATCAGCGCGATGAGGCCAATGGCCATCGCAAAGACCGACGTCGCGGCCAGGACCGGCCAGGGACTTGGATCAACAAGATGATAATCGTGATGTTTAGCGTGAGCGTCTGCCATTTAAGTCTCCGTCGTCCCCGTGTGTTCTCCCGAAACCGCGTTTCGCTCCTGGCTTCCTCAAAAAAGGTCGCTCCAGTGCCATTCTCGGCTTCGTTCCACCTTTCTATTCTTGCTCCGCTCCGGATTGCTGGCGCGGCCTTCAGTCTTAAAGTCTCAGTCCTTTCCCCTTCAGCGCCGAACCTCCGCCGTGCGCTGAACGGGATAGAAAACGTAGGACAGCGTCAGGTTCGACAGCTGCGCGGTGTCGCGGTCTTCGGCGATCTTGGGATCGACGAAGAACGACACCGGCATTTCGACCGATTGTCCGGGCTGCAGCGTCTGCTCGGTAAAGCAGAAGCATTGGATCTTGTTGAAGTAGATGCCGGCGGCTTCCGGTGCCACATTGAATGCGGCCGTGCCTTTCAGAACCTTGTCCGAGGTGTTGGTGGCGCGGAAGAAGGCCAGCGCCGTCTCGCCGATCCGGACGTCGAGCGTGTGCTGCACCGGCTCGAACTTCCAGGCGAGCTGCGGCGAGACGTTGGCGTCGAAGCGGACGGTGATCACCTTATCAAGCACTTTGCCCGGCGCCTTTTCCGCACGCTGCGTCGTGCCGCCGTAGCCGGTCACCTGGCAGAACAGGCGATAGAGCGTCGGCGAATAGGCCGTGACGCCGCCCATGACGGCAAGCGCGGCGAGGCAGCCCATGACAACCTTGCGGTTGCCGGCGTTTACTTGCCTCTGCGTCTCGTCGTTACGGCCGGTCAATTCAGCGTCCTCACATCACTTTGTTGGCGACGCCGCCGCCGAGGCGGATGATCGTCGTCGCGTAGAAAATCACCACCATCGCCACGAGCAGAAGTGCGATGGCGAGCGAACGCCGGCGCATGGCCGATGCGTTCGTCTGATCCCCGTTCGTCTTGTGGTTTCAATTCGCTCATCGTTCCTCCCTAGCCCGCCAGACGCGCATAGGCGTGCTCGCCGAGCAGCACGAGGAACAACAGAAAGAGATAAAGGATCGAAAACCCGAACAACTGCTTGGCCGCGATGTCGGCCTCGCGGCCCTCGGTCACGCGCCGCACCTTGTCGGCGAGATAGAGGAAGATGGCGCCGGAGACGACCGACGTCACGAGATAGACGACGCCGCCGAAGCCCATGAAGGCCGGGAGCGTCGCGAGCGGCACCAGACCCCAAGAATAGAGCACGATCTGGCGGCGGGTTTCGGCCGGGCCCTTGACCACGGGCAGCATCGGTACGCCAACGCGCTCGTAGTCGCGGCAGCGATAAAGGGCGAGCGCCCAGAAGTGGGGCGGCGTCCACATGAAGATGATGAGGAACAGCACGACGCTTTCGAGGCTGACGCCACCTGTCATCGCGGCCCAGCCGATCATGGGCGGGAAGGCGCCCGCGGCGCCGCCGATGACGATGTTCTGCGGCGTCCGCCGCTTCAGCCACATCGTGTAGAAGAAAATGTAATAGGCGATGGTCATGGCGAGCAGCGCGCCCGCCACCCAGTTGACGCAGACGCCAAGCGTCAGCACCGAAAAGACCGAGAGAACCGTGCCGAACTGCAGCGCTTCATCCGCCGTCACCCGGCCGCGCGGAATGGGGCGGGCGGCGGTGCGTGCCATGCGCGCGTCGATGTCGGCGTCGTACCACATGTTGAGCGCGCCCGAGGCGCCGGCCCCGATGGCGATGCAGAGCAGCGCGATGGTGCCGAGCACGGGATGAATGACGCCGGGCGCCGCGATCATGCCGGTCAACGCCGTCAGAATGACAAGCGACATGACGCGCGGCTTCATCAGCTGCACGAAATCGCCGATCGTCGGCTCGTGCGCCCCGGCGACGGCATTGGCGTCGTTCTCGATACCCAATTCAGCCATTGCGCCGGACTTCTCTCCCTGGGCGCGCGGGTTTGGCCCGCGTCGTTCGTTGAATACACAGATCGTTCATGCTTCGTGCGTTCGATTGCAGCGAACCCCAACGAAGGGGCCCGCTGCAATTCAGTCAGTCCGCGATCAGTGATGATCGCCCGCCGCGATGCGCGGCAGCGTCTCGTAGGAGTGGAACGCGGGCGGCGAAGGCAGCGTCCATTCCAGTGTCGTCGCGCCGACGCCCCACGGATTGCCCGCCGCCTTCTCCTTGCGGATGAAGTAGGCGTACAGCATCGAGAAGACGAAGAGCAGCGTGCCGGCGGCCGTAATGTAGGAACCGATCGAGGAGATGTTGTTCCAATAGGCGAAGGCGTCCGGATAATCCGCGTAATGGCGCGGCATGCCGGCTAGGCCGAGGAAGTGCTGCGGGAAGAACAGCAGGTTGGCACCGATGAAAGTCAGCCAGAAATGCAGCTTCGCCAGGGTCTCGTTGTACATGTAGCCCGACATTTTCGGGAACCAGTAGTACCAGCCCGCGAAGATCGAGAACACGGCGCCGAGGGACAGCACGTAATGGAAGTGCGCCACGACGTAGTAGGTATTGTGCAGCGACCTATCGATGCCGGCGTTCGCGCACATGACGCCCGTGACGCCGCCGATCGTGAACAGGAAGATGAAGCCCAGCGCCCACAACATCGGCGCGCGGAACGACAGCGATCCGCCCCACATCGTCGCGATCCAGGAGAAGATCTTCACGCCCGTCGGCACCGCGATCACCATCGTGGCGAACATGAAGTAGGCCTGCGTGTCGACCGATAGGCCGGCCGTGTACATGTGGTGCGCCCACACGATGAAGCCGACGAGACCGATCGCGACCATGGCATAGGCCATGCCGAGATAGCCGAAGATCGGCTTCCGCGAGAAAGTTGAGATGACGTGTGAGATCATGCCGAAGCCCGGCAGGATCAAAATGTAGACTTCCGGATGGCCGAAGAACCAGAACAGATGTGCGTATAGCAGCGGATCGCCGCCGCCCGCCGGATCATAGAAAGTCGTGCCGAAGTTGCGGTCCGTCAGTAGCATCGTGATGGCGCCGGCGAGAACCGGCAGCGACAGGAGCAGCAGGAAGGCCGTCACCAACACCGACCACACGAACAGCGGCATCTTATGCAGCGTCATGCCCGGAGCGCGCATGTTGAAGATGGTGGTGATGAAGTTGATGGCGCCGAGGATCGAGGAGGCGCCCGCAAGGTGAAGCGCCAGGATACCAAAATCCACGGCCGGACCCGGATGTCCGATCTTGCTCGACAAGGGCGCGACCACGATCCAGCCCGTGCCGACGCCGTTGGCATCCGCCGTGCCCGGCACGAACAGCGACAGCACCAGCAACGCAAACGCTGCAGGCAGCAGCCAGAACGAAATGTTGTTCATGCGCGGGAAGGCCATGTCGGGCGCGCCGATCATCAGCGGCACCAACCAGTTGCCGAAGCCGCCGATCATTGCCGGCATGACCATGAAGAACACCATGATCAGGCCGTGCGCGGTGACGAACACGTTGTAGGCGCCTTCGTCGGCGAAATACTGCATGCCCGGCTGTTGCAGCTCTAGACGCATCATCACCGAGAGAAAACCGCCGATCAGACCGGCGACAATGGCGAACAGCAGATACAGCGTGCCGATGTCCTTGTGGTTCGTGGAGAAGAACCAGCGCGAGAAGAAGGGGGGCGAATGATCACCGTGATCATCGTGTGCCCCGTATGCCGTGCTACCCATGTGTCGAAACCTTTGTCTTAAGGCGTTTCCGTTGTCGGCGCTGCGCTCGGCAGCCCCCTCAGTTCATTCGTCGCAAAAGCTATTGATGTGCCGAAGCAACCACCGGTGCGGACGCGGCAGAATTGTCGGCGACGGCGGCGCTCTTCAGGATTTCCTTGGCTTTCTTGGCATCCTTGGCCTTGCGCGCGCCAACCCAGGCTTCGAACACGCCCGGATCGACAACATGGATCACGATCGGCATGCCAGAGTGCGCCTTGCCGCAAAGCACCGAACACTGGCCGTAGAACACGCCCTTCTTATCGGCCTGGAACCATGCGGCAGCCGTGCGTCCCGGAACTGCTTGCTGCTTCACGCCGAAGGAGGGGATGGTCCAAGAGTGGATAACATCGGCCGACGTGATGAGCAGGTGCACGACCTTGCCGACAGGCACAGCGATTTCCTGATCGACGGTCAGCTGGCGAAGTTCGCCCATTTCCTTCCAAACCGGCACGGCGTCGGCATGCATGGCCGTGATGCGCGCCATGCCCTCGATGCCCTTGTACTTGGTCTTGAATTCATCGCCGAATTTGGTTTTCAGCACGTCCTCGTCACGCAGCATGTTGGACGAAACGGTGAAGCCCTGGTCCATGTACTCGTGATCCCACGACCACTGCATGGCGGTCGCCTTGATCGTGACATCGGGCTTGGGGAAGCTGTACTGGAAGTAGAGCAGCTTGAAAGAGGGAATGGCCATGCCGACGAGGATCATGATCGGGATGATCGTCCAGGCGACCTCGAGCGTCGTGTTGTGCGTTGTGCGCGACGGCGTCGGGTTGTTCTTTTCGCTGAAGCGGAACATCACGTACAGCAAGAGAAGCAGCACGAATGCCGTAATGGCGATGATGATCGCGTTGACGGTGTCGTAGAGCGAGTGGATGTCGGACATGATGCTGGTGGCGGGCATCTGCAGCCCCAACTCACCGTCCGTCGGTTGACCGAGCCCGGCCAGGGCCGGAGCGGTCAGTGCAAGGCATAGTGCGAGGCTCGCGATCACCGAAAAGGAAACCGCGCCAAACAAGCGTCTCAACATTCTTTCGCTCCCAGTTCGCCGGCCCCGCTCAAGTTCGAGGAACGGCGTCTCCCTTTTGTTGGGCCTGCGAATCGCTCCTGCAGGCCGCCCCTATTTGTCCTGTGTGAGCCTCGATCGCCTCGAGGCGCCCGGAGTGCCTAGCCTTCTTGCGAAGGGGTCTCCCGCCGGACATCGCTAGACAGCACAACTGCCTAATTTGGCTCAAGTCAAGTTTTCTGCGGCATATATTCGCGATCCCCGTGCACGAATCGCTGTGGCGGCGTAGCAATGCTGCCAGCCTGAACCGGAACAGAATTCGGCCCCTTTTTTCGAAGACCAGGGACTGATGGCCGGTTTGGCAGGACGACGAGCTCGCAAAACACGTCCCGACGACCACCCCAACGACCGTGCCGCCACCAGGAGTTCCACTTGCTCATGTCGATCGATGTCGTCCGCGAGACGCGCCGGCAATTCTGCGGCTCCAGGATCGCCCTTCGGGTCGCGGTCCTGGCGGCCATTGTGCTTTTTGCACTGCGGCCGGCCTTCGCCGTCGATGCGCCCGAAGGCACCGTCAAGGCCCAGCACGGCGACTGGCAGGTCGTGTGCAAGGACCCGCCGCCAGGCGCCAAGGCGGGCATCTGCGCCCTGGTCCAGAGCGTCACGGCCGAAGACAAGAACAATATCGGCCTTACCGTGTATTTCCAGAAATTTACCAACGGCACGCGGGTGCTTAGGGTGTTTGCGCCGCTCGGTGTGCTTCTGCCGCCGGGACTCGGCCTCAAGATCGACGACAAGGACGTCGGCCACGCGCCGTTCCTGCGTTGCCACAACTTCGCTTGCTACGCCCAGGTCGTAGTGGAAGACCCGCTGATCGAGCAGCTGAAGACCGGCAAGACCGCGATATTCATTATTTTCCAGACCGAAGAAGCGGGGATCGGAATCCCGATCTCGCTCAAGGGCTTCGCCGAGGCGTTGGCCGGGCTCAACTGACCGGCCGGCCTTCGCCGGGCGAGCGCGGCTCGGGCCTAGACCGGCATTCGAGGAGCTGCATTTCAGCGTTCTTCCGGCGCTTTTCCGTCAGTTTAAGCCGGCCCATTCCGGCAAAACAAAAACGGCGCCCGTTTTATTCGGGGCGCCGTGTCGTTGTGGTGTCGCAGCCGTTGCCGGTGGTGCGCGCAGGCGTCTCAGGCGACTTTGCGCTCGATTGCGCTTGCCGTGCCCTTGTTGTCGAGCAGTTCCAGCGTGTCGTGTGTGCGCTTGCGCGAAGGCTGCGGCATGTCCAGCACGATGTTCTGTGGCGTCGCCCTTGCGACCGCCGCGGCAATGTTGCGGCTGGCGTCTTCGTAGCAGGCCTGAACGTCGATCCAATAGGCGCGGTAGGCTTGCGAAACGTCGTCGGGGGAGGATGCCTTGCCGAGGCGATGTCCAAGGGCGATCCAGGCGCGCGTCTGGCGGGCGCCGAATTGCGCCACCTCGAGCTGCCAGCGGCCAAAGCCCTTCAGGTAGGGCTGCCAGTAGGACGACATCACGTCGGTCCCCTGGAACATCAACTCGTACATATCGTGCGCGGGCGACGTCGGACCGCGCGTAAACAAACTTCCGGAACTCATTGAAACAACCTCCACTTGTAGCCGCCAAAAGAGCCGAGCATCGTGCGCGTTTCCCCTCACGTCTCTTTCGAGGCGCGAAAAACTCGAGCGGAATGACTAAGTAACTAGCATGAATGCTCCGTTAACGCTCTTCACAGAAAATTGTGACGTTTGAATGATGTAGAGCGCGTGGCTCGGTCGATGCCGCGCAAAACGACGATGAACCTGTGGGCATCGCAGTGGTAGCGATTTGCAATTCCGCAATCTCAGATTGCACTGATAACCATATGCGCAATCTGAGATTTTTCCCCTCACTGAAGGCGGGTGCTTCAACGCCAAGGAGGCTTGCCGTGTACTGAAGGCCCCGTCAATCATGGTGAACCTTGCGGGGGGTCCCGCTGATTTATTTTTTGTGTTTTGCGTCGATGTGGAAGCGTCGCGGCCATTGCCGGACCGCATCCCCCTGGCTGAGCCCGATGATGCGGGCGGCCGGGAAATGGTGGATCGTTGCACTGACCTTCCTCCCGGCCATTCTCGCGTCCAATGGCGCCCGCGCGATCGAACCGGCGCAACCCAAATACGGCTGGCGGGAAATGTGGGTCGGCGGCGACGCCATGCGTGATGTCTGGCTGCTCTATACCGGCGTTACGCTCGCCCCCTGGAGCGAGCACGTCTACGATCCCGGATTTCGACTGCGGGCGCATTCGGGTTACGGCGAGTTCGATTACGAGCTTGCCTCCGGCCCCATCCACGAGCGCTTCACCGGTACCGTCTCCTACGCCGACGCCCTCGTCGGCTATCACTGGCGGCTGGGCGAACTTGACGGCCAAGGCCTTCGCCGGCATCGCAGCCATCGACAGAAACGGCGTAACCAGTGCCGCCCGCAAAGACCTTTTCCGCCTTGAATACGGGCCGAAAGTGATGCTCGAATTCTGGCTCAACGTCGGCGACACGCAATGGACGTCGCTCAATCTGGCGTTCACGACGGCGCACGACACGGCGAGCGCGCGCTGGCGCTACGGCTTCAAACTTTCGCCCGAACTCTCCGTTGGACCTGAACTGCGCTTCGATACCAGCGATTTCCGTCCCGCCGGCAGCACGGCGTTCTTTGACAATTATCTGACGCGCGTCGGCGCCTTTGCGACCTACAAATGGCCGAGCCTTGAACTGTCGGTCGCAGCAGGCGTTGGTTCGCGCTTCCAGGGAATCGAGCGCAACGACGAAACGGGCTTGACGCCCTACGGCACGTTCAACGTCCTGGTGCAGTATTGATACCATCGAGCGGATATTTCGACCTTTGGCCCAGCTTGAAGTGCTCGACGGTATCACGCGCGTAGGGTTGGCGTGGCGGCTTCGCGCAAGCAAAGAGTTGGCGGCGCGCCTGCGTTGGTAACGAGTCAAAACATAGGCGCGCCGATATGAGGCCGCGCCGTCTCTTGTGCCGCCGCGCGCACTGCGCAAGACTAGGCCGGACGTTTGAATCATCGTCCTGGTAACGACATGTCCCGATTGATCGCGTTTCTCGCCGCCATTTTTGTCGCCGGGTTCCTCGCCGCGCCGGTCGCCCGGGCCGCGACCTGCGCGCCCCAGCGCATCGAAGCCAAGGGCGAGCAATCGCGCTTCCTCTGGCTCGCCAAGACCAAGGCCCGCGCCAACTGGCGCCGCAAAGTCCGCATGACGCCCGGCCTCGGCGCCGACTTTGCAAACTGGGCCAGAGCCGAAAACACCGAGGAAAACTGTCTTTCCGGCCGCTTCAACCACCTCTGCGTTTTTGCCGGCAATCCCTGCCGCAATTGAGCTCGCCTTAAACCTATGCGATGGACCGCGCCGCAACCAACTTCCCAACCTTGCAAAAAATTTAGCGGCGACCCCCAAGGAATTCCGCCACGCTCCCGTCTTAACCTGCAGAGAGTGCGCCGCTCCGGGTGAGATTGCGTGAGGGAAGACAACGACGAGGAACTTTCCAAGCGCGCCGCGGCGGGCGACCGCGAAGCGTTTACCAATCTCTTGAAACGCCATTACGACCGCATCTACCGCCTCGCCTATCGCTTTTGCGGCAAGCGCCAGGAGGCCGAGGACATCGCCCAGGACGTGTGCGTAAAGCTCGCCAAAGCCATTCGCGGCTACCGCGCCGAAGCGCAGTTCGCCACCTGGCTGTACCGCATCGTCTACACCACGTCTCTCGACCATATTCGTATCCACCAAAGGACCCTCGTTCTCGAACCGTCGGAAATCGTAAGGCTGGCGGAGGGGGGCGGGGATAACTTTTTTGCGGAAAGTTTGCCCGGCCGCGAAGTCTGGGACTTGGTCGCCGGTTTACCAAACCAGCAGCGCGACGCGGTGCACTTGGTTTACGGCGAGGACATGAGCCACCGCGAGGCGGCGGAAATCATGGGCTGCTCGGAGAAGACCGTCTCCTGGCACATTCACGAAGCGAAGAAGCGGCTCAAAGTGCTGCTCCAGGCCGTGGGCTGAGATGATGATGAACCGGAATTGCAACGTTTCGATTGTGTGGTGTCGGGCTTCTCTCGCGCAACGCTTGCGCTCACTCAGCGCCGACCTACGCTTCGTGCCGCTTTGCTCGCGCGTCGTAAGTGCGTTGGTAGGTCGGGCTGAGCCCCCTTGCGAAGCCCGACGTGCAACGAACGGGAGATCGCGATGACGGAACGCGATCTCGAAAACTTGAAAGACTTGCCGGTGCCGCCGCCGCGCGAAACCGCTCGCCAGGCTGCGCTGCGCGCCGCGCTGGAAGTTTTCGATGAAACGAATTCGGCGCTTGCGGCCGGCTCCCCCCTTGGGGAGTCGCAAGCGCCAAACGAAATTGCGCTTCCGGCCGGCTCCGCGAAGTCGGAGTCGGAAGCGCCCCAAGGAAACATCATCCCCTTCGGTCAGACGGAAACGTCGCAACCGAACAGGAGATTTTTCCGCATGAGCTTTTCATCTCGGCAAACGCAGGCTATCGCAGCTTCGATCGTTGCCCTTGTCATCGTTGCGCCGGTCGCGTTTCAGGAACTGAACAAGTCGAGTTTCAATCAGACATTTAGAGAATTACGGAGCGACCCACGCGCCGGCGATGCGAACAAACCCACCAGTCCCGCCGCGCCACAATCAGGTGCCGAGGTTTCGATCGCGAACTTGCCCGAGCCCTCGCCCATTCCTGCACCGGCCGCAGCGCCGCCCGCTCCGTCTGTCGCCACAACAACTCCCGCGACAGAACCATCAGCCGCAACCTCCGAGCCGCCGCGCGACACCGTCGCGCGGCAGGAAAAGAACAAGGTCGCCGCGGTTGCCGCCACCGAACCCGCGCCCGCAGCCAAGTCGCCGGACGCCGGAGACGTCCGGAGCGGCGAGAAGGTTGGGCTTCCTGAACGCTTTTCCAATACTGCCGTCGAAGAGCGCGCCGCCGAAATGGAAGCCACGACCGGACGCAAAGGCAACCGCAAGACTGCGATCGCCGTCGTTCCCGATCCGAATATCCCGGCTGAAATATCCCAAGGCCTCGGCGGCGCGCCGAAGGATGGCGCGATTGCATTCGATCAAAGTGCCAGCGGCAGAGTTGACGGCGCGCACTCGGTCCGAACACCAGCCGCGGCCGACCGCAAGAAGCTCGACGAGTTGACGAAAGGCGAGGCCGCCATGCGCGGCCAGACCTCCGCCGGCAAGCAATCCCTTGCCGCCGACAATGCCGCGCTCGGCACCGACTATTCCAGAACGCACGTTCCGAAAACTGGCCTTGCTTTCGACGGCGGCACCGTGCGGCCCGAGCCATTACCCGCGCCCTCGCCGCAAGCATCCGTCGCCGCGGTTGGAGACGCCGCCGGACCCGTTTCCGTCACCCCGCCTGCAAAACCGAGCCTCAATGCGGCTGCCGAACGGCGCATGCTCGAAAAAGACAAGTACGCCACGCAAGCCGACCTCAGGCCGACGGTGCCGCACGACCCCTACGCCTGGATGGGCCACTCGGATGAGCAGAAGGCCGTCTCGCTCGAAGAAAACCGCGACCGCTTCGACGCGCCGCCGATCAACCCCGTAAAGCAGGTCGCGACAGAACCCGTCTCGACCTTCTCCATCGACGTCGATACCGCGTCGTATTCGTTCGTGCGCCGTGCCCTCAACGCCGGCCACCTGCCACCGAAGGACGCCGTGCGCGTCGAGGAGATGATCAATTATTTCCCCTACGCGTATTCCGCACCGGAAAGCGCAGACGTTCCCTTCAAGCCGACTCTGACGGTGACCAACGCGCCGTGGAATCCGTCCAACAAGCTCGTGCACGTCGCCATCAAAGGCTACGACCTGAAGAGCGCCGAGCGCCCGCGCGCCAACCTCGTATTCCTGATCGACGTCTCCGGCTCCATGGAGCCGCAAGACCGCCTGCCTCTGGTCAAGACCGCTTTCCGCATGCTCGTCGATGAATTGAAACCCGACGATACCATCGCCATCGTCACCTATGCCTCAGGCTCCGGCGTTGCGCTCGAGCCGACGCGCGCCGCGGACAAGTGGAAGATCCTCTCGGCCATCGACCAGCTCGGCGCCGGCGGCTCGACGGCGGGCGCGGCCGGCATCGCCGACGCCTATCGCCTCGCGGAATCCAATTTCGACAAGCGCGCCGTCAACCGCGTTATCCTCGCGACCGACGGCGACTTCAACGTCGGCATCACCGACCAAAGCGAATTGAAGAGCTATATCGAGCGCAAACGCCAGACCGGCATTTTCCTCTCGATCCTCGGCGTCGGCCAGGGCAACCACAACGACGCTCTGATGCAGACACTCGCCCAGAACGGCAACGGCACCGCCGCCTATGCCGACACCTTGAGCGAAGCCCGCAAGGTACTGGTCGAAAATCGTCCTCGACGCTCTTCACCATCGCCAAGGACGTGAAGATCCAGATCGAGTGGAACCCGCAGGCCGTCACCGAGTATCGGCTCATCGGCTACGAGACGCGCAACTTGAAGCGCGAAGACTTCAACAACGATAAGGTCGATGCCGGCGACATCGGCTCGGGCCACACTGTAACGGCGATCTACGAAGTGACGCCCGTCGGCGCACCGCGTCTCGTCGATGATCTGCGTTATGCCGCCAAGTCTGTGGCCGTGGACACCAGCGCGGAAAAGGCCAAGCCGAATTCCAACGAACTCGGATTCCTGAAACTCCGCTACAAGCGCCCGAACGAGGACGTCTCGCAGCTCATCGAAATCCCGATCACGCCGGCATTGCAGACTTCGGCCGGCAGTCCGGACGTGCGCTTCTCCACCGCCGTCGCTGCTTTCGCTCAATTGCTGAAAGGCGAAAGCGAGTTCACCCAGAGCTTCACCTTCGATGATGTGCTTCAACTGGCACAAGGCGCGCGCGGCGACGACCCCTTCGGCTACCGCGCCGAATTCCTGAACCTCGTCCGCCTCGCCAAAAGCGCACGGCCGTAAACAATCATGGCAGAACGCCGGACCGCCAATCACGGCCCGGCGTTCTGCCGCCGATCACTAAGCGGCAACGTCTCAGAAACGACAACGCCGCCTTACTGCCGTTCGGTTGCCGGCGCCGGCGCTTGAGATTGTTCCGCTCCTGCCAGACGCGGCAGCTTCACGCCGGATAGATCGACCTTGTTCAACACCCAGATTCCGCCGAGCGCGATCAATCCAGCCATCAGGACGCTCGGAAGCGTCTTGACGAACACGCCGAGTAGGGTGGCGAACGCCGCCAGAATTCTTTCGCCAGCTTGCCACAAATCGGCGAGCACCCTGATCACCGCCCAGGCGACGCCCGCCACGATAATCGCCAGCAGCACCTGCTTGGCGACCGGCCAGGATTGCCAGGGCACGCTCATGAGCTGACTGATCTGCTCGCCCGCCCACGACCAGATCAATTTTATGAATTTGAAGATCGCGGCAATGCCTTGCTGAAGCAGCTGCAGCAAGGAATCCAGGAACTGTTGCATGGCGAGGCCTCCATCGCGAGTGACTTCACTCGGCAACGCCGACGCGTTTCATTGGTTCCCTGCCGCCGCCCGACTTGTGCACTTTTCGAGTGCATCAGAGCACTCCCTAAAACTGCGCGCCGCACCGTCGCACGATGAACGGCAGATGAATGCCGCCTTTAGTCACCGTTCAGACGATGAGGATCAGTTTGCCTTGGCGGCGCCATCTCGTCTTCAAGATTGCCCGCCTTCAAAAACAACAGCTTGCTCAGCGATGGAGTGACCCATGTGGAAGGACACATTACGTGCGGCCGGCGCGTCGGCGCTGCTGCTCGCCACGGCAGGAAGTGCACAATCAGCCGACCTCACCAGCGATTATTACGGCGAGGAGGGTGCCGTCTACGCCACCCGCTCGGTGGACGTTGCCTACGGAAAACTGCATCGGCACGGCTACTACGACATCCGCATCGAGCGCGCGAGCGAACCCTACAGCTTCGTCGCCTGCAAGCACGGCGCGCGCTATCACATCCACATCAACGCCTATGGTGATTTCGAGCAGGTCGATCAGCTCGGGGGCTGTGGTGGCTACGGTTATGGCGCCCGCTACAGCAGCGGTTACGACGGCTACAATGGCAGGCGCTACAGCAACGGTTACGACGACGGCAACGGCTATTACCGGCGCAAGTCCTATTACGGTTACGGCCAGCGCGCAGGCGGCTATCTCAGACCCTTCAACGAAGGCCGCTACTACGGCTACCGCCGCGTGCACGACGATTATTGAGCGATCGAACGCCGGAGCTGAGCCCGTGAGGGCAGCGATCGTGCCCCGCGATTGACCTATTCAATGGCACCAAGGCCCGCGAAGGCAACTTCGCGGGCCGAACTTTGGTAATGTCTCGCGGCGAAGCGCCGATCTTCGATGCCGAATTCAAGCCGCCGCGCTAACATCAGCGATCGACAATACGATCTGCGCTTCGCCGCGGTGCGAGCACATGCTCATGAAAAAATTGATGTCGAAAAGCCGAACGTGATCAGACACGAATTCAAATCGCGTGTATCTTGAAATCGTTGCCTGCGCAGGTGGCGAGCGCCCGGAAATTCATACAATTCGAACTCGAGGAGCAGCCCTATGACTCTGCACGAGCAGCGTGCGCGCTGTTTAGAAATGGCCTTCGAACTGGGAGGCAAACCTGACGCGGTTCTGTCCGCCGCGCAGCAACTCATGGACTTCATCACGGCGGACGCGCCGAAACCCGGTGCGGCTGTCGAAGCCGCGCCCGCAATAGCCGATGCGGCGCCTGCCGAGGAGGCCGCTAAATCGTCCGCCTCGGAACCCATCGCCGATCCGATCGCCGTCTGCGGCACGGCGCTCGTGATCCCTGAAGGCGGCGACCTCGCAAGCGCCGTGCCCAGTGCCTCTATCGAAGCGAGCCCCGCAGTTGAGGCGCGCGAGCTAACTGCCGCCGCCAGTGACGAGAAACCGGCGACGGCATGCGAGGCTTCGCAAGGAGCGGCATGCTCGGCCTCCTTGGACGAAGCGGTGGCAACGGCAGGCACCGCCGAAGCCCTGGAGCCGCAAGCTGTTGCGGACGTCGCGGCCGAGGTCGAACCCGTCGGACAGTCTGCTCTGGAATCGGCCACTGACAGCGCTGAGGCCGCCCCCGATCTCGAGGCAACAGCAGCTGCCGAGGAAAGCGCAGAGGAAAACGTCGAGACCGCGAGCGCCGAGCCGGAAGTAGCGACCGAGACAGCGGTCGAGACACTGGCCGAAGCTGGCGAACCTGCCAACGAGGCCAATGCCGTCCCTGACGACATGGCCGAACACCCCGTGCTCGCAGCCGTCGCGGCGGCTGAGGACGCGGCTGCCGCAAGTCCGCCACCCGCCGCTTGAGCCGTACCTGCGTCCCAGACCCGATCACGCACCACACTTGGCCGTCTGGTCCCTCGGGAACCAGGCGGCGCTTTTTTCCGGCCAAAGGATCGTTACGCGGGAAATTCCGGCAACGCCTGGGCTTTCGAAACGGCAACAGCAGGCGCAAGGAAATCACGCCAAGTCACGCAACCTTGTATGGCCCCGCGCCCCTTGATACCGTTGCAGGGGTTTCGCCGCACAGACGAAATCTCTTAAAATCGTAGGAAGAACCGGCGCGCCGGCGGCTTCCGACAAGGGACAGAAAATGAAATCTCGCACAACATTCTACGGCGCCTCGCTGCTCGCCGTGGCGCTGTCGCTCGGCGGCATCTCGCTCGCGGCCAAGGCCGGCGACGCATCGGGTATCGCCTACATCACCAGCCAGGACGGCGGCATCAGCGTGCTCTCGCTCGATAGCCTCACCATCACCGGCACAATCGACGCCGAGGGCAAGAGCCCGCGCGGCCTCGGCGTCACGGCCGACGGCAAACTGCTCATCACTGCCAATCGCGAGGGCGGCGACATCTCCGTCATCGACACCGCGACCAAGAAAGTCATCAAGCACGTCCCGATCGGGCAGAACCCTGAGTTTGTGCGCGTGCGCGGGGATTTCGCCTACGTCAGCTTCGAGCCCAGCGCCAAAGCCGGCCCGCCGCCGAGGCCGGGTGAGATAGAGGCAAAGGACGACGACGACGATAAGGTGAAAGCACCGGCGCAAATCGCGATCGTCGATCTGAAGAAGCTCGCCCTGGTCGGAACCGTCGTCAGCGGCCCGGAGACCGAAGGCATCGAGTTCACCCCCGACGGCAAGACCATGCTGGTCACCAACGAGGCCGACAACACGGTAACCGTGCACGAATTACCCGGCGGCAAACTGTTGAAGACCATCGACACGCATGCCCTGGGCGACCGGCCGCGCGGCGTCAAGGTCTCGCCCGACGGCAACACCTATGTCGTGACGCTGGAATTCGGCGACAAAGTCCTGGTGCTCGATAAGAACTTCGAGACCGTCAAGACCTTCGCAACCGGCAAGACACCTTACGGCATCGCCTTCGACAAGAGCGGAAAACGCTTGTTCGTCGCCGCCTCGAAGTCCAAGGAGCTGCAGGTCTACGACGGCAAGACATTCGAGCCGATCAAGAACATCCCGACCGCGGATCGCTGCTGGCATTTCACCTTTACCCCTGATGAAAGTAAGATCCTGCTCGCGTGCGGGCGCTCGAACAACGTGCTGGTCATCGACGCGGCGACCTATGAACGGGTGAAGGAATTGCCCGTGAAGGACATGCCGTGGGGCGTCGTGACCTACCCGAAATCGATGGGCAGTTTGGACCAGCCGTAAGCGACCCATGACCAACGATCGCCCGATTGATCCCGGCACGCGCATCGGCCATGTGCATCTGAAGGTCGCCGACCTCGAACGGTCGCTGGCCTTCTATTGCGGCGTGCTCGGCTTTGCGTTGACCCAGCGCTATGGCCGCGATGCCGCGTTCGTCGCGGCCGGCGGCTATCACCACCACATCGCCCTCAACACCTGGGAGAGCAAGGGCGGCACGCGACCGCCGCCCGGCACCACCGGCCTCTATCACGTTGCCATCCTCTACCCCTCGCGGGCCGCCCTCGCCGACTCCTTGCGGCGGCTCGACGCCGCGGGGATAGGGCTCACGGGCGCCGCCGACCATGGCGTCTCCGAAGCTCTCTACCTCGACGATCCCGACGGCAACGGCGTCGAGCTTTATGTCGATCGCCCTGAGGCCGAATGGCCCATGGATCAGACCGGGAACCTTGCGATGTTCAACCGGCGGCTGGACCTCGATGCGCTCCGCGCCGTCACCTGACCAGACTTTGCGGGCCATCCGCGGCGGCCTGCTCCGCTCTCAAGATCGTCGCAATAGGCGACTGACTTCGCCGGCCTGGACTGTCGGCGTGCGCCCGTGCCAGCAAACGGCCGGCTCTGGGCCACCGGCCGACTCTAGCTTCCCAATCGACTTCAGGCCTCAGCCCTCAACCTGGCCGTCGCAACTCTGAACCAAGGTTGTATCAACCGAAAATATGCAAAATGAACGTTCGTTCGCCTTGACTGTGCCGCAGTTCTCGTTCAAAAACGGAACCAAATAAAACGGTCGTTCGTTTTATCGAGCGCCCGCTTAGCGGCGCTACCGGGCGGCGCGACTTCCCTCCACGTCCGGGTATTCCGCACAAAGCCTGTTTGAAACTCAAGCCTGGAAGCCAGTCACCCATGCCGAAACTGAAGCCCGAGACCGAGCACGCCCGCCGCCAGAACATTCTGGACGCGGCCGAGCAGTGCTTTTCGCGCGGCGGCTTTCACGCCACGACCATGCACGACATCTGCCGCGAGGCCGCCGTCTCGCCGGGGGCTCTGTACATTTACTTCGACAGCAAAGAGGCACTGATCGCGGGCCTCTGCGAACGTGACCGCGCCGAGCTCTCCGAACGCATCGAGAAGATGGCCGGCGCCCCGGATTTCCTGGCGGCCCTGGCGGCCATCGGCGAAACCTACTTCGTCGACGACCCGGTCTCGCGTCAGCGCGTCGTCGTCGAGATGGGCATTGAGGCGACGCGTAACCCCCGCGTTGCCGAGATCTTCTTCGGCGCCGATAAATTCTGCTCCGATTCCTTCGAGGCCCTGTTCCGGCGCCTCAAGGACGAAGGCCGCATCGATCCCGCGATCGACATCGCGACTCTGACCAAGGTGTTCCACGTCATTGGCGACGGACTGTTCTGGCGCCGCGCCGTCATGCCGAATTTCGACGTGCGCCAGGTTCTCCCCGTTCTCACCGAACTGATCGGCGCACTCGTCCGCCCCGTTGAAGGTGATATCAATTCGTCGAAGAGGGCCGCGACATGAGAAGTCTTGAAAGCCTTTGCCTGGTTCGTCTTCATTGCAGCGGTTGCAGGCGGCGGCGGCTATTTCTTCTGGCAAAAACATCAGGCCGACCTCAAGGTCGCCGAATTGGAGCGCAAGAAACAGGAGGAGACGACCTCGGCGCCGTCGATTACCGTCGTGCGCGCCGAAGCCGCCGATTTCGCCGAAACGGCGCTCGTCTCGGGATCCATCATCGCGCGCGAGGAAACGCTCGTCTCGCCAGAGATCGAAGGCTTTCGCGTCGTCGAACTCTTTGTCGACGAAGGCAGCGAAGTGAAGAAGGGGCAGGTTCTCGCCCGCCTCGTCGCCGACCAGCTCGATGCCCAGATGGCCCAGAACGACGCCAACATGGCCAATGCCGTCGCCGGCATCGCGCGCGCAAAAAGTCAGATCTCGGAAGCCGACGCACGCCAGCACGAAGCTGCGGCGCAGCTCGAGCGCGCCAGGCCCTTGAAGAAATCCGGTTACCTTTCGGAATCGACTTTCGACCAGCGCGAAGCGGCCGCACTTTCCTCCGAGGCGCAGGTATCCGCCGCGCGCGACGCCTTGAAAGTCGCGGAAGCGCAGAAGGACCAGGTCTCCGCCCAGCGCCGCGAGCTCGACTGGCGGCGCGGCAATACCGAAGTCAAATCTCCGACCGACGGCATCGTCAGCCGTCGCAACGCCCGCATCGGCGCCATGGCGTCCGGCCTCGGCGAACCCATGTTCCGCGTCATTGCCGACGGCGAAGTCGAGCTCGACGCCGAGATCGTCGAAACCGAGCTGCCGAAAGTCAAGGTCGGCCAGAAGGCGCGTATCACTGTCCCCGGCGCCGGCGAGGTCCATGGCACCGTCCGCCTCGTCTCTCCCGAGATCGACAAGACGACGCGGCTCGGCCGCGCCAAAATCCTGATCGGCCGCAATCCAGCCCTCCGGATCGGTGCCTTCGCGCGCGGCAACGTCGAAACCGAGCAGAGCCACGGCCTCGGCGTGCCGACGGCGAGCGTCATGTTCGATCCCGCCGGCGCCTATGTGCTGATCGTCGCCGACGACAAGGTGGCACGCCGCGACGTCAAGACCGGCCTCGTCGCCGGCGGTCTGGTCGAAATCAAATCAGGATTGAAGGATGGCGATGTGCTGGTGGCGCGCTCGGGCACGTTCCTGCGTGAAGGCGACGTCATCAAGCCCATTTTCGCCGTCAAACCGCAGACCGATAAAACGGCGGAGGCAAAATAATGCGCATCAATTTCTCCGCCTGGGCCATCCGCAACCCGGTGCCCCCGATCCTGTTGTTCGTGGTGCTCTGCCTGCTCGGCATCCTGAGCTTCATGTCGCTGCCCGTCACCAAGTTCCCGAACATCGACATCCCGGTCGTTGTCGGTGACGGTGACGCAAGGCGGCGCCACGCCAGCCGAACTCGAAACCCAGGTGACACGCGAGATCGAGGACTCGGTCGCCAACGTCACCGGCGTCAAGCACATCATTTCGACGGTGACCGACGGATCGTCGGTGACAGCCATCGAGTTCCAGCTCGAAGTCAACACCGACCGCGCGCTTCTCGACGTCAAGGACGCGGTCGATAAGGTCCGCGCCAACCTGCCGCGCGACATCGACGAACCGATCGTGTCGCGCATCGACGTCGAAGGCCAATCGATCATGTCGTTTGCGACGTCGAGCCCAGGCATGACGCTCGAGCAGATCTCTTGGCACATCGACGACGTCGTGAAGCGGCGTCTGATGGGCTTGAAGGGCGTCGGCAAGGTCGAGCGTTACGGCGGCGTCAAGCGCGAGATCCGCGTCGAACTCGATCCCGACCGGCTGCTGGCTTACGGCGTCACGGCGGCTGAAGTGAACAATCAGGTGCGCGCCACCAATGCCGATCTCGGCTCGGGGCGCGGCGAAGTCGGCGGCCAGGAGCAGGCGATCCGCGTGCTCGCCGGCGCCCGCGACGTCAAAGCCCTCGCCGACACCAAGATCAATCTCGCGAACGGCCGTCAGGTTCGCCTTTCGGATCTCGGCCGGGTCTACGACGATGCGCAAGAGCAGCGCTCCTTCGGCCGCCTGAACGGCCAGCCCGTCGTCGCCTTCGCCGTCTTCCGCGCCAAGGGCGCCAGCGAAATGACCGTGCGCGACGGTGTCGAGAAGAAGCTCGCCGAGCTGCGCAAGGAATATCCCGACATCCGCATGACCAAGATCGACGACGCGGTCGCCTACACCGAGGGCAACTACAAGGCCGCGATGGAATCGCTGATCGAAGGCTCCATCCTCGCCGTCATTGTCGTCTTTCTGTTCCTGAAAAACATCCGCGCGACGCTGATCTCGGCGATTGCGCTACCCCTGGCCGCCATCCCCGCCTTCTGGTTCATCAGCTTGTTCGGTTTCTCGCTCAACCTCGTCAGTCTGCTCGCCATTACACTCGTCACCGGCATTCTCGTCGACGACGCCATCGTCGAGATCGAGAACATCGTGCGCCACCAGAACATGGGCAAATCGCCCTATCGCGCCGCCCTCGAAGCGGCAGATGAAATCGGGCTCGCCGTCATTGCCATTTCGTTGACCATCGTCGCGATCTTCGCGCCGGTGTCGTTCATGAGCGGCATCGCCGGTCAATACTTCAAGCAGTTCGGCTTGACGGTTGCGTCGGCCGTGCTGGTCTCGCTGCTTGTCGCCCGCCTCATCACGCCGATGATGGCCGCTTACCTGATGAAGCCGGTGAAGGAAGTGCATCTGGAAGACGGCGCCATAATGCGCGCCTATACGCGCTTCCTTCGCGGTTCGCTGCGCTTCTGGCCGCTGACCGTGCTGGCAGGCCTCGGCTTCTTCGCCGGCTCGATCTACGCCACTGCACTGCTGCCCTCGGGCTTCATTCCGGATGGGGATGAATCGCGCATCGTCATTTCCGCCGAACTGCCCCCGGGCTCCAAGCTCGACGACACGACCGCGACGACCGACGACATCTATCGCACGCTGAAGGACATTCCCGAGGTCAAGACGGTTTACGCGCTCGGTGGCACCTCACCGACCGGTCAGCTCGACGTGCGCCGCTCGACGCTCATCATCCGCCTTCTGCCCAAGGCCGAGCGTCACCGCGGGCAAAAACAGGTCGAGCGCGAGGTCATGGCGCGGCTCAAGTCCATGCCGGACACGCGCAGTTGGGCCATCAACGGCCGCAACGAGCGCCAGCTCGCCTACAACCTGCTCTCGGCCGATGGCGCGGCCCTGCGCGAGGCGGCAGGCCTGCTCGAAATCGACGCTGCGCTCAAATCCGAATTTTCGCGGACCGGCGTCCGAGGCCGCTCTCGAGCGGCCGGAAATCCGCGTCGTACCCCGTTCGGACGCCGCCGCCAAGCTCGGTGTTTCGACCGACCAGATTTCCGAGACCGTGCGCGTTGCAACCCTCGGCGACGTCGATTTCAACCTCGCCAAGTTCAACGCCGGCGACCGGCTGATTCCGATCCGCGTGCAATTGAAGGAAGAGACACGCGAGGACTTGCAACGCATCAAGCAGCTGCGCGTCACCAACGCCGCTGGCAAGCAGATCCCCTTGACGGCCGTCGCCGACGTTTCGTTCGGCAAGGGCCCGAGCGTCATCACGCGCTACGATCGCCTGCGCAATGCCAAGATCGGCACCGATCTCGCTCCCGGATTCGCGCTCTCCGAAGGCAAGACGCAATACGAGAAGGCTTTTGACGACCTCCGGAAGGCCGGCAAGATCCCGGCAGGGGTCGTGCTCAAGACCGTCGGTGAAGCCGAGATGCAGGGCGAAGTGGTGCAAGGCTTCATTACCGCGATCGGCACCGGCATCGTGCTCGTGCTCGGCGTGCTGATCCTGCTGTTTGCGAGCGTGACGCAGCCGATCACCATTCTGTTGTCGCTGCCGCTCTCATTCGGCGGCGTCGTCCTCGGCCTGCTCGCGACCAACAACGCCGTCACCATGCCGGTCTACATCGGCATCATCATGCTGGTCGGCATCGTCACCAAGAACGCCATCATGCTCGTCGACTTCGGCGTCGAGAAAATGAAGGAGGGCGTGAAGCCCGTGGAGGCCATCATCGATGCCGGCCGCAAGCGCGCGCGTCCCATCGTCATGACGACGCTCGCCATGGTCGCCGGCATGCTTCCGAGCGCTTATGCGCTTGGAGACGGCGGCGAGTTTCGCTCGCCCATGGCCATCGCGGTGATCGGCGGCTTGCTGGTCTCGACCGTGCTTTCACTCGTGTTCGTGCCGTCGTTCTTCATCATGATGGACCATGTCGGGCACTTCCTCGGCTGGGTCTTCGGCCGCTTTATCGGCCCGACGGACGAACCCGGCGAAGTGGCGACGGCCGCGCACGCCCCGCCACATGCCGCCACCATCCGCGACGAGGCACAAGGCCGGCAAAGGCCCGGCCGCCGACATTCCGCTCGCCGCCGAATAAATCTTGTCGCGGAGTTATGTTGTGGTTTGACAGCCGGGTGCTTATGTACGCGTTCGGCGACCAACCCCCGCCCCGGAGGACTGCCTATGTTCGACGCTAAATCCATACTCGAAGCACTCGTTCGCGGTGCCGCGCCGCAGGCCTCCGCCCAGCCTCAATCGGGCGGTCTCGGCGACATCCTCGGCCAAGTACTGAAAGGCGGCGGGCAACAGTCAGGCGGCCTCGGCGATATTCTCGGCCAGCTTCAGCGCAGCCTGCAACCGCAAGATGGCCAGAGCGGCTCGGCGCCAGGCGGAACGGCCCCCGGCGGTATCGATATCCTCAAGGAACTCGAAAAGATGGCGCGCGGCGCGTCGAACAACGCCGTCGAAGATCGACACTCCGGCGCTCCCGCGTCCGGCGGTCATCCCGGCGGTCTGGGCGACATCCTTGGTCAGCTCAAGGACAAGATGGGTCAGGCCGGTGCCGGCGGCCTCGGTGGCGGCCAGCAGGGCGGCGGCCTTATGGATATTCTGACGCAGGTGCTCTCGCAGGCGACCCAGGGCGTGAAAGAAGGCGCTGGCCGCATCGATGATGCGACGGGCGCCACCGATGTTCTCGGCAAGGCACTCGGCAAGGCTCCGCAGGACGTACTCGGCCAGTTGCAGGATATGATCAGGAACAACCCCCTCGCCGCCGGCACAGCCATGGGCGGCCTCGGTGGCCTGGTGCTCGGAACGCACACGGGACGCGCGGTCGCCGGAAGCGCCGCAAGGCTCGGTGCGCTTGCACTGATTGGCGGCCTCGCCTTCAAGGCATTCCAGAATTATCAAGCTGGCCGGCCGCTGATCACGGGCGCCACAGCTGCGGAAGCAGCGCCTCAGGGTTCGGGCTTCGAAGCGGACGCCGTCACCAACGAATCCGCCGCGCTTTACCTCAAGTCGATGATCGCAGCGGCAGCCGCCGACGGCCGCCTCGATGGTGCCGAGCAGGCGAAGATCATCGGCGGTTTGAAGCAGGCCGGCCTCGACGCTGAAGCGGAGCAGTTCCTGGCAGACGTCTTCAACAATCCCCCGAGCGCCGACGATCTGGCGAACGCCGCCGCGTCACCCGAGGAAGCCGTCCAGGTCTACACCGCTGCGCGCATCGCCATCGAACCCGACACCGCGGCGGAAAAGACCTTCCTCGCACAATTGGCGGCGGCACTCGGCATCGATGCCAAACTCGCCTCACATATCGACGCGACGGCCCGCAGCGCCGCGGCGTAACAATAAGTCAACCGATCATCATATGAAAAGGCCGCCGAAGATATTCCGGCGGCCTTTTCGATTTCAAAGTTTCGAGGCGCTCAGTTCGTCTTCGGCTGCACCGCGGAGGTCGCAGTTTCGAGCTTGAAGAAGGCATCGACCCGCATTCCGGTGAACAGCGGCGGATGGCCGTCGAGAGCTACCATCACCTCGACCACTTCGACGTCGTTCGGGCGTCGCGGGCCACGCGTCGCGATGCGAGGCGTGCCAAGCGACTGCGAGATGGACGTCACGAACCTTTGAATTTCGCGGTCCGGATACGCGTCGGCTTTGACGACGACTTTCTGACCGACACGAACCTTGGCGGCGTCGCGCTCTTCGACTTCGGCGCGAAGCCGGAGCTGAACTCAAATCGCCGAACACCAGAAGCGCGCTTTCAGGCGAGGGAACGGCCGTCTCGCCGACCTTTGCCAGCATATTGAGAACAGTGCCATCGGTGGGCGCGCGCACGCGGGTACGTTCGAGAGCGATCTCGGCGCTGGATAAATCGGCGCGGGCGAGAGACAGAGACGATTCGAGCCGCGTCTCCAGAGGCATGTCTGGCTTGGCTTCGATCTTTGCCAGCTTCGCGCGCGTCGTCTCTACCGCGGCCTTGACATCGTCGGCCTTCTTGCGCGTCTCGGCGACTTTATCGGCAAGCGCCTTGTTGTCGTCGTTGCCTTGAGCGGCGCGTGCGGCCGCATCGAAGGCTTCACGGGCCGCAAACAGATTGCGCTCGGCCGCCGCGCCGCGTCTTCGGCTTTTTGGCGGTCGAGCGCGGGGCCCGTCGGCTGCTTCTTCCTGGCGCTCGCGTTCGCGCACGCCCGCTTCGGCGCGGCCGCCGCGAGTTTGGCATAGATTTCCTGATCGTCGATGCGCACCAGAGGATCGCCGGCCGTCGACCTTGTCGTTGGTGTCGGCCAGGACCTCGACGATCTTGCCGGGAACCTCGCTAGCAATGCGCACTTCGCCGTCCTTGGGCTCGACGCGCCCCGTAGCCGAGGCTGCCCATTGCTGCGGCGACCGCGGCGGCGCTTGCGCATAGGCGGCGCCGGCGAGCGATAGCTGAGTTACCGGAATGCGACGACCACGATCCCACGGTCACGCCGATGGCAATCGCGAGCAAGCCGGCAACGCCGATCGTTGAAAGTCGCGGGATCAATCTTTACGCATGCAGTTTTCGCCTCTTGGTCAAATCCGTGATTTCCGGCGCGTCCAGGCCTTCCGGCCGGCGCTACTCATCGACAATCTTGCCGTCCTCGATCCGCACGACGCGATCGGCGTAGCCAAGCGTGCGCGGGTCGTGCGTAACAGCCAGCACGCTGCGCTGCTGCTCCTTGGCGATGCGCGAGAGCAGCGCCATGACGGCGTGGCCGTTCTCGCTGTCCAGCGCCGCCGTCGGCTCGTCGGCAAGGACGATCGACGGCGAACTGGCGATGGCGCGCGCCACGGCGACGCGCTGCTGCTCACCGCCCGAGAGATTGCCCGGATAGTTGGTCAGCCGGTGGCCGAGACCGACGTCGCGCAGAACTTCCTCGGCGCGGCTCGTCGCGGCAAAGCCGTTGATGCCGCGGACGTCGAGGGCGATGCGCACGTTCTCGATGGCGTTCAAGCGTCGGGAACAGGTTGTAGCACTGGAAAATAAAGCCGATGTGGTCGCGGCGTATTTTCGCCAGCTCTTCGGCCGAGAGACCGTCGACTGGACATGCCGGCGATTTTCAACGTGCCGGATGGTCGGCGCCATGATGCAGCCGAGGATCGACAGAAGCGTCGTCTTGCCGGAGCCCGATGGGCCCATGAGCAAGCGTCAGTTCGCCGGGAACCAGCTCGATATTGACGCCCTTCAGCGCAATCACGAGCCCGGCCCCGTGGCCGAGTTCCTTGACGATACTGTCGGCTTCCAGAACGGGCTTATGTTTCATCGGCTGAACACCGTTGCCGGATCGATCTTCGTGACTTTCACGATGGCCGATATCGCCGAGATGGCGCACATGGCGACCGTCAGCGCGAAGAGCCAGAAGGCGAGGTTGGGCGTCATGACCAACGGCAGAGCCGAAGTCCGACTGGCGTAGAGCACGGCCAGCGCGATGGTCATGCCCAGCACATAGCCGATGACCGCGCTGAGCCCGGCCTGCGCCAGGATGACTTTGTGAATATAGCCCGCCGACGAGCCCAGCGCGCGCAATGTCGCGAACTCGTGAATGTGATCCTTGGTGCTCGAGTAGAGCGTCTGGGCGACGATGACCGTGCCGACGAGGCTGCCGAGAAGCGCGCCGCCGATGAGGGCGATGCCGGCGCCCGTGCGGAACAGCCATTGCTTCAGGCTGCGGGCGCGGAATTCGTCCTTGGTCAGCACCTCGGCCTTTTCCAGACGCGCGGAAAGGTCAACTCTTCACCTGCTCCGGGTCGGCGCCGGGAGCGAGCTTCACGAGAAGGAACGTCGCTGTGTCGCGCTGCACGGGAAAGAAGCTTCGGGCGCGGTTCAGCGTCGTATAAGCGAAGGGAGACTGCGTGAACGAGCGCACGCCTTCGGTGAGCGCCTTGACCTTGACGCGGCCGTCGCCGGCCTGGGCGCTGTCGCCAATCCCCTCAATGCCGAGCTCGCCGAGATAGCTCTTGTCGACGGCGATCGCATCCGGCGACTTGATGTCTTCGAGCGTTCCCGTCGTCAGGCCCCAGGGGATCAAACCTTTGTCGTCGAAGTCGGAGCCGATCACCAGGACGCGCGAGGATCCGCCGCCGGGTTTACGCCATTCGGCAAAGCTCACGAGCAGCGGAACCGCCGACTGCACGCCCGGTGTCGCAAGCGCCTGGTGACGTTCGCGATCGGTCAGATAGAGCCCGCCGTCTTCGAAACGACTTGGCGCCGAAAGTCGTCACGAACAAGTCGGCGTCGGAATGATCGATGTTGGCCGTGATCATTCGGCTCGAGCCGAGATACAGACCGAGCTGAACCGCGACCAGCACGATCGAGAAGAGGATACCGATGAGCGTTACCGCGAGGCGGATGCGATCATGAAACAGATTTCGAAATGCCAATGTCAAAATCATCGTTCTAGCCGAACCTTGATATTGTGACGGGTCAATTGTCGACGGATGAATGCGATGTTCTAAACGCCACTAAAGTTCCGTGCGATCCAATCCGGGGTCCACATCCATCGCAGGCGATCTTGGCTATAGTTAGCGCATAATCGCGTTTCCCGGGAGATGGGTTAAGCGTCGGAGCAGCCGTTAAACATGCTTCTAGCCTGAAATACTCCTCGAGGTATGTTGGCGGATCGCCGCATTGGCATGCGACACGTGGGCACCCGCGCAGCCCCGAACCGCGCGCTCACCCCTGTTTCGCCTTTTTCCGGGCCTATTCGGCGCTGAAATTCATTTCGATGCCGAGCGGGCCTGGCGACTCCGAAAATGAAGTGTATCAAATTGGGAATTGTAACGATGACCCTGAAGCCGACAGTCCGAAGCCTTGCCGTCGCGGCCGCATTCGCGACCTCAGCAGCAGGCGCATTCGCCGCCGATACGCCCGCGACCGGCGCCGGTCCAAGAGAGGCCGGAGTTTGGTACGACGACACCGGCAAGGGCGCAGTCAAGATCGACGTTTGCGGCGGCAAGCTGTGCGGCAAGATCTATTGGCTGAAGGACAAGCTCAACGCCGAAGGCAAACCGCTCATCGACCGACACAACCCGAACGAAGCCCAGAGAACGCGGCCGATCTGCGGATTGCAAGTCATCGGCGGCCTCGCCGCCATGGACGACGGCACCTGGGATACCGGTTGGATTTACGACCCGAAGGAAGGCAAGTCCTACTCCGTCGCCATATCCATGACCGCTCCCGACACGCTCAAGGTCACCGGCTATCTGATGATGAAGATGATGGGACGCACGTTGACCTGGAAGAAAGCGCCGGGCGACCTTCCCGCCTGCGATCAGACCGCGGCCGCAACACCGCCGGCACCTGCCGGTGCGGCGACGGCTCCGGCACAGAAAAAAGCATCGGCGGCAGGCGCTGCAGCTGCCGGCGCCGCTGGCGCTGCGAGCGGTACCAGTGGCAAGACCGGCGAGGCACTGCCCTGGGCAAACAAAAAAGCCCCGGCCGGGGGTGCACCCGCGGCCGGAGCTTCGAAACTTGGTGGCGATAAACTCAACGGTGGCAAACCTGCTGCCGCCAAAGCCGTAAAGAAGCCGGCATCAACAACGCCGGCCGCCAAGGCGCCTACTCAGCAGCCCCTTGAAGAGTCTGAGGCGCGCTGACCGGCTTCTCCGCCGGCTTGCGGCTGGCAACCCGCGCCATCACGCGATCGACGAATTCTATCGACCTTTCAGCGACGTAGTTGCGCTGGCGATCGAGCGTGACCAGATGGTAGCTGTCCTCCAGGACGCAGACCTCGACAAGCCCTGAGAGCTTGCGCTGGAGCACCATCGTATTCTTGATGTCGCTTTGGTCGTCGCGGCGGGGATGGAAGATCAGGGTGTGCTGGTCGACGCGGCCGAGCAGTGGGCGCACGTTGCGAACCAGCCGGAAGAACTCATAGACCGTTCCGCCGTCGCGCACCGTGATGTCGGCGGGCATCGAGCCTTCGCCCTTCATCGATTCCAGTGCGAAGTTGCGCACGCGCTCGTCCTTGATGCCGTACGGCGCCGGCGTGCGGAAAGAGAACAGCCGTGCCGTCCACTTGTCCGAGATGAGATGGAACAACTTTAGCGCCGGCGGAATGGCCCAGCCGTTGACGGCGAGCGTCGGCGCAAAAAGCATCGTGCCCGCGACTTCGCCCGGGCGTAGTGCCGCGAGCCGCAGGCTCAACGTGGCGCCAGCCGAAGCACCGCCGACGATGACGTGTTCGCAGTGCGTCTTCAATTCGTCGAAGGCCTGCTCGACCGCCCGATACCAGTCGCGCCACGTCGACATACCCGAAACGTCGGTGCCAAAGGTCAGGCCGGGCACGACCGGGCAATAAACGGTGTAGCCCTGGCGGGCCAATGAATGGGCCACGAATTTGAGTTCGAGGGGCGAGCCGCCAAGGGAATGGATCAGCAGCATGCCGGTGGATCCGCCCGACATGACGAGGCTGCCTCGAGGCGCCTGAAATTTATGATTTTTCTTCATGCGTTACGTTGCACTCGCTCTGACTTCACGCGAACCTACATATGCCGTTGCGGCCACGATTGCCAACGCAACTTTGTCGCGCTGCCGCACAGTCGAAATACAGGAGGCTCCCTCTCACTTGAGATCAATCCTGTCTTTTTATGCCGAAGCACCTGATAACGCCAAACTTTTACAACTCGAATTCTGTCGACACAGGCAGCGTGAGAATTGATGCCGCAATGCAACATTTTCGGTAAAACATCGTGCATTTCAGCTGGTTATATTTGTTGCAACGCAATAACAAATCGTGAAGCCAAGAGCATCGGATCATTCTAGGGCGGAGCATCGCCGCACTCAGTGAACGTCGTCCTAACGCGTGGGCTATGCAAGTCCAATGTAGGTATCAAGGTTCGAATGCGCGAGCGGCAGCCCGTACCAAAGCAACTGTTCAACCAGCAAAAGTGTTCCCTCGCGCGGCACACGAGCGGAACACTGTTTGCCCGCATCAAGGACGCTATATTGTAAACATGAAACCATGCCGCAATCGGGCGGCGCTCCGCCTTCGCCGACGCCGGGAGGCCCGAATTTGTCTTTGAATTTCCGCAACCTGGTCAGCGTCATCGCCGCCGCCGCGATGCTGAACGCCCAGGCCGTGCCGCGTGCCGTTGCAGCCGAACTGTCGCGCAGCGACTATGAAAGCTGCGCCACCCGCGACGAGGACGGGCTCTCCGGCGCCCTGACGACGATTTCATCCGACGCATTGAAGGCGGGCCTCGGCAAGGTCGATTACCCGGCGCTCGTTGCAGATGCCTGGCGCAAGCACAACGTCGACGACATCATCGACAAGCGCGTCGACATCGCCGTCGAGGAGGTGAAAGCCGAAATCGAGCTGGGGCGAACTGCTGAAATCGCTCGCCAACGCCGAGGCGTCGCAAAAACTCGCAACCGAAGTCGCCGAGCGCGTCTACCGCTCGACCCCGGTGACAGAGGCGATCGAACTCTCTCGCCCAGGACGTGGCGCGCAACGTCGGCGGCTCGATGGAGGCCGCGAGTTCGGAGGCCGCGGGGCCGGTGCTCGCCTGCCTCAAGGCCTTCATCGGACCGCGCTACGGTAGCGCCATCGCCGAGGCCGTTGCGGGAGATGCCGGCAAGGATCTTGGCGTCGATCCGCAGAAGGGTGCCGGGGAACCGACCGCCGGCGCCGTGCTGAAACAATCGGGCGGGCGGCATCGCCGGTGCCACGATCCTGATCGTGCGCCGCCAGCTGGCCAACATTGCCACCCGCGTCGGTCAGCGCATCGCCGGCAGCGTCCTCTCCCGCCTTGTCTCGGTGGCGGCAGGCGGCATCGGCCTCGTCCTGATCGCCAAGGACATCTGGGAATTCCGCAACGGCGTCTTGCCCATCATCGCCACGGAAATGAAGTCCAAGGAGACGAAGGAAAAGGTTCGCCAGGAGATCGCCTCCAGCATCGGCACGCAAATCGCCGACCACGTCACGGACATCGCGGCAGCGTCGGCGGCCCATATCATGGACGTGTGGCGGGAATTCAAGCGCGTCCACGCCATCGTTCTGCGCTTGGCCGAGAGCGACGGCGCCTTTCGCGCCTTCGTCGATGGCGTCGCGCCGGCCAAAATGGCGCGCCTCGACGAGGTCGTCGGCCTCGTCGTCGCGGAAGAGGGCGAGACGAGCGTCAAAACTCGGCTCGAAAACGGCAGTCTCAACGAGGCCGTGCACACGCTGCCGGAAGCGGCCGTCACCATCGCCCGGGAGACACGCTCCCTCGCCAAGGGCTTGGCCTGGGCAGGCGTCGCCGGCGATCGGATCGGCGCCATCATCGAGTACGACATTCACAAGCGCGCCAACCCGGCCGACTTCACGCACAACAGCCTGGAGCGCGTCCTGGCGCTCGGCGACAGGACGGCGGTGACGCGCATGGCGGCGCTCCCGGCGAAGGCGCGCGAAGCGCTGTTCACGGTTGAAGGCAACGACCTCAACGTGCTGGCCCGCAATCTCTCGGAAACCGAATTGACGACGCTGGCGAGCTATCTCGACGGTCTCGAAAAAGGCCCGCGCGAGCGCGTATTGCGCGCCGTCGCCACGTCGCCGAGCAAGATGCAGATCCTGGCGCGGGAACGCGTGCGCGACGCCATCATCTCGAGCCAGGATCAGTCCGCGGCGGTCGCCATGATGCTGGAGACGACGGCAGCGTTTTCCCCGCGCATCTTCGCCGAGGACGCACTGCTCGCCGCCGACGGCAAGGTCAATCCGCTGCTGCTCTGGGACAAGCATCCGGCCGGCATTGTGCTGCTCGGATTGCTGTTCGGCATCATCGTGCTGTGGCTCGGACGGCTGTTTCGCCGGCCCACGGCGCCGCCGCCTGCCGCAGACGGTCCGGCACATCGGGCGGCGGTGTGACTTTCGAGATTGAGTGACTTGGTGTATCTTTGCGCCAGGAGTTAGCTGTGCCACCAATCCTTAACGCCAAGAGACTCGATATCGAGGACGCGTGCCGCCGGAATGGCGTTGCACGGCTCGACATCTTTGGCTCGGCCGTCGCGGGCGGGTTCAACGATGCGACGAGCGATTTCGATTTCCTCGTGAGCTTCAAAGACGAGGAGCGATCAAAAGCATTCGACAATTACTTTGGGTTGCGCGAGAGGCTCGAAGAAATTCTTGGCCGTCCCGTCGATCTGGTGACGGCAGCGTCCCTCAGGAACCCGTACCTGAAGCGCGAGATCGATAAGCAGCGGCAATCCCTTTATGCCGCATAAGCCGGAGAAGCTTCTGGCGGACATGCTTGCAGCTGCAGCCGCAATAAGTGGATTTGTCGAAGGTCGCTCGCGCGAGTCGTATTCCACGGACCTGATGCTTCGCTCTGCCGTCGAGCGTCAGCTCGAGATCCTGGGCGAAGCCGTGCGGCGATTGCAGGCATTGGACGCGAGTATGGCAATGAAGTTGAGCGAGCATCGCCGGATCATTGCTTTCCGCAACATCATCGCACATGGAATGGATATGACGGGTTGGACAATGACGTCGTCTGGCAGGTTGTGATTGAAAAGGTGCCTGTGCAGGCGGTCGAGGCAGAAGCGCTTTTGGCAGTGCTGGATCGCGGCACGGGGTGACGCCGAAACTTGAGCCTTGGATAATTCCGACGCGGGAGGGCCGCCGGTTAACTCCATTTGGCGCCTCGGTCAAGTGCAGGCGGGCGGCTCCCAATCATTATCGGACCCGCGTGACAGTGGCGCGGGGATAACGGCGGCATGGGCAGCGCAGGAGAGTTCGCCAAGACTTTTTGCGCGCGCGTCGTTGCGAGGCTCACAAGGATCGCCAGTCCCGGGCGCGACAGGCAGCGCACTTTTGCACCGCTCGGGCACTTCTATTCGCCCATCGTCAATGCTGCCGCCCTCAAGGACACGTTCCCGAAAAAGCGTCCGTCACCGCCTGAAAAACTCATCGACGTCGACATCGATCTCGACGCCATGACGAAGCTCTGGGACGAAGCCCTCGTCCCCCTCATCAAGACGGCGCCGTTCTCCGAAAAGCCCGATGGCGTCCACCGCTATCACTACATGAACCCGGCTTACGCCTACGGCGACGGCATCATTCTGCGCGCCATGATCCTGCTGCATCGGCCGCGACGGATCGTTGAAGTGGGCTCCGGCTGGTCATCGGCATGCATCCTCGACACCGTCTTCGACGAAGCGAAACTCGACACTGAGATCACCTTCGTCGAGCCCTACCCGGCACTGCTCAAGTCCATGCTGCGCGGCGAGGACGAAAAGCGCGTCACCATCCTCGACAAGGGCGTGCAGGACGTGCCCATGAGCGTCTTCGAAAGCCTGGACGCCGGCGACATCCTGTTCATCGACAGCACGCACGTCGTTAAGACGAGAAGCGACGTCACGCATGAGCTGACCGAAATACTCCCAAGGCTGAAGCCGGGCGTCATCATCCACTTCCACGACATTTTTTATCCCTTCGAATACAGCTACGACTGGGTGGTCGAAGAGAACCGCTCGTGGAACGAGGTCTACGCGCTACGCAACTTCCTCGCCTTCAACGCGCGTTTCAAAGTCGTCTTCTTCAACGACATGTTCCTGCAGCTGCGCCGCGACCGGATCGCGCGCGACTGCCCCGGGTTTCTCAAGAACTCCGGTGGCGCCATCTGGATCGAGCGGGTGGGCTAGGCACCCCTCGCAACCCGCGTCGTTGCTCCTTTGCGACAAAGTGCAAATTTAAGTGCCGGCCCGGGCCATCGCGCGGGTTCCGCCCTCGACATCGAATCAACTAGTGTGATGATCGAGAAGTTCGCCGGAATTAAATGCGCGTTCAGGTGGCGAACTTCTCGATCTGAATCACACTAAGAACTTAGACTTTTCTAGTGTCCTTATCGATTCCGAAGTTCGCAAATGTGGTGCCGCCAATACTTGCGAACTTCGGAATCGGGACACTAGCGTATTCAGATTCTGAGAGCATCCGCCCTGCGCGGCTGCCGGGCCGAGGGTTGGCGTTCGCATCGAAAAGGGACGCCATGAACGCACCGACGCTCCCCGCTTTGACGGCCTTGCGCTTTTTCGCGGCCCTATTGGTTGTGCTTCATCACTATAGTCCGGCCAAGAGCTTTCTGCCGCCGGCCTTGACGTCCCTCGGCATGTCCGCTGTCTCGTTCTTCTTCGTTTTGTCCGGATTTATTCTGACCTACCATTACACCGCGCCGGCTTCAGGCCTCATCGTCGCCCGAAGAACCTTTTTCGTTGCCAGGTTGGCGCGACTGATGCCGTCGTACCTTTTGGCGCTTGCCGTCGTCACCCCCCTGCATTCTACGAAGTTTGTGGCAGGTTTTATGCTCGTACCGCTGCTCGCGCAGGCGTGGGTCCCGCCCGCCGCGTTATTGTGGAACCCTCCAGCTTGGTCGCTATCGGTCGAGTGGTTTTTCTATCTCCTCTTCCCGTTCCTGGTGCGCTCGTTTCAAGGGCGAAACGCCACGACCGTGCTGCTCGTCAGCGCCGGCTGCACCGCCGCCATTCCCATGCTCCAGGACGTGTTGCTGAGCTTAGGGGCCGTGCAGACGGGTTCGAATGCTCAGCTGCCGCAAAATTGGATCCATTTCTTCGCCTATTTCCCAATCTGCCGACTGCCGGAATTCACCGCCGGCATGGCGCTCGCGAAGATTTTCACGAGCGCCCGCCCTATCGAAGCCCGCGTCTTTTCGAAGCTCGCCATGGCGGCGACGGCAGCGATGGTGGTGTGCGCGGCGCTACGCCTCGACTACCCGATCGCAGGCAGCGGGTTCGTGGTGCTGATCATTTCGGCGGCGCTGATCTTTGGCGTTGCCGGTGCCAACGGCGCGTTCGTTCGCCGCCTCGCCACGCCGTCCCTGACAGCTCTCGGCGAGGCCAGCTACGCGCTGTACATCTTGCATTATCCGGTGCTGCTGTGGTGGCTATCGTCGCCACACCGAAACAGGCTCGCCCAGTGGTCGGCGGAGGCCGATTTCTTGAGTTATTTGGCGTTGGCGGTCGGCTTGGCACTGCTCGTGCACCGGTACTACGAGCGGCCGTTGCGCGCCTATCTTGTCACGACCTTGACGTACCCGCGCAGCGACAGCGGCGGCCTTACATCTGCGAACCAAGCACCAGCGTCCAGAACGACTTGAATTCGCTCTTTGGATCTTGCACCAAGGCTATCCCCATGTGCTCGGCATCCGACAAGAGCAGGTTCTTGTTGTGGCCTGGGCTGTCTTTCCAACCCTTGATGACTTCGTTGAAGTCAATCTGGCCGGTGCCGACGTTCTCCGCCGCCAAGCGCGCCTTGTAGCCGGTGCGCTTGACGCGATCCCAGGGATTGGAACCATCCGAGCCGTAATGCGAAATGCGATCCCACTTAGCGAGGTCGCGAGAATGGTTCTTCGCCGCTTCGGTGAGCTCGGGATTGAGCTTCAAGGCCTTCAGGCCCTTTTCCTTGCGATAGGTGTTGATGAGGTCGCGCGCCATCTCGGCATTGAGCGACGTCGTCGAGTAGTCGCGGTCGGCGAGAACGCCGGGCTGCGCCTTCTCGTAGGAACCGGTCGGCGCTTTGTCGAGCGCGGCGAGTTGAATGTTGCGCGGCGCTTGCGGCTCGCCGCCGAGACCGCCGCTTTTTCCCGCTGGTCGTTCGACCGATGCGGTTGTCGCCGCGCCCGGAACGGTCGCGGGATTGTCGACGAAGCCTGAAGTGATGGAAGACGAGCCGAGGCTGCATGCGCCTAAGATGGCTGCAAGCCCGGCCGCGAGTACGACGCGATACATACCAGATACTCCCGGCACACGATGTGCGGATGGAACCATCATTGCCGCAAATCCGTTAACTGGACGTTAACGCTAACCGTGTGTTGCGAGGGTAAGTGATTCCCTGCGGGGCATGGATTGAACACGCGCATGAAGTGAAACGATCCCTCGACGACGAACACCCGTACCCCCACTCCGAAACAACGTTGCGCCGGTTGTTCGAGGCCCTGCATTGGAGGGCCCGGCGTCAGGCCGTTCGAGCGCCTTCACTATCGCCGCAACAAGGTGTCGCCATTTTGACCTTCGAAGGGCGAAAGGCTGACAGAATGCCCACTTTGGAGGCTAAGCCCGGAACCGCCGAGGGCGAAGTTATCCCCGGGTCTCGCGTGTGAATGCACAGGTTTGATGCGCAACGCGACAAGGCTTGGAAGGCGGTGGCCGATCCCGCAGACTTCGCCGGAACGCGGATTGATTCGCGACAGCGAGCGAGGGATTCACATGGCGGCAGCCACGGGCAAGGCGGCACGCGCGGCCAATACCGAAAGTGGAAGGCTTCAGATCGCGGATCTGGTCCTGATCCGTATCGCCGCCGGCGGGGCGAACCGGGCAGAACTCCAGCGCGACTTGGCGCCGCTCCTCGCGCCCGCGGTGTCAGGTACTCACTTCCGGCGTTCGGCCGAACTCGCGATCGGGCACCAGACTGGCGCCAATCTCGTAACGGAATCAAGAGGTAAGATCGGTGCGACGGGTGCGGGGCAGCAAGCGGCCGCGCGCCTTGCCGGCTGCGAGCGGGTTGCACGTGAAACGTGGGACGATGTACGCAATGTCGTCCTCGTCGCGCTCGCCCTCGGCCTCAACGCCGAAAGTCCTTCGATCGTCAAGGCGCTCGGCCGCCCGGAGGGTCTTGCCGCTCTCATCCTGCAAACGCATTTCGGGCTCGGCTCCGCCCGCGTGCTGTCGGTCACCGACTTGCGCACAGCCCTCGCCGTCATCGCGCTCGAAAAAGCCTTCGGCAACAAGATCAAGACGGGCTTGAGCAAAGGTTCCGGATTACCCGGTAAGACGGCACGGCTGCTCGCCGGTCAGCTGTTCAGGAAGCCGCGCGATGTCGCCAGCGACGGCAAGCTGGTGACGGCGCTCGCCGCCGAGGTGGCCGGTGCGCCGAACGATCAGATCGACGCGTTACGGCTGGCATTGCTGCGGCGGCTGACGCAGCCCGCGGATGCTCCGGACGAGGCGATCGCGCGCGAGCCGGACCAGCGCGTGCGGCCGCGCGCGCAGCCCAAAGCCGCCAACGATGTGACCCCGCTGACCGTACCGCCGCCAAAAATCTCGCCGCCCGACATGAGCGAATTCGTTTCCTCTGTGTTGGATGCGGCACGACCCGTTTCCGAGGGCTGGCCAGGCAACCGTAAGGCGTTTATCTCTCGCGTATGGCAGGCGATTCGTTCCGTCCGCCGCGAGTGGGACCTGACCGAGATCGCGTTCAAGAGCATGCTCGCCGAAGCGCACCGCTGCGGCCAATTGGTGCTTGCGACAGCCGACCTCAAGGACAAGAGCAAACTCAAGGATCTGGAGGAGTCTAAAATCCTCTACAAGAACACCGTTTGGCATTTCGTACGTATCGAAGAGTGAAGACCGGAATATTTGGACCCGAAATGGCCGCTGAAGGCAACGCGTTGAAAAAGCCGATCCTCGCGCCCGCGCTTTCGCCTGACAAGCTGAGCGAGGCGTTTGAGCATTCGATCACGTGGGAGGATGACCTCTGGCGCGCCGATCCGGTCGACGTGCCGGAAGTGCATGCCAAGGCCCGGCGCAAGTTTGGTGATCTTCTGGCGACGGTCACCTCGGGCCGCGGTTACTACGTCCAGGAACGCATCCTGTTGTTCCATGGCCAGTCCGGCGCCGGCAAGACGCACTTGATCCGCGCCTTGCGCACCGAAGCGCACCGCCAGGGCCGCGCCTATTTCGGCTACGCGCAGATGACGCCCGACGTCGCCAATTACGCCGACTTCTTCCTGCGCCGGCTCGTGCATTCCTTCGAGAAACCCTACGATCCCGACCGCTTCGGGGAAAGCGCGCTCTCGCGCCTGACCAACAAGATGGTACTCGACAGCGGTGTCATCGCGGCGAAAGACCTGGAGCAGCTGCGCGACGCCCAGCTCGATGAAACGGGCCTCGCCCGCCTCATCCTGCGCCTCGCCGACGACATCGTCGCGAGCGAGCCGTTCCAGACGCGTGAACTCGACATCAACATCGTGCGGGCGCTGCTCTATCTCCAGCGCCGCGATCCGCGCATCGACCAGCGCGTGCGCCAGTACCTGCATGGCCGCCAGCTGACGCCGATCGCGCACGAGGCGGTTTGCGCGCTCGATTCCAACGCGGGTGAGGATCGTGCCTTCGAAATCATCACCGCGCTCGGCTCGCTCGTCTGGTCGGTCGAACGCGCGGCCCTCGTTTTCTGCATCGATCAGGTCGAGGATCTGCGCTTTTTCGAGAACGCCGAAGAGCGTTTCCAGCGGGCGCTCCGCGACGTCATCCAGATTGCCAACCGGCTGACCAACTCCATCGTCGTCATCTCGTGCCTGGAAGATTTCTATGGCCAGGTGCGCTCGGTGGTGGCCCAGTCCTATATCGACCGCATCGAGAAGTCGGGGCCGGTTCTGCTGCGCGAAAGCCGCACGGCGGAGGAAGCCAAGCTCATCATCTCGAAGCGTCTTGCGCACCAGGCGGAAACGCATGGCGGCGGCATGAGTTTTCCCGATGCGTCGGCCTTCTTCGGTCCGCAGTTCTTCGAGGAATTCGGTGGTCTTTCGACGCGGCGCGTTCTCGAGCACGCCCAAACGCGCGTTCGCGAAATGACTGGGGGCGAACGCGACGACGGCGAGACGGAACGGCCGTCCTTCATCAGCACCCTGGCGCAAGCGATCGGCCTTGGCACGACGCCTGCGGACGACGAGCAGCCGGCGGCGTTGTCCGCCATCCAATTCCGCGAGATGTGGGAGCGCTTCGCCAACGAGAGCGAAGCCGAGATGCCGGCCGACGACCAGGAACTCGTCGACGTGGTCTGCGGGGCCCTGCAAATTGCGCGCGAGGAGTGGGGCAAGGCCATCGAGGTCACCGTGAAACGCCTCGAACTCGGCGACGATCTGCCGGCCTTCGATTTGACCGTGCGCCACCGCACCGGCTTCGCCAACGAAGCGCGCGTCTTCATCTGCAATCGCCCGACCCAGGGCGGCGGCCTGAAAAAGCAGCTCGACAAGGTGCTCGTCTCGATGCAGGGCAAGCCCTGCTTCATGCTGCGCGCGACCGACTTCCCGCCGAACTCCAAGAACCAGACGGCGCAGGCCCTGCGCAAGTTTCGCGACGGCGGCGGGCGCCAGCTGCTGGTGCCCATCCCCGAGTGGGAGCGCATGATGACCGTGCGCGAGTTCACGGCGCATCATCGCAACGATGCTGGCATGACGCAGTGGCTCGAGGGCACGAAGCCGTTGTCGAGCCTGATCTCGATCATTCACCTCCTTCGCCTCGATCTCCTCGGCCGGCCCGTGCCGCGCCTGGTGCAGAAGGAGATGGACGAGCCGCAGGGTTCGCTTGCCGGCCTCGACGACGCGAGCGCACTCGCAAGGTACCGATGCCGCGGGTGACGACAAGACCGCCAACCGGCCGGCGAACGACGACGAATTGCCGCTTGTCGGTCATTCTCGATGAGAACGGCGCTTATGGCTCGAGCATTCTCTCTGGCCGCGAAATCGGCAACCGGGCGCGGCCCGTGACGCTGAACAAGAGCGTTCTGAAACGCCACGCCGCATTCCTCGGCGGCTCGGGTTCGGGCAAGACGACGCTGGCATTGTCGCTCATCGAACAGCTGCTGCTGCGCGGCATTCCGGCCGTCTTGATCGACCGCAAAGGCGACCTCGCGAGCTACGCCAATCCGGACGTCTGGCGCACCGACATCGAACGACCTGGCCGAGCGCAAGCGCCGAACGCGAGAAGCTCGCCGACGCCATCGACGTCGCGGTCTATACGCCCGGCCGCGCGATCGGGCCGGCCGATCTCGATCACGCTGCTGCCCAACGGCATCAGCGAACTGCCCGATCACGAACAGCAATTGCTCGCCAATCTGTCGGCGGCGGCACTCGGCGAAATGCTGCACCTGAAGAACTCGGCGACGCATCAAAAGCAATCGGGCGTTCTGGCCGTGGCCTTGCGCATCCTGGGCGCGCTCTCGACCGACGAAGTCGACGCTCGGCGACCTCATCCACCTGCTCGAGGACGAGCACCCCGAACTGACCGACCAGACGCAGCGCATGGACCCCTCGGGCAAACTTGCGCCGCGATCTCGTGGCCCAGCTCGATTCCTTGCGCCTGCGCAATTCGGCGCTGTTCGAAGGCGGCGGCGAACCCTGCGCATGGAGAGCCTGCTGGGCCTCGGCAAGTTCGCGCGGCCCAACCGCACGCGGCTTTCGATCATCTACACGGGCTTCCTCGGCGACAACGAAAACATCCTGTTCTGGGTGTCGCAGTTCCTCTCCGAGGCGCTGCGCTTCTGCCAGCGCAACCCGAACGACGAACTGCAGGCCGTCGTCATGTTCGACGAAGCCGATCTCTACATTCCGGCAAGCTCCAAGCCCGCGACCGCCGAGCCGCTGCAGAGCCTGCTGAAGCGGGCCCGCTCGGCTGGTCTCGGCATGATGCTCGCGACGCAGTCGCCGGGCGACCTCGACTACAAGAGCCGCGACCAGATCACGAGCTGGTTCATCGGCCGCGTGCGTGAAGATACGGCGCTGCGCAAACTCAAGGCGGCGTTCCAGTCGGAATCCGGACTCGACCCCGCAAGTGCGCTCCCCGGGCAGACGGTCGGCGAATTCCACCTCGTGCAGGAAGGCCTCGTGCGCGCCATGAAGGCCAACCGCTCGCTCATTTCTGCCGAGCAGGTGCCCTTCGACCGCATCGAGCAACTCGCCGCCGAAACACGGGGTCTGGACGAACGCCAATTGCGGTTTTTCGATCTGCGCTGAACGTCCGCGTGCGGTCAGAGCTGCCGCCGGCGGCTCAGTCCGGCTTGCAGGCTCAAGCCATAGACCCTTCGATCAATTCATGTTTCAAAGATCGCAAACGCATGCCCTGTTTGCGTTGCACCATTACAACATTTAGGACCTCGACATGTCACATGGGATATCACTGATAAGACATTGATATTGCTGTGTAACATAGTTGTCATTCGAATTAGTCTCGGGCACTTGCGCCACAGATCACACCGCGGACTGTCGGCAAGGCACCATTCAGATAAAAAGCCCCTACAAGTGCTAATTTCGGTGCACACCAGTGGGCAAGGAAATTTCTCCTCGTGTAGGCTGCCAGGGGTAGGCAACGGGTGGCGCGGGCTTCATGACGGAGACGACCGCGAAGGCGGCTTCGAGGGAACACCGGGAAGGAAATCGAACACTCGTTACAGGTGGCGTGCGGCTAATCTTGGCGGTGGTCGTCATGAACGGTTGTGCGGGGTTAGTGTGTCATGGCTGCGAAGCCTTTTTTCGCAATGGTCTTTGCGACTCTCATGGGTCCAGCGATCGGCATCGGTTTGTTTGTTCTGTTGAATAACTTCTGAGCGGCGGTGACGTTCGCCGATGAGCCTAGTGCTCGGCGGGTCCATTTTTCAGGGCTAGAAAGTTTTGCCGACGGCCGCATAGCGGCCGTTGTGGCGTTTGATTGGCGCCATAAACCCTCGCTAGCAGTGGATCTCGAGCGCACCTCGTTGCAGATTCTGCCACGTGCCGCGCGCACTGCGGGTTCAGGCATGAGCGCCTCCACATAATGCTGCCGATCATCAGACTTCTGACGGCTTGCGCCGACGCGCTGATCCGCGCGCCCGTAAAGTTTGCACGGCTTGCTACTCACGCTGTCGCCCTCAATCCCAAGCTCGGCCCGCTCCGGCATGTTCACTGCTGCGATCATCTATGTCCTCTTTGCGCTGGTCCTGGTCTATGTGGTCGCCCCCGTTCGCGGCATGCCTGGGCGGATCAGGCATGCGCGACAAGCTCGGCTATGATGCCGAGCGCTGGCTGGCGACCGCCATCTATGATCCCAAGGGCAATTTCGTCGGCACTTTCGACGCCCGCCTCGATAGCCTGCGCGACGTCAATTACACCGACACGGCCATCGAACTCGGCAATTACGTCGCCAATCCCGATCACAAGTCGATTCCCGTCAAGGATGTGCCGGAGCAATACTGGCAATGCCTAATGTATCCAGGAGGACCGCTACATCGGCGGCTGGCTCAATCCCTATCGGCATCGATTTCACCGGCGTCCTCAAGATCCCGCTGACCACCATCACCCGCTCGCATCGCTCGCAAGCGCCCGAGCCTCGGCGTCGGCGGCTCGACGCTGCCCATGCAGTTTGCGCGCGTCATCTACAAAACGCCGCCGAGCACGGTCCGAAGGCGGCTTCACCAAACTCGGCCGCAAGTTCCGCGAGTGGTGGCTGGCGCCCGTCATCTACAGCGAGTTGACGCGCGGCGGCGACAATACGCGCCTGAAACAATGGGCGGCGAACCACATCTGGCTGGCCCAGCGCACCGGCGGGCAGCCGCTGCACGGCGTCGAAGTGACGAGCCAGATCGTCTTCGGCAAGGAAGCCAAGGACCTCTCCATCGCCGAGCAGTTCGTATTGGCCTCCGCCGTCAACAGCCCGATCATCCTGCTCGAGGGCAGCGAGCGGCTGAACGAAGTGCGCCTCGACCGCTGGCGGTATCTGACGGAGGTTCGCGCCCGCACCTGCGCCGAGAAGCTCATCACCGACGACGCCAAGAAGGCGGAAGTCGTGTTCGAACTTATGGCGCTGGCCGGTGGTCCGCCCGATCCCAAGGTCAAGCCGAAGCTTCAGGAAGCGCTGCTGAAATACGCGCCCGACATGGCGCGCCGCGCGCAGGCCAACCCGGTGACGCGCGCCAACGTGCTGCTTGCCCTCGGCGCGCTTCGGCATCCGCGAGGAGATGAAGCAGCTCTACGGCTTCGCCTGGCGCGACTACGTGCGCGGCGTCACCACGACGTTCGACGTCGGGGAAAATCTCGCGTTCCGCGAGAGGATCGAAACCCGCCTCGCGGAGCTGGACACGAAGTGGGGAAGCAAGGTCGACCCCGCGTTCACGCTCGACCCGAAGAAGGTCGCGGACGGCAAGAAGCTGCCGAATGTCGTCGTCGTCGCGGCCGACGTCTCGGGCAACATCGTGCGCTATTACGAGACGGGCGAAACCGCCCCCTATTTCGGCTCGGCTCTCGCGAGGAGTTCCGACACCGGCCTTTACAATCCGGCGCGCGAAGGCCGCATGATCGCCTCGACCGGCAAGATCATCGCCGCGATTGCCATCGGCAACCAAGGCCGCGACACGCCCGAGAGCCTTTATCTCGATACCGAGGCGCCGGCCAAGGGTCTCGATACCTGCGAAAAAGGCGGCACCGGACGCAACGGCCGCAAGGCCATCGTCGCTTTTGCCTGCTCGCTCAACGGGCCACTACTGCATCGCGCGGCGCAGCTCAATCAGGCCGGCATCCGCAAGCTCATCGACGGCTTCGGCCTCGCCATGCCACCGGCTTCGAGCACCGGCGGCACGCCGCCCTCGACGGCGGTCGTGCTCGGACAGATTGCGGGCGCCCCGCGGCGCGTGCATCACATGTCGGCGGTCGTGCTCGCCTCCCTCATCGGCCGCGGTACGGCCAACGTTCGCGCGCCGGGTCTGATCAAGGCCTACGACTATACCTTCAAAGGCGAAGGCGGCGCCGGCATTGCCGCTGAAAGTCCGCCCGCCATCATCCCGAATACACTGATCCGCCGAAACGCCAACGCGCTGGTCAAGACCCTGTTGCAAGCGCCGCTCTGCTACGAGGCGGGCGGCAGCGCACACGGAACGTTGAAATCGCTGCACCACTGGTGCGCTTCGAGACGCGGTGACTTGCGCCTGCATTTCGCCAAGACCGGCACGCAGGTCGGAACCGACCCCAACGCCACGATCGATGCCTGGCTGACGGGCGGCCTGCAATTCGCCAACGGCGCCGCCTATTCCTACGTCGTTCTGGTCGGTAGCGGCAATCCGAACGCAGCCCTGGGCGCGCGCGCTCCACTCTTCGCAGGTTGCGGCCCCCTTGCTCGAAGAATTGCTCGAATGATCTCGCCGCACACGCCAAGGAGCACCCGCGCCGGGATCTGCTGCCACCGCGTCCGCCGGCGCCGAAGCCGACGCCCGTCGCCAGCGCCGCGAACCCGGCTATTTCCGCCTCTGCCGCCCTGCGCGCGCCGCCGCAGTCGATGCGGCGTGACCCATCCGCGGGCGAACAGGCGATGCGAGCCCTGGCCCGGCCGTAATTGGCTTGGCCTCTTCCGAAAGAAACAGGAGGGCCGCCGCACGTCGTGCCAGTTCGCAAGCACGCGTTCGTCGCCGCCCTCAACAAAATCGCCCGGTATTCGCCACCACTGAGCCTAAGTTCAAACATCAAAAGCCCGGACTGGCATTGCATGGCTTTGCCGTAGTGCAGCCTTTGCTGGGCAGGATGCCATGGGACGAGAGCGTAACGATTTTCCACCTTTTGACCGCGAGCCGCCACGGCTCGACGGCGGCAGCCTCGCGCTCGCTCCAGACTGCCGGAGCCGGAAAAGCCCGAACGCGACTGGAAGCGCGGCTTCCTGATTTTCGGTCTCGGCGCGCTGTCGTGGGTCGCGACCTACGTCGGCATGCTCGAACTCATCGAAGCCAACATGGGCAGCCTGCCCTTGGTCCATCGCGTCATCATCGGCTTCTCGGTCGCCATGCTGATGACCATGATCATCTGGCTGCTCGACCAACTGTTCAAGCCACACCGCTTTCTTACCAAGTCGTTCTACGCCTTCGGTTACGTTTTCCTGTCGATCATCTCGATCGGCTTCGGCTTCGGCTTCTACTGGAAGGTTCTGGAAAGTCACGGCGAGGCCTCGCGCTCGGCTGAAAGCGCCGTCGGCCAAGTGCAGGGCTCGCTGCATGCCGCCTCGACGCGGCTCGAACAGCTGCAGGCGACGCTCATCCAGCTGACCCAGGTCTCGACCCAAAAGGCCGAGATCGAGCGCACCAAGGGAACGTCCTGCCCGAATTCCAAGCCCGGCGACGGCCCGCGCCGCAAGCTGCGCGAGGAAGACGCCCAGCGTTTCCAGTTCTCCTCGGAATTCATCAAAGGCCGCGTCGCCCAGGTCAAGAGCGACATGGGCGCGCTCAACGGCGACATTGTCAAAATCGTGTCCAACGACGCATCCACGATCGATTTCGAAGAGCGGCAACGCGCAACGAGTTCATGCGCGCGCTGTCGCGCAAGCTCGACATGACGGTGACGGGCTTCAACGCCTTCCGCACCGATCCGCAGCTGAAGCAGATGCGCACCGATCTCGCCGATCGCGCCGAGCGCACGACATTCGCCGACAGCCATGGCGGCACGTTCGCCTGCCCCGACGCGCAGTTGCAGACGGCGCTGCGCGGCGTCGTCAAAGCCATCGACCAGTTGCCCGAACTGGAAAAGCCGCAGAGTCGCCGCGGTCGAAGGTTCGGAAGCGACGATCGAAGCGTTCCGGCGCCTGACGGCGACGTTCTACGGCCTGCTGTCGTTCAAGATGCCGCCCTCGGCCGACGAACTGCGCGATCTGCAGAAGAAGGCGGTGCAGTCGGTCGAAGCTCCGCCGCGGCATTGCAGCGGACGAATGCCGAGCAGGGCGGATTGTCGAAACGCGACTACGTTCCTCTCGCGGTCGCGATGTTCGTCGATCTCTGCCTGTTCCTCGTTTCAATGGTGCAGCGGCCGGCGAGCCGCCTTTCCGGGCTGCTGCCGAAAATGCAGGCGGCCGAGCGCGGCCCGGTGATCGAGATCCTGTCCCGCTTCAACGACATCCACAAGGACCAGGAGATCCGCGAGAACTTCGAGATCTTCCGCCACGTCGTCTTCGACATGCACGGCGACTATTACGTTGCCGTGCCTCTCGACGCGCCGCCGCGGCTCAACCCGACGGAACGGGAAAATCTGCGCGTCGAAGCTCAGCTCCTCGCCAACCTTTTTGCCAGCTTCGAAAAGGAGCGCATCTTCAAGCGCACCATGCTGCCGACGACCGCCAGCATCCAGAAGCGCCTGAAGCGCCAGGGTTCGAAATTCGCAGGCTCCGAAGCCTTCCGCGTCTACAAGTTCACCGATGGCGCCTGGTCGGATATCATTCTCGGCGCCGTCATGGGCGCGGCGCGGCGCAGCGAAAACGAAAAGCGCGTCTTCCCTGGCCATCTGCGCGCCGAACCATTGCGCGAAGCCGTCGCGACTATCGACCGCGGTCCCACGACCCCGCTAGCTCCGCCGCCTCAGGCCGTGACGAGCGCCGCGGCGAAGACAGCAATGTCCGCAGCCGTGCCGACGGTTCCGCCGCGCCTGCCGCCACAGCCCGTCGATCCGCGGCACGCGGCACGCTTCGGCCCCTATGCCACCGCCTATCCCCAGCGCCCGCCGCTCGACTCGAGAGCGCCGCAGTCGCCGCGCGTACAGCGACCAGCGCCGCCGCCGCATCCGGAAGCCGAAGTGACGGTGAAGGGCGCAGCCGCGATGCCGCCGCTTCCCGCCAACGACGTGGCGGAAGCCGGCGTGCAACACGCGTCTCGTGAATCGGGTGTCGTCATTCCCCTCGAGCGCCCGCAAGGCGAAGCAACGGCCGGCCGCGCCGCATCGCCGGCAGAGCGAGAAGAAAAGTTCGAATACTTGAAGCCCGAGCCGCTGAAGCCGGCGAACGTCGTCGATGTAACGCTGGCGCGCGAGACGGCAACGTTCTCCGTTCCCATGAGCTCGGTGCCGATGCGTTCGGCGCCGTTAGGCGGCGGCTTTATTCCGTCGTCGCTCAAAGCCGCGTTCGCAAAGGCCGGGATCGATAACGCTTCGTTAACTCGCGAGCAGCCGCTCGAGGCTTTTGTCGGACACGAGAACCGAGCTGAAGCAGACAGCCTTTCCGACGGAGAAATCGAGGAAAAACCTGAGATCCTCAGTCCCCGCGACCTCGCTTTGATCAACCGTATGGCACCACCGGCGGCGGAGTGAAAAAAATGAGTACAATGAAGGGATACGGCGCGCGTCCGAATTTGTATCGGGCCGCAACTCTCCTTTAACAATCTTGCCCCTTAATGTGAAAACACGAGCCGCGCCCTGGTATCTTCAAGCGCTCCTCGCCAAGTCCGGAAATGCAAGGATAGACCACATGCGAATGGCCCCTTCACCGCGTTTGTTGCAAGTTGGCCGTGAGGTGAAAGAAGCCAAGCTCCGCGATTTTGTTGCCGAGGACATTGCCAACCGCGTGTCCGGCGGCCAATTCCAGGATGGCACCACCTACACCCTTCTCGCGCGCGCCCCCGACAGCCCCGTTGTGCGCGCTCTGCTGGAAATCGCTGGAGAACTGACCGCAGCTCGTATCACCATCCAGGCCATCTTCCTGGATCTCGATGTCGCCGCCGAGGATCGCAACCAGCCGACGCTGCTCGACAAGGCCCGCGTCGAATTCCGCCTCTTATCCGACTATCGCTTTGCAGCCGCCCACGAACAGCTCGTTCTCTCTCCGGCCAAGATGTGGCTCGGAGACTGCATGCGCCGCGATCCGGCCAAACGCGATGCTTTCGAACTGTTCCACGCCGACGACGCCGCTGCGGCGCGTTACGCCCAGATCTCGTTTACGAGGCTGTGGGCGACGGCGAAGCCCGTACGTGGCGCGACGGGCGCTGCGCCAGAATTCGTGATCGCGTCGAAAAGCGCCGAAAAAGTGCGCAGCCGCCCGGCCTCGCGCCGCTAAGGCTCGGACCGACCGGCCTTCCGCCCGTTAACGCTGAAAAAATCGTTTTTGTTTGGTTTACGGCGGGGAAGTTATCCCCGCCGTTTTCGCGCGTGGTATTTTTAAGCTTCGGAGCGGCTGCAAGGGCGGCGGAAAAAGAGCGAAGAAAGGCGGAACGAACGGAATTTCCTAATTTGCCGCCGCGGTACGGCCGTTCGCCCCTGATGGGCTTAAGAATCAGACTTGAAGAAAGAGATATTCGTTTCCATTCGCCCGATGGGCTTTACGCGGCGAACCGCAGAACCCGATTAACAGGACAGGCAAAATGTCAATCCTTTCGCGCTTCGCTTTCCTCGCCCTCGCAACGCTGGTCCTCGCGACAAGCGCAGCGCACGCCGGCGATCCGGACTTCGCCCACCAAGGTGTCGCGGCCGATGCCAAGCGCTACGAAGCGTACCTCAAGGCCAATTGGAAGACGGAGGGAAAGTCCACGATTATTCTGAAGGCGGAGGCAGAGAAAGCTTTTGCTGCCGACCCGCGCGCCGCCTCTCGCGCGCTCGCCGCGGTGGTTGGCGCCGACGACAAGGATGCTGCCGCATGGACGCGTCTCGCCGAAGCCCTCCTCGCCATCAAGCCGGACGAGAACAAGGGCTCCGAACGCTACGACCTTCCGGTCAATGCGTCGGGTGCCGCCTATCGCGGCTACGAACTCGCAAAGGATGAAACCGCAGAAGGCGCACGCGCTTCTCGTGCTCGGCCAGACACTGGAGCGGCGCTCGTACTGGCGCCCGGCGATCGACGCCTGCAAATTTTCGCTTGACTCTTGCCGACGACCAAGTCGCGCGCGAGGCCTATGACCGGCTGCGCGCCGAGCACGGCTTCCGCATGACCGACTACAAGACCGACAACGAGGCGAGCACGCCGCGCCTCTGTCTGCAATTCTCCGAAGACCTATCGCGCACCCAAGGCGACGTCGCCAAGTTCATTTCCGTCAACGGCAAGGACCCCGAGACGCTCACCCAGGACGGCAAGCAACTGTGCATCGAAGGCCTGAAGCACGGCGAACGCTATCAGGTGCAATTGCGCGCCGGACTTCCCTCGACCGTCGGCGAAGCGCTGAACAAGACCGCGGATATCGCCGTCTATGTGCCGGACCGCTCGGCCTTCGTGCGCTTTAGCGGCAAATCCTACGTCTTGCCGTCGCGCGGGCAGCAGGGCATTCCGGTCGTCACCATCAACACGAAAAAGATCGAGGTCGAGGTCTATCGCATCGGCGACCGCGGCCTCGCGACGCTGCTGCAGTCGGGCGATTTCCAGCGCCAGCTCTCGAGCTACGAGATCGACGCCATCCGCGACAAGACCGGCAAGAAGGTCTTTTCCGGCGAGCATGGACATCGCCGCGAAACTCAATGAGGAAGTCACGACGGCCGTCCCCGTGACCGATGCAACCGGCAAGCTCGAAGCCGGTGCCTACGTGATGGTCGCCAAGCCGTCTGAAAAATCCAAGGGCGATGAAGGCCAGCGCGCGACGCAGTGGTTCATCGTCTCCGACCTCGGCCTCACCGCGTTCTCGGGCGGCGACGGCGTGCACGCCTTCGTGCGCTCGATTGCCGACGCGACGCCTGTCGCCGAAGCCAACGTCAAGCTCGTCGCCCGCAACAACGAAGTTCTGGCGACCGCCAAGACCGATGCCAGGGGCTACGCCAAGTTCGAACCCGGACTGGCGAAAGGTGACGGCGGATCGGCGCCGGCGGTGCTGATCGCCGAAAAGGGCGCCGGCGAATACGCCTTCCTCGACCTCACCATGAACGCCTTCGATCTCTCCGACCGCGGCGTCAAGGGCCGCGACGTCCCGGGCCCGATCGACGCCTACGTCTACACTGAACGCGGCGTCTATCGCGGCGGCGAAGAGGTGGCGATCACTGCACTCGTCCGCGACAACGCCGGCAAGGCGTCCGGCCTCCCGACGACGCTCATCGTCGCACGTCCAGACGGTGTTGAGCACGCGCGCTACGTCCTGAACGACCAGGGCCTCGGCGGGCGCTCGCACACGCTGCAACTGGCCCGGAGCGCGATGACCGGTACGTGGCGGCTGTGGCTGCACGCCGATCCGAAGCAGCCGGCGATCGCGGAGCGGGCTTTTCTGGTCGAAGATTTCGTGCCCGAACGCCTCGACATGACGCTCGAGAGTTCCACGACCACACTCGTTCCCGAGCAGCAGGGCAGCATCAACGCGTCGGGCAAGTATCTCTATGGCCCGCCCGCCGCGTCGCTCGGCCTAGAAGGCGAGATCATCGTCAAGGCCTCGGGCAAGGACGTGCCGGGATTTGCCGGCTATCACTTCGGCCAAGCGGACGAGTTCGTGAACCCGGTGCGCAAGACGCTCGATGCCAATCTCGTCACCGGCAGCGACGGCAAGGCGGCGATACCGGTCCTGCTTCCGGCCGTGCCTAAAACAGACCGGCCGCTCGAAGCGCAGGTCCTCATTCGCTTGCGCGAGCAGGGCGGGCGCACGATCGAACGCTCGATCACGCTTCCCGTCGAGATGCAGACGGCGAAGATCGGCATCAAGCCGGCCTTCCAGGGCTTCATGCTGCCCGAGGACGAAACGGCGAACTTCGACGTCGTGCTTGCGGGCAAGGACGGCAAGCAGGCAGCGGGCAACCTGACCTGGACACTGACCCGCGTCGACACGAATTGGCAGTGGTATCGCCGCGACGGCAACTGGACTTACGAGGCCGTGACGCTGAAGCGCAAAATCGCCGACGGCGCGGTTGCGGCGGCGGCGGATGCACCCGCTAAAATTTCGCAGAAGCTCGATTGGGGCCGCTACCGGCTCGACGTCGCCTCCAGCGAGGCCAACGGGCCGGCGTCCAGCATCCTCTTCTCGTCCGGCTGGTACGCGTCGGGCGAAAACATCGATAGCCCCGAGCAGCTCGACGTGGCCCTCGACAAGGAAACTTACAAAGCTGGCGACACCGCCAAGATGCGCATTTCATCGAAGCAGGGCGGCAAGGCGCTCGTCTCGGTGCTCGGCTCCGGCTTGCACCTGACGAAGGAAGCCGATATCGCCAAGGGCGGCGGCGAAATCGAAATTCCGGTGTCGCAAGACCTCGGCGCCGGCGCCTACGTCACGGCGATCCTCTATCGCTCCATGGACGAAGCGGCAAAGCGCATGCCCGGTCGCGCCGTCGGCATCACCTGGCTCGGCCTCGACCAGAGCCTGCGCGAGCTGAAAGTCGGCCTGACGCTGCCTGAAAAAGTCAAATCGGCGACGAAGCTCACGGTACCCGTAAAGGTCGAAGGCTTGAAGAGCGGCGAGGATGCGCGCATCACGCTCGCCGCCGTCGATGTCGGCGTCTTGAACCTCACGCGTTTCGAAACGCCGGCGCCGGAAAAGTGGTTCAACGCTCAAGCCAAGCTCGGCTTCGAAATCCGCGACTTCTATGGCCGCCTGATCGACGGCATGCGCGCCGAACGCGGCAAGTTGCGCTCCGGCGGCGATGGCGCCGGGCCGCAGATGCAGGGCAACCCGACGGTCGAGACGGTCGTCTCGCTCTATTCCGGCATCGTCAAGGTCGGAGCTGACGGCAGCGCCAACGTCGACTTCGAGCTACCCGATTTCAACGGCACCGTGCGCGTGATGGCGGTTGCCTGGAGCGCCGATAAAGTCGGACATTCCTCCGCCGACCTCATCGTCCGCGACGCCGTGGCATTGACGGTCGCTGCCCCACGCTTCCTGACGCTTGGCGACGAGGTCCAGCTCGGCCTCGACGTGCACAACATCGAAGCCCCCGAGGGCGCCTTCAAAATCGTACTCGCGGAAAAGTCGGGCGACGCCTCCTACGAACGCCTGACCGAAATTGCGACGAAGGACGTGACGCTGAAGACCGGCGCCAAGACCTTCGAGCGCATGTCCTATAGGCCGAAGGACGCCGGGCCGGTGACGCTCAAAGTGGCGGTGACGGGTCCGAACGCGATTTCGCTGAAACGCGAAATGACCTTCGACGTCTTGCCGCCCGCCGGCGACATCAAGCGAACGACGGTGTCCTCGATCAAAGGCAACGGCGGCAAGCTGACCGTTTCGAGTGATCTGGTGCACGATCTCATTGCCTCGCGAACGCGCATCACCATCTCGGCCGGGCCCGCGGCGCGGCTCGACGTGCCTTCGCTTTTGACGCAGCTCGACCGCTACCCGTATGGCTGCGCCGAGCAGACTGTCTCCCGCGCCCTGCCGCTGGTCTATGCCAACGCCATCGCGGCCCAATTGGGCTTGGGCGAGGACAAGGCGCTGAAGGCGCGCGTCCAGGGCGCCGTCGACCGCGTCTTCGAAATGCAGGATTCCTCCGGCGCTTTCGGTGTCTGGGGACCCTCGACCGCCGACCTCTGGCTCACCGGCTACGTCATGGATTTCCTGACGCGGGCCAAGGAAGCCGGCTATACCGTCAAGCGCGAGGGCTTCAATTCAGGTCTCGATCGCTTGCAGAACTTCATCGCCTACGCCGAAGACTTCACCAAGGGCGGCGAGGATCGCGCCTACGCGCTCTACGTGCTCGCCCGCAACGCCCGCGCGCCGATCGGCGACTTGCGCTACTACGCGGACGAACGCCTCGAGCGCTTCTCGTCACCGCTGGCCAAGGCACAGATCGGCGCGGCGCTCTCCATGATGGGCGACAAGGAGCGCGCCGAACGCGTGTTCAGCGCGGCGATCTCGGCCATGAGCGGGACACTTCCCGACAGCGGCTATCGCCTGGACTACGGCTCGACGCTGCGCGACGGTGCGGCGCTGGTGACGCTGGCGAGCGAAACCGGGATCGCCAAGAGCGAGGCGCCGAAACTCGCGGGCGTCGTCGCCAAGGCCTACGAAACGCGCAGTTACACCTCGACGCAGGAACAGGCGTGGATGCTGCTCGCGGCGAACGCTTTGAACGACGAGGCCAAGACGACGAAGCTCGCGATCAACGGCGCGCCCGTCAACGGTCCAGTGCTGCGCGGACTTTCCGCCGCAGAGCTGAAGAACGGCGAGGTCACGATCGTCAACAACGGCGAAGCGGCCGTCGATGCGGTGATTTCCGTGATCGGCGCCGCGCTGACGCCGGAGCCCGCCATTTCCAAGGGCTTCAGAAATCGAACGCGAAGCCTATGCCCTCGACGGCAAGAATATCGATCTGAAAAGCCTTTCCGGCGGCAAAGCTGAGGTAAAACAGAACGACCGCTTCGTCATGGTCGTCAAAGTCACGTCGGAGGAAGCCGGTGGCCGCGTCATGATCGTCGATCGCCTGCCGGCGGGCTTCGAGATCGAAAACCCGCGCCTCGTCGAAAGCGGTTCGGTGCAAGGGCTGAGCTTCGTGCGCGCCACGGCGTCGCCCGAGCACACCGAGTTCCGCGACGACCGCTTTGTCGCGGCGTTCAATTTCTCTGGCGGCAACGTACACAACGAGGGCGATGCCGCAGCCCAAGCCAACGCCCACCAGGGTGAGGGCGACGGCGAGGGCACTGAAACGAACGAGGCCGCGCCCGAAATGACGCCGCCGGCGGCGGCAGACCCCGCCAAACCTTCGGCGCTCACGGCAACCGTCGCCTACATCGTCCGCGCCGTGCGCCCCGGAACGTTTGTACATCCCGCCGCAACCGTCGAGGACATGTACCGGCCGGAGCGTTACGCGCGCACCGCGGCGGGCACGCTCTCGGTCGGATCGAAGGAGTAGCGGCGGTGGCGTGGCCGAAGTCCGTTTTCGCAACGCGATCCCCTTCTCCTCTCCCCGCGTGGGGGAGTACGGGAGGGGGGGAATCACAAGTCTCTCCTTCCGGGATTCCCCCCACCGCACTTTCTGGGATTCCCACCACCGCACACTCCGGGAATCCCCCCACCCCTAACCCCTCCCCACAAGGGGGAGGGGGATACACGGACCTCCCCCACAAGGGGGGAGGGGGATTCATGCGGCGTGTTTTATTCGTCGTTGCATCACTTGCTGTTCTAGTTCCAGCGGCAGGCTACGGCCTCTACCGCAAGGCGCTGGCCGAGATCGGGCCTCTGTCGCTGACCGAAGCGGAGAAACTTTCCGTCGTGGTTGTCGATCGCGACGAGCGGTTGTTGCGGCCGTTCACGACGACCGACGGCCGCTGGCGCCTGCCGCTCGATCCCGGCGACACCGACAAACGCTATCTGCAAATGCTGTTCGCCTTCGAGGATCGGCGGTTCTACCAGCATCACGGCGTCGACCCCCGAGCCGTGATGCGCGCCACCTTGCAGATGCTGCGTCACGGGCGTCTCGTCTCCGGCGCCTCGACGCTGACGATGCAAGTGGCACGCCTTCTCGACGGCAAGCACGAGCGAACGGGCGGCGGCAAGCTTCGCCAGATGGCGCGCGCGCGTCAGCTCGAGGCGGCGCTCTCGAAAACGGAAATCCTGCGGCTGTATCTGCGGCTCGCCCCCTTCGGCGGCAACGTCGAGGGCGTGCGGGCCGCATCTCTCACCTACTTCGGCAGGGAGCCGCGGCGGCTCTCCGTCGGCGAAGCGGCGTTGCTCGTCGCCTTACCGCAATCGCCGGAAGCGCGCCGTCCCGACCGCAACCCACGGGCCGCCGAACGGGCGCGCAACCGCGTGCTGGCGCGCGCCGTGGCGGCCGGCGTCATCTCGAAAGCGGAAGCGGAAAAGGCTAAAGAGGAACGCGTTCCCGTCGCCCGCCTGGAGTTTCCGAAACTGGCGCCTCATCTGGCGGACGCGGAAATCGCCGCCAATCCGGGCGCGTCCGTGCTGAAGCTGACTCTCAACCGCACTCTTCAGGCGAGCCTCGAGGAGCTTGCCGCCAAACAGGCCGCGCTGAACGGCGAAAAACTTTCAGCGGCCATTGTCGTTGCCGATCATGCGACGGGCGAAATCCTGGCCCACGTCGGCTCGGCCGGTTATCTCGCAAGCGAGCGACAGGGCGCCAACGACATGGCGACGGCCATCCGCTCGCCGGGCTCGACGCTGAAACCGGTGATCTACGGCCTTGCCTTCGAAGCGGGCCTGGCGCATCCCGAAACGTTGATCGACGATCATCCTGTGCGCTTCGGAAATTACGCGCCGAAGAATTTCGATGAGGATTACCACGGCACGATTTCCGTGCGCGAGGCGCTGTCGAAGTCGCTCAACATTCCGGCGGTGCGCATGCTGGCGCGCGTCGGACCCGGCAAGCTCGTCGGCCGCATGCGGCGCGCCGGCATCGAAGCGCAGTTTCCGCAGAAGTCGGAACCGACTCTCGCCATGGCGCTCGGCGGCACCGGGCTGACGCTGCGCGACCTGACGCAACTATATGCGTCGCTGGCCCGCGGCGGCGACAGCATCGCGCTCACCCATCGCTACGGCGATCGCGGCAAGGTGCTGGCGTCGACAAGGGTCAAGCCGCTCGCCAATGCGCATCGCCTGATGTCGCCGGTCGCGGCATGGTACGTCAGCGACATCCTGAAGGACGCGCCGCCCCCCGCCAATGCTTCCGGCGGCCGCTTCGCCTACAAGACCGGCACCTCCTACGGATATCGCGACGCTTGGGCGATCGGCTACGACGGCCGCCATGTCGTCGCGGTGTGGGTCGGCCGGCCGGATGGCGAAAGCGTGCCGGGCATGATGGGCCGCACGGCCGCGGCGCCGATCCTGTTCGACGCCTTCCAGCGCCTTGGAGAGAAACGCGTGGCGCTGCCGGCGGCACCCGCGGGCGCACTCCAGGTTGCAGGAGGCGATCTGCCGCCGCCGCTGAAGCGCTGGCACGAAGCGGGAGACGACGCGCCCACGGGGCCCTATCTGGCGCAGCCGCTGCTGATCTCGTTCCCGGCGGATCGTTCCGAGATCGAAACCGCCGACTTCGATGGACAAGCGATGGTTCTGAAGGCCGAAGGCGGCGACATGCCCTTGACCTGGCTGGTCAATGGCGCGCCCATCGCATCCGATCCCCACAGCCGCGACGCCGAATGGACGCCGCCCGGCAGCGGCTTCGTCAAACTGACCGTCATCGACGCCAACGGCCGTACCGACCGCGCCGCGATCCGCGTCAGATAATGTCGCGCACCCGGCGCCAGGAAGCCTTGGCAATGCCAACACGCAGGCGGTAAGGTCCGCGCCCAGACTTCCAGAGACGAGACTGCCAGAGACGAGACTGCCAGAGACGACGACCACGAGCCGAATATGAAGGGGCCGAGCCGATGTCATTGCGGAAATTGCAGGTCTGCGTCCGGCTTGCTGCCCTCATCGCTGCGGCAATGCTGGCCGGTGCCTGCGAACCCAGCACTCAGAGCGGCGGCCTTCCCGCGCTTGGCGCCAAAATCGACGAGACGAGCGTCTCGGGCATTTCCTCGGGCGCCTACATGGCCGGCCAGTTCCAGATGGCGCACGCAAAAATCGTGATGGGCGCCGGCATCGTCGCGGGCGGGCCTTACGGCTGCTCGGAAAGCGTCTTCGCCGAGGCTCTGCCCGGCCCAGGTGCGGAATTTCTCAACCTGTCGAAGGCCGTCAACGGCTGCATGCTGAACATGCTCGGCGCCTGGGGCGTCGGCGACCCGGTCGACCTCGCCATGAAGGCGAAGCGGCGCGCCGAGAAGGGCGAGATCGACCCGATCGCCGACGTGGCGGGGGATCGCATCTATCTCTTTTCCGGCAAATCGGATCACACGGTCATGCCCGAGATCGTCAAGGCAGCGGCGAAATACTACGCGCAGCTCGGCGTACCTGAAAGCAACATCAAGCTCGTCACCGAACTGCCGCAGGGTGAAGCCGGCCACGCCTTCGTCACCGAGAAGGAAGGCGAGGCCTGCGAGCGCACCGGCGAGCCATATGTCGTGCACTGCGGCTACGATCAGGCCGGCGAAATCCTGAAGCAGATCTATGGCAATTTAAACCCCCGCGCCGAGACGCCGGGCGGCGACTGGCTGGAATTCGACCAGCGTCCGTATTTCAAGGATCTCGGCCTCGACGGCCTCGCGAGCAGCGGCATGGTCTTCATCCCCAAGGCCTGCCGTGCAGAGCAAGGCTGCCGCATCCACGTCGCCTATCACGGCTGCGCGCAGAACCGCGCCAAGGTCGGCGACATCTTCGTCAAGGAGACCGGATTCGATCGCTGGGCGGACACGAACAAGGTGATCGTGCTCTATCCGCAGACGGCGATCACGGCGATGAACCCGCAAGGCTGTTGGGATTGGTGGGGCTATACGGGCGCCGACTACCTGACGCGCAAGGCGCCGCAGATCGTCGCCGTGCATCGCATGATCGAAGCGCTTGCGACGCGCTGAGCGGGTGCGGGTTTACTGAGGTCAACCGATCTGGCAAGAAGGGCCGGCGTGCACCGGGGGATTGGGTTTCATGACAGTGACGTCAGTTGCATCGGCGGCGTTTGGCCTTGCGTCCGTGCCAACGCGGCGCCCGGCTTTTGCGGCCATCGACACGGCGGCGGCAATTGCCGCGGCGCTCGCGATCGCGACCATGGCCGCTTTGCCGGAGAAACGTGACGAGCGGCTTGCCGCACGCGCGGCAACGGGAGCTGACGGCGCCTTCGGCGGCGAACTTGGGAAGGAGACCACGTTCGGCGCCTACCTCGGCGCACCCTATCATTATCCGAGCGACTTCACGTTCAAGAAGGCGCCGGGCACCGACGTCACGATGAAGAAGGTGGAATGGTACACGCACCCCTTCGACAACCCGCTCTATTACGGCGCCCGTATCCAGCGCTGGAGCCCGAATGGCCGCACCGGCGTCATGCTGGATTTCACGCATTCCAAGGCCTATTCGCCGATGGATCAGGTGCCAAAGGTGGAAGGCACGATCGACGGCAAGCCGGTGGCGGAGGCGGTCAAGATCCGCGATCTCTTTACCAAGCTCGAATTCACGCACGGCCACAACATGCTGACGCTGAACGGGCTCATGCGCTTTGGCACGTTCTCGAACGTGTTGGTGCCCTATGCCGGGATTGGGTGCGGGCGTTTCGCTGCCGCATTCCGAGATGCAGTTGAGGGGCGAGGACAAGCGCACTTACGAGTATCAGTACACCGGCCCGGCCGGGCAGGCGCTCGTCGGAATGGAGCTAAGGCTGCGCACGGGATCGGTGTTCCTCGAATACAAGTTCACCATCGCCGACTATCGCGCGCCGCACACGTATCGTGATGGCAGCCTGTTCCCGATCGACATGTGGACTCAAGTCTCGCGCTGGTGGTCGGGCACTGAACCGCCGGGCGGCTGGGGCGCGACGCGTCTTTCGAGCCATCAGGTCATCGGCGGCTTCCTGGTGCGGTTCGTGCCTGAGGGCGCGGCGGCAACGCGATAGCGGCGCGGGACGTGCTTAGCCACGGCCGGAACGCGGACGCGACTTTTCCTGTTCGTGCGATTTCAGCGCCACGAGGGTCTCGGCCATTTCGTCTTTGATCCAGCGGCGGAAGTCGGCAAGCGGCTTCGACGGCGGCTTGCCCGCGGCATTGACGAGATAATAGCCGTTGCAGGCGATCGAAAGTTCGAACGGGGCGACCAGCTGCGTCGAGAGAACGGCGTCGGCCGCGAGTACGCGATCGGCCAAGGCGAACCCCTGTCCGGCAATCGCCGCGGAGATGGTCAGGTCCGCAAGCAGCGTCGGACCGGAAGGAACGAGCTTCGGCGCGGCGCCCGCCGCATCGAGCCAGATTCTCCAGAAGGCGCGATCCTGTTCCTGGATCATCTCTTCGGCCGGAAGTTCGGATGGGGCCTTGAACTTGCGTCCCTTGACGAGCCGCGGACTGCACACGACGGTCAGGTTGGCATCGCTCAGCTTTTCGGCTTCGACACCGCGCCAGTTGCCGCCGCCGTAGCGGATGGCGAGATCGAAATCCTCTTTCGACAGATCGACGACGCGGTGGCTCGGATCGAGCACCAGATCGATGTTCGGGTGAGTGGATGTAAATCGGCCGAGACGCGGCACCAGCCAGTACGTCGCAAACGGCAGGTCGGACGAAATCGCGAGACGCTGGCGGCGGCGGGTGGGCCTCGAAAAGCGCGCCGTGGCGTTCGCCAGTAGATCGAAGGCCTTGGTCAGATCGCGCGACAGCGCGGAGCCGGCTTCGGTGAGGACGACGCCGCGGCCGGTACGTTCGAACAGTGTGACGCGCATCGCGAGTTCAAGGCCGCGGATGTGGCGGCTGATCGCGGCATGCGTGACATTCAACTCGCTCGCGGCGCGCGTCAGGCTTTCGTGGCGTGCGGCGGCCTCGAAGGCTTTGAGAGCGTTGAGCGGCGGCAGTTTCCGGACCATGCCGCATGTAACAAAAACTTACACAACCTGTAAAGCAAAGGCGTTTGTCGCGGTTCATCGCCAGGCGCAAGATCCGCCGCAATGCAATTTGGAGCGTGGAGACGAGCGATGACGTATCTGATCGAAGCGCTGATCAAAGCCATCCATGAAACGATGTTCGGACGCGACGACGGCGCAAGGCGCGAACGCCGCTGCACGGAGCCGGAAGAGCGGCGCCGATGAGGCGAGATTGATTTCACTGTCGCACGACGGCCGCTTCAAACCCGAATGCTCGCTGTCTAGAACCGCTTCAGCAGCCGGTCGATGTAGTCGAGTTCGACCGGCGGTCGCAGCGCTCTCGCCGGAACGCTTGCGCAGCTCTTCCAGTATCTCGCGCGCCCGCTGCGCATCGAAGGCGTTGGGCACCTTGACGGAATTGCCGAGATCGGGGCCTTCGGATCGCTGCGGACGGTCGAGCGGGTCGCGGCGTGAATCGGTATTGCGGCCCTGGCGCTGGCGCGCGTCCTTCTGCATCTGCTCGGCCATCTGCTGAGCCGATTGCCGCATTTTGTCGAGCGCGTCGCCCTGGGCGCTCGTCGCCTCTTCCAAGTCGCCCTTCTCGAGCGAGTCCTCGGCGCCGCGCATCGCCTCTTCGGCTTCCTTCATGCGTTCCGAGCCGCCAGCGCCGAGTTCCTCGAGGTCGCGCTGCAGCTTTTCCATGTTCTTGCGCAGCTCGCTCTGGCGATCCTTGAGACCGCCGCGGCCGTCGGGGCGCTGTTCTTCCTGCATGCCCTGCTGCTGGGAATTGCCGCGCTGGCCCTGGCCGGCCTCCTTGCTGTCGTTGGGCCCGCCGGGCTGCGACTTGTCGCCCGCCTTGCCCTGCTGGCGCATCTGGTTCTGGCCGCCGTTCTTGCCCTTCTGACCCTTCTTGCCGTCCTTCGGCGAATCGCCCTCCTGGCTGCGCTGCTGGTCGAAGGTGTCGTCCATCAGCTTCTGCTGCTTGCCCGACATGTCGCTCAGCTGATCGAGCTTCTTCAGCATTTCCTTGGCGCGTTCGTCGTCGGCGCGCTTCCTGCTCGGTCTTCTGACCGGCGCGCATGCTCTCCATCATCTCGCGCATTTCCGAGAGCAGCCGCTCGGCTTCCTCGCGCGAGCCGTTCTTGGCGTTCTCTTCGAGGTCGCGCATCATCTGGTCGATGTCTTCTTGCGACAACCTCTGCTTTTCGCCATCGGGAAAGTCGGACTCCTCGTCCTTGCTGGCGTTCTTCTGCATCTCCTCGAGATACTTGCTCATCGCCTGCTTCAGCTCTTGCATCAGCGCCTTGATCTCGTCCTCGCTGGCGCCGTTCTCGAGCGCCTTGGCGAGGCGGTCCTGGGCGTCCTTCAGCTCCTTTTCCGCATCCGACAGCGCCCCATCTTCGATCTTCAAGGCGAGGTCCCAGAGCTGGGCGATGGAGCTGTTTATGACGCTGCGCGTATTCTCGCGTTCGATACGGTGATAGACGGAACGCAGGCCGAGATAGATCGACGCCTTCTCGATGAAGCCTTCCGGCTCGATTGTCAGGGCGTCGAGGGCGCGAACCACGGTCGGGCGGTTTCGCGAATCTTCGGCCAGCCTGCGGCGCTGCTCGATCAAGGCGCGGGCGAGCGGTTTGACGAAGCGGCGCGCGGGCAGCGCCAGTTGCACCGTCTCGCTTCTGCCGACCTGACCGGCGACGTCGGTCGCCTCCAGCCACAGCTCCACCATCTGACCGGCCCAGGGATGGACTGCCCAGGTCGAGAAGCGTCGAGGCGTCGAATTTCTTCTCCCCCGTACGCGGAATTTTGAGGGTTAAAACGGGCGGACGCTCAAGCGGCAGGCGCGGTCCCTTGAGGGGCGCGGCGCGGGCCCAGGCCTTGGCGGGATCGCCAGCCTCGGTCTTCAGCTGGCGCACCTTCGCCACGGCACCGGAGATGCCGTAGTCGTCCTCGGCCGAGTAGTTGAGCTTGAGCGAACCCTTGAGCGGTGTGGCTGAAGTCCTTTTTCAAGGTGATTTTCGGCAGCGTGTCGGGCGTCACGTCGAAGGTCCAGCTGCCGAGTTCCTCGCTGCCGGCAAGCGCGCGCACGCGCGCCGAGGTCTTGAGATCGTAGCGGACTTCCACGACGTCGAGTTTGCCGGCCTTGCCGACAGCATTTCGCCGGATTTGTCGGCGGATTTTTCGCACATTGCCGGCCGGCTGATCGGGCCCGATGCGCACCGGCTCCTTGGCGCCGGTTTCGAGGATCTCAAGCGCCAGTGCGGTGCCGCGGAATCCGGAGCCGCGCAGCGTCAGCGTGCTCTTGGCGGGCACCTGGAGCAGTTTTGCCTTGTCGCCGGCATTGCGGCCGGCCGCACCGGCTGCGAGCCGTCAGCGAGCATGATCGGCGGCATGGCGGTGTAGGCCGGCGGCGTCACCCAGGCATCGACTCGGGTATCGAGGCGCTCGCTGCCCTTGCCGAAGCGGAACGCCGAGGAGACGCGGTCGTAAAGACTGCCGGAGACCAGCGCGGCGGTCGGGATCAGGATCAGCATCGCGAGCGCGCGGATGGCCATCGGATCGAAGCGGTCGGCGCGCGGGCTCGGCCGGCCGACGCGCAGGCGCTGAATGGCGCGCGCCAGGCGTTCGCGATGCGCATGCCAAAGCGTCTGCGTCGCGGGGTTGTCGGAAAAGGCGGTGAGCGTGTCCTCGTAGGACGTCGCAGGACGATGCGCGACGCCGGAACGCCGCTCGATCCGCCGGATGGCTTCCTCGCGCACCGGCCAGGGCACGCGGGCCGCAAAAACGATCGCCGCCAGCGCCGCAATGGCGAACAGGCTCATCACGGCCGTGTGCGCGAGGCTGGAGAGCGTCAGGAAGAAACCGGAGAGCGACAGGGTCAGCAGAATGGCGCCGAGGCCGAGCAGCACCCACAGCCGCGGCCAAAGCCGCTCGAAGAACAGCGCCCAGGTCGAAAGCTTCACCTTGCGTGCAAAGGCGCGCGACAGCTCGGGATCCGGGTGGCTGTTCTCTGTCTCCGTCATGGCCCAAAGACTATCATGGGGTGGTCGCGGCGCACCTTAAAATCCGGCAACAATCGCCCCGCGGCGGGCGATATTTCCCCAAACAATTGCGGTCTTAAACCTTGCCGAGCCAAGGCGGCAGGACGTCGGCGGCGATCATGGCCTCATACGTTGGTCGCGGGCGCACGACGGCATAGGTTCGGCCCTTGACCAGGACCTCGGGGACGAGCGGCCGGGTGTTGTAGGTCGAGGCCATGGCCGAGCCATAGGCCCCAGCGGTCATCACCGCCATCAGGTCGCCGCTGGTAAAGGGCGGCAGCGACCGGTCGGTCGCGAGATAGTCGCCGGTCTCGCAAACCGGGCCGACCACGTCCTGCTGTACCGGTGCCATCTCCGACTTGTGTTCATCGACCGGCCAGATGTCGTGGTGCGCCTCATAGAGGGTCGGGCGGATCAAGTCGTTCATGGCCGCATCGACGATGGTGAAGGTCTTGTCGGCCCCTTCCTTCACGAAGACGACACGGGTGACGAGGATGCCGGCGTTGCCGACGATCATGCGGCCGGGTTCGAGCACGATTTTGAGCCCGAGATCGCCGAGTGTTTCGCTGCACGACCTTGGCATATTCGTCGGGGTGCGGAGGCACGTCGTTGCAGCCGCGATAAGGCACGCCGAGGCCGCCGCCGATGTCGAGGTGTTCGAGTGCGATGCCGTCGGCCATGAGATTGCGGGCAAGATCGTGCAGCAGTCGAAAGGCGTCGCGGAACGGCTCCAGATCGGTGATCTGGCTGCCGATGTGCATGTGAATACCGGCGACCTTGATGCCGGGCAGCCTCGCCGCCTCGGCATAAAGCGCGCGCGCATCTTCGTAGGGGACGCCGAACTTGTTTTCGGATTTGCCGGTGGAGATTTTGGCGTGCGTCTTGGCATCGACATCGGGGTTGACGCGGATGGCGATGCGCGCGCTTCTGCCCATGGCGGCGGCGACTTCGCTCAAGGCCAGAAGTTCCGGCTCGCTCTCGACGTTGAAGCCGAGGATGCCTTCTTCCAGCGCATAGGCCATTTCGCCCCGGGTCTTGCCGACGCCGGCGAAGATGATTTTGTTCGCTGCCACGCCTGCGGCGCGCGCCCGGCGCAGTTCGCCCTCCGAGACCACGTCCATGCCGGCGCCGAGGCGGCCAAGCGTGGCGAGCACGGCCTGGTTGGAGTTGGCCTTGACGGCGTAGCAGATGAGCGCGTTCTGGCCGGCGAAGGCCTTGGCCAGCACCTCGTAGTGGCGCTCGAGCGTCGCCGTCGAATAGCAATAGAACGGCGTGCCGACCTCGGCCGCGATCTCTGCGAGGCTCACGTCCTCGGCGTGGAGGATGCCGTCGATATAGTGGAAGTGATGCATGGAGGTGGTTCTACGGATCGGCGATTGCGCGCGGGCGGAATGCGGAACGGGCGGGCCCTGGATTTGGTTTTTTCGGGCTTAGCGCGCCAAGGGCCTCCCCCACAAGAGGAAACGCCCGGAAGTCTTCAGCGATTTTCGCCAGCCGGATCACCGGAGCGCCGGCGGCCGACTGGTGATCGGCCCGCCGAGGGGGTGCGCTCGGCGCGGATGGACTGCTGCGCCAAGTCACCTGGGTTTGAATTTGCCTCGAAGCGCAACTGTTCCTTGGCGATGTTTGGGTCTAAAGATACGTGACGGGCGCCAAGTCCCTTGGCATGCCGAGCATCGTCGATCGTCAGGCGCCCCATATCCAACGGGAGAAAAGCGCCATGAACATGCGGCCAGATCCGACTTTCCACGCCTCGCCCAAGCTGGCGATGGAGGCCCCGCCGGAGAACTTCGCCTACACCTTGCTGCTGAGCCCGGACTTCTCGAAGCCCGATGCGCTCGCCGTCGTCGACGTGAAGCCCGGCTCGCCGACCTACGCGCAAGGTCGTCCACACGGTGACGATGCCGAACAAGGGCGACGAGTTCCATCACTTCGGCTGGAACGCCTGCTCGTCGGCGCTGTCGCCGCTGACTGGCCACGCCTTCCTCGAGCGGCGCTACCTGATCATTCCCGGGCATGCGCTCGTCGCGCATCTACATCGTCGACACCAAGCCGCGACCCGACCCAGGCGAAGATCCACAAGATCATCGAGCCCGAGGAGGTGTTCCGCAAGACCGGCTACTCGCGCCCGCACACGATCCACTGCGGGCCGGAGGGCATCTACGTCAGCACGCTCGGCGGCGGCGGCAAGGACGGCACCGACGGCCCGCCCGGCATCTTCATCATGGACTGCCAGACCTTCGAGATCCTCGGCCGCTGGGAGATCGACCGCGGCCCGCAGAAGCAAGCACTACGATTTCTGGTGGAACCTGCCGCGCGACTACATGGTGTCCAGCGAATGGGGGCTGCCGCCGCAGTTCGAGAACGGCATCGTCCCCGAGGACCTGCTCGCCAACAAGTACGGCCATCGCATCCACTTCTGGGACCTGCGCGCAGCGCCGCAACGTGCAGACCATCGACCTCGGCGCCAACCACCAGATGGCGCTCGAGGTGCGTCCCGCCCACGACCCGATGCGCGAATACGGCTTCCTCGGCGTCGTCGTCGACACGACCAATCTCGAAGGCTCGATCTGGACCTGGTGGCGCGAGGGCGGCAAATTCCACATCGAGAAGACGGCGACCATCCCGCCCGAGCCGGCGGACAAGGACCAGCTGCCGCCGCTGCTGCAAGGGCTTCGGCGCCGTGCCGCCGCTGGTCACCGACATCGACCTCTCGCTCGACGACCGGTTCCTCTACGTCGCCTGCTGGGGCACCGGCGAGATGCGCCAGTACGACGTGTCAGAACCCGAGGAAGCCCAAGCTGGCGGGCTCGGTGCACATCGGCGGCATCGCGCGGCGCACGCCGCACCCCAACGGCAAGCACTTTGGCGGCGGCCCGCAGATGGTCGAGATCAGCCGCGACGGCAAGCGCGTGTACTGGACCAACTCGCTCTATTCGACCTGGGACGACCAGTTCTATCCCGGACGGCGTGCCGGGCGCCGAGGTCGATGGCCAACGCGGGTCCGAACGGCGGCCTCGAACTGGCCAAGGATTACTGGGTGAACTTCCCCGACGGCTACCGCGCGCACCAGATCCGGCTCGAAGGCGGCGACTGCTCGACGGATTCGTTCTGCTATCCCTCGGTCTGAACTTGAGCGGCGCCGATGGGCACACTTCGAGCTTGTGGCTGGCCGTCATCGCCAGCGGCCTCTATCACGGGATCAATCCCGGCATGGGCTGGCCGCTCGCGGTTTCCGCCGGCCTGATGGAGCGCAGTCCGCGCGCGCTGATCGCGGCGCTCGGTGTACCTGGCCGCCGGCCATCTGCTGGCGATGCTCGTGGTCATCTTGCCTTTCGCCCTGCTCGCCGCGCTCGTCGCCTGGCAGCATGCAGATCCAGATCGGCTGCGAGCCTCCTGGTGATCGGCTTCGGCGTCTTCCTGCTGGCTGCGACGGCGCCATCCGCGAGCGCTGGCCCGCATCCGGCCGACCCAGCTTGCGCTCTGGTCGTTCGCGGTCGCGATCGCTCATGGCGCCGGCTGATGCTGGTGCCGATCTATCTCGGGCTGTGTCGGGCCGAGGATGGCGATCGAGGTCACGTTGCGGCAGGCGCGCTGATCAACGCCAACCTCGGCATGGCGCTGCTCGTGTCGCTGATCCACACACTGGCAATGGTCGCAGCAGGCGGGTGCCTGGCGTGGCTGGTCTACCGCTACCTCGGTTTGAAGCTCGTGTCGCGCAGCTGGTTCAATCTCGATGCGGTTTGGTCGTCCAGCCTGATCCTGGTCGGCGCGCTGTCATTGGCAATGAGTGTCGCGCCTAGTCATTAGGCGGCACCGGTCCCAATGTGGATGACGGCTATCGGCTGAGGGGCAACGCCGGACTGCCGGCCAGCGCGCAGTTGCTACCGCAGCAGCGGATCGAGGATGAAGTCCTCGTGCGGCTTGGGCTTGGCGGCGGAGTTTTCACCCGCGGCACCGGCCTCGGCGGACTTGGTCTGTTCGCCCTGGGTCTGCGCCTGGGTCGGCGGCTCGAGCGGACCACGAACGCCGCACGCGCCGAGCAGCCCGGCGGCGGCAAGCGCCAGGAGGGTGGCCGGGACGGTCAAAAATTGTCTTGCGCGCAATGTCATAGGTCGCTTCTAGCCCTTCCCCCGTTCCTTTTCCAATCTCTTCACCCACAGTCGAGCCATTTTTGTGACGTTCTGTGGCGCAGTTCCCCCATAGCTCGTCCGGCTTTTCACTGAATTTTCAACGGAGAGCACCGAATACACGGCCTTGGTTATTCTCGGCTCGATGCCTTGCATGACGTCGAGGGGAAGGGCCTCGAGGTCGAGTTTGCGGGTCTCGGCCGCCTTGACGATGGAGCCGGTGACGTGATGCGCCTCCCGAAACGGCATTTTCAACTCCCGGACCAGCCAGTCGGCGAGGTCGGTGGCGGTCGAATAGCCCCGACCCGCCGCCGCCCGCATGACCTCGGCATTGGGTTCGAGGTCCGCCACCATGCCGGCAGCACGCCGCAATGACCAGCTTGAGGCTCGTCGAGCGCATCGAACGTCGCCTCCTTGTCTTCCTGCATGTCCTTCGAATAGGCGAGCGGCAGGCCCTTCATGACCATGGCGAGCGACTGGAACGCGGCCGCGATGCGCCCGACCTTGGCGCGCGAGAGTTCGGCGGCGTCCGGATTGCGCTTCTGCGGCATGATCGAGGAGCCGGTGGTGAACTTGTCGGAGAGCTTCACAAAGGAGAACTGCGGCGTCATCCAGATGATGATCTCTTCGGCGAACCGCGAAAGATGGATGGCGCAGATCGTGGCTGCGGCCAGCGTTTCGAGCGCGAAATCGCGATCCGAGACGCCATCCAGGGAATTCGCCATCGGCTTGTCGAAGCCCAGCGCCTCGGCCGTCATGTGCCTGTCGATGGGGAAAGACGTGCCGGCCAGCGCCGCCGATCCTAGCGGGCTTTCATTCAGCCTTTTCCGCGCGTCCTGCAAGCCGGCCGCGATCGCGCGAAAAGCATCTCGACGTAGGCGAGGAGGTGATGGCCGAAGGTGACGGGCTGCGCCGGCTGCAAATGAGTGAAGCCGGGCATGACTGTCGCGGCGTGCGTTTCGGCCTTGGTCGCGAGCTTCAACTGCAGGTCGGCTAGGGCCGCATCCAGACCATCGATCTGGTCGCGAACATAAAGGCGAAAATCCGTCGCCACCTGATCGTTGCGCGAGCGCGCCGTGTGGAGCCGCCCCGAGGCCGGACCGATCAGCTCCTTCAAGCGGCTTTCGACGTTCATGTGCACGTCTTCGAGCGCCCGCGAGAATGTGAATTTGCCTCCCTCGATCTCGGACAGGACCTGATCGAGCCCCTTGGCGATCTCCCTGGCGTCGGCTTTCGTAATGATCCCGGCCTCCGCCAGCATGGCCGCGTGCGCCTTGGAGCCGCGGATGTCCTGGGGGGCCAGCGCCTTGTCGAAACCGATAGAGGCGTTTATCTCCTCCATGATCTCGGCCGGTGACATCGAGAAGCGGCCACCCCACATCTTATTGGCGGATTTGTCGGTCAAGGCACGTCTCCGTCGGCGGCAAGAACTCACGCGCGAGAAATGATGATGAGTGAAGGGAAGAAAAGTGAACCGTCACGGCAGGGCCATTCTGGCAGGGCCTGTTGGTTCTGTCGCTCTCGGCCCTCCTCGGCTTCGCGGCGGTATACTTTACGTTGGGGCGCCCTGACAACGCGGCAATTCCGGAAAAGCCGGCGAATCCCGCCGCTGGCAGAGCGGCAACCGTCACCAGCCGAGCAAACCCGCGGCAAAGAGCGGGCAGATGGCCGCCTTCGTCAAGAAGAAGGCGCCAGCGGCCGTTACCGACATCGCCTTCAACGACGGTGCCGGCAAGGAGCTGAAGCTTTCGGATTTCAAAGGCAAGACGATCCTGCTGAACCTCTGGGCGACCTGGTGCGCGCCCTGCCGCGAGGAAATGCCGTCCCTCGATCGTCTTCAGAAGGCACTTGGCAGCGACAGGTTCGAGGTCGTGGCCTTGAGCCTCGACCGCAAGGGCGCGGAGGCAAGCAAGAAATTCCTGGACGAGGTTAAGGCGACGAGCCTCAAGCTCTATATCGACGCAACCGGCAAGCAGGGCACGGCGCTTGGCGCTGGTCGGCATGCCGACGACGCTGCTGATCGATGCGGAAGGCAGAGAACTCGGGCGGCTGACAGGGCCGGCGGAATGGGACTCGGAGGACGCAAAAAAGCTCATCGAGGCGGCGCTGAAATAAGGCGCCCCGATGAGCTTTGAGTGACTTCGGAGCCGGTTGGGCCGGACTTACTTCTTCTTCATCTTCTGCGTCAGCGCCGAGGCGGCGGCGGACTTGGCCTTCCTGCTCCTCAAGACCTTTGAGGACGTCGAAGACGTTGACGAGACTATCTTGCTGGTGACTTCTGATTTGACCGCTGAGGTCGCAATCGACTTGGCTTTCTTGCTCTTTAAGGCCTTTGAAGACGTTGAAGAGACCTTCTTGCTGGTGACTTCCGATTTAAGGTTTCCGTCACGGCTCTGCTTCAAGACTGCAGCTCCAGCCTGAGCCTTCAATCGCGCAATGAGTGTATCGGACACGAATTCGGACCGGCTAACGCCCAGCGTTTGGGCCGTCTCATCTACTCCTGCGACGAAGTCTTCCGGCAGCATCAGGTTGTATCGGGCTTTCTTCTTGATCGTGATGAGCGGCATGGCGATCAGATAGGCTCCCTCTTCCAATGTCTGCTCTGATCTCGCGCGACGACCTCATTCCGGCAATCCGCGCGCCCGCGGCAGTCCGATTTCATCACTCGCGTAAAGCGACAGCGCCGACTGGGCAGCAGCAAAGACCTGATCCTCATCATCCGAAGCTGAAAAACACCCGGGAAGATCGGGAAATGTTACGCCAAATGCGCTATCCGACATCTTTGTGAACGAGCGCATAATACGTTTCCATACACTAGTCCTTGAGCCAACCCGCATGCTTCGCTATGGCCCTGGCGGTCCCCGTCGGCAGATCCTTCTTGGGGTGTGGGACGATAATCACCTTGCCTAACCCGGGATGCTTCAACTTGTGATGCGACCCCTCTATCGACACTGGCTCCCAGCCCTCATCGCGGAGCCGGGAAAGGATTTTCCGGCTATTCCGTTCGATAGGCATGCCATTTCTTTCAATCGGCCAGCGAGCCTATTGGGTCATTTTGTGTGTAAAAATATACACACTATTCGGCAATTGTGCAAGGTTGAAGAGCAAAAAAAGCTCATCGAGGCGGCGCTGAGATAGAGCGCCCCGATGAGCTTTGAAGGTCGTCAAGCCCGTTTGGCCGGACTTACTTCTTCTTCATCTTCTGCGTCAGCGCCGAGGCGGCGGCGGACTTGGCTTGCTTTCGAGGCCTTGGGATCGCGCATGATCTTGGAGGCGCTCGCCGCGACGGCCTTGCTGGTCGTCTCTTTTGCGCTCTTGGTCTGCGTCAGGGCCGAGGCGGCAACCGCCTTCTCCGCCTTGCTCGCCGTCTTGCTCTTCATAACTTTGGACGCTGCCGAGGAGACCTTTTTGCTGGTGACTTCGGATTTTGATTTCGCCATTGCTGCTTTTGCCATTGTGCCATTCCCTGCTCATTTGGCCGCGAAAGGCACGGCCGCCGATTCGGCTTTTTAGTCAGATTCGCGGATTCTCGTAAGGAGTGATCCGTAAGCGGCGAGCGTGGAAACAGGCCAAATCCGGGCCTGAGGGTGCGATTTCCAATTGATCCGTTCGTATGGTGCAGGAGAACCACGCCGTAGAGCCTACCGGACCGGCACGGGTCGCGAGCGTCACAATTGCCGTTGGCAGGTGCTCTATGGCCCCGGCTACTCAGTTCGAAGTCAGCCTCAAGGCTCGATTCGCATTTCCATGCCCAAGATCGCAAAATCCCTGATTATCGGCGCCGCGCTCGCTTTGGGGCTCGCCGGACATGCCGCGGCGGCAGATGTCGGGAATGCTTGCTGCCTAGACCTCGAAGCGCGCATCGCCGACCTCGAGGCCATGACCGCGCGGAAGGGCAACCGCAAGGTTTCGCTCACCGTGTCCGGGCTCATCACATGGCCGATCATGGTCTGGGACGACGGCCAGCAAACCGATGCATTCGTCGTCTCAAACGACATAAAGCGCCCACGGCTTCGATTCGCGGGCGAGTCCAAAATCGATGCCAAGTGGTCCGCGAGTTATACGCTCGAGATCGGGCCCAATCCGTCTCCTTTCGCGCCGATGGATCAGCTGGCGTTCGACGGCTCCGGCGGCCCGCTGGAAGTCCGCTTCAGCACCTGGGCGATCAAGAACGCGGATTTCGGGCAGATCTCGCTCGGACTGCAATCACAAGCTACTGACACTGTGACGGAATCGACCCTTGCCAACACCACGAGTGTCATGAGCCCCGGACTGCCACTCATGCTCGGCTTCGTGAAGCGCGGCTTCTTCATGCGCCGTAGCGACGGAACGCTCACGGGCCTTCGCTTTGGCGATTTCCTCCTGCATGGGCGTACCGACATTTGGGGAGAGGGTCATCGCTGGGATGTCGTGCGGTACGATACGCCCACCTGGACCGGATTCAGTCTCGCGGCGTCGTGGGGCGAAGACGACGCCCAGGACGCCGCCATCCGCTACCTTGGTCAGATTGGCCGCATCAAAATCGCCTCGGCATTCGGCATCGCCAAATGGACCGATCCCGGCAGCCAGCGGGGCTGCGCCAAGCTCGACAGCGGCGCAAGTGCCGCGTGCTGGGAAGTAGGTGGATCGGTTTCAGTGATGGACGTGGAAACCGGCCTTTTCGTCAATGCCGCCGCGGGTTACGGCAATGACAGGCACATCCGGCCCCTGTTCGGCGGCGTGCCCGGCGTCGATGACAGTGAGGATTTCTATTATCTCGTGGCAGGCATCGAGCGCCAATGGCTGCCCCTCGGCAAGACGACGGTCTTCGGCCAGTATTGGCACAAGGATGTGGGGGCGGGTGTTTACTTCACGGGCAAGCCCTTGGACGCGACGCCGCTCGGGGCCAACGCGTTCATTTCCGGCGCCGACGTGACCATCTGGGGCGCGAGTATCGTGCAATCGCTCGCCGACGGCATTGATCTCTACGTCTCGCTGAACCGCACCGAAACGAGCGTCAGGACCAGCGCAACCGGCGGCGGGCCGGGTTCGGTCACGACCAAAATCGAGCCTTTCGATTTCCTGCTGGCCGGCATGGCCATGCGGTTTTAAGGCTTCACGAAGTTCAGATCCGCCCGCCCCGTTGACACTCGGGGCCTCAGCACGCCACAAGGCCTGAAAGACCCTGGCCTCGATATTCCGGAGCACCTGCCCGCCATGCACCACAGCGCCATACAGAAGATCATCGACGACGCCTGGGAAGTCCGCGACACCATCACGTTCTCCACCAAGGGCGAAGTCAGGGGCGCGGTCGAGTATGCACTCGGACTGCTCGACACCGGCAAGGAACGGGTCGCGGAAAAGAAGGACGGCCAGTGGACCGTCAACCAGTGGCTGAAAAAGGCCGTGCTGCTGTCGTTCCGGCTGAACGACATGGAGATGATCCCGGGCGGGCCGGCGGGCAGCTTCTACTGGGACAAGGTGCAGCCGAAGTTCAAGGGCTGGACGGAAGCGGACTTCAGGAAGGGCGGTTTTCGCGTCCTTCCCGGCGCCATCGTGCGCAAGTCCGCCTACATCGCGCCGGGCGCCGTGCTGCTTCCCTCGTTCGTCAACCTCGGCGCTTATGTCGACAGCGGGACGATGGTCGATACCTGGGCAACGGTCGGCAGTTGCGCCCAGATCGGCAAGAACTGCCACATCTCCGGCGGCGCCGGTATCGGCGGCGTGCTGGAGCCATTGCAGGCCGGTCCGGTGATTATCGAAGACAATTGCTTCATCGGCGCCCGAGCCGAAGTGGCGGAGGGCGTGCAGGTGGGCGAGGGCTCCGTGTTGTCGATGGGCGTTTATCTTGGCGCCTCGACGACGATCATCGACCGAGCCACGGGCGAGAAGATGTTCGGAAAGGTGCCGGCCTACTCCGTGGTCGTCTCGGGCGCCATGCCGGGCAAGCCGCTTCCCAACGGCGAGCCGGGTCCGAGCCTCTATTGTGCCGTCATCGTCAAGCGCGTCGACGAAAAGACGCGTTCGAAAACATCCATTAACGAGCTGTTAAGAGATTAACTGGCAGGTTGTAGGAAACTTATTCAGGACCGTGAGCTATTACTGTTCTCGGATCGCAACAAGTGCGGGAACTTGCACCGTGAAATTCCTGGCCTCGCTTCTTTCGTATGAACTCTCTGGACAAGAACGGCGAGCTCAAAGAGCCCGATCCCGCCGCCTTCAGTGCAGCCATGGCCGCGATCGAGCGCGCTGCCGCGGAGCGCGCCAGTAAGATGCCCGATAGGCGTATGGCCGGCGACGACCGCCGCAAAGGTGGTCCCGATACTCGCTCCGGTGGCGAGCCCGAGCGCCGCCGCGGCCTCGATCGGCGAGCGGCCCCCTCGCAGGGGTTCGGCAAACGCGGCGGCTAAGGCTAGCGGCGGTCCCGAACTGGCATTGCGATACCTGAACCAGCGGCCAAAGGCCGTTGACGAAGGCCACGACATTCGCGCATGACTTTCGCCATGTACCGTTCGCTCGAAGCCGGAAAAATCACAGAAACGATCGAGGCGCTGGCGCGTCGCGTCTCAGAGCGCTTTCCGGGCTCGGGGCTTTGGAAGGTGTGTACCGACCTCGTCGAGATGTCGCGCCAGACCACGGCCAAGATCGCCGACGTCGCCAAGCCCCACTGGGGCCTGAGGTTCAGCCTCGCCATGGTGCAGCTCTTGACGTTCGCTGCCTTGTTCCCGCTCCTGAAATTCGCCATGACGCTGAAGACGTCCGATGATCTTTCGGATTTCCTGCAAGGCTTCGACGCCGCCATCAGCCTCGCGATCTTCGTCGCGGGCGCCGCCTTTTTCGTCTGGACATTCGAAGGCCGCTGGAAGCGCGAGCGCACATTGAAGGCGCTTCACGAAATCCGCGCCATCGTCCACGTCATCGACATGCACCAGCTGACCAAGGACCCGAGCATGCTGGGCGCAGCGCGCGTCTCGAGCTCGCCCCAGCGCAACATGACGCCGTTCGAGTTGATGCGCTATCTCGACTACTGCTCGGAAATGCTGTCGCTGACCGCCAAGCTGTCGGCACTTTATGCCGAAAAAATCAGCGATCCGGTGGTCGTCGATACCGTCGGCGACATCGAGCGGCTGACCTCGTCGCTTTCGTCCAAGATCTGGCAGAAGATTTCCATGGTGCAGCAGCTCGAAGGCCGCGATATGCCGTTGCCCTCGGCTGCCCGTCCGTTCATGAGCAGCACATGACCATCAACGCCACCGATACGATCGCCCTGACGCAGGCGCTCATCCGATGCGAAAGCGTGACCCCGCACGAAGGCGGCGCCTTGACGATGCTCCAGAATGTCCTGGAGCCTGCGGGCTTTACCTGCCACCGTCTGCCGTTCACCGAGCCCGGTACGCCCGATGTCGACAATCTCTATGCTCGCCTCGGCGATGGCCGGCCGCATCTCTGCTTTGCAGGACACACCGATGTGGTCCCGGCCGGCGATGAAAAGGCTTGGACAGTGCCGCCATTTTCCGGCGAAATTCGGAATGGCATTCTCTACGGCCGCGGCGCCGTCGACATGAAGGGTTGCGTTGCGGCGTTCGTGGCGGCGACGCTGAGATATATCCAAAAGCATGGCGGGCATCCGCCGCGCGGATCGATCTCCTTCCTCATTACCGGCGATGAAGAAGGGCCCTCGATCAACGGTACATTGAAGATGCTGCACTGGCTGAAGGATCGCGACGAAGCCATCGACGCGTGCCTCGTCGGCGAGCCGTCGAACCCCAAGGCGCTCGGTGACGAAATCAAGATCGGGCGGCGCGGCTCGCTCACCGCCGAGATCGTGGTCGCGGGCAAGCAGGGCCACGCCGCCTATCCGCATCTGGCCGACAACCCGGTGCCGAAGCTGGCGCGCATTCTCGACCGGCTGTGCTCGGCCAAACTCGACGATGGCACGGATAATTTCCAGCCGTCGAATTTGCAGGCGACCGTGATCTCGGTGCCGAACACGGCGACGAACGTCATTCCGGCGCACGCGACGGCGAAACTCAACATCCGCTACAACGACGCCTGGACGCGGCCGAAAATGGAAGCCTGGGTACGCGACACAGCGGCGAAGGCCGCGGCCGAAGTCGGCGCCACGTACGAGTTGACCTTTGCAGGCACGGGCGATGTGTTCCTGACCAAGCCCGGCCCGTTGGTCGAGACACTTCGATCAGCGGTGAAGTCGGTCACGGGCCGCACGCCGGCATTGACCACAGGGGGCGGCACTTCGGATGCCCGCTTCATCAAGGATCACTGCCCCGTCGTCGAGTTCGGTCTCGTCAACGCCACGATCCACCAGGTGAACGAGCACACGAGCGTCGAAGACCTCGAGCATCTGACCGAGATCTATCAGCGCTTCATCGCCAGCTACTTCGCCAGCGCCTGACGTTTAGGTGTCGCGCCGGGCGCAACAAAAAAGGCCGCTCTCGCGAGCGGCCATCTTCGTCTGCGATTGCAGAATGTCTTAGATCGATTCTTTCAGTTCCTTGGCGGCGCGGAAAGCGATCTTCTTCGACGCCTTGATCTTGATGGCTTCGCCCGTCGCAGGGTTGCGGCCCATACGCGCCGGACGCTTGCGCACCTGGAGAACGCCGAGGCCGGCAACGCGGATGCGCGCGCCTTTCTTGAGATGCTTGGCGATCTGAGCGATGAGATCCTCAAGAATCGCGATCATCTGCTTCTTGGGCATTTCGTGGGCTTCGGCCAGAGTGGCCGCGATGTGCTTCAACGTAACGGTTTCGACTTTGGCGGCGACTGCTTTTGCCATGTGTGATGTTCCCTCTCACGAATCGTTCGATTGCGGGAGAATACATAGATCGCAGGCAAAAAATACGCGTTTTATGGGAGTTTTTGGGCTAGCGAACAGAAAAAAGCGCGTTTTGTGGCCTCAAAACGCGCCTTTTTGGGATTGACAGTTGGCTTCTACCGGCCCTGAAGGCTCTCGATGTAGGCGGCGAGATTGTTGATGACCTCGCCCTGACGGTCCTTGCCCATCTCCTCGTTGAACACCTTGCCCCAGGCGAGCATCGCCATCATGCCATGGCTTTTCATGCCGCCATGCTCGATGATTCCCTTGATTTTCTCGACCGGAAACGTGCCGCCGCTACGCTTGGAAATCTGCGTCAAATCCGGTGGCGCTTTCTGCAGCGCGTCCGACAGCGGCCCGAGCCCCGTGCCGTTGAGGCCGTGGCAAAGCGCACAGTAGCGCATGAACGTCTCGCCGCCAGCCTTGAGAACCGCCTCGGAGGCCGGCGCCTTTTTCTCTTCCGCTCCGGCCGCCAACGCCGGAACCAGGGCCGCGATCACGCACAAAGCGAATTTTCCTGACCGTCGCATTCTCGACTGCCTCCGTAATCTCTGCGTTGTCCCGCCACGAATGACGCCACATATAGTAACTATCGGGCCGGCTTCGATTGATGGCTTTGACGGCGGTCAAGAGTTGAAGGCCCGCATGCCCATGCCGTGAACAATCGCTCAAAGGAGTAACAACCATGTCGTATGTCGATGGCTTCGTGGTTCCCGTGCCGGAGAAGAAGCTTGAGGATTACAAGAAGCTTGCCCGCAAGGCCGGCAAGATCTGGCGCGAATACGGGGCGCTGGCCTATGTCGAAACCGTCAGCGACGACACGCCCGTGGGCAAGGTCACGTCCTTCCCGCGCTCGGTGAAACTCGAAAAGGGCGAGACGGTCGTCTTCTCGTGGATCGTCTACAAATCGCGCGCGCACCGCGACGCTGTGCTCAAGAAGGTGTTCGCCGATCCGCGTTTGAAGGCCGATATGGATAAGATGCCATTTGATGCCAAGCGCATGATCTACGGCGGCTTTAAGACTATGCTGGAGATGTAGGTCTTTCGCGGTCTTGGTCAAGGCAGTGAGCATTTATCCCGTCATCCTGCGAAGGCGGGGACCCGTCCAGGCCGAAGTCTCGAACTCTGACAGGAACTTGGGCGGGTGCCCGCCTACGCGGGCATGACGACGGGGGGCGGTGTCGGCCGAGCCCAAACGATCTGCGTTCGGCACTATGCCCCGCGCATCAAACTAGGTCGCTACTTGAAGTGCTTGGACAGCTTCAGGCCCTGGCCCTGGTAATTCGAACCCAAGCCGCTGCCATAGATGATGTCGGGCGTTTCCGTCATGCGCTCGTAGACGAGACGGCCGATGATCTGGCCATGCTCGAGGATGAACGGAACCTTGTGCGAGCGGACCTCCAGCACGACGCGCGAGCCGTGCCCGCCGGCGGCGGCGTGACCGAAGCCCGGGTCGATGAAACCCGCATAGTGCACGCGGAATTCACCGACGAGCGGGTTGAACGGCATCATCTCGGCGGCGTGCGTCGGCGGCACGTGCACGGCTTCCTTGGAGGCCAGGATGTAGAACTGATCGGGATCGAGGATCAGGTGTTCACGCCCGCCTCTAAGATAAATCGGATCCCAATAGTCCGCGACCGGGCAGCTTCCTGGTTTGTCGACATCGACGACGCCGGTGTGACGGCGGGCGCGATAGCCGACAAGGCCATCGCGATCGCCCTTGAGATCGACAGAAAGCGCGATGCCGCCCGAGATATCGGCGTCGTCGCCGGAGACGAGCGTTTCCCGCGCGTGCAGCTCGATCAATTGCGCGTCGGTGTCGGCGGCGGGTCCGATGCGGAAGCGGATTTGCGACAGACGCGAACCTTTGCGCACCACGATCGGGAATGTCTGCGGGCAGATTTCAGCGTAGAGCGGACCGTGATATCCGGCCGGCACCTGATCGAAGGCACCGACGCCGTCGGCGATGACACGGGTGAAAACGTCGAGGCGGCCGGTCGAGCTTTTCGGATTTGCGGCGGCGGCCATGTCGGGGCCGAGCGCCAGGCTTTCCAGCAGCGGCACGATATAGACGCAGCCGGTCTCGAGCACGGCGCCTTGGCTGAGAGATATGGTGTGCAGTTGGAGGTGGTCGAGCTTGGATTGCACGCTCGATCCGGGCCCCGGCAGAAAGGACGCGCGCACACGGTAGGCGACGGGACCTAAGCGCAGGTCGAGGCTCGCCGGCTGCAACTGGTTCTCCAGGATCGTCTCGGCGAGGCGCACCTCGCCCTTGTCGATGATGGCACGGATCGCCTGGCTGGGCAGGATGCCGGAAACGGACTCGGCTCGTCGTCTGTCGGTCTTCGAGGTTTTTGACGTGCTGCTGGATTTCAATGGAGCCTCGCACACTCTCCCTCTCCCCGTTAAGTGCAGGAACGGGGAGAGGGGCGGCAACACGTTCGAACAAGCGGCTGCCCCTCACCCTGACCCTCTCCCCATGCCAAGTGCAACGGCATGGGGAGAGGGAATGTTACCGCCCGCTCTATCCCACCCCGGCCTTGACGCCAACCCCCGCAGCCGGTAATCCCCTTCTCCTCACTCGTGGTCCTTTGGCCGGCCGGCTTGCAGCCACGTTAAACAAGTCGCTAAAGAGGCCGTGCGCGCCCCGGTTTCCCGCGTTCGGTCCTCACGGTCCGGCGCCTCGTGGAAGCCGGGTTTTTTATTTGCGCCAAGAGGACGCCGAACATGGCGAACGACCCAAAGAAGCCCAACGAACCCAAGAAGTGGCGCCCCGAAACCGAGCTCGTCCACGGCGGCGTGCTGCGCTCGCAGTATGGCGAGACGTCGGAAGCGATGTTCCTGACGCAGGGCTTCGTCTATACCAGCGCCGAGCAGGCCGAAGCCCGCTTCAAGAACGAAGACCCGGGCTTTCAGTACTCGCGCTTCGGCAACCCGACCGTCGCCATGTTCGAGGAGCGCTTGAGGCTGTTCGAAGGTGCGGAAGACTGCCGCGCCACCGCCACCGGCATGGCCGCCGTCACCGCCGCACTGCTTGCTTATATGAAGACCGGCGATCACATCGTCTCGGCGCGCGCCCTGTTCGGCTCCTGCCGCTACATCGTCGAAACCTTGTGCCCGCGCTTCGGCATCCAATGCACGCTGATCGACGGCCAGGACCTCGACGCCTGGAAAAAGGCGATTAAGCCGAACACCAAGATGTTCTTCTTCGAGACGCCGTCGAACCCTACCCTTGAACTGGTCGACATCGAAGCCGTCGCAAAAATCGGCAAGGCGCACGGCATCCTGACCGTCGTCGACAACGTCTTCGCGACGCCCATGCTCCAGCGCCCGCTGGCGCTCGGCGCCGATATCGTCGTCTACTCGACCACCAAACACATCGACGGCCAGGGCCGCTGCCTCGGCGGCGCCGTGCTCGCCTCGACCGATTTCGTCACCAAGTACCTGCAGGACTGGGTGCGCCAGACGGGACCTTCGATGAGCCCGTTCAATGCCTGGGTCATGCTCAAGGGCCTGGAGACCATGCCCATCCGCGTCAAAGCCCAGTGCGAGACGGCAGCCAAGGTCGCCGATCACCTGTCCGGGCTCAAAGGCGTAAGTCGCGTGCTCTACCCTGGCCGCAAGGATCACCCGCAATACGCGTTGGCAGCTAAGCAGATGCCGGGCGGCGGGCAGATGGTGACCTTCGAGGTCGCGGGCGGGAAGGCGGCCGCATTCCAGGCCTTGAACACGCTCCGCCTCGTCAAGATCTCCAACAACCTCGGCGATGCCAAGAGCCTCGTAACCCATCCCGCGACGACGACACATCAAAGGATCGGGCCGGAGGCGCGTGCCGAACTCGGCATCACCGACGGCATGATCCGCCTGTCGGTCGGGCTCGAAGCCTTCGAGGATCTTGCCGGCGACCTGACGGCGGCAATGAAAGCCGTCGCGGCCTGACCTTCCATCACATGAACTTGCACCACGTTTGGAGCGATCCTAGAATTGGCACGAAAGAAACGAAAGAAGCCGCTGGACGACCACATGTACGAGGCCACCACACGCGGCATTCGCATCAGCGTTGAGCCGCAATATCTGGAAGATCAGTCCTCGCCCGAGGACGGGCACTTCGTGTGGTCGTACGCTATCGTGATTTCCAACGACGGCAGCGAGACGGTGCAATTGAAAACCAGAGTCTGGCGCATCATCGACGAACTCGGACGGACGGAAGAAGTGCGCGGCGCCGGCGTCGTCGGGCAGACGCCGGTAATCCCGCCGGGCGGTTCGTTCAGCTACACGTCGGGGTGCCCGTTAAAGACACCGCAGGGCATCATGGTCGGCAGTTACCAGATGGCCGACGAAACGGGCGAGCTGTTCGACGTCGCCATTCCCGCCTTCTCGCTCGACAGTCCCTACAGCCAGCGCAGCATGAACTGATAAGACATCATAGGATCGGCTGGGCGAGCAATGACCGGTGCTAAGTATACTCCGACGGAACTCCTCGCGCGTCTCGTCGCTTTCGATACGACCAGCTCAAAAAGCAATCTCGCCATCGTCGCTTTCATAGAGGACTACCTCCTCCAGCATGGTGTCGAGAGCACGCGCATTCCCAGCGCCGACGGCAAAAAGGCGAGCCTGTTCGCAAGCATCGGACCGAAAGACGTAGCCGGCGTCGCGCTCTCAGGACACACCGACGTCGTACCCGTCGATGGCCAGACATGGAGCAGCGATCCCTTCACGCTCCGCGCCGCAGACGGGAGACTTTATGGCCGCGGCGCCTGCGACATGAAGGGTTATCTCGCCTGCATGCTGGCCTCGGTGCCGGATTTCCTCGGGCGCAAACTCAAGGTTCCGATCCACCTGGCGTTTTCCTACGACGAGGAAATCGGCTGCATCGGCGTCAGGCCCATGATCGCCGAATTCGGCAAGGGGCTGATCCGACCGCGTCTCACCTTCGTCGGCGAGCCTACAAACATGCAGGTCGTCGATGCCCACAAGGGCCCGGTGCGCTGGCAGGTTGATATCACGGGCCGCGCCGCCCATTCGAGCATGGCGCATCTCGGCGTCAATGCCATCAGTTATGCGACGCGCATGATGAGCGAACTTCAGGCCATCGAAGCCGAACTGAAGACAACCTCGCGCAACGAGCGCTTCGATCCGCCTTACGCGACGCTTCAGGTGACGACGCTGGAAGGCGGCACCGCCAACAATATCATTCCCATTTTTTGCCGTTTCGGGTTCGAGGTGAGAAGCCTGCCTGGCGTCGATATCGACGGCATCGAGCAGCGTTTGCGCAACTTCTCCGAAACCAAGTGCCTGCCCGAAATGCTGGCGACGGCTGCGGAAGCCGCGATCATAATCACCCGCGCCAACACGGTGCCGCCCTTCGCCGCTCATGCTAATTCCGAGGCGACGTCGCTGGCCCTGAAACTCTCCGGCCAGAACGAGACCTTCACCGTTTCCTACGCAACGGAAGCGGGCCTGTTCCAGGACGGCGGCTCGCCGTCCGTCGTCATCGGACCGGGCGACATCGCGCAGGCGCACACGCCCGACGAGTGGATCGCGGCCAGCGAAATCGAAAAGTGCATGGCGTTCTTGGCGAGACTCGGCGCCTGGGCCGAAGGCTGAGACCGGCGTTTGATCAGAACTTTGCCGCTTCCGGCACGAACAGCTTCGAAGACAGCCAATATCCGGCAAGCGCGCCGAAGACCTGAGCCGCGAGAAATCCGGCAATTCCGGCCGGGGCTATGCCCGCAAATGTATTCGTCAACGACCGCGCGATCGTCACGGCCGGGTTTGCAAACGACGTCGAGGCCGTGAACCAATAGGCCGCCAGAATGTAAAGCGCGACACTGGTTGCGGTTTTGTCAGGTGCGGAGCGGCTGACGCCGAGAATGGTGACGACAAGGCCGAAGGTCGCAACAGCCTCCGCGAACCATTGTCCGCTGCCCGTGCGCACCGTCGTCGAAATCTGCAGGAGCGGCAGTTCGAACATGGCGTGCGCGGCGGCGACACCCAAGAGGGCACCGGTGACCTGCGCCGCGGCGTAGTAGAGAAGGCCAGCGCCACTCAGTTCGCCGCGAAGCCGCATGACCATGCTCACCGCGGGATTGAAATGCGCGCCTGAAACCGGCCCCAGCATGGTGATGAGCACAAACAGAATCGCGCCGGTCGCGATCGAATTGGCGAGGAGGGCGATCCCGGCATTTCCGCCCGAGAGCTTCTCCGCCATGATGCCCGAGCCGACGACGGTCGCGAGCAGCAGGAATGTGCCGAGGAATTCCGCCCAAAGTTGACGTTGAGTTACCGAAGATGTCACGAGCCCGCCTCCACGCCGCCTGCCACCGCGCGTGGGCTTGCGCCCTCCATGGCTCCGATTTTGGCCAAGGCACTACGCAATGCGTCGGCCGTCATGTCTTCGATCGGGAGTGCGACGAGTGCCTGCGCGCGCGCCAGCAGAAGCTCATAGGCGCTGCGGAATGCCGCCCGTTCGGCCGCGATGCCGCCAGGAACGCCCGCAGGGTCGGGTATGCCCCAGTGCGCCTTTACCGGCGCTCCCGGCCATAACGGACAGGCTTCGCCCGCCGCTGCATCGCAAACCGTAATCACGATATCCATCTTCGGAGCCTTCGGGCCGGCAAATTCGTCCCATGACTTGGAGCGGTATTCGCCGGTCGCGTGGCCCTCCTTTTCAAGGAGTTCGAGCGCCAGCGGATTGGGCGTGCCGCGCGGATGGCTACCGGCGGAAAAGGCGCGCAAACGACCCTTGCCGAGGCGGTTCAGTACGGCCTCGCCTAGGATGGATCGCGCCGAGTTGGCTGTGCAGAGCACAAGAACGTTAATCATGCGGCTCACTATCTGTAAGAATGCGTGACTTGCGGCAAGTACGCCCCCTGTGTTGAATGGCTCTCAAACGAAATGCCTGTGACACCGATACGACACTTTCCGACAAGAATGCACTCTCCCCAGGGACTTCAGGCGGCTGCCATGTCTTGGGACCAATTCGGGGCTAAGGCTTCACGTCGAATAGGCAATTCACGCTCTGCGGGCAGGATGACGGGCCAATGTCTGGGAACTTCAAACTGATCATAGCCGCGACGGCGGGCCTGGTACTGGCCGCATGTTCCGGCAGCAAACTTCCGTCGGTCGGGGCAATCAACCCGTTCTCGAGCACCAAGTCGATTTCGGAAACCGACCGCGTCTTCCTGATGGCCGCCGGAAGCTGGGACCGCAATCACGACAACACGGTCACGTGCGACGAATGGAAGACCTATGCGACGGAACTTTTCAACAGTGCCGACGCCAATCACGACGAGGCTATCGACGCGAGCGAATGGAGTTCCGTCGTGTCAGTCGACCGACTGTTCCAGACGGCGGACCTGAGCTATTTCGACGCCAACCACGACGGTAAGGCGGCGCGCGCCGAATTCGTCGAAAAACCGAACCCGGCATTCCGCCTGCTTGATACGGCAAACACTTGCACGCTTTCGGGCGAACAGGTGGCGGGTGCGCGTTCCAAGACGGAATACGACGTCTCGGGCAAACCTAAAGAAGTCGGCCGATCCTTCAGCGTCCAAGAATCCAAACGTACTGACCAAGGGCGGCGGCGGCGGTGGTGGCTACTGATTGTAAGGATCAGGCGCCGAGGCACCAGGCGAGAATCGCCTTCTGAGCGTGAAGCCGGTTCTCGGCCTCGTCGCAGACCACCGATTGCGGTCCTTCGAGCACTTCGGCGCTGACCTCGTGCCCGCGATACGCCGGCAGGCAATGCATGAAGATCGCGCCTTTGGCGGCCTTGCTCATCAGCTTGGCATCGACGCCGAAGGTTCGCGAGCATCTTCTTGCGCCGCGCGCGCATCCGATCTGGCCCATCGAAACCCAGGTGTCGGTGACGACGCAATCGGCGCCCTTCACGGCCTTTTCGGGATCGCTCGATAGTGAAATCTGCGCCTCTCGCGAACGCGCCCAGTCCAGCGCTTCTTCCTCGGGCCTGAGCTCGTCGGGTGTGGCGATCCGCAAGGTGAAGCCAAAGCGCGCCGCCGCGTGCATCCACGAGACGGCGACGTTGTTGCCATCGCCGATCCAGGCGACGGTCGTGCCTTTGATCGGGCCCAGGTGCTCCTCGAAGGTCATGATGTCGGCCATGACCTGGCAGGGATGGGTCTTGTCGGTCAGGCCGTTGATGACCGGAATGGTCGGAGTGCCTGGCGAGTTCCAGCAGCGTCGTCGTGCGAGTTGGCGCGGATCATGATGGCGTCGGCGTAACGCGAAAGCACGCGTCGCCGTGTCGGCGATGCTTTCTCCGCGGCCAAACTGCAGATCGTGTGATTGAGCGATAGCGTCGCGCCGCCGAGCTGGCGCATGGCGACATCGAAGGAGACGCGCGTCCGCGTCGACGGCTTCTCGAAGATCATCGACCAGGACGCGATCCTCGATACCCTTGGGCGCGCAATTTCGCCGGCACGCGCTTTCCCGCCTTCTTCATGGCATGCGCCGCATCGATGATGCGACGCAGCGTCTTGCCGTCGACGCCGTCGAGATCCAGAAAATGCCTTGGAAGCGTTTTCCCTGGCCATGCGGTTCGGCCTGTTATGAAGACTGCGGTTCGACGTTCTGAGGTTTTTGGCGCTGTTGGAGGCTTTTGAAGCGCGCGGGACGACGCGTCCCATGCCGTCGCTAATTTCGTCTTCCGCGACAGTGAGCGGAGGTAGAACGCGGATGACGTTTTCGCCGGCGCCGACGACTAGCAGCTTTTCGCCGAGCGCCGCTTTGACGACGTCCGCGGCAGGCACACCGGCTGAGCTTAAGGCCGGTGAGCAGCCCTTGGCCGCGCACGTCCTCGACGATATCCGGGAAATTGATCCTTGAAGGCGGCGAGCTGCTGCTTCAGGCGGCAGCGATTTGAGCGGACGTCCTCGAGAAACGCCGGTCTCCGAGACGATATCGAGCACCCGCCCCGACCGCCATGGCGAGCGGGATTGCCGCCGAACGTGGAGCCGTGCGTGCCGGGCGTCAGACCCTTCGCCGCGTCCTCGGTCGCGAGCACGGCGCCCACGGGAAAGCCGCCGCCCAATCCCTTGGCAATCGCCATGATATCGGGCGTGATGCCGGCCCACTCGTGTGCGAACAGCTTGCCCGTGCGGCCCATGCCGGTCTGGACTTCGTCGAGCACCAGCAGCAGACCGTGCTCGTCGCAGAGGTCGCGCAGGCCTCTGAGGCACTGGGCTGGACCGTGCGCACGCCGCCCTCGCCTTGGATAGGCTCGATCATGATGGCCGCCGTCTCGGGGCCGATCGCCGCTTCGACTGCCTCATGATCGCCAAACGGCGAATGATCGAAGCCGCGGCCTGGCTCGCCAAAGCCTTCGAGATATTTCTCATTGCCGCCGGCGGCGAGCGTCGCCAGCGTGCGGCCATGGAAGGCGCCCTGGAACGTGATGATGCGCCAGCGCTCGGGCCGGCCCGATGACATAATGATAGCGGCGCGCGGCCTTGATGGCGCCTTCGCAGGCTTCGGCGCCGGAATTGCAGAAGAAGACGCTGGTCGGCAAAAGTCTGCCGCGAAAACCGTTCCGCCAGCTTCTCCTGGCCCTCGACGCGATAAAGGTTGGACGTGTGCCAGAGCTTTTCGGCTTGATCCGTCAGCGCCTTGACCAGCCGCGGGTGGGCATGGCCCAGGGCATTGACGGCGACGCCGGAGCCGAAATCCAGATAGCGCGTGCCATCAGTTGTATAGAGCCACACGCCTTCGCCGCGCTCGAAGACGACGTCCTGGCGAGCGTAGGTCTCCATGACGATGCCGGACTTCGGCAGCTGGGCCTCGACGGTGCCCTTTGCGGCCCCACTGGCTTTCTGGCTCCGGGACATGCCCGCGACTTCCTTAGTGACGGAAAATCAAAAAAGCCGCCAATCCTGGCGGCCTGCTTCACGATTTTGATACGCGAGTGGGGG
>CAVSZX010000019.1:0-66758 GCA_963732525.1 uncultured Alphaproteobacteria bacterium
GCGGGTGATGCAGCGCGACCGGAGGATTGTCATCCCGGGCGAGCCCACTTGCGAGACCCGGGACCCAGGAACCAGGCGAAGGAAGTGTACTGGGTCCCGGCTCTCCGAAATTGCGCACGCGCAATTTTTCCGGCCGGGATGACAAACGATGGAATTCCCACGCGCCAACCAACTCTTTGCTTGTCGCTTGGCGACACGCGTACCGCGCGCCGGCCGCCAAGCGCGGAGCCGGCCGGAACGCGCGAATGATGCAGCGCGACCGGAGGATTGTCATCCCGGGCGAGCCCACTTGCGAGACCCGGGACCCAGGAACCAGGCGAAGGAAGTGTACTGGGTCCCGGCTCTCCAAAATTGCGCACGCGCAATTTCTCCGGCCGGGATGACAAACGATGGAACGCGCACGCGCCAACCAACTCTTTGCTTGTCGCTTGCAACTCTCGTTCCGGGCCTTCGCCACGCCGAAGCGGCTTCGGCCGCGCAGGCGGGGATCCAAGCGAGCTTCCGCATGCGACCAGTTTCGCATCCTCGCTTATGTGGCTGCATCTGATGCTGGAACGAATGCTTGCCTGCTGGAACAGACGGCGCGTGTATTCGCGCCAGTCTTCGTGAGGACGCTTGCCTGGGTTCCCGCCTGGACCCGAAATCGCGCAGGCGCAATTCCGGCGCGGGAATGACGAAGCTGAGAGAGCGGTGCGGCGAAGGCGCCGCCCGCGATGCGCAGCGCGCATCGTCGCTTTCCGCGACGCGGGCAACCGGCAATCCCCACCTTCGCGGGGGCCAATCGAAGTGTCGGTCGGCGCTGAGCCCTTACTTGCGAAGCCCGACAAGCAGCAACCGTCTTGGCGTTTAAGATTGCTTCCAGGATTTGCGAGACTTCATCATGGCGCTGAGCCCTCTCTCGCGCCGAAGGCGCACAAGCGAGATGGCGAAGCCCGACACTCGGCAGCAGGCAACCGGCAACCGGTAACGGGCAACATGACCCGGCTCGTCATCTCGTCGCTGCTCACCCCTCGGACGTCATCCCCTCGCCGCTCGCCACCGGCGAGCGGATCCTGCGGCGGGATCCTGCCGGCTCACGGCCTTTAAGACCTGGGATCACACGATCTCCCGCCCGCTTCTATGTCCGCACACTCGGGACACACAGGGATCGCTTCGATTATGTCTTGCGCCGGATCGAAAGCTTGAAATCAAATGATAGATCGGGGTCCCGGCTCTTCGCTTCGCGGCGCAGTGCGGCGTACCTCCGGCCGGGAATGCAAGCGGAGAGGAATTGCGCGTCAACGTCGATCGGATTGAACGCGCTCCGCGTTTCCCTTCTCCGATTGCCGATTGCCCCGGCGACTTACACCGCCAAATTCCCCGCCAGCGTCACGCGCCCTGCAGTCTTCGGGTCGCGCGCCAGGTCGGGACCAAGCATACGCCCATGCGCCATTTTCCGGATGGCGCCGTCCTTGGCGCCCGAAATCAGATTGTTGGCGATGAGGCATGAGCCGGCCTCCAAGTCGTCGCTGACCGAAATGCCGACGCGGCAGGCGCGAACGGTGTTCCCCGTCGCCGCGACGTCGCGCAGATACTTGCCCCAGCCGATCTGGATGCCGACGCTCGACGCACCCTCGATGGTGTTGCCGGAAACAACCGCGTCGGCCTCGACGGCAATGCCTTCGCCCTGCTTGTCCTCGGCCTCGGTCTCGCGGCGGAAGAGATTGCGGATGAGATTGCCCTGGATGACGGCGAGGCGGCCACCTTCGTTGAAGTTGGTGACGGAGATGCCGGTTGCCGCGGTATCGACGACATTGCTGGCGATGACGCAGCCCTCGAAGCCGAATTCGGCATAGAGCGCGACTTCTCCCAGCCTTGCGCAGTTGTTGGCGACGATCTGCAGGTTGGAGGCGGCGTTGCCGCGCACGGCGGAATAGGCGCAGTCGTGAATGCGATTGCCTTCGACGAGGACGCCGCCGGCGCGGAAAATGTTGACGCCGTTGCCATATTCGCCACTGCCGCCGCCGGCGTTGCGGATTTCGGCAATACGGTTCGAGGATACAATCGTACCGTCGTCTCCCGCCGCACTGCGCCAGACCAGGACGCCGTTGTTGCCGCAGCGCGTGACGTGATTGCCGCGAATGTCGAGGCCGGCCGCATCGAGGCTCTTGATGCCGGTGTCGAGAACGTCCACGACCCGGCTATCGGAAACGCGGCCGCTGCATTCAACCAGCGACAAGCCGCTGCGCACGCTGTTGCGAATTTCGACGGCTTCGATCGCAAGGCCTTTGCCGCGGGCGATGTTGAGCAGAGCTTCGCCCCGGTCTTCGTTCCAGGTTTTCCAGGCGCCATCGAACACCAAGCCTTCGAGCACCAGGTCGTCGGCGCCGTCGGCGGTGATGAAGGCGGAGCCGCCTAAGAATTCGAGGATCGTGCGCCCGGATTGCCCAAGGAGGGCGGTTCGGGCGCTGAGCCGCAAATTGCCGACCCGAATTGTGCCGGCTGGCAAGACGACCGGGATAGCTTTCCTTGCCGCTTCGTCGATCAGGGCTTGCAGCGCCGCCGTCTGGTCGAAAGCGGCGTTAGGGATAATGCCGTTGACCGCGCTGCCGGCGTTGTCCCGGAACGCGCCGCGCAAGGCCTTGGCATCTGCGCGCCGGTCGGCCGCCGCAGCGACGGTCGCCGTTCCAAGGGTGAGGCCAAGGGCAAGAATGGCACGGCGGTCGGGGGACATTGGGGGCTCCTGTGCGTTTCCCCAAAACCTTCGCAAGGCCCAGGCCAGATTTGGTGACTTTTCGGATTTAGTGGAATCACATTGAGCCAAGACCCCCTCCTCCTTCTAGGGGTGAGGAAGATGCGTCCGCGGTGTAGGTCGGCACTGAGCACTTTCTTGCGAAGCCCGACATGAGATTCGGCGCGGCCTGTCGGGCTTCGCAAGTGGGCTCACCCCGACCTACGACGCCAGCGTTTCAGGTGGGGGGAGCAAGCAAGGAATTCTGCGACGGCACCCCCACCCGGTGCGCCGAGGATGAGTTAGTCCGCGTTCCGAATTCGTGGCGACGCTTGCGCTGCGCGTCCTAACTCATGGCGCACCGCCCTCGCCCCTTGAGGGGGAGGAAATGGGTGGGCGTCGAGCGATTCCACTTGAAACGGAAAGACTCTAGAGCGCGCCGGTGGAGCGTACGGCGAACTGGGCCGCGAGCGCGTTGCGTTTCACCTTGCCGTTGGCGGTGCGGGGCAGGGCGTCGATGAAGAAGACTTCCCTCGGGCACTTGTAGGCGGCGAGGTGTTCGCCTGCGAAGCGCTTCACCGTCTCGGCGTCAAGTGGGCTCGCGGGCTTTCGCACGACGAAGGCGCCGATGACGGAAACGTCGGCGCGGACGCTGACTTCGGCGCATGCGACTTCGGCGACACCCGGACATTGCGCGATCGCCGCTTCGACTTCCTGCGGTGCGACGCGATAGCCGAGCGCTTTCATGATGTCGTTGGCCCGGCCCCGATGCGTGACGTAGCCGTCCGCGTCCATGACGCCGAGATCGCCGCCGAGGAACCATTCGCCGCGATAGACGTCCGCTTCCTCGTCCGCGCGGTTCCAGTAGCCGAGCATGAGCCCGGGGTCGGACCGGTGCACGGCGATGAGACCTTCCTCGCCAGCGGACAGCGGTGTTTCTCCGTTCTCGACAGGCAGAATGGCGATGCGGCGTCCGCTCTGCGGCTTGCCGGCGGTGCCGGGCCTTCGCGGCACCTCGGGACAGGTCGAGATGTAGGTCGAGATTTCACTCATGCCGAGCGCTTCGTAGAGTTCGAGGCCGGTTCGCTGGCGCCAATGGTCGAAAAGATCTTCCGGCGGCTTTTCGCCGGCGATCAGCGCGTGACGCAGATTTCCGAGCGCGATGCGGCCCGGCGGCGCGTATTTCAGGATCTGACGGATCAGGCTCGGCACGGCGGCAAAGAGCGTGGCGTTCGACGAGCGGATCAGCGCCGGCCAGGCCTCGGGCGTCTTGTCGCCGGCGAAGATGAGGCTGGTGGCGCCGTTGGCCCAGGGATCGATCAAGCCGGTGCCGAGCGTGTAGGTCCAGTTGAAGGCGCCGGCGTGCAGCATGCGATCGTCAGGCCGGATCTGATACCAGCTCTGATACGTCGGCGCGCGCCCCAGTCCGACGCGCTGGGCGTGCACCACGCCCTTTGGCCGCGCCGTCGTGCCGGAGGTGTAGAGCAGATAAGCCGGGTCATCCGCTTGCGTTCGGGCGTAATCCGCGCGGCGCGGGTGCCGCATCAGATCCTTGATGGCGTCCTCGTAGAATACGGCGACGCTCGCGGGAATAGCGCCGCGCGGCAGATGGGCTGCGAGCGCCACGACGCTGGCGCCGGTGTCGGCGAGCAGGAAGTCGGCTTCCTCCGCCGTCAATTGGCTGGACGCCGGCACCGCAATCACTCCGGCGGCGATGGCGCCCAGAAACAAAATCGGAAACGCGCTCGTGTTGTCGAGGCGGATCAGGAGGCGCGCGCCCTTGGCCAAACCCTTGTCCTGTAGCCCTGCGGCGACCCGCAGCACAGCATCCTCGAGCGCCGCGAAAGTCCATGCCTCGCTCGCCTGCCCGCTGTTTGCATCGAGATAGACGAGCAGAGCCTCCTTGCCGGGGGTCGCAAGAGCGGCGCGCGCGAGACAGTATGCGGCGAGATTGAGGTGAGACGGGATCGGGATCGTCGAGGTCATCGTCATTGCGTCTTTTCAGTCCACCAGCAGTCGATGGCAGAGGCCCAGCCGAAGACGGGCGTTTTGGCGGGATGCTTCAGATAAGCCCAATGCGGCATCCATTGGTAGGGAACATGGAACATCGGGATTACGTAATCGCCGGAGAGCAGGACGCGGTCCAAGGCGCGCACGGCGGAAATGAAGGCTTCCTTGCTGTCGGCTGCCAGCATGGCGTCGATCATGGCATCGGCCGCGGGGTTGGCGACGCCGGCGAAATTATAGGATCCCGGTGTCGATGCCGTCTTGGCCGACCAGCGGAACAGCTGCTCGTTGCCGGGCGAGAGCGAGGCGTACCACGTGGTCTGGATCATGTCGTAGTCGTAGGTATTGAGCCGCGCCTGGTACTGGGCGCTGTCGACGATGCGCACGCGCGCTTGAATGCCGAGCGGCGCCAAGCCGCGGGTGTAGCTCAACAGGATGGCTTCCTGCACCCGGTTCTGCGCCAGGATCTCGAACGTCAAGGGGGTGCCCGTTGCGCTCTCGATAAGGCGGCCGCCTTTGAGTTCGTAGCCTGCCTTGGTGAGGAGTTCGAAGGCGAGCTTCTGGTTGTCGCGGTTTTGTCCTGAGCCGTCGCTCGCCGGCAGGCGGTAGGTGCCGTCCATGATGTCCGGACGCACGGCTTGGGGGAAGGCCTTGAGGAGTGCAGCTTCGCGCTCGTCGGCGGGCTTCCTGGCGGCGGCAAGATACGAGCGCTCGAAAAAGCTTTCCGTGCGCTTCTGCAGGCCGTTGTAGAGCGTGCGGTTGATCCATTCGAAATCGAACAGCTGGATCAGGGCGCGGCGGACGAGCGGGTTCTTGAAGACGGGGCGGCGCGTGTTGAAGGCGAGGCCCGTCATGCCGGCCGGAATGCCGATCTCGAACTCGGCCTTGACGATGCGCCCGTCGCGGACCGCGGCGAATTCATACTGTCCGGCCCAGTTGGCGGGGTCTTCTTCGACGCGCAGATCGATGCCGCCGCTCTTGAAGGCTTCGAACATGGCCGTGCCTTCGCGGAAATAGTCGAAGCGGATTTCGTCGAAATTGAAACGGCCGCGATTGACGGCGAGGTCCTTGCCCCAGTAATCGGGGTCGCGCTTGTAGGAAATCGAACGCCCGGCATCGACGCGCGAGACGACGTAGGGGCCCGATGCGAGCAGCGGCTTCAAACTCGTATCTTCGAATGTCGCCTCGTCCGTTGCGTGCTTGGCAAGGACCGGCATCAGCCCGAGGATCAGCGGCAGCTCGCGATCCTTGCCGTCTTCGAAGGTGAATTTGACGCTTGCGTCGGACAGTTTCTCCGCCTTGCGAACTTTCGAGAAATAGGTGCGGTGGTTGGGCCGGCCCTTGGTCTTCAGGACCTCGAAGGAGAACAGGATGTCGTCGGCCGTCACCGGCGAGCGGTCGGAGAACTGCGCCTTGGGATTGAGCGCGAAGGTGACGGAGGCACGGTCGTCGGCGACGTCGATGGTCTCGGCGAGAAGGCCGTAGAGCGTGAAGGGCTCGTCCATGCCGCGCGCCATCAGAGACTCGATTGAAAATTCGCGCGTGCCCGCCGCCGCCGTGCCCTTGACGATCAACGGATTGAGGCTGTCGAAGGACCCGGGGTTGGCGAGCCGCAAGCGCCCGCCCTTCGGCGCCTCGGGATTGACGTAGGGATAAAACTGGAAGTCCTCAGTCATGTCGGGCGCGCCGTGGAGCGCGATGGCCGCTTTCGGCGCGGCGCGCGACGGGGCTGCCAGGCCGGCCGCACAAAAAAGCGCAACTAGAGTTAAAGCGAGGCGGCGCATGCGGCAGTTCCGATTGACGAGTGTTCGAGCAATAACACGTTGAATTCCCCTCCGTATGGCGGTTCGCGGGCGATTTGGCGAGGGCGACGCGCGCCGGATCGCTCCGGCCTTGGGCCAGGCTGACGCAGTGGCGCGATTGTCACGACGGTTTTGTGAGCCATCTTACCCCCCGTTTGTGGGAAACGCGCGTCACGGGATTGCCGCAATCCGAGCCTTACTGCCCAAACTTAACGGCGCCCGAAAGCGTCCGGACCCAGGTCAATGGGGCTATGGGTTTAAGAGGGGTGGGGCCGCGAGTACGGCCCGTAAGCACAAGGATTCTTATGTACATGACAAATACTCTGATGCGAATTGGGGGGCTTGGGGCCCGCATCGGCGGGGCCGTTGCTCTTGCCGCGATTATTTGCGCGTCGCCGTCGCTCGCCCAGAATGCCGAGAAGGAAGTGACCATTCCGGTCCAGAAAGTTGAATCGAAGCCGGCACCCGCAGCCGGCGCCGCACCCGCGGCAGCTCCCGCACAAAAGGCTCCGGCGCCTGCGCAGAAGGCCGCGGCACCTGCCCAGAAGGCAGCACCCGCCGCTGCTGCCGCCGATAAGGCTCCAGCGCCTGCCGGTGCTGCCGCCGCTGCTGCAGCTCCCGCCGGTGGCGACGCCAAGAGCGCCTGGGTGAAGCTTTGCGAGAAGGCGCCGATCGTCAAGAGAGACAAGGACGGCAAGGAGACGAAGGAAGAAAAGAACCTTTGCCTCACCCACCACGAGCGCCTCGACGGTAACACGGGCATGGTGCTCGTCTCTGCCGCGATCCGCGAAGTCGAAGGCCAGGACAAGGCATCGCTGATGGTGATGGTGCCGCTCGGCATGGCCATCCCCCCCGGCATCCGTGCCGCCATCTACACCAAGGAACAGTGGGCCCTCGTTTCCAAGAACGAGAAAGTCGATGAGAAGGCGCTGAAGCCCATCGAACTCAAGTATTCGCTCTGCCACCCGGCGGGCTGCACGGCCGAGACCGAGGCCACCAAGGAAATCGTCGAACAGATGAAGGCCGGCGGTGGTTTGATCGTGCTCGCCATGAACGCTTCGGCGCAGCCGATCGGCTTCCCGGTGCCCATGGACGGCTTCACCGAAGCCCTGACCGGCCCGGCGATCGACAACGAGAAGTATGCCCAGGCCCGCAGCGCCCTGATGGGTCAGATCCGCGAGCGCCAGAAGGAACTCGCCGAGCAGTACAAGGTCGAGCAGGACAAGCGCTCGAAGGCCATGGGTAATGTTGCAGGCCCCGGCACGCCGACACCGCCCGGAGCGGCTCCGGCAACGACCGGTTCGACCGACGGCAAGGCGGCGCCTGCCGCTGCTGCTGCCGCCCCGGCCGCCAAGGCACCCGAGAAGAAGTAATCGCCGGCGTCGATTATCCGGACGAAGCAAACGACAGCCCCGGCTCGCACGAGCCGGGGCTTTTTGTTTTGGCCGGATTCGAATTGCCGCGCCGGACACGAAGCAGCGCCTTCTGGTTCGGCTTCGATGCGAACGTGGGCTAGTCTTTGTTTTCGAGTCATTAGAACTTCGAAAGTGCTGCATCTGCGATCCGGACATCTAATGACGCGCGCGCTGATCCTTCAAGCGGTAGCCGCCTTTGTCGTCGCGCACGAAAGTCTCCGCGATCTCGGGATGGCGCAACGGACGGGCGCTGTCGTCGGGCAGCAGGTTCTGCTCGGAGACATACGCGACATACACCGTGTCGGCGTTCTCGGCGTAGAGGTGGTAGAACGGCTGGTCTTTTCGCGGGCGGATTTCCTCGGGGATGGCCTGCCACCATTCCTCGGTGTTGGCAAACACCGGGTCGATATCGAAGATCAGGCCGCGAAACGCGAAAAGCCGGTGGCGAACGACTTCGCCGACTGCGTATTTGGCCGTGCGTACAGAAGTCATGTCGTTGCGAACCGGTGTCCTGTTGTGTTGACTGCCTAAACGGGGCTCAGGCGCGGCACTCGCGTTTCTTGCGAGTCCGTGGCGCCACCATCGCACGCGCGCCATAGGCTCGAAAAGCTGAAAACGCAGGGCCTTCGATCGGGGGGAGGTATTTCCGACACCGCATGGCAAACCCGGGAACACTTCGGCCTGCGGCCTGCGGCCTGCTGCCTGCTGCCTGCTGCCCGCTTTCGGCCTACTCGGCAGGCTTCGCCTCGGTCGCCCAGCCGGTGGCCGCGTCCTGTGATTGGGGATGCGATGGCGGCGCATGTTGCGACGACGTCGACCCGGTCGTCATGCGATCTGCCGCATCATCCGGCGCCGGGACTTCCGCCCGCCTTGCCGGCAGTGCCGGGCGGCTGGTGCTGCCGGTCGCGGTCGAGGCATCACCCGACTTCTGCTCGGCGGTGACGGGCGGAACGAATTCCGCCTCCTTGCACGAGCAGCCGTTGACGTATTCCTTGCGGTAGCGGAAGGCCGACTTGAGCTTGGTGTAAGGCTCGCTGCTCTGCAGCGCGATCGCCTGCTCCATGGCTCCGCCCGGGTTGGCGTGATAGTAGAGTTCCGTCGGTGCCGCGCATTTCGACGTGCACACTTCCGCGTCCTGCGCGAAATGGCTCGGCAGCGTTGCGAAGCTCACCGGAAAATAGAAGCCGTCGCAAAGGCGCACGCACACCGTCTTGAACGTCTCGCCGCCCGTCGTGTTGTTGGGCGTCCAGGTGTTGCCGCTGACGGCCTCCTCGTCGGACCACACGCCGCCGTCGCGCCGCCGCGCCTGATCGACGTAGTTGGCGCCGCAGTTGTTGCGTGCCAGTTCGCGCACGATGTCGTCCTGATACGAGCGGCCGGAGGCGAGGCCCTGGCGCTGCGTCTCGAGGTCGGCCAGGCGCCGCTTCGAAACCTCGACCTGCTTCGCCAGCTCTTTGCATTGCGGCGTGTTGCGGAACGACTTGGTGAACAGGAAGTACTCGTAGCAGGTGCGGTCGAGTTGCTGCGAGCCGACGTTGAAGGCGCGGTCGATCTCGCGCATTTCGGCTTCGATCCGCGGCAGCTGCTGCGCCGACTGGTTGCCCTTCTGGCCTTCCTGGACCAGGCGCTGTTCGAGCTGCAGGCAGATGGGATTTTTGGTCGACCAGTTCTGCGCGGCGGGCGCAGCTCCGGGTGCTGGCGGCTGCCCTGGAATGGGCGCTGGGACCGGCGGCGGCTGACGATAGACGGGTTCGCGCGGGACGGGCGCGTGGCGCGGTTCGTCGTCGCCGCCGAAGGGCCACCAGCTCTGGGCGGCGGCGGGAGGGCTCGAGAGCCAGGCGATGAGGGTGAAAATGACCAAGGCCGCGAGCGGCAATCAACGCCAAGACGTTCAACTGACGCCGGATGCGCCGTTGGTTCTCCTCGCCCTGGTGAAGGAGGTCGTCGAGTTTCGAAAATGGTTCCTTGCCCAAACGTCACCTTCTCGAATTCGCGCAATTTTGCACCGGCTTTGGCTTTGCGTCGGCGCGCGTCATTCAGAACCTTAGTGTCCGCTCTCTAGGGGGTCAATGCGGAGCAAATGCGGCTTCAACGGTTTTTCGAGGGGCTTCAGCGGCTTGACGCCGTATATCCAGGCCCGCTAGAGGCCTTGTTGCGGGGCTCGGGTGCCAGATCGAAAATGCCTGTGGCAAGATCGGCGGGACCGGGCGTGCGGCGCTAAGCGAGAGGCGCTTCGTCTGCATTGATTTGCCCGCATTGAATTGAAAGAGGCTTTCCCGTGGTGCTGAGGCTCTACAACACGCTGTCCCGCGACAAGGCGGAGTTCAAGCCGATCGATCCGAAGCAACGTGCGCATGTACGTGTGCGGGCCGACGGTCTACGACTTCGCCCACATCGGCAATGCCCGCCCCGTCATCGTTTTCGACGTGCTGTTCCGCCTGCTGCGTCACATCTACGGCGCCGATCATGTCACGCTACGTGCGCAACATCACCGACGTCGACGACAAGATCAACGCGCGGGCGCTGCGCGATTTTCCCGGCCTGCCGCTGAACGAGGCGATTGCGCGCGTCACCGAGAAGACGGCCAATCAGTTTCACGCCGACGTCAAGGCGCTCGGCTGCCTGGAGCCGACGCATGAGCCGCGTGCGACCGACAACATCGCGCAGATGATTGAAATTATCGTGAGCCTCGTTGAACGCCGGCCACGCCTACGTGGCTGCGGGGGAAGTGCTGTTCGACACCCCGTCGATGCCGGACTACGGCGCGCTTTCGAAGCGCAATCTCGAGGACCAGCAGGCCGGCGCCCGCGTCGAGGTCGAAGCGCACAAGAAGAACCCGGCGGATTTCGTTTTGTGGAAGCTATCGAGCCCGGAAGAGCCGGGCTGGGAGAGCCCCTGGGGGCGCGGGCGGCCCGGCTGGCACATCGAATGCTCGGCGATGAGCGAGCGCTATTTGGGCGAAGTCTTCGACATCCACGGCGGCGGCTTGGATTTGATCTTTCCGCATCACGAGAACGAAATCGCGCAGTCGCGCTGCGCCCACGGCACGGCGTGATGGCCAACGTGTGGATGCACAACGGCTTCCTGCAGGTCGAAGGCGAGAAGATGAGCAAGAGTCTCTCGGGAATTTCGTCACGATCAATGAGCTGCTTCAGGAGTGGCCGGGCGACGCGATCCGGCTGGCGATGCTGCAAACGCATTATCGTCAACCGACCAACTGGACAATGAAGGGCCTGCAAGAGGCTTCGCGCACGCTCGACCACTGGTACGAGCTGACGGCTGAAACCGGCGATAACGCGCCGCTTTGCGCCGACGTGCTCGAGGGCCTCGAAGATGACCTCAATACTCCGCAAGCCATTGCCGGCCTGCATGCGCTGCGCGTGGAAGCCGCCAAAGGAGCGAAGCCGGCCGCGGCGTGCCTGAAAGCCTCGGCCCGCCTCATGGGTTTGCTGCAATTGACACCGCAAGCTTGGAAGGGATGGCGGCCCGCGGCGCTGGCCATCGACGACAGGCAGATCGGCTCGCTGTTCAGGCCCGCCTCGAAGCCCGCAAACGCAAGGACTTCAAGGAGAGTGACCGCATCCGAGACGAACTCGCGAGCATGGGCATCGCGCTGAAGGACAGCAAGGACCCGAAGACCGGCGAGATCGTCACGACCTGGGAGGTCATGCGGTGATCTCGTCACGTGCCCACCCGTTGTCATCCTCGGCCTTGTGCCGAGGATCCATTTCGCCGCTTGCCTCCGGCGGTCGAGTGTGCGGCCCGATGGATCCCAGGGACGAGCCCTGGGATGATGGGGTGGACGGCCCCTTTGCGGCATCGGTGTGCCAAGCTGGCCGGTGTTGATTCGAACCAGGAAGAGGGACCGTCCATGACAGAGAATAGCAGACTTCGCATCGGGTTCGATATTGCAAAAGGTGTTTTCCAGGCCCACGGCGTGCGCCAGGAGCCGGGCGAGCCGGTCGCCTTTGTCAAGCGGCTGCGGCGGGGCGACGTCGAAAAATTCTTCGCCCGCCTGCCGCCGTCCGATATCGCCATGGAAGCCTGCGCTTCGGCGCACCACTGGGCGCGGCTTGCAAAGCGCCACGGCCACGAGGTCCGACTTATTCCGCCGGCCTATGTGAAGCCCTACGTCAGGCGCAACAAGACGGATGCCAACGATGCGGCGGCAATCTGCGAAGCCATGTCGCGCCCTTCGATGCGCTTCGTGCCGGTGAAGAACGAAGCCGATCAGGCCTTGATCATGCTGCACCGGACACGGGCGTCATTCGTCGTGCAGCGCACGGCGCTGGCGAACCGGTTGCGCGCGGCGTTTTCCGAGTTCGGCATCGTGCAGCCGATCGGCGAACGCGGCCTCAACGATCTTCTGGCCCTCATCGCAAAGCGCGCGGACGTTTTCGAGCCATTGCCGCCGGCACTGCGTCTGGTGCTCGAGCAGTTGGCTCAAGCATGGGTGAGCATCGATGCTGCCGTCAGCCGCTTCGACGCCGAGATCGCGGCAGGCTTGAAGACCAACGCACGCGCAAGCCGCCTGACCAAGGTTCCCGTCATCGGCCCGGCGGGCGCCAGCGCCATCGATGCCATGCTGCCCAATCCGCAGGTCTTCAGAAGCGGCCGGGATTTTGCCGCCTGGATCGGATTGACGCCGCGGGAAGAAAGCTCCGGCGATACGGTGCGGCGCGGAGGTATCAGCAAGAAGGGCGACGGCTATCTGCGCCGCTTGCTCGTGCTGGGTGCCAGCGCGGGGCCGCCTTCGCGCTCATGCGGCGCGGGCGGTGCGAAAAATTCTCGGTCCGATCGGGAATCGGAATGGTGGCGCTCTATCAGGGCGACATTCGCGCCGTGTTCTGGTGGTCGCTGATCCCGGCGCGATCGCAGTGGCGATGCTGTTCAGGGACGAGGAACGCGAGCCGTTAGCGGGATGCGGTGAAACGGCCGCCCGCTGCGCTTCAAGCAACTCGAAATACTCGCGGACAGATGGAGGGCGACGGGCTCATAAGCATTTGCTGACGGAACGGCGAGGCGATCTGGATGCTGAAGTCCGTCGATGTCACGCCTGGGCAGTCGCCGCTGGTCCCGGGATGATTGAGCGCCGATTCATGCCCTTCTCGGACCCGCCGGTGTCATGCCGACAAAAGGGGCGCACGTGCTTGACCGCTCGCGGGGTCGTCCGTCTATTTGCGCAAAGCAACTTGTGGTTGGCTTCCAGGGGCCTCCATACATGACAGCGTGCGGCGGGATCGACGCCTTCGGCGGCAATGGGGCTGACGCAGGGCGCACGCTCTTGTCCCGCTAGCGCCGCCGGACTTGCGCGGCACGGATCGGCGTCATGAACCTCGCCATGGCACTGGCCTTGCTTTTGGAACGGGCTGGCGGGTCTGCTGTGGCTGTCGTTCGGGCCTCGCCCCAACCCTCTCCCGCCATTAGTGCAGGGCTGGGACGAGGGGGAATATGGCTAAGCTACCGAGAATGAGGTGCCACCAACTCTGGATCGGTGCTGAAGATCGGAGTTGGAATTCCGGTGACGATGTGGATCGTTTGGTGGTTGATAGAGAACATGCGTCGATGAGCCAGTCCTACCCCCTCCGCCCCTTTCTCCTCGCCGATACCCTGGCGCTGCGCGAACTCTTTGCGCAATCGATCGAGGAACTGACCCAGGACGACTACGACGAGGACCAGCGCCTCGCCTGGATGGCGCAGGCGGAAGATGCCAGCCGCTTTCGGCAAGCTTCTCGCCGGCATGACGACGCTCGTCGTGCACGTCGAGGGCGAACATCTGGGCTTTGCCTCGCTCAAGGACAACAAGGTCCTCGAGATGCTGTACGTGCATCCTCATCACGCGCGGCGAGGGCGTCGGCTCGGCGCTGCTCGAGGCCATGGAAAAGATCGCGACCGCGCGCGGGGCGGAGGCCATCACGGTCGAAGCCAGCGAGACGGCGGTGCTTGTTCTTCGAAGGCCGCGGCTACGTGCCCGGTGAAGCGCAATTCCATCCCCATCGGCGACGAATGGTTGACCAACACGACGATGACAAAGGTGCTGAAAACGCCGGCCGGCCCGCCTGCCGGGCCGGAAATCATCGTAGACTTGCGACACGTTGGCCGTCTAAGTGCCGCGGTAAACCACTTCTTTCGCTCCCCATGCTATGGGGAGCGAAATTCCCGACCGAGCCCCCGAGACGTCCATGTCCAAAGACCGCCTCTACCTGTTCGATACAACGCTGCGCGACGGCGCGCAGACGACGGGCGTCGATTTCTCGCTTGCCGACAAGCGCCGCATCATGCTCGTCCTCGACGACCTCGGCCTCGACTACATCGAGGGCGGCTATCCGGGCTCCAACCCGACCGACACCGAACTCTTTTCCGAGCGCCCGAAACTGAAGAGCGCCCGCTTCACCGCCTTCGGCATGACAAAGCGGGCCGGGCGCTCCGTCTCCAACGATCCGGGCTTCCAGGCGATCCTGCAATCCAAGGCCGACAGCATCTGCCTCGTCGCCAAGTCGTGGGACTATCACGTGCGCGTCGCGCTCGGCATCACGAACGAGGAAAACCTCGAGGGCGTCACGCAGTCCGTGAAAGCCGTTACCGAGACGCAGCGCGAGGCCATGCTCGACTGCGAGCACTTCTTCGACGGCTACAAGGGCAACCGCGCCTATGCGCTCTCCGTCGCCAAGGCGGCTTACGACAGCGGCGCGCGCTGGGTGGTGCTGTGCGATACCAACGGCGGCACGCTGCCGCACGAAGTCGCGGACATCGTCGCGGACGTCGCCAAGCACGTGCCGGGACGCATCTCGGCATCCACACCCACAACGACACCGAGAACGCCGTCGCCAATACGTTGATGGCGGTGCGCGCCGGCTGCCGGCAGATCCAGGGCACGTTGAACGGCCTCGGCGAGCGCTGCGGCAACGCCAATATGACGTCGATCATCCCGACGCTGCTGTTGAAGAGCGAGTTCGCGGACAAGTTCGAAACCAGGATCACGCGCGGAGAAGCTGCGCACGCTGACGCACGCGAGCCGGGTGCTGGACGAAATCCTGAACGAAGCGCCGGACCGCCACGCGCCCTACGTCGGCGAAAGCGCCTTTGCGACCAAGGCCGGCATTCACGCCTCCGCGTTGTTGAAAGAGCCGCAGACCTACGAGCACGTGCCGCCCGAAAGCGTCGGCAACGAGCGGCGCATTCTGGTTTCAAAGCAGGGCGGACGCTCGTCGATCCTGTCATCGCTGGAAAGGCTCGGGCTCGCCGCCGACAAGGACGATCCCAAAGTCGCCGAGCTTGCTCGATGACGTGCGCGCGCGCGAAGACCAGGGCTATGCCTACGAGGCGGCGGAAGCCTCCTTCGAGCTGCTGGCGCGGCGCAGTCTCGGCAGCGTGCCGCGCTATTTCTCCGTCGACAGTTTCCGCGTCATGGTCGAGCGGCGCCGCAATGCCGTCGGCAAGCTCGTCACCGTGTCGGAGGCGTCCGTAAAGGTGACGATCGCGGGCGATGCCGAGCCGTTGTGGTCGGTCGGCGAAGGCAACGGCCCCGTCAATGCGCTCGACACCGCGCTGCGCCGCGACCTCGGCCGTTATCAGAAGCACATCGAGGACGTCGAACTCGTCGACTACAAGGTGCGCATCCTGACGCAGATCGGCGCCCATGGCACGGAAGCCGTAACGCGCGTTCTCGTCGAAAGCCACGACACCAAGACGGGCGAACGCTGGACCACGGTCGGCGTCTCGCCCAACATCATCGACGCGAGCTTCGAAGCCCTCCTCGACAGCATCAATTACAAGCTACTGAAGGACGGCGCCAAGGCGGGGTGATGTCGCCGATGCGGCTCACACCACGTTCAAGGGCAGCGTTTCGACGACGGTCGCGCCATCGTCGTCCGTCCAGGAGAACTCGAAGGTTCCGGGGCCCGGCACTTTCAGCGAAAACGAAATGAACGGATTGGCCGAAATGCCGGGGCCGAGTTCGGCGCGGAATACTTCCTTGTCGGCGTACTTGGCAACGAAAGTGTTGACGATGTCGCGCGGAATGGCTTTGCCATCCTTGTCCTTGCGGTTTCCCGTCTCCATGACGTGCGTGATCAGGGTGCGCACCTCGATGGTGTCGCCGGTCTTGGCGCTTTCGGGAATTTTGATGCGCGGCTTGGTGGCGGCCATGACGATCGGAAACCTCCTCTAGCTGGCGCAGCCGCCGATGGTGACTTTGACGAGCGTGGTCGAGATCAGCATCACTCCGGAGGACAGCGTCGCCAGCGCGATCACGTCCTGGGTCTTGGCAAGGCGCATGCGGCTCTGCACCTTGGCGACGCCGTTGACGGGCGACAGGTGGAAGAGTCGCAACGCGCGCCACGGGGTTCGAGGTCGCCAGGATATGGATCGTCTTGACGTAGTCCTCGTCCGTCATCGGGCTCTCGACCGCGACCGTCACGGGAACGAAATTGCCGTTCTCGGCGACTCCGGCAGCTCCAGCGTCACCCTGCCGTCGATCGGCGTTGCCCCGGCGAGAAGTGCCGCATAGGCCTCCTCGAACTGCTTGGAGCGTTCCAGCGAGCGGCGGAGGCGCATCTTGCGCTGCAGCAAAAAGCGCGGGCCAAAGAGCCGCCGCGGCCGCCGCCGACAACAGCATCGTACGCCGCGAAACGACGGCGATCAGCAGGTCTTCTTTCTCAGGTTTGCTCATGATTATGTGACGCCGTTGCAGAACGCTCGCGAGCCGCTGGGGCCGGCCGAAATCAACGGCCCGCACGTCCGGGCGGATGACCTCTTATAGAACAAATGTTTGCGCTCGCTCTAGTTACAAAGGATTCATTTCCTGACAGAATGGGCAGGTATGTGGCGGGGATACCTCTTTCCTCCGTCCAACGAGAAAAAAACGTTGCTCCGGGAGGCGATAGCTGTGGCTGGCAAGAGTATCAATCGGCGGGAATTTGCGGCGGGCGCCGGACTTCTGGCGGTCACCGCGGTGGGTCTGGTGCGTCCGGCACTGGCGCAGGGTGCGGCCAAGGTCGTGATCATCGGCGGCGGACCGGGCGGCGCGACGGTTGCCAATCGCATCAAGAGCGCCGACCCGGCGATTGACATCACGTTGATCGAACCGAAGGAAGCCTTCACCACTTGCTTCTACTCGAACCTGTTCATCGGCGGCTTCCGCTCGTTCGCTTCCATCACCCACACCTATGACGGCTTGAAGAAGCGCGGCATCAAGGTCGTCTCCGATGCGGCGACCGGCGTCGATACCGCGGCGAAGACCGTAACGCTTTCCAAGGGCCAGACCGTTCCCTACGATCGACTCGTCATCGCGCCGGGTATCGACATCAAGTACGGCGCCATCGAGGGCTATTCGCAGGAGGCGGCCGAGATCATGCCGCACGCCTGGCAGGCCGGACCGCAGACGGTACTTCTGAAGGAAAAGCTGCTCGCCATGAGTGACGGCGGCACGGTCGTCATGTCGGTACCGGGCAATCCCTACCGCTGCCCGCCGGGACCGTACGAGCGCGCCTGCATGATCGCGCATTTCCTCAAGACGCGAAAACCGAAGTCGAAGCTCATTATCTTCGACGCCAAGAAGACGTTCTCGAAGCAGGGCGTGTTCGAGGAAGCCTTCGCGGAGTACTACAAGGGCATCGTCGAATTGAACCTGACCAACGAGATCGACGATTATTCTGTTGTCAAAGTCGATGCCGGCACGGGCGAAGTGACGACGAAATCGGGACGCAAGGAACGCGCCGCGGTGGCCAACATCATCCCGGCGCAGAAGGCGGGAAGTATTGCCGAGAAGGCCGGGTGCACCGAGGGCGACTGGTGCCCGGTGAACCCTGAAAATTTCACCAGTGCCAAGGTCAAGGACGTCTACGTCGTCGGCGATGCGGCGATTGCAGCCGAGATGCCCAAGTCGGCGTTCGCGGCGTCCAGCCATGGCAACTTCGTCGCCGCCGACATCGTCGCCGATCTCAATCAGAAGCCGCGCGAAGGCGGCAAGTACCGCAACACCTGCTGGTCGATGCTGGCGCCCGACAATTCGCGCCAAGATCGGCGCCGACTACAAGGCGGGCATGAAGGACGGCAAGCCTTTCCTCGAGCCCTCGGGCGCCTTCGTGTCGAAGCCGGGCGAAAGCGCGGATCTCCGTCGTGAAGTCTTCAACGAAAGCCAAGCCTGGTACGAGACGTTTACCAATGATCTCTTTGCCAAGCAGGCATTGACGGATGCGGCGCCGGCGGCTGGCGGTGCGGCTGCTGCGCCGGCCGCAAATCCGTAAGTCTAGTGGTCTGAGTCAAACGAGGCCCTTGCCGAGTGCAGACCCAATACATGGCAACATTTGAGAGCGTCGAGACAAGAATTGTTGGGTCAGCGCGTTCGCTTGACGCCAACCTACAAGTGGGTTTCGCGTTTTTGAGCAGGGCGAGCTACTTCACCGTTTTCGCCTTCCCCCAGCTCTTATCGTAACCGTGAACCTCGGCCGTCGGACCCGAGGCATTGACGAGGGGGCGGCCGGCGTAACCCCAAGCGAAGATGCCGCCCTTGAGGCTGGCGACGCCTTCGGCGCCGGCATCCTTGAGGCCCGGCGCGACGCGGCTGGCGACACGAGAACTGCGCATCCCGACCGAACAATAGAATATCGCCGTCTTGCCCTTCAGCGCCCCAGCGTGTTTCGCCAGGAAGTCTTCGGGCGAGATTTTGGGATCGGTCAAAATGGCGCCGTCGAGATGGCTCGTGGCGTATTCCCCCGGGGTCCGCGTATCGAAGACGACGACACCGCCGCCCTTGGCGAGTTCGTCGAAGGTCGCAGTATCGACGTGCATCACATCGGGAAATTTCCGCGCCACCTCCTCGATCGCCGACTGCACCGGAGCAGGAAGCGCTTCGGCGTAGACCGGCGCACTCGTCATCAGCGAACAGAGTGCGGCGGCGGCAAAGGATGCGGCGCGGATTTTCATGTTTCTGACCTCGCGAGTTCTGTTTGCGCGCGAAGTTAGTTGATCTTCGACCAGGTGTCGTCCTTGCAGATGATGCCGCCAAGAACGCAGCCCGACAGCGTCAGGCTGCCGCCGTTCAGCGTCACGGAGCCCGAATATTTCTGGTTGTCGTCGAGATTGAGGACCGTGCCTTTCCACTTGTTCTCGCCAACCTTCTTGGCGCCGCACATGATGGTCTTGCCGACTTTCTTCGGTTCGGGCGATTTGACGACTTTCAAGCCGAGGCCGCCGCCGCATTCGAAGGCTTTGACGTGGGCGCCGTTGGAGCGCAGCCACGTGCCATAGGGCGAACCGGCAAAGGCCGATTGTGTCATCGCCAATACGAGGGCAACGGCGAATAGCGAACGCGCAGTGTTGCTGGTGTCGGTCATGAAACGCTCTCCTGTGGCTTCTCTCCGCGCCGCACGCGCGTGGCCGTTGGCTCGGTTGGCGTTCGGCGGCTGGCATTAAGGTTATCAGTGCGCGGCGTCTCCACAACGGGAGATCGGCGTTGCCAGCCGGATAACACTTTTACCTATAGGTCAAAATGTGGCCGGAACAAATGAGAACAAATAGGGATTGACGGGCAAGAACAAACAAAGTACATAGTTGGTAAATTGCTGTACCGCAGCGCTTGGCCTAGGGATAGGGTGGCAAACATGGATCGATCAGAGCTGGTTGTGTTCGAAGGGGGCAAAATGGACAAGAAACAAGCGCTGGAGCAGGCTCTGGCGCAGATCGACAAGACCTTCGGCAAGGGGTCGATCATGCGCCTCGGCGCCAACGACAAGGTCGACATCGACGCGATCTCGACGGGTTCGCTCGGGCTCGACATCGCGCTCGGCATCGGCGGCCTGCCGAAGGGACGCGTCATCGAAATCTATGGGCCTGAATCGTCGGGCAAGACGACATTGGCGCTGCAGGTCGTGGCCGAAGCGCAGAAGAAGGCTGGCGTGTGCGCCTTCATCGATGCCGAACATGCGCTCGATCCGGGCTACGCCAAGAAGCTCGGCGTGAAAATCGAGGAGCTTCTGATCTCGCAGCCCGATACCGGCGAGCAGGCGCTCGAAATCGCCGACACGCTCGTCAGATCGGGTGCCGTCGACGTGCTGGTCATCGACAGCGTCGCGGCGCTGACGCCCAAGGCCGAACTCGAAGGCGAGATGGGCGACAGTCTGCCCGGTCTGCAGGCGCGTTTGATGAGCCAGGCACTGCGCAAGCTCACGGGCTCGATCTCCAAGTCGGGCTGCATGGTGATCTTCATCAACCAGATCCGCATGAAGATCGGCATCATGTTCGGCAACCCGGAAACGACGACGGGCGGCAATGCACTGAAGTTCTATGCCTCCGTGCGCCTCGACATCCGCCGCATCGGCCAGATCAAGGACCGCGAGGAAGTGGTTGGCAACCAGACCCGCGTCAAGGTCGTGAAGAACAAGGTGGCCCCGCCCTTCAAGCAGGTCGAGTTCGACATCATGTATGGCGAAGGCATTTCGAAGACCGGCGAACTCGTCGATCTCGGCGTCAAGGCCGGCATCATCGAGAAGTCGGGCGCCTGGTTCTCCTATGGCGGCGAGCGCGTTGGCCAGGGCCGTGAGAACTCCAAACTGTTCCTCAAGGAAAATCCCAAGATCGCCGCCGAAATCGAGCGCGCCATTCGCGCCAACGCCGGTTTGATCGTCGAGAAAATGCTGGCCAACCCCGAGGCCGGAGAGGACGACGGGGAGGAACCGGATGCCGACGGTGTGCTCCCCGACGAGGACGAGGCGCCGAAGAAGGCCAAGGGCAAGCGCTGAGACGCTGGCGACTAGAGTGGGCAAGCGCCGAGGCGCTGGCGCTTAGAGTGGCAAGCGCTGAGACGCTGCCACATAGAGTGGGCAAGCGCTGAGGCGCTGGCGCCTAGGGGTTGGACATGTTTCCGGGGGGGCGGGCCGTTTCGGTCCGCTCCTCGCGGCGTTTTGACAGGCCTTCGTTGCTGGGCCTTCCTTGACGGGCAGTCGCAGCCGCCGCCGCAGCCGCCGCCGCAGCCGCCGCCGCAGCGCCGCCGCAGCCGCCGCCGCAGTCGAGGCCGCATTCGAGGCCTCAGCCCGCCTTTCTGGACAGCTCCCAGGGCCGCCGCTACAACGGCGCGAAAACGATGAACGAGTCCCGCGCGGCCGCGGGCTCCTCCAATTTCGGAAAGCAGCACGAATGGCGAGCGTCAGCGAAATCAGGTCCTCCTTCCTCGACTACTTCAAGAGGAACGACCACGAGGTCGTCGCCTCGTCGCCGCTGGTGCCGAGGAACGACCCGACGCTGATGTTCACCAATGCCGGCATGGTGCAGTTCAAGAACGTCTTCACCGGCGCCGAGACCCGCCCTATCGCGCGCGCCGCCTCGTCGCAGAAATGCGTCCGCGCCGGCGGCAAGCACAACGACCTCGACAACGTCGGCTACACGGCGCGCCATCACACGTTTTTCGAGATGCTCGGCAACTTCTCCTTCGGCGACTACTTCAAGGATCGCGCCATCGAGCTCGCCTGGACCCTGATCACGAAAGAGTTCGGCCTCGACAAGAAGCGGCTGTTGGTGACGGTCTACCACGACGACGAGGAGGCGTTCGGCCTTTGGAAGAAGATCGCGGGTCTTCCCGAAAGCAAAATCATCAAAATCGCTTCCGACGACAACTTCTGGCGCATGGGTGATACGGGGCCGTGCGGCCCGTGCACCGAGATCTTTTTCGATCATGGCGACAAAATTCCGGGCGGTCCTCCGGGCTCGGATGACGCCGACGGCGACCGCTTCATCGAGATCTGGAACCTCGTGTTCATGCAATTTGAACAACGCGGTCCCGGCGATCGCGTATCACTGCCGCGTCCCTCGATCGATACCGGCATGGGCCTCGAGCGCATCGCCGCCGTGCTCCAGGGCAAGCACAACAACTACGAGATCGATCTGTTCGAGCACCTGATCGCGACCATCCGCGAGGAAACGCGCAAGGCGGGCGGCGGCGACAAAAGCGACAACGTCGATGTCACGGCCGCGCGCCGGGTCATCGCCGACCATCTCCGCGCCACGAGCTTCCTCATCGCCGACGGCGTGCTGCCTTCCAACGAGGGCCGCGGCTACGTGCTCCGCCGCATCATGCGCCGCGCCATGCGCTACGCCCATCAGCTCGGCTGCAGGGACCCCTTGATGCATCGCCTCGTTGCCTCGCTCGTGCACGAGATGGGTGCGGCGTTCCCGGAACTCGCGCGCGGCGAAGCGCTGATCACCGAGACGCTGAAGCTCGAGGAGACGCGCTTCAAGAAGACGCTCGAGAACGGCCTGAAGCTGCTCGACGACGAGTTCGGGCACCTTGAAAAAGGGCGCTGTGTTCTCCGGTGACGTCGCCTTCAAGCTCTACGACACCTTCGGCTTCCCGCTCGATCTCACCGAAGACGCCCTGAAGCCGCGCGGCATCGCCGTCGATACGAAAGCCTTCGACGCGGCGATGAAGAAACAAAAGGAGGCGGCCAAGGCCGCCTGGAAGGGTTCGGGCGATGCCGCGACCGAAACCGTGTGGTTCGAAATCAAGGAGCGCACCGGCGCGACCGAATTCCTCGGCTACGAGACGACATCGGCGGAAGGGCAAATCCTTGCCATCGTCAAGGACGGCAAAGAGGTGACTTCGGTGAAGGCCGGCGACAAATGCGCGGTCATCGTCAATCAGACGCCGTTCTACGGCGAGTTCGGCGGCCAGGTCGGCGACACCGGCGCGATCACGACCGAAGGCGCCAAGGGTGAGGCCGGCGCCGCGTTCACGGTCGGCGACACGGCAAAAAAGCTCGGTGATCTCTTCGTGCATTCGGGCGAGGTCACGGGCGGCACGCTGCGCATCGGCGAACATGTCACCTTGAATGTCGACAGTGTGCGCCGCAACCGCATCCGCGCCAACCACTCCGCAACGCATCTCCTGCATGAGGCCCTGCGCCAGATTCTCGGCACCCACGTGGCGCAGAAGGGTTCGCTCGTTTCCCCTGACCGGCTGCGCTTCGACTTTTCCCACACCAAGCCCATGAGCGCCGACGACGTGAAGGCGGTCGAGGACATGGCGAACGCGGTGCTTCTTGAAAATACATCTGTTGAAACGCGCCTGATGGCGCTTGAAGAGGCCCGCGCTTCCGGCGCCATGGCGCTGTTTGGCGAGAAATACGGCGATGAAGTCCGCGTCGTTTCCATGGGCGCCATGAAGCCCGGCGCCAACAAGGCGTGGTCGGTGGAGCTCTGCGGCGGCACGCACGTGAAGCGTACCGGCGATATCGGCGTCATCAAGGTCGTGGCGGAATCGGCGTCTGCCGCCGGCGTCCGGCGCATCGAAGCGCTGACCGCCGAAGGCGCGCGGGCCTATCTCGCCGAGCAGGACGCACGCGTCAGGGAAGCCGCTGGCCTGTTGCGCACGCGGCCCGAGGATCTGATCGAACGCCTGAAGGCGATCGTCGAAGAAAAGAAGGTTCTCGAAAAGCAGCTTGCAGACGCCAAGCGCCAGATCGCGCTCGGTGGCGGTGGCACGGCGGCGGCGGCTAGTTCGGGCGATGCGGTCAAGACCATCGGCAATGTGAAGCTGCTCGCGCGCTCGGTGCAGGGCTTGAATCCGAAGGACCTGCGCGGCCTCATCGACGAGGGCAAGAAGCAGATCGGCTCCGGCATCGTCGCCGTTGTCGGCGTCACCGAGGACGGCAAGGCGGGGCTCGCGGTCGGCGTCACCGACGACCTGACCAAGACCTGGAGCGCCGTCGATCTCGTCAAGGCGGGCTCGGAAGCCCTTGGCGGCAAGGGTGGTGGCGGGCGCCCCGACATGGCGCAAGCCGGCGGTCCTGATGGTGCCAAGGCCGGCGACGCCTTGAAGGCCATCGAGGCGGCGCTCGCGGGTTAAGGCTGCGGGGTCACGCTAAGCTTGCCGCGAATTCACCCTTCATTTTGCCCGCAGACGCGTATAGAAGGCGCCACAACGTCAACCTTTTTTGCGCTCGACCAGTCGCATCCAACCTGTCGAATGGGGCCATCACCAATGATCGCACTTCGCTTCCTTGCTGCCGCAGCCTTCACGGCCGCTTTCGTCATCGCCGCACCGGCCGCCTCGCGCGCCGAAGACCCGGTCGTCAAGCACGCCGAAACGCCGGCACCGAGCGCCGGTCCGACCAAGGCTGCAGCGGAGGGCTTCTGCGGCGATCCGACCGGCACGGCCGACGACCTGATGCAGCGCTATATGGGCCAGGCCGGGCTCAAGGAAGTCGACAAGAGCGAACAGTATGTCACCTATAGCGACGATGCCAAGAACGCGAGCGTGATGTACAATTTCTCGACCGAGAAGAATCCCGCTCACCCGGTCGCCGTGTGCCGCAAGCTGGTGAAGGACGGCGAGCAGATGACGTTGAAGTACAACGTCGTGTGCGGCGGCGAAGCGGTCGCCTGCGCCAAGGCGACGAGCGACTTCAACACGCTGATCGCGCGCATGCAGCTCGAAGTCGACAATCAGGTCAAGGCAGCGGGCGGCAAGTAGATAGCCATAACCTCAGCGTTAATTTTGCGGAGGGCGCTTCGCCGCCGGCTTTCGGCCCGATTTCTCGGCGGGCGTCTCGCCCGATTAGTTCAGGGCTAGTCCAGCCGTCATGTACGACGGTGCGGAGACGCCGAAATTGCGCAGGATCGCCGGCGCGATCTCGGTGGTCGCGATTTCGGCGGCGTTCGAGCGCATGGCCCTTTCGTTTTTGTGGGTCGTAGGACAGCAGCACGCCCTGAGGTATGTGGTAGGCGAAGGACGCGCTCTTGTCCTGGATTTCGACATTGCGCAGGCCGAACTCCTGAAGTGGCCTTGGCTCGCCGTGAAATTCTAGTCGGATATTGTCGTCGAGATTGACCTGTCCAAATTCGATCATGACGGAATCTCCATGATCAGAAAAATGCACCGGCGTTCCGTTGATCGAAAGTGCGCAGAGGTTCGAGATCAAGTCTTTCCGGCTGTCGGGCGCGAAAGTCACGACATATTGCGGTGCCATTGCGCGCCGCCTCTCCCACAGTCCAGGCGCGACGCCGAGGGCAGACATGAGCTTCTTAAGATCGATGCACAGGAGTTGCGTCCGTGTCTGCTCGGCATTCGGAACTGCCTGCTGTCCCATGCTGGTCATGACGAGCAGACGGTGGCCCGGTGTTCGCTCCACGAAGCGGGCAAGTTCACCGATCATGCGATCCGCGACGGACATGGTGAAGTCGATTTCGTCGGCGTAGGTGCGCTCGTAGCCTTCTGCCCATAAGGCTTTCGGATAGTCCTGGGGGAAGGTTCCCGGCCAGTAGCGGTGCAGGCTCGATGCCACGTGATTGGTGAAGAAGAACGAGACGTCCGGCATGCGCGAGCGAAGCTGCTTCAGATAGAAATCGAAGGCAATCTCGACTTGGGAAGTGCGCCGCCGGCAGACGAGTTCGGGACGGATGCGCTCGCGCAAGAGTTGCGTTCCAAGCGAGGCGACAGTGCGTCCTCGTAATCCGAGACCTGGGGCGGCCATCAGGAATGGCATGGCTTTGGACAGCATCAGATTGCGCGCGACATTGCGGCCGGAGCTGTCGACCATGGCCAGATTGAAAGCCTGGAACTCGGAGAGCTTCTTCGGGAAGCACTCCGGACCCGCGGCAAACGTGTCAGGGACGAAGAAGTCGTATCGCGAGATATCGCGCGGCAGTGGATAGCTGTGCAGCGGGCCAAATACGCCGGGGCGCACGCCTGCGCGCGCCAGCAATTCCCAGATCGGCGGGTACTCGGCGTCGACCTCGGTAAGGTTCTGGCCGAAATCGAGAATGCCGTGCTTCTGGTTGGTGACACCGCGGTGGACTGTGGGCCAGGTAACCCACGGGCTCAAATGTCCTTCGTCTTCGGAAAATGTCTCGAAGACGTCGGAACGGCAGAACAGCCGCGCCATCTGAGAATTCGGCCGCATCGAAACAAACCGATCGAACACCTTGAACGGTACTTCGTTCAACTCGAAAACCACGAGTTTCTGCACGTCTGACATGGAGCCCTCCGTCTGCCGCGCGTGCAGCTTGAAGTCGGCGATTGAACCCAATTCGGCCGGCACGAACAAGGGGCTCACGCTGCCTTCCACCGCAAAATCGGGTGGCCGCGGCAATTGGGTCACCACGTTCGATTGGTCGTGCGACCGGCGATCGCTATACCGCCATCGCTTTCTTCAGGTTCTCATCGACCTTGTCGAGGAAGCCGGTGGTCGAGAGCCATTTCTGCTCCGGGCCGACCAGGAGGGCGAGGTCCTTGGTCATGTGGCCGGCTTCGACGGTGTCGACGCAGACTTTCTCCAGCGTGTCGGCGAAGCGCTTTAAATCGGCGTTGTTATCGAGCTTGGCGCGGTGCGCAAGGCCGCGAGTCCAGGCGAAGATCGAGGCGATGGCGTTGGTCGAGGTTTCCTTGCCTTTTTGATGTTCGCGGAAGTGGCGCGTCACGGTGCCGTGCGCGGCTTCGGCTTCGACGGTTTTGCCGTCGGGCGACAGCAGCACGCTCGTCATCAGGCCGAGCGAGCCGAAGCCCTGGGCAACCGTGTCGGACTGCACGTCGCCGTCGTAGTTCTTGCAGGCCCAGACGTAGCCGCCCGACCATTTCAAGCGCGGACGCCACCATGTCGTCGATCAGGCGATGCTCGTAGACGATTTTCTTCTTGTCGAACTCGGCTTTGAATTCGGCCTGATAGATCTCTTCGAAGATGTCCTTGAAGCGGCCGTCGTAGGCCTTGAGAATAGTGTTTTTGGTCGAGAGGTAGACCGGCCAGCCGCGCATCAAGCCGTAGTTCATGGAGGCGCGGGCGAAGTCGCGGATGACTTCGTCCAGATTGTACATGGCCATGGCGACGCCCGAGCCCGGCGCCTTGAAGACTTCCCTTTCGATCACCTTGCCGTCGTCGCCGACGAATTTGATCGTCAGCGTGCCCTTGCCCGGAAACCTGAAATCGGTGGCGCGGTACTGGTCGCCGTAGGCGTGACGGCCGATGACGATCGGCTGCGTCCAGCCGGGCACCAGGCGCGGCACGTTCCTGCAGATGATGGGCTCGCGGAAGATGACGCCGCCCAGGATGTTGCGGATGGTGCCGTTCGGGCGACTTCCACATGTCCTTCAAGTTGAATTCTTTGACCCGGGCTTCGTCCGGCGTGATCGTCGCGCACTTGACGCCGACGCCGTGCTTCCTAATCGCGTTGGCGGCGTCGATCGTCACCTGGTCATTGGTCTTGTCGCGGTACTCGATGCCGAGGTCGTAGTATTCGAGCGTGACGTCGAGATAGGGGTGGATCAGCTTGTCCTTGATGAACTGCCAGATGATGCGGGTCATCTCATCGCCGTCGAGTTCGACGACGGTTCCGGTCACCTTGATCTTTTTCATGAGGGGCTAGCCTGTCTGTTGGGCGTGAATGATGCGGTGCACCATAGTTGCGCCTCTTCCCCGCGCCAAGTCCCAACGAAGGATGCATGCGGCGGCTCTCCCTGCGGCTTATTTTCCGGGCAGCTGCCGTCCCGCGGTCCCTCGTCGGAGCAGGTTGGCGTTGCCGGCGGCTTTCGCTATAGGCGTCTCCATGAGCACGCTAGAAATCGAGATCAGTGCGGGCGAACCTCGTCTAAAGGGCCGGGCGGTCGGCGCCGTCGTGCACGCCTGTCACGTTGGCACCATCGATCAAGGATTAGAGCAACTCGCGATTCCTGGCCTGACGCGCGAAACACTGGAGCCCGTGCTGCAATACTGCGCCGAAGTGCGCTGCGCCGCCGATTCCGTGACCTGTCCCGGCTGCAAGCGGCGCACGGAAGCGCTGGGGCTGGAGACGCTCGACCAGTACATCCTTTCGAAGAAGGAAGTCGTCGTCGGCGACGGCCGCGTGCGCCTTCGGGGTGAGGGGGTGGAGACCGTCGCGACGCCGTGCCTCGAAAGCCTGACGCGACAATGGTCAGGGGAGAACTACTGGTTCTGGGCCCGGCGCGTCATCCGCAAGCTGCGCCACGGGTTGCGCCGGGCCGAAATGCATGGCGAACCCGTCGCGGGCGAAGGCGAGACCCCGAGCGTGATCTTGATGGAGCCGCAGCTCGCCGACAACATCGGCATGGTGGCGCGGGCCTGCGCCAATTTCGGCCTCGACGACCTCCGTCTCGTCAACCCGCGCGATGGCTGGCCGAACGAGAAGGCGCGCATCGCCGCCTCGGGCGCCAACTACATCATCGATGAAGCAAAGCACTTCGACCGCCTCGACGAGAGCATCGCCGACCTCAACTGGCTGGCCGCGACCACGGCACGCCAGCGCGACCTGCGAAAGCCCATCCTGACGCCCGAGCAGGCGATTGCTGAGATGCGGGCGCGCATTGGCCGTGGAGAAAGGTGCGGCATCCTGTTCGGCCGCGAGCGCAACGGTCTCGAGACTGGCGAGGTCGCCAATGCCGACGCATTAATCATGATCCCGGTAAATTCTCGTTTCGCTTCTCTCAACCTTGCGCAGGCCGTGCTGCTCATCGGCTACGAATGGATGCGCACCTCTCCCGGCCGCAGCCTGGGCCGTGTCACGACCTACGAGCGGCCGCTGGCCGAGGGCCTCAACATGGGCGCCGACCGGGTCGCGACACGGGCTGAATTGACCGGGCTTTTCGAGCATTTGGAAGGCGAACTGGATCGCCTCGGGTTTTTCAACCCCGAACATAAACGTCCGAATGTCATACACAATCTGCGCACTTTTTTCCTGCGTGCAGGGGCCACGGACCAAGAGGTTCGCACCCTACGTGGTATTGTTGCCACTCTGGCACAGGGCAAAGGGCGCGGTCGCAAGCCGCCGGATGAGGCGCCTTGATCTCGACAAGTTTTGAGCCGAGCGATGCCAACCGAAACGGCAACTCTAGGCCTAATTGGCGGGCAGCGCACGCCAGGCGGTTTTTTGGCTCGAGGGTTTTTGACCCGCGGGCTCGGCCGGCGAGGTCTGGCCGAAGTCACATTGGCTGAAGTCACATTGGCCGAAGACATGTTGTGTGAAGACATGTTGAGTGAAAACGTGTTGAGCGAAGACGTGTTGGCCGAAGACATCAAGAGGCTCATTTGGAGAGAGTGATGACAACGAGGGCGGGGAAGATTTTGGCCGGTGCGTTTGCTCTGGTGATTGCGGGTCCGATTGCTACGGCCAGCGCCCAGGAGCTGAGCGAGAAGGCCGTCAAGTCGTTCTTGGACTATGCGTGGTCGTTGACGCCGCAGCAGTTCTCGAAACCGGACGGCACCGTTATCCAGATCGACAAGAAGAAGCGCGACGAGGTGATGGTGCCTCTCGAAATCGCGCGCGACGTGATCAAGGTCGGCCGCCTCTCGGCGCACGCGCAGGTGTGCAACCTGCAGGATCACCAGACCGCCAACCATCACTCGATGATGCAGCGGGAGATCGCGAAGAATAAATGGACGCCGCAGCAGCTGGTTTTCATCAGCCAGTTGCACCTGACCACCGTCATGCTGCTCACCGGCAAGATCCGTCTGGTTGAAAAGGACGGCGACAAGGAAGTCGTGGTCGAGGAAGAGAAGCAGGCGCCGGTGCAGACATGCACCGACGAACAGCGCGGCAAGGTCAAGGAAATGATTGCGGCCTACGTCAAGGAGAGCCCGGCGCAGAAGGACACGGCCGCCGCCGGCGCTGCCCCGGCAAAGCCCGCAGCAGGCGCCGCGCCTGCCGCAGCAACCGCCAAGGCCGATGCCACTACCACGGGCTCGACCGCGTCGCCGCCAAAGCCAACGGTGGCACCGGCAGCCAAGGCACCTGCACCGGCGGCTGCACCGGCCGCCAAGGCGCCAGTCCCGGCGGAGAAGAAATAGCCTCAATTTGGCGCACCTCCTTCCTGACCCGCAGATCGGAGGCTTAGGCCCAGTTTGCGGTGTTGACGGGGAGGGGCGCGGCGACTAGAGAGATGACCAGCGACGCGGGCCTTTCGGCCCGCGAAGCGTTTTTGCGCACCCGTGGCGCGGACCTTCCAGCGGCTGTTGAACGTCCAACGCCTGTTGCAGGTCCGAGCCTGTCGGTTTTCCGCTCGTCAAGGGCGAGGGGACAGAGGAGGGGGCGCTCCAATCAGGGCTCCGGCATTCCGCCGCGCGCCGCTGCAACTCATGGAGTGCTCGACTATGACTAAGCGCGTCCGCGCCAAGCACAAGATCGACCGCCGCCTCGGCGAGAACATCTGGGGCCGTCCGAAGAGCCCGTTGAACCGCCGCGAAAGCCGCCCCGGCCAGCACGGCGAACGCCGCGCCGGCAAACTTTCGGATTTCGGCCAGCAGCTCAAAGCCAAGCAGAAGCTCAAAGGCTATTACGCCTCGATTTCGGAACGCCAGTTCCGCAAGCTGTACGATGAAGCTTCGCGCGCCAAGGGTTCGACCAGCGAGCAGATCATCGGTCTGCTCGAGCGCCGCCTCGACGCCCTCGTCTATCGCGCCAAGTTCGTGCCGACGGTCTTCGCCGCCCGCCAGTTCGTTTCGCACGGTCACGTCACGGTGAACGGCCGGCGCGTTACCATTCCGTCCTATCGTCTTCGCATCGGCGACCTCGTCGAAGTGCGCGAGAAGGCAAAGCAGCTTGGTCTCGTGCTCGAAGCCATCAAGAGCGCCGAGCGCGACGTGCCCGACTACGTCGATGCCGACCACAACAAGATGACCGCCAAGCTCGCGCGCATTCCGGCGCTTTCCGACGTGCCCTACCCGGTCACGATGGAGCCGAACCTGGTCGTCGAATTCTATTCGAGATAGATTTTCATTGTCGTTGGCGACACGCGTTCCGCGCGCCGGCCGCCAACGACGGGATTGCGCAGGCGGCCGGCTCGACGAAGGAGAGTCGCCTGCGCCCAAGAAAATGGCCGCTCGCCCTTTGGGCGAAGTGACGACGAACGATTGCGAAGGCCGCTCGCGAGGGCGGCCTTTTTGCTTGCGCGTTCCGACTCCGACTTCGCGGAGCCGGCTGGCCGGAAGGCGTGGAGCGTATCGCACTGAATTGCTTCGGCTGCCATGCGCAGGCCGAAGTGAAGTTCACCGGACCACCACCGTCCCCGAGGGATGCGATCGGGGTGAAGGCTGGCGCGTTGGCCGCAATCGAGTCACGGGGCCCTGGTGGCCTACGCCGCGCGCCGTCCTTGGCTTGCGGCGAGCGAAATCGCAGGGCCGCCGGGTTTGAGCTTGGGCTGGACGCGGGGCTTAGGCGTCGCGTTGGCCCAGCCGTAGGCGAGCATGGTGATCAAGGCGGAGGCGGCAAAGAAATAGACGCCGGGGAGCACGCGGGCCTCCGTGTAGCCTGACGAATTGACGTAGAAGATCATCAAGGCCAGCACCATGACGTCCGTCATCGAGTAGCGCCCGAGCCATTCCATGGTGGCGATGGACTTGCGCCGGAACTCCGGCTCGATGTCGTGCGAGGTGATGAGCGTCAGCAGGTAGAAGAGCTTCATGAAGGGGAAGAAGATCGAGACGGCGAACAGCACGCCGCAAAGGAAGACCTCGTTGGTCTCGAACAGCGCCAGCATGATGGTGAGGATCGAGTGCTCGTTGCTCCAAACGTACACGGTGGTGAAGCGGATGGTCGGGCAGGATGATGCCGAGCGCGAAAAACACGGCCGCCAGGATGATGAGGAAGCTCAGGCCGAAGTTGCGGAACTTGGATGTGGCAGCCGGCCCGGTATCGGGCGCGGGCGCCGGGGGTTCGGCCAGGCGCCGGCCGTATTGAGGCCGTCGGTGCGGATCCAGGCGTAGGCCAGGATCATCAGCACGACGGCGCTGGTGAAGAAGTAAACGCCGTAGAGGCTTCGCGCATCGTAGACGCCCTGGCTCTTGACGAAGAAAATCGTGAGCGCCAGCACGAGCACGTCGTGCATCGACCATTTGCCGAGCCATTCGAGCGCGTGAAGCCGCTTCGATTGGCGCGCGATCTCGAGCGGGGGAAGGGTCGAGACGAGGAGCAGGTAAAGCAGTTTCAGGACCGGCAGAATGATCGAGAAGACAAGCACGATCAGCCCGAGGAAAGTCTGGCCCTCGTGGATAAGCACGCCGACGGTCGAAAGCAGCGAGTGCTCGTCGGTCCAGATGCCGAACTTGGTGAGCTTGATGATGGGCAGCGAAATGCCGAGCGCAAGCGAGACGCTTGCCGCGAGGATGGTGAGGCTCAATAAGAAGCGCCGGCCGCTCTGCAGCATGTGCGCGAAACGATCGTCCCGCAGGTTCAGGTATCAGACGCGTCCCTTCTGTCGCCTAAGCGAACGAGGCTAGGGTGACGGCGCAACTTTCAGGCGGCCCCTCCCAACCCTCCCAGCGCAGGAATGGGGAGAGAGAACGCCATATGCGATTCCCCTGGCGGCGGAACGAAAACCGGCGCATGGCCAGCCACCCGCCGGTTGCAATTCAATCGGATTTCTCATCCTCGCCTAGGCTTCGGCGGGCGTTACCCGTGGTGGTGATGCTGATGTGGAATGCCCTTTTCGCAGATCAGGTCGTGCAGCTCGCCGGCCTGATACATCTCGCGCATGATATCGCAACCGCCGACGAACTCGCCCTTGACGTAGAGTTGCGGAATGGTCGGCCAGTTGGAGAAGCGCCTTGATGCCCTCGCGTACGCCCTGGTCGTCGAGCACGTTGACTTCCTTGAACGGCACGCCGAGCAGATCGAGGATCTTGACTGCCGTCGCCGAGAAGCCGCACTGCGGGAACTGCTTGGTGCCCTTCATGAACAGTACGACGTCGTTGTCGGCGATGGTCTTGGCGATCTGGGTCTTGGACTGGTCCTGAGACATGAAGTGCTCCTTTGAGCGGGCGTCGGCGGTTTCGCTAGGATGTGGGGAATTACGCCGGAAAAGTCAATTCGACGGTGGGGCCGTGGTCAATTGCAGGGCGTGGAGGACATCCCCCATGCGGCCGCCGAGTGCCGCATAGACCATTTGATGCTGCTGCACGCGGCTTTTGCCCTTGAAGGCCGCCGAGACGACATGCGCCGCCCAGTGGTCGTTGTCTCCGGCGAGGTCCTTGAGCTCGATTTGGGCGTCGGGTAACGCGGTCTTGATCATACGCTCGATGTCGGTGGCGGGCATGGGCATGGGCGGCTCCTTGAGGAGGGGTCTCAAGGGGCCTTCATATCCCTCCCGCCGGCCGCAGGAAACGACGATTTTGTTACTTTATGACATCAGCCGCGTCGGGGCCGTGCATCAGAAACACTGATTAAAGTCTCACGGCATTGCGATTTGAGTTTATCGATCCGAACGAATACTGTTCAACCATAGGAACAGACGTTCTTATTGTTATCGAAGGAGAGCCACCCCATGAAGACCTGGATGAAGCCCACCGTACGCGAGCAGGAAGTCGGCCTCGAAGTGACGTCGTACCTGCCGGCCGAGATCGACATCATCTAATTTCGATCTCTTCGCCTAATGTTTCGAGAGCCCCGGCTCGGCCCGCGTCATGCGGAGACCGCGCCGGGGCTCTCTCTTTCGCCGCCGCCGCAATGGCTGTTGTCTTATGGACTTAGCGCGATCTGTTTCTACGACGCCTGACTATGCAACCTAATTTTTTCTGTATCGAATCAGCGGCCAACGGTGACACTTAGGTCGCAGGGCGCCGGCAAAAAGTACGCGAACGTATTTGTACACGGCGTTATTCGCGGTATTCAGGGACAATTAGCGTCCATTCATTGGCGCGCGGGGGGCGGGATGCTTCTGCGTATCGGGTTGATTTATACGTTGTCGGTCTTGAGCTTCGTGCTCACGGGCTTCGTGCTCTGGCAGTCGCTGTCGCTCAAGGCGGGCGGCGCGTCTTTCGACGCGCTGGCAACGAAGTACGAGCGCCTGGCGAAAGAACACGAGGAACTTCGGATCGAAGAACAGGCGGCGGACCGGCGGGCCCGTGTCGCCGAGGATAGCCTGTCGCGCGCCGGGACGCTGAGCGCCGACGAAGAACAGACGCTGAAAGACGCGGGCGCCGATCTGGTGCGTGCACGCGTCGAGAAGGCGGCGCTGGAGGACGAGCGGAGCAAGCTCGAGAGCGCGATGAAAACCGTGCTTCAAGAGCGCGATGCGGCCAAGGCGGATGCGGCGTCCCTGCGTGGCAGAATTGAGACCGTACTGAAATCCGAGAAGGATGCCCGCGAAGCCGCCGAACGCGCCGTTGCCGAATTGAAGGCGCTGCGCGACAGGCCGCCGCCCGTGATCGCCTCGCCGGCGCCATCGGAGAGCGAGCCGGCAACCCGTCCTGTCATGGCGGAGCCGGTGGCCAGCGATCCGCCAGCGACTGCGATTTCTCCGGCTGTTCCCGCGGCCCCTGTCGTCGCCAACCCTGCTGTCGCGAGCCCGGCGACGGCGAAAGCTGCGGCCGCGGCACCGGCAAGAGCCATCGAAAACGTGAAGGCACGCAAGGTCGTGGCGCCGGCGCCGACGCAAGGGTGGGGTGTGAAGGTGGTGGCGCCACCGCCCGCCAAGCCCGGCAGAAAAGTACCGGCCCCAGGTATTCCGCTTCAGAACGCCAGCAAGTCGCCGCCCATCGATGTGCAGACACCCACCGTCGACGCGCAGGGCGCGCCCAACACCGTCGAACCGAAAACTGGCGAACCCGAAGCGGCACCGGCCACGGGTGAAGACGCGAAGGCCAAGATCGATCCGACGTCGGCGCCGGAAATCGCGCAGGGCAACGGGTCGGTCCCTAATGCCGACATTCAGCCGGCCGCAGGCGAACCCGCCCAACCCGCCGAGGCTCAAGCGGCGGCGAAGCCGGCGAAGAGCGCCCGGTCCACGTCACGCTCGCGGCCGAAACGCGATATCTCGAACCCGCTCGAGGGCTTCTTCCCGTTCTGAGCCGGGTGATGGACCAGGCTCAGAACGCTTCGCATCGTACTGCGGGTCACTTCTCGCAATCGAAACGCACCTTGATGAACGGCAGGTTGAGCTTACACTTGCCGTCGCCCGTGCGTTGCAAGACCTTGTCCAGGTCGAGATCGCCGAGCTTCAGATTATCAATATTCAATCCGCCGCCGTCCGCCTTCGGGGCGTCGGCCGGATCGTCGTCGTCGGCAGCGGCCGCGGTTTCGCTCGCCGCATTGTCGCTGCTCGCGCTGTCAGGGCTCGGAGGACCGGCCGCGGCCGGCGCCGCATCGGGCTGGCCCGCGGGCTTGGCAGGATCTTTGGCCGGGGCGGCGGCGACCTTCTCAGGTTGCGGCAGCGCCGGAGCATTGAGCAGCGTCACCGGCAGTTTCGGAGCGGGCTTTGCCGCTTCCTTGCCCGCCGTCGCCGCGGGCTTTGTTTCCGATGCCGCCGTCGCGGGCTTTGTTTCCGATGCCGCCGTCGCGGGCTTTGTTTCCGATGCCGCCGTCGCGGGCTTTGTTTCCGATGCCGCCGTCGCGGCGGGCTTCGGTTCCGATTTCGCCGCTGGCGGGGCCGTCGCAACGGCCGGTGCTGCCACAGGTGCGGGCGCGGCGTTGGCTTCAACCGTAGTCTTTGTGCCGCAGCGTTGCAGGCTGTCCGGTGCCTTGGTCCAGATCATGGTTTTCGAAAAGAACTTGGTGCCGGCATAGCCGACGACGCGCAGGCGCTGTTCCGACAGCGGCGTCAGCTCGACGTCGTAGCGGCGTTTGCGTTCGGGCGAATAGATCCAGCCGTTGTCCCAGCTGCCGCCGCCCGCGGGCCGTGCTTCGCCGATGATCTGCTTGCCGCAGCCTTTTTCGTCGCCCGAAGCCTTGACCCATACAACATGACCGCAAAGTGCTTCGCCGCAGGATTTTATCTCGATGGCGCCGCGGCCGGTGTCGTTGAGCCACACGCCCTTCGGCGAGGGCGCAGCGGAAGCGGCAGCGGCTGGCAGCGTGGCGGCGGCCGCAACGATGGCGGCGGATAGTGCTCGTTGGACATTCATGCGAACTGATCCTTTCCCAGACATGATTTGCGTCTGTAGCTCGTCTCAGAATCGGGCGGCCGGCGCTGTCCCGCAGGGAACTGAAGCATGGCGTTCCGGCTCCAAAGCGAAGTCAGGGTGAACGAAGTCACAGGTTTAGGCTTGGTCGCGGCAGGCTACGGGAAGGTTCACGCCCCCGGCCGCGATCGCTCGCGGTTGCCGTTGCGCGGCGGCCAGCATGGCGCCTGAAGCGACTGAGATCCGTCAGTCGTCGGCGGACTTGGAAAGGGAGCGTTAAGGCTTTGCCGTTAGCGATGGAGTGAGTGTAAGGCGCCGAATTTTTTGAGGCATGCCGTGAACGACAACGATTACGAGCTCCTGGACTTCGCCTACGCGACGTACCGCATCGATGCCGGCGATCGCGTCAAGTTCATTCATGACTTCTACGGCGGCCAGTGGGTGGAGCTGCGTCACCGCGTCTTCTTCTGGTCGAAGCGGCGCGTGCGCCTCGATCCCGACGAGTTCCAGGCCGTTCGCGATCAAGTCGCCGCCCGCAGAAGGCACAGCAGGGTTCCGTCCGGGACGGCGTTCGGCTCGATCAAGGACGCCTTTGGCGTTGGCGCTTAACGCCGTTGCGCCGGCCCACTTGAACTACGGCGCCCTTGACGCGGCAGTCGCCGCAAAGCGATAGCCGGCGCCCGCGACCACCTGATGCGTCGCGAGGTTGGTGGCGAAGCTGCCGTACCGAGGCTTGGTCCCCGTCCACCAGTTGGCGATATGGCGGGCGAAGTCGCTGACGATATCGCAATTGCACCACGCGGGCGTCTTGCCGCCCGTCAGTGACGTCGCGAGCATGGCGTAGGTGTATTTGTATTCGAGAAATACCGGGCCTTTGGAGCCTGCGAATTCCAGACCGAGCACGAATTGGAAGGCCGGCCCCGCCGCCTGGTATTCGTTGGTCTTTGCCGCCTCGCCTTCGCCAGCGGGCCAGACCTCGACGTGCGGCAGCGCCGCGCCGGCGCCGATACCGGCGTAGGGGCGAATGCGCGGCGAAAAAGCCGCAAAGCGCACCAGCGCCGTCGGTAGCAGCATGTTGTGGCCGTGCGAGAACTCGAGCCGCTCGAGGATGTCGGTGAGCTTGGCTTCAGCCGGCGCGGGATTGCCCTTGAGCGTTCCGAGCAACGCCACGGTGTCGGGGATGGCGCGCTCGCCGGCGAGCTTTCGCCCGTGCGCGCCCTTGCCCGTGTGGGCGATGGCCTTGTCGTGGAGAAAATCGATCATGCCGCCGAAGGCGCCGCGCCAGGCCGTGTAGCGCACGCCGGCGTAAAGGGGAAAGTGAAAGGGTTCGGCGTCCCAGGCGAGGTTCTTCATTGTGAGGTCGGTGCCGTCCGGACGGACGAGGCGGGCGTCGCTTCGATCGTGCGCGGGAAGGCCGATGTAGCCCGCAAAAACGCGTTCGCGCCCGAGCGCCGAGGGCAGGGCCTCGCCGGAAAGCGAACCGGCGCGTTCGTCCGCTGCCGAAGGTGCGGCTTCAGGGTCGACGGCCTGCATCACCATAAACGCCACTGCGGCGACAGCGGCGCAACGCTCGGCGGCTTTGAGCGGGCCCGCCCGCAAGCCGCGCCATGTGTGCAATTGAAACAGGCCGGCGGCGGCGGCCAAGGCTTTGGCGCATGTCACGGCCGGCAAGTGATTGGCCGGCATGTGATTGGTCAGCATGTGATTGGACAGCATATCCCCCGTACCTTCTCGTCTCGCGCCCGCAATCCCTCGGCGCCAGTCGTACTTGGGCGCCAGTCGTACTTGGGCGCCAATCTCGCTTAGGCACCAGTCTCGCTTAAGCACCAGACTCGCTCGTTCTTGAATTGAGGTTAGCCGCCGCAGCAGCCGCGAGAACCGACGGCGGTGTCGCATGCTTGCCGGCACCCCGGATCTCGCGCAAATTCCGTTGAGAGATCTCTGACGTAGATCAATCGGCCGTGTAGGCAATGCTTGCGCTGCGACGATCAGCGGCGCGGCTCGCTACCACTCTTGGGCGCGAGCGCCGCGCCGAGGGTCTTCAGCGCGTCGGTGGTGTCATAGGTGTCGAGCATGATCTCGATCAGCGCCGGGCCTTCGTTGCCGACCCGGGCGCGGGCGAGGGCGGCATCGAGTTCGTCTTCGGTCGTAACGCGCACGCCCCAGCCGCCGCCGAACACCTCCGGCAAGCGATGATAGTCCCAGGGCTGGATGTCGTTATAGGGGCCTTCGTGGATGATGCGTTCTGTCGTGTAGCCGTCGTTGTTCATGAGCAGAAGGATGGCGTTGCAGCAGTTGCGGCCAGAGCGTCGAGAGTTCCTGCGCCGTCATCTGGAAGGCGCCGTCGCCGATCAGCGTCACCGGTCTGCCGGCGGGGATCGGCGAGCGCCGCGCCGAGGGTGGCGGGAAGCGCGTAGCCGATGGAGAGATAGAAGGCCTGGCCGATGAAGGCGACGTCGTGGTGCATGACGAGGTCGGCGGCGGCAAAGAGCGAATCCCCGGTTTCCGCGATGACCGTCGTGTCGTCGCCGAGGAAGGCGTTGATGCATCTGCGTGACGCGGGCGATGGTGAGCTTGCGGCCCGGCTCGGCGGCGAAACCGAGATCGAGCCGCGTGGCGACGCTGGCGAACGGCGGGTGCGCGAGGCCGCCCTTGGGCATGCGGTCGGCGAGGCCGGCAACGACGTCGCCGATCCACACCTGCTCGTAGACGTGCTGGCTGATCTTGAGGCGCCCGGAGTTGGCGAGGATCATGCGGCGGCCTTCGAGACGGCCGGTGTGGACGCCGAAATTGATGTCGCTGATCCAGGCGCCGAGACAAAGCAGGACGTCGGCATTCTCGACGATGTCGCGCACGTCCTGGCGCGACGTGCCGCCCTCGTAGACGCCGATCGCCTGCGGATGATGTTCGGAGATCACCGTCTTGCCGAGCAGCGTCGTTGCAACCGGAAGGCCGCTCGCTTCGACCAGCCGGTGGAATTCGCGCATCAGGCCGTAGCGGTGCAGCTCGACGCCGCCGAGGATCACCGGGCGTCTTCGCGGATGACAGAAAGCCGCATGGTCTCTTCGAAGCGCTTCGGCAAGCGCGTCCGGGTCGGAGGGCGGCCGGTCCGGGGCGGCGAAGGGGCCGGGCGCGGCGCACGGTCGATCCACCATATCGGCCGGGATCTCGATCATGATCGGGCGCTTCTCCGCCATGCAGCGGGCAATGGCGCGGTCGATCCGCTGCGGCGCCTCGGACGGATCGTCGAGGAGGACGGAGGCGACCGTGATGTGGGCGTAGGCGTGCTGCATGGTCGCGACGTCGCCGACGCCGTGGTGCAGCAGCATGGACGAGCGGCGCTGCGTCGTGCGCGGACCGCCGACGAGGACGACGAGCGGCACCTGCTCGGCATAGGCGCCGGCGACGGCGTTCATGGCGCTGAAGCCGCCGACGCCCCAGGTGACGCAGATGCAGCCGATGCCGTTGATCCGCGCGTAGGCGTCGGCGGCATAGCCGGCGTTGAGTTCGTTGCAGGTGCCGACGAACGTCGATGCCGGAGTCGATCAGCCGGTCCATGAAGGTGAGCACATAGTCGCCGGGCACGCCGAAGGCGTGCTTCAGTCCGGCCTGCTTCAGGCGCTCGAGGAGGTAGGTGGCGACGGTGGTTTCAGTCATTGTGGTTTCAGTCATGAAGCGATGACCGTCGCGCGTTCCCAAGGCCGCGGGCCTAAGACTGCTTTACCAAGTCTGGCGTGCCGTCTCGGCTCCGAGCCTAGCCGATCGCTGGCATACGCCGCAACAGCCGGGGCGCTCGAAATATAATTCGCTCCGAGACTTCAGGTCTTGGCTTTGACGTAGCTGCCGGGCGCGTCTTCGAGGACGCCGTGGACGCGCCCCGGGTTGCGGGCTTCGACCAAGCCGCCGGATTTGTCCGCCAGCCAGTCCGACCAGTGACCCCACCATGAGCCTGGATGTTCTTCGGCGCTGCTGAGCCAGTCGTCCAGCGTCTCACATTCAAAGTGCGGTGAGGTCCAGTGCTGGTACTTGGGCTTTCCCGGTGGGTTGATGACGCCGGCGATGTGGCCCGAGCCGGCGACGACGAAGGTGACGCCGCCGCCGAACAACCGGGCGCCACGGAACACTGAGACGGCGGGCGCGATATGGTCTTCTTTCGTCGCCAGGTCGTAGACGGGCAGGCGCACCTTGGCGAGGTTCAGCCGGATGTTTTCGAGCGACATGGCGACGGCGGGCAGCTCGGCGCGTCCGCGTTTCTCCCGCAGGTAAAAGACGATGTGGTCCTCGACGCTGGCGTCTGTTTCCGGCCGGGCGTCGCGGGTTTTTCCCGTGACCGGTCTCTTGAGCTCGAGTTCGCCCTTGGCGAGCTGGTTGGCGCCATAGAACTGGCGCAGATAGAAGGCGTGGTTGGCCGCCGGCATGCGCGTCAAATCCTGGTTCCAGTAGAGGATGTCGAAGGCCATGGGCTTGCGGCCAAGCAGGTAATTGTTGACCACGTAGGGCCAGATCAGATCCTGCGGCCGCATCATGTTGAAGACGGAGGCGATGCGCGAACTGTCGAGATAGCCGCGTTCCGCCATCAGGCTTTCGAGGCCCAAGATCGCCGCGTCGGAGGTGAAGATCGAAAGGTCGCCGGCATTGGTGAAGTCGAACTGCGTCGTGAGGAAGGTGGCGGAGGCGAAACGTTCTTCCTCGAGCGCGGCGAGATAAGCGAGCGTCGTTCCGAGCAGCGTGCCGCCGATGCAGTAGCCGAGCACGCCGCACTTGGCAAATCCTGTCTCGCGCGCGACGATATCGGCGGCCTTGAGCAGGCCTTCGGAGACGTAGTCCTCGAACGACTTATGCGCCAGGCGCTGATCCGGATTGACCCAGGAGATGAGGAAGACCGTGAAGCCCTGGTCGACGGCAAACTTGACGAAACTCTTCTGCGGCGAGAGATCGAGAATATAGAACTTGTTGATCCAGGGCGGGACGATGAGGAGGGGAATTTCGCGGACCTGGGCCGTTGACGGCGCGTACTGGATGAGCTGGATGAGGTCGTTCTGGAAGATGACCTTGCCGGGCGTCGTCGCCAGATTGCGGCCGACCTCGAAGGCGCTGGTATCGGTCTGCGAGATGGTCGGGATGTCGCCGGATTTTTCCAGGTCGGCGGCGAGCTGGCGCATGCCTTCGACCAGATTGGCGGCGCTGCGCGCGCACGTTTCGCGCAGGACCACCGGGTTGGTCAGCGGCGAATTCGAGGGCGAAAGGGCGCTGTTCAGAAAGCGGGTGTAGAACTCCGCAGACCGCCGTGTGCGTTCGTCGATGCCTTCGGTTTGCGCCAGCAAGTCGTCCGACCATTTCGCGGTCAAGAGATACGCTTGCTTCCAGAAATCGAAAAATGGGTTGTCGCTCCATTCCGGATCGGTGAAGCGCTTGTCGGAGGCTTGCGGCTTGATCATCGGCGTCACGTCGTCGCCGAGTGCCTTCGACCAGGTGTTGGTGACGAGGCTCGCGAAGGAGGCGGCAAGCGCGCCTTGCGCCTCGAACAGCTTATCGGGATGGCCGAACCAATAGGCCGCGACTTCGCTCATGGTGTCGTTGGCGTGGGCGAGATCGTCGTAGGACGAGGCGCCATTGCCGGCGCGCGCCAGAATCGCCGACATCGCGCGGCCGCTCTCGAACATGAGCTCGAGCATGTTGAGGCTCAATGCGTCGGGTTCCGCCGAAGCAAAGGCGGGGCTGGGCATTCTTGCACGCGGTTCGGTCATTCGGTGTGAGTGGGTTTCTCGACAGAATCAATTCGAGGAATTGAATAAAAATTGCCACGTCGGACGACCGACGTCGCGGCGAAAATTTGCAAATCGATCATGTCGTGACATGCAACTGAAAGAGGTCGTTGCGGACGTTGTTTGATCCCATGATGCGGCCTGAAGGTAAACCCCGCGAGGCAAGGACTTGTGGATCATGACAGCATTTTTGCGTTTCTGCGCAATGTCTAATTGTGATCGAAGCGGTGACAACGCGCGAGGCTTTTTAGGCGCGATTCACTCGCGTGAGCGCGACGTACACGGTTGCACACGCGCCGGCAATACGACGACGCCGTTCGCAGCCAACGGCTTACTCCGCCGCCTTCATGTAGCTTTCCATCGGCGGGCAGGCACAGACGAGATTGCGGTCGCCAAAGACGTTGTCGACGCGGTTGACGGGCGGCCAGTATTTGTCGACGCGGAAGGCGCCGGCCGGGAAGCAGGCCTCCTCGCGCGAATAGGGCCGGTTCCACTCGCCGATCAGGTCCTCGACCGTGTGCGGCGCGTTCTTCAGCGCGTTGTTGTCGCGGCTGGCACGGCCTTCCTCGATGGCGCGGACTTCCTCGCGGATGGCGAGCATGGCGTCGCAGAAGCGGTCGAGTTCGGCCTTGGTCTCCAATTCCGTCGGCTCGACCATCAGCGTGCCGGCGACCGGCCAGCTCATGGTCGGCGGATGGAAGCCGCAGTCGATCAGCCGCTTGGCGATGTCATCGACCGTCACGCCGGCGCTTTCGAGCAGCGGCCGGGTGTCGATGATGCACTCGTGCGCGACGCGGCCCTGCGTGCCGGCTGTAGAGCACGCCGTAGGCCCTCTCGAGGCGCTTTGCGATGTAGTTGGCGTTCAGAATGGCGACGCGGGTCGCCTGCGTCAGCCCGGCGCCGCCCATCATCAGGCAGTAGCTCCAGGAGATGGGCAGGATCGAGGCGGAGCCGAACGGCGCCGCCGAGACCGTCATGGCGTTGCCGCCGGTTTCGGGATGGCCGGGGAGGAACGGCGCGAGATGCGCCTTGACGCCGATCGGCCCCATGCCGGGGCCGCCGCCGCCGTGGGGAATGCAGAAGGTCTTGTGCAGGTTGATGTGGCTGACGTCGGCGCCGACATCGCCGGGGCGCGCGAGGCCGACAAGGGCGTTGAGGTTGGCGCCGTCGAGATAGACCTGGCCGCCGTTCGCGTGCGTGATGGCGCAGATGTCTCTGCACCGTCTCCTCGAACACGCCGTGCGTCGAGGGATAGGTGATCATGGCGGCGGCAAGGTTTGCGGCGTTGCGTCTCGGCTTTGGCGCGGAAATCGGCGAGGTCGATGTTGCCTTTCGCGTCGGTCGCGACCACGACCACCTTCATGCCGCACATCTATGCCGACGCCGGATTGGTGCCATGCGCCGAGGCCGGGATGAGGCAGACGTTGCGATTGCCCTCGCCGCGACTCTTGTGATAGGCGCGAATGGTGAGCAGGCCCGCATATTCGCCTTGCGCGCCGGAGTTGGGCTGCATCGAGAAGGCGTCGTAGCCGGTGATGCTGCAGAGCTTCTGCGAGAGATCGTCGATCAGCTCGGCGTAGCCGAGCGCCTGGATCGGCCGGCGCGAAGGGATGGATCTCGGCGAATTCCGGCCAGGTGATGGGCAGCATCTCGGCCGTGGCGTTGAGCTTCATCGTGCACGAGCCGAGCGGGATCATGGCGCGGTCGAGCGCGAGGTCGCGGTCGGCGAGGCGGCGCATGTAGCGCGTCATCTCGCTTTCGGCGCGGTTCATGTGAAAGACCGGATGGGTCAGATAGGCCGACGTTCGGATCAGCGCCTTGGGCAGGCGGTAGGCGGGATAATCGTCGCGATAGACGAGATCGTAGCCGCCGAAGGCGCGCCAGACGGCCTCGAGCGTCGCGGGCCGCGTGCGCTCGTCGACCGTGATGCCGATGCGGTCGCTGGCCGACCTTGCGCAGGTTGATGCCGTTGTCGACGGCGTTCTTCATGATCAGGCCCTGATAGGGCCCGACCTCGACCGTGATCGTGTCGAAGAAATCGTCGGGCGCGATCTTGAAGCCGAGCGAGGCGAGCCCCTCGGCGAGCCGCGCCGCCTTGCGGTGCATGCGCTCGGCGATGGCTTTCAGTCCCTTGGGTCCATGGAAGACCGCGTACATGGACGCGATGACGGCGGGCAGAACCTGCGCCGTGCAGATGTTCGAGGTCGCGCTCTCGCGGCGGATGTGCTGTTCGCGCGTCTGCAGCGCGAGGCGATAGGCGCGGTTCCCGCGCGCATCGACCGAAACGCCGACGAGACGGCCCGGCAGCGCGCGCTTATAGGCGTCCTTCACGGCGATATAGGCGGCGTGCGGGCCGCCATAGCCCATCGGCATGCCGAAGCGCTGCATGGAGCCGACGGCAATGTCGGCGCCCATTTCGCCGGGCGGTTTGAGGAGCGTCAGCGCCAGGGGATCGGCGGCGACGACGGCGAGGGCCTTGGCGTCGTGCAGGCGGGCGATCAGGTCGGAGAAGTCGTGGAAGGCGCCCGCACACGCCCGGATATTGGAACAGCGCGCCGAAGACCTTGCGGGGTCGAGATCCTTGAACGGATCGCCGACCATGATTGCCCAGCCCAAGCGGCTCTGCGCGGGTCTTCACGCACGGCGATGGTTTGCGGCAGGCACTCGGCATCGACGAAAAATGTCGTCGCCTTCGATTTGGTCACGCGATGCGCGAGCGCCATGGCCTCGGCGGCGGCGGTCGCCTCATCGAGCAGCGAGGCGTTGGCGACGTCGAGCCCGGTCAAGTCCGAGACGAGCGTCTGGAAATTCAGCAGCGCCTCGAGCCGGCCCTGGCTGATTTCCGGCTGATAGGGCGTATAGGCGGTGTACCAGGCCGGGTTTTCCAGGATGTTGCGCTGGATGGCGGGCGGCATGATCGTGCCGTGATAGCCTTGGCCGATGAGCGAGGTCAGCACCCGGTTCTTGTTGGCCGTCTCGCGCATGCGGTCGAGCGCGCCGCGTTCCGACAAGGGCTTGCCGAAGTCCAGCGGTTGGCCTGACGGATGGCCTCCGGCACGGTCTCGTCGATCAAGCGCGTCGAGACTTGCGACGCCCACGACCCTGAGCATCTCCGCCATCTCCTCCGGCGAGGGGCCGATGTGGCGGCGGTTGGCGAAGTCATAGGGCTCGTATCGTTCGGGCGCGGTCATGTCATCTCCAGGTGTTCCTACTCAGTCGGTTCGCCCCCGTTGTCATCCCGGCCGAACCGTATTTCACGGTGAGAGCCGGGACCCAGGACTGAATCTCATAAGTAGGCGATCCATCGTCTTGTGGTGCTGCTGGGTCCCGGATCTCGCAGAGCCCCTGCGCGGCTCTGCTTCGTCCGGGATGACAGCTCGGTTCTCAATTGTTCGCGACGCAATACTATGCGCCGATGAGTTTGTTGTAGGCGTCTTCGTCCAGCAGGCTCTCGAACGCAGCGACGTCGGCGAGCTTCAATTTGAAGAACCAGCCAGCATTCTGCGGGTCGGCGTTGACGATTGAAGGATCGTTGACGATCGCGTCGTTGACGGCGATCACCTCGCCCGCGAGCGGGGCGTAGACGTCGGAGGCGGCCTTGACGGATTCGACCACCGCGGCGCCATCGCCCTTGGAGAGTTTGGCGCCGACATCGGGCAGTTGCACGAAGACGAGGTCTCCGAGCTGGCCCGTTGCATGCCTGGTGATGCCGACAGTTGCGACGTCGCCGTCGAGCTGCAGCCATTCGTGCTCGTCCGTGAACTTGAGCAAGGTGTCCTCCTGAGTGCGGGCGGCCTAGCCGCGTTTGTAGCGATGGGCGAAAAACGGCAGCGGCACGACGCTGACCGCGAGGCGCTTGCCGCGGACTTCGGCGAAGAGCCGGGTTCCAGGTTCGGCCAAGGCCGTTGGCACGTACGCAAATGAGATGGGGGCGTTGACGCTCGGGCCAAAGCCGCCCGAGGTGACGGTGCCGATGGCATCACCGCCTTCGGAACTTGCAAATAGCGGCGCGCCCGCGCGGACGGGCGCGCGCCCTTCAGGTGAGAGCCCGACGCGGCGGCGGCAGGCGACGCGGCAAGTTCGCGCGAGAATGCGCTCGGCGCCCGGAAAGCCGCCGGCGCGTTCGCCGTCCGCGCGGCGGGATTTCTGGATGGCCCAGGCCAAGCCGGCCTCGATTGGGCTGGTCGTCGTGTCGAGATCGGTGCCGTAGAGGGGAAGACCGGCTTCGAGGCGGAGGCTATCGCGCGCGCCGAGGCCGATCGGCTGTACATCGGGATTATGGAGCAGGGCTTCGGCGATTGCGGTCGCGGCCTCGGCCGGAAGCGAAATTTCGAAGCCGTCTTCGCCGGTGTAGCCCGAGCGCGCGACAATGCAGGCGGTACCGAGAATGCTCGCGTCGCGCACGTCCATGAAGCGCATGGTGGCGCATCCGGGATCGAGACGTGCAAGCGCGGCCTCAGCTTTCGGTCCCTGCAGCGCGATCAAGGCGCGGTCGAGCACCTCGATTTCGCACGACTCGCGCAAGGTGGGCGCGCAAGTGCGCTTCGTCGGCGGCCTTGCAGGCGGCGTTGACGACGAGGAGGAGGTGATCGCCGCGGTTGGCCACCATCAGGTCGTCGCAAATGCCACCACTGTCGTTGGTGAAAAGCGCGTAGCGCTGGCGGCCCGTCGCGAGGCCGAGGATATCGACGGGAACGAGGCTTTCGAGCGCGCGCGCCGCATCGGCAAGAACGCCCGATCTGGCACGCAGCACGATCTGACCCATATGCGAAACGTCGAACAGGCCTGCCGCGGTGCGCGTGTGCAGATGTTCCTTCAGGACGCCGAGGGGATACTGGACCGGCATGTCGTAGCCGGCGAAGGGCACCATGCGGGCGCCGAGCTTCAGGTGCAGGCCGTGAAGGGGAGTCCGGCGCAGGACTTCCGGCGATGCGGCTTTGGGTTCGTTTTTGGGTTCGTCGTTGCTCATGCAGAGACTCCAAGGCTCATGATACACCGCAATCGATGCGGTGGTCCGAGCCCCCTCTGTCGCGAGACCTGAAAGATTGAGCGCCCTATTCGCTCAAGTGTCGTGAAATGGGCGCCTTATCCTCGTCGGTGGGCCGGATGTTTTCGGCCGCTTTCCAGAGTGTCAGTGATTCTGCGGTCCTTGATGCCTGAGAGTTTCCGGGGCGGTTGCTCCTTCGGCGCCGGGGCGAACCCCGGTCTCTTCCGCAAGACGATAGTGACGATTCGGAGCATGGCCACTCGGTGCGCCGAGGTCAAGCGAGCGAAAGCGTCGCGCTCCTAAAGGCCCAGTGGCGATGCGCCGGATCCTTCACGCACAAGTGGTCCTGTACCGGTGCACAAGTGATGAGGTCTGCTTATTGTGTTGCTTCTGCCCTGCACCTGTCGTGCTCCAATTGGCACAAATTGGCCCCAACCCGACTCTGTGCTGGTACGCAACAAGAGTATTGCATTGCGCGCTGGCGCAACATGAGCCTCCTGTGCACGGCAAAGGGGAGGCGCCATAGTGGTCCGAAGCCAGTTAGCGGCTTCCTACCTGAGGCCGATTCAGATCTCGTCTCAGAGAAGCGCCAGAGGGCGAGGTTGTCCGACGTCAGCGACACGCCGAGCGACAAACGCATCGGTTGCGTCCATGTTGGTTTTGGCGTGCAGATCAGTGGATGGGCGACCATGCAGCCCACGGCCTCGCCGGGTTCATCGAAGGCGCATCCAGTGCGATTGCAGGTTAGCCTCGTTAGGCACATAGCTCATCAACGCTTGCCCAGTGCAGAGGCGCGCCGCCGAACCCATCGACGACACGACGCGGAAGATTTGGACTGATGCGACGCTGCCGATGTACCGCAATTGAATTCACCATCAGGCTGATACTGAAGACCGGTCGAATCTCTATCGTCGTCGGAGATTCCAGCTTGATGTATCTCGAAGCTACGGATAACCGTTGCGACGTCGCTCCGGAACCATGTTCCGCCTGGCGAAACCTGAAATTCGGTTGCTCTGGCGGCGACGAATGAAATCAACACGGATCGTGGAACACTTCAGTGACAGAATCTGACTATCCCAAAATTCGCCATTTCATCGCTGGCAACTGGCAGGCGGAGGAAATGCAGGACGACCGCAAGGTCACGAACCCAGCGACTGGCCAGGTCATCGCGCGGATTCCGCAAGCATCTGCCGAAGATCTGAACAATGCTGTGCTGTCTGCTGAGGCAGCTTTCCTCGATTGGAAGCGCCGTTCGCCGATGGAGCGAAGCACCATCCTGCGCCGGTTTGCTGATCTGTTGCGGGCCAACGAAGCATCGGTCGCGCGAGCGATCACGATGGACGAGGGAAAGCCGATCGGCGAAGCCCTGGCCGAAGTCCGAGCGTCGGCGGATCATGTTGACTGGCATGCGGAAGAGGGCCGCCGAATCTACGGCCGCATCATTCCGTCGCGTTTGCCCAGCGTCACCCAGCAGGTCGTACGCGAGCCCGTGGGCGTCTGTGTCGCCATCACGCCGTGGAATTTCCCGCTCAGTCAGGCCGTGCGCAAGGTTGCGGCTGGACTGGCGACGGGCTGCACTGTGATCCTCAAAGGACCGGCCGAGGCGCCGTCGGCCTGTTTGGCAATCGCCAAATATCTCCACGAAGCGGGGCTTCCCGCTGGCTGTCTGAACCTCGTGTGGGGCAATTCTGGGTTCATTTCCGAGTATCTCATTGCCCGCCCGGAAGTGCGCAAGATCACTTTCACGGGTTCGGTGGAGGTCGGCAAGACGCTCGGTATTCTAGCTGGGCGTCATATGAAGCGTGCGACCATGGAACTCGGCGGCCATGCGCCGGTCTTGGTGTTCGACGATGCCGATGCCGAGGCCGCCGCGCGCGCCCTCACCGGCAACAAACTGCGCAATGCCGGCCAGGTTTGCATCGCGCCGACACGCTTCTATGTACAGCAGGGTGTCCACGAGCGATTTCTGTCTGAGTTCGCCTCCTGCTTTGGAAAGATCAAGGTCGGCAATGGTCTTGAGGCCGAGACGCAGATGGGCCCGCTTTGCAGCGACAAGCGAGTCAACGAAATGGAGCGTCTGGTGGGCGATGCTCGACAGAATGGCGCATCGGTTGTCACGGGCGGCGCGCGGATCGGCAATGTCGGCTCTTACTTTGCCCCCACGATCGTCGATACACCCGACGATTCCATCGCCTTGATGCGGGACGAGCCCTTTGGTCCCGTCGCGGTCGTCTCCCGCTTCCGGGATATGGAAGAAGCGCTGACCCGGGCGAATGCACTGCCGTTCGGCCTTGCGTCTTATGTCTTTACCAATTCACTGGAGCGAGCCGATCACGTGGCTGCCAACCTTCAGGCCGGCATGGTCAGCATCAATCATTTCGGGCTGGCACTGCCGGAGACCCCCTTCGGAGGCATCAAGGACAGCGGCTACGGCAGCGAGGGTGGCACTGAAACCTTCGACGGTTACCTGAGCACCAAGTTCATTTCGCGCAACGCTGCGCCGGTGCGCTGAGCCCTGCTCCTTCGGCAGAAAGAGGCCGCCGCTGATGGCATACCAGCTGCGGCTTTCGCGTGTCTAGGTCGGCCAGCCGGCTCGTCTAGGCCGGTGCCCTGGCAACGAGCACCCCGATGATTTTCTCCGACACGAGCCCGAACAGGGCACCGATGAGCATCGACGTGAAGATGTTCAGGAGCGGCATGGTAGCGAGATTCATGCTGACAACGTCGCCGAGGTGATTACCCATGAAGGTGAACGCAGCCGTTGCGGCGTATCCGTAGAACCCAGCTGGAATCGCCGAGAACGCCGGCACAACCGATCCGAAAACCAAAAGTGCCGCCGTGATGGCGACAATGGCGGTGAAGGCCAAGTCGCCCAGACCGGCGAACACACCGGAGTTAAAAAGTACAAAAGCAATTGTACCGACGATGGTGCCCCAAAGTGCCCCAAAGACGGATTTCTTCAAACCTTCTTCGCCGCCACCTTGGTTAAAAAAGCTGGCCCAACCGAGGAACATCGCCCAAAGCGACAGCCCCAATCCGCTAAGTACCGGGCCCGTGAAGAGCCAAGTGGCAAGTGCGGCGAGTACGCCGACCACGAGGGTCATTGCAGCTAGCAGATTCATTTTTAGTCCTCCCTGATATTGGTTGCGTTCGCTTTGGCTTCGGAAAATCGAGCGGCTTGCAGCGATCTTCACCGCGGCGAAGTGAGTGCGCTCCCAATGCCGGACGATTGTTAGCGAGGTCAGAACACCAGACAAGCCCGCCATCCGGAGCTGTCCGCAGATCGAAACACTCGCCGCTGCGACGCCACGAATTTTCCCTGCTAACGAGAAAATCGGGGGTGGCTCTGGTGGGGCCGAACTAGAAATTCTACGTCGGGGTGGTCATCTCAGTCTCGAACGCCGACCCGCGCGGATGCGGTCTTCTGTCTACTCGAGCCGTCGAGTGGTGCGTTCGTTCAATAAAATCCGCGCACAGGCTGAGGATCGAACTCTTCCGCGAAGCGCTTGGTGTCAACCGCGGTCAGGTTCCGAACCGGGCTCCTGAAGCGCTGGCCTTCAAAGAGATCGCGGAAAAACAATCCGCCATCCATGTGACTTGCCTCCTGCCGGTACCCCGCACAAGATGCGCTCAAGCAGCACCTGGAACACTTGTCCCCAAGTCGGGCGCCATCACGCGTCGGGCGTTGCTGCGTGGTTCGTCAATGGCCATCGGCCTCGCGACAGTGGTGAATTATGCTGTCGGAAATGGCTGGGACGAGTTCCGACGGGTAGTCATGGCCCATGCCGTCGATGATCATGAGCTTGGCATCGCGGACGAGCGAGGCGGTGTGCTTTCCGGCTTCCACCGGGACCAGCGGGTCTTCAGAGCCGTGTATGACCAGTGTCGGTGCAGTGATTTGTTTCAACACTTCGACCCGGTCACCACTCGCCAGAATGGCCAGCACATGGCGGGCCATACCCTCCGGATAGTAGCAGCGATCGAAATAGCGAGAGGCACGCTCCTGCAGATCATTGTCGCAAATGGGATAGCGTGAACTCCCAATGGTCCTGTAAATCTCCATTGCGTGCCGAATTGCGTGGTCGCGTTGATGAATGGAGGGGCGGGGCGCAACGATAGCATGCATGGCCGCAGGCTTGGCTGCAGGCAAGCCTTTGTAGCCACTCGTTGACATGATGGAGACAAGGCTTCTGGTGCGCTGAGGATGCGCACTCGCGACGATCTGGGCGATCATTCCTCCCATGGATGAGCCCACAAAGTGCGCGTCTTGGATCTCGAGAGCATTCAACAGACCGACAGTGTCGGCGGCCATGTCACGAAGCGTGTATGGCGCAGAGACTGCCATGCCCAATATCGAGTGCGCCAGGGCCAGGTTCATTTCGGTCTGGCCGCTGCGCCCGTAAAACTTTGTCGATAGCCCGACGTCGCGGTTGTCGAACCTGACAACGCGGTATCCCGCATGCACTAGTGCATGACAAAGCGCATCGGGCCAGCCGATCAGCTGAGTACCGAGACCCATGATCATGACGACCGCAGGATCACGGTGCGATCCGAAATCTTCGTAAGCGATCTCAATGCCGTTCGAGGACACCGTGCCGGAGTGTTTCGTGACGGTTCGGGCATTGGCAACCCACCACTTCAGCCGTTGTCCGTAGTCTCTCAGTCCCGACATAACTGCGTTCACCTTATCGCTTCCGGCATGCCGAGCGCGGCCATTCTTGCCCGGACTTCAGCTACATCGTGCGCCAAGATAACGATATCCTTCTTCTGGCCATCTGGAGCTTGAGCATGTGCACGAAGCAGCGCTTCGGGCCGGAAACCCAATCCCTCGAAGACGGCAATCGCGCCGTGCTGGTCGGCCGTCATCTGCGCAACAAGCTTTTGCTTGGAAAGACTTAGCGCTAGCGCGAATATTTCCTGCGTCAACACCCGCCCGATGCCATGACCCCGCAAGTGTTGGGCGATAACTACGCGCAACTCGGCAACATGGGACGACCATGAAAGCGGATTGCTGGTGATGGTGGCGCACCCGACGATTTCGTTCCCGTCCTCGGCAAGGAGTGTCGTCATCGCGCCGCGGTCGTTTTCTTCAATCCAAGCCTGTACGACTTTGGGTTGCGTGATGTCGCGGGGTAAGAAGAGCAGATCGTGCGGCGGGAGTTTGCGCGCGAATGCCAGAACGGCGGCGGAATCATCAGCGCACATCTTCCGGACATTTATTTCCCCGTCGCAGTCCAGCTTGTGGGGGTAGGATTTTCCTGTCTGGTCCTTCACGTTGAACGCCCCCCCAGCCATTCGTCGACTTTTGGCCAAAACCTCTTGATGGCATTCGGGCCCGCGATCAGGCTGACGTGGCCTCCCTTGAGCACGATCTCCTCTTTGTCTGTAGAGCCTGCCATCGCGACAAGAGGTTTGGCGGTTTCGTAGGGCACGATGTGATCGTGCTCAGCCATGGCGTGCAGGATCGGCACTTTGATCTTTTCCAGAGCAACCGGCCGGCCCGCCAATTTCAGCTTTCCCGTCACCAGACCATTTTTCCAGAAGAGCTCTTTTACGATCTGGCGAAAGTACTCGCCGGGCAGGGTAACCGTGTCGCGAGACCAATGGTCCATCAAGCGGTAGGAATTGACGTACTCATCGTCCCACAACTTTTGCCAAAGCTGCAACTTGCCTGCCGCCTGGGATGCCGGTCGCAACATCGCGAACGCGTTATAGACGACGTCAGGCGAGATGTTTCCCATCAAATCGACGAGCCGATCGACATCGAAACTCGACTTATCGAACCATTGGCTGAACAGTCCCATCTTGTGAAAATCGATGGCCGTCGTCACGAAGACAAGGTTCTTCAGGGGAGCATCGGGTTCCAAGGCCGCATACATGGCGGCCAGCGTGCCGCCCATGCAGTAGGCGATGACCGAAACGTCGTGCTCGCCCGTGGCTTTCTGAACTCTCGCGATACTGTCAGGGATGAAATCGAAGACATAGTCCTCGATGCGCAATGCCTTTTCGTCTTCCCGCGGCAACTCCCAATCCAGCAGGAAGACGTCGTAGCCCGCCTTGAGCAGGAACTCGATGAAGCTTTGTCCCGGGGCAAGATCGAAGATGTAGCCACGGTTCGTCGTGGCCATGATGAACAACACCGGCACCCGGTAAACTTCGTCAGAGAGTGGACGGTAATGATAGAGCCGCAAGGTCCCATTGGCGTGCAGCAGATCCTTCGGCGTCTGCCCAACGGACGGAGGAGGAGCGGTGAGAAGATCGAGGCCCTTGATATTGCGGGCGATGGCCCGATTGATTTCCGTCTGCAAATCTGGCCAGGGGTCCGGCGTACTTTCCTTGGTCATTTTGCGCGCTCCGGAGATGCGGGCTTACGGGCGGGGGGCTTCTTGGTACGGGTTGGCCGCGCTTTCGGCGAAGCAGCGATCGCATCGTCGCCTGCCAACTTGACCACCGCTGACTGTATCTGTGCGACACTCGCCTCGATGGTCCGAAGCCGTTCCGAGATGTCGAGAATTTCGGAGCGCTTCGGAAGGTTCAGTTGAACCAGACTCTGCGCGACCATCATGGCAAACAGCTTCTGCAGTCCGGAACTTCCGATTGCCAGATTGGTCATGGCCTGGCTGAATTCCGGTGACTGCATGTTCTGGGTCGCAAATTCGTTGGAACTTCGTTCCCACTGGCTTATGGCGTCTCGCCAGAACTCTTCGACATTCGCGGGCTTGTCTTTGGCCATGTGTCCACTCGTCATTTGCGCACAATGTCAGCTCAACTTGACGCCCAGTTCTCCGAGCTTTTCACGAAGCTTGTTCTTTAGCACTTTTCCAGTCGCGCCGATCGGAATTTCGTCCACGAAGATGACTTCGTCCGGCGTCCACCATTTCGCGATTTTTCCGTTGTAGTAATTCAGGAGATCGTCGCGCGCGACCTTCGCGCCATCTTTGCGGACGACGAACAGCACGGGCCGCTCATCCCATTTCGGATGGGGTGCGGCGACACACGCCGCAAGTGCGACACCGGGATAGCCGCTGGCGATGTTTTCGAGATCCGTCGAACTGATCCATTCGCCGCCGCTCTTGATCACGTCCTTCGAGCGGTCGGTGATCTGCATGTAGCCGTCCGCGTCGATGGTCGCGATGTCCCCCGTCGGGAACCAGCCGTTCTCGTGAGCGTCGCTCGTGGCACGGTAATACTTCGAGACGATCCATGGTCCTTGCACAAACAGCTGACCTGACGACTTGCCGTCCCAGGGCAGTTCCTTGCCGTTGGCATCCACCACTTTCATGTCGACGCCGTAGAGGATGCGGCCCTGTTTGGCCTGCTGGGCGATCTGGGCATTTTCATCGAGAGCGGCGAACTTCCGGGTCAAGGTGCTTATGGTTGCCATCGGGCTTGTTTCCGTCATCCCCCAACCATGCATGACCTCGACGCCACGCCGCATGAATTCGCGAATGATGGTGGGCGGACAAGCCGCACCGCCGATGCCCACGCGCTGCAGACTACTGAACGACTGATCGGTCTCCTGCAGATGGTTCTGGAGGCCAAGCCATACAGTCGGGACTGCGGAGGCGCGCGTCACGCCTTCCGCCTCCATCAGTTCGTACACGCTTTTTCCATCTAGATTCGGGCCAGGGAACACCAACTTCGCCCCGACGAGGCAGGCCGCATACGGCAAGCCCCAGGCGTTGACGTGAAACATCGGAACGATCGGCAGGATCGTGTCGTTGGCCGAAAGTTTCAGGGCATCGGGCAGTGCCAACGCAAATGCGTGCAGCACTGTCGAGCGGTGGCTGTAAAGCACGCCCTTGGGGTTTCCCGTAGTTCCTGAAGTGTAGCAGAGGGCCGAAGCCTCGTTTTCGTCAAAGGCCGGCCATTCCGACTTCGGCGTGGCACTCTTCAACAGATCCTCGTAGCAGACCAAGTTTTCGATTTTGGTCTGAGGCATGTTGGAGCGATCCGTCATGAGCACGAAGGTCTTGACCGACTGCAGCTTGCTCGCGATCGATTCGATGAGCGATACGAACGTGAGATCGAAGAATAGAACTTCGGCTTTGGAGTGGTTTGCGATCCAGGCGATCTGATCGCCGTGCAGCCGCGGATTGATCGTGTGAGTCACCGCGCCGATGCCACTGATGGCGAAGTACAGCTCCATGTGCCGATAGCCGTTCCACGCCAGCGTTGCGACACGATCCGACGGTTCGACGCCCAACTCGCCGAGTGCGTTGGCCAGGCGCCGGGCGCGTCCGCCGAGATCACGGTACGTGTAGCGGTGAATGTCGCCTTCAACACGCTTGGAAACGATCTCCTGGTTTCCGTGGTGGCGTTCCGCATGAACGAGGAGGGAGGAAATCAATAGAGGACGCTGCATCATATTGCCGAGCATCGACGTTTTCTCCGGATCTGAGAGGCTTAAGCCGCCTTCTACGAATTGTACGAAGTGTATGAAAATGGCCGCCGATATGTCTGGTGATCATCGGCGGCCCTAAGTTGTGCGTGCGTGAGTTAGAGGACTGCGCGATAGAGTGCGGTTACGTCGTCGTAGGACATGTCCCGCGGGTTATTGACCAACAGGCGCGTAATTCCTGTCGTGACCTCTTTCGCCATCGGCGCGATGGCGTCTTCCGTAATGCCGAGCTGGGACAGTTTGGTTTCCAGGCCGCTCAATTCGAACAGTCGCTGGAACTCGTCGATCAGGGCATTGGCTGCCGCGTTCTGAGATGCGAATTTCTGGTTCGGAAGAAGATAGGAGGCCAGGTGTGCGTACGTTTGTTCGGCCGCAGGCAGGTTGAACCGCAGGATCGGCGCGGTCACCAGCGCGTTGCCATGGCCATGCGCCACATGAAAATTCGTGCCCAGCGGGTACGACAGCGCATGGATGGAGGCGACGCTCGAATTGATGAACGCCATGCCCGCCAGTGCCGAGCCGAGAAGCATCGCTTCGCGCGCCTCGATATTGGCGGGGTTCTCGAACACTTTGGGCATGTTCTGGCCGAGCAGCGCGAGTGCCTTTTCGGCCAGCACATCGGAAAGCGGGTTCTTGCGCGAGCGGCTCGTTGCGGCCTCGATGGCGTGCACCATCGCGTCGAGACCTGTGGCCGCCGTGATATGGCGTGGCATTCCCACTGTCAGCTTGGCGTCGAGCAGCGCGATGTCGGGCAGCAGTAGTGGGGCATAAACGGCCTTCTTCTCGTGGCTCGCGCTGGTGATGACCGACACCCACGTCACTTCCGATCCGGTGCCCGCCGTTGTCGGCACCTGGATGAGCGGCATGCGCTTGCCGGCAACGCGGTCGACGCCGAACATATCCTCGATCGGCTGGTCACTATTGGCAGCGATCGCGACGACCTTGGCCGTATCGAGTGAACTGCCGCCACCAAGGCCAACGATGCCGTCCGCCTTGCAAGCGCGCGCCGCGGCCACGGCTTGCTGAACGACCGCGATCGGCGGATCGGCTGCCACGTCTCCGAACACGGTGCCTTCAATGCCGGCACCCTGCAGCGACGCTAATGCGCTCGCCGCAAACCCGCACTTGACGATGCCGGGGTCCGTCACGATGAGCGCGCGGCGCACGCCGAGGCTCGTCATTAGATTGCCGAGCTGGTCCAATCCACCGGCTTGGCAAACGATCTTCGGCGAAGTCAGAAAAGAGAAATTCATCGTCGTTCTCCAGACAGAATGCCCGTCGCTCCAAAGGGCCCATCCGGCGCCACTTTGAGAGGTGTGCCGCTGTGCGAAACACACCTCTGTTTGTAGCGTAGCACCAAAATACGTAGTGTTTAGCAATTCTTTCGCATTACTTCCGTGAGCTTTCGGGGGCACCGCTCATACGAGGCTTCGCCAGGCGAACCATTCAAAGCGCCCGTTGCGGCGTGCCGGGATGCTTGCTCCGGTGCCGACAACGAGCGTAAGAAAGTAGTGAAGTTAGGGTTTGATGCTCTGAAAAGCCTGTGCCGTCAGCTTGCCGAGCTCCTGCGCCTGAGAGACGTATGCCTGCATCTGCGCCTGGGCGAACTTGCTCTGAAGGGAAAACAACTCGCTCAGATCTTTGGCCCGGGTGATTTCGGTTGCCAGCGCAAAGCCAGCCTCGCCATTTTTCTTGGCGTATGACAGCGCCTGTTCCTGAACGGCCTTGAAGTTGGCCCCTAGCGCCGTCGACGACGCAGGCTTCGCCCACGCGTCGATTGCCTGGGACATCGCTCCCATGAACTGCGCGTAGGCTGCGCCGGCGTGCTCAATATTCTTCTCTGCGATTTCGCGCATCTGGGTGGGTAATTCGAACGGGTTCGTGGTCATGGCTGCACTCCTGGGATGGGGATCATCCGATTGGCAATGGGACTTGCCGACAACCAGCACCAAGGCAATGTCAGCCGGTTAGTCTGATCGGCTGGCTTGCCAAGCTCGTTGTCGTTCGCAGATGTAATCTAAGAATTGCTGCAATGCAACACATAAAATGCTGCAGTGCAGCATAGCATAGCAGGCTTGCGCGCGAGTGTTGACCGTTCGGCTCGGTCAGCTTCCCGCCGACTTGAGCCACCTGCCGCCATCGACGATGAGGTTGTCGCCCGTCACGTAGGAACTGAGATCGCAAGCCAGATAGACAGCTGCATTGGCTATATCGGCCTTGCGACCGAAGCGGCCGAGTGCCGTGCTGTTCTTTGCGGCGTCTGCATGACCCGTCTCGATATAAAGGCGGCGCACGCCTTCGGTATCATCAATCGGCCCGGGGGAGATTGTGTTGACGCGAATATTGTCAGGTCCCCATTCGACTGCGAGCGCCCGTGACAGGGATAGTATTCCGGCTTTCGCGGCGCCCGCGTGGGCTGCACCCGGCCATCCCGAGACTCCGAGCATGGTGATGATGCTGATGATGGAACCGCCGTGCTGCGACGCTTTCAAATGTGGATAGGATGCTCTGCACCCATAGAATGTGCCGTTGAGGTCGATATCGATGACCGTCTTCCATCCGTTCGGCGACAACTCGGCCGTCGGGCAGATAAAATTTCCGGCCGCGTTGTTGACGAGAATGTCGAGTGAACCGAAGCGGCGGACAGTTGCCTCAACGGCGGCATTCACTTCGTCATAGCTGCGCACATCGGCTTTGATCGCAGCGGCTTTGCCACCAGTATCCCTGATCGTGGCTGCCGCAGCCTCGACGCGCTCCAGATTGCGTGCTGCTAACATTACGCCAGCGCCGAGGCGTGCGAATGCGCCTGCGATCTCCAAACCGATGCCCGTACCACCGCCCGTAATTAGGGCTGTGCGACCAATCAGGGTGTCTTTGGCGAACATGAATGGAGCCTTCAGAGGTTGTTTTAGGGAATTTCGCTTCGCATCACGAGACAATCAGCCGTGCACTCGATCGGCCCTGCGGGTATCAACCTGACGGCGCAGGATGCGTAGCCGTGTTGGCCGCCGCGTCCGATTGGACCGACTTTGCAGCGGCGGCCTCGCCGATCAGGTAGAAGTGTCCCCCGGCAATATAATGCAGGCTTCGCCACCGAGGATCGGCGTTCTCGAAGGTCCAATGGCCATTCGAGAACGCGCGCGTATCCGCCCACGCCGCAACGACCTCGCCGATGAACAGATCATACAATTCTTGATTGCGCGGTTCCGGGATCAATCGGCACGCAAGCCATGCTGAGCACCCGGCGACGAGCGGCGTCGCACAACCCTCCGCACGGAACAGCTCGACGCCGCATTTTTTGAGCTTGTCCTTGTTGGTGAGGAGACTTCTGGTGCCAACGTCGTGCGTCAGGTCGAGTTGCGCGTAGGTTGGAACCTGAACCGCAAATCGAGAGCTTTTCTCGATAAGCTCCCGTGTCTTGGTCATTTTGTCGACCACGACCGTCAACTTCGGCGGCGTAAAATCGAGGGCGCATGCCCAGGCAGCCGCCATGACATCATCGACGCCATCATGGCTCGAAGCGACGAGGACGGTGGGTCCGTGGTTGAGCACTCTGTAGGCTTTGTCGAGTGGTACGGGTGAGATATGACTGTCCATGCGAACCTCGGATTGGATCTCCCCAATCTTTCGCCAGCAGGCGCACCGTAGTCCGCCTGCCCAAGCCAATTGGGAGGAAGGGTGATGTTAAATGACGTCAACTGCGGTGGCCATGAGGGCTTCCGCGCTCAAGGCAGAGGCCTGGTGCGCCCCTGAGCGTCGATCGCGACGAACGTGAAGACGCCTTCCGTGACGCGTACGCGCTCACCAATCCGGTTTCGCAAGGCCCAGGCTTCGAGCTGGATCGTCATCGATGTTCGGCCGCACTTGGTGATTTTCGAGTAGACGCACAGCACGTCGCCGACATGAACCGGTTTGATGAATTTCATGGCGTCTATGGCTATCGTTGCGACCCGACCACCTGCACGCTGCCCGGCCGCAATGCCCGCCGCCAAGTCCATCTGTGAAAGCACCCAGCCTCCGAAGATGTCGCCGCTCGCATTAGCATCGGCCGGCATTGCCACTGTGCGAATGGTGAGGTCGCCCGTTGGGTTGGTGGCATCGCTGTTCATCGAGCGTTTCTCTTCAATGGTGTGCGCATTCACATGTCCTCGCGTTTCAACCGACAGCTCCGCGCAAACTATCGCATATATTGAGCGCTCATAGGAAGTTTCGCCAGTCGAACCTGCCGAGACGCCCGTTGTAGCTTGCCGGTCTTCGCCGCTAGCAATTTTTGCGACCAGTCTCGTTATGTGGCCAGTCTCGTTATGCGACCAGTCTCGTTATGCGACCAGACTGGTTAAATGCCTACGACCCGCAGAAAACACACCAGCAATGCGGCGGTCGAGCTCGTGCGCACGCTTGTTATGCAAGTGGAAACTTTAGCCAAGCTGCAACGCGTGGCGAGCAGGTCGTGAAGGTCGTACACGTGCACTCGGGCGGGCAAGCAATTGTCGGCAACGTCGTGCAAAGAAAAGGCGGCGCTGGGGGAGGGGGCAATCATGAAATCGGAAACCAAACTCATGCAAAGGCGGAACCGGCAACCATCGGGCGTCCGGCAATGTGCGAAATGCGATGCGAAGACGCGGCGCGGCAGCCCGTGCCGCTCGCCGTCTGTCGGCGGTCAAATCGCGCTGTCGGATGCATGGCGGCGCTGCCGACAGTGGTGCGCCCTCTGGAGAGGGCAACGGCGCCTACCGCACTGGTGCCTTCACATGCGAAGCGATTGCAGACCAGCGGATGGTTTCAGCGCTCGTTGCCGAGTTCCGAGCTTTTGCAAAACCGTTGACCTAATTATCGGGCCGGCTGTTGCGACGGGGCCGCGAGCAAGCGCAAGCCAAGTTCCGCGGCGGACTTCAATATAAATCAGATTTTTTATGCAAAATGGTGGGCGGTATAGGGATTGAACCTATGACCCCACGCGTGTGAAGCGTGTGCTCTACCGCTGAGCTAACCGCCCGTGTTACCAGTACCGCTGCTGCCGGAACCGTTGAGGCCAAACTGGGCTCAGGCGGAAATAGGCTGCCGCGAAGCGCCGTTATGGGTGTCGCGTGCGCTGCCTGTCAAGCCGCCCGTCATGAGAGCTGTCATGAGGATTGGCACCTGTCGCGGGACAAGACAACAGGCGGACCGGCTTGGGCTCAGGGACCGCGCCTGATGACGAACCGGTAGCTGTCGCCGCTTTCCACGCTCTCGACGAGCTGATGCCCGGTGGCACGGCAGAAGGCTTCGAAATCCTTGGGTGCCGCCGGATCCGTCGCCACCACGGCTAGTGTTGACCCAGCCGTCATCTCGGAAAGCGCCTTGCGGGCTTTCAGGATCGGGATCGGACAGCTCAGGCCGCTGGTGTCGAGTGTCTTGTCGTAAGCCAAGGCAAACTGATCCCTTTCGCGGTGCCGGGAATGAGGCCTCCTGTAGGCCAAAGCGGCTTCAGGCTCAATGGCCTTGGTTAAGACCCGGTCCGGCCGCCACGGTGGCGGGGCAGAGGCTTGCGCAGGCATGGCTCAAGTGCCACGGTCGAGCCGGTTTGGCGGCGATTCTGCCTGGGAAGGGCTCGTGGCCGCCCGGCAGATGCTTTAGAGACGGTTTTGCGTGGGCGCGCACCGGCAGGGACGATTTAACGTGCCGCCGGAAAGTCAACGGCCCAGGCCATTCGGCGGGGCGCAGTGGCGGGGCGAGGGAATTGACCATGGAGCAAGGCGAGGAGCCGCGCCAGGCACTGCTTTTCGCCTTCGGGCTCAATAGGCTCGGTCACCTGGCATTGAAGGTGCCGGCCTTGGCCGTCATCGTCGCGGCCGCACTAACCGCCATCGCAGCGCTGGGACTGTCGCGCCTCAGCGTCGACGACAGCCTGTCGGAACTTTTCCGCACCAACTCCGAAGAATTCCGCCGTTACGAAGAGATCGACCGCCGCTTTCCTTCGAGCGAATACGACGTGCTCGTCGTCGTCGAGGGCAAGAGCCTTCTCAGCCGCGAAGGCCTGCACGCCTTTGCCAATGCCACCAGCGAATTGCAGCTCGATGACGGCGTCGCCGGCCTCGTCTCCATGCTCTCGGCGCGCGACAAGCCGGACGCCAACGGCTACGCGCCGCCGATCGTGCCGGACGAGCTGCCGGAAGGCGCCGCCTTCGACGTACTCGTCGCGAAGCTGAAAACCAACGACATCGTCAAGGGCAAGTTTCTCTCCGACGACGGCGAACTGGCGCTGATCGTGCTGTCGCTCGATCGCAAAGTCGTCGCCGAGCAATCGGCCAAGGTGGTGATCGGCAATCTCCAGAAGACGGCGGTGGAGGAGCTGGAGCCTGCGGGGCTGACGGTGAAGCTCGCCGGCGCGCCGGTGATGCAGCTCGAGATCCGCAACGCCGTGGAACGCGACCAGTTCGTCTACAACGGCCTCGGCCTGCTGTTCGGCGCGGCCATCGCAGCGCTGTTCTTCCGCCGCATGTCGCTGATGCTGGTTGCGACGCTGCCGCCGGTCATTGCCGTCATCTGGTCGCTCGGACTGCTCGGCTGGCTCGGTTTCAAGCTCAATCTCTTCCTCAACGTCATGACGCCGCTCATCATGGTCATGGGATTTGCCGACAGCATGCAGATGGTCTCCGCCATTCGCATCAGGCTGCGCGAAGGCGACAGCAAGCTCGAGGCCATCAGGTTCGCCATCAACGTCGTCGGCCCCGCCTGCGTGCTGGCGCACGGCGCCGTGCTGCTGTCGTTCCTGGCGCTGCTGTTGTCGCCGTCGGGCCTCATTCGCACCTTCGGCGAGGCCGGCACCATGTCGACGTGCATTTCGTTCGTCGCGGTCATCGTCGTGCTGCCGCTGATGGCGCTGCTCTTCATTCGCAACGAGGGCAAGCTCGCCCGCGAGCACACGCCTGCCGACGGCATGATGGACCTGCTCGGCGACTTCGTCGGCTCTGTCGTCGATGCGGTCGTGCGCCGGCCCGTCTTCTATACACTGTTGGGCTTCGCACTCTTCGCGCTCTTCGGCTATGCCCACCTCAATCTCGAGCCGCGCTATCGCCTGGCGGATCAGGTGCCCGACCGGGAACAGGCGCTCGATGCCTCGGGCCGGCTCGACAAGAAGTTGACCGGCGCCAACCCGTTCCACGTCATGATCAGATGGAAGGATGGCACGCCGCTTTATTCCGACGGGCCGCTGAAGGTGATCGAGGCGACGCATCTGGCGCTGGAGAAGGAGGCGGGGCTCGGCAACGTCTGGTCGCTCGAGAGTCTCAGGCGCTGGCTCAGGGAAAACGGCGACGACAGCATTTCGACGATCAAGAAATACGTCGGTTTGCTGCCCGAGCATCTGGTGCGCCGGTTCATCGCCAAGGAAGAAGACGCGGTGCTGGTGACCGGGCGGCTGCCCGATATCGATGCCAGCCAGATTTTGCCCTTGGTGCAAAAAGTCGATGCCGCTCTGGACCCCGTTCGCGCCGCCAATCCGAAATTCGAGATTTCGGTGACCGGCCTTCCCGCGATTGCCGCCCGCAACAGCAATCGCATGATCAGGCAGTTGAACGAGAGCATTCCCGCCTGCGTGCTCGTTGCCGGCCTGCTGCTGGCCATTGCGTTCCGCTCGGTGTTTGCGGGCGTCGTCAGCCTGTTGCCCGGCCTGTTTCCGGTCGTGACCTCCGGGGCATTGCTCTACCTCAAGGACGGCGGTCTCGAATTTTCCTCCGTCGTGGCGCTGCTCGTCGTCTTCGGGCTCGGCGTCGATGCGCTCATCCATTTTCTCAATCGGCTCGGAATCGAAGAGCAGGTGGGCGATGCGCCAGAAGCTGCAATCCGACGTGCCCGCGTTCTCGTCGGCCCCGCCATCATTCTCACCACGATCGTTCTCGCCTTCGGCTTGGGCGTGACGGTGTTTTCCGATCTGCCTTCGCTGCGAACCTTCGGCCTGGTATGCGGCGTCACCCTGGTCGCCTCGCTGGTGGCTGATCTCGTGTTCCTGCCGGCGACGATTTTGACCTATCGCCGCTATATTTCGCGCAAGGGCGGATAGTCGAGGTTTGCGGTTGCGGCCGTCGCGGCGCCCAAGCTAAGCTTGCCGGCGCCCTGCGGTGCTGCCGGTTTGACAGCACCCGCAACGCGCTACGGCTCTCGGCGGGCCGCGCTAGGATTTTCTAGAAGTCGCGCAAGGAGCGCCGCACCAAAGACCGCGAACTGACACTTCGATGCAACGGGGCTTGACCGGCTCGCGGGGCTGCGGCGGCGGGGTCTGGGCGGGCGAGGGATGGACAATGGAGCAAGGCGAGGAGCCGCGCCGAGCGTTTCTCAATCTTCTGGGATTGGACCGCCTCGGTCTCGTGGCGTTGAAGGCGCCTTATCTCTCGGCGCTCGTCATCGCCGGGCTGACGGCGCTGGCCGTTGCCGGTTTCATGCGGCTCAAGGTCGATGACAGCCTGTCCGAACTCTTCCGCACCAACACTGAGGAATTCCGCCGCTACGAGGAAATCGACCGCCGCTTCCCCTCGAGCGAATACGACGTGCTGGTCGTCGTCGAGGGCAGTAGCCTGCTCACCCGCTCGGGCCTGCAAGCCTTCTCGAACGCCACGTCCGAGCTGCAACTCGTCGATGGCGTCTCGGGGCTGGTCTCGATGCTCTCCGCCCGCGGCAAGCCCGACGAGAACGGCTATTCGCCGCCAGTCGTGCCCGACGAACTGCCCGAGGGACGCGCCTTCGACGATGTCGTGGCCGCGATCAGAAGCAACGACATCGTCAAGGGCAAGTTCCTGGCTGATGACGGGACGCTGGCGCTGATCGTGCTGGCGCTCGATCGTGCTGCCGTCGCCGAACAGTCGGCGAAGGTCGTGGTCGCCAACATCAAGGCCGCGGCGGAAAAGGAACTCGTGGGCGAAGGGCTGGCGGTGAAGCTGACCGGCGCCCCGGTGATGCAGCTCGAAATCCGCAACGCCGTCGAGCGCGACCGCGTCGTCTACAACGGCCTCGGATTCCTGGCGGGGCTGGTGATGGCGTTTCTGTTTTTCCGTCGCGTGTCGCTGACGCTGATTGCGGTCGCCGGCCCGGCCATTGCGATACTCTGGACGCTGGGCGTTCTCGGCAGTCTCGATTTCCGTCTCAATCTTTTCATCAACGTCATCACGCCGCTCATTCTCGTCTCCGGCTTTTCCGATAGCATGCACCTCGTATTCGCGATCCGCCGCGAGATCATGGCTGGCGTCGACCGCGTCGAAGCGGCGCGGCGCGCGGTGCGTGATGTGGCGCCTGCCTGCCTGCTCACCGCCTTGATGGCGGGTCTGGCGCTGTTCTCGTTCGCCTTCGCCAAATCGGCGCTGATCAAGACCTTCGGCATCGCCTCGCTGCTGGCCGTCGCCATTTCCTACATCGCGGTTGCCGTCGTCGTGCCGACGCTCGCCGCCCTGCTGATCGCTAAGGAGACCGGACCGATCGAAGCCGGGCTCGAAGATACGGGTGGCGGCATCGGTTTTCTCTACCGGCTGACCACCGCCATCATGGGGCATGCGATCCGCTATCCGCTTCTCTACACACTCTTTGGCATCGCTGCCGTCGCCGGCACCGGATACGCCTATTTCCAGCTCCAACCCATGTATCGCCTTGCCGATCAGGTGCCCGACAAGGAGCAGGCGCTCGACGCCACCGGCAGGCTCGACAAGAAACTCACCGGCGCCAATCCGATGCACGTCATGATCAGTTGGGGGGGCACGAGCGCCAAGGCGACCGCGACGGCCTCCCTCTACGATGCCGCGACGCTTTCCGTCATCGCCGACGCCCACGATGTCGTCGAGCGCAAGGCCGGGCTCGGCAATACCTGGTCGCTCGAAAGTCTGCGCCGCTGGCTGAAGGAAGCCGGCGACGACCGCATCGAAACGGTGAAGAAGTACGTCGGGCTGCTGCCGGAACATCTTGTCCGCCGCTTCATCTCCAAGGAAGAGAACGCAGTCCTCGTCACCGCGCGGCTTCCCGACATCGACGCCAGCCAGATCCTCCCCGTGGTCGAAAAGCTCGACACCGAACTCGAACCCGTGCGCCTGGCGCATCCGGGCTACGACATCGTCGTCACCGGGCTGCCGGCCATCGCCGCGCGCAATTCGGCGCGCCTCATCAACGAGCTGAACTTTGGCCTGGTCGGCATCGATCTGACGCTGATCTTCATCGCACTCGCCTTGATCCTGCGCTCGGCGCTCGCCGGCGTCACGAGCATTCTGCCGTCGCTGTTCCCGATCTTCGCCACCGGGGCGTTGCTCTACGTAGCGGGCGAGGGCTTGCAGTTCGCCTCCATCATCGCCATCACGGTGGCGTTCTCGCTGGCGATCGACTCGACCATTCACTTCCTCAACCGCTTCCGCCTGGAGGAGGAGAAGCTCGGCGGCGCGGCCGGGACCGAAGCCGAGGCGCTGCGGCGCACGGTGCATCATATCGGCCCCGCGGTCGTTCTGACGACGATGGTGCTGGCGCTGGGTCTCGGCGTCACCATGCTCTCGGATTTGCCGTCGCTGCGCCGTTTCGGCGAATTGACGGCGGTCTGCCTCCTGGCCTCCCTCGTCGGCCAGCTGGTGATCCTGCCGGCGTCGATCGCGCTCTATCGCAAGGTGATCCCGCGCAAAGGTTGAGCCGCGCCATAGGTTGAGTGCAACCCGGCGACGCGCTACCATGACCGTTCTTCAAGCAGCCTCCAGGGAGCGCCCATGAGCAAGAAGCTCATCATCATCATGGCCAACACCGATCCGAAAAACTGCGAGGAACTCGGGGCGCCGATCTTCCAGGCGTCGGTGGCGGCTGCCATGGGCTACGAGGCCGAGGTGATCTGCACCGCGGTCTCGGCGCAGCTGATGAAGAAAGGGCGTCGCGGAAGGGCTGCACCCGAAGACCGGGCGCGCCGAAGTCGGTCTACGATTTCATCAAGGAAGCGCACGCCGCCGGCGTCAAGTTCTACTGCTGCTCGCCGGGGCTCGATCTCTTCGACATGCATAAGGAAGACCTGATCCCCGAGTGCACGGGCATCGTCGGCGCCGCGCACTTCATCGAGGAAGTGATGACCGGCGACGCCAAGGTGCTTACGTATTGATCGACTCGTCGCAGGTTCAGCCGGTTTGCCTTGGCGCGCGCCAAGCGATCGATCGCCGGACGCAGTTCGTCGAAATGGCTGATGACGGCGTCGGGCGCGAAGCTCGCACCGGTTCGAGGCTGTAGCCGAAATCGACGGCGACGACTGGCACCGATGCCGCCTTGGCGGTGGCGATGTCGGTTTCGCTGTCGCCGATCATGATGGCGCGCGATGGGTCGCCCTTGGCGAGGGCGATGGTGCCGGTCAAGTGTCTCGGATCGGGCTTGGACGCGCCGAGACTGTCGCGCCCGGTCAGGGCCGAGAAATACCGGCTCATGTCGAGGGCATCGAGCAGCATGCGGGCGTGGGCCTCGATTTTGTTGGTGCAGACAGCCAGAGTCACGCCTTCGCTTTGTAAGCTTCGAGCGCGGCGACAATGCCGGGGTAGGGCGGCTGTCGTCGGCAATCCTGGCGGTGTAGTGGGTGATGAAGATCTCGAACAGGTCGATGAGTTCGTCGTCGCTCACCTTGCGGCCGTGGCTGCGCAGGGCTTCCGCGATCATGGCAAGGGCACCGTGACCGACGAAGGGGCGGATTCCGCGTTCATCCACCGGTGCGAGGTTGAACTTCGAGAGCACATGGTTGGTGGCGGCGGCGAGATCGGGCGCGGTATCGACCAGTGTTCCGTCGAGGTCGAAAACGAGGGTCCAGCCGCGCATGTGGTCTCCGAATTGTTGCCGTGCAAAAAAAGGCTACAGCGGAATGTGGCGCCTGTC
>CAVSZX010000020.1:0-26177 GCA_963732525.1 uncultured Alphaproteobacteria bacterium
CCCGCCTGCGCGGCCATAGCCGCTTCGGAGTGGCGAAGGCCCGGAACGGGAGTCGCCAACGACCAACAAAGAGCCCGCCGTTCGCGTTGGAATTTCGCCGGCCGGTTGGCGCGTGCAAGTCCCTCTCCCCGTCCTTCACGGGGAGAGGGTTAGGGTGAGGGGCAGCCCAACGAGGAATCGGAGAGCGCCTGTCCCTGAAAACCGCGTGAGGGGCGGCCGCTTGTTCGAACCCCTTACTGCCTCTCACCCCCGCCCTCTCCCCGCGTCAGTGCAGTGCGCGGGGAGAGGAGCCCGGTTGGCGCGTGGGCATTTCACTGGTTGTCATCCCGGCCGAGAAATTGCGCGTGCGCAATTTTGGAGAGCCGGGACCCAGGAGACTTATCGCGCGAGAGTCTGGGTCCCGGGTCTCGCAAGTGGGCTCGCCCGGGATGACAAAACGTCGTTCGCGGCGCATGACCTCGTCGTTGGCGGCAGGCTCTCGGATCGGGAGTCGCCAACGACCAACAAAGAGCCCGCCGTTCGCGTTGGAATTTCGCCGGCCGGTTGGCGCGTGCAAATTCCCTCTCCCCGTCCTTCACGGGGAGAGGGTTAGGGTGAGGGGCAGCCCAACAAAGAATGGGTGAGCGACTGTCCCATGAAAAGTGCGTGAGGGGCGGCCGCTTGTTCGAACCCGTTGCTGCCCTCACCCCCGCCCTCTCCCCGCGTCAGTGCAGTGCGCGGGGAGAGGGAGCCCGGTTGGCGCGTGGGAATTCCATCGTTTGTCATCCCGGCCGGAGAAATTGCGCGTGCGCAATTTTGGAGAGCCGGGACCCTGGAGATTCTCGCGCGAGAATTCTGGGTCCCGGGTCTCGCAAGAGGGCTCGCCCGGGATGACAATCCTCCGGTGGCGCTGCATCACCCGCGCGTTCCGGCAGGCTCCGCGAAGTCGGAGTCGGAACGCGCCAACAAAAGAGTGCTCGTGCGTGGCGGCCGGCTCCCCAGAGGGGAGTCGCCACGCACAAACGAAAGAGCGTTCCGGCCGGCTCGACGCAAATGCGCGTGGGGTTGGTGGGGCGGCCACGCGCAAGAAAAGAGAAAGTCGGAACGCGCAAGCAAAGGAGAGTCGCCAAGCGCAACAAAAGAAGAGTCGGAATGTGTAATGAAAAGAGAAAGGCCCGCGATAGCGGCTTACTTCGCCGGCAGCGCCTCGGCATGAGCGAGAAAATATCGAATCTGGGCCCGCAGTGCCGGCATGACGGCGGCACCTGTTGCCGCCAGCATGGCGAGCGCCCCGATCATTGCGAGGAAGATGCGTCCCGGGCCGGTGAACGCCGCGAGCGCAAACGTCAGCCCGACGATTGCGGCGGGAATCAAGAACAGCGCGCGGAGCAGCAGGATGCGCCCAAGGCCGCGTTCGACGCTCTCGAGCCGCAGCGATACATACAGAAGCGAGCAGAGTTCGCCGGCGCAGCCGAACGTCGCGAGTGTTGCGAGAGCGGCGCCGTTGAGGGCGGCGTAGAGCACCAGCGGCAGCACCGAGGCGCGAATGATGCCGGCGACGAGAAACGGCTTGGTTTCGCCCGCCGCCATCAGCGCCATGCCGGGCACCGCCTGCAGCATGCGCAGCGACCACATGACGGCGAGCCAGGCGACGACGTCGCCGAAGCCGGCATAGCTCTTGCCGAAGGCGAGCGTCAGCAGTTGGCCGCCGCCGATCACGAAGGCGGCGAGATAAAGGGCGGCAAGCAGAACCGTCGCCTCGCTCATCAGCGCGAAAGCGGCTTCTGAGCGCGCCGCCCTGACGCAACGTATCGGAAAACAGCGGCAGCATCAGCGCATGCCCGGCGCGGGCGGCCAGAAGTCCGGGCACCATCGTGATCATGAAGGCCGCCGAATAGGCCGCCAGCGTTTCGACGCCATAAAGATGGGCGATGATGGCGCGGTCGCCCTGATAGACGGCGATGAGCGGCAGGGCGCTGATCAGGATCGGCCAGCCGAAGGCGACGAGCCGGTTGATGACATCGCGGTTCGCTGCGAAGCGATAGGGCGCGGAGCTGACCATGCGCGAAACGACGACGCTCACCGTGGCCTGGATCAGGGCGATGACGACGACGGCGGCATAGCTCGGCGCCAGGCGCACCATCGGCAAGGTGGCAAAAAGCGCGATGGCCTGCGGCACGACTTCGACCAGGATCTGCGGCGGTTGTCGAAATGCCGTTGGGCGCGACGGCAATCGAGATCGCTGAAGCCCTTGATGAGCGGAACGGCAGCCGCCCAGAGGAACATTTCAGTTGCCTCCGGCGTGCCGAAGAATTGCGCGGCGAAGGGGCCGCAGGCCACCATGACCAGCGCGAGGATGACGCCGCGGGCGGCGAGCACGGTATGCGTGGTCGCGATGAAGGCCGTGTCGTTGCCGTCGTCGGCCTGGACGATCAGGCGGTCGGAGCCGAGATCGGACAGCGTTTCGACCAGCTGAAGCAGCAGCGCGATCGATGCCGCGATGCCGAAATCGCGCGGCGACAGCGCGTGTCCGAGCATGGCGTTGCGGCAGAACGACATGGCCTGCGACAGGCCGTAGCCCGTGAACAGCATGGCGCCTTGGGCGCCGAACCGGGCTGCCGAAATGCGCGCATCGTCTGCAGCTTTGTGCATGTCTCTTCCGATCAGACCGGGTTGGTCTTGACGCGCGTCCATCCCCGCGCGCCGGGCAGTCGTCGCATGATCTTGGAGACCGGCTTTGCGGCGAAGCGCCCGATCAGGCCTCCGACCGGTGCGCCGGAAAGGTGCAACGAGGGCGCAGGTGGTCTGCAGCCATTTGCGGCGACAGCGCCTTCGCCCATTTGTCGATGAAGGCCTGTTCCATGGCGTAGAAGTCGGCGCTCTTCCTGTCCCGGAGACAGATGCTCGAGATGGAAGTCGATGACGTAGGCGCGAAAAGCCCATCTGGGCCGCATGCAGGCAGATGTCGGCGCCATAGAAGTGAAAGCCGGAGAGATCGCGCGAGAAGCCGACGCGGGCTTCGCGGCGCACGACGATGAAGTTTTCGTCGAGCGAAGCGACGCGCGCCGGGAGTTCGCCGACGTGGACGTTGCGGCCGTGCGGGTCGGAGATGCGCAGGGCGAGCTTGCCCGGCGCGACGCCGCCGGCATTGCCCGCCAGCGCCCAGGCCTGATCCTGCGCGTCAGGTCCGCGAGGCGAACGTCGAGGCTGCGGCGTCCGTCCTCGAGCAGGCGCACGTCCTGATGGCAGAGGATGACGTAGGGCGCCTGCGGCCGCATTGAGCAGCGCGTTAAGGCCGCGATAGGCGTCGGTCTGCAAGGGGCCGGTGTTGTCGACGAAGAGATATTCGCAATCCTCGTCCTTGAATCCGCCGGCACGGAACGAGGCGCGCATGGCGTCGTACTGTTCGCGGTCGGTAGACAAGCGTCGCGATGGTGTATTGGGGATCGCGCGGGCGGCCCATTCGCTTTCGGGGCGCACGATGCGCGGCGCGGTACTCGCCTTGGAGATCGTGGTCTCTTGTGCCATCGAATGGGTGTCCTCAGCGAGCCGTTTGAACGAAAGCCGGCGGCGCGGCGATGGCGGAAGCGGCTGCGGGGACAGGCGTTCTGTAGCCGCTGCGCCATTCGGCTCGTCGGGTCCAGATCTCGCGCCATCGTCCGCCGTTTGCTGCGCGTGGCGCGAACCCGTCAGCGCCGCTTTCAGCTGCGCAGGCGATCCAGCGGGTCAGCGGCCAGAGCGTCAGCAGGCTTTGTCCGAGCGGCACGAGCGGCGGCTGCCAGTGGCGCGTGATCAGCGCCATCTTGGCGGCGAGCAGCTTGACCATCTTGCCGGCGCGCGCGCGCTCGGAGGCGCCGCCGTAATGCACGATCGTCGCCTCGGGCGTGATGATGCGGCCGGGCGGAGAAGCCGCGGGCCCTGAGGCAGAGATCGGCTTCCTCGCCGTACATGAAGAAGAGCGGATCGAAGCCGCCGAGCCCCTCCCAGAGCTCGCGCTCGATCAGGAAGAAGCAGCCCGAGACGATATCGACCTCGCGCACGCTGTCGCGCTTCCAGCCGCCGTAGGCTTCGCCGTTGAACAGGCTCGAATGCGGGAAGAGGCCGGTCAGGCCCGTCGTCGCGGCAGAAGAGGTTCCACGGCGTCATGCGCTGCCAGCACGACGACGGATTGAGCGTGCCGTTGGAAAACACCGTGCGCCCGCCCCAGATGCGCGCCTTGGGGTTCGAGCGGGCAAAGGCGACGAGCTTGTCGATGGCGCGATCGAGCACGACGGTGTCGGGATTGAGCAGCAGAATGTAACGTGCCGCGGGCGCGGCGTGCGGCCAGCGTTGTTGGCGCGCGCAAAGCCGATGTTTTCGCCGAGGCGGATGAGATCGGCGCCGACGGGGTGGTTCGCGATCATGTCGGCGGAGCCGTCGGTCGAGGCATTGTCGACCGCGATGACCTCGTAGCTGACGTCCTTCGTTCGGCGCAGCACGGAGTCGAGAGCCGCCAGCGTCATGGCGGCGGTGTTGTAGCTCACAACGATAATCGACACGTCGCAACGGAAAGCAGACATGGCGTACCAGATACAAAACGCGCTTCGGACTGCCCCCACACTACCCGCCAGCCACTAACTCACCGTTAATGATGCCCCAACTCTGGTCATGGACTAACGCGGGATTAAGGCGGGCTCGGGCAGTCTCAAGCGGGCAGAGATTGCCTGATGGCGCAGACGGGCGCGAGAAAAAATCCATGGTTGAAACCGGTAAACAGCCGAGCGACGGCTTCGACGGCATCATCTGCATCGGCGGCGAGGACTGGTGGTATCACAACCGCGGCCACTTCGATTTCCAGATCATGCGCCGCCTCGCCAAGGACAAGCCGGTCCTGTTCGTCAATTCGCTCGCCGTGCGCATGCCCTCGCTCGACGAGAAGGGCCAGTTCGCCGCCCGCATCGGCCGCAAGCTGAAAAGCCTGGCGCGCGGCCTCGTCAGGGTCGAAAACAAGTTCTGGGTCTATTCGCCGTTCTCGGTGCCGGGCGACGACGGGGCGCGACGCTCACGCGCTGGGCGCTTGGCGCCGCAGATCCGCCTCGCCGCGCGCCGCGCCGGCATCACGCCGGCCGCTGCTGTGGATGCATTGCCCGGCCGGCGCGTCGCTCGCCGAGAAAATTCCGCACGCGGCGCTGGTCCTCCAGCGCACCGACCGCTTCGAAGCCTTCCCCGAGGCCGATCCCGACGTCGTCGGCGCGCAGATCGACGCCATGAAGCGCGCAGCCGATCTCGTCGTCTACTGCAACCCGGTGCTGATGGCGGAAGAGCAGAGCGAGGTGCAGCCGCCAACTGCTGATCACCCACGGCGTCGATCTCGAGACGTTCATTGCCGCCGGCAGGGCCCGCTCGCCCGGACCCGCCGATGTCGCCGTCTTGCAGCGCCCGCGCGTCGGCTTCATCGGCGGCATCGACGCCCACACGTTCGATCCGCCGCTGTTCGTCGAAGGTCGCGCAAGCAGCTGCTCGACGTCGAGTTCGCCCTGGTCGGCGGCTGCTCGCTGCCCGAGGGCTGGTGCCCGCTCGCCAACGTCAAGCTGCTCGGCCGCAAGCCCTATGAGAGGTTGCCAGCTACATGGCGGCGATGGACGTGCTGATCATGCCGTGGAACGACAGCGAGTGGATCCAGGCCTGCAACCCGATCAAGCTCAAGGAATACCTGGCCGTCGGCCGGCCGGTGGTGACGACCGATTTCCCGGCGCTCGGGCGCTATCGCGATCTCGTCAGCGTCGCCAAGGGCCCGCGCGACTTCGCCGCCGCCATCCGCAGGGCGCTCGACGAACCTTATGATGCGGAAAAGGCCCGCGCCCGCGTTGCGAGCGAGAGTTGGGACGCCAAGGCGTCGTATCCTCGGCGAACAACTCGCGTCCCTCGTTCGCGAAGTCGCGGAGGCAGAGGCCGGCGCCGGCTTTGCCGTCCGTCCGGCCGCGTGACTGACGTCCCGAATTGAACTGCCGCGCGTCAATCGTCGCAACGCGGCTTTGTCGATAGGCCGCGCCTCAATAGGCGTAGGCGCCGTTCGGCAACGGATAGCCGTGGGGCGGCGGCAATTCCGGCTGGGCGTCCCGGCCCCGGATAGGGCGGCATCGGATAGGCGAGCGGCGGCTCCGGCTTTCGACACCACGACCTTCGACTTCACCTTCTCCTTGATCTTCCGGGGATCGGCAAACATGCCGGCGACACCAAGGAAGAAGAAGAAATAGGCGTGCGTGACGTTCCACAAATGCACGGTCGTGGCGACCAGGCTGATGGCGATGAGCGACATCATCCAGGCCCGCGCCAACGTCGTCATTGCCGGCCGCTTGCCCTTGAGACCTTTCATCGTCCGCTTGTTGACGCCGCGCACCAGCATGGTGATCGCAATAACCAGCAACAGGAAGGCCGGAATGCCCATGCGCATCATGATGACCAGCCAGAAGGCGTCGACCGTGCTCGAGAACATCCACGCCGGGCGGTCCCAGTCGCCAAGGCCGAGGCCGGTGATCGGGTACATCCAGACGTTGTTCATGCCGTTCTCCCAGATCTGGAGACGGTAGAAGCCGGTCCAGGGATCGAGCGTCATGCCGGTCGCAATGACGGCGATTGGGCCGCGCGTCGATGCAATGGCCGCGGCGGTATAGAGCGCCGCCACGATCGGCGAAGGTGATCCAGGCCGCGTTTGGGAAGCTTTCGCGTCACGGCGTTCCAGACGATCATGCCGCCCTGCATGCCGAGGCAAAGCAGCGGCGCCGAAGAGAGGCCGAGCAGCGTCGCGCCCGTCAGCAGGGCCGCGATCTTGAAGCGATCCTGCAGCGTATTCTGCGAATACCAGAACAGCGCCGCCATGGTGGCGCAGAACGTTCCATAGTGAATGGGGTGGTCGAACACGGCGTAGGCGCGCGTCAGCCCCATGCGCTCCTCGATGCCGATCGGGTGATAGTAGCCGGTGATGGAATGCAGAATATTGTGCGTGAAGATCTGGCCGAACAGCGTTTCGGGCAGCGCGATGAAGGCCACGATGGCGATGGCGTAGCCGAGCACCCTGAGCATCGCCCGCAAATCGTCTTCGGTGCGGATCCATACGCGCGCCACGAGATAGGCGCCGAGGCTTTCAAGTGCCTGCGAGCCGCCGTAGACGAGGCCTTCCTGCTGGCCCTGATGGTACATGAAAATGCCGATCGTCCACACGTTGTAGACGATGAACATGATGTCGTAGGAGCGCAGCTTCATGCCGCGCTGGCTCAGCAGCCGCAGGATGGCGATCGGAAAGAGGATGAAGAGCGCGACGCGGTGCGGGGGGAAGCGCAGGCCGGCGATGTAAAGCGAGAGCTCCGTCGGGCACAAGAAGGACGCGATCAGAAGTATGATCTGCCACGGCGCTTTCTTGAGCTTGCGTTTCATCGGTTCTGATCGCGGCGGTTCGTCTTGGTCTAGTCGGCGTTGGTGCCCGCGACGACCGCGGCCATGGTCTTGGATAGAATTTGCAGGTCGAGCATCAGCGACCAGGATTGGACGTAGATGAGGTCTTCCGCGACGCGCGCCTCGATCGATCCGGGCGCTGCCGTCGAGCCGCGCAGGCCCTTGATCTGCGCCAGCCCCGTGAGCCCCGGTTTCATCTGGTGGCGGTCGGGATAGAGTTCGAGCAGGCGGGCGAATTCCTCGTCGTGAACGACGGCGTGCGGTCGCGGGCCTACGAGCGACATGTCGCCCTTCAAGACGTTCCATAGCTGCGGCAGTTCATCGAGGCTGGTGCGGCGAAGGATGCGGCCGACGAAAGTGACCCGCTTGTCCCGCGCCACGGCCTGGCGCACGTCGGCGCCGTTTTCCATGACGCGCATGGTGCGGAATTTGAGGACGTCGAAGTCCTTGAGGAAGCGGCCACGGCGCTTTTGGCGGAAGACGATCGGGCCGCGGCTTTCAAGCTTGATGGCGAGCGCGATCAGCGGCCAGAGCGGCAGCGACAGAAGCAGGATCAGCGATCCGAGGACGATATCCTCAAGACGCTTGGTGACCGGCGCCCAGCCCGTCAGACCTTTTTTTTTACGTCCAACAGGCCGACCGGGCCGAGGTTCGAGACCTTGTGGGCGATGTCGCCGTCCACCAGGTCCGACGACATGTGCGTCACGACGTGGGTGGATACGGGGAGCGTTTCGAACTTGCGCACGATCATGCTGATGCGCTGGTCGGCGGAGGCGGGAAGGGCCACGACGATGCGGTCGATCTTGCCTTCGCGGCAGGCGGCGACGAGATGCTCGAGCTTGCCTGCGACTTCGAGGCCTTCCGGATTGATGCGATCCTCGCCGGCGCGATCGTCATAGACGCCAGCGAAGTAGATGCCGATGTGCGGCGTCTTGAGATAATCGTGAACGCGGCGGGCGATCTGGCCGGCGCCGAATACCGCGATGCGCTGGTCGAAGCGGCCTTCGGCGGCGAATTGGGCCAGGATCTTGCGCGAGATGATGCGCACATAAAGGATGAGGCAGAAGCTGGCCGAGAGCCAAGCGGCGTACCAGACGACAATGTGCATGTTGCGCAGCGCCAGCGGCAGTCCGATGCCGAGCACGCCGACCATGCCGCAAATGATGCCAATGAACAGCTCGAAGGGATCGAGCGGAAAGCGGTCCATGCGCGAGGTATCGTACATGTTGCGGAAGCGCAGGCAGAGATTGGTGATGAACCCTGCGACCAGAACCGACTGCAAGACCAGGACCTGGTCGAAGGAGACGTTGCCGGCATAGGCATAGATGAGAGCCGGCAGCAGCCCGCCCAGCATAATCGAGAGGATGTCGCCGATCGCAACCATGTCGGCTGCGACGTTGCGCGAGAGGCGTCGCTTGGGCGTTTCGGCCGTGGCGCTGTCGCGCTTGTCGGCGGCGGGAGCGGCGCTTGTCTGCGTTGTCATACAATTAACCCAGGGGTTGCTCTTGCATCCGATCTCAGACCGGCAACGAGTGCCGGCAATGCGTCGTCAGTGATCTAATCTGAACTGTCTAAATTTATCTTGAAGAGAGCAGCATATTGTTGGTCTTTCGGCGTCGAATTCTATGCGGCGTCGCGGGACGCTGGTCCCCAGTTGCGCGGTTCTCGGCGCGCGGCGGCGATCTCCCCGGCGAAGGCGGGATCCATTTCGCCGACTTCGCTCAAGACGACGCCTGCCACCTTGGCAGAAATTGGCGGAGAAGAGCTTGAGTGCCTTCTTGGCCAGCGCTTTCGGCGTCTTCTGCCACGTCATGACGAAGAGGATCTGATCGGCGAAGTCTGCCAGAATGCGGCTGTCGATGACCGGCATGACGGGCGGTCCGGAGACGACGATGACGTCGAAGCGGGTTCTGAGGTTGCCGATCGATTCGGCCGCGAAGGCGCTGCCGAGCAACTCGGGGATCGATCCGGTCAAGGGTGAGGGGCCGGCGGCAGGAAGGAAATGCAGTCCCGTCACGCTATCGCGCAGGATCGCAGTCTCTACCGGGCGGCGCATCGAGAGGGATTTGGCGAGGCCCACGAGCCGTGTCGGCGCCAGTTGACGGGTGAGCGGCTGGCGGCGCATGTCCGCGTCCGCGAGAAGAACGCGGGCGCCGGTCAAGGCAAAGTGGTGAGCGAGATTGGAGGCGACCGTATCGGCGCCTTCGTTGGGCATCGACGAGGTGACCAGAATGATGCGCGGACCGGGAACGCGCCGGCGGGCATCGAGTTCGCGCCGGGCGCCGCGGATGGCATCGGCATAGATGCCGTTGGGCTCGGCAACGATCAGGCGAACGGCCTTGGCGGCCGGGACTTGCTCGCCGACCTCGGGATAGAGGGCGGGCAGGGAGGAGAGGTGCTCGACCTGCAAGGCGCGCGAGACGTCCTCCGGCCGGCTGACGCCCGGGGCCATGAGCTCGAGCAGGATCGCGATGCCGACGCCGAGAATGAGGCCGGCGATGGTCGCGATGATGACCAGCTGCTTGCGTTTAGGCGAAGCGGGATAAAGGGGAATGTCCGCCTTCTCGACGATATGGGCGTCGGGCAGCTGGAAATCCTGTGTGCCGCTCGTCTGCTTGTAACGGGCAAGCAGGGATTCGAGCATGGTCTTCGACGTCGACGCTTCACGCTCGAGATTCTTGAGCTCGTAGCTCGGTTTCCTTGGTGCCGGCATGCATTTCCTTCAACTGCGCCAGGTTCTGGGCGAGCTGGCGTTCGCGCAAGTCGGCGACCTCGTATTCGTTTTTCAGATTGGAGATCTGGCGGTCGATTTCGGCGGCGAGCTGAATTTCAACTTGTCCGACCTCGGCACGGCTTTTGATGAACTCGGGGTGCTTCGGCCCGTAGCGCGTCGCCAGTTCCGCCGCCTTGCGGTTGGCGGCGGCGAGTTGGTCTTTGAGCGATTGCACGCTCGGGCTCTTCAGCACTTCCGCAATGGCCGTGCCGCCGTCGCCCTTGCTGGCGAGATTCTGGGCCTGCTCGAATTTCGCTTTGGCTTCCGCCGTTGCGTTGCGGGCATTGACGGTCTGTTCCATCAAGCGCGCCATCTGCTTTTCGCCGAGAACGGACCCTTCCGAATCGAAAATGTTGTTGCGTGCCTTCCATTGCTCGACCTTATGCTCGGCCTCTGCGACCTTGACCCGTATCTCCTCGATCTTGCTTTCAAGCATTTCGCTGGCGGACGCGTTGGCGCGACGCTTGGTTTCGATCTGCTGGTGTAGATAGGTTTCGGCAATGGTGTTGGCGATCTTGGCGGCCTTGGTGGCGTCGGTTGCCGAGAATCGGATGTCGATCAGGAGCGTGGTGCGGACGCGAACGACCTTCAGCCGCTCGACGAAAGCGACGGCAACTTCGTCCTTTTCCGGGATGAATGTGCCGGGCTGCTCGGGCGTCAGAACCTCGGCGATCTGGTCACGGGCGATGGGGGCCTTGCGCTCGGGAATTTTTTCATCCGGCTCCTCGGCCAATCCGAGCTTCGATTTCAGCCAGTTCATCTTGTGGCCGTGTGTGAATTCGGGATCGTTGCGCAGGCCGAGCGTTTCGATCACCGAGAGGATCACGGGCCGCGAGCGGATGATCTCGACCTCGCTTTCGACCGTCGGAAAGTCGCCTTTCATGTCCGAGACGACGGTATCGAGGTTGGAAACCAGTTTGTGACGGGGGTCGATCTGGACGAGGGCCGAGGCGTCGTAGCGGTTCTGCATGTTGGCGACGATGGCGGCCGTCAGACATGCGAGTACAATCGGAAGGGCAGCGACGATTTTCAGGCGTTTCTTGACAGCCGAAAGCGCGCGCTCGAAGCTCAATGCTCCGCCGCCTTCCTTTTCGTCTTCTTGGTTTTCGCCGTCCTCGCTCATTCACCGGTCCTAGAACCGCAGCTTCGCTCCGACCATGAACCGGTTGCGGTCCATGTCGCGCGAATCACTGTCGGATTCCCGGACGTCATGTTGGTAGGCAAAGGTGAACAGCCAGTTTTTACTGAAGTAATATTCGAGACCGGCGCCAAACCCGTAGGTGAGTTCGCGCGAGCCGTCGGAGACCGATTTATCCTCCCGGATCGCGACCCCGGCATTGACTAAGAGGTTGTGATAAATCTCATAATCGGCGCGGAGGGAAAGTCCGGTCTGGATCGAGGCGCCGCCATCGGGCCCGCCGACTTCGTTCACGCGCCGGGTAACGGCGCCATAAATCGTCAACCGTTGCGTCGGCAACCATTCGACACTGCCTTCAAGCAGTGTCGTGTTGAGGTTCGCGACGCCCAGCTGCTCGTAGTCGCGTACGCCGAAACCGCCGAGGATGCGCCAGCGCAGCAGTGGGTTGGTTTCGAAGGCGAGGCCGGCCAGCGCTTCGTAGCCATAGGCGTCCAGGTCGCTGAAGCCGTCGCCCTTGTTGTCGATCTTCACGCCGCGGATCTTGCCGACCAGATCGAAGCCGGGCGAGATGCGATAGCCGAGGCGTAATTGCGTGCTGTAGCTCTTGGTGTCGCGCGGATCGAGGTCGAGCGGCAGGCCGTCGAGCCGCATGTTGTCGGCAAAATCCCAGCTTTCCGCCGACGCGGCGATCGTGCCGTAGAGGCGGCCGACGTCGCGCGTAATTCCGAAGGCGGCTTTGTTGTGCCACACCTGGACCGGGTCGCGGGCGGAGAAAGGGAACTCCGGGCTTGTTCGTTCTTCGTGCCCGAGTGAGGACAGCAACGACATCGAGATGGTATGGGCGCTGTCGAAATGCAGCGCCCCGTCGAGTTTGCCGCGAATGTCGGCGTAATTCTGGTCTTGGTGCTGGGCAAAATCGACGATCTTGCCGTCGAGCGAGAAGTCCAGGACGTGGCGCGGCAATTCGGACGAAAACGTCACCGACGGCGTCAGCTCGGTGCGAATGTCGGACTCTTTTTGCGCATTAGAACCGAAAATATTGTCGTCATAGGTGACGAGCGCGCCGGCTTCGGGTGAAATGACATAATTGCCGGCTCTGACGCCGTCAGGCTTGGCGAAAGAGCGGTTGTGCCCGGCGACAGGCTCGGCGCCGTATTGCTTTCTCAGGTCCCAGACTTCGTCGCGCTGCTTCTTGGCGATGGTCGTCGTGTTCAGACCGTCGATATTGTCGAGGTTCAGGTCGTCGGCGAAGGCCGCGTCTTGGATCAGCATCACGGCGAGGGCGATCGCGGATACGGTGACTTTGAGGCGGCGTTTCAGCAACGCCCCCCGCATGTCCCATCCTTGCCGCACGTCACGCATGATACCTTTGCCCGCGCCTATTCCCGGCCGGAAACGCTAGAAAAATCTCTCCGGGACACGGATGTTGTCGCCCGGCAGCACGGGAACGTCGGCAGGCAGGCCGACCGCAACATCGGGTTCGCCTTCGCGGCCGATGTAAATGTAGGTCTGGTCGGCGCGATAAGTGTAGCCGCCGGCCATGGCGACCACGTCTCTCAGCGAAATGCCGTTCTTGAACTGGAATTCGCCGCCGTTCTTGACCTCGCCTTGCACGTAGATCGGCCGGTAGTTGGTCATCTCGACGCTGACTTTCGGGCTCTTGAGGTAGCCGTCAGCGAGCCGCTTGGCGATGGCATCGCGGAATTCATGTAGGGCCAGCCCCTTGGCCGGGACCTCGCCGATGAGCGGCATCGATACTTGCCCGAGCGCGTTGACTTCGAGTGGTCCAGTGAGGTTCTCCTCGCCGAAGACCGTCACCTTGAGTTTGTCGCCGACGCCGAGCCGGTAGACCCGTTGGAGGGATTTTTGATGTTCGCCCGAAAGGAAATCGGGGCCGCTCACAATGGCTGGGCTTGCGCACGCACCCGCGAGCACCGCCGCCATGAAGGCGGCAGCGGTTACGCGAGCGAACTTGTTTCCGAGCGGTAAACGCAAGACGATAGCTCGACAATGCACAACGACATGCCTGCACCCCGGAACGGAATGCAGCCATCATCTCCAGTCATGTGCTCACTCGGTTAATTTCGAATTAAGAATTCGCACGGCATAAGATCAAAACTTCCGGGTCGTGATCGCCGGCACCGGCCGGTTCGTTAGCTGGGCATTCAAGACTTGAGTGGTAAGCCAGTCGTCTTGGATGCGATGACGGCAGCGTGGAGCAGGGACGTGATGGGCGATACGACCGGAACGGCCGCCAACTTCAGTGACTTTTACGCGGAAAAGCCCGAGGCCTACTTTTCAGGCGCTCGCGCCGATTTCGTGCACCGGCTGCCGCGCGATCCTTCCGCCGCCATTCTCGAAGTCGGTTGCGGTACAGGGGCGACCGGGGCATTGGCGTTGCAGCAGGGCCGCTGCGGGCGCTATGTCGGCGTCGAGCTCTTCGAGAGCGCGGCGGCTGAAGCCCGCAATGTCTTGAGCGAAGTGGTGACGGGAAACGTCGAGACGCTCGTGTTCGACTGGCAGCCTGCCTCCTTCGACGCCCTCATCCTCTCGGAAGTTCTCGAGCACCTGATCGAACCGGGCCGGGTCGTTGCAGAGCTTTCCCGTTTCGTGCGCCCCGGCGGTATGGTGATGGCGAGTTCGCCGAATGTGTCGCACTGGCGCGTCGTGCGCGAGCTTTTCTCCGGGCGCTTCAATCTCGCCGACAAAGGCGTCTTCGACCGGACGCACATGCGCTGGTTCACGCCCGATACCTTCGTGGACATGTTCGAGCGGGCGGGATTTGCGATCGAGTGGGTTGGGCCGGTTACGCCGTTCAGCCAGCGCACCAAGCTGTTGTCGCGCCTGACCGGCGGCCGCTTCGATCACCTTTTCATGGTGCAGATCGCCATCGTCGGCGTCCGACGCTAGCCCAGTGTCGGCGTCCGACGCTAGCCCAGTGACGGCGTGCGGCGCTCACGTGGCGCCGGTTTCTAATTCCGCGCTTCGCCTAGGCTCGCAAGGCCGGCGACGACGTCGAAGGCGCAGCGCGGCCCCCCGCCCTTATCGCCACTCAAAAGAATATGGGGATGGCGGTAGCGGACGTCCCAAAGCGGATTGTCGAAATCCCAGACTGCGACCGCGGTGTATGGACTGCCAATCGTGATTTCCATGGCCTCGGTGCTGGTGGAGAGCCGGCCTGAATGGTTTTTTGAAACTTCCTTTTGGCAGCGCACGCGCGCCTGGTCTCCATAGGCTGCAATCAGCGTCTCGTGGAAAATGCCGCGCTGATAGCGGTCCTGAGCCCAGACCTTGAGCCCGGCCAGGGCGGCGACGAAAACAACGACAATGCGCAGCGAGGGGCGGGACATGGCGGCCCTTGGGGCTGGAAGCGGCTTTGTAGAACGGGGCAAATCTTGCGCCCGTCATGGTGAACAATTGGTTTCTTGCCGCACTGCGGTGGCGCAGCACAAAGCGGCTCGGGCATTGCCGCGGTGCGAATTGGGCGCCATCGCAGGGTCGTCTTAGCGCCGCCGAGAAGCGGCTTTGGCCTTGTCAGGACGGTGGCAGTCGGGCAGAAGCGTTACCCTACGAAAGTCGGACACCCGGGAGCTCTCATAACAATGAAAAAGAAGATTCTGATCACTTGGCCGCTGCCTGAGGCGGTCATGGCCCGCGCCAGGGCGTCCTATGACGTTGTCGCCCATGGCGGCGACCCCAAGATCACGATCGAGGAAATGCTGGAAAAGGCGAAATCCGTCGATGCCATTTTGCTCACCCTCAACGAGAAGTGCCGCAAGGACGTGATCGACCGCATTCCCGAAAACGTCAAATGCATCTCGACCTTCTCGATCGGTTTCGATCACATCGACCTCGAGGCGGCGAAGGCGCGTGGCATCAAGGTCGGCAACGCGCCGCACGGCGTCACGGTCGCGACCGCCGAGATCGCCATGCTGCTTCTGCTCGGGTCCGCCCGCCGCGCCCCCGAAGGTGAGCGCATGATCCGCGCGCGCGCCTGGCCCGGCTGGCAACCGCTTCAACTCGTTGGCCAGCGGCTCGACGGCAAAGTGCTCGGCATCTACGGCTTCGGCAAGATCGGCCAGGCTCTGGCGCAGCGCGCCCGAGGCTTCGAGATGGATATCCACTATTATGACCTCTACCGTCAGCCGGTGGAGAAGGAGAAGGAACTCGGCGTTACCTATCACGACAGCCTGGACAGCCTGCTCAAGGTCTCGCAGTTCTTCTCCATCAACGCGCCCTCGACGCCCGAGACGCGCGGTTTTTTCAACAAGGCGACCATCGAAAAACTGCCTCAAGGCGCCATCGTCGTGAATACGGCACGCGGCGACCTCATCAACGACGGCGACATGATCGCGGCCTTGAAATCGGGACGCCTCGCGTATGCCGGGCTCGACGTGTTCGCGGGCGAGCCGAAGATCAACGAAGGTTACTACGACCTGCCGAACACTTTCCTTTTTCCGCATCTGGGATCGGCGGCCGTCGAGGCGCGCAACCAGATGGGATTCGAGGCGCTCGACAACATCGACGCTTACTTCGCCGGCAAGGACATGCCGTTCAAGCTCGCCTGAAGCGGGCGGGTGGACATGCGCCATAAGTAAACGCCCCGGCTCTCGTCGAGCCGGGGCGTTATATCATTCAAGGTCATTGCTTCAGTTCAGTGGCGCGATATCGAGGTCGCCGTCTTGGGCGTGGCCGATTGCAGCCTGCAACGTATCGGTCAAGGCGATCGGTGTTCCGTCGGCGCCGTGCAGGGCAAAAAGGTTGATGCCATTGGGGATGTCGCCGACCATCGGGAACATCTTCTTGGCGTCGGTCGATGACAAAGTCTTGATGTAGGCAACGTGGCCGTCACCGAGCCGAGCAAATTCGAATTCACTCATGATCGTCACAGCGCTCGGATCGACGCCTGTCGAGGTTTTGCCGGTAGACTTCGTATTCATGATGCTGTTCCTCCTTTAAGGAACGAGGATCGTCTCCTGATATATGGCTCTTCATTCGGGCAATTTCGAGAGGCCCAAAGGTCCAGTATCTGCCGTCCGATCCTCGGACAATTCGAGCGGGCTGGCTGTGTCCTGAAAAACTCTACGCGCGAGCTTTGTTCTTTCCGTCGCCGCCGATCTCGATTTTTCGAACGAGCCGTTCGGGTTCGAGCCGGTAGAGGTCGATGCACAGGAGCCCGTTGGCGAGATCGGCACACTTCACCTCAATGCCGTCGGCCAATACGAAGGTACGGGCGAACTGCCGAGCGGCGATGCCGCGATGCAGGAATTCGCGCGATTTGTCCTCGGCTTGCTTGCCGCGAACAGTGAGCTGATTGTCTTCAAGCGTGACTTCGAGTTGTTCGCGCGTGAAGCCGGCAACCGCGAGCGTGATACGCAGCATTTCCGCGTCGCCTGTCTCCTTGACGACGCGTTCGATATTGTAAGGGGGGTAGCCGTCGGCGGAGCCCTTGCCCGCCCGATCGATCATTCGCTCGATCTCCTCGAACCCCAGCAGCAGGGGGTTCGACAGCGTGGGAATTCGTGACATGAACTCTCCTGGTCCTCGAAACGAAGCGACCTCGTGGGACGGAATGCCAGCAATCAGGCCATTCCTGCAGCCAACGAGCCCCATGATGGCGGCTCGCGGGTACTGGCTTCCGCAGGATATGGGGGTGCGTACGCAACGTTCAAGCGGCACCGAATTGGGCGGGCCCCATCCGGGCGCCTTTGCCACATTCGCGCTTCAGTCTCGGGCGAAAGGCTGAGGCCAAGGGTCAATTCTCAGAAATGGTGGGTCAAAATGCAAAGTCTTGGGCAAGTGAGGGTCAAGTCTGTCATTCTTTTTATCGCCATTCTGAGCGTCCTAACCTTGGCCGCGTCGGTGATAAATCCTGTTCTGGCGGAGGATGCCAAGCCGGCAGATCTGGCCCAGACAGAGGCGAAGCCACCCGCAAGCGATATCAAGGAGAGTGGGGCTTTATCGGAAGCCGCGATCCTGACGCCGGAAGAGAAGGCTGAGAAAGAGGCGCGCAAGGCCTGCAAGTCTGAAATCTGCTCCGCATTCCGCAATCCAACGTCGGCAGGGCGCCAGGACATCACCTGCGACGTCATGAAAAGCTGGCGCAAGGAACAGCTCGTCAAAATGGTGGCGCGGATGAAAGTCACCTGGCCCTATGGTCCGGTTCGCTGCACCTCCTCGCTGAAGTTGAAGCGCGACGATCTGGCGAAGGCGATGAGCGAGCCGAAGCACGAGAGCCAGCTCGAGAAGCATGCGGTGAGCTGCGAAGTCGATCGTGACAAGGAACCGAAGGCCGAAATCAAATTCGAGTTTTCGCCCAAGGTCGCGTTCGAAAAGGGCAAGGCCATTTCGGCGAAAATGAACTGGGGCAAGGTCGACGGGCCGGCGTTGATCAAGGGCGCGTTCTGGACGGCAACCGCCGCCGATAATACAGTCAACATGCTGTCGGGAACGCTGGTCGAGGATATCAACGACTTCATCGGCAAGAAATGCGACGAGGTCAAAGACGAGGCGGCGCCAAAGTGAAGTCCGGTGGCCACTGCCATCGCGCGGGTCTCGTAGCTACAGCGTGATAAGGCCGCGCGAGATCGCTATGGCGACGGCGTGTTCGCGCGAGGCGGCCTTCAGTTTCAGGCGGGCGTTGGCAAGGTGCATGGCGACGGTTGGAGATCTTATTCCGACTTCCGCTGCAATGCCGACGTTCGAGTGCCCCCTGGCCAAATATGTCAGACACTCCAGCTCTCGCGGCGTCAGTGTCGAATTGGAATTCTGAGGCATTCCCGCTCCGGACAAAAACCGTATGCAGTTGTGAAATGGGAAGTTCGAACGAAACTGCTCCGAAAGCCGCGCAGTTTGCGGGCTTCGGCGAGGCCAACACGAGCTCATCGAAGTCGTCGCTAAGCAAAAATCCGTAATGACTAGATACTTGCGCGCAAGGAACAACAGGCGCAACCTAACGATAACGCGAGGTCGATCCCCGGGTGCGAATTGGCCCTTCCCGCGCAGGCGGTGTGCCTTGACCGACCATTCAATGGCTTCGCGCGACGACTCTCAGTCGCCAGTGCCTAGGGCCGCCCGCCGCTCTTCGATTTCAAGCCACAGAGTTTCGGCGGTATCGAGGTCCGACTGGCATTTGCTCAACGCCGCGCTCGTTGTTTCGAACGCGGTCCTGTCGCGTGTATAGAGATCGGGATCTGCAAGCTTAGACTGCAATTTCTTAATGTCGTTATCGAGACGCGCGATTTCGCCGGGGAGGGTTTCGAGCGCATGCTTGTCCTTGTAGGACAATTTTCGTGTGGTCTTCAGAGGCGGTGACTGGGGCCCGGGCTCCGGTGTCGGAGCTGCGTCCCGAAGCCGCCACCTTGGCTTGCGACTTGGAAAGCTCCTCTCCGCGCCGCTGCGCCAGCATATCGGAATACCCTCCCGCGTACTCGATCCAGCGTCCGTCCCCCGTCGGCGCCAGCACGCTACCGACTATGCGGTCGAGGAAGTCGCGGTCGTGGGAAACGAGCAGCACGGTTCCGGGATAATCGAGGAGCAGTTCCTGCAGCAGGTCGAGGGTCTCGAGGTCGAGGTCGTTGGTCGGCTCATCGAGCACGAGCACGTTGGACGGCTTGGCGAGGGCCCTGGCCAGCAGGACGCGTGCCCGCTCGCCGCCGGACAGCACGGACAGCGGCGTCAGGCGCTGCTCGGGCAAAAACAGGAAGTCCATCATGTAGCTCGCGACGTGTCGCGCCTTGCCGTTGATCACGATCTGATCGCCGCGCCCGCCGGTCAGGGCATCCTGCACCGTCCAGTTCGGGTCCAGCTCGTCGCGGCGCTGGTCGAGCGCGACAAGTTCGAGATTTACGCCGAGGCGCACCGTGCCACTGTCGGGAGCGAGCGCGCCGGTCAGGAGCTTCAGGATTGTCGTCTTGCCGGCGCCGTTCGGCCCGACGAGGCCAAGGCGGTCGTGGCGCAGCACGCGGATGGTGAGGCCGTCGACGACGTCTCTATCGCCAAAGCGCTTCGAGACATTCTTCGTCTCGACGACGAGGCGGCCTGAGAGAACGCCTTCGGCCGCATCGAGCTTGACGTTGCCCTGGACGAAGCGGCGCTCGCGGACCTCTTTGCGCATGTCCTGCAGTTCGCGCACGCGGCGTACGTTGCGTTTGCGTCGTCCGGTAACGCCACCGTGCATCCAGTCGTTCTCGCGCAGGATTTTGCGATCGAGCTTGTGGCGTTCCGCATCTTCCTCTTCCAGGACCTTGTCGCGCCAGTCTTCGAAACTCGAGAATCCTTCGTTCAGATGCCGCGAACGGCCGCGGTCGATCCACAGTGTCGCCTTGGAAAGGTTGTGCAGGAAGCGCCGGTCGTGGCTGATGAGCACCATCGCCGCCCGCGACTTCGAGAGTGTGTCCTCCAGCCATTCGATGGCCGGGAGATCGAGATGGTTGGTCGGCTCGTCGAGCAGCAGGACATCCGGCTTGGCGGCGAGCACGCGGGCGAGCGCCACGCGGCGCGCTTCCCCACCTGAAAGTCGATCCGGGTTTTCGTCGCCCGAGAGGCCGAGTTCGTCGAGGAGGTAGGCCGCCTGATAGGGATCGTCGGTCGGCCCGAGGCCCGCCTCGACATAGGCGCGTGTCGTCTCAAATCCGGAAAAGTCGGCTTCCTGCGGCAGGTAGCGGATGGCCGCGCCCGGGTGCGCGAAGCGCTCTCCCTGGTCCGGCTGGACGAGCCCGGCGGCGATCTTCAGCAACGTCGATTTGCCCGAGCCGTTGCGGCCGACGAGGCAGATGCGGTCGCCGGGAGCGACGGACAATTCTGCGCCTTCAAGCAGCGGCGTGCCGCCGAAGGTCAGCCAGACGTTTTTCAATGTCAGAAGGGGTGGGGCCATGGCACCGCTGTAGTGCGGCGACGCACGCCCGGCAAGTCTCGAAGTCGGAGTGGTCTTGGCGACGGGATGGACCGAAAGCGCGGGCGCAGTACCTCCGCATTGGCAATTCTGTTTTCCTGAGGCCCGCACATTCGCCCTTGACGTGGGCGGATCGACTTCGCACTTTCCGCCGCCCGGTTGCCGGGACCGGGAACAGGGATCGACGACACATGATGTACTGGGTTTATGATCTGAGCAGCCTGCATTTTGCGCTGCTGACGGTCGGCGCCTTCGTGGTTTTCGGGGTTCTGGGTCTGGTGATCGCGCGCTGGGTGCTGGGGCGCCGCCGCGGCCACGTCATGGAAGCCAACGACATCATCGGTTTCTATTTCAGCGCCATTGTCGGTTTCTACGGCATCACTCTCGGCCTCATCTCCGTCGGCGTCTGGCAGACGTTTGCCGATGCCGACAACAAGGCGACGCTGGAAGCCGTGTCGCTCGAAGCCCTGTTTCGCAACGCCGGCAACTACCCCGAGCCGACCCGGGGCTCGCTGCAGACGATCATTATCGACTACACCGATCACGTGATCAAAGAGTCGTGGCCGAAGCAGCAGAAGGGCCAGCGCCCTTCTGGCGGCACCAAGATGTTCACCGAAATCCAGAAGCTGATGCTGGCTTACGAGCCGCAGACCCAGGGCCAGATCATCACTCAACAGGAGATGGTCAAAGCCTTCGGCCGCGCCAACGAGATGCGTCGGCTCAGGGCGCTGAGTGCGGCCAGCGGTTTGCCGGGCATGATCTGGTGGGTGATGATCTCAGGCGCGGCGGCGAGCATCGTGCTGACGTGGCTCTTCTACGTCGAGAATTCGCGTCGGCACATGTTCCTGACCGGGCTCTATTCCGGTCTTATCGGACTGCTGATGTTCCTGATCGCGGCAATGGACAATCCTTACCGCGGCGAGTTCAGCGTCAGCTCGGAGGCCTTCCAGGTCGTGCTCGAGCGCATGAAGCAGATGTAGGGCCGCGGCCCGAAAGTGTTCCGGTCCAGAATACCGGCCGACAAAACAAGATAGGCCGAGCCCTTTCAGGCTCGGCCCATCAATTGACGCCTCGTTGGCGATACGCAACCCACTCTGAGACGTTGCAGGGCGGCCGAACCTACGCGAAACTTTTCTGCTCGATCCGCCCGATTGGAAGGACAACGTCGAGTACAACCGTTTCATTCCTGACTTTTTCGAATCGCCCTGTGGAAAATCCGACCGCATCGCACACGTTTCTTATTATTCTTATTTATCAGTCTGTTGAGATGGTCAGCAGCATCTCGAAATCTTGCCGCCGTTGGTGCCGTAGCGGCTCTGCTGGCGCTCGCGGAAAAAATCCTCGTAGCTCATGACCGGCTCGTCCGGGTGCATGTCCAGGCGGTGGCGGACATAGGCGTCGTAGTCCGGCACCCCCACCATCAGCCGGGCGGTGGCGGCGAGGCGGCGGTAGAGTGACCGCGCCGTCAGGCCGGGTTCGGCCGCGCCCGTCTTCTCCCTCTCCCCTTGGGGAGAGGGCTGGGGTGAGGGGGCTGTCGTTCGGACCATCATGTTCCTACTCCGCCGCAACGAGCGTTTCGCGCGCCGTGATATTCGGCGTGGCGCGCGCCTGAAGTATCGAACGCAGGCCGAAGACCAGCATGGCGATGACCAGCGCCATGAAGGCCGCGGCCATCCCTGCGTCGATGTAATTGTTGGTCACTATTCTGCTCATCTGCCCGACGTCCTTGGCGGGAGCCAGAATTTCGCCCTTGGCGAGCGCCTCTCCGTATTTCGCGGCCTGCGCCAGGAAGCCGATCTTGGGATCGGCGTGGAACAGCTTCTGCCAGCCGGCCGTCAGGGTGCAGATGGCGAGCCAGGTCATGGGGACGGCCGAGACCCAGGCGTACTTTTCTCTTTTCAGCTTGAACAAGACGACGGTGCACAGCAGCAGCGCAATGCAGGCGAGCATCTGGTTGGCGATGCCGAACAGCGGCCAGAGCGTGTTGATGCCGCCCAAGGGATCGACGACACCCTGATAGAGGAAATAACCCCAGCCCGCGACCGCAATCGTGGTCGCGATCATGTTGGCGCTCCAGGAGCGCGTATTTTTGAATGCGGGGACGAATGAGCCGACCAGATCCTGGATCATGAAGCGGGCGACGCGGGTGCCGGCATCGATGGTGGTGAGGATGAACAGCGCCTCGAACAGAATGGCGAAGTGGTACCAGAAGGCCATCATGGCCTTGCCGCCGATGGCACCGGAGAGGATTTCGGCCATGCCGACGGCAAGGGTCGGCGCGCCGCCGGTACGCGACAGGATGGTCGTTTCGCCGACGTCCTTGGCCGCCTGCTCCAGCATTTCGGGTGTCACGACGAAACCCCAGCTCGAGATCTTGGCGGCGGCGTCGGCGGCGGTCGTGCCGATGGCGGCGGCGGGCGAGTTCATGGCGTAGTAGACGCCGGGCTCCAGCGTCGTCGCGGCGATCAGGGCCATGATGGCGACGAAGCTTTCCATCAGCATGGCGCCATAGCCGATGAACGGTGCGTGGGCTTCGGTTTCGAGCATCTTCGGCGTCGTGCCGGACGAGACGAGCGCATGGAAACCGGAGACGGCGCCGCAGGCGATGGTGATGAACAGGAACGGGAACAGCGTGCCCGAGAACACGGGTCCGGTGCCGTCGATGAATTTGGTGACGGCGGGCATCTTGAGGTCGGGCTGAACAATCAGAATGCCGAGGGCGAGGCCGAAAATCGTGCCGATCTTGAGGAAGGTCGAAAGATAATCGCGCGGCGCCAGCAGGAACCAGACCGGCAGCACGGACGCGATGAAGCCGTAGACGATCAGCATCAACGACAGTTGCTCGCCCGTGAATGTGAACATTTTCGCCAGGTCCGGGTCTTCAGAGACGTGCTGGCCGTAGAAGATCGACGCCATCAGCAGGACGAAACCGATGACCGACATCTCGGCGATTTGGCCGGGGCGGATGTGGCGGCCGTAGATGCCCATGAGAATGGCGATCGGAATGGTCGCGAAAACGGTGAACGTGCCCCAGGGCGAATGCGCCAGGGCCTTGACGACGACCAGCGCCAGCACGGCGAGCAGGATGATCATGATCATCAGCATGCCGACCATGGCGACGGTGCCGGCGGCGTCGCCGATTTCGGCGCGGATCATGTCGCCGAGCGAACGCCCGTCGCGCCGGGTCGAGGCCCAGAGCACGATGAAATCCTGCACGGCGCCGGCGAAGACGACGCCGACGAGCAGCCACAGCGTTCCGGGCAGATAGCCCATCTGCGCCGCGAGCACCGGTCCGACGAGTGGTCCCGCGCCGGCGATGGCCGCGAAGTGGTGGCCGAACAGCACGTATTTGTCGGTCGGGCAGTAGTCGAGGCCGTCGTTCTGGCGCTGCGCCGGTGTCGGGCGCTTGGGATCGATTTTCAGCACCGTGTTGGCGATGAACTGCCCGTAGAAGCGGTAGGCTATGAGGTAGACGCAGACCGACGCGATGACCAGCCAGACGGCGTTGATTGTTTCTCCGCGCGATAAGGCGATGACGCCGAGCGCTGCGGCGCCAAGCAGGGCCAGCGCCGCCCAGAAAATGTTCGAGCGCCAAAGCGGAGCAGCGGTATCGGTGGTCATGGGCGTCTTTCCCGTTCAGTGGGTTGTGATCGAAGCCTGCAAATCTCGGCGCATACTACACTACGAGCCGCCTCGCGGTCACGTTTGGGACTGACAATGTGCTGGCCGGTACTTTCGGCGGCCAGTACTTTGGCGGTGCCATAACGTTCGGTGCCGGTACCTTCGGGGAAAACGTTTTTCATTTCAAAGTATCCGGGTACTACAGCGACTCCTCTTTTGTTGGCGCTTGGCGACACGTGTTCCGCGCGCCGGCCGCCAAGCGCGGGGGATGCAGCGCAACCGGGCTCTTTTGTTTGCGCCAACCAACTCGCACTCCGGCGAGCCGGCCGGTTGGGCGCGGCGCCGGCCCGCTGCGCCAGCGCCAGCGCGGCGAGCCGGTTGGCGCGGACGTGCCACAGCCAACGCGAACGGCGGCAGGCTCGCTTTTGTTTGCGCGTTCCGACTCTCGTTCCTCGATCCCCGCCTTCGCGGGAAGGCCGGAACGCGCGGGTGATGCAGCGCGACCGGAGGATTGTCATCCCGGGCGAGCCCACTCGCGAGACCCGGGACCCGAACTCTCGCGCGATAAGTCTCCTGGGTCCCGGCTCTCCAAAATTGCGCACGCGCAATTTCTTCGGCCGGGATGATGGGGTGGACGGCCCCTTTGCGGCATCGGTGTGCCAAGCTGGCCAGTGTTGATTCGAACCAGGAAGAGGGACGTCCATGACAGAGAATAGCAGACTTGGCATCGGGTTCGATATTCCGAAAGGGTTTTCCAGGCCCACGGCGTGCGCCAGGAGCCGGGCGAGCCGGTCGCCTTTGTCAAGCGGCTGCGGCGGGGCGACGTCGAAAAATTCTCGCCCGCCTGCCGCCGTCCGATATCGCCATGGAAGCCTGCGCTTCGGCGCACCACTGGGCGCGGCTTGCAAAGCGCCACGGCCACGAGGTCCAACTTATTCGGCCGGCCTATGTGAAGCCCTACGTCAGGCGCAACAGGACGGATGCCAACGATGCGGCGGCAATCTGCGAAGCCATGTCGCGCCCTTCGATGCGCTTCGTGCCGGTGAAGAACGAAGCCGATCAGGCCTTGATCATGCTGCACCGGACACGGGCGTCATTCGTCGTGCAGCGCACGGCGCTGGCGAACCGGTTGCGCGCGGCGTTTTCCGAGTTCGGCATCGTGCAGCCGATCGGCGAACGCGGCCTCAACGATCTTCTGGCCCTCATCGCAAAGCGCGCGGACGTTTTCGAGCCATTGCCGCCGGCACTGCGTCTGGTGCTCGAGCAGTTGGCTCAAGCATGGGTGAGCATCGATGCTGCCGTCAGCCGCTTCGACGCCGAGATCGCGGCAGGCTTGAAGACCAACGCACGCGCAAGCCGCCTGACCAAGGTTCCCGTCATCGGCCCGGCGGGCGCCAGCGCCATCGATGCCATGCTGCCCAATCCGCAGGTCTTCAGAAGCGGCCGGGATTTTGCCGCCTGGATCGGATTGACGCCGCGGGAAGAAAGCTCCGGCGATACGGTGCGGCGCGGAAATATCAGCAAGAAGGGCGACGGCTATCTGCGCCGCTTGCTCGTGCTGGGTGCCACCGCGCGCCTCGCGCTCATCCGGCGCGGGCGGGCAAAAAATGTTTCCGATTGGGAACTCAAAATGGCGGCGCATCCCAAGCGCAAACTGGCAGCCGTCGCGCTCGCCAACAAATCGGCGAGGATCGCATGGGCGATGCTGGCCAGGAACGAGGTTTACCGCGTGCCGTCACCGGGGTGCTCTGCGGCCGCCTAGCTGCGGCTTCAAGGCAACCGGAAAAACACGCGGTCAATAGAGGGCAAGAGCTCAAACGCATGTGATGACGAACGGTCGAGGCGACCGGGATCGGGACACTCCGTAATTGTCACGCGGGCACGTCACCGCGCCGGGATGATTGGAGATCCGATCTCAGCGAACTTCATCAGGGCCAGCGGCCGTAAGTGCCGCACAAACGGCCGTATACATGGACCGCTCCCAAGTCCGTCGCCCATCTGCGCCAAAGCACTTGCATTCCAGGGGCCGTCCATACATGACAACCAGTGAAATGCCCACGCGCCAACCGGGCTCCCTCTCCCCGCGCACTGCACTGACGCGGGGAGAGGGCGGGGGTGAGGGGCAGCAACGGGTTCGAACAAGCGGCCGCCCCTACGCACTCTTCATGGGGCAGTCGCCCGCCCATTCTTTGTTGGCTACCCTCACCCCTAACCCTCTCCCCGTGAAGGACGGGGAGAAGGAATGTCCACGCGCCAACCGGGATATCTTGTTTGCGCCAACAACTATTTGCTGGTCGTCGGCGACTTCCTTCTGTTTTCGCGTTCCAACTCCGACTTCGCGG
>CAVSZX010000021.1:0-98643 GCA_963732525.1 uncultured Alphaproteobacteria bacterium
CGCCGGCGCCCGCTGGGCCGAAACGGAGAGCGATGAACTGGCGGCGAAGTTCGCCAGCGGCCGTTCGATCTTAGATCTCGCCCGCGAGCACGCGCGAACCGAATGGGCCATCGAGGGTCAGCTGGCCAGGCTCGGGTTGTGGGACAGGATCGAGCGAAAGCCGCTCGAGCGAAGCCGCTTCAACCCGAAGGCGCCGGTCAGCACTTCTTGAGGGTCGCGGCGAGCTCTTTAAACATTTCCGATTTCTGCGGCAGGACGCGGACGGACTGGTCGCAGCCGGCGCCCGTTACCGCCATGGTGGCCTGGAAATCGCGGCCAGCAAGCTGCACTTCGAAGCCGGTCGGCGTCACTTTTCCGCTGACCGTGCCCTCGGCGTCGGTGATCTTGTCCTTCCAGCGGCCGACGACCTTGTCGCCCTCGACTTGCAGTTCGGTCGCGGCCTGAAGTTTGAAGCTCGATTCATGCTCGCAGCGCAGGTTCTGCTGCACGCCAGCCAATTCCTTGCTCGGCAAGTAGGTGACGATGCATTTGAAGTTGGTGGCCGATCCTGACGCCGTGGTGATGACGGCGCTGCCGGCCCAGCGGCCCATCAGATGCGCCAGCGGGTCAAGTGTGGTCGCGGCCTGGAGCTGTGAGGCGGCAAAGCCGGCAAGTGCCAACCCCGTCAATCCGAGACCGGCGGCGGCGATGGCTACGCGATACGATTTTCCCACGTCCAAACTCCCTCTACTCGTGAAAACCCCAAGTGGCGTTTCATTAAGTGGCAAGCGGCATGTCATTACGGCTTGCCGCCTCTGGCCGCCGCCCGCTCTCGAAGAAAGAGCGTCGCAAACCGGCCCGGACAATCCGCTCGAACACTTTTTGTCTGTTGCTTGCCGTTCGATTGCCGCCGGCCAGATCCCGTCATTGGCCAGCGCCGCATTTTTCTGGACCTGGATCGCGACTCTTTCTTGGCGCAAATGCGGAACTTGGCGGCGGCAGCCGCCACATTTTGCGGCCGCGGGCGCCAGATGCGGGCAATCTGCCGGCGTGCGAACGCGTCAAACGGCAAGCCAGCGGCAGGCAAGAACCGGTCCCGATTGTGTGACCCTAATACTACAGGAGTTGGCCATTCGCCCCTCGCCAAAAGCCAACTTTTGAGACAAGATCGCGCCGCTTGAAACACCCGCACCGGAGGGACGACCTTTGCTTCGGCAAAATCGATTTTGCATGCAGTTGCCTGCTTTTGCGATCGCCGCGCTCATGGCCGCAACGGCCCTTGGCACAACCGCCGCCGCGGCGGAAAATCCGTTCCCGTCGCTGGTTGGAACCTGGAGCGGTTCCGGCACGGCGCAGATGGAAGGCGGCAAGACCGAAAGCCTTCGCTGCAAAGGCTATTACACCGGCGGCTCGGGCGGCGCGGCCCTCGGGCTTTCCATCCGCTGCGCCAACGCCTCGGCGAAAGTGGAACTGCGCGCCAACCTCAACTACGCCAACGGCGCCGTGTCGGGCGATTGGGAGGAGCGCACTTACAATCAGTCGGGCACCGTCACCGGCAAGGCCAACTCCAGCAAGATCAGCCTCGCCATCACCGGCGGTATTCAGGGCTCGATGTCGGTCTCGCTCGCCGGCGCCCATCACTCGGTCTCCGTATCGACGGGCGGACCGACGCTAAAGGGCATCAACATCTCGATGTCGCGCTGAACGAGCGCGGCAGACTTGGCGGTGGGGCAAACATTGCGGCACGTCCGGCCCGCCGCAGCAACCGGAGAACACCCATGCGCAGACTGACCCTGGCGCTTTCGGCGCTGACCTTTTGCTTTTCGCTCGCCGCAATCCCCGGTTCCGCCGAAGCCCGCCGCGATCGCCGCGCCTACGACCAAGCCGCCGATAGCGTGATCGCCGAAAGCCGCTTCGGCAACGGCTCGGTGACGGGCGCCGTGCGTATGACCGAGCTTGGTCCGCAGGTGCAGCTGCCGGGCGGCCATTGGGAGTATTGCCGCCGCAGCTGCTCGGAGACGCTGCGCGTCGAGACCATCGACTTCAACGAAAACCACGCCCAGCACATCGGCGGCGGCGGCATCGGCAACGAATGCGGCATCTTCGGCTGCCTCGACATCGGCATCGGCCGGCGGCACCGCTACTGAGTCGCGAACGCCCTCAGACCAGAAAAGGATTGCTCTTGCGCTCGATGCCGAACTGGCTCGGGCTGCCGTGGCCGCAGATGAAGGCGACGTCGTCGCCGAGCGGGAAGAGCTTGGTCTTTATCGCCGAAATCAGCGCCTCGTGGTCACCGTAGGGAAAATCGGTGCGCCCGATCGAGCCCTGGAAGATGACATCGCCGACCAGGGCCAAACGCTGGGCCTTGTTGAAGAACACCACGGACCCCGGCGAATGCCCGGGGCAATGGAAAATCGCGAACGTGTGGCCGCCGACGGTCACCGTTTCGCCCTCCTCCAGCCAGCGGTCGGGCGTGACGTTGCGGCAGCCCGCTATGCCATAGACCTTGCCCTGCCTTTCCAGCGCCTCCAGCAGGATGATGTCGGCCTTGTGCGGGCCTTCGATTTTCACCTTCAGGCGCTCACGCAATTCGTCTGCCCCGCCGGCGTGATCGATGTGGCCATGCGTCAGCAGGATCTTCTCGATTCGTGATGCCGGTCTGCGCGATGCCGTCCTCGATGGCCGCCAGATCGCCACCCGGATCGACGACGGCTCCAATCTTCGTCGCCTCGTCCCAGATCAGCGTACAGTTCTGCTGGAACGGCGTCACCGGTACGATGGCCGCCTTGAGGGGGGACACGGCTTTGGCTGCGGGAGCGGTCATCAGGCGTTTCGTCCTCGTTGAAGCATTGCGCCCTTTACATAGACGAGCATCGCCGCGAATTAAACCCGCGGTCGCAAATCCTTCCGCCGGCGCAATAAAAGTCCGTTCCGTTACCTTCCGGCGATTGCAAAGCAACGAGAATCCAAGCAGAATCGCGCTCGTTGCGTCGAGTTGCATCCCATTGACCCTGTCGGTTCCCGACTGCCCGGTGCGGGCCTTGTCAAAGCCCTCCCGCGCGCGCCCCGTCTCCCAAGGATGCTCCAGATGCCTGCCACCAACGACGCACTCACAGCCAACGGCAGCGACAGCCGCTCGAGCTACAAAGGCCTGGCGCTCTCCGCCGCCTTCTGCGCCGCCGCCAGCCTCTACATGCTGCTCGTCAACGCGCATGATCCAAAGCTCGTGCTGAGCCAGTCGGAACGCACCGCCGAACTGGCGCTGAACCGCATCGGCTACACCTGGGCCAAGGTTCGCATTCAGAACGGCGTCGCGCACATTTCCGGCAAGGCCCCGGGCGAGCCAGAGCGGGTTCTCGCCTACGAAACCGTCTATAAGGCGCTCCGCCCAGCGATGACCGAAGCCATGACGATCAGCCGCGTGGCAAGCCACCTGACGCTGCCGCAACCGGCCGCAACCGCGGTGGCCGGCAGCGACCTGCCGCCGCCGGAGGTCAACTTCACGACCACCGTGACGGTGGCCACTGCCGAGGATACCCCCGTACCCGCCCACATCCCATCCGGAACGACCTGGACCGCTGCCGAAGCGCCGGCACTCGCCACGCTGCCCGCCGAGGCCACGGTTTACATGGCGCAAGCGACGACGCCCGCGCAAGCGATTGCCGCCAAGGCCGCGGCGCCGTCGCAGATCACCACCGCCGCGATCGACAAGCCGGCATCGGCTGGCCTGTCCGGATGCAAGTCCGAGTTCGCTTCCCTGCTCCGCCGTTCCGGCATTTCCTTCGCCAGCACCTCGGCAAAGATCACCAAGGAGAGTGGCGGCGCGCTCGACAAGCTGGCGGTTGCCGCCAAGCGCTGCGAGAATTTCTCGATTGCCATCGACGGCCATACCGACGGCTTCGGCAGCCCGGACTACAATCTGTCGCTGTCGCGCAACCGGGCCGAGGCCGTGCGCCGGGCTCTGATCCAGCGCGGCGTCAAGCCGGCGCAGGTCGCCGCGCGGGGCTATGGCGCGACGAAGCCGCTGAGCCGCAACGCCGCGGCGTCGGCGCGCAACCGGCGCATCGAATTCACCGTCTCGGAAAAGACGGCGGACGCGGCGAAGCCCAAGCGCAACTAGACTTCCCGTTTCAATTGAAACCACATGACGCCACCCCCTCCTCCTCTCCCTCGAGGGGGAGGGGTTCTTGGCACATAACGATTCCTTTCGACACGGATAGAAGCCAGGCCCACGAACACCGGCCGCGACGCGCGCCGCTCACACCGGCAGCGAGATCGTGTATTTGACTTGATCCAGCGCGAAGCTCGACTCGATCGAGGAGATGCCCTTCAAGCGCGTCAGCTTGGTCTTGAGAAATTTTTCGTACGCCGCGAGATCGGCGACGACGACGCGCAAAAGATAATCGCGCGGTCCCGTCATCAGGTAGCATTCCAGCACCTCGCGCCAGCCGCGGATGGCGCGCGCGATCCGCTCCAGGTCCTCCTCCGCCTGCCGCTCGAGCTTCAGCGACACGAAGACGCTGACCGGCAGGCCGACGGATTTCTGGTCGACGACGGCAATGTACTGGCGGATGACGCCCTGCTCCTCGAGCAGCTTGACGCGGCGGTGACAGGGAGACGCCGATAGCCCGACGGCGTCGCCCAGCGCCTGCATGGTGATGCGGCTGTCGGACTGGAGTGTCGCAAGGATTTTGCGGTCGATATCGTCGAGCGTTGAAATTGGCATGGCGTCCCATTCAGTCGCCTTTTGTGGCATGAAACACTCTTCCCATTCAATTTTCCAGTCAACTTTGGTACCCTTCGCCGCAACTTGCGACTTACTTTGCCGGCCACCGACAGGACGTTAAGAGGGGAGCGATGCCATGAAGGCCCGTAGCACAGCCGCGAAAAAGCGTGCCATGAGCGGCGACGCCGCAACCGACACGGCCGCAAGCGACATCGCCGCCCTGAAGGCGCTGGAAAAGAAAGTGCTGTGGCTCTCCTCCTGGATGATCCACAACGCCAATCACCTGCGCGAAAGCTCCGACAAGCTGAAGGTCGGCGGCCATCAGGCCTCGTCCGCTTCCCTCGTCACCGCCATGACGGCGCTCTATCTTCTCGGTGCTCCGGCCTGACCGACCGCGTCGCGGTGAAGCCGCATGCGAGCCCTGTCTTCCACGCCATCCAGTACCTGCTCGGCCAGCAGACGCGCGACAAGCTCGAAGCCTTCCGCGCCTTCGGCGGCGCGCAATCGTATCCCTCGCGCACCAAAGACAGCGACGACGTCGATTTCTCGACCGGCTCCGTCGGCCTCGGCGCGGCGCAGACCATCTTTGCGTCGCTGGCCCAGGACTACGTCAAGGCGCACGGGCTCGCCGCCGACCGCGAGGAGGGCCGCATGATCGCCCTCGTCGGCGACGCCGAAATGGACGAAGGCAACATCTACGAAGCCTTGATCGAGGGCTGGAAGCAGGGCCTGCGCAATACCTGGTGGATCGTCGACTACAACCGCCAGAGCCTCGACGCCATCGTGCCCGAGGGCTTGTGGGAAAAGTTCGAGACCATGTTCCGCAATTTCGGCTGGGACGTCGTCATCCTGAAGTACGGCAAGACCATGCAGGCGGCGTTCAGCGAACCCGGCGGCGACAAGCTCCGCGCCTGGATCGACGCCTGCCCCAACCTGCTCTATTCCGCGCTCTGCTTTCAAGGCGGCGCCGCCTTCAGGAAGCGCCTCAACGACGAGATCGGCGACCAGGGCGACGTTTCGCGTCTCATCGCCGCACGCAGCGACGCCGAACTTCTCGCCCTGATGTCGAACCTCGGCGGTCACGATTTGGAGACGCGTGCTCGAAGCCTTCACCAGTATCGATCACGACCGCCCGGTCTGCTTCATCGCCTACACCATCAAGGGCGTCGGTCTGCCCTTCCAGGGCCACAAGGACAATCACGCCGGCCTGATGTCGGTGAAGCAGATGGACACCTGGCGCCAGACGCTCGGCGTGCGCGAGGGCCACGAGTGGGACAAGTTCGAGGGGCTCGAAATCGCGCCGGAAAAACTCGAGGCTTTTCTCGCGCGCGTGCCCTTCGCCGCCAAAGGCCGCCGCCGGCTTTCGGCGCCCGCCATTGCCGTGCCCGAGACTTCCCGTATCCCCGCATGCGCGAAGCCTCGACGCAGCAGGGCTTCGGCCTGATCCTCAATGATCTCGCCCGCTCCGAGCACCCGATTGCCAAGCGCGTCGTCACCACCTCGCCCGACGTCACGGTCTCGACCAACCTCGGCTCCTGGGTCAACCGGCGCGGGCTCTTCGCGCGGCAGGAACGCCCCGACGTCTTCCGCAACGAAAAAGTGCCGTCGAGTTATGCCTGGGAGTATTCCCCGCGCGGCCAGCATTTCGAACTCGGCATTGCGGAGATGAACCTGTTCCTGATGCTCTCCGCGCTCGGCCTCTCGCACAGCCTCAATGGCGAGCGCCTGCTCCCCATCGGCACGCTCTATGATCCCTTCATCGAGCGCGGCCTCGATGCCTTGAACTACGCCTGCTACCAGGACGCGCGCTTCATGTTGGTGGCGACGCCGTCAGGCATTTCGCTTTCGCCCCGAAGGCGGCGCACATCAGTCGATCGCCACGCCCTTGATCGGCATGGCCCAGGACGGGCTTGCCGCCTTCGAGCCGGCTTACGTCGACGAACTCGAAACAATCATGCAGTGGGGCTTCGACTACATGCAGCGGGACGGCGATGCCGAGCCCGACCCCAAGACCTGGCTGCGCGACGAAACCGGCGGATCGCTTTACTTGAGGCTTTCGACGCGTGTCCTGGCGCAGCCCGCGCGCACACTCGATGCCGCGGCGCGGCGCAGTATCGTCGATGGCGCCTACTGGGTCGAAGCCCCGACCAAGCGAACGCGAACCGTGATCGCCTACACCGGCTGCCTCGCCCCCGAAGCGCTGGCGGCGGCGGCACAGTTGAACGCCGAAGAGAGCGCCGAAAGGCGCACACACCGCCGTGCTCGCCGTCACCTCGGCGGACAGACTTTATGCCGGATGGTCGGCTGCGGCCCGTGCCCGCGAGATGGGCGCCGCGGCCGCCACCTGCCACATCGAAACGCTCCTTGCGCCGCTCGGCCGCGACTGCGCGCTCGTCACCGTGCTCGACGGCTATCCGGCGACGCTCGGCTGGCTCGGCAGCGTGCTCGGCCACCGCTGCCGGGCGCTCGGCGTCGAGCATTTCGGCCAGGCGGGATCGCTTCCCGACCTCTATCGCCACTATCACATCGACGCGGAGGCAATCGTCGCGGCGGCCAGGCGCATGCCACCTGTAACCTAGCCGGCGGCGAAGCCGGTGCTGCCGCGATCGTTCCGGCTCAAGCGGAAACAATGCGGTGAAAAAGCCCCATCGTTCGATCCGGGTCTCGAGCGACCCAGCGCGCTTGGCCGCCTGCCAGCGCGCGCATCGCCGTCACTGCGTCCCGCCGCCGACGGATTGGAACGTGCGCACGGCTTCGTTGTGGCTGCGCAGTTTCTCGAAGCGCCGCCGCTGGAGTTCGTCGGCTTCCGCGATGTCGGCTTCGTAGGGCGACGGCACCTTCTCGAACAAGGTGCCGATGAGCGGCAAACCAGAGGCGTGCGCACTTGGTGCGGATGCCGATTGAGGCTCGGGCGTCGCTGCATCGGCCGGCGCGAACGCCACCGGCGTCGCGGGCTGCGGCGGCGGTTGCGTCATGACCGCAGCGGGCGTCACGGAGCGCGGCGGTTCGGCGGCTTGCGGCGGCGGCGCGCGCGGCGAAGCTGCGGCCGGAGCGGCGGCCACGTTTGACTGCCAGCGTGTTTCCGTAGGCGCCGGACTCTCCGCGGCGCTCGGCTGCACCAGCGATTTCAAAGAGCCCGTCTCGATGTCGCCGCTTGAAGTCCATGCGGGACGTTGCGGCCGTGACGCGGCGGAAGGCGCGATTGCCGCCGGAGCGCTCGACGCCCCCGGCGCCGCCTCGACCGGGTTCGCCCGCGCAACCGACGTGCCGGGCGTCCACGCAGGCACGGCGTCGGCAACGGTGCCGTTCTCTCCGCCGCGGCTCGGGGGCGGCACCACGACGGCCGTGGTGCGGGGAACTTTGCGCGCCTCTGCAGCGGACACTGGAGCAGGTGACGCCACCTTGACCGGCTCGAGCGGCTGGGACGTCACCGGCGCCACACCGGCGGTCGTGAGAGGCGCGTCATGCGCCGGCGCCGCGGGCTTCGGTGCCGTTTGCGTTGTCTTGCCCGGCGCCGCCTGCTCATTGGAAACCGGGACAATCGACTGCGCGGCCGTCGGAGCCGCGTTCTCGGGCTGCAATTGCGATCTGAGGCGCTCCGCTTCGGCGGACTCGGCGCCGGAGAGCTTCTTGAGCCACAGCGCGATTGTGACGTCGGCGCGGGCGAGCGCCGGCTGCTTCAGCGCGGCATAGGCCTTGGCACGCAGATAATATGCTCGGGCGCGAAGTTCGATCGGGCGACCTTGCGCCTTCATCTCCTCGTTCAGCAACTCGACCGCCTGCGCATGCCGGCCGCGTTTCAAGGCGTCAGCACCCTTGTCGAGCGCCGATACCTCAGCCGCGAATGCGAGACCTGCGGGCACTGCGAGGACCGCCAGCACCGCGAGGATCGCCCATTCAATGCGCCGCCTTCGCGACCTCATGCTCGTACCCTAGCCAAGCCCTCGGCCATTCTCGTGCGCAAGACGTGTGCACACATCGGCCAAGGGCGCTGATCTCGACTGCAGAAGGAGTGTGCGTACAGCTTAGGCGTTTGCCAAACCGATTTGCTGCCGTGAGAGAGGCGAACGGGACGGTTATCACCAGAAGAATTGTATGGGCCACGTTCGTCGGCCGGGCGCGCTCTTTGTTTGGCGCTGGCGACACGCGCGTCCATCGCGCCGGCCCGCTGCGCCGGCGCCTGCGCGGCGAGCCGCCAGCGCCGAAGACGGGGGCCGCGCAGGCGGGACCCAGGCAAGCGTCCTCACGACGAGTGTCGAGGAACGCGCGCACGTGTTCCAGCGGGCCGGCTTTCGCGCCAGCATCAGATGCAGCCACATATGCGAGGATGCGAAACTGGTCGCATGCGGAAACTTGTCGTGGATCCCCGCCTGCGCGGCCGAAGCCGCTTCGGCGCGGCGAAGGCCCGCCGCAGGATCCGCTCGCCGGTGGCGAGCGGCGACGGGATGACGTCCGAGGGGTGAGCAGCGACGAGATGACGAGCCGGGTCATGTTGCCCGTTACCGGTTGCCGATTGCCGGTTGCCGAGTGTCGGGCTTCGCCATCTCGCTTGTGCGCCTTCGGCGCGAGAGAGGGCTCAGCGCCATGATGAAGTCTCGCAAATCCTGGAAGCAATCTTAAACGCCAAGACGGTTGCTGCTTGTCGGGCTTCGCAAGTAAGGGCTCAGCGCCGACCGACACTTCGATTGGCCCCCGCGAAGGTGATTGGTCCCGGCGGATTGGCAATGCGGCACCGCTCTCTCAGCTTCGTCATTCCCGCGCCGGAATCGCGCCTGCGCGATTTCGGGTCCAGGCGGGAACCCAAGCAAGCGTCCTCACGACGAGTGTCGAGGAACGCGCGCACGTGTTCCAGCGGGCCGGACTTCGCGCCAGCATCAGATGCAGCCACATAAGCGAGGATGCGAAACTGGTCGCATGCGGAAGCTCGCTTGGATCCCCGCCTGCGCGGCCGAAGCCGCTTCGGCGCGGCGAAGGCCCGGAACGAGAGTTGCCAAGCGCCAAGCAAAGAGTCGGTTGGCGCGTGGGAATTCCATCGTTTGTCATCCCGGCCGGAAAAATTGCGCGTGCGCAATTTTGGAGAGCGGGGACCCAGTACACTTCCTTCGCCTGCGTTCCTGGGTCCCGGGTCTCGCAAGTGGGCTCGCCCGGGATGACAATCCTCCGGTCGCGCTGCATCTTCCGCGCGTTCCGGCCGGCTCCGCGCTTGGCGGCCGGCGCGCGGGACGCGTGTCGCCAAGCGCCAAGCAAAGAGTCGGTTGGCGCGTGGGAATTCCATCGTTTGTCATCCCGGCCGGAAAAATTGCGCGTGCGCAATTTCGGAGAGCCGGGACCCAGTACACTTCCTTCGCCTGCGTTCCTGGGTCCCGGGTCTCGCAAGTGGGCTCGCCCGGGATGACAATCCTCCGGTCGCGCTGCATCTTCCGCGCGTTCCGGCCGGCTCCGCGCTTGGCGGCCGGCGCGCGGGACGCGTGTCGCCAAGCGACAAGCAAAGAGTCGGTTGGCGCGTGGGCATTCCATCGTTTGTCATCCCGGCCGGAGAAATTGCGCGTGCGCAATTTTGAAGAGCCGGGACCCAGTACACTTCCTTCGCCTGCGTTCCTGGGTCCCGGGTCTCGCAAGTGGGCTCGCCCGGGATGACAATCCTCCGGTCGCGCTGCATCACCCGCGCGTTCCGGCCGGCTCCGCGCTTGGCGGCCGGCGCGCGGGACGCGTGTCGCCAAGCGCCAAGCAAAGAGTTGGTTGGCGCGTGGGCATTCCATCGTTTGTCATCCCGGCCGGAGAAATTGCGCGTGCGCAATTTCGGAGAGCCGGGACCCAGTACACTTCCTTCGCCTGCGTTCCTGGGTCCCGGGTCTCGCAAGTGGGCTCGCCCGGGATGACAATCCTCCGGTCGCGCTGCATCTTCCGCGCGTTCCGGCCGGCTCCGCGCTTGGCGGCCGGCGCGCGGGACGCGTGTCGCCAAGCGACAAGCAAAGAGTCGGTTGGCGCGTGGGCATTCCATCGTTTGTCATCCCGGCCGGAGAAATTGCGCGTGCGCAATTTCGGAGAGCCGGGACCCAGTACACTTCCTTCGCCTGCGTTCCTGGGTCCCGGGTCTCGCAAGTGGGCTCGCCCGGGATGACAATCCTCCGGTGGCGCTGCATCGCCTGCGCGTTCCGGCCTCCCCGCGAAGGCGGGGATCAACGAAGTCGGAGTCGGAACGCGCAAGCAAAGAGCACCGGTGGCGCTGCATCACCCGCGCGTTCCGGCCTCCCCGCGAAGGCGGGGATCGAGGAACGAGAGTCGGAACGCGCCATGAAAAGCGGACCGGCTTGAGGAACGAGAGTCGCAAGCGCCAAGCAAAGAGTTGGTTGGCGCGTGGGCATTCCATCGTTTGTCATCCCGGCCGGAGAAATTGCGCGTGCGCAATTTTGGAGAGCCGGGACCCAGTACACTTCCTTCGCCTGCGTTCCTGGGTCCCGGGTCTCGCAAGTGGGCTCGCCCGGGATGACAATCCTCCGGTCGCGCTGCATCTTCCGCGCGTTCCGGCCGGCTCCGCGCTTGGCGGCCGGCGCGCGGGACGCGTGTCGCCAAGCGCAAGCGTAGGAGCGTCGGAACGCGCAACAAAAGAGCCGCCTTTAACCAATCGCAAAAATTCCGGCAAAAAAGTTATCCCCGCGCTCTTGGCTTGGCGCGTTGCGACTCCCCTGCGGGCCTTCGCCGCGCCGAAGCGGCTTCGGCCGCGCAGGCGGGGAGCCGGCCGCAACGCGCACGCGACGGGGGCCGCACTCATCGAAAAAAAACTTTAAAAAAAGTTATCCCCGCCCCCTCCCCGCGCATTGATACTCAGCCCACCTCGCCTCGATCAACGGCGGACAGCTCGAGAACGTCTCGGATTGGGGGTGAGGGCAGCGTGCGCGATCAGCACATACAAGGGCGTAACGTGCCCGAGTTTTTTCGCGTAGCGAACCGTTGTCGAGGACTGCCCGGACCTGATCCGGGCATCCCGGAACCCACCGGGCAGGAGGGGTAAGGTACCTCCCATCGGGGGCGGTCGGCAGAACAGCTGTGTGGGGCGCGTCGAGGCGCCGAATTTTCTTTTGCGAGTTCGGCACCCAGGTGCCAACGCGCCCCGCTCCGTTTCTTATCCCGCCGGGGTTTCTTGCCCGCGGCGTGTTTTAGATTGCGCCTTGCGACTCTCTTTGTTTGTGCGTGGCGACTCCCCTCTGGGGAGCCGGCCGCCACGCACGGAGCACCGGTGGCGCTGCATGGTCCGCGCGTTCCGGCCTCCCCGCGAAGGCGGGGATCGAGGAAGGAGAGTCGGAACGCGCAAGCAAAGAGTCGGTTGGCGCGTGGCCGGAGCAAACCGAGACATGGATCCTCGGGACAAGCCCGAGGATGACACCGGAGAGGGGGCGGCCGGCTCCGCGCGTTCCGGCCTCCCCGCGAAGGCGGGGATCGACGAAGGAGAGTCGGAACGCGCAACAAAAGTGAGTCGCCACGCACAAAATAAAAAGGGGCCCGTTTTGAGCGGGCCCCTGCGAGTTGTTTGGACGGGAATTATTATTAGCTTTGGAAATCGAGGACCGGCATCAATGCCATCCCCTGAACTCACTCGAGAACCGCCCGGAGGCGGCCCCGAATTTCGTCTCGGCCTTGGATCAGGCCGCAACCGTGCCTTCGTCGCCCGGATCGCGCAGAACGTAACCGCGGCCCCACACCGTCTCGATGTAGTGCTTGCCGCCGGTCGCCGCCTGCAGCTTCTTCCTGAGCTTGCAGATGAAGACGTCGATGATTTTCAGTTCCGGCTCGTCCATGCCGCCGTAGAGATGATTGAGGAACATCTCCTTGGTCAGCGTGGTGCCCTTCCTGAGCGAAAGCAGTTCGAGCATCTGGTATTCCTTGCCGGTCAGATGCACGCGCTGGCCGTTGACGTCGACGGTCTTGGTGTCGAGGTTGACGCGCAGGTCGCCGGTTTCGATGACCGACTGGGCGTGGCCCTTGGAGCGGCGCACGATCGCCTGGATGCGGGCGACGAGCTCGTCCTTGTGGAACGGCTTGGTCATATAGTCGTCGGCACCGAAGCCGAGGCCGCGGACCTTGTCGTCGATGCCGGCGAGACCGGAAAGGATCAGGATCGGCGTCGCGACCTTGGAGACGCGCAGCGTCTTGAGGACTTCGTAACCGCTCATGTCGGGAAGGTTCAGGTCGAGGAGGATAATATCGTAGTCGTAGAGCTTGCCGAGGTCGACCCCCTCCTCGCCAAGATCGGTGGTGTAAACGTTGAAGCCTTCCGACTGCAGCATCAGTTCGATGCTTTGGGCCGTGGCGCTGTCGTCTTCAATCAGAAGTACCCGCATGAGCTCGTCCTCTCGTGCCTCGTCCGCGTTGCGTCTGCTCTTCGCCCCAAATCGAGAACGCCACTGCGTCGAGCTAAACTTTCGATTAGGAATTTAGCGCCCAGAAGTTAACAAACCCTAATTTTGTCTTTGCGAATTCTTAGGAAGTGAAGATCATCTCAAGAATTCTTGTCGAAACCTTGAGACGGACTCCCGCCCCTGCGGACTTGGCGTGCGCAAACATTAGGCATGCCGCCTCGTTCGCGCCCAACCCGGCCCGTTACCCTCGCAACGATGTCTTAGAACTTGCGCCCTCTCGATCCCGCTCTGGCACACGGACCCGCAGAATCGGCCGGGGTGCCCACCCCTTCCGAACCCTGCCCGGTCGCTTGCCGAAGCTTGATGCGAATCAACAGCTAACAGAATTCGCTTGGTCCCCCTAGGGGGTTCGAGGCAAAAAGACGGCCTCGGAGCGTCGGCCGATTCACAAAAGTTAGAGCGTTGCTTTACCGCAACTTAATGGCAGAGTGTTATATCAAATCTCAATGCCCGGACGCGGTCTCGGCAACTTGACCTATCGCATGGCTTAGCGCACGCTGACAGGGCAAAAGACTTTGCATCCTTGCCCCTCGCTGCCGACCCTGCCGGTTGGCACGTTTCTTGGGTTCCTGGACCCGCATAGGCTCGAATTTGTTTGGGGTATCGAACTATGAAAGCTCGCGACAACGCTCTGAAATTGCGTCGTCACATGGTGGACGAGAAGACGCGCAAGGTCGAAGACCTTGAACGCATGATCCGCGAATTCGAAGGTATGGCCATCGATCTCGACCGCCAGATCCAGGTGGAAGAAGACCGCACCGGCATCCGCGACCGCGCGCACTTCTCTTATTCCACGTTCGCCAAATCGGCCGCCCAGCGCCGGGACAACCTGCGCACCTCAATCGAGGCGATGAAAGAGCAATTGGCCGAAGCCATGCGCGAGCGCGATTCGGCGACCGAATCATATGCCCGCTTTGCCGCCCAGCAGGAAGGCCGTGACGACAACCGGGCTTCGCGCCGCCGGGTCGAAAAGACGGCCGGCGCCATGTTGCGTTAGAGCGTCGCGCCAAAACGCGACGTCCCAGGGTGGAACGTCCCCGTGCGGTTCGGGGCACAATTGACGGCGCAGCCGACCCCGGCCGCGCTAACTCCCCTAGCCCGCAACTATTCTTTCGTGTCCAAGGCCAATCGGCCACGGCGGTGCCACCGAGGCGCCGCCTTTATGCATTCTGGTCCCGCCAATCGCTTCTATTCCGGCGGACGTTGGGCCCGTGGATAACCCCCTTGAGTTCAGCGTCGCCTCGGGGCAAAGGGGCAAAATGGTGGATCAGTGAGTTCGAGTCCTCGAAACAGCCCCCGGCTGCGACCGGGACCGGTACGAGCAAAGATCAGAGCGAGCAAAAGGCCGAATTTGAACAGCGAGACACCTCGAACTGCCCGCGACCTGCGAGTCTCCGGCGTAGCACCCCGGACCGCACATGAGTGGCCGCGCGGCCTGCCGACGGCCGTCGCGCTCGGCGTCGGCGCCTCACTCGCGGCCTGTGCCTCCGGCGGCGGCGATGGCCCATCGTTCAGCCTGCCGACTATGCCCTCTGTTGCCTCTATCTCCGCGGCTGCCGACGAGGGCCCCAGGGGTTCCGCAACGGAGTTGTACACGCGCATCGCCGGGGGAGCGAATTCCTGCTGGTTCGCCCCCGCCGGCCCGCTCAAGAAGGACTACATCTATCATGCCGAGGCCGACGCCCCCTCGCGCGGCGGCAAGGCGGAGATCGTCATCCACATTCGCGAATTGGGGCAGCCGAACCCGCGCGGCCCGAAGGCGTTTCGCATCGGCATCGACCCGAAGGACGAGACGAGCGCCACCGTTTCGACCGAAAACCTGAAAATGACCGAGCCCGTTGCCGCCGCCATGAACGCCGACGTCGAACGCTGGTCGCGAGGGGAACTGGGCTGCAAGGGTAGCACCACGGCCATGGGCTGGGGAACGCAACCGGCTCCGCCGCCGGCTGTGGTGCCAAAGTCCAAGGCCGCGGCGGCGAGCCAAAAAACCGTGAAAAAGCCGGCGGCTGCCGTGCCGCCGAAGCCCTGACGGCGCACCGGGCGGCCGTCCAGTAACGTCAACAAACAGTTAGCGAGCGGCATCGGATCCGACGCCACTCGCTAAAATTCTATCGCAAGGAGTTACCTTACTCGCGGTAATCCTGGATGCGCGTCGCGCGCAGACCCGGAAGCCCATGCTTGTCGATCGAGCGCTGCCAAGACAGAAACTCATCGACCGTGAGCTTGTAGCGCTCACAGGCTTCTTCCATGCTGAGGAGACCGCCGCGCACGGCAGCAACCACCTCGGCTTTACGCCGGATGACCCAGCGCTTGGTGTCGCGCGGGGGCAGGTCAGCAACTGTTAGCGGGGACCCGTCAGGGCCAATCACGTAGCGCCCGCGCGCTCTCATCTGTTGTTCGGTCATGATACTCAATACACACTCTCTGACCACATGGGTTGTTCTAACCGGTTGCGATTAAATTAGCCCTAACCCATTGAGTGAATAGGCTATAAATGGGTGTGCTAATCCAGTCATCGCGGTGCTCGGCTGAAGGCGACTTGAAGGTTCATCCCGCTTTGGAGCAACGAGGGGAACCCTGAGCCTCAAAAAGCGATTTCCGGGCCAGTCCGGTTAACGCGCGGAAACACTTGATGATCCCGAACAGCGGCCTTGCCCGCGACTTTATTCCTCGGATAATGCTCGGAAATGACCATTTGAGTTCGGCGGAGATCGGTTCGGAATGGACGCGGAACAAAATGCGGCATTGAAAAAATGCCGCGATGCCTGCATGTGCGACGGAAAATGCTGTAAATGTGCGCAGGCGCGCAGTTGTAATTGCTGAACCCGACTTTTCGGGCCAGCACAGCCAAATGGTCCGGCCGGCAAGAGAATGAGCATCGAGCCTAAGATTGCGCCCGAAGGGGCCAGGAAGCGCGTTGTCGTCGCCATGTCGGGCGGCGTCGATAGCTCCGTTGCGGCGGCCCTGATGCAGGCCCAGGGTCATGACGTCATCGGCATCACCCTGCAGCTCTACGATCACGGCGAAGCGACCGGCCGCAAGGGCAGCTGCTGCGCCGGCCAGGACATTCACGATGCACGCCGCGTCGCCGAACGGATCGGCATTCCCCACTATGTGCTCGATTACGAAGCCCGCTTTGCCTCCAAAGTGATCGACAGCTTCGCCGAAAGCTACGTGCACGGCGAAACGCCCATTCCCTGCGTCACCTGCAACAACGAAATCAAGTTCCGCGACCTGCTTGATACCGCGCGCGATCTTGGCGCTGACGTGCTCGTCACGGGCCATTATGTCCAGCGCGTCGAGGGCTCAGCGGGGCCGGCACTAGCCCGCGCCGCCGACATCGATCGCGACCAGAGCTACTTCCTCTTCGGCATCACCCGCGAGCAGCTCTCGCGCCTCTGGTTTCCCATCGGCGGAATGTCGAAAAGCGAAGTGCGCGACCTTGCCCGCGAGTACGCGCTGCCGATCGCCGAGAAACCCGACAGTCAGGACATCTGCTTCGTTCCCCATGGCCGCTACAGCGACGTCATCGCGAAACTGAAGCCGGGCGCCGCTGGTCCGGGCGACATCGTCCACATCGACGGCCGCGTTCTCGGGCGCCACGACGGCATCATCCATTATACGGTCGGCCAGCGCCGGGGACTGAAAATTCCGGCCGCCGAACCGCTCTATGTGGTAAAACTCGAACCCGATACGAACCAGGTCGTCGTTGGTCCGCGCACTGCGCTCGAAACCCGGGGGTTAATGCTCCGGGACATGAATTGGCTCGGGGAAAAGCCGTTTTCCGAGTTCTCAAGCGACGGCTTGGCGGTGTATGTTCGCATGCGTTCTTCACAAGCGCCGCGCGCCGCCACCGTCTTTGCCGAACCGGAAGGCCGGGCCCGCGTCATGCTCTGCGACGGCGAGGAGGGTATTGCGACCGGCCAAGCTTGTGTATTTTATTCCGACGGGGGGCCACAGGCACGGGTCCTCGGCGGTGGATGGATATCAAAAACTTTGAAGTCGCCTGCTGCGCCGGCGTTAGCCGGGCGGGAAGCAACGGGGGCGCTGGAGCGTCCGGCGGTTCGGTAATGGAGGACAGACGTGAGTGAGAAGCGGTTGGTGAGCATGGTACGCACTTCCCGAGCCCAAGCCGTGGCCGAGGCGCATCAAATGGACGAGGAAGACGTCCGCGATGCCTATCGCCGCTGGGCGCCGGTCTATGACTTCACCTTCGGCAAGGTATCGACCGCAGGCAGGCGCCACGCCGTCGAGATCCTCAACGGCTCGAGCGGAAACGTGCTCGAGGTCGGAGTCGGCACCGGGCTTGTCGCTCCCGGATTACAAACCGCATCTCGAAATTACCGGCATCGATCTCGCCCCCGAAATGCTGCAGAAGGCGCGCGAGCGGGTCGAAGTCCGAGCGCTTGTCGAACGTCAAGGGCCTCTACGAGATGGACGCGGGCAACCTGGATTTCCCCGACGCCTCCTTCGACACCGTCGTCGCCATGTACGTCATCACCGTTGTGCCCGACCCGGAAAAGGTCATGCGCGAACTGGCGCGCGTTTGCAAACCGGGCGGCGAGGTCATGCTCGTCAATCACTTCAGCCAGGACGACGGCGTGCGCGGCTGGGTTGAACGCAAGATGGCGCCATTCGCCGATCTCGTCGGTTGGCATTCGCTGTTCGACGTTTCGCGCGTCATGATCTGCGACGAGCTGAAACTGATGGATCGCCGCTCGCTGCGCCCGTGGGGCATCTTCACGATGATGCGGTTCCGCAAGGACGCCAACGCCGGCCGCCGCCAGGTCGCGGCCGAGTAGGCTGCGAGCTCCAGAGTGTGCGGGCACGTTGCCTTGACTTTACCGCGGCCCCGTCCCTATAGACGGGGCCTCGAACTTTCTGGCGGGTGGCCTGATGCCAGCCGGCGGCATGGCTGGATAGCTCAGGTGGTTAGAGCGGCGGTCTCATAATCCGCAGGTCGGCGGTTCAAGTCCGCCTCCAGCTACCATTTTTGATGGGCGCTCCCGTCTCTCCTTTGTCGCTCCCCGCCTTCGCGGGAGGCCGCAAGCGCCGGCGCACGGCGCCAAGTATTCCTCACGCCCCACAGCACTTCTTGTACTTCTTGCCGCTGCCGCAGGGGCAGAGATCATTGCGGCCGACCTTGCCTCGCGCCGCAGCGTTTGCCCGCCGTGGTCATGTGGTGGTGATGATGATGCCCCTCGCCTTCCGGATGGCGGTGCCCGTTGCCGCCGACGTAGGCCCAGCGCCCATCTGCATCCCGCTCGAAGTGCGAGACTTCGTGGTGGTCCCAGCCCTTGCCGTCCTGCTATAGGTGGCCACGAACTCGACCAGTCCCAATTGTCGCCCGCGCCGCCGCGTTCGGTTGCGAGAACGCGCAGGCGCTTGAAGCTGCCTGATGCCGCCCACTCCCTGGCCCCCTTGGCGTGCGCCGCCGCCTCCGATCGCGGCGAGAACGTGCTGCCGATGTAGTCGAACGCGCCGCGGGTAAATGCCGTGTAGCGCGAGCGCATGAGCGCCTCTGCGGTGGGCGGCCTTTCGGCGCCCGAGATGTAGTGGCCGCAGCAGACGTCGTAGTCGCGGCCGGAACCGCAAGGGCAGGTCATGGGTCACCAAGAACAAAAATGACGGCTCGTCTATAAGGCTAACTCAGGCACCTTTGACAAGGCCTTGGCAATCGACGCACTATCACCCCCGAATGGCGGTTCCGGCCGGCTTTCGGAACGAGAGTCGGAACTGCCAAGCAATTAAGCGTGCCTAGCTCAATTGGATAGAGCACCGGAATTCGAGTCCGGGGGTTGGGGGTTCGAGCCCCTCGGCGCGCGCCATCTTACTAAGTCGCTTCGCGACTCTCGTTCCTCGAGCCGGCCGGAAGCGACGCACAGTCTAGCCGGCCGCCGAATTGTTCGATGCCGGTCGCCGATCATGCCAACCGCCACCCCCAGCGCCTTCGCCCAGGCCAATCCCGGCACTGTTCCCCCGCGCGGCTTGTATTCGAGGCCGATAAAGCCGTCGTAGCCGCTGGCGTCGATCATTTTAAGCACCCGCGCGTAATCGACGTCACCCTTATCAGGTTCGCCGCGATCGGGGGGCGAAGCGATCTGGATATGGCGCACAAACGCGAAGGCCTCGCCAAAACCTGCTTCGACGTCGCCGTCCATGATGGCTCGGTGATAAAAATCGAATTGCAGCCCGACGTTCTTACGATCTACGTCGGCGAGAATGTCGAGGGCCTGACGCGTGCGGCTCAAGAAATAGCCCGGCATGTCGCGGGTGTTGATCGGCTCGATCACCAACGTGATGCCCTCATCCGCGACCCGATCGGCGGCGCGCTGCAGATTGTCGATGAATGTCGTGCGGCTCGCGTCTTGGCTGTCGAGACCGGCCATGACGTGGATCAGCTTGTTGCCGAGGACGTTGGCGTAGTCGAGCGCCTTGACGATGGCATGATCAAATTCGCCTTCGTGACCCGGCACCGCCGCAATACCGCGTGCGCCCGCTGACCAGTCGCCCTGCGCGGCATTGAAGAGCACGAGATCCATACCCGATGCATCGAGCCGGGCGCGAAGTTCGTCCGCTGGACAGTCGTACGGAAACATGAACTCGCAAGCACTAAAGCCCTGGTCGACGGCAGCCATGAAGCGTTCGAGAAACGGGAACTCGGTGAACAGGAAACTCAGATTGGCGGCAAAGCGGGGCATGGGGTCCTCAATCGAAATCGGGGCGCGAGGTGCGCATCTTCTTCACCCCCGAGCGTTGCGACTTGGCTTTCAGACGCCGCTCCTTCGCGCCCTTGCCGGGTTTCGTCTTGATGCGCGGCTTCGGCGCGATCAACGACTGCGCGATCATCTCCTTCAAGCGCTTGCGCGCTTCCGACCGGTTCATGTCCTGGGTCCGGAAACGATCGGCCTGGATGATGAGGACGCCCTCGTCCGTCAGCCTGCGGCCGGCCAATCTGACGAGCCGCGCCTTGGCATGTGGCGGAATGGACGTGTCGGCGGCAAGATCGAAGCGCAACTCGACGGCGGTCGAAACTTTGTTGACGTTCTGTCCGCCGGGTCCCGACGATCGCACGAAGCGTTCCACGAGTTCACCCTCGATGGCCGCCATGATCGTTGCGATGTCCTCGGGACCGGTCAGACGAAATGCTCCTTGAAGAAGGTAAGCCGATTGGAAAAGGGATCGGTGAGGGTCACCTCTTCGCCACCCCAGGGCGGATTGTCGAGGCCAGGGGAAAGTGGGGCGTAAGGCTTGGCGCGCAATTCGGCAAGCAGCGCATGCACATCCTCGCACGGTACCCGCAGGCTGGCACCGGGCGTCGCGTCACCCTGGTGACCGGTCAGATGCAGGAGACAGTCACCGCGCGAGACTTGCATATAGATCGGGAACTGCGGCTCGAAGCGATGTTCCCAATGGATCTTGAACCCAAGATAATCGACGTAGAAGGCGCGTGCAGCGCGTTCTTCTCCGATGCGCAGCACCGGAATAGGGTGGGAAAAAGTCATGGCCGCCTGTCCCTCCAACATATTCGTCACCGGGTTGCGCGTTTCAGGCGCAGATCCTTTGCGATCTCGCGCGCCGCATTCATGCCCGGAACGCCCGTCACGCCGCCGCCGGGATGGGCGCCCGACCCGCAGAGATAGAGACCGGGCATCGGCATGCGATAGTTTGCATAGCCGAGTACCGGGCGGGCCGAAAAGAGCTGCCCAAGTCCGAGTTGGCCGTGAAAGATGTCGCCGTCGATTAGGCCGAAGCGATTTTCAAGGTCGAGGGGCGAAAGCACTTGGCGGCCGAGCACAGATGACTTGAAGTTCGGCGCGTGGCGATCGACAGTTTCGAGGACGAGATCGGCAAACGCCTCCTTCTCCTTGCCATCGGCCCATGACCTGGGCGCGGTCAGGTGCGGGGCGACATACTGCACGAATAAGCTGGCCACATGCTGACCCTTGGGCGCCAGCGTATCGTCGAGGGTCGATGGGATCAGCATCTCGATAATCGGCTCTCGCGACCACCCGTGCGTTACCGCGTCCATATAGGCGCGTTCCATGTAGGCGAGCGTCGGCGCGAACAGAATGCCAGAGGCGTGATGCGACTGCATGTTCGTGCCGGGGCGCGCCGTGAAGTCGGGCAATTCCGAGAGCGCCACGTTCATGCGCACGACGCCGGACCCCGTCTTCATGCCCGCAAACGCCTGCTGCACGTCGCCAGCGACGGCCCCCGCCGGAACGAAATCGCGAAACAGGAGCTTGGGCGGAATGTTGGCCGCGACGGTTCGGGCGCGGATCTCTTCGCCCGAAGCGAGGACGACGCCCGTAGCGCGATCTCCGGTCATTCTCAGAGCAACGACCGGGGCGTTGGTGCGGATTTCGGCGCCGCGTGATCGCGCCGAGGCGGCCATGGCATCGCTGATTGCGCCCATGCCGCCGATGGCATGGCCCCACACGCCCTGCTTGCCGTTTACCTCCCCGAAGCAGTGATGCAACAGCACATAGGCCGTGCCGGGGCTCGATGGCGGTTGATAGGCGCCGACAATACCGTCGAAACCGAACGCCGCCTTGATGTGTTCGTTCTCGAACCAGCGCCCGAGAAAGTCGCTGGCGCTCGCGGTGAAGAGTTCAAGCAGCAGCCGCTGATCGCCGAGCGACAGCTTCAAGACGCGCCGGCCGACGGCGCCGCCCTTGATGAGTTCGAGGATGCCGCCGCCGGCGTTGGGCGGCGTTCGCACGACGAGATCGCGAAGGACACTTGCGGCGCGCGACAGCGCCGCGTCGTAGTCAGGGTAGCGGTCTCCGTCGCGCTTTGAAAATTCGCCGATGGCTTTCTGCCGCGCGGCGCTCGACCCGTAAGGCAAATGCATGGCGCGCTTGCCGTCGAGCGGCCAGAAATTTCCCGCCGGCCGTTCGACGATTTTCAGGCCATGGCGATGGAGCTCGAGGTCGGTGATGACTTTGGGATTGAGAAGACTGACCGTGTACGAGGCGACCGAGTTCCGGAAGCCCGGGAAGAATTCCTCGGTCGAGGCGGCGCCGCCGGTCGAAGAATTTTTTTCGAGCACAACAACGCGCGCTCCCGCACCTGCGAGATAAGCGGCGGTGGTTAATCCGTTATGGCCGCCACCCAGCACAGCGACGTCATACGTAGCATTCATCGGCACTTTTGCCCTTCGAGGAGAGTTATCCCGCAGCGCGATGCGGCGCGGGAGTGGTCTTGACGGCCCTTTGTCCTGCTGCACTGCAGCGTCGGCATACTGTGGGACAACGGAAAATTAGCATTCCTGAACGCCGAGTTTCGCCGCATTATAAGTCTTAGGATGTCGTTTACGCCTGAGGCTTAGTTTGATTGCATTGGCGTCTGCCAGGCTCAATTTGAAAGCAAGTGCCCGATGAATATTGCTTCTCGATTGCCCTATACCCACACGGCAATACGCGCTCGCCACCACGCCTACTCCCACAAACTCGTGGGCGTCATCCTGGTGGCAATTCTGCCGGCACTGTTCTGGGTGGCTTTCACGGCCGCCGCTGCCGCGATTTTCGGACTTTCGATTACGCCGCCGGCGCTGGCCCTGCTCGGCGGCGCTATCAGTTTGTTCCTGGCCAGCATCTGCGGTCCGATCATGCTGCGCAACTGAGCGGCGCGATACGTGCTCGTCTAGCGTGGCGCGGGAAACTCGACAGTGGCCGAATGGGCGATCCGCAGGACTCAATTCAACGCCGTCCAATGCAATTTATTCCGCCGCCGCCTGCTTCTTAGGGCGAACCATTTCCATGTAGTCGCTGAGTAACGCCTCGGTCATCTGTGCCGGCTTGTAGCGATGGGCACCGATCTCGGACACCGGCGTTATTTCCGCAGCCGTGCCGGTGATGAAGCATTCCGAAAATGTGCCGAGTTCTTCGGGCATGATCGTCCGCTCGATGACAGCAATGCCGCGAGCCTTGGCGATATCGATAACCGTGCGCCGGGTGATGCCGTCGAGGAAGCAGTCCGGCGTCGGCGTATGGATGGCGCCATCCTTGATCAGAAAGACGTTCGCGCCGGTGCATTCGGCTATGTGGCCGCGATAATCAAGCATCAAGGCGTCCGAGTAGCCGGCGCGTTCGGCCCGGTGCTTCTCGATGGTGCAGATCATGTAAAGGCCCGCCGCTTTGGCCCGGAAGGGGGCGCTATCGGGTGCCGGCCGGCGATATTGAGCCATGGCAATACGGATGCCCTTCAGGCGCTGCTCCATGGGAAAATAGGAGCCCCAGTTCCAGGCAGCGACTGCGAGGTGGATCTTTGCCGACTGGGCCGCGACGCCCATCATTTCGCTGCCCCGCCAAGCGATTGGCCTCAGGTAGCAATCGGAAAGGTTGTTGGCACGTATCACATCGCGGCAGGCCTGATCGATCTGCTCGGCGCTATAAGGGATCGTAAAGTCCATGATGCCGGCGCCTTCGATCAAACGCTCGGAATGTTCGCGCAACTTGAAGATCTCGCCGTCATAGGCCCGCTCACCCTCGAATACGGCGCTGGCGTAATGAAGGGCGTGGGTCAGGATGTGAACCTTGGCGTCGCGCCACGGGACGAGTTGACCGTCGATCCAAATGAAGCCGTCGCGGTCGTGATAGGGAACGATGTCAGCCATGCCAATTTTGGTCCTAAAACGTAGCGCAAACTTCGCTTGCAGAATGGGTTTCGGGTATCAACCACCCCGGATCAGGAGACGCTTAACTGCCAAACCCGCCTGGGGCAAGCCTGAGGCAAACCTGGGGCAAATCACGGTCAGGGCATCGACAAGTCCGAAACCGCCCGGGGGGCCGCTGCGTACCTGGACCAACAATTTGACTTGAAACGCGAAACAATCAAGGCCAATAAGTCAATATGACTGACATAACGTCTGATACCGCGTCTCACCGCCGTAACGGGGTGCAGGGATCGTCCAAATCGAGTGGTGCCCGCGACGGCCAGAACGGCTCGGGGCCGATTGATCTCGTGGCCTGTGTTGAACTTTTCTATTTTGCCTACCGCGATTTCACCTGCGACCCCGATACCATCCTCGAACAGTACGGCTTCGGACGCGCCCATCATCGCGTTCTGCATTTCGTTCACCGCAACCCCGGCCTCAAAGTCGCGGCGCTGCTCGATATCCTGAAAATCACCAAGCAATCTCTGGCGCGAGTCTTGAAGCAACTGATCGATGAAGGCTTCGTCATCCAGCGCGCGGGCGACGAAGACCGCCGCGAACGCCGGCTTTACGTGTCCGCCAAGGGTGCACGACTTACCGACAAGCTGACCGATATTCAGGTGAAGCGCCTCGAAGCGGCGTTGACGAAAGCCGGTCCCGGCGCTGACGCGCTGACGCGCAAATTTCTCTTCGGCATGATCGCGGAAAAGGATCGTCCTCACGTCGAAGCGCTGATCAAGCTCGACGCGGCGGAGGGCGAAAGCACGCGCAACGGGGGACGGGAATGAAGGCTCCTGCCGCACAGGCGCGCGTCGAGCAGCTGCCCGACAATGCGCCGCATATTCTCGTTGTCGATGACGACCAGAAGATTCGCGACCTGCTGGCGCGCTTCCTGCTCGGCGGCGGCTACCGCGTGACACAGGCGGGCGACGCCGCAAGCGCCCGCTCCTACATGCGCGGCCTCTCCTTCGATCTGGTGCTGCTCGACGTCATGATGCCGGGCGAATCCGGTCTGAGCCTCGCCCGCGACCTGAAAGCGACCCGGCCCGTGCCGATCATGATGCTGACGGCCCTCGCCAACCCGGAAGACCGCATTGCAGGCCTCGAAACGGGGGTCGACGACTATTTGACGAAACCGTTCGAACCGCGCGAACTGCTGCTGCGCATCAAAATCATTCTCCGGCGCGGTCAGCCGGGCGCCCAGGCGCAGTGCGACGAAGTCCGCATGGGTCCCTGCGTCTTCAGCATCACCCGTGGTGAACTCAAACGGGATGATGAAATCGATCAAGCTCACCGAGCGCGAGCGCGATCTCCTGCGTCTCCTCGCCAATCGCATCGGCGTGCCCGTCGCGCGCCACGAACTCTCGAGCGACGAATCGACCGGCAGCGAGCGCGCCATCGACGTCGTCGTCAATCGCCTGCGGCGCAAGATCGAGGACGACCCCTCGAACCCCGTCTACCTGCAGACGGCGCGCGGCAAGGGTTATGTACTCTACACCGACTGACAAGTTAGTTTTACGGGAGATGCCCGGCTGAATGGTAGCTGCGCGCGAAATCAGCCAGGAGACGGCCGCTCGGGAAAGCTGGCGCAAGCGCCTTCGCCAGCATCCCTTGATGCAGCGCTTTCTCATCCTCATCGGCGAACTGCTGCCCAAAGGCCTTTATGCCCGCGCCCTGCTCATCATCATCACGCCCATCGTCGTGCTCGAAGGTGTCATCGCCTTCGCTTTCATGGAGCGGCATTGGCAGGCCGTAACGCGGCGCCTGTCGGAGGCCACCGCCCGCGACATTGCAGCGATCGTCGACCTCTATGACGAGATGCCCGACAAGTCCAAGACCCAATGGCTGGTGAAACTTGCCGCCGACCGCCTCAACCTGCAGGTCGAATTCCTTCCCGCGGGCCAGTTGCCGCCGCCTGGTCCGAAGCCGCTCTTCACCCTGCTCGATCGCGCCCTTTCGAGCGAATTGAAGCGCATCGACAGGCCGTTCTGGATCGATACCGTAGGCGAAGCGCGTTTTGTCGAAATCCGTGTCCAACACGACGATGCGATCCTCAGGATCACGGCGACGCGCAGCCAGACCTATGCTTCGAACTCGCATATTTTTCTGCTCTGGATGGTGGGTTCCTCCGTCATCCTCTTGACCGTGGCCATCCTTTTCCTGCGCAATCAAATCCGGCCCATCCTGCGGCTTGCGGAAGCGGCGGACGCCTTCGGCAAGGGCCGCGGAATTTCGGAGGATTTCCGCCCGCGCGGGGCCCGTGAAGTGCGCCAGGCCGCGGAAGCCTTTCTCGAAATGCGCGACCGCATCAAGACCCACGTCGAGCAGCGCACGACCATGCTCGCCGGCGTCAGCCACGACCTGCGCACGGTACTGACGCGTTTCAAGCTGGAGCTGGCGATCCTCGGTGATACGGCCGAGACCCGCGCTCTCTCGAGCGACGTCAACGAAATGCAGCATATGCTCGAAGACTATCTTGCGTTCGCGAAGGGCGACGGCGGCGAGGAAGCCAAGCCTACGCATCTCAAGGAGCTGCTGCAGGAGATCCACGCCGACGCGCAAATCTACGGCCATAACATCGAGTTGAAGCTGCGCAAGAAGCGCACCGACCTTGTGTTGCCGCTGAAACGGCAGGCGCTGAAACGCGCTATTACCAATCTTGTGTCAAACGCCGCGCGCTACGGCGACCACATCGTTATCCGCGCCGCGACCGAGGGGCAGTGGGTGCGCATCGAGGTCGACGACAACGGCCCCGGCATTCCGCCTTCCGAACGCGAAAATGTATTCAGACCGTTTTATCGCATCGACCACGCGCGTAACGTCGATGACGGCAACACGGGGCTTGGGCTCGCCATCGCCCGCGACATCGCCAAGAGCCACGGAGGCGAGATCGCGCTCGGCGAAAGTTCCATGGGCGGCCTCAGAGCGATTATCTCGCTGCCGCTTTAACGGAACTCGTTCACGCGCCGTCTCGATTTATCATCTGAGTTCGTTCGCATTTGCAGTCGCCGCGCACGCACTCGTGACTTGCTCGTGATGTTATCTTGTAACAAATATTATTGCGACGGCACGCAGTCTACCCCAGCCGTCGCCGATACCGGGTTTCCATGTCCTCCTTGGAGCCCGCATTCGGATCGAAGATATGAGGCCGTAACCGGCGGGTGACCTTTCCAGGTGGGTCAGGCGCCGAGTTCGCGGCCTCTCTTTTTTGCCGCCGCGATGGCCTCCGTCATCAGTTCTTGCAAGCCGCCTTTGTCCCGCATGAGTACGGCGAGCGCCGCCGCCGTCGTTCCGCCCGGCGAGGTCACGTTCTGGCGCAGCGTCCCGGCGGCAAGCGGCGAGCGGTGCATCAGTTCGCCCGAGCCAGTGACCGTTGTTCGCGCCAAGCGCATGGCGAGATCGGAATCGAGACCAGCGGCACGGCCGGCTTCCGCCAGGCACTCGGTGAGCAGGAAAACGTAAGCCGGACCCGAACCCGACACGGCGGTCACGGCATCGATCAGGCTTTCGTCCTCGACCCACACGACCTCGCCGATGGCGCTCAAGAGATCGTCGCAGGCCTGGCGCTGCCTGGCGTTGACGTGCGGGCTGCCGACGGCGCCGGTGATGCCGCGCCCGATGGCCGCCGGCGTATTCGGCATGGCGCGCACCACGGCGATGCCGGGTGCGAGATGTTTCTCGAAACTCGCGATCGAGCGCCCCGCCGCAATCGACAGCACGACAGTTGTTGGCCCGGCGAGCTTCGCGAGCGGCGGAAAAACTTGATCCATCACCTGCGGCTTCACCGCGGCAATAATCACTGCCGGCGGCGCCTCCAGGCGTTCAAGCTGTACCGACGAAGCGATGCCATGACGCGCCGCCAGTTCGGCCGCCTCGCCCGAAAGCAGCGGCTCCTGAATAACGATTGTTTGGGGATCGAGCCCCCGCGCCAGCCAGCCAGAGAGCATGGCGGCGCCCATCTTGCCGGCGCCGGCGAGCACCACCGGGCCATCGAACGACAAACTCATGGCAGCAAATCCGGTACGAGAGCTGAGCGAGATTAGGCCTGGCCCTCGGTCTGGAACATGGTCGAAACCAGGGCCTCACGGCTCTCCTTACCCGCCCAGACGACGAACTGGAAGGCCTGATAGTAGCGTTCGCAGCCCTCGAGTGCGGCGCGGAGCATGGCTTCGCACTGCCGGGTCGTCGCCACGGCCCCGTTCAAAAGCAGGGCATGGCGGAACATGACGAGGCCTTCCTGGGTCCACAGATCGAAGTGCCCGAGCCAGAGCTGCTCGTTGATCTGGGCGACCAGACGGTACATTTCGGTCAGTCGGTTCTCGGGCACACGGAAGTCGAAGGCGCAGGCCAGGTGCAGCGCTTCGAGATCTTCGCGCCAATTAAGCGAGACATGATAGTCGGTCCAGGTGCCGGCGACGATCAGCGTCAGCTCGTCGTCGCTGGCGCGGTCGGCCGCCCAGTCGTGGGCATTGGCGAGCTGCTCCACGAGGTCAATCGGGTTGATCACGCGTTCGTAGCTGCGTTCGGCCGTTGCCATTCTCTTTGTCCATCCTGAGGTCGTACGCGCGGCGCAAGGCAAGTCCTATACTCGATGAAACCCGCGTCTCGCTTCGCTATTCAATCCTACGCAGCCCTACCGTATTCAAACACCGGAAAATTACGGTCTTCAACCGTGGCCGGCACGAAAACAGAGGGGCATGCGAGTCGCAAGGCAACGCCTGTTTTGTCCACGGTCAAAGTGGCAAAGCACGGGCAAACGAGGGAAATGTGTCGATTTGCAGAGGTAGATGTTGAGAACCCCGTCAGGGCTGTGGATGTTGCCCAAAGGCTCTCGACGGGCACAAAGATTTCTTGGCAGCCGACCGGGTAGCGATCCGGGTCAGCGCTGCAGCAATTTTTCCAGGGAGTCGAGTCGGCTCTTCAGCGCCTCGTTTTCCTCCCTCGCCTTCTGCGCCATGGCCTTCACGGCCTCGAATTCCTCGCGTTTCACGACTTCCATCGAGTTCATGAAGCGCTCGGCCTGAGCCTTGAACATGCCTTCCGCTTCGCGTTTCACGCCCTCGGCCGCACCGGCCGCGTCGGTCATCATCTTGGCGAGGTCGTCGAAAATCCGGTTAGATGTCTGCGTCATAGGTCATTTCGTTGTTATGGAGCCATAATCTCACTGCCAGTATGAGCGGGCCTTGGGCGTCATTCAAGACACGATCTTGACAGCGCTCGCCTCCATGCGAACAAGGCGGGCCCCGGCGATGCACCGCCCAAACGTAGAAACCGACCCGACGAGGACGAATGATCACCACGCTCGCGGCCCTCACCTTCCCGGCGATCGACCCAGTGGCCGTCCACATCGGTCCGTTGGCGATCAAATGGTACGGCCTCTCCTACATGTTCGGGCTGATCCTCGGCTGGTTTTACATCAAGCGGCTGTTGGCAACGAGCGACCTTTGGCCGGACAACAAGGCGCCCTTTGCCCCGATCCTAACCGACGACCTGTTGCTGTGGATGACCATCGCCGTCGTGATCGGCGGCCGGCTCGGGCAGGTGCTACTCTACGACGCCAGCTATTATGCCGAGAACCCGATCGAGATCTTCAAAGTCTGGAAGGGGGGCATGTCGTTTCACGGCGGCATCATCGGCTCGGCGATCGCCATTCTGCTCTTTGCCCGGCATACGCAATCGAACTACCGCTCGGTCGGCGATCTTGTCTCGGCCGCCGCTCCCTTCGGCCTCTTCCTCGGTCGCATCGCCAATTTCATCAATTCCGAGCATTGGGGCCGCGAGACCGACGCTCCCATCGGCATGGTCTTTCCCAACGGCGGGCCGCTCCCCCGGCATCCGAGCCAGCTCTATGAGGCCGCGCTCGAAGGCCTCGTCATGTTTGTCGTGCTGCGTTTCGTCACGCACCGCTTGATGGGCCTGAAGCGCCCCGGCCTGACGGCGGGGATATTTCTCATCTGGTATGCGCTTGCCCGCATGTTCTGCGAATTCTTCCGCGAGATCGAGTTCGGGCATAGTCTGAACATCGGGCCCTTCACGGCCGGGCAGTTCTACTCCCTGCCCATGCTCATGCTCGGAATTTGGTTCGTGGCGTCCGCCGGGCGCGAGGCAAGGAAACTCGAGAAGGCCAAAGCGTGACCGAGGACATTGCAATAAGCGAGGACACTCCACTCGGTCTCAGGCTGAAGGAGCAGATTCGCGCCACCGGGCCCATATCGGTCGCCGAGTACATGTCGCAGTGCCTTTGGGACGACCGCCTCGGCTATTACGCTACGCGGACCGCGATCGGTGCCAGCGGCGATTTCATCACGGCCGCTGAAATTTCGCAGGTGTTCGGCGAGATCATCGGCTTATGGGCGGGCGTCGTCTGGCAGCAGGTCCTTGGGAGCCCCGCCCGCGTCACGCTCGCCGAATACGGCCCCGGACGCGGCACCATGATGCGTGACATGATGCGGGCGGCGCGCGTCGTACCAGGTTTCGCAGAAGCGGCCCATATTCATCTCGTCGAGTTGAGCCCCGGCCTCGAAGCGACGCAACGCACGACACTTGCCGAGTTCAATGCGCCCATCACCTGGGGCCGCAATCTCGTCGGTTTCCCGGCGCCGGCCCTCATCGTTGCCAACGAGTTCCTGGATGCCTGGCCGCTCGACCAGTGGGTAATGACCGAGGTGGGCTGGCGCCAGCGCGGCATCGGCGTCGATCCGCAAGGCCGGCTCACGTACTGTGTGCTCGATCAAGGCGATCCGAACGGCGACTTCGACCGCACGCACGCCGGCCTGCCGCTCGGCTCGATCGTCGAAACGCAACGCCCCTCGCGCCTAGCCGATGCCATACAGGTTTTGTCCCGCAGCGGCCCCGTGGTGGCGCTCATCATCGACTACGGCTACGCCACGGCCTCCGCCGGCGATACGCTGCAGGCGGTGCGCGGCCACGCCTACGAATCCCCTCTCGCCCGGCCGGGCGAAGCTGATCTTTCGGCGCACGTGAGCTTTTTCGAACTCGCGACCGTGCTGCACGGTTGCGGACTCGACATCGACGGCCCGACGACACAGGCCGAGTTCCTCGGCTCGCTCGGCGTCATTGAGCGGGCGTCGCGCCTCATGCACGCCAATCCGGCGCGGGCGGGCGAGATCGAGGCGGGTCTTGCGCGGCTCATCGCGCCCAACGGCATGGGCACGCGCTTCAAGGTGATTGGCGCACGCTCGCGCGGCCTCGCGCCGCTACCGGGGTTCGGGACGGCGGGATAGGCACTCTTTTGTTTGCGCGTTCCGACTCTCCTTCGTCGAGCCGGCCGGAACGCGCGGGTGATGCAGCGCCACCGGTGCTCTTTGCTTGCGCGTTCCGACTTCGCGGAGCCGGCCGGAACGCGCGGGTGATGCAGCGCCACCGGTGCTCTTTGCTTGCGCGTTCCGACTCCGACTTCGCGGAGCCTGCCGGAACGCGCGGGTGATGCAGCGCCACCGGAGGATTGTCATCCCGGGCGAGCCCACTTGCGAGACCCGGGACCCGAACTCTCGCGCGATAAGTCTCCTGGGTCCCGGCACTCCAAAATTGCGCACGCGCAATTTCTCCGGCCGGGATCACAAACGATGGAATGCCCACGCGCCAACCGTCTCTTTGCTTGTCGCTTGCGACTCTCGTTCCTCGATCCCCGCCTTCGCGGGGAGGCCGGAACGCGCGGGTGATGCAGCGCCACCGGTGCTCTTTGCTTGCGCGTTCCGACTTCGCGGAGCCGGCCGCCAAGCGCGGATTACGCAGCGCCACCGGAGGATTGTCATCCCGGGCGAGCCCACTTGCGAGACCCGGGACCCAGAACTCTCGCGCGATAAGTCTCCTGGGTCCCGGCACTCCGAAATTGCGCACGCGCAATTTCTCCGGCCGGGATGACAAACGATGGAATGCCCACGCGCCAACCGACTCTTTGCTTGTCGCTTGCGACTCTCGTTCCTCGATCCCCGCCTTCGCGGGGAGGCCGGAACGCGCGGGTGATGCAGCGCCACCGGTGCTCTTTGCTTGCGCGTTCCGACTCCGACTTCGTTGATCCCCGCCTTCGCGGGGAGGCCGGAACGCGCGGGTGATGCAGCGCGACCGGAGGATTGTCATCCCGGGCGAGCCCACTTGCGAGACCCGGGACCCAGGAACGCAGGCGAAGGAAGTGTACTGGGTCCCGGCTCTTCAAAATTGCGCACGCGCAATTTCTCCGGCCGGGATGACAAACGATGGAATTCCCACGCGCCAACCGACTCTTTGCTTGTCGCTTGCGACTCTCGTTCCTCAAGCCGGTCCGCTTTTCATGGCGCGTTCCGACTCTCGTTCCTCGATCCCCGCCTTCGCGGGGAGGCCGGAACGCGCGGACCATGCAGCGCCACCGGTGCTCCGTGCGTGGCGGCCGGCTCCCCAGAGGGGGGTCGCCACGCACAAACAAAGAGAGCCGCAAGGCGCAACCTAAAACACGCCGCGGGCAAGAAACCCCGGCGGGATAAGAAACGGAGCGGGGCGCGTTGGCACCTGGGTGCCGAACTCGCAAAGAAGTTTCGGCGCCTCGACGCGCCCCACACAGCTGTTCTGCCGACCGCCCCCGATGGGAGGTACCTTACCCCTCCTGCCCGGTGGGTTCCGGGATGCCCGGATCAGGTCCGGGCAGTCCTCGACAACGGTTCGCTACGCGAAAAAACTCGGGCACGTTACGCCCTTGTATGTGCTGATCGCGCACGCTGCCCTCACCCCCAATCCGAGACGTTCTCGAGCTGTCCGCCGTTGATCGAGGCGAGGTGGGCTGAGTATCGGGGCGCGGGGAGGGGGCGGGGATAACTTTTTTTGAAGTTTTTTTTCGATGAGTGCGGCCCCCGTCGCGTGCGCGTTGCGGCCGGCACCCCGCCTGCGCGGCCGAAGCCGCTTCGGCGCGGCGAAGGCCCGCAGGGGAGTCGCAACGCGCCAAGCCAAGAGCGCGGGGATAACTTTTTTTGCCGGAATTTTTTGCGGATGGTTAAGGGCGGCTCTTTTGTTGCGCGTTCCGACGCTCCTATGCTTGCGCTTGGCGACACGCGTCCCGCGCGCCGGCCGCCAAGCGCGGAGCCGGCTGGAACGCGCGAATGATGCAATCGGCAATCCCCACCTTCGCGGGGACCAATCGAAGTGTCGGTCGGCGCTGAGCCCACTCTCGCGCCGAAGGCGCGCAAGCGAGATGGCGAAGCCCAACACTCGGCAACAGGCAACAGGCAACAGGCAACAGGCAACAGGCAACAGGCAACGAAGAGTTGCGTGGCTCGGGCCGGCTGACTAGGAACAGTTGTCCGTTCCGGTTGCCTAATGCCGAGTGCCGATTGCCGTGACCAGCATGCTCAAACCCATCGAAGCCAAGAGCCTCGCCTCCCTTCCTGGAATCCGCCACGGCTTCTTTACTCGTGAGGGCGGCGTCTCCGACGGCATCTATGCGGGTCTCAATTGCGGCCTCGGCTCCAACGACGATAAAGCCCGCGTCCTCGAGAACCGCCGCCGCGTCGCCGGGGCGCTCGGTGCGCGGCACGGCGACGTCGTGACCCTGTACCAAGTGCACGGAGCCACGGCCCTGACCGTGACGGCACCGGCGGACCGCAGCGCGCTGCCCAAGGCCGACGCCGTGGTGAGCCGCACCCCTGGCCTCGCCGTGGGCGTGCTGACCGCCGATTGCACGCCGGTACTCTTTGCCGATCCTGTCGCCGGGGTGGTGGCTGCCGCGCACGCAGGCTGGCGGGGGGCGGTAGGCGGCATCCTGGAGGCCGCGATCGCCGAAATGGAGCGTCAGGGCGCCCGCCGGGCCGCGATACATGCGGCCATTGGCCCGACAATCAGCCCCGAGATCTACGAGGTCGGGCCGGAATTCATGGCCGAGGTGGTGGCCCTCGAGGCGGCTAATGAACAGTATTTTCATTGCCCGGCGCCGGGCGCGCGGGCACATTTCGACCTGCCGGGCTTCGTTAACGGCCGCCTCAATCGGGCGGGGCTCGCCGGAGTCGAGACCGCGGCGCCCTGCACTTACGGGAACAAATCGCTTTTCTTCAGCTACAGGCGCGCTCAAGGGCGTAAAGAGGGTGATTACGGGCGCCAAATCTCCGCCATTGTCGTGGCTTAGTTGCACAATCCACAGCCAAATGGGTCTTGGGCCGGGGCATACGCCCCCTGACCACAGTACAGGTGCGCGAGCATCTGGACGGGCGTGCATTTGCTGATCTACACGTTCAGTCGAGTAGGAGTTGAGTTTGTGAGGGGAGTACTTGGCCGCAGGGTATGTACGTCGGCTGCCGAATAAAGTGGGTGGAAAAACGGGGGAAGTCGCCGTGACGACGTTTACATCAACTGCAAGGATCGGCCGGGCCGGATCGCTGAGCAGCCTGGCATTGATATCGGCGGTGGCGTTTGCGCTCGCGGGTTGCGAGAGCAGCAGTTCGCTGCTGAGCAATTCGGGTGACGCCGCGCCGCAAGCGCAGCTGTCCACACCGCAGGCCTCTGCCTCAGACCGCTCAGGCAGCCGGCATTGCCATCGCGCCTGTCATCGGTGCACCGGACAACATCTCGAAAGACCTGCAGGGGCAGCTCGCCACCGCCTTCGAGAGAAACAAGATCCCGGCCATTCGCGGATCCAACGCCAAGGGCGAATACGATCTGCGCGGCTACGTGGTCGCCGCACGCGAAAAGGCGGGGACCAAGATTTCCTATATCTGGGACGTGACGGATCGCAGCGAGAAGCGCGTGCATCGCATCACCGGCGAAGAAATGGCCGCGGGCGCCGCGAGCCCCGATCCCTGGTCCGCCGTCAATGCCCAGGTGATTCAGAACATCGCCGAGAAGACCTCGGCGCAGATCGCCACCTGGTACAACGGCCGTGCCGGCACGCCCGTCGCGACCAACGCGCAAGTGGCCCCGTCTCAGCAGGTTGCTGCGGCGACGACGGCTGCCGCGACGGGTGCCGCAACGACCGCCGCGGCCACCCAGGCCGTCGCCAGCGGTGCCGCTCCGGCAGCGCAAACGGCGGCGCTGACCCCTGGCGCGGCTTCGTCGACGGCGACGACCACGGGAAGCATCGAGAACGGGCCTTACGACGCGATCGTGCCCACGGTCAGCGGCGCTCCGGGCGACGGCAGCGTGTCGCTTACCAGCGCCATCCAGCGGGAGCTGTCCAAGAACGGCGTTCCCTTGACCACGGCTGCGGCCGGCGCTTCGACGTACAAGGTCGAGGGCAAGGTGGCGATGGGCCAGGGCAAGGACGGCAAGCAGCCGATCCAGATCGACTGGACCGTCATTGACCCCAAGGGCAAGAGGCTCGGCACGGTGTCGCAGAAGAACGAAGTGCCGATGGGATCGCTCGACGGCACCTGGGGCAAGACTGCCGATGCTGCGGCCCAGGCCGCCGCCCAGGGCATCGTCAAGCTCCTGCCGCAGAGCAAGACCAACTGAAATATCAGCGCGCTGGCTTAGCGCGGCGTTCGGTATGATGAAAGCGGCAAGGGCCCGGGTGGTTGCCACCCCCGGGCCCTCTTGCTAGAAGCCCGGTTTAAGAGATGCCCTATTGCTGGGTCCGAACGGGAGATACGCATGCCCTTCGACGCCCATGTCGCTAGCGGCCGACGCACCGGACGGGAGATACCAGACGTGAAGATCGTCGCCGGCAACTCCAACCGCCCGCTCGCCGAGGCGATCGGCGCTTACTTGAAGCTGCCCATGACCAAGGGCCAGGTGAAGCGCTTTGCCGACATGGAGATCTTCGTCGAGATCCAGGAGAACGTGCGCGGCCAGGACGTGTTCATCGTCCAGTCGACGTCGTTTCCGGCCAATGACAATCTCATGGAACTCTTGATCCTGATCGACGCCCTGAAGCGCTCGAGCGCCCGGCGGGTCACGGCGGTCGTCCCCTATTTCGGCTACGCCCGCCAGGACCGCAAGCCCGGCCCGCGCACGCCCATCTCGGCCAAGCTGGTCGCCAACCTGATCGAACGCGCCGGCGCCGACCGCGTGCTGACCCTCGATCTGCACGCCGGCCAGATCCAAGGCTTCTTCGACATCCCGACCGACAACCTGTTCGCCGCGCCGGTCATGACGCGCGACATCGAGGAGCACTTCAAGCCCAACGGCGACATCGTCGTCGTCTCGCCCGACGTCGGCGGCGTGGTCCGCGCCCGGGCGCTCGCCAAACGCATCGGCGCGCCGATCGCCATCTGCGACAAGCGGCGCGAGCGGGCGGGCGAAAGCGAAGTCATGAACGTCATCGGCGAGGTCGAGGGCAAGCGCTGCATCCTGATCGACGACATCGTCGATTCCGGCGGCACGCTGGTGAACGCCGCGGAAGCGCTGCTGAAGAACGGCGCGGTGGAAGCGTCGGCCTACATCACCCACGGCGTGCTCTCGGGAGGCGCGGTGAACCGCATCCAGAATTCGCGGCTGAAATCGCTGGTCATCACGGATTCGATCCTGCCGACGGAAGCGATCCGAGCGGCGAAGAACATCCGCATCTTGTCCATCGCGCCGCTGATCGGCGAGGCCATCGCCCGCACCAGCCGCGAAGAAAGCGTGTCGAGCCTGTTTTATTGATTCCCCTCTCCCCATGCCCTTCACTTGCATGGGGAGAGGGTTGGGGTGAGGGGCGGCCGCAAACTCGAACGTGTTGCAGCCCCTCACCCTAGCCCTCTCCCCGTGAAGGACGGAGAGAGGGAATGGAGTAAGCATGCGCCTTCTCATCACCGGATCGCACGGACAGGTCGCGCGAGCCTTCATCGAGGCGGCGCCGTCCGCTCCCGACATCGAGGCCTGTGCGCTCGGCCGGCCCGCGCTCGATATCTGCCATTCGCCCACCATCGAGCGCTCGTTCGCCGACATCAAGCCCGACGTCGTGATTAATACCGCCGCTTACACCGCCGTCGATGACGCCGAGGGCGACGAAGCGAAAGCCCGGGCCTTGAACCGCGACGGCGCGGCAATGCTGAGCACGGCTGCGGCGCGGCGCGGCGTTCCGATCATTCACCTCTCGACCGACTACGTCTTCGACGGTCTGAAATCCTCGCCCTATGCCGAAAGCGATGCGACCGGGCCGCAGTCCGTTTACGGGCGTACCAAACTCGAAGGCGAACACGCGGTTGCGAGCGCCAACCCGAAGCACATCATCCTGCGCACGGCCTGGGTCTACAGCCCGTTCGGCAAGAACTTCGTCAAGACCATCCTCACCCATGCCGGCAAGGGCACGCCGCTCAAGGTCGTCGATGATCAGATCGGCAGCCCGACGTACGCACCGCATCTGGTCGAAGCGATTTTGGGCGTCGCTCGGAAAATCTGTGCCACGAAGGGCGAGGGCATCGCCTGGGGCATCTATCATGCCGCGGGTAACGGCACGGCGAGCTGGTACGAAGTGGCAGGCGCAATCCTCGACGCTTCGAAGGCCGCCGGCGGACCGGTGACGTCGCTCGCCCCCATCGGCACCGACGGTTATCCGACGCGCGCCAAGCGGCCCGCAAATTCTCGGCTCGATTGCAGCAAACTTGCCCGCACCTTCGGCGTCGCGCAACCCGACTGGCACGAGGGCGTGAGGGATTGCGTGCAGCGGCTGCTCGAGGGCGCCAAAACGTGAATCGCTGCCCCCTCTCCCCATTCCTGCGTAAAATGGGGAGAGGGTTGGGGTGAGGGGCAGCCGCTTGTTCGAACCCGTTGCCGCCCCTCACCCCAACCCTCTCCCCGTAAGGACGGGGAGAGGGGAACCTCACACCGGCGGCATCACGGGCGGCGTGTAGGGAAGCGTCTGCGCGAACAGCCAGAGCAGGAACAGCACGATCGGCGCGTGGATCACGAACTGCAGGAAGGTGAAGCCGATGATGTCGCGCGCCTTCAAGCCGATGATGCTCAACAGCGGCAGCATGAAGAACGGATTGAGAAGATTGGGCAGCGCCTCGGCCGCGTTGTAGATCTGTACGGTCCAGCCCAGGTGCACCTTGAGTTCGTTCGCCGACTGCATGACATAGGGCGCTTCGAGCAGCCATTTGCCGCCGCCGGAAGGGATGAACATGCCGAGGAAGGCCGAGTAGAGGCCGACGGCGATCGGGAACGTCGTGTGGTCGGTATAGCTGACGAAGACGTGCGCCAGCTGATCCGAGACGGAGACGCCGGCAGCGTTCTTGGCTTGGGTCAGAATGGCGGCAATGGCGCCGTAGATCGGATACTGGATCAGGATGCCGCCCGTTGCCGGCATCGACTTCTGCACCGCCTCGAGAAAATTGCGCGGCCGCCAGTGGAGCAGCAAGGCGAGCGTGATGAAGAAGAAGTTGTAGGTGTTGAGGTTCGAGACCACGGTCAATGCGCTCTGCGGCTTGTAGGCGCCGCCGTCGCCGTAAAACTCCCGGTAGAACCATGTGAGCGAGATGGCGACGAGGACAGCCGTGATCAGCGGCGAATGTTCGAGCCACTCGCCCGGCCGGCTCGGCTTGAAATCGCGCGAAGGCGAAGGCGGAAAATCGACACCCATGTCCTTGGCAGTTTGCGCCTGCTCTCCCGATGGCGCGGACAAGTAGGCAATGGCCACGGAGAGGGCGAAGATGATCGCCAGCAGGGTCATCGACTGCCAGAGGAAGATCGTCTCCTTGAGCGGGATGACGCCGGTGATATCGAGCAGCGCCTTCGGGATGCTCGCCGGATTGGCTTGAAATTGCGCCGCGGTCGAACTGATGCCGAGCGCCCAGGTGGCGCCAAGGCCGAGATAGGCCGCTGCCCCTGCGGCGCGATAGTCCATGCGGAGGTCGCGGCGGCGGCCCAGCGCCCGCACCAGCATGGCACCGAAAATGAGGCTCAACGCCCAGCCGATGAGCGACGCTCCCATGGTGGCGGCGGCCGTCAGTGTCACCGCCCCACGCCCGGTCTTCGGCAGGCTCGCCAGCCAGTCGATAAACTTTTCGACCGGGGGCGAGACGGCAACGACGTAGCCGAAGATGACCATCAGCGCCATTTGCATGGTGAAGACAATCAGGCTCCAATAGCCGGTGCCGAAAGCGCCCGCGACAGCAACGGGCGTGGCGCCGTTCAGGAGCGCTGCGGCGGCGACGATGGCGACCGCGATGCCGACGAACACAAAGGCGTCCGGAAACCACTTCTCGGCAAAGTCCGTGAATCGCAGCGCCGCCCGCGACAGAACTCCGCCCGTCGCGCCGTTCGTTGTAGTCGCTTCGCTCATTTCCCGTCCCTCGCCCCTGAACGTCCCCTTCGGCCCGGCAGAGCGCCGGAGCGCGTAACGTATGCTCGCTGACTTATAGCGCCTTTCCTGCCGCACGTGGCCACGACCGATGGAGAAGGCCAACGGGCGGCGCCCCGGCCCATCCACTGAATACAGGACACCAAAGCCGCCACAAAGTGCACCTATCCACGGCTTCGCGGGACGAGGTGTTTTCAGGGGCGCGCCAATAGGCTAGCAGGGACGGAGCGTTCCGTGTGTGCGTCACCCGGCTTCCCTTTAGAGGCTTTGCATGATGGCCCGATCGCGACTTTTCCTGATCTCGATTTTCTCCGTCCTGGCCACGGCCCTGCCGGCCGCCGGAGAGGACGCAAAAGCGCCGGCAACGACCTCGGCCGTGACCGCCGAGACGAAGCCGCCCGAAACGCCGGTCGGCGGCGCCTTGCGGGCCAGGATCGGCCAGCCGGCATTGGCGGGCGACGAGCAGGCGCAAAAGGAAGCGCAGGCGATCGAAGCGTTCTACGCGGCGCGGAATTATGCGGCCCTCTGGTTCGACGGCCAGACTGCCACGGCGAAGGCGGAGGATCTCGTCAAGGCGCTGCGCAATGCCGATGCCTACGGGCTCGAGGCGGCGGACTTCGCCATTCCTAATCTTGCCGCGGGGCGCGAGGCGAGCGATGCCGCCGCCGCCGAGATGACGCTGACCCGCTCGGCATTGCTTTACGCGCGTTACGCGCGCGGCGGGCGCATCATGAAACCCGCCGAGCAACTCAACTCCAATCTCGACAGGAAGCCGCAGCTTCTCGAACCGGCCGAGGTGCTGAAGGGGCTCGCTGAGGCGACGGAGCCCGGCGCCTATCTCGCAACGTTGCACCCCAAGCACGCGCAGTTCGAAAAATTGCGCCAGGCTTATCTCAAGGAGCGCGGCGCCGTCGGCGGCGTCATCGCCGATGCGGCAAAGCCGTTAAATGCTTCCGCCAAGCGGCTGCGCGCCAACATGGAGATGTGGCGGTGGATGTACGACGACATGGGCGAGTTCTATGTCTTCAACAACATCCCCGAGTTCATGCAGCGCGTCTACAAGAACGGCGAAGTGATCCGCTCGGAGAAAATCGTCGCCGGATTGATCGACAAGCAGTCGTCGGTGTTCTCGCGGCCCTTGAAACATGTGGTGCTGCGGCCGAAGTGGCGCGTGCCGGATTCGATCGCGGTGCATGAAGCCTGGCCGAGCCTTTTGAAAGGCGGCGGCGTCATGCGCCAGTACGGGCTGGAGATCGAAACCAAGGACGGCAGGCCGGTCGACTGGCGCCGCATCGATTGGAGCAAGGACGACATCCGCAAGTACAATATCATGCAGTCGCCGGGGCCAAAGAGCGTGCTCGGCGTCGTCAAATTCTCGTTCCCGAGCCAGCACACCATCTTCATGCACGACACGCCGGACAAGTGGATGTTCAAGCCGGCGCAGCGGGCGCTGTCGCACGGCTGCCTGCGGGTCTGGAAACCGGTGGACCTCGCCGAACTCATTCTCGAATTTGACAAGGGCTGGGACAAGAAGAAGGTCGGCGAGCTGATCCGCTCGGGGCCCTTGAACAACGAGGTCGAGATCGAGAAACGCGTCATGATCAACCTCGTCTACTTCACCGCCTGGATCGAAGACGACGGCAGAGTGCGGGCGTTCGCCGACATCTACGGGCATGAACGCCGCGTCGCGCAGGCCCTCGACAAGCAGTGGGACAAGATCTCCAAGGGCCGCAATCACCTGGCGCCGCCTGAGCCCAATTTCAATCCTCGAGCCGTTGCGGCGTCACCCGCCGGACAGGCCGCGCAAGGAAAGCGCAAGCAGGCGCAGTCGACCGGCGATCTCATCGGCGACATTTTCGGCGGCTTGAGTTTTTGATCGTTTAGGCAATCGGCAGTCGGCAATCGATAGTCGGCAATCGACAGTCGATAGTCGGAATCGATAACCGGGGCGTCATCCCCGCGCCGCTCTCGCATCGCACGTCATCCTGTATATGCCCTGGCCGCTCTTGTAGGGTGGTTTTGCAACCGGAGCCCGTCGTCATCCTGAGTGCCTTAGCTCGTCGTACGGGCATGGGCCCGGTTGCAAAGGTCTTTTTCCGGACAGTCGCACGGGACCCGCCGCCAAGGCACGATCCCGCATACAGGACAGGATCAAGCCATGACACTCATCACCGCCGCCGGCATCGATGCCGGCAAAGCATTTCTCGACGTCGCCTTCGCACCCGGCACCACATCGTTCCGCGTTGACAACACGGCCGCCGGCATCAAGTTTATCCTGACGCGTTTGAAGCGCGCCGGAATAACCCGCGTCGTTCTCGAGGCCATCGGAGGATATGCCCAACCGCTGGTGCGGGCACTCGCCGCTAAGGGCTTCAGCGTCGGCCTCGTCAACCCCCGCCGCATCAAGGCCTTCCGCGATGCCGAGGGGCGCCGCGCCAAGAACGACAGGCTGGACGCCGCCCTCATTGCGCGCTTTGCTCTCATCATGACCGATGCCATCAGACCACTGCCCTCCGAAGCCCAGCTCGCCGTCAAAGCCCTTGCACACCGGCGCAGACAGCTCGTCGACATGATCGCCATGGAGAAGACGCGCCTCAAACAGGCGATCGATCCCGGCATCGTGCAAAGCCACCGCACAACCATAAAAAGTCTCTCGACCGAGCGCTGCGCCATCGAAGAAAAACTCGATGCCGCGCTGGCCCGCGATCCCGATGTGGCGCGCCGCCGCGAGATCCTCACGTCGATCCCCGGTATCGGCAGACAGGTCGCAACCGTACTCGCAACCGACATGCCGGAACTCGGCACCCTCGATCAAAAAGCCGCCGCAAGCCTCTCAGGCCTCGCCCCCCAAATCCACCAAAGCGGCATGACGCCAGGCCGCGCTCATATCGGCGGCGGACGGCCATGCGTGCGGGCCGCTCTTTACATGGCAGCTCTCTCAGCCGTGAGATCGAACACGCGCTTCAAGGCGATCTACACCGACATGCGAACCAAGGGCAAACCCGCAAAAGTCGCGCTCGTCGCCGTCGCACGAAAACTCGTCACCGTCGCCAATGCACTCGTCAGAGCCAACGCCACGTTCGAGAAAAATCACGTGGAACGCACTTGACAAAACAACACAGTCGCCCGTCGCCGCTCGCCAACAGCGAGCGGATCCTGCGGACGGGACCCACGACAAGGTTCCGCATACGACCGGTGTCGCAGCCTCGCGTCTGCGGCTGCATCTGATACTTGCGCGAAGCACTGCCCTCTGGAACACACGCGCACGTATCCTCGACAGTCTTCGTGAGGACGCTTGTCGTGGGTCCCCGGCCTTCGCCGGGATGACGAAGCTGAGAGGGCGGTGCCACTTCGGCAGGCGGCAATCGGCAACCGGCAATCCCCGCCGTCGCGGGGAACAACCGGAGTGTAGGTCGGCGCTGAGCCCTCTCTCGCGCATCGCGCGGAAGTTTTTGGCGAAGCCCGACATGTGGCCGCAGACTTTCGCGGCGCCGACCGTGGGAACCGACAAGCATGTAAACTACAGTTGACACACGACCGTCTTCGGCATACGGTGCCGCGTGCTCAAGATCGTCGCCAGCCGGACATTCGAGAAATGGCTGAAGGGCCTTCGGCATGAGCCCGTAAAGGCCCGCATCCTCGATCGGATCGACCGGCTGTCGGACGGGAATTTCGGCAATTCGAAGAGCGTCGGCGAAGGCGTCAGCGAGCTGCGGTTTCATTTTGGTCCAGGCTATCGCATCTACGTCATGCGGAGTGGCGACACTCTGATCGTCCTCCTGTGCGGCGGTCACAAGGGCACGCAGCTGAAAGACATCGCACGGGCCAAGTCGATGGCCCGGGACTGGAGAGACCTCCAATGAGCAAAGAAAGACTAATGGGCAAGGAAACATTCAAGCGCTTCGACGCGGCCGCGTATCTGAAGTCGGAGGCGGCCGTCGCGGCCTATCTCGCGGCGGCGGCCGAAGGCGGGGACGACACGCATTTTGCGCGCGCGCTCGGGACGGTAGCGCGGGCCGGCAACATGAGCGCTCTGGCGCGTGAAACGGGACTGACGCGGCAAGGGCTGCATAAGGCGCTGTCCGAGGGCGGCAAGCCTTCGCTTGCCACGGCGATGCGGGTCTTGTCGGCACTCGGGTTGAAGTTTTCGATTTCGAAGTCTGCTTTAAAGCCCGCAGCCAAGAGCAGACGGAAGGCGTCGGTGCGAGCACCCGCCACACCGTCATCCGGCCCCGGCCTTCGCCGGGGTAAACTGCGGCGGGGATCAAGGCAAGCTTCGACGTGAGGACGAGATCGGTGGCGTACGGCGCATTAGCGTCGCACTCTGCGCTTGTGCGAAGCGTAATGCGCCGGATGGCGGCCCCAGAGGTGCGCCGGATGGAGGCCGGTTCCGAGATTGAGGCTTGTGCATTACGTCCCGAGCGCAAGAGGCGGCTAATGCACATTTCTTCAAGTAGCGGGCTACGCGAGTTGACTTTGGATCAGCAGTACCCTGTGCACGGTTCAGCAGTGTCCTTTGCAGAATTTTGAGGACCGCAATTCTGATCATATAAACAGTGTTCAGTCCCGGGATTTGCTTGTCGGTTGATCTTTCCGTTGATGCCAACTCTACCGCAGGGGGTGACTATCGTATACGTCGAACTCGGCGCACATACAAGCGGCTTCTTCCAGCATTCATTGGTGCGCCTTGGAACAAACATGTACCACTCGACTTGGTATTCATCGGTGATAGATTTTCTTGAAAAATGAAATCGTTGTGGTCGATTACAACTGGAGACAGGCTTCTATTCCAAGCTCCCTTCAAATATCGAAGCGCCACCGCCTACGGCCACCAATTCTTTCATTTTATTCGCCAGTATGTATTGTTTTGACAGCTCGAACGCTTTCTCTCTTGTATTGACGGGGTCGCAATAGAATTTTGAATCACACCCCACCAAGAGCCCAACAAGTCCCATTGCCGCCGCCAAAGGCATTAATTTGGCATGGTACGGAACTTTTTCTGCTCGTTCACGCATTTGCATTGTCCACGTATTGCATGCTTCTATTAATGCCGGAATTACCCGCGAGATCTTGCAGGTCAGGAAGAGGCCGCCTTTCCGCGCGGAATAGTGCCACACCGGGCGGCCGAAACATAAAGCCGCTGGCGACCATCTGCGTCTTCCGGCCGCGTCGCGGAACGCGACGATGCTCGATGCGCATTGAAGGCTGGGCCTTCGCCGCGCCGAAGCGACCTCGGTCGCGGAGGTGGGACCCACGACAAGTGTCCACGCAACGATGACGAGCAAGATCAGATGCAGCCGCACGCGTGAGGATGCGGCACCGTTGCGTGCGGAGACTAGCCATGGATCCCGCTCCGCGCGAATCCTGAAGCGCGCCACGGCGCGGCGACGGCCCTGTCGCGATAACCGTCCCTACGGGAGCGGTGCCCGCTCCGGCGACAGGATGACGGTTGCGTTGGGCGATGACGACGGGCTCCGGCTGCAGAGCCACTCTAACAATGCGGCCGGGCGAAATACAGGATGACCGGACGCGGCAGGATTCCGCGTTTGGGATGACGGCCGTGGGAGAAGGCCGGCGCCGGGGATCAACAGGTGACAGTCTGTGCTAGGATGATGGGTTGGACGGCCCCTTTGCGGCATCGGAGTGACAAGCTGTCCGGTGTTGATTCGAACCAGGAAGAGGGACCGTCCATGACAGAGAATAGCAGACTTCGCATCGGGTTCGATATTGCAAAAGGTGTTTTCAGCCGAGGGCTTGCGCCAGGAGCCTGGCGAGCCGGTCGCCATTGTCAAGCAGCTGCGTCGGGGCTACGTCGAAAATTCTGCACCCGCATGCCGCACGAAATCGCCATTGAAGCTTGAGTTTCGGCTCTTCCTGGGCACGGTTTGCAAAGCGCAACGGCTTCGAGGTCCGAGCTTATTCCGCCGGCCTAGTGAAGTCTACGTCGGCGCAACAGACGGATGCGAACGATGCGGTGGTGATCTGAAGGAATAGTCGCGCCCTTCGATGCGCTGCGTGCCGTTGAAGAACGAAGCGGATCAGGCCTTGATCATGCTGCACCGGACACGGCGTAATTCGTCGTGCAGCTCACGGCGTTGGCGAACCGGTTGAGCGCGGAGTTTTCGAGTTCGGCATCGTGCAGCCGATCAACGGACGCGACTTTTCCTCACCGATCATCTGGCCCAAAGTGCGAAATAGTTCGCGCTACACTTGTTCGAGCCTATTGCCGCCGGCCTGCTTCAGTGCGCGAGCAGTTCGCTCAAGCATGGGTGAGCATCGGCTGCCGTAAGCCGCTTCGCGCGGGATCGCGGCGGCTGAAGGCCACCGCAGGCGCAATCCGCTGAGCAAGGTGCCCGTGGCGGGCGACCATGACAGTGATCGCAGGTCTTCAGAAGCGGCAGGATTTGCCGCTGGATCGGATGACGCCGCGGGAAGAAAGCTCCGGCGACAGGATGACGGTTGCGGTGGTATCAGCACGAATGACGACGGTGGCTGGAGCGCGGCGTGCGCGGCGGCAAAATGTTTATGAACGAAATGGCGCGCATCCCAAGCGCAAAGTGGCGCCGCGCGCTCGAACAACGGCGAGGATCGCATGGGCGATGCTGGCAGGAACGAGGTTTACCGCGTGGACACCGGGAGCCTGCGGGCGCTAGCTCCGGCTGCAAGGCATCCGAACACACGCGGCAATGGAGGGCAGAGCCATACGCAGGATGCAACGGTCGCGGCGATCCGCGTTTGGGACGGCCGTGAATCGCGGGCGCGCCGGGATGGAGGAGCGGGTGCGTGGCGAGGCGTTTGACGCTCCAGTCCGTCGCCCTCTGCGCCGCCTTGCTTCCAGGGGCCGTCCAACATGACGGCCTGCGCAGGGACAGCGGGGCGGACGTGCCGGGACGTCGGACGGCATCGGTAGTAGCCGAAAGCTGAGGTATTTGAACTCCTTTGGCTTTTTGCCCCCGTTGCTTTAGCCCCCAAATCCCCCTATAACCCCCCCATCTCATGACACCTTATGAGACGCCGCACGGCACCCTTGGAGGCCGAACGCGGCTTTTTCGGTTTTCCGCTTCAATCGCCGCTCGGGTCTCCGACGGGGCAAGAGACGGGAAACCCTCCAACACTCGGAGATGCCAATGTCTGGGCTTCAAGCCTTAAAGGCAACGGCGCGCCCGCGTGCAGGCAAGGGGGCCGCACGCCAATCGCGCCGCGATGGAAACGTACCCGCCGTCATTTACGGCGACAGCCAAACACCTGAGACGATCGCCATCGAATACAACACGCTGTGGAGGCAGTACCTGAAAGGGCACTTCACTTCGACCGCGTTCGAACTCGACGTCGACGGCAAGAAGCACATCGTGCTCGCCCGCGACGTGCAGCTCGATCCCGTGCGCGATTTTCCGCTCCACGTCGACTTCCAGCGCGTCGGCAAGGACGGCATCATCCGCGTCGCCATTCCGATGAAGTTCGTCAACGAGCTGGCGTCGCCCGGCTTGAAGCGCGGCGGCGTCCTGAACATCGTGCGCCACGAAGTCGAGGTCTACTGCCCTTACGATAAGATCCCGCAGCACTTCGACGTCGATCTGACGGGTCTCGACATCGGCCGCTCGATCCACATCTCGTCCGTCACGCTGCCCGACAAGGTGACGCCCGTCATCAAGAACCGCGACTTCACGGTTGCGACGATTGCCGGCGCGCTCAAAGGCGACGACGAAGCCGTTGCTGCGACCCCGGGCGCGGAAGCCGCTCCCGCCGCCGGCGCTGCGGCTCCCGCGGCGCCTGCCGGCAAAGGCGCTCCTGGTGCGCCTGCAGGCAAGGGTGCTCCGGCTGCTGCGGCCGGCAAGGGCGCTCCCGCAGCTCCCGCCGGCAAGGGCGGGGCGCCTGCCAAGCCCTCGGCAAAGAAGTAAGACACTTTGGTTGGGCCCGGCAACTCCCCTTGCGGGGAGCCGGCCGCCGGGCCCGACTATTCCTCGCCTTCCGGCTGGCTCGCCGGAGGCGAGTCGGAAGGCGCAGCAAAAATGAAGCTCTTCGTCGGTCTCGGTAATCCTGGCGCCAAGTACGAAGGCAATCGCCACAACGTCGGCTTCATGGCGGTCGAGCGCCTGCAGCGCGAGCACGACTTCTCCCCCTGGCGGAAGAAATTTCGCGGCCTCGTCTCGGAAGGCACGATCGGCAGCGAGCGCGTCATGCTCTTAAAGCCCGAGACCTACATGAACGAAAGCGGGCAAGCCGCCGGCGAAGCCATGCGCTTCCTGAAGATCGAGCCCGCCGACATCTACGTCTTCCATGACGAGCTCGATCTCGCGCCCGCCAAGATCAAAGTGAAGAAGGGCGGCGGTAATGCGGGCAACAACGGCCTGCAGATCGATCTCCGCGCACATCGGCAACGAGTACGGGCGCGTGCGCCTCGGCATCGGCCATCCGGGCTCCAAGGATGCGGTGACGTATTACGTCCTCAACGACTTCGCCAAGTCCGAGCGGCGCGACTGGGTCGAGCCCCTGCTCGCGGCGATCGCCAAGGCCGCGCCGCATCTCGCCAAGGGCGACGACGCCCGCTTCCTTACCGAGGTGGCGCGCTTGACGGCACCCGAAAGAGAGAAGCCGGAGCGGAAATCGCCTGCTGTGCCCGAGCCGCCGGAAGGCCGCCAGAAAGTGGCGAAGCCTTTGGAGACAAACAAGAAACCGCCCCACCCCAGCGGCGAACGGGCCAGCAAACGCACATCCGCGCTGGCAGAAAACTTGAAAAGGTGGTTGTCCTCGCGAAAGTCAGACTGAGCTTTCCCTCTCCCCATGCCCTTCGCTTGCATGGGGAGAGGGTTAGGGTGAGGGGCAGCCGCTTGCTCGGAGTATATTGCTGCCCCTCACCCCGACCCTCTCCCCGTTAAGTGCAGAAACGGGGAGAGGGGGACAACGCGGCACGGGCGTATGATACGGGCGTATGAGTTTGAGAGGACGCGGCAATGGTTCACTACGAACGTGAGTTCGGCGACGAGAAACGCCGCGGTGCGAAGCCTGTCGCAGCGGCCAGCGAGGGCGCGGCCAGTGGTTGGGCGGGGTGGTTCAAACGCCTTTTCGGCGCCGGCACCGAAACGATCATCGGCGCGCTGGCGATGGCCTTTGTCGTCGCAATCGCCGGCCTCGTCATCAAGGACGCGATATTCTCCGGCTTCAAGGACAAGAGCGGCGTGCAGCGCATCCTGGCCAAGCGCTGGAACGAGCGCACGCTGGTGTTTCCGATCGATGGCACGGATGCCGCCGGGCGCCGGGCGCTGTTCGACGTCGTGGTGCTGACCAAGACCTACGGCTGGGTGCTGGGTTCCACGACCGAACTCGAACGCGGCGAGCAGAAGCTCAGCGCCAAAGACATCGAGGAAGAGGTGCTCGCCCCACAACTGCGCGAGGGACTGGGCAGCGCGCGCGAGCTGATCGCCGTCGGCGTCGCCAGCCAGGAGGGCGAATTGGCACGCGAGGTGCAGCGCGGCGGCCTGCGCGCGGCCCAGATCGCCAAGTGGGTGCACGGCGCGGTCGGCAACAAGATGCCGATGTGGACGCTGAACCTCGGGCGCTATCTCGAGCCCTGTGCGGGCTGCGAAAACGAAGAGACAAGCTGGCAGCGCCCCTTCGTCGTCATCGCGGTGCGCGAGGCGGACCCAGGCGTGAACCTCACGGAAGCTTTGAGCCTCGCCATGTCGGACAAGGAAAACCTGCCCTCTCCGGATCGCTATTCGACGTTTGCGCTGGCGAAATATTCGAAGTGAAGGATTGAAGACACCATGCTGGCAAGGGCGAGCGGGCGTCAGACGATACGGCGCCTGCCAGCGATGCAACTGACGGCGGCGTTGCTTGCCTGTCTCGTGGCGTCCGGCATCGCGCCCGCCGGCGCCGACACGCCGGCGGCGACAATCCCGACGACGCTGAAGGACTGCGAGCAGACGGATTCGGCGCCCCTCGTCATCCGCGCTTGCAGCAACATCCTCAACGGCGGCAGTCTCGAGTCCGCCGAACGAACGCGCATCTTGCTGCTGCGCGCCGTCGGCTGGGGCAAGGAGGAGGATTTCCACGCTGCGGCCGACGATTATTCGAGCGTGCTTGAAATCGAGCCCGAGAATGTCGCGGCACGCGAAGGCCGGGCAAAAGCCCTTGCCAAGGCCGCGGACTACGTCAAGTCGGTCGCCGATTGGACGCACCTCATTACCTTCCAGCCGAACAACGATTTCTATTTCCGCAGCCGCGGTCTCGCGCGTTTGGGTGCCGGCGCATTCCCGGACGCGCTTGCCGACTTCGACGTCTCGCTGGCGCTGAACCCGAAAGAAGTCGAGGCCTACATGGGCCGCGCGCAGGTGTTCGACGCCATGAAAGACATTGAGCGGGCGAAGGCCGAGTTCAACAAGGCGATCGCGATCAACGACCGCTATCTGCCGCTGTTCTGGATGCGCGGCGAGATGGCCCGCGCCTGGGGCGACAAGGAACTGGCGCTCGAGAGTTACGCGCGGGTGCTCGCCATCAACAGCCTGCATGAGGACGCCCGGCGGCGGATGTTCTATCTCGGCGTCCTGCATCCGCCGTAGTCGGGACCCTGGTTCGAATCGGCTAAAGTCGTGCGGCTCGTGGAACGAGCCCGATGCTTGAAGTCTTGGAATAGGACGCCCGGACATGGCCGGCCTCACGCAACCGAGACGGGTCCAGCCGACGCTCGCCGAGCTGTTTACGCCGAAGCTGATCACTATCCTGCGCGAAGGCTATACGGCCGGTGATTTCCGCGCCGACGCCGTTGCCGGGCTGACGGTCGCGATCGTCGCACTGCCGCTTTCCATGGCCATCGCCATCGGTTCGGGTCTGTCGCCGGAAAAGGGTCTGTTCACGGCCGTCGTCGGCGGTTTCCTGATCTCCGCCCTCGGCGGCAGCCGCTTTCAGATCGGCGGACCTGCCGGCGCCTTCATCGTTCTGATCGCCGGCATCGTCGAACGCCACGGCTACGACGGCCTCGTGCTGGCGACGATGATGGCCGGGCTGTTCATGCTCGCGGCCGGGTTCCTCCAGCTCGGAACTTATATCAAGTACATTCCGTTCCCGGTCACGGTCGGCTTTACCGCCGGTATCGCCGTCATTATCCTGGCGAGCCAGGTCAAGGAGCTTCTCGGTCTCGACATGGCGCGCGAGCCGGCGGCGCTGCTGCCGAAGCTCGCTGCCATTTGGTCCGCGATCGGCTCGATCAAGCCGGCGACGGTGATACTGTCGTCACTAGCGATCGGATTGATCGTCGGCCTCAGGCGCGTTCGTCCCAAGTGGCCCGGCATGCTGATCGCCGTCGGCGTGACGGCGCTTGCCGCTGCCGTCTTCAATCTCGACGTCGCGACGATTGGATCGAAGTTCGGCGGCGTGCCGCGCCTGCTGCCGGCTCCGGCGCTGCCCGCGTTCGATATCGCGCGGATGTCGGCGGTTCTGCCCGACGCCATCGCCATTGCGCTTCTGGGCGCCATCGAGAGCCTGCTTTCCGCGGTCGTCGCCGACGGCATGACCGGCCGCCGGCATCGCTCAAATTGCGAACTCGTGGCGCAAGGCGTGGCGAACATCGCGGCCGTGACCTTTGGCGGCATGTGCGTCACCGGCACCATCGCCCGCACCGCGACGAACGTCCGCGCCGGCGCCCGCGGTCCCGTTTCCGGCATGCTGCACGCGGCCTACATCCTGCTGTTCATGCTCGTCGCGGCGCCGCTTGCAGCCTATATCCCACTCGCCAGTCTCGGCGGCGTACTCGCCATCGTCGCCTGGGGTATGGCGGAAAAGGACGAGTTCGCCGCCCTCATTCGATCGTCGCGCGGCGACGCGGTCGTGCTGCTGACGACATTCCTTCTCACCATCTTCGTCGATCTGACGACGGCTATCGCGGCCGGGACCACGCTCGGCGCCTTCCTCTTTCTCCACCGCATGGCGGAGACGGTCGAAGTCGAGACCGGCGAAGCGCTGGTCGGCGAGGATACCGCCGATGCCAAGGGCGACGACCGCACGGCGTACATCCCGCAGTCCCTGAACGGCGACGTCCTCGTCTACCGCATTTCGGGCGCGTTCTTCTTTGGCGCCACGGCGGCCGTCGGCAGCGTGCTCGACAGAATCGGCGTGCACCCGAAAAAATTCATCCTCGACTTTGCCGATGTGCCCCTGGTCGACACGACGGCCGCGAAATCGCTCGAGGGCTTCGTGCGCAAACTGCGCCACGCCGGAACGGACGTGTATTTCACCGGCGCCAGTCGGAACGTCAGGCGGACGCTTCTGCTCGCCGGCCTGCGCAAGCCGGACGTGCGTTACGCTCCCAGCATCGAAGACGCCTTGGCGATGAGCCGGGGCGATGCGAATGAGCCGGATTAGTCACGCACGGCGCGCGGCGAGGCACGGCGCGTCAGCTAAGACGCTGCATCAGAGCATCCCGCAGGCGCAGATGCTCCGGCGACCACGAAGCCGTGTTGGCGGCGATGAGGTTCGCCTGGCTTTTCAGGATGACGCCGTCGTCCAGGATCTTGAGGCCGTTGGCGCGCAGCGTCTCGCCCGTCGTGGTGATGTCGACGATGAACTCGGCCGTTCCGGCGGCGGGCGTGCCCTCGGTGGCGCCTAAGCTCTCGACGATGCGATAATCGCCGAAGCCTTTCGCGGCAAAGAAGCGCCGCGTGATGTTCTTGTACTTGGTCGCGGCGCGCGGCCAGCGCCCGTGTGCCTTGCGGAAGGGCGGCGCTACGCTCTCGAGATCGGCGACGGTGGCAACGTCGATCCAGCATTGCGGCACGGCGACGACGACGTCGGCGAAACCGAAGCCGAGTTTCTTCAGGAACGTGATGCGAGTATCGGCATCGGAAATCGTCTCGCGGATCAGGTCTTCGCCCGTAATCCCGAGGTGGACGGAGCCGGCCTTCAGCGCCGCGGCGATCTCAGAGGAGGAGACATAGGCGACATCGATGCCGGGGAGCCCGTCGATCTCGCCGCGATAGCCGCGCGCGTGACCGACCTTCTTCACGTTGAGCCCGGCTTTGGCGAAGACCTCCGTCGTCTGCTCCATGAGCCGGCCCTTGGAGGGAATAGCGAGGGTGAGTTTTTCGCTCATGGCGTTGCCTCGCGAAGAGCGGTCATCGCAGTAACCCTCCGCAACGGCGTCATCCCAGGCCTCGTGCCAGGGATCCATTTGTCTCCTTGTTCAGAGGCTGGCGTGCTTGGCCCGATGGATCCTCGGGACAAGCCCGAGGATGACATGGGGAGTACGTTCGGTTTGGCGGGTTGCCTGCGCGGGGATGACGGCGTCGGGATGGTGATTTCGCCTGCAAGCATCACGAGCGCCCCCCCTTCACGACTTGCAGCAGCCGCTCGGTGTGGATGGCGCCGCCGAGGGCGGCAACATCGATGCCGGCGCCGGCCGCGCGCATCAGGCCGTCATAGCGACCGCCGCCCGCGACGGGACTGGCGCTCCCGAGTTCGGGCACGAGGATCTCGAACACGAGGCCGGTGTAGTATTCGAGGTTGCGGCCGAACTCGGCGGAGAAGGTGACGCGGTCGAGATCGACGCCGAGATTGGCGAGCAGGGCGAGGCGCCGGTCAAAGGTATCGAGCGCCCGGCCGGTGCCGCCCTTGCTGCCTTTGAGCAAGCCGGCGATTTTCTCGCCCGACGTCCGCGCCGGACCTGAGATGGCGATGTAGGCCTCGATCAGGCGCGCGGCGGCGGCATCGAGCGGTTTGGCGCCCGCGGCGTCGGCGAGATCACTGATGCGGGCCGCAAGTTCGCTCAATGTGCGCGTGCCGACGAGTTCGATACCGCTTGCGTCCAGGAAGGAAGCGACCTTGGCTTCGTTCGCGTCGTTGGCACCGGGGACAAGTGCCTTGAGCAGGCTGGCTGGAACGCCCGACGGGGCTTTGATGGCGCCCGAGCTAAGCGCCCTCAATTCGGCACGGAACCCTTGCGGCCGCCAGAAGGCATCGGCGAGGCGCTGGCTCAAGCGCGGGGTGAGATCGGCGGCGGCGAGCACCGACCGGAACAAGCCCAGATCGCCGATGCGCACCGAACACGATTTCAAGCCCGCGGCGGTGAGCGCCTTCAGGATGAGCGCGATCGTTTCCGCCTCTGCTGCTTCCTTCGGCACTTCGCCAAAGCGTTCGATGCCGGCCTGGCGGAATTCGCGCGGATGCGACGCGTCGGCGCCCTGCGGCTGAAAGCGGAAGGCGGGGCCGTTATAGCAATAGCGCGCCGGCGTCGCGGGATCGACGTGACGTTCGATATGCAGGCGGCAGGTGGGCAGCGTCAGGTCGGGGCGGAGGCAAAGCTCAGTGCCGTCGGGGTCGGTGAAGACGTAGGTGCGCGCCCGCAGCGCTTCGCCGATGGTGTCGAGGAAGATGTCGGCGGGCTGGATGACGGCGGGCGCGACGGCTTCATGCCCGGCCTTGGCGAAGACCGACATCAGCGTTTGCGCCTGGGCTTCCAGGGCTTCGAATTTCAATGCCGGTTCAGCGGGCATTGTTTGCTTCTCCCTCTCCCCATCGCCCCTTTGCGATGGGGAGAGGGTTGGGGTGAGGGGCGGCGGCCCCAGCGGAGCAAGCGGCTGCCCCTCACCCTAACCCTCTCCCCGCAAGCGGGGAGAGGGAATGTCCGTTACATATGCCGCGCGATGATCTTCCTAACCTCGGCGACGAGATCCTTTTCAGGAACCAACATCTGGCTGGTGCGCGCTTCCTTCCATTCCTTGTTGTCCTTGATCTCGGCCGCGGCCTTGGCGCCTTCGATCAGATCCTTCAGCGTCACTTCACCCTTGGCGCGTTCGTCCGAGCCCTGGATGAGGACGCATGGGCTGTTGCGCTTGTCGGCATATTTCATCTGCGCCTTCATGCCGGAGGAGCCGAGGTACATCTCGGCGCGAATGCCGGCGTTGCGCAGCTCCTGGACCATTTTCTGGTAGGAGGCGATCTGGTCCTTGTCCATGACGAGGACGACGACAGGGCCGAGCGGAGCTTGCGGCTTGGCGCCGACGTGGGCGAGGGCCGCTTGCAGGCGCGAGACGCCGATGGAAAACCCGGTCGCCGGAACTTTCTGGCCGGTGAAGCGGGCGACCAGGTCGTCGTAGCGCCCGCCGCCGCCGACGGAGCCGAAGCGGACAGGGTTTCCGTCGTCGCCTTTCACCTCGAAAGTGAGTTCGGCTTCGAACACCGGGCCGGTGTAGTATTCGAGGCCGCGGATCACCGAAACATCGGCCCGGATTTGCTCTTTGCTGTAGCCTGCTGCCACACAGTATTTCTTGATCGTCAGAAGCTCGTTGAGGCCCTCTTGGTACAGCGGATTTTCTCTCATTGCTTCAAGACCCGCCGGACGAGCGAGGGTAAGACCAGAAATTTCAGAGTCGTCGATAAACTTCTGTTCCAAAAATCCTATTACCGACAGTATTTGGTCTGGACTAAGTCGGGCCCCCTTAGTGAAGTCGCCGCTCTCATCGGTCCGACCTTTGCCAAGCAGCGCTTCGACGCCGCCCCAGCCCAAACGATCGAATTTATCCAAGGCTCGCAACACAATTAGGCGACGCGAAAAATTCGCGTCGCCACTTAGGCCAACGAATTCCATCAAGGCATCAAGAATCTTCCGGTTGTTTACCTTGATGACGTAATCGCCGCGCTTGATGCCCAGCGCCTCCAGCGTATCGGCCGCCAGCATGCACATCTCGGCATCCGCCGCGACGCTGTCGCTACCCACCGTATCGGCGTCGAACTGCATGAACTGGCGATAGCGCCCCGGGCCCGGCTTCTCGTTGCGATAGACGTTGCCATAGGCGTAGCGGCGGAAGGGTTCGGGAAGGGTTTGGAAATTCTGCGCCACGTAGCGCGCCAGCGGCGCGGTCAGATCGTAGCGCAGGCTCATCCACTGCTCATCCTCGTCCGCAAACGAGAACACGCCGGCGTTCGGCCGGTCCTGGTCGGGCAGGAACTTGCCCAGCGCATCCGTGTATTCGAGCGCCGGCGTCTCCAGGGCTTCGAAGCCGTAGCGCTCGTAGACGTCTTGATCGTGGAGATCATGGCCGAAGTCGCGGCGAGTTCCCCCGCCTCGATGTCGCGAAAGCCCTTGGCCAAACGGGCCTCGGGCCGCGCCGGGACGTTGCTGTCTGTCCCCTTCACTGGCCCCGTCACTGGTCCCTTCTCTGGCCCCTTGGTGGGCGGTGCGCCGGATGTTGCTTTTGACATGGTCTTTGAAATCAATGGGTTGCAGAGATCGCTCGGGGCGTCTCTTAGGGGCTGAACGGCCTTATAGCGGAAGGGTTTGCGGCGCGAAAGGCTGGCGCGTGTTGTCCCCTCTCCCCATGACACTGCGCTTGTCATGGGGAGAGGGCCGGGGTGAGGGGCAGCGGCTTGCTGTGAACAAGTGGCTGCCCCTCACCCCCGGCCTTCGCCGGGGCAGGCTCTAACCCTCTCCCCGTGAAGGACGGGGAGAGGGGACGCTAGGCCTTCGCACCCATCACGCGGCGGTAGAGGGCCCGCAGCCGCCGGCTCTTGCGCAGGCGGCCCTTCCAGCGATGGAAGAAGGCGCGCGGCACGGCGGCGAGATCGCGGGCGACGATCAGATCGTAGAGCGGCACGTCGGCGACACCGAAGCCGCGCTTGAAAGGATAATCGCCGATGCCGAAATCGAAGCGGGTGACGCCGCGCCCGACGAAATATTTCATCGCCTCGACGATGATGAGACGTCCGGGCGAGAGGTGGCTCCAGCGATTCCCCCCGTTCGAAATCCGCAGCAGCGTGAACGTACCCTCATGCAGGATGCCGAACAGCGCGGCAACGATGCCGCCGCCGGCTTCGAGCGTGAACAGGTAGCCGAGATTGCATTCGGTGCCGTCCATGACCAGGCGCTCGTAGAAGGCGCGGTAGGCCGGCTCTTCGAGAACGTATTTCGAATTCAAGGCCGCATGGCGCGCCGCCTGCTGTTCTTCCAGCGCCGAATAGGCGTGCGCGATTTCATCCGGGCTGAGCGCGCGCTTAAACCGGGGCGAACCCTCCTTCTCCCACAGCCGGGTGCAGCGCTCGACTTCCTTGCGGTACTTCTTGCCGCGCGAGCGCAGATAGTCCTCGACCGTCGTCTCGATGGTGAGCACATTTCCCGCGTGCTGCGCCGGCGCGATCCCGGCCCGCGTCAGCAGCGGATTTGGACGTCCGCCGATCTCGGCCGGCATGCGCTCCAGGCGGATGAGGTCGACATCCTTCAGCGCGTGACGGACGGCGCGCCAGACCCGGCGGATCGAGCGGCGCTTGCTCAATTGGGCCGGACCCAGGATGGGGGCGCCGTAATCGGAAACGCCGAGATCGGCGAAACGGGCGATGCGCAGCGTGCGCTTGTTCTTGATGATGAGCGGCAGGACGAGCGCGATGTCGCCGGTGTTCCTTTCGGTGACGACGACGAGGCGCGGCAAGGCGTGCTTGGCGCTCGCCAGATCTTCGTAGAGAACGGTGAGCCAGTTGAGCGATTGGAATCCGGTCGAGACCAGGCCCTGCTGCACGCTGTCGAGGGCGGCGAGCGCCTCGTCGGCCCCGTCGAACACCTCGACGATGAACCGCGGCCCGCGCCACTGCCACATCCGCGTGGCGGGCGCGCCGTCGCGCAGCGCGCCGCTCTCACTCATACTCAACATGGCCTTCCCGACTTCGCCCGCAACTTGAAGTTTATTCGGCCGCTTCCCGCAGATCGATGATGGCGCCCGGGTGCACGGGATCGAGCTTGAACTCGATCGGACGCCGCGCCCGGCGCTCTTTTTTCAGCAATCCGGCTCGCTTGACCCCCGCTTGGAGCGCCGCCTTTGCCCAGAACGCCGGTCCCTTAGTTGACCGGCTCTTCGGACGAAGCCCCGCCTTGTGACGGAGGATGCCGTTCGCCATAGTGATCATCTGACTACGACGGATCGTCTCTGTCCAGTACTCCGTGGTCATCGAGACGTTCAGGCAGTCGAGATTCTCGACCCGGTGTGGCGCATTGAGCGGCCAGTGCAGCATCTCGCCGCCGCCAATCTCGAAGATCTGCGCAAGCCTGTCGAAGTCCGGCTCGTAGTGCATATCGACCTCGACCTCGAACAGCGCGATGTTCTCGAGCTGCTCCTCGGTGAGGCACGGCGGCGTATTGGGATAGACGAAGACGCGCTTCTTGCCGTGGATCTGCCACAGCGACTGGCCGGGCAGATCGGCGTGATAGTAGACCTGGGCGTTGGGCGAGGAGATCAGGATGCCGGACGTGCGGTTGGTGGTCTTGTAGCCGCCGGTGTTGCGGTCGACCTCCGCGAAGGCTTCATCCAGAAGTTCGCGGTAGCGCGCATCGACGGCACTGACGTTGCGCAGGTTGAGCCACATGCGGCCCTGCCGGATGGCCTCGATGACGTCCTTGCCCTTGAGGCCGCCGATGTCGCCCTCGCGCCAGGTGCGGCGCGCCGAGCCCTGGGGGCCCATTTCAACGAGCGCATACTGGGCGCGGGGATAGCCGTCGATGAGATCGGCAAGGGCATCGAAGGCAAACAGCGGGTGCTGGTGCAGGCGATGCGCGGCCTTCAAAGGGGCTTTGCCCCAGGCGGCGGTGATCTCAGGCGTCCAGTTGGTAAAGATTGGATCGGACATGGGCGTTACTCTCGACTGAAGCGCGGTTTCTGAGGCAGAGGTCCGGCGCCGACCGGACATCGTCTGGCGCACCACATTGGGGCGCGCCGGATTATCCTGCCCGTTCATGCAAGTATCATGCTTGCAACTATCGTGGTCTGATCGACCGCGTCAATCCGATTGAGATGGAAAGTAAATTGCCGGAATCAACCAGGGCCCGGCGACAGCCGCGGCGGCGCCCAAATAATACGCCGTTTCAAACACCTGTTCGAGGCCGCCGGCGAGATTGGGTTTCGCAGCCGCGTACCCCCATGCCAGGACACAGGCGGCCAACGCCGTCGCGACGGCGGCGAAGCGCGAGGCCGTAGAGCCAGGTTGCGGGCGACAGGAACGCCATCCCCGGCGTCAACCCTAACGCCAACGACAGCGCGATGTCGGCGGCGCACGGGCGCGTGGCTGCCGTGGCATCGCTGCAGCGCAAGACCAGCACGTGGACGATGCGGCTCGCGGCCGAGGCGGCGAGGATGGCGCCGGCGGCGGCGGAAAAATCGAGGGCGGCGAGGGCCGACAGCTTGAGGGCCAGCACCAGCATCAGCGCCATGGCCCCGGCGGAGCCGATGGCGCCGGCGGAGAGCCCACGATCGTTGCTGCCGGCGGCGAGGCCTAGTCCATCGGCCACGGCCGCCAGCGCCCGCTCCGACCGCGCCCGCGTCAAGGCAACGATGGTGGCGTAGGCCAGGATCACGGGGACGGGTTGCGGCAGCGTCACCGCCGCGCCGACGAGCACCGGCATGGCGATCGCTCCCGCCGCCAGACCGGCGAGCGGCATGACCCTGGCGACGCCGGCCGCAATGGTGGCGGTCGCTGTCGGGGGTGCCGGCTCGCTGCCCAAGACGGCGCGAAGGGCGGCGAGGACATCCCTCGGTAAGGCGCTGAACGTCCCGGTCATGGCATGTCCGTCATCGCGTTCCCGTCATCTCGGCGCACCGCCGGCTCATACCGGTGAGCAGAAGTTTTGATCTATGTTTCGCAAAGGCTGCTCGCCGGTATGAGTTTTCTTGGCGCGCAGCCGCCACGCCAACCCTGCGCGCGGATACCATCGAGCCGCGATGGCGGTGTTTCCACTGTTGGTCAGAACTTTCGCTCGATGGTATCATACGTCGGCATAATGTCCGGCGCGAAGCACGGGCTCGGGCACCGCCGTCGACAGATCGGCGAGCATCTCGAGCCCTCGAGGGATCGGGACCGCCATAGGCCCAGTCGAGCAATTCGATCGTGTGGACGACGGGAATGTCGACGCCGCGCGCGATCTGTTCGATGCAGCCGATGTTGCCGGCGGCGACGACGTCGGGGCGCACGCTTTGATGTTGGCGGCCTTGCGGGCGAGGAGTTCGGCGGCGATCTCGGATTGCAGGATGTTGTAGACGCCGGCCGAGCCGCAGCAGATGTGCGATTCAGGGATATCGAGCACGGAGAAGCCGGCCTTCTTCAGCAGCGCCTTGGGTTCGCGGATGATGCGCTGGCCGTGCTGCATGGAGCAGGCCGAGTGATAGGCGATCTTCAGGCTGGTCCAGCGCTTGGGCGCGCCGATGTCGTGCTTCACGAGGAACTCGCTCACGTCCTTGGCGAGGGCGGAGACGGCGGCGGCGCGTTCGGCGTAGGCGGGATCGCGCGCCAGCAGGTGGCCGTAGTCCTTGACCGTCGTGCCGCAGCCCGACGCATTGATGAGAATGGCGTCGACCGGCTCCCTGGCCATTTCCTTCGACCAGGCATCGACATTGCGCCGCGCTGCGGCGAGTGCCGCCGCCTCCATGCCGATATGGCCGGTCAGCGCCCCGCAGCAGCCCGCGTCCGCCGCGACGACGACCTCGACGCCGCTGCGTCCCAAGAGGCGGATGGTGGCGTCGTTGATCTCCGGTCGCAGCACCTGCTGCGCGCAGCCCGCGAGCAGGATGACGCGGGCCGTGCGCTCGCCGTGCGTCACCGCGGTCTTGCCCGGGCCGATGAATTTCGGCCGCGACCCGGCCTTGGGCGCCATCTCGATCATGGCGGCGAGCGGCTTCAAGCCGATGCGGCGGAAGGCGGGTGCAAACGGCCGGCCGAGCGGCGCGGCGCGCAGCGCCCACTTGAAGCGCGTCGGATACGGGATGATCGCCGCCAACAGCTTGCGCACCAGGCGGTCCTTGAAACTGCGTTTGCCCGTCTTCTCGATGTGGTTGCGCGCGAATTCGACGAGATGCATGTAGTCGACGCCGGACGGACAGGTCGTCATGCACGAGAAGCACGAGAGGCAGCGATCGATGTGGGTGGAGACCTCCTGCGTCGCGTCGGCGCCGCGCTCGAGCATGTCCTTGATGGCGTAGATGCGGCCTCGCGGACTGTCGCGTTCGTCGCCGAGCACCAGATAGGTCGGGCACGTCGCCGTGCAGAAGCCCGCAGTGCACGCAGCGCCTGAGGATCTTTTCCGCATCCGCGGTCGCTGGATCGGCGAGCTGCTCGGGTTTGAAGTTGGTCTGCATCTTGTTCCGTTGCCGCTCGGTTGGAATGTTCAGAGGTTGCCGCGTCCGCGGGCTGACGTCTTCAACGTTCAGATATGAGCATACATGCGCCCCGGATTGAGAAGGTTGTCGGGGTCGAAGGCTTGCTTGAGGCCACGCGCCAGGCGATCGACTTCCGGCTTCATCGGCTCGAAGATTTCGACGCTGCGGCGAACCTCGGGCGACGCCCGGACCAGCGTCGCATGGCCGCCGCGAACGGCAACGGCGCGGCGCACATCGGCGGCGGCAGCGTCGGCGGCGGCCGGAACTTCGAGCCACACCAGCCCGCCTGACCAGTCATAAAACGCATGCGAGGGCATGAACTTCTGAATGGCCGAGACGATCTCGTGCGCCTTGCTCGGCGCCGTCGAAATGCGCCAGAGGCTCGTCTCCGTCGAATATGGCATGACAGGGCGAGCGTGCGGATGTCGTGCCAGAGCTTGTAGCTTTCGTCGGCTCCGAATTCGATCGGAATGCCGAAGACCTTCAGCGCCTGCTTGAGCTTTTCCTTTCGCTCGCGCGACGAAGTTGGCGAAATTTTCCAGCCGGATGACGGTCAGCGCTTCGCCGACCGACGACAAGCGCGGATGCGAAAAGCGCGCGGCGGTCGCCTTTGGCAGATGGGCCGCGGCCGAAACATCGAACGGCGTCGCCATGGCGGCCGTCATCAGCTCGACGGCAAGATCGTCGGGCAGTCGCGGATACGCCAGCGTCATCACCACTTCCGGCAGCGGCATGACCTTGAACGTGACTTCCGTCATAACGGCGAGCGTGCCCCAACTGCCGGTCAGCCCGCGCGCCACGTCGTAGCCGGTGACGTTCTTCATCACCCGGCCGCCCGATTTGAAGGCTTCGCCACGGCCGTTCACCGCCGTGACGCCGAGCAGGTGATCGCGCGCGCCGCCGGCCGAAATGCGTCGCGAGCCTGACATGTTGATGGCAAAGACGCCGCCGATGGTTTGAGTGCTGGCCGGACCGCCGGTCGCAGGGCCGAGATCCATGGGCTCGAAGGCGAGCATCTGCCCGTGCGCGGCGAGTTCGGCTTCGAACTCGATCAACGGAGGTGCCGGCGCGCGCCGACATGACGAGTTCGGTCGGCTCATAGAGGGTGATGCCGCGAAGCGAGGCGGTGGTGATCATGACGCCGGGGTTCGGCCGGCCGGCCGATGCCGCGCGCGGAGCCGTGACCCAGCACCTCGACCGGCAGCCGGCGCGCCGCCGCCTGGCCGATCATCGATGCAGCTCCCATTCGACGGCGGGGCGCCATAGTTCGCTCACGGCAATTCCCTTTCGCCGTCCTGGATGCCTTCGTCGGCCGTCTAGTCCGCGGCTTCTTGCGCCGCCTGCTGCAATGCCAGCTGAACCGCGGCCTGGCTTCGAGCGGGAAGACCTTGGCGGCGTTGAGCAGCCAGGCCGGATCGAACACCGTCTTGATGCGCATCTGCACGGCGAGATCGGTCGCCGAGAACTGCACCGTCATCAGATCGCGCTTCTCGATGCCGACGCCGTGCTCGCCGGTCAAGCAGCCGCCGACCTCGACGCACAGTTTCAGGATCTCGGCGCCTGCGTGTTCGGCCCTTTCGGCTTCGGCCGGGCTGTTGGCGTCGTACAGAATGAGCGGGTGCAGGTTGCCGTCGCCGGCGTGGAAGATGTTGGCGACCTTGAGCCCTTGCGCGCGCAGATGTCGGAAATGCGCTTCAAGACGAGTGGCAGCTGGCCGAGCGGAATGGTGCCGTCCATGCAGTAATAGTCGGAAATGCGGCCGATGGCGCCGAACGCCGCTTTGCGCCCTGCCCAGATGCGCGCGCTTTGGTCGGCATCGCGGCTGATCTCGATGGTTCGCGGCTCGAACTTGCGGGCGATGTCGGCGATGCGCGTCAAGCGAGTCCTCGATTTCGCCTTCCGAGCCTTCGACCTCGACGATGAGCAGGGCTTCGGCGTCGAGCGGGTATCCGGCCTTGGCAAAAGCCTCGCAGACTTGCGATCGCGGGCTTGTCCATGTATTCGATGGCAACCGGAATGATGCCGGCGCAATGATGCCGGCGACGCAGATGCCGGCCGCTTCCGGCGAATTGAAGCCGATCATCATCGGCCGTGCGCCCTCGGGCTTTTTCAAGATGCGCACGGTGGCTTCCGTGACGACGCCGAATTGGCCTTCCGAGCCGATGGCGAGCGACAGGAAGTCATAACCCGGCGGCATCGAGATAGGCGCCGCCGAACTGGACGATCGTGCCGTCGATCAGCACCATCTTCACGCCGAGCACGTTGTTGGTCGTCACGCCGTACTTGAGGCAATGGGCGCCGCCGGAATTCATGGCGAGATTGCCGGCGAGCGTGCAGGCGAGCTGCGAGGACGGATCGGGCGCATAGAAAAAGCCCTGCTCGGCGACGCTTGGCCGAAATGGCGAGATTGGTGATGCCGGATTCGACCCGCGCCGTGCGGTTGACGTAGTCGATATCGAGGACGCGGTTCATTTTCGAAATGCAGACGACGATGGCGTCTTCGCCCGGCAGCGCTCCGCCGCAGAGCGACGTGCCGGCGCCGCGCGGGACGACTTTCAAGCTGTTCTGATGACAATAGCGCAGAACGCGCGAGACTTCGTCGGTCGTGCGCGGCAGCACGACCAGCAGCGGCATCCAGCGATAGGCGGTCAACGCGTCGGTTTCGAAGGCGCGGCGGCCATCCATCGTCCTCGATGACGCCGTCCGGGCCGAGAATGCGAGTCAAGTCCGTCAGCGATCTCAGCCCTGCGACCGATGACGCCGGGATCGGGCTCCGGCAATCTGATAAACGACATGAACTCCGCCTCCTTAACCGTTTCATAGCCCATGAAACCTGGGCTGGCGCGGTATTTTCGAGCGCTCGATGCCCGTCACCCGCATGTTTCTGGTCACCGGCCTGCCGTCAGTTTACTCTCTGGAGAATAACAGTCCTGCACTTAAGCCGATTTAGCGACACACTTTATCCATGGCAAAACATAAACCAATGGGGCCTCACTTGCCGCAGACAAGAACCAGTACTCCCAGGGATCCGAACGTGACAGCGATCAGCGACCTCGACATTTTCGCACGCGTCGCCCGCACCGGCAACATGTCGGCGGCGGGCCGGGAAATGGGATTGTCTCCCGCCGTCGTGTCGAAGCGCATTTGCTCTGCTCGAAGACCGCCTCGGCGCCCGCCTGTTCCAGCGCACCACCCGCCAGCTGACGCTGACCGAGACCGGCGAAGGCTATTTCAAGCGCGTCGTCGATATTCTGAGCCTGGTCGAAGAGGCCGAAGACTACGTCAGCCGCCGCAATACCAAGCCGCGCGGCACCCTCAAGGTCTCGGTCCCGACCTCGTTCTGCCGCCTGCATATTGCGCCGCACATCCCGGCGTTCCTCGCCAGATACCCGGACATCGAACTCGACATGCACTTGTCCGATCATTTCGTCGACATCATCCGCGAAGGCTTCGACGTCGCCATCCGCATCGGTGAACTCGAGGATTCCTCCCTCGTTGCCCGCAAGCTCGCCGGCGAAACCCGCGTCATCTGCGCCGCCCCGCTCTACCTGGAAAAGGCCGGCACGCCGCGGCAACTCGCCGACCTCGAAGCGCACAACTGCCTGACGGCCGGCGCCCAGGACGTCTGGCGTCTCAATGGCCCAGATGGTGCCCAGGAATTGCGCGTCAAGGGCAACATCCGTTCGAACTCGGCCGACTTCGTGCGCTCCGCACTCGTCCAGGGCCTCGGCATCGCTCTGCGCGCGGTCTGGGATGTGGGACCGGAAATCGAACGCGGCGAGCTGCGCGTCATTCTTCCGGAATATAGCGGCTCGAGCAAGAACGGCATTTACGCGGTTTATTCCTGCCGCGAGTTCATGCCGGCCAAGGTCAACGCCTTCATCGAATTCCTCGCCGACCTGTTTGCCGGCGATCCGCACTGGGACCGGCTCGCTCCGGCGACGGGCGCCGCCGATATCGACAAACAGCTGAAGCGCGCCGGCAAGGCGATGCGGGCCTAAACGCCTTTCCGTTTAAGGTGGAAGCACGAAATGCCACCAACCTCCCCTCCCCCTCGAGGGGGGGGTCTTCGCGTGATCCGATTCCGTTGTGTCCGGAGCGACGCTAAACGCCTTCCCGAACTGAACAGGGAGCAGCCCAAGGCCAACGCCTCACCGTCGCGAGGTCGGCGAAACCGGCGCGAGGTCAGCGAAGATGTTTGCCGAGCGCTAATTCATCAAGCCCGGTCTGAATTTAACGCCCGCCTTTGCAGCTCGAAAGGCAGGCAAGAAACTTTGCGGCACATTTGCTCGAGTCGAGATCCTTGCTCGCCATGCGGCACTGGTTCTCGATCGCTTGACACCTCTGGCGACAATCGTCGGCAGCCGCGATATCGATTTTAGGCGCGGCGGCGGCAAGAAAGACCACCAGCGCGGCGCCAGTCGCAAACACTTTCATGGCAGCCTCTTTCAACACCCGCGGTCGAGCAATGCGCCAACAAGGCGCCACACCATTGCGAACGCCGGAGACGGCGCACGGGGTCTCTGGCGGACACCCTTGCCGTTTGTATATCCCGGTCAATGAACGTTAGCTGAACCACGCCTTCGCCGGCCAATTCCAGGCGTGTCAGAAGGCGAACTCTTCGAAAATATGGTCAATTTCCTGGTGCCAGGCGCCGTGATAGCGGGCAAGCAATTCGTCGGCGACGGAGCGGCCTTCCGAGACGATCTTCTCGACCGGGGCGAGATAGATGGCTTCGTCCTGGCTCTTGGCGTTGATGCGCCGGCGGTTCTTGAGACCGGTTCGCGCAATGGCGACGGCCTCCCGGGCGAGCGTCTGCACGTCCTTGCCGCCGCACGACGCCCTCAGTCCCAGGCTCGGCACGGCGTTGCGCAAGCCTTCGCGCTCTTCGTCGCTCCAATGCTTGACCAGCGACCATGCCGCCTCGAGCGCGTCGGCGTCGTAGAGCAGACCGGTCCAGAAGGCGGACAGCGCCGTGATGGTGTTCCAGGGGCCGCCGTCGGCGCCGCGCATTTCTAGAAAGCGCTTCAGGCGGACTTCCGGAAACAGCGTCGTCAGGTGGTCGGACCAGTCGTCGATGGTCGGACGCTGGCCCTCGAAGCCGCGCAAGCGGCCGTCGAGAAAGTCGCGGAACGACTGTCCGGCGACATCGATGTAGTTGCCGGCGCGGTAGACGAAGTACATCGGCACATCGAGCGCGTAATCGACGTAGCGCTCGTAGCCCATGCCGGTCTTCGAACACGAACGGCAGCATGCCGGTGCGCCGCTTGTCGGTGTTGCGCCAGACTTCGCTGCGCATCGACTGGAAACCGTTGGGCTTGCCTTCGGTGAAGGGCGATGACGCAAACAAGCGCCGTCGCGATCGGCTGCAGCGCCAGCGACACGCGCAGCTTCTTCACCATGTCGGCTTCGTTTGCGAAATCGAGGTTCACCTGGATCGTCGCCGTGCGGTACATCATGTCGAGGCCGCGGCTACCGACGTCAGGCATGTAGCGGGTCATGACGCCGTAGCGCTGCTTGGGCATGTGCGGCACGTCTTCGAGGCGCCACTTGGGAGAAAAGCCGACGCCGAGAAAGCCGATCTGGAGATCCTCGCCGACGTCGAGGACTTCATAGAGGTGCTTGTAGGTTTCGGCCGCGGTCTCGTGCAGGGTTTCGAGCGGGGCGCCCGAAAGCTCGAACTGGCCGCCGGGCTCGAGGCTGATGTTGCCGCCCATCTCGCCGTCGGGGCGCTTCAAGGCGATGATATTGGAGCCTTCGAAGATCGCCACCCAGCCGTAGCGGGCGATCAGCTGCTCCATCAAGGCGCGAATGCCCCGCGGCCCCTCGTAGGGCACCGGTTCGAGGCTGAGCGTTCGGAACACGAATTTCTCGTGCTCGGTGCCGATGCGCCAATTCTGCTTGGGCTTCTCGCCTGCCGCGATCCACCCGACAAGATCGGCGCGGCTTTCGATCAGCGGGCTCGGGGCCCCCTCTTCTCGCGTCGACATGCGCCTTCGTTGTTCCTCGGGGATGGATTCGCGACCGGCCGGGGTGCCCCGCAAAGTCCATGTCTGGTTATGGCGATAGGCCAACGCGACGGCAAGACGTCATATTGCAGATTTCCAGTCGCCCAGGGTTGCATTGACCAATGAAAGTATGGCCACCGCCGCCGTGTCGGCGCGCATGATGCGGGGGCCGAGCGAAACGGCCGTGACGAAAGGCTGTGACAGCAGCGCCTGGCGCTCGGCAGGCATCGAAGCCGCCTTCCGGCCCGACAAGAACCGCGCAAGGACCGCGCCTGATCCCCGACAACGCCGCAACGGGGTCTTGGACGGCGGCGTCCTCATCGCAAAAAACGAGCGCGCGCGTTTCGTCCCAGCCTGCTAGATTTGCGCATCAGGTCCTGCGGTTCGTCGATGGCGGGAATGTTGAGCACGCCGCACTGCTCGGCCGCTTCGATGGCGTTGGCGCGCATGCGATCGAGATTGACGCGGTCCGGCACCGTGCGTCGCGTCAGCACAGGAGAAAGCCGCGAAACGCCCATTTCCACGGCTTTCTGCACCATGTAGTCGAGGCGCGCGTGCTTCAATGGCGCAAACAGGTATTGGATGTCGGGCCCGGCGCACTGTGGCCGCGTCTGGCTGAGAATAAGGAGCGTCGCCGATTTCTTGCGCGTCGCGGCAAGCTCGCCCCGCCATTCCCCGTCGCGGCCGTTGAAAACCAATACCTGGCTCCCCGCTGCCATGCGCAGCACGTGCACGAGATAATGGGCTTGTTCGGCTGTCAGTTCGACATCCACGCCCGCCGCCAGGGGGCAATCGAGGAACAGGCGTTCGGATGTGAAGTCGTGGACGGCCATTCGGCCGTCATAGCGAAGCCGCTTCAGGGTGCAAGACGAATTGGCGCCGCCGCCATGAATTGCCGTGGCGCGGGGCTGCGTCTAGATAATAACCCCCGTCGGCCTATCGACCGCCCGATGCTCGCAAGGCCCTGAAAACCGGAGTGCCAGATAAGGATGTCAGAGACCAGCGCCGAGGCCGTGCCGGGGGTCATCGAGGCGAACGCGGGCCAAGCGTCGAGCCTGCCGGTTGCCGATGCGCCAGTGAGCAACTGGGTCGACAGGAGGGCTCCGAGGAGCCTGCAGCCGTATCTGCGGCTTGGGCGCTTCGACCGCCCGATCGGCATCTGGCTGCTGCTCTTTCCCTGCTGGTGGTCGCAGACCCTCGCCGAGGTCTCGCGCGGGGCGCCCTATCCGAGCCTGTCGTTTCTGGCGCTGTTCGCGGCCGGAGCCGTCGCCATGCGCGCCGCTGGCTGCGCCTACAATGACTTCGTCGATCGCGACATCGACGCCGCCGTTGCGCGCACCCGCAATCGTCCAATCCCGTCGGGTCAGGTCTCACCCGCAATGGCCCTCGTCTTCGTCGCGTTGCTGTCGCTGATCGGCCTTGCCGTTCTGGTGCAGTTCAATACTTTTACGATTTTGCTGGCCATAGCCTCGCTCCTGGTGGTGTTGACCTATCCCTTCGCCAAGCGCTTCACCTCCTACCCTCAGTTCGTGCTCGGTCTGGCCTTCAACTGGGGGGCTCTCGTCGGCTGGAGTGCGGTCAAGGGCTCGATCGGCTGGCCGGCCGTGCTGCTCTATGCCGGCTGCGTCTTGTGGACCGTCGGCTACGACACGATCTATGCGCATCAGGACAAGGAGGACGACGCGCTGCTCGGCTTGGGCTCGACCGCGCTGACCTTCGGCGACAATACGACGTCCTACGTCGGCGCGCTCTATGGCGGCGCGGTGCTTCTGTGGCTGGCAGCCGGCATGCTCGCCGGTACCCACCTCATCTACTATCTGGCGCTGACCCTGGTCTTCCTGCAGCTTGCCTGGCAGGTCTCCACCCTCGACACCAGCGATCCGGCAAATTGTCTCTGGCGCTTCCGCTCGAACCGCGACGTCGGTCTCGCGGTATTTCTCGGCCTCGTCGCCGACATGGCTTCGTCGTGGTTTTCGGGCCTGAGCTGAGCGGCGGCGCAGCGCGAACACGAACGGCGCGAAAACCGCTTTGGTTTTGCGCGCCGCCTGTGGCCTCACTGTCGATTTTTCGAGCCGCTTTTTCCAAGCGATTTCACGCAATATGCCACATCAGGTTTCCCAACTCATTAAAATCAAATGTAAATTTCGTGTTGCGCGGGTGTTCGATTCCGGCACGGTCGAACACGTATTTGCACTTTCAGCCGCGCGCCGGGCCTTGTAGGTCTAAGCCAAGACAATCGAAAGAGTCGGAAATCCATGAGCAAATCCAAGGACCCGCCAGCAGTGAAGCCCCAGCTTCTGCACCTCGTCTTCGGCGGCGAGCTGACGGCCCTCGACGACACGGTGTTTCGCAATCTCGAGCACCTCGACATTGTCGGCATCTTTCCCAACTACGAAACTGCCTACGCCGCCTGGAAGGGGGCGGCGCAGCGCTCCGTCGATAACGCCGCCATGCGCTATTTCATCGTGCATCTGCACCGCCTGTTGCAGCCCGACGCAAACGACACGGCAACCAGGACCCGATCGTGAGCCAAGCCGCCACTGACAAGGAAAAGACCGGCAAGGAAAAGACCGGCAACGACAAGTCGAGCGCCGTAGGCCTCAGGCTCGACGACGCTTCGCGCGCGCTGCTGGCACGGTTCCTGGCCGACTGGGTCTGGCCGCGCTGGCGCGAGTTCGCGTGGATGATCGTTCTAACCGCCGGTCTCGCCGTGGCCACCGGCCAGTATCCCAGAGTGATCAAAGGCTCGTTCGACTCGCTCATGAAGAGCAGCGAGAACGACCCAGGCATCCTCAAATGGGTGCTTCTCGGCATCATCGGGATCACCGCACTTCGCGCCACCTTCCTCTATCTGCAAGCCGTTGCAACCAACAAATTCATTCTCGGGATGACGCGCGATATCCAGCAGCAGACCTTCGCGCAGTTGCTGGCTTCGGATTTTGCCCGCATCGCGCGCGACTCGCCCGGCAGGCTGGTGTCCAAGCTGACCAACGACGTCGGCTTCATCCAGACCGCCGTCACCGCCATCATGAACTCGGCGATCCGCGATCTTTTCCAGGTCGTCGCACTGGTCATATCGATGTTCAGCCTCGACTGGCAGATGACCCTCATCGTGCTTTGCGTCTATCCGCTTGCGGCGTTTCCGATCTCGCTGATTTCCCGCCGCCTGCGCCGCGTCGCCAAGCAGACCCAGCTGCAGCTCGGGGATATGACCTCGCTTCTCACCGAGAAACTCGCAGGCGCGCGGCTGATCAAGTCGTTCCGCCTCGAGGACTACGCGTCGGCCAAGCTGCAGGCGAGCTTCGAGCACGGTTTCCGTCTGCGTCTCAAGGCGGTGAAGACGCGGGCGCGGCTCGATCCGCTGCTTGAGGCCTTGGGCGGACTGGCCGTCGCCGGCGTTGTTGGTTTCGCTTATCTGAGAATTGCCAACGGCATTTCGACGGTTGGCGATTTCATGGGCTTCATCACGGCGCTCCTCATGGCCGCCCAGCCGATCAAGGCGCTCGGCAATCTGGCTGGACGTGTCCAGGAAGGCCTGGCGGGGATCGAGAGCATTTACGAGGTGATCGACGAGAATTCCGACAGTCGTCGATCGTCCCGGCGCCAAGCCGTTGCAGGTCTCCGACGGCGCGATCGCGTTCCGTCAGGTCGGCTTCGGCTATGACCCGGCGGCGAAGGCTCGCGCGGTCACGGACTTCAGCCTCGACGTCGCGGGCGGTACGACCGTGGCCCTCGTCGGCCGTTCGGGAGCCGGCAAATCGACGATCATCAATCTGGTGCCGCGGCTCTTCGATGTCAGCGAAGGCAGCATCCTGATCGACGGCCAGGATGTGCGCGACGTGACGCTTGCTTCGCTGCGCTCGCAGGTCTCCATCGTCAGCCAGGACATCACGCTGTTCGACGATACGATCGCGGCCAACATCGCACTCGGCAGGCTCGGGGCGACGCAAGCCGAAATCCGCGCCGCCGCCGAAGCCGCAGCGGCGCACGATTTCATCATGGCGCAGCCCCAGGGCTACGAGACGGTGATTGGCGATCGCGGCGGGCGGCTTTCCGGCGGCCAGAAGCAGCGCCTCGCGCTCGCCCGCGCCATTTTGAAGGACGCGCCCATCCTGCTGCTCGACGAGGCGACGAGCGCGCTCGACACCGAGAGCGAGCGTCTGGTGCAGGAGGCGCTTGCCCGCTTCACGCGCAATCGCACGACGCTGGTCATCGCCCATCGCCTGTCCACCATCCAGCGCGCCGATCTCATCTGCGTCATGGAAGACGGACGCCTCATCGAGCGCGGCGCCCACAACGATCTCATCGCCCAGAAAGGCGCCTATGCGCGGCTCGCGGGTGGACCGCAGGGCTCGAGTTTCGTCAACTGACAATGGCTGGCGACCGCTATTCGCGGTGGAGCACGTTGTTCACCAGCCTGTTGGCGAGCGAACTTGCATGAAACGTGCGCTTGATCTCGTCCGGGTCGTAGACCGTCGAGACCCAGGTCCAGAAATTCACGGACTTTTTCGCGTCGTCGGCGAGATAGGCTTCGAAAAAATAGTCGAGAATGCCAGTGTCCGCCTGACGGATGTGACCGAACTTCAGGCTGAGTTCGCTCTTTGCAACCTCCACCGTTTCGCCACGGCGCACGATACGATACAGCGCACTCATGAGACCGGCGCGGTCCGAGCCCGACTTGCAGTGAATGAGAATGGGATAGTCGGCGTTTTCGAGAACGCGCCGCGCCTCGAACAGCTCCTTGAGCGACGGCGCCGCGCGCGACCGCAGCGTCACATTGACGAGCTTGAGGCCGTGACGTTCGCAGGCATGTTCCTCGAGCCAGCGCGTTCCGAACGATTGATCGCTGCGCAGATTGATGATCGTTCGGATGCCGCGGGAGGCGGCCAGGCGGAGATGATGCGGCGCCGGCTGCGCCGAGCGCCAGGCCTCGTCGCTGATTTGATGACGATTGTTGTAGAGAACGCGCGCCAGACCGTAATCGAGCACCAACATCTCCAGATAGCAGAGCGCCGGCCCGAGCCTGTTGCGCGTTTTCTCGGGCGCGCTGTGGAGCGCGGCGTGGAGCCAAACTCCCGCCTTTCGGCGCATTCCGCGCTTTGCTTGCTTCAGAAGGCTCGCCATTTTGCCGTCGGGGGTGTCCGAATTGTAATTATTCCAAGGACTTCAAGATGCATGGGCGGAGCAAGACGACGGTCCGCGCCGCGTGATGCCGTCATAACCCTCGACGCCCGATACATGCGCCTCACCGCGGGCGCATTGGCGTTTGCACTCGCTAGATATTCGCTATAGGTACGAGCCGCAAGGGGCTTTGGCGGGCCCCGCGATTCGTTTTGGCGCACGACGGAAAATTGAGGACGCCGCCAAACATGGACTTATCGAAAACGCTGCTGACCCGTCTCGCCGGCCGTTCGCTCGCGCGCTTGATTACGCACGTCGCCCGCACCTCCGACATCGCCTACGACCCGCCGGACCTGCTCGAAAAACTGGCGCGCACGCATCCCTGCGTCGTCGCCTGCTGGCATGGGCAATTCATGATGCTGTCGTTGTTGCGGCCGCCGGGAGCCAAGATCGCAGCCATGGTCGCCCGCCATGGCGATGCCGAGCTGATCGGGGAAGCGATGCGGGCGTTCGACGTCGAACTCATCCGCGGCGCCGGCGCCGGCGATCGCAAAAAGGATCGCGGCGGCGCGGCGGCACTTCGCGGTTCCGTTCGTGCACTCAAGAACGGCGCCTCGCTCGTCATGACGGCGGACGTTCCGCCCGGCCCGGCACGCAAAGCGGGAACGGGCATCGCCATCATCGCGCAGATGTCGGGCCGCTCGATCGTGCCGGTCGCGGCCGCATCCTCCCGCTTCAAGTCGTTCGACACCTGGAGCCGGATGACGATCAATCTTCCGTATTCCAAGCTCGTCTTTGCAGGCGGCGAACCCATTCCCGTGCCGCGCGATGCAACGCCCGAAATGCTCGAGGACATCCGGGTTCGGCTCGAAGTCGCCCTCAACGACGCGATGAAGCGGGCTTACAAGCTCGCCAATGGCGATCTCACGAAGGCCACGCCGCTCGAGCAACTCGCCGCCGAAAGCCCGCCGCCGCCGGGCATGCCGCTCAAAGTTTACAAGGGCCTGCTCTCGGCCCTGCGGCCGGCGACGTCCACCCTGCTCGACTACCGGGCGCGCAAGGGCAAGGAAGATCCCTTGCGCCGCAACGAACGCCTCGGCCGGCCCAAGACGCCGCGCCCCGCCGGAAAGCTGCTCTGGGTGCATGCCGCCAGCGTCGGCGAGACCAACGTGGCGCTGCCGGTGATCGAACAGCTCTTGAAGCGCGACGGCGGCCTGCACGTGCTTTTGACTACCGGCACGACGACTTCGGCGGCACTCGCGGCGCGCCGCATGCCGGAGCGCAGCCTGCATCAGTACGTGCCGCTCGACGTCGCTGAATACGCCGAGACATTTCTCGACCATTGGAAGCCCGACCTCGCGATTTTCACCGAATCTGAAATCTGGCCCAATCTCATCCTTTCAGCATCGGCGCGCGGCGTGCCGCTGGTGCTCATGAATGCCCGCATGTCGCCGCGCAGCATGCGGCGCTGGCGGCGCCACGCCAAGCTTGGCCGGCAGCTCTTTTCGCGTTTCTCGCTGGTGCTGGCACAGACCGAAAGAGTGGTCCGCATCATCCGCTTCCTCGGCGCACCCAAGGTTGTTGCCGCCGGCAATCTGAAAATCGATACGCCGCCGCCGGCAATAGACGCCGTAGCGCTGGAGCAGTTGCGCCAGGCGACCCGGGACCGCGTGCTTCTGCTCGCGGCGAGCACGCATCCGGGCGAAGAGGAGATCGTCGCCCGCGCCCACATGATCCTGCGCGAAACGGAGCCGCGACTGTTGACGATCATTGCGCCGCGCCATCCCGAGCGCGCCTCCGACATCAAGGCGCGGCTCGAGGAGATGGGCCTCAAAGTCGAGCTGCGCAGCGGGGCCCGCGTGCCGTCGCGCGACGCCGATCTCTACATTGCCGACAGCATCGGCGAACTCGGGACCTTCTACAGCCTGGCGCGCGTCGCCTTTGTCGGCGGCTCGCTCATACCCCATGGCGGACAAAATCCGATCGAGGCCGTGCGCAGCGGCGCGGTGGTGATCGCGGGACCCAACACGCATAATTTCGCCGACCTCTACGCGGCACTGAAGGCCGCCGGCGGCGTCTTCGAGGTCGCAACCGCGGAAGAGGTCGCGGCTGTGGCCTGCCGCCTCATCAATGACGACGCGCTTCACCAAGCGACCCTCGCGCATGCCGTGGCGGCGATCGACAGCCTTTCCGGCGCCATGGAGGTGACGCTCTCCGCCCTCGAACCGTATCTGAGGCGCGAAACGAAGGCGTTCGATCGTGCCACTTGAGGAACCGCTCTGGTGGTACGGCGATGCCCTCGGCTGGCAGTCGCTGCTGCTGAGCCCGATCGGGCTCGTCTATGGCGCGATTGCCGGCGTCCGCATGAACCGCAGGCCCCGATATCGCCCGCGTCTGCCGGTCATCTGCATCGGCAATTTCACGGCCGGCGGCACGGGCAAGACGCCGCTCTCTCTGGCGCTCGCCCGCATCGTGCGCGAGGCCGGATTGGCGCCCGTTTTTCTCACCCGCGGCTACGGCGGCCGCGAGGCGGGACCTCTGCTCCTCGACGCCCACATGCATACCGCCCTCGACGTCAGCGACGAGCCGCTGCTACTGGCGCGCGAAGCACCGACCGTCGTCGCTCGGGATCGCGTGGCGGGCGCCAAGCTGATCGAACGGCAGTTTCCCGCAAATGCCGTGATCATCATGGACGACGGTTTGCAGAACCCGTCGCTGGCAAAGGATTTCTCGATCGCCATTATCGATGCTCGCCGCCGCCTCGGCAACGGCCGCTCGCTGCCGGCGGGGCCTTTGCGCGCTCGCCTTTCACGGCAAGTTCCGCGCGTCGATGCCGTCCTGATCAGTGCGGCCGGAATTGATGACAAGGGCACGAGCGACGACGACGCTGGTCTCACCGCGCGGCTGGCGCGGGCCGGCTACAAGGGGCCGATCCTGCGCGGTCGCGTCGCCCCCGCGAGCGAAGTTCGCTGGCTTGCGGGCGCAAGCGTGCTTGCCTACGCCGGCATCGCCAATCCGACACGGTTTTTCAACCTCGTGCGCAGCCTTGGCGGCAAGATTACCGCCGAACGCGTCTTCCCCGATCACCACCATTTCAGCGATGCCGACGCGGCAGCGCTCCTCGCCGAAGCGGAGAAGTCCGGCGCGCGCCTGGTGACGACGGAAAAGGATTTCGTACGCCTGCAAGGGGTAGCGGGGTCACGCGCCGAATTGCGCGACCGCTCTCTGACCGTGCCCATCACCATGACCGTCGATCGCGACGGCGAGGCCTTGATCGGCGCACTCGTGCGTAAATTGGCGGCGGCAAGGGCGCCGGGGTGAAGCAGCTTTGACGCCTGTAAGCGCCTGGCTCAGGAGCGGCGCTGCGCCAGTTCCAGATAGCGCTTCAGGGAAATCTCGGGCGAGGCATAGGCCTCCTGCGTCGCGACGTTCCAGTACTTGAGATCGGCAAGCGGGATCTGCTGGCCGCTGACGGCACAACGCACGAAGTCTCCCGGCGTGACGACCTCAAACTCGCCGTCGAGGAACCGGATCGTCGCTTCGTTGCTCAACCCAAAAAACTTGTCGATGCGATTCATTGCACTTCCACGAACTTAACCCGGATAACCCTATCCCTTCGCCAATCGGGCCCCTCCCGTCAAGGGCTGGCGCCCCGGCGTGGCGGCATTTGGTGAAGAATTGATCAGAACAGCGAACCCTGACCACCGCCGCCCCGTTTCGGCCGCGAAGGCGCACCCCGCGTCGCGGACTTGGGGTCGCCTGCCGGCGCCGGTCCGGGCTCTGTTGCGTTCGCCGTCGCGCCGACGCGGCCGTCGCCGAATTCGATTGTGAGTTCGGCTCCGGGCGAAACATTCGCCGCCAATCGCACCATGTGACCGGCATGATCGCGGACGATAGCGTAGCCGCGCGCCAGGACGCTCTGATAGCCGAGCGTGCGCAACAGCTGGCCTTGGCCCTCGGCGATCCGCCGGCGCATGGCAATACGGTTCAGGATGGCTTGCCGCGCCCGCATCCGCAACGCTTCGAGGCGTTCGGCCTGCCGCGAAATGCGCGCCGCGATCGCAGCCGGCGAAAGTCGCGCGGCAATCCGGGCATGGCGCATGGCGTGGGCGCGGGTGTTGGCGAGAAGACCGCGGCCGAGACGGCGGTCGATGGCGTCGAAGCGCTGACGCGGCAGCGCGATCAGATCCTCGAGCCGGGGCAAGCCGCGCGCCGCCGCTTTTAAATGCGAGCGCGTCTCGGCGAGGTAGCGGCGAACCGAACCGCGCTGGCGAGCCCCGTAAGTCTCGAGCTGCTCGACGAGTTCGGAGTATTTCGGCACGGCCCATTCGGCGGCCTTCGTCGGCGTCGGCGCGCGCGCGTCGGCGACGAGATCGATGAGCGTCCAGTCGGTCTCGTGTCCGACGGCGGAAATGAGCGGGATGCGGCTCGCCGCTGCGGCGCGAACCACGACCTCCTCGTTGAAGCCCCACAGATCCTCGAGGCTGCCGCCGCCACGGGCGACGATGAGCACGTCGGGACACGGCACCTTGCCGCCCGGCTCCAGCGCGTTGAAGCCGCGAATGGCGGCCGCCACTTCTTGCGCGCTGCCTTCGCCTTGCACACGCACCGGCCAGACGACGACGTGGGCCGGAAAGCGTTCGTTGAAACCGTGCAGCATGTCGCGAATGACGGCGCCCGTCGGCGAGGTCACGATGCCGATCACCTTGGGCAGGAACGGGCGCGGCTTCTTGCGCGCCTCGTCGAACAGGCCTTCGGCGGCGAACTTGCGCTTTCGCTCTTCCAGAAGCGCCATCAGCGCGCCGGCGCCCGCAGGCTCCAGCGCCTCGATCATGATCTGATATTTCGACGACCCCGGAAACGTCGTGATCTTGCCCTGGGCGATGACCTCCATGCCCTCTTCGGGCTTGAAGCGCAGCCTCGAAAAGACGCCCTTCCAGATCACCGCCTCGATCTTGGATTTGTCGTCCTTCAGCGCGAAAGTAACAGTGCCCCGAGGCATGCGGGCCGCGATATCCCGAAACCTCGCCCTTGAGGCGCACATAGCCGAAGCCGTCCTCCAAGGCCCGCTTTATTGCCGTGGAAAGCTCCGACACCGAAAATTCCGGCGCGTTGACGCCCTGGCGCGTTTCCTGGCGCGGTTGCGAACGGGGCTGTGGAGGTTCGGGGTCCGTCACGACGATCCAATCTTGTGTCTTTCCCGTCCGATGCTACACAACCTGGGAAAATGCAACAGAGCAACCCATGAACGTCCTATTGATCGGCTCGGGCGGGCGCGAACACGCCATGGCCTGGGCCCTCTCGGCCAGCCCGCTCCTCACAAAATTGTACTGCGCGCCGGGAAATGCGGGAATAGCCGCGCTGGCCGAGTGCGTGCTCTCGACATTGCGAACCACGCCGACGTCATCGCATTCTGCCGGAACCACGATATCGAATTCGTCGTCATCGGGCCGGAAGCGCCGCTGGTTGCCGGGCTCGGCGATGCGCTCGGGGCAGCCGGCATCAAATACTTCGGCCCGACGAAAGCCGCCGCCCAGCTCGAAGGCTCGAAGGGCTTCACCAAGGATCTCTGCCGCGATAACAACATTCCGACCGGCGCCTACGGCCGCTTCAAGGACAAAGCTTCCGCGCTCGCCTACCTTGCGACGCAGCCGCTCCCGATCGTCGTCAAGGCCGATGGGCTCGCGGCCGGCAAGGGCGTCGTCATCGCCGCGAGCCGCGAAGAGGCCGCCGACGCGATCGACGCCTGTTTCGCCGGCGCCTTCGGCGCAGCCGGCTCGGAAGTCGTGATCGAGGAATTTCTCGAAGGCGAAGAAGCGAGCTTCTTTGCACTCTGCGACGGCACGACGTCACTCGCACTGGCGTCGGCTCAGGATCATAAGCGCGTTGCCGACGGCGACACCGGGCCGAACACCGGCGGCATGGGCGCCTATTCGCCGGCGCCGGTGATGACCGCCGAGTTGAACGAACGCACCATGCGCGAGATCATCCTGCCGACGGTCGCCGCCATGCAGAAGCGCGGGGCGCCGTTTCGCGGCGTGCTGTTTGCCGGTCTGATGATCACCAAGGACGGCCCGAAGCTGATCGAGTACAACGCGCGTTTCGGCGATCCTGAGACGCAGGTGCTGTTGATGCGCCTGCGCTCCGACCTGCTTCCCGCGCTGCTCGCGACGGCAACGGCGAGCCTCGACAAAATCGAACTCAAATGGTCGAACGAGGCAGCGCTCACCGTTGTCATGGCCGCCAACGGCTATCCCGGCACGGTCGAAAGGGGCACAGAGATCCGCGGCCTGAAGGCCGCCGGCTCAATCGAGAACGTTGAGATCTTTCATGCCGGTACCCGACAGGACGGCAGCCGCATCCTGGCCGACGGCGGTCGCGTGCTCAATATCACCGCCAAGGGCAAAACCGTCGCCGAGGCCCAGGCCCACGCTTACGCCGCGGTCGCCAAGATCGACTGGCCGGGCGGCTTCTGCCGCAACGATATTGGCTGGCGCGCCCTGTCGCGGGAAAAGACGCAGCGGCGTTAGAACCTCGCATCAGGGCTGAAGCAGACCTATTGTTGCGGACGTTTCGAGCCGCCTCAGGACCGCATCATGACGAATGTTCCCGCGTTGACTGCCCCGTCGCCCAGATCAGAGCTGCCGGCGCCGGCACGGCCAACGATCGGTCTGGCGCTCGGCGGCGGCGGGGCTCGTGGCCTTGCTCACATCCTGATGCTCGAAGCCTTCGACGAACTCGGCATCAGGCCGAAAGTCATGGCGGGAACCTCGATCGGCGCCATCATCGGCGCAGCCTACGCGTCGGGACTTTCGGGACGCGAGATCCGCGCCCACACCAAGTTATGCTGTCGCAGCGGCTGGGGCTGCTCAAGGATCTGTTCGTCAATCGCGCCAGGCCGTTGCAGACGCTGATGGGCCTCTTCGCCTCGAGCAGCGCCATCCTGGATGCCGACGCGCTGCTCGAACTCGTGATGCCGAAGGGCGTCAAAGCCGATTTCGCAGACCTCGACATTCCGCTCCAGCATCGTCGCCTCCGATTTCTACGACCAGGAACCGCAAGTCTTCACCAGTGGGGCGCTACGCCCGGCTGTTGCCGCCAGCATGGCCCTTCCCGTCATCTTCCGCCCGGTCGTCATCAATGGCCGCGCGCTCATCGACGGCGGCTTGACCAATCCCCTGCCCTTCGACCTGCTGTTCGGCGAAGCCGACATCGTCGTCGCCATCGACGTCTCCGGTGCGCCGGTCCCGGATGCGCGGCGCGACCATCCGACCGCCCTCGAAGCGCTGTTTGCCAGCGCTTTCCTGTTCGAACGTTCGATCGTCAAGGAAAAGCTCAAGGCGGCGCAGCCCGACATTCTCGTTTCCGCCGGCACGAGCCAGTTTCAGGTTCTCGATTTTTTCAAGTACGCCGACATTTTCGCCGCCGCCGAGCCGGCCAAGGAGCGGCTCAAGGCGCAACTGGCGCGCGTGCTTTCCGTCGAAACGTTGCCGGCGCTGACAGCGGAAGAAGCGGCACCCCTCGCCCTGAGCACTATCGTGCCGGACCGCGAGCCGAAACCCAAGCGCCGCGGCCTGCTCGGGCGCAAATCCAGGAAGCCGCGACCATGACGGCTTGGAGCCGTTCCATATTTTATGGAATCGCGGCTGGCTCAGAACCCCTCCCCCTTCGAGGCAGGGCTATCGCATATTGGCGTACTTCCCCCTCTCCCCATTCCTGCACTCAATGGGGAGAGGGTTGGGGTGAGGGGCAGCCGCTTGTTCAGAACGCGTTGCCGCCCCTCACCCTAGCCCTCTCCCCGTTCGCCCTATCGAGGGCGACGGGGAGAGGGGACGCGAGCGGCGCCATCTGCGATAGCCCTCCCCCCTCGAGGGGGAGGAGAAGGTGATGGCGCCGCGTAGTTTCAGCAAGATGGAATGGCTCTAAGCATTCCGCTTCCGAGCGAAAAACGATTTCAAAATCGCGCCCGCTTCGGCCGCCGACAGTCCGCCATAAACCTCGGGTACATGATGACAGGTCGGGCTTGAAAAAATCCGCGGTCCGTTTTCGACGCCGCCGCCCTTCGGGTCGCTGGCGCCGAAATAGAGCCGGCGGATGCGGGCAAAGGACATCGCCGCCGCGCACATCGGGCAGGGCTCGAGCGAGACATAGAGATCGCAGTCGACAAGCCGTTCCGAGCCGAGCGCCAGGGCCGCCGCGCGGATCGCCAGCATCTCGGCATGCGCCGTCGGATCGGCAAGTTCCCGCGTCCGGTTGCCGGCCCGGGCGAGAATGCGTCCCTCGGGCGCAACAATGACGCAGCCGACCGGCACCTCGTCGCGGCGCGCCGCCGCTGCCGCCTCTTCCAGCGCCATCTGCATGTGGCTTTGCGACGTTGCTGATGTCATAAGGTCGGCGCCTGTTGCCAATGCAGAAACGAGAATTCGTGAAAAAACGCCCAGAAAAGCGCCCCGAAAAGCGCCAAGAACTCAAAATTGAAACCGCCGGCCCCGCGATGGCCGGTAGCGAACCCATGCGCATCGCCAAAGCGATTGCCCGGGCCGGGCTGTGCTCGCGCCGGGAAGCCGAACGCTGGATCGCAGATGGACGGGTCAACGTCAACGGCAAGGTGCTCTCGACGCCGGCCTTCGAAGTTTCGGGCGCCGACCGGATCCTCGTCGACGGCAAGGCGCTGCCCGCCGCCGAACCGCCGCGGCTTTGGCGCTATCACAAGCCCCGCGGCCTGGTCACCACCCATCGCGATCCGCAAGAACGGCCGACGGTGTTCGAGAAGCTTCCCCCGAAATGCCACGCGTGGTCTCGATCGGGCGGCTGGATTTCAACACCGAGGGTCTGCTGCTGTTGACCAACGACGGCGGCCTCGCCCGTCACCTCGAACTGCCCGCCAACGGCTGGGCCCGCCGCTACCGTGTCCGCGCCAAGGGCCGCGTTTCCGACGCCGACCTTGCAAAGCTCAAGGACGGCCTCGAACTCGAAGGCGTGCGCTACGGGCCGGTCGAAGCCGCGGTCGACAGCGTGCAGGGCGCCAACATGTGGCTCACCATCACCATCCGCGAAGGCAAGAACCGCGAAGTGCGAAAAATTCTCACGCATCTCGGTCTCGACGTGAACCGTCTCATCCGCGTCGCCTTCGGCCCGTTTCAGCTGCTGGATCTGGCGCCCGGTGCGGTCGAACTCGTGAAGCGGCGCACGCTGGTCGAGCAGCTCGGCCCGAAGGCCGCACAGGCGTTGGGGCTGTCGGAAGGGCCCGACGCGCGAAAGGCGCGTCACGAACGATCGAAATCGAAATCGGCAAGGGAAAGTGACTGATCGTGCGCGTGGTCGCTGGTAAATTCCGCGGACGTCCCCTTGCGACGCCGGCCCACGAGGGACTTCGCCCCACCTCCGACCGGGTGCGCGAAAGCGTGTTCAACATTCTGGCACACGGACTGGCTGAATTCACACTCGAGGGCGTCCGCGTCATCGATCTCTTTGCCGGCACCGGCGCACTCGGCATCGAGGCGCTGTCGCGTGGCGCCGCCTACTGCCTGTTCGTCGAAGAGAGTGCCGACGCCCGCGCCTTGATCCGCCGCAACGTCGAGGCCTTCGGCCTCTCGGGCGAGACGCGCATCTTCCGCCGCGATGCGGCCGACCTCGGTCCCGCCGCCAGTCGCGACCGCTACGGCCTCGCATTCCTCGATCCGCCTTACGGCAAAGGCCTCGGGGAACGAGGGCTGAAGTCGCTTGCGGAGGGAAACTGGCTGAGCGACGGCGCCGTCGCCGTATTGGAGGAGCGCTCCGGTTTCGCCGCCGACGTGCCGGCCGGGTTCACGCTGCTGGACCGCCGCTCATGGGGCGACACCGACGTCGTATTTCTCGTTTTCCGTCCGTGACTTCGGCGCGCCGATGAGAATTTTTTGGTGTCATGTCGACTGTCTACTACCGTTATGTTAGAAAATTCATATCGCCAATCGAGCAGCTTCTACCCTAGATTGTCACCCACCCCGGCGCAGTATCTCGAAAGACGGTGTCTGGGAGCGCGGGATCGCTCTTCTCCTCGCGCTCCGGTATTCGGAGCGTCCCGGCTTGACCCAAGGATCCGATAACGTCCCCCGCTCGATCGACGCCTACCTGGCGCTCGTCGAAGCCTGCGCGACGATCGAGACTTTGTTTGAGCTCTACCAGGACGAGATTGAACGCGAAGGTTACCAGAACGTCGTCTTCGCACGTGTCGGCGGGCGAAACGACAGGCTCGAAATTCCCTATGGGCGCTTTCCGCGCAACGTCGCCAGAACCTACTTCGAGGAGCGTTTGTGGGAGAACGACCCGATCATCTCTGCCTCTCAGCGTACTGCCCGGCCCTTCACCTGGATCGATGAGATGATCCGCAAAACCCACTCGGCGGCGGCTTGGCGGGTGATGGAGGTCAAGAAGGAGCATGGCATTGCAGGCGGCATGACAATGCCGTTCCACGGCCCCGGCGGCTTCTGGGATTTCTTCAGCCTCAGCATGCGCGATAACCGGCTGCTCAACACCCACCGCATCGCGGCCGTCAACCTCAAGTCCTACGCCACATTGCAGCGCTATCTCGTGCTCGAAGGGGCAGCCAAGCAGCGGCTCCAGGGCACGGTCGCGCCAAGCGTTGGTCCCGGGCAACGCATAGCTGACGCCTCCGCAAGTAGTGACAGCCACCCGGCGCATCCCCAGCATGGCGAGGGCGTCGGCGTCATCGAGGACGCAGAGTGCCAGGCCCTCGTCCTGGTCGATATCGCCTGGCGGCGCTATAGCGCCGGTCTGATACGGCTCAACGAGCGCGTACCGGACCTCGTCGGCGAGGCCCCGCTCAGAAGCTACGTCAATCGCGGGCTCATCGAAGAAGAGGCCGACGACACGCGCTTTCGCTACGTCTTCAAACCCTCTCCGATCGGGCAAAGTCACATCCGGCTCTGTCCCTGCGTTCCGGCCGTGCGCAACGAAATCTGCGATAGTCTGGTCGAGACCAACGAGGTGCCACAATGCTGAACAGCGGCGGCCGGCCGGCTTTCACCGCTCCTGCGCGCGCTGCCCGTAGGACTTGAATTTTTCAAGCATGCGAGCCATTTCGGCGTCGCCGAGCAGTGTCACCGGGCCAAGCAGGAGAAGCTTGAAATACTGCTCGGCGAGACTTTCGACGTCCTGCGCCAGTTCGAGCGCAGCCTCGAGCGTCGCGGCGATGGCAATCTGGCCGTGGTGCGCCATCAGGCAGGCATCGCGCTCCTTGAGGCCTATGGCGACGTGCCCGGCCAAGTCTTCCGTGCCGAACGTCGCATACGGCACGCAGGGAATGTCTTTGCCGCCCGCGACCGCCACCATGTAGTGAAACGCGGGAATCGGCTTTCCGGCACAGGCGAGCACCGTCGCATGCATGGAGTGCGTGTGCACGATCGCGCTCCGGTCCGCCCGCGCGGCGTAGGCGGCGCGGTGGAAGTGCCACTCGCTCGAGGGCTTGCGTTCCTTGGCACGCAACTGCCCGCCGGGGCCGACGAAAACGATATCGCTGGCGTCCAGCGTTTCGTAGGCCATGCCGGAGGGCGTGATCAGCATGCCGTCCTCGAACCGCGCCGAGACATTCCCGGATCGTCCGGGCGAAAGCCCCGACCGGCTCATGGCCAGCGCCGTTGCGATGACGGCCCCGCGAACAGCCTTTTCACTCGGCTTGCGCGACCCCGTCATACCCAAACGCCCTCGCGTTCCGGATAGAGCGACGCGAGCCCCTCGCGCGAAGCCGCTGCAATGCCGCGCTCGGTGATGAAGCCGGTGACGAGCCGCGCCGGCGTTACGTCGAAGCCTGGGTTGCGCGCCGGCGTCGACTTTGGCGCGATGCGCACGCTCGTCACTTTTCCGTTTTCGCCGAGGCCTGAGATCTGCAGCACTTCGTCGGCGGCGCGCTCTTCGATCGGAATGTCCTTGCCCGAAGCGGAGGCCCAATCGATCGTCGAGCCGGGCAGCGCCACGTAGAACGGCACCTGGTTGTCATGGGCGGCAAGCGCCTTGAGGTAGGTTCCGATCTTGTTGGCGACATCGCCGTTCGCGGCGACCCGGTCGGTGCCGACGATGACGAGATCGATTGTGCCCTGCTGCATGAAATGACCGCCGGCGTTATCGACGATGAGAGTGTGGGGGACGCCGTGCTGGCCGAGTTCGAAGGCGGTGAGCGACGCGCCCTGGTTGCGCGGCCGCGTCTCATCGACGAAGACGTGGACCGGGATGCCGCTCTCGAAGGCGTGATAAATAGGCGAGGTCGCCGTGCCCCAGTCGACGCAGGCGAGCCAGCCGGCGTTGCAGTGGGTGAGAATGTTGACCGCGCGTCCCGCTTTTCGTGCCGCAATCGTACGGATGATCTCCAGTCCGTTGAGGCCGATTTTGCGGCACATCTCGACGTCGTCGGCGGCGATCCTGGCGGCGCAGTCATAGGCAGCGGCAGCGCGTTCGGCCTCGGGAAGTTTAGCAACCGTCTGGCGCACCACTTCGAGCGCCCAGCGCAGGTTGACGGCCGTCGGGCGCTGTTCGGCAAGTGCAGCGATGGCCTGGTTCATCGCCGCCTCGCTCGGATTGGCGCGCAGGGCCAGCGCCAGGCCATAAGCGGCCGTGACGCCGATCAGCGGCGCGCCGCGGACCAGCATGGCCTTGATGGCATAGGCCGCGTCATCGAGCGTCTTCAGGACGACCGTCTCGACGTGATGCGGCAGGCGTGTCTGATCGATGATCTCGATCCGCCAGCCGTCGTCCTTGAGCCAGATGGTGCGCGCGGGCGTGCCGTTGAGCTTCATTTTTTTCCCTAAAGGCGCCTCAGAAAATCGACGATTGCCCGGGCGGTGGCGGCCGTCTCCGTCTGTAGCAGCAAGTGCGGGCCATCGAAAAGCATCACATCGGCACCGGGCTTGGCACGGGCGGCGGTCGCAATTGGCACATGCGAAACGAGACGGTCGGCCGTTCCATGCAGAACGCGGACCGGGCATTTGAGCGATTTGAACGTGTCGCGGACATCGACCGACGCGATTTGCCGCAAGCGCTGCGCCGCGACGCTGCGCGGCTGGTCACCGACGACTTTCGCGATCTGGGCGCTGAGTTCGGGGTCGTCGCGGCCGCCGATGAGCGAATGCCTGAGCACGGCCGGCGGGGCGAGACCTTGCGAAAAGAAGGCGGCCATACAGCATGATCCACGGCGGCCACGGGCTTTGCAGGAACGTCGCCGCGAGAATGACGCCTTTCACTTGCCGGGGCCGCGCGGCGGCGAGGGCCACGGCGATCGGGCCGCCGAAGGATTCACCCAGCACGACGCAATCGTCGTCTCCCAACTCACCAACAAAGCGCGCGACATGGTCGCCGTAAGTGTCGGTTGCGTTTTCGGGGTACGAGGCGACGATGCATGTGGCCTCGCCGCCGATCGCGGTGACGAGACGCGAAAAGAAAACCCCCGTGCCGTCCATTCCCGGCAGCAACAACAACCGCACGCCTGCCGTCTGCAAAGGGCTTACTCCCGAAATTCGCTGTTAGCGGCCTGCCGGCGGGGCCATGGGAATATTGATCGTCTGTTCCAGGCCGCACTTGGAACACGACAAGATATACCACTCCGAATACGGCCGTGCCGAGCGATCGGCAATCTCGAGACCCGGAGCCTCGCATACCGGGCAGCTTACGGGATCGCCCGGCCGAGCCTGCCAGGCCCGGATCCGTTCCACGCCGCCGCCAAATGCTCCGGCCCGAACGCATTTCCCATGTCAATGGCCTTCGAATGCCACGAGCGCGTGGGCTTCGATGCCGTGAGTTCGCAACCGTTTCACGCCGCCGAGGTCCGGCAGGTCGATGATGAAGCTGGCGCCTGCGACCACACCGCCCGAGCGCTTGATCAGGATGGCGGCCGCTTCCGCCGTGCCGCCGGTCGCGATCAGGTCATCGACGATCAAAATGAGTTCGCCCGGCTTCACCGCGTCCTCATGGATCTCGATCACATCGACGCCATATTCCAGGCTGTATTCCTGCCCGATCGTCTTCCACGGCAGCTTGCCCTTCTTGCGAATGGGGATGAAACCGCAGCCCAGACGCTCGGCGACCGCGCCGCCGACGATGAAGCCGCGCGCCTCGATCCCCGCCACGGCGCCTATTTTCCGGGCCTCAAAGGGCGCCGCCATGGCATGGATCGCCGTCCTGAGGCCCTCGGCGTCGGCAAGCAGCGTCGTCACATCGCGGAACATGATGCCGGGCTTGGGATAATCGGGGATCGTGCGGATCAGTTTTTTCAGGTCGTTCACAGGCATGCTCCGGTCAAAATCGCGGCGCAAATTAGCAATATCGAGTGAAGGCGGTACAAGGAAGTCGGGCTGGGCTGCGCGATTGTTCGAATTCGTTTTGCGGCGCTCTGTTGAGAGAATTCATGCGATGACTGGAGGCTCGATTGTCATGGCGGACCCGAATTTTGCGCCGATCGGCGAGGAGCCTTCCGACGATCTGCCTCGCACGTTCCGGCGCGAAAAGGAAGCCCGCGAGCGCGAAGCGCGGGAACGTGCGGCGCGCGAGCGAGCGGCGGCGCCGAGCCTTTCCATGGCCCCCGACGAGTTCGCGGCGCCCGCCGCCCAAGGTTCTTTCCGATCGCCCGTCGGCAGCCGCCACCGTCGCCGCCGCCTCGCCGGATCAGCCCTACCCGGCGACCGTCCACCGCTTCGACGTGCCCTTCGGCCATCTCGTGACGTTTTTCCTCAAGGCCGTTATCGCCGCCATTCCGGCGCTGATCCTGCTGATGGCGATCCTGTTCGGCCTCGGCAAGGCGTTCGCCCTCTTCTTCCCCGATCTGGCAAAAATGAAGATCCTGATCGGGTTCGGGGGCTGAGCTCACAATTAGGGGGCAGACGGGGATGCGCTTCAAGAGCAAGTGGGCAGTGGTGGTCACCATCTTTGCGATGGTCGGACTCTGCGCAATAACCGTGCAGGCCTTCTACAGCTACACGAAACGGACAAGCGTTCGCGAAGCCCAGCAAATCGGGTTGCCGGAAGCGAGCAACGGCATACGGCACGCATTCGCTGCCGCCGAAGCCTACGCCATACTTCGCGCTGCATACCTACCGGCTCACGTCGCCGAAAAGGCGGTCATCAAGCTCGGGTACTTGAACGAGTACGTCGAGCATTTCACCAAGCGCAACAAAGATCGGACCTCCGAGGTCTACAAGGACCTCTACAATAACCTGAGCGGCATAACCGCGGCCCAATGGTTCGAGACTTGCACCACTGATGTTTCGCCGCCTTCGCGCCTCGAAACGATCAAGGAACTGGCGAAGCAGCGAACTTTGCGGTTCCTTTCGAGCGATGATCGTCTGCCTGCTCTGCCCGGCGGGGCCGATTACCGGGCAGCCATCGCTAAATTCAGAACTGACAAGACAGCGATCAAGCGCGGCGTCAGGCAAGAACTCGAGACCCGTGGCGCCGCTTGTGGTCGTACCGCCTGAATTGACACCGAGTAACGGTGTTTTTTGCGCCTCCACCCTCGTAGCCTTCGACTTGTTTTTGGCATTGCAGCCCCGCCACTTCCCCTCCCCCTAGAGGGGGGAGGAAGTTGCGTCCGCGGTTTAGACGGGCGATCGCATCGCGATCCCAAACTTCAATACGACCGGCTAAGCCGCTGGACGCATCAGGCCTGCCGGACCTCGCACTGCTGACAGGGCATCCGGGTACGCCGCTCTCGGCAATGCCACCCCCACCCGGTGCGCCAAGGATGAGTTAGGCCGCGCTGCGAATTCGTTGCGACACTTGCGATGCGCGTCCTAACTCATGGCGCACCTGCCCTCCCCCCTCGAGGGGGAGGAGAAGTTAACAGCGCGGCGTGGTTTCACCGAAAACGGAAAGACGTTAGACGCGCTAGCCGGTATTCAACCTTCAACACCCTCCCCGCAACCGCATCGAGCTTGGCCAGGAGCGCGGGATCGCGCGCTTCGGGCGCCGTGATGATGGCGAATTCCAGCGCCTTGTCGGAGCCGTTGGGGCAGGCCTCGTGCTGGCGCGGCAAATCCTTGGCAAGGCGCAGGATCATGCGCTGCGCCTTCTCGGTGTTGTCCTTCATGACGCGCAGAATCGACTGAATATCGACGTCGCCGTGATCCTCGTGCCAGCAGTCGTAGTCGGTCACCATGGCGACCGTCGCGTAGCAGATCTCGGCTTCGCGCGCGAGCTTGGCTTCCGGCATGTTGGTCATGCCGATGACGTCGCAATCCCAGGTGCGGTAGAGTTCGCTTTCGGCGCGGGTTGAGAACTGCGGGCCCTCCATGACGAGATACGTGCCGCCCTTGTGCACGCTCGATGTCTTCCGCCTTGGCCGCCTTCTCGAGGCGCTTGCCAGCAGCGGGCTGACCGGATCGGCGAGCGAGACGTGCGCCACGCAGCCGTCGCCGAAAAAGGATTTCTCGCGCGCGAATGTGCGGTCGATGAATTGGTCGACGATGACGAAGTGGCCCGGCTCATAGCGCTTTTTCAACGAGCCGCAGGCCGAGATCGAAACGAGGTCGGTGACGCCCGCGCGCTTCATGCAATCGATGTTGGCGCGGTAGTTGATGTGCGTCGGCGAGACGCGATGTCCGCGCCCGTGGCGCGGCAGAAAGCGCAGCGGCAAGCCCGTCGATCTCGGCGAACAGCACCTGATCGGAAGGCTCGCCCCAGGGGCTCTTGATGGTCTCCCAGCGCGCGCCTTCAAGGCCCGGCAGATGATAGAGCCCGCTGCCGCCCATGATGCCGAGCACCGATCTCAGTCATTGCGTTTCCTTTGTCCTACGCTTAAGGAGCATCCGCACAAATACTATGGCCGGATTGCAAGTCATTGATATTCATCATCAATCCCGAATTCGCAAGGGCAATCAAGTTGCCAATTCGGCGCCAACCGGCCTAAGTTCTTCCCGCACACTGCAGAAACTCAATTGCAATGAGCGGGGTAGTCATCTGTCTGCCGCCTATGCGGCTCTGATTCCGTTCATCGCAAGCTCCGACCTCACTCGCTCACCATGCACCTCGAATGCGTCGCTCCACATCCCAACAACGTCAGGACGCCACCATGAACCTCGTCTCCCTCGCCATGCAGTATCTCGCGCCCGTCATCATCAACAAGATCGCCTCCAGCCTCGGTATCGGCCAAGGCATCGCCGGCAAAGTCATCGCCGCCGCGCTTCCCGCCATTCTCGCGGGTCTCGCAGGCAGCGCCTCCCACCCGGCGGCGCCGGCGCACTCGGCAACATCCTGTCGAAAGTCGATCCCGGCATCCTCGGCAATCTCGGCAATCTCATCGGCGGCGCCGGCCAGCAGCAGCTCGTCGATAGCGGCTCCAATGCCCTCTCGTCGCTGCTCGGCGGCTCATCGACCAATGCGATCGCTGGCGCAATCGGCAAGTTCGCCGGCATCGACTGCTGCCAAGAGCGCCTCGCTCCTCGGCATGCTGGCGCCCGTCGTCCTCGGCACGCTGGCAAAGCAGCAGAAAGAAGTCGGCCTCGATGCCGCTGGCGTCGCCAGCCTGCTCGCCAGCAGAAGACGAACATCGCCGCCGCCATGCCGGCCGGATTGTCCGATCTGCTGAAGGGCTCGGGCGTGCTCGACTCGATCGCCGGCAATCTCAAGGTCGGCGGCACCGGCGTTGCACGCCGGCACCGCCTTCGGCGGGTCTGCCGCGCTGGCTGCTGCCGCTCGTCCTCGGCCTTGCCGGCCTCTATCTCGTTTCGAGCTACGGCTGCAACCGCACGCACATGACGGCGCCCGCCGACAAGCCAGCGGCGACCGGCTCCGGCCGCACCCAAGGCCGAAGCACCTGCCGTCCCGCGCGGCCGATCTCGCCGGTATCGCAACCAAGGCGCTGAGCGGGCTGACGGGTTCGCTCGGCGGCATCAAGGACGAAGCCACCGCCAAGGCCGCCATCCCCGCGCTGCAGGATACCGCCAAGCAGATCGAGGCCTCAAGGCCGCCGCATGCTGCTTCAGGGCGATGCGCGCAAGCCGATCTCGTCGCTGGTGGCTGCTGCCCTGCCGGGCATCCTCGCGGCCGTCGAAAGGCGTACCGGCATTCCGGGCGTCGGCGCCCTCATCAGGCCGGTCGTCGAGCCGATGGTCGCCAACCTGACCGCGATGTCGAAATGATCAGCCGTCAAGGCCGCAAGCGATAGAAAAAGGCCCGCGCCATGCGGGCCTTTTTTTTGCGTGCTGCGATTTCGCTGGCGATCAGTGCATCTTCGCCCAGATGCGCTTCTTGCCGAGATAGAGCAGCACGGTCGTGACGAGCAGATACAGCATGACCTGCCAGCCGATGCGCTTTCTCTGATCGAGCGAGGGATCGGCCGTCCAGGCTAGGAACGCGACACGTCGCGCGCATAGTTCTCGACCGTGCCCTTGGTGCCGTCCTGATAGGTCGACGACGCCGTCGACGAGCGGCGGCGGCATGGCCGAGCTGATGACCCGGAAAGGCCATGTTGTAGTACATGCCCTCGTCGACCTTCACGTCGGCGGGCGCGTCCTTGTAGCCGGTCAGCAGAGCGAAGACATAGTCGGCGCCGCCCTCCTGATAGCTCTGGGCGATATCGCCGAGCATCAGGAACGGATGGACCGGCCAGTGCGCGTCGCGATGCACGCCGCGGGCCTTGGCAATGATCGAGAGATCCGGCGGCAGCGCGCCGTTCTGAGCGGCGCGCGCCTCCTTGTCGTTGAGATAGGGCCCGAGGATCGGGATCCGACGGCAGGGCGGGACGCTTCGAGCAGCTGGCCGTCCTTGCCGGCGAGTTCGCCCGCATCGTTCATTCGGGGATCTGGTTTGGCCACTCCGCGGCGAGCGTCTTCACCGCCTCTTCCGGAAATCCCGGACCGCCGGGCTCCGACGAGGTTGCGGAAGCGACAGCCGCTTCAAGCCGTGACAGGCCGAGCAGACTTCCTTGTAGACCTGGAAGCCGCGCTGCAGCTGCGCCTGGTCGAACTGGCCTTTGAAGCCGGCGAACGCCCAAGGCTGGCGTTCGATTTCATGATCGGCCGCCGTCAGCCGAGCCGGCCGCGGCGACGCCGAGCATCGAGCGATGGCAACAAGACCGGCGACCGAGAGTGAGATCGAACTTTTTCATCGGCTCTCTCCCTCAGCGCCTTCAGGCCGCTGCGGCTGTTGCCTTCGCCGAGCACCGCCTCGGTGATCGAGCGCGGCAGCTTCTTCGGCGTCTCGATCAGGCCGACGACCGGCATGGCGACGAGGAAGAACAGGAAGTAGAGGACCGTGAAGATCTGCGCCCAGATGACGTAGACGCCTTCGGCCGGCAGCGAGCCGAGATAGCCGAGCGCCACGCAGGTGAACGCGAACACCCAGAAGAACCATTTGAAGATCGGCCGGTACTTGGCCGAGCGCACGCGCGCAGGTGTCGAGCCAGGGCGCGAACGCCAGCACCAGCGATCGAGCCGAACATCGCGATGACGCCGAAAAGCTTGGCGAACTGACCGAGCGGGATGCCGAGAGGAACGAGCCCGTGAAGGCGCGCAGGATGGCGTAGAACGGCAGGAAGTACCACTCCGGCACGATGTGCGGCGGCGTCACCAGCGGATTGGCTTCGATGTAGTTGTCGGCGTGGCCGAGGTAGTCCGGCAGGAAGAACACGAACCACGCGAACAGGATCAGGAACATGAACATGCCGACGATGTCCTTCGACGTCGCGTAAGGATGCATCGGCACGGCATCCGACGGCTGTTTGATTTCGAGCCCGGTCGGATTGTTCTGGCCCGCGACGTGCAGCGCCCAGATGTGCAGAATGACGACGCCCGTCAGCACGAAGGGCAGAAGGTAGTGCAGCGAGTAAAAGCGGTTGAGCGTCACGCCCGAAACCGAGTACCCGCCCCACAGCCATTCGACGATCGCCGTGCCGAGACCGTTCCAGATCGTATCGAGCGCCGAGAACAGGTTGGTGATGACGGTCGCGCCCCAGAAGCTCATCTGGCCCCAGGGAAGCGTGTAGCCCATGAACGCCGTCGCCATCATGAGCAGCAGGATGATGACGCCGAGGATCCAGAGGATTTCGCGCGGCGCCTTGTAGGACCCGTAGTAGAGGCCGCGGAACAGATGGATGTAGACGGCGATGAAGAACATCGAGGCGCCGACCGAGTGGAAATTGCGGATCATCCAGCCGTAGTTGACGTCGCGGCGGATGTGCTCGATCGAGTTGAAGGCCTCCGTATCGCTCGGCTGATAGTGCATGGCGAGCACGATGCCGGTGACGATCTGGGCGACGAGGCAAAACATCAGAATGCCGCCGAACGTCCAGAGATAATTGAGATTGCGCGGCGTCGGAAATTCGACGAAAGCTGCCGTGCATCATGCGCGCGATCGGGCAGGCGCTCGTCCCACCATTTGCCCCAGCGCGTGGTCGGCTCATAGCTCGAAGCGTGACCTGACATCTTATAAGCTCCTCAGCCGATCTTGATCTTGGTGTCGGAAATGAACTCGTAGGGCGGCACTTCGAGATTGCGCGGCGCCGGGCCTTTGCGAATGCGGCCCGCCGTGTCGTAGTGCGAGCCGTGGCAGGGGCAGAACCAGCCGCCGAAATCGCCCTTTACATCGCCCATCGACTGACCCTTCGGGATGCAGCCCAGGTGCGTGCAGATGCCGACCAGGATCAGCCAGTTCTCATGGCCCTTCTTGACGCGGTTCGCGTCGGTGCCGGCTCATCGGTCGGCAGGTCGTCGTTGCGCGCCTCGGCGTCGGGAAGGTTTTCAGGTCGACGTTCTCGGCCGACTCGATCTCCGCCTTGGTGCGGTTGCGGATGAAGATCGGCTTGCCGCGCCACATGACGCGTGATCGCTTGGCCTTCCTTGACGGGCGACAGATCGATCTCGATCGACGCCAGCGCCTTGGCGCTGGCGTCCGGGTTCATCTGCTGGATGAAGGGCCACAGCAGCGAGGCGGCGCCGACAGCGGCGAACGCGTTGCCGGCGATCACCAGGAAATCCCGGCGGTTCGTGTCGTCGTGATCGGCGTCGAGATGTCACGAGAGCCTCCGAATTGAAACGTTCTGGGAGCGACCGGCAAACGCGACTTCGGCCGGGGAGCCATACCACGCACCCTGAGCACGACCCCGCAGCCCGAGCCAGTACCAGCGGTTCCCTCCGCGGGTGCCCTTTTGACACCGTTCGCGCCCCCCTCAAGGTCGCCCACGCGCAATACGCAGGGCAATTTGGCGCATCGCGCACAAGCTGGCGGATGCGGCTGCGCGCATGCGACTTTAGCGATCATGCGCTTAGCCCTCTATCAGCCTGACATTGCCCAGAATACCGGCACGATCCTGCGGCTTGCCGCCTGCCTCGGCGTTGCCGGTCGATGTCATCGGCCCGACGGGTTTCGACATGACCGACCGGACGTTGAAGCGCGCGGCGCTCGATTATCTCGAGCACATGTCGATCTGACGCGTCACGAGAGCTTCGAGACCTTCATGGCAGCGGCGCAGCCAAGGCGAGCCGCCTCGTCGCTGCTCTCCACGCACGGCGACACCCGCACTACGATTTCGCATTCCGCGCCGACGACACGCTGCTGCTCGGCCGCGAAAGCGCCGGCGTTCCCGACGCCGTGCACGCCATCGCCGACGCGCGCATGCGCATTCCCATGCGCGACGGGACTGCGGTCGCTCAACATCGCGGTTGCCGCGGCGCATCGTGCTGGGCGAAGCCTGCGCCAGACGGGCGGCTTTCCGGGAGCGCGGGAAAAGGTGCCCGATCGCGGCACTGCAGCAGAGCCTGATCGCAAAGCTGAGACCCCGAGAGGTACCGCCCAAGCGATTGAGACGGCGAAGTCCGGCCAAATGAAAGGAGTAAAGGAACGGCCATGAGAACGCAGTGATTGCAGGCCTGCATGCTGGTCGCAACGAGCATCGCCTGCACTGGCGCGACGATGACGACGACAAGAAGAGCAAGAAGTCCAAGATGAAATTCTGGAACCTGACCGGCGTCGAAATCGTCGAACTTTACCTCGCCCCCGCGGGCACGGATAAGTTCGGCGACAACCAGACCAAGAACGACGACAAAGCAGTCGCCGAAAACGACGAGCGCCTGCCGCTCACTGGCGTCAGCGCCGGCAAGTACGACGTCAAAATCAAGGACAAGAACGGCCGCACGTGCCTCGTCAAGAACGTCGAGGTGCGCGACAGCGGCCCCTATTCGTTTTCCCTCGAAGCCGACCAGCTGACCGACTGCAGCGGCTAGTGTCCTTCCCGATTTGACGAAATCGAAATGAGATCGAACACCTCTCCCTTGAGAGGGATGACGACGCGGTCCAGGTGTAGGTCGGTGCTGAGCACTTTCTTGCGAAGCCCGACACAAACTTGCTGTGGCATGTCGGGCTTCGCAAGATGGCTCACCCCGACCTACTGTGTGAGCGGTTCAAGCGGAGGTATCGCGCCTATTCGCTCTGCACGCCGAATGGCGACGGCCGGAAAAACTCTTGCCGCACCATTATTCCTCTTTGACCGATTGAAAGGTCTTGGGATTGAAATGCGTTTCCCGGCTCTTGCCGTTACCGTCCGTGCCATAGACCTCGTAACAGCCGTCATCGACTTTGAGCTTGCGGATTTTCCAGCCCTCGCCTTCGAGCTTCTTCGCCAGCGCCGCTTGCGAATTCCACTCGGCTTTCGCAACGTTGCAGAGGTCGGCGGCCAGAACCGCCGATGACGGTATGGTCACGGCAAACATTGCTGCGGCCGCAAAGAGCGAGAGTGGTCCTGTGATGTCGAAACGCATGATGATCCTCCAAATTACTCGAATTCGTAGCCGGCCGTCAGCCGCAGAATGAAATCCTCACTGTCTTTTGTGAGGCCAAAAGCGCCGCCGATGCCGAAGTGAAATTCGTTGGTGAACGCCGCCTGCAGATTGACGCCGACGTATTGCTCCGTCTTGTCGGGATCGAGGGTCAGGCCGCGAACGCTGTCGCCAAGGCCGCCGAAGGCCTCCAGACCCAAGGTCAACTTTTCGATCTCGAACGCGCCTTCGTGCGAAGCGCCTTCGGGCTGTTTTTCAGACAGCGTCGTGCCATGGGCGTCGTAGGAGCGGTAGAAAACGTAATTCAACCCGGCGGCATAACCGAAGGCCCAGACGCCATTATCGAACTTCACTTCTTGAATCGTATTGAAGGCGACATTCAAACGGCTCGAAATGTCGTGGCCCAGGATCAGCTTCGTCTCGAGTTCATGCTCGATTTCTTCCGGGCCCTCGGGACTGTCGTTGCGCCCGACGACTGATCGCTTGAAACGGCTTTCCGGCCATTTCTGCTCGTACTCGGCGTAGAGAACCGGATTGAGGAGCGTTTCGTCCTTGAACAGGCGCACGCGGTTCTCGAAGCGGAAACTTCCAAACTCGTAACTGCCGCCCGGCTCGAAGGCCTTCGACGCCTCGAGATAAAGGGCCGTGGTCCACAGTTCGGTGACGCCATATTCGATTTCGAAGAGTTGAGCGGTGTAGTTGGGCTCGGAATTGCCGACGTGGGAATAGTCCGAATAGACCTCCACCTCGACGGCGCCTTTTTCTTCCATGTGGTGGTTGTAGAGGATGAAATTTGCGTCTTGGCCGGCCTCCGCTGGAGAGATGAGTACCGGAGAGACAAGTGCTGGAGATGCCAGCAACGCCATGACGGAGAGAGCAGTCAGGGCAACGCCCTGTCGGCCGCAAGCGGCGGCGCGAAACACACGATCGCGGTTCATTTCAATTTTCCCCAAAGAACGAGGTTCAAGGCCTCGAATATGGACAATTCGCCGCCTCTGATGACGACATTGTCATGTTTTGCAAAACTGACCTGGGGCGTCAACATTGCATGTCCCCGGAGGCCGGCATTCATCGGCCCCCGTGACTTTTTCGCATGGAAGTATTCTAATTCAATTGTGCGCGCCGGGGCATCGCGCCGCGACTATTCCGCCGCTTCGCGCGCCAGAAAGCCGCCCGACTGGCGGGCCCACAGCGCCGCATAGATCCCGCCCCTTCGCCGTTCAGACCCCCCACTGCTCAAAACTTCGCATTGACGGTGAGATACACTGACGTCGGAGCTCCGGGCATGATGTTGTTGTTATTGTGAGCCGCAACGAAGTAGTCGGTGTCGAACAGGTTCTCGACATTCAGCTGAGCACTCCACGTCTCGTCGATCGTCGCAAACAGGGCCGCGTCCACCCGCGTATATCCCGGGATTTCAACCGCATTGTTCAACTCTGCGAAGAAGCTCGTCTTGTGTATGACGCCGACGCCCGCCGCCCACATCGAGGTGAACTGATACTTGTTCCAGAGAGCAAACGTGTTGTGGGGAACCCACGGCACTTCTTTTCCGATGTCTTCGGCGCGCCCGGCCGTGACTTCGGCGATCTGGTGGCCGAAGCTCGCCGAGACCTGCCAAGCATCGGTCAGATTGCCTGTAAGCGCCAGTTCGCCGCCCTCGGTTCTGGTCTCTCCGACCTGCTGGCCTGCGAACGGCCCGCTCGCCACAACCTGGTTCTTGCGGTCGAGTTGGAAAAGGGCGCCCGTGAAATAGAGCCGAGGCAGCACCTCCCACTTGAAGCCGATTTCGTTGTTCTCGAATTCTTCCGGCTCCAGCGAACTCGACGTGATGACGTTGAACTGATCGCCGGCGCTTGGAAGAAACGACCTCGATACGCTGCCATAGAGGGAGATGTTTTCCGACGGCTTGAATACGACGCCCGCGCGCGGAGACCAGACGTTGTCGACACGCTGGATGTTCTTCAGTGGATTGCCGTCAGGCAGCAGGGCGTTGACGAAGTCGATATCGAAGCGGTCGAAACGGATGCCGCCGATGATCTCGAAATACTTCGTGACCTCGAGCTGGTCCTGGACGTAGACCCCGATCGCGTCCAGATCCGTTTCCCGGCGCCGATTGGGATTGTTGAAGAATACCGGCGTGAACAGAGTTGGATCTGCAAAAGGCACCGTCACGCTGCCACTGCCCGCAGGATCGCCGAAGCGCGCGAGGTCGCGGTTGTTCTCCGTCTCCTGATGCGTGTACTCGGTCCCCGCCAAAAGCGTATGCCGGATGCCGGGCGCAACGTTGAGCTTGTAGGTGAGGTCGGTCTGGTTGATCAGGCTCTGACGCTGCGTTTCATCGCGGTAGCCGCTGATCACAACGGTTCCGGCATTCGAAACCTCGCTATTGGCAAACGTGTTCTGATAGGCCTTGTCGGCGTCCGAGAATGCTGCGTGATTGCGTAGCTTCAGATCGTCGGAGAACTTGTGCTCGAGCGTCACGCTCGCGTTATGCCCACGGAAGTCGGAAAAGTTGTCGTTCGGCGTGCCGAAGAACGTTTCTTTTCGTCCTTCGGATGGCCGCCCGTTCCGCGATGGGACGCCACGATCGACAACGCGCTCGTCGCTGTAATACTCGTAGCTCACGAGCAGCTTCGTCCGGTCCGACAAATCGAACCCCATAGTGGGATTGATGCCAAAGCGCTCGAGTTCGAAGAAATCCCTGAAATTCTCGGACTCCTCGTACATCGCATTGAGCCGGAAGGCAGCTTCGCTCGAAAGTGCTTGTCCGATGTCGATCGCCGCGCGCTTGGTGTCGAACATCCCGCCCGTCAAGGTCACCTCGCGGATCGTCCTGCCATCGGCCGCTTTCGTGCTTCGGTTGACGACACCGCCACCGCCGCCACGACCGAAGATCATTGCGCTCGGCCCTTTGAGAACCTCGATCAATTCGACGTTATAGAGATCCCGATAATACTCGACATCGTCGCGCACTCCGTTGACGAAGAAGTCCGCGGTCGTCTGCTGACCCCGAATGGTGATCTGGTCTCTGTGACCTTCGCCTTGCGCGACATTGACGCCGGGAACTAAGTGAGCGCTTGCCCGAGGCTCTTGCTGCCCCGGTCGCTGGCCTCCTGTTGGTCACAATGGAAATAGCTTGCGGGATGTCCTTGAGCGGCGTTCCCGTCTTGGTTGCCGTCGTTGTTTGTTTGGCCGTATAGCCGTCGATGCCGCTCGGGCCCCCAAGAACGGACGTGGCCGTCGTCTCGCCAATTGAAGCCAGATCCGGCTCCCGGCTCGTCGACTCAATTCTTCGGAGGGGGCGGCAGCGCGGGCGGCGCAGGTTTCGGATTTGAAGACTGGCCTGCTTCTGCGGCTTGGACTTTTTCGGCCGGCTTCGGCGCAGGCACGCTTCAACTTCGGCGGCGACCTGCGGCTTCGAAGCCTTCTTGGGCGCAGCCGAAGGCGCCTTATTGTCTTCAACGGGCTCGATCGTTACCGTCGGCAAAGTCGCGTCTGGCTTATCGGCGGCCGTGTCTTCGATTTCGAGGGCTTCCGTCGTCACTGGAACAGCATTCGCGTCCTGGGTCGACTGAGCCACTGGTACCGGCTCTACAGGCTCGTTCGCGTCCTGCGCCTGTAAAGGCACGGACTGAGCCGCAAGCAAAATCATCAAGGAGGCTAGGATTTGCGTCAGACGAGCAGCCAAGGATTGGATACGCCAAACGCATGCGCGTCGAAAACGCGCCAAGAGCAGCGTTGATCATGTCTTCCCCCAATAAACGGGGTTCAAGGCCCCGCCATCCGCCAGTTCCCATCCAGAGCACCGCGGGCTCCGGAATAATGACAACACTGTAATTGATGTACTTGCGACGTCAAGTTTCAGGCGCCTGCCGTCCGCCGATAGCGATCCGTCTGTTGCACAATTGCTTTGAAACGTTGGAAACTAGGAGTCAGGAGCGAGTTGGACTTTGGGCGCTTATCTCCGTCCGTCCTCCCGTGCCAGGAACCCGCCCGATCGGCGATCCCACAGCGACGCATAGATGCCCCCGCGGCGCAGCAGATCGGCATGGCTGCCTTCTTCAACGATGCGCCTTCGTCCATCACGACCAGCCGGTCCATCGCCGCGATGGTCGATGAGCCGGTGCGCGATGGCGATCACGGTCTTGCCCTGCATCAGGTTGTACAGGCTGCTCCTGGATGGCGGCCTCGACCTCGCTAGTCGAGCGCCAGTCGCTCGTCCAGAACCAGGATCGGCGCGTTCTTCAACAGCACACGGGCGATCGCGATCCGCTGTCGCTGCCCGCCCGACAGCTTGACGCCGCGCTCGCCGACATGCGCGTCATAGCCGTCCGGTCCGAGGATGATCGGCTCAGCCCCATGGATGAAGTCGTGCGCCTGGGCCTGCTCGGCTGCGGTTCTTGCTTCGGCCTCGGATGCACCGGGCCGGCCATAGAGGATGTTGTCGAGTACGGAGCGGTGCAGCAGGGGAGGTGTCCTGCGTGACCATGCCGATGTGGGCCCGGAGCGAGTTCTGCGTGACCTGTGCAAATGTCCTGACCGTCGATCAGGATCCGTGCCGCCTTCTACGTCATAGAACCGCATCAGCAGGTTCACCAACGTCGACTTGCCGGCGCCCGACCGGCCAACGATGCCGACCTTTTCGCCCGGTGCAATGGCCAAC